>CAVVMJ010000001.1:0-8500 GCA_963749445.1 uncultured bacterium
TCCGTAATGATGGGATTAAGAATAATGAATTAGGAATTATGAAAAAACCTCAGGCAGTCCGGGGTTTTTTGAGACTGGTGCATAAATCGGTTGGTGATACAATACAAATGAGCCTGTTAATACAGGCTTTTTTGTTTGCTTTTCATTAACCAATTTCGTTTATGAAATCAGTATGCAAATATTGCGGTGGAAAACAATTAGTTAGGTGGGGTGGCAGGCGCAGATTTTGTGAGTCTTGCGACAGAAGTTTTAGGGTCCTAAGGCGGGCAGGAAAAGAAACAAAAAGACCGGTATGTATTTACTAGACCGGTCAACTTTTAGGCGCATTGGCACCAAGTCCCATCGTTTGCACACGACGGTGATGCGAGGCCTGCATAAAGAGTTAAAACCGATGTCTACTCCGGCCGAACATTTAAAAAAAACTTAAACCGCTGTTCCAAAGTCCTGGTCATTGACGCCAAACACGTACCGGTTAAAGGAATTAATTACTGTGAGTTCTTGGCCTACGATACTGCTATCGGTTTAATCGGCAGATGTCATCGGAAGGGCGGCGAATCGACTTGGGGCTACAGAGAAATATTTAAAGAACTTCAAGTGGCTGGCTATGAGATCAAAGTAGTCGTAAGTGACGGCGGAACGGGCATTTTCAGCGCTTTAAGGCATTTGGCATCAAACGCCATCAGCGCTGCCATATCCATCTGCTGCGGGATTTAAAGACCGGTTTGAGAATACACGCCAAGAGGCCAAAGATTGTTTTAAGAAAATATCTATTGGGTTAAGTATGCCAAGCTGGTTTTGGACTCCAACGATGAATACCAGTTAACTTTAAGATTAAAACATTTTGACCGGGTTGTATTTGCCATGTGGCCCGGAGGCGGAGACGTGGAATTAAATGCCATTAACGGTTTCATCAGGACCTTGCCTTTGGCCTTCACTTTTATGGAATACCGAAAGCTTTGGGACATCCCCAAAACCACCAATGTCTTGGAAGGCTACATCAGCCATCTTAATGCCAGACTTAAGACCATGCGGGGACTCAAAAACCCGGCAAACGCCGGGCGGATATTGAATGCTATCCATTACTTTTTGAGGAAGAAAATCTAACTAGTTACCAACCAAGCTATGCACCAGTCCCGGTTTTTTAATCAGACAACAAGTCAATAGCTGTCTATTTCCAATCCTTGATAATGATATGCCGGGCCTTGAGGTCTACCCGTAGCTTTTGCTTGGCTTTCCAGCCCAACTTACGGATAAATTCTATGGGCAAGCTGATAACAAATGAACTGCCGCCCGCGACTTTAGACAGCTTTCTTATTTCACTATTGGATAAAGTTCGCCTCTGCGCCATAGATTCTCCTCATGAGATATCTCATGAGATCCCTCATGAGGATTGGCCATCGTTCGGGCGGCCAAGGCCAGCCCCTACACCCAATTGCCGATGTTAATCGTTAATCGTAAATTGTTAATAGTTATTCGTCTGCCCCTAATTCTGCACCGTGCCGTTTTGGCCGGCTTGCCCCGAGGCGCTGTAAGTGGTCAGGTCGTCGGCCGAGGCGCTGACGGTTTGGTTGGTAAAGGTGTCGGTGGCGCTGAATTGGATATTGGTAATTAAACTGGGATTAGTGCCGGCCTGGGAGGCCGAAGGCAACAACCTGACGCCAAACTGCAGGGTCCGGGCGGCATTAAACTGGCCGCTGTGCGCGGGCAGGGGCCCGACCTGCCAGGTGAGTTTGTTGGTGGAGGGGTCAAACTGCGCCCGGCCGGCTTCGGCGGAATTTACGCTGCCGGCCACGAATCCGCCGGCACCCAGGGGGATGAACGCCGTCAACGTGCCGCCGGTAAAATCGTCGGTGGTGTTGGTTAAAGTAAAAACCGCGGTATAGAGCGTGGACTTGCCGACCTGGGGCGGCATCTGGCCGCTTTGGTAATTTAAAGCCGAGGTCAAACTCACCGGCCCGGCGACTTTTAAAGTCAGCTCATTGCCCGGAAAATAGGCATCATACTCGTTGGATTTAATTTTAATGTCGCTGACCACGGTTAAATTTTTGGACGAATCGCGCGTGGCCGGATTTTTCAATCTGACGGAAAAATTCAGCTGGCCGGAATCATTGGGGTTTAAACTGCCTAAATTGGCCACCGAGGAAGCGTTCCACAAAATCGTGTTATTGCTGACCTGCCCGCCTTCGGCCTGCGCCGTGCCAAAATCCACCGCTTTGGAATTTAAAGTTAAGATGATGTTTACCCCATTGGCCACCACGCTGGAATTATTCTGGTATTTGATGTTAAATGTCAGGGTGCCGCCGGGCTTAACCACCTCGTTGCCGTTTAAGTTGGCTACTTCCTGGCTGACCAGCAGCGGCAAAGATGCCAAAGTGGTGGTAAAACTGCCGCTGTTTTGGGTAAAGTACTGCCCGTCCTGCCCCAAAATTAAAAAGTCGGCGGACACGGTTTTGCTTTCACCGGGATTTGCCGAAGCAAAAGAGCCCTGGATGGAAATGGCGCCCGAAGCCCCGGGAGCCAGGCTGTCCACGTTCCAGATATTATTGTTGGAGTCCGGCGGCGGCTGGGCCGTGGCAAAAGCAAAACCGTCCGGAAAGCTTAACTGCACGCGCGCGCCGGAGATGGCGTTTTGCGAATTATTCTGGTATCTTACGGCATAAACCACGATTTGCGCGTTATTGGTGGTGGCCGGCCCGCTTAAGTCCAGCGTTACGTCCGAAGCGGTCAGGCGGATGGTTGAAGTTTGCTGCTTGATGAATTCTGAATTAAAATTGCTGTATTTGTAATGCAGCTTGATGTTCAAATCTTTGGTGTCGTTGACGTTGCCGGCCACTTGGGTTTTGACAATCACCACCGCGTTTTGCCCGGGCGTTAAATCGGGAACCGTAAACTGCGTGCCGGACAAATTTTGCGGATTGGGACTGCTGCTGACAAAAGTCATGCCGTCTGCGTATGTGAGCTCCAAAGACAAGCCGATTAATTGCTGGGTGTCATTGTTTTCCACTTTGATTTTATAAACCGCCTGGCCGCCGGCCGGCGCGGTTTCGGGCACGTCCACGGAAATGTTAACGTTGGCGTCTTTGGGGGCCGCTACCGGGGTTTTGCGGAAGGCGAAATACGACAGCACGCCGATAATGGCCACGCCGACAACTATTGCCCAAATGTACCAGCGGTTCTCGTGATAGAACGCTCCCAGGCCGCCGGAACGGGGCGGAACTGAAATCAACTGCGGCGCTAAGGGTGCCGCGCTTTGCCCCAAAGTTTTTTGCACAAAGGGCGGCTCATTGGTTTTGGGAATTTGGTTATTTGCGGATGATGGTTGGTCCATAAAAAATGTTGTTATTTGTAATTATAGGACTGCGCGCCTGATTAGTTGAGGGCCGCCCTCTGGCTTTAGTTAGCGCTGGCTGAAAATTTCGGCCTGATATTCATCAATCGTTTCCAAAATTGTCAGTCTTGGCCAGAGGGCGGCCCTCAAACACGTAAATTTTAAAATTAATTAAAAGTCAATGGCTGGCTGGCTACTTCCTACTTGCTACTTACTATTCTAATTATACCACTTTTTTCACTGTCCTAAAAACCGCTCGGATTTGATGTCGCGCTCCAAATGATACTGCAAAAAAGCCGACAAAACTCCCTGCAGTTGGTCCAAATCCCCCATTGGCCGCTCCAAACCCAAAAGCCGGCCAAAATCCGCCCCGCGCAAAGCGCAAAACTGCTCGTATACGCTGTTTTTTAACGCCTGATGATCATCCGCTGCCCCGCCAAACACAAACCCTCCGCGGCTGTTGGAAAAACCGATGTTGCCGATAAAACCCTTTGGCCGGCCGGCCGAAATCCCAAAGCCCACGGCCTCTAAAAACCCAATTTTAAACTTGGTTAGGCCGCAATCAAGGAGCCGCGGATTGTCCGGATGATTATCCAGAAAATTAAAAAACTCCCCGAGCAAATTAAACAATTTTTCATTCTTGTGTTCGTCCGGCGTAAACTTCAGCGTCAGCTCCAAAGCGTAAAAAGCCATTTTAGCCGCGCGCAAATTTTCGCGGATTCCGGAAAAAGTCTTAACAACTTCCGCGCCTGAGACTACGGGCAGCCTGGAGCCGGCCAGGCTCGATTTTAACCAAAAACAAAACCTGCAGCCCGTGCTGCAGCTTGCTTTTGGGAGATTTGATTGACTTGGCCAAAACGCGCAGTTTGCCCGCTTCCTTGGTATAAACCGTAATCAACTCATCCGCTTCTTTAAAGGCCTGCTTTTTGAGGATTATCGATAAGTATGTATTTTCTCGCGGCATAAATATCCTACGAACTTACGAACGGCACGAACTACGAACTACGGAAAGTTCGTAGTTCGACATAGTTCGTACGTTCGTAGGAGCTAAATTTTATTCATCCCCACCCACACCGCCTTGCCTTCCACCTGTCCCTGGATTTCAAAATCCACTTCCACTTCCAAACTTTTTTGAACTTGACTGACAAAAGTTTTTTTGCGGTCAAACAAATTCAACAGCGCGTTTTCCACGCCTTCGTCCGCGGTGTTGTAATAAACATCCACCAGCTCGCCGACTTTGAGGCCGCTCTTTTTGCGCAAATCCTGCACCAACCGTTCCAGCTCGCGCGCCAAGCCTTCTTTTTCAGTTCATCTGATAATTCCAAATTCAGCGCCAGCTTAAAACCCGGGGTTTCGCGGTACGCCCAACCCGCCTTGGGCACAAAATCCGACCTGCCGCTCACCAGTTTGACATTCAACTCCTCGGCCAAAACTTTTTCCAATTCCGGCCCGAGCAGGTTATTTTTTTCTTTTAGATGATATTCAATCTCGGCCAGCGGCTGCCGGACTTTAAGGTTATTTTCCTTTCGCAACGACAATCCTTGCTCCACGATTGCACGAACCGTGACCATGACGTCAGTCACACTAGGATCGGCGCCACCGGCTTTGGGCCAAATTTCCAAATGCACTGATTCTTTTCCGGTAATATCTTTATAAATAAAGTCGGCCAAAAACGGCATAAACGGGGCCAGTACCTTGGAAATTTGCGCTAGCACGTAGCCTAAAACCGTCAGCGCCTGGCGGGAATCATCGCTGCCGCTTTTAATCCTCTCCCGGCTGCGGCGGACGTACCACGTGGAAATGTCGTTCATCAGGTCAATCATTTCCCGGCCGGCCCGCACAGTGTTATAGGCGTCCATATCTTGGGTAATTTTGCCGATTGATAAATGCAGCCGCGACAGCATCCACTTGTCCAAAATGTGCGGGAAGTCTTCGGGTTTCAAAATCACAAAATCGGCAATTACGCTTTTTTCATACAAGCGATAAAACGACCAAATATTGTAAAGCAGCAATGAAATTTTCCGGCTGATTTCCTGCACGCTCTTTTCGGAAAAATTTACGTCGTCCCCATTCATAACCGGACAAGTCAGCAGATAAAACCGCACCGCGTCAACGCCATAACGTTCTATTACCAAGGCCGGATCCGGATAATTCTTTAGGGACTTGGACATTTTAGCGCCGTCTTCCGCGCGGATGTTTCCGGTCGTCACGACATTTTTAAACGGTTCATGGCCGAACAAAGCCACGCTCATCACGTCCATTACGTAAAACCAGGCTCTTGTTTGAGCAATGTATTCGGCGACAAAATCGGCAATTTTCCTCTGCTCATAAAGCTCTTTGTTTTCAAACGGATAGTGCAGTTCGGCAAACGGCATACTGCCGCTCTCCACCCAGCAGTCCACGACTTCGGGGACGCGCAGCATTTGCCCGCCGCACTGCGGGCATTTTAAAATAATTTGATCGATGTAGGGACGATGGAGATCCAGCGATTCAATACCACCTCCCCCCGCTATCGCGGGGTACTCCTCCTTGGCAGGAGGAGATTCTCCGAGGTTTTGCTGGGATAACCGCGGAGTTTCCCCTCCTTGCATAGGAGGGGTGTCCGCGCCAGCGGACGGGGTGGTAAATTGCGGATATACTTCTTTAAAATTTATTGACCTTTCAATCAACTCGGATACTGACCCCACGCAAATGACCGATTTGCATTCCTTATTCTGGCATTTCCAGAACGGCAAAGCCGTGGCCCAATAGCGGTTGCGGGAAATATTCCAATCAGGCGCCTCCGCGACGCTGTTGGCAAACCGGCCTTCCTTTAAATATCCGGGATACCAATTTATATTTTTGTTATGTTTAAGCAAATCCGGCTTAATTTTTTGGATATTAATAAACCACGCCGGCAGGGCGTTGTAAAACAGCGGCGTGCCGCAGCGGTAGCAGTGCGGGTAGCTGTGGGTATAATTCAAGGTCTTGTACACCAAATTGCGCTCTTTTAAATCTTTGAGCACGATTTTTTCCGCGTCCTTAAAAAACACGCCCTGCAGATGCTTGGGCACACGGGCATTGGCCAAATATTGGCCTTTGTGGTCCAGCATATCCAGCCGCGGCAAATTCTTTTCTTTGGCCAGTTCGTAGTCTTCCTCGCCATACATGGCGGCGTTGTGCACAATGCCGGTGCCGTCTTCGGTGGTCACAAAATCCGCCAAATATAAGCGATGCGCGCGGTTTGGATCACCCACGATGTTTCCGCGCTGTTCCGCGTTAAATTCCGCGCTGTTCCGCGCATTAGGAATAACCCCCGGATAAAGAGGCTCATATTCCAAACCGTCCAACGACCGGGCAGGAAATTCCGACACAATTTCGTATTCGCCATCTAAAATCTTTAATAAATCCTTGGCTAAAATGTAACGCTCGTTGTTTTGCTCCACCAAAACATATTTAATGCCCGGGCCGATGTTCAGCGAAGTATTGCCCGGCAAAGTCCACGGCGTGGTGGTCCAGGCCAGCATATAAGTTTTGTCATTGGTTAGGTCGTTGATGATGCGCTGCCGCGGCAGTAACTTGAACTTGGCGTAAACCGATTCTTCGGTAACGTCGCGGTAGGAATTGTCCATGGCCACTTCAAAATTGGATATCGGCGTTTCGCAGCGCGAACAATACAATAAAACTTTCCTGTCCTCATAAATCAAACCCTTGTCCCAAATCTGCTTTAATGCCCACCACACGCTTTCCATATAAGTGGTGTCCATGGTTTTGTAGGAATTGCGAGGCCCCACTAAATTCTTTTTAGAGGCCGAATCCGCCGAAGCATGGTCATCCGACTTCGCTAAAGCTTCATCGGACGGTCCGCCTTTACGTTCAGACGAAGATGAAGACCACAGCGAAAGCGGACCGAAATCCACCCACCGGCCCATGCGCCGGACGGTCTTGCCCCACTCTTCCACAAACTTAAGCACGTTGTCGCGGCAGACCTGGTTAAAACGCTGGACGCCGACTTCTTCAATCTGTTTTTTGCCGCTGATTTTTAAATTCTGTTCCACGATGTTTTCAATGGGCAGCCCGTGGCAGTCCCAGCCCCAGACGCGCCGCACATAACGGCCGTTCATGGTGTAATAGCGGCCAAAGGCGTCCTTTACCGCGGAGCCCAAAATATGCCCGTAATGCGGCAGCCCCGTGGCAAACGGCGGGCCATCATAAAAAACATAAGGCTGCTTGCCCAAAGTCCGGTCCAAGGATTTTTGGAATATCTGATTATCCTCCCAAAACTTCAAAATCTCCTGCTCCAATTTATTGAAATCCGGCGCGCTTGATTGTTGTTGGTTATTTTCGGCCATAGATTATTTTTCGATGATGTGAATTGAATTAAAGAGATTAAAATATTTTTGTTCGTCAATATGACTAAAATTTCCACGAAATTTTAAAGAACTTAATTCAAATGAATATATCTGCGTAACGTCAAAATTGGCAAAAAAATGAACAAAATCATCCATGCTGCACGAATTATCAGTGCCAACTAACCGATAAGGCTCCGTTTTAACAGTCTCTATTTTAGGAACAGCATTTCTATCGGGGGTTGGTATGGCTCCTCCTCCAGGAACCGGCGGACAGTAGCCGAATCCGGAATCCGAACCCCTTACTTGCACAAAAGCTTTTACCCAGTCATCAAGGCTCAAATGTTTAGGGTTATCATATTGGTCAATCAACATGGAAGCAATATGCAGTTGGCTGCCATTTGAATAATAGCTGATGTCCTGCGGCAGGGTAAGCTGGATATCTTTCTGCACTGAAAATACGGTTTTCTCAGTGCCGCTTGCCTCGTAAGGCTGATCGGCGTCCCAAACCACAAAGTCCCCACGGTTAAATGTTAAGGGGAATGTCTTGGCTGTATATATTTTTGTTTGCTGGGAATCATTTAACGCCGCTCTTTGCTCAACAGTTAATTGCTTTGGAGCTTGCCGGGGAAGGCGGCCTCTGAAAAATAAACCACGCTGCCAAGCCAACAGCAAAAACCAAAACTATAATAAAAATTACTTTAAATTTATTCATCTTAAAATTTCAACTCAATAATCTTATAAGGCTTGCCGTCGTAGTCGGAGTAGCGGACCCATTTGGGGGTGATTAAAAAATACCTGATTTCGGGATTTTTTCCCACTTTGCCGCTTCGGGATTTTTTTG
>CAVVMJ010000002.1:0-18439 GCA_963749445.1 uncultured bacterium
GTTTTGTCGCTGTATTCCTTAATCGGCCCGTTGTCTGCCAGCATTTGCGCCAATTTTTCCGGCTCAATTTTCATGAGCATGGCCAAAGAAATCATCAGCGCGGAATTGGTGGCCAAAGCGCGTTCCATCCCCTGCTGCTGCATAAACAATTCATAAATCACTTTTTCGGTTTTTGACGGCTCTTTCTTTTTGAAATCGTTAGGCATGAGAATTGAAAGATTGAATGATTTAAAGATTTAAAATTTTTATCCCCCAACCTTTGCCTGGTGCTTGGCGGCGGGATGTATCATATTCTGCTGATGTTCGGAAGAATTTATAAGGCCGCATTTTTTCCACTTTTTGCCGCTTCCACATGGGCAGGGGTCGTTGCGGCCCACGTTGGCGAATTTGGGGTCGCCTTGTAGCGGGCGGATAGTATCCGCCCCTACAGAGCCATTTGATAAATTTGTGACGAGATTTGCGGGCTGTGCCTGTTGCCGCGGCTGGACCTGGATGCCAACGTGGAATATGGAATAAACGATTTGCTTATTTATCTCGGCGATGAGGTTCTGGAACATCTGGTAGCCTTCTTTTTTGTATTCCACGAGCGGGTCGCGCTGGCCGTAGCCGCGAAGCCGCACGCTGTCGCGCAAGTGGTCCATTGTGTCCAAATGCTCCATCCACAAAGTGTCCAAAGCCTGGAGCGCCACAAAGCGCTGGGCGCCTTCAAATATCTCCTTGCCCATTTCCTTTTCTTTGGTATCCCAAAATTGCTCGGCCGCTTGGTAGAACACATCCGTAATCGCGAATTCCTTGTCCGCGGCGTTCTCGGCCGCCTCGCGCGCTTTTTTTACCAGTTCGGGCGTCACCGGTATAATAGTATTGAGTTGTTTGGCAATTTCATCAATGGGACTTAATTTCTCTGAGCCCCTCCCCTCATGAGGGGAGGGTGGGCGAAGGCCGGGAGAGGTTGCTTCTGGCAAGTTCAGCGCCAACGTGACAATTTGTCCGACTTCGGTTTTCACCAAATCCAAAATTTCCCGTTTTAAATCAAAATCCTTGCTTTCATTTGCGCCCGGAACGTATTTGCGGCGGCGTTTGTAAATAATGTTGCGCTGGTGGTTTAACACATCGTCAAACTCCAAAACGTGTTTGCGGGTATCAAAGTTTAAGCCTTCAATCTTTTTTTGCGCGGATTCAATGGACGTGGAAACCATTTTTGCTTCAATGGGCTGGTCGTCCGGCAGTCCCAGGCGGTTCATCAAATTTTTCATTCTTTCCCCGCCGAACAAGCGCATTAAATCGTCTTCCATACTCACAAAAAATTGCGAAGAGCCCGGGTCGCCTTGGCGGCCGGCGCGCCCGCGCAGCTGGTTGTCAATGCGGCGGCTTTCGTGCCGCTCCGTGCCTAAAATGTGCAGGCCGCCCGCGTTCAATACCGCTTTCTGCTTCTTCGGCGTCGGCTGGGTTGCCGCCCAAAATAATGTCCACGCCGCGGCCGGCAATGTTGGTGGCCAGGGTAATGGCTTTAAAGCGGCCGGCCTGGGAAATAATGTGCGCCTCGCGTTCGTGGTTTTTGGCGTTTAAAATTTCAAATTGCAGGCCTTCCTTTTCAAGCACTTCGGCCAGCATTTCATTTTTGGCAATGCTCACGGTGCCGATTAAAATCGGCTGGCCTTTTTTATTCCGCTCTTTGACTTCGCGCGCAATGGCCTTAAATTTGGCCTCTTCGGTTTTGTAAACCGTGTCCGGACTGTCCGCGCGGATCATGGGCTGGTTGGTCGGAATTTGCTCTACAGTCAGCTGGTAAATTTTAAAAAATTCTTCTTCCTCGGTTTTGGCCGTGCCGGTCATGCCGGACAAAAATTTATACAATCTAAATAAATTTTGGAATGTGATGGTGGCCAGAGTTTTGCTTTCCTGCTGGATTTTAACGCCTTCCTTGGCTTCAATGGCCTGGTGCAAACCTTCGCTGTAGCGGCGCCCGAACATCAGCCGGCCGGTAAATTCGTCCACGATAATGATTTCGCCTTCGCGCACCACGTAATCGCGGTCAATTTTAAACAAACCGCGGGCGCGCAACGCCTGCTCAATGTGGTGGATGGTGGTTACGCCTTTGGAAGTATCGTAAATATTCGGCACTTTTAAAATTTCTTCAATTTTGGTAATTCCCGCGTCGGTCAGGCTGGCGGCTTTGTGCTTTTCATCAACGATATAATCCGTTGTCTTCGTCCAAGCGGTCAACCATTTTGGCAAACTCGTAATATTTGGACGTCGGCTCCGTGTCCGGCATGCTGATGATTAGCGGAGTTCGGGCTTCATCAATTAAAATGGAGTCAACTTCGTCCACAATGGCAAAAAACAATTCGCGCTGGACCAATTGGCTGGCATGTTGCACCATGTTGTCGCGCAAATAATCAAAGCCGAATTCGTTGTTGGTGCCGTAGGTGATGTCCGCGGCGTAAGCTTCGCGGCGGCTGATGGGTCGCATATGCTTAACGTCCAAAACCAACCCCTGGGTTTCGCCCTTCGGAGTTTGTCTATTTCTTCCTGTTCGGGTTTGTATGTCGGGATCGTAAAAAAACGACTTTTCGTGTTGGATGGAGGCAACCGACAGGCCGAGATAGTGGTAAATCGGCCCCATCAAGCTGGCCTGCCAACTGCGCCAAATAATCATTTACAGTTACCAGATGAGCGCCTTTGCCGGCCAAGGCGTACAAAACCAAAGGCAAAGTCGCGGTTAAGGTTTTGCCTTCACCGGTCTTCATTTCCGCGATTTTCTTGTTGGCCAATGCCGCGCCGCCGACTACCTGCACGTCAAAATGGAATTGGCCGATGGTGCGCTTGGCCGCCTCGCGCGTCAAAGCGAATACCCGCGGCAGGATTTCTTCCAGCTCATCGCGAATTTCGTCCTTAGTTTCCAAACTTTTAACTTTTAACTTGAAACTTTCAACTTCTTCCCGCATTTTCTCTTGTGACAGTCCCGCCACTTCATCTTTAAAAGCGTTCACCGCTAGAAGCTGTGAACCGTAGGTTTCTAAAGGCGATTTATCGCCGCCAAAAAAATTTGATAAAAATGACATCATTATAGATTGTAGCGTGCCGATTTATCGGCGCTCCGGCTGATGGATATGCTGATATTATAGCAGAAATTGGCAAAATAAAAAAGCCCGCTTTAAGGCTAAAAGTATGGCGGCGGGAAAGAGAAAAGAGATGCCTTGTGAAATCTCAATTCCCTATCCCGCCACAAGTTAAGGATGCTACCAGCACCCCGCAAACGACCCGTCCTGGACAGGGGGGTGTTTTTTGGCCCTTGCGAACTCCCCGCCGCGTCGGTGCTGCCCGCTATGCTTGCGCCTTGTAAATGGGCGCACCTTTTTTCGTCTGCTTAGACGATGTTCAGACATTGACTGCCTCCATTCTGGATCGGCGTGCAAAGTCATCCCATTTCCAGGTGATCGGCTGGATGTCGTATGTCTTGATTTCCCCGCCGGCCCCTGAGGGAAACCATTGAGTTTCGCCAGAAAGCCCGCAGTCACAGCTATCGCCGTGGACAACCTGTAAACATTGAGACGCGATATGAATAAAGTAGCCTCCGCCTCGGGGCTTAACCTTATTATGCAGCATCAAGATGATGTGCATCCGTTCACCAGGCCGCAGACTCACGCTCCCTTTATTGGGGTCGCGCAAAGCTTCTTCCAACTCACGTGCTTCCATTGTCCCTTCTCCTTGTTGTAAAATTTTGGCCCCAGCGGCCAACAAAAAACCCAGCTTTCGCTGAGGCTAGGAAGTCGGAGTCGATTGTGCTTTGCTTACGCAAAATTCGGAATCAACTCAAAATTTCCAGTCTCAGCTGACTGAGTAAAGTAAAAATAAAAGAAATTCCAGAAATTTTGAGTCAATTTATGCATTTGAAGTATATTAGCAGATTGTCAAAAATTGTCAAGCTTAAAATAAAATGGGAAAGGGGGTGGAAAAGCAACCACCCCCATGTGTCGGAGAACGCGCTCGCATGACTGTTCTCCTTTAAAACGAGGCACCGCCGACGGCCACGACTCTGCAGTGATACTTAAACGACCGTAGACTAATTCTGTGTGTTGTCAGCCTCTCCGTGACGTGTGGTATTCCGGGAAATTTCGTGATTTCTTCGAGCGTTCGGATCGTGATTGTCGCGACGCATCCCTTGCCGCGCTTTGCGTCAAAGTGAACTGTCCCCTTGCTGCCATACTTAATGGCAGGTTTGATAAACCCAATATCCACTTTGATTGACGCTCCATTGAACTGCTGGGCGGTTCTGGCCGTGATTGCTCGTTTGTCAACGTACATCTTTACCCTCATTTATTGCGGCAAGCAGCACCTTGTGGTTCCGCGATGTGAAATTTGTGCTGGTAATTTAGATTTCTTAAACTCACGGCCGTGAGTTTAAGAAATAAGCAATTATCAGAACGGATTTTTTTATGATGCATACCCGCCTTCGCCCGGCCGAGGCCTATAGCGGGCAAGCAAGGCTTCGGCGGATTGTTGCACTATTTTGATAAATTAATGGGCAACAAAAAACACCTTCGGCAGAGCCTTGGGTGCAATTAGAATTGCTCCAAAATAAGGCTGTGCCTACGGCAAAGCCCAGCGCCAAATTAAAGTTTGATTTGTTCGAAAAACTGTTTCCATAATCTGATTATAGCAGAACCATAAATTTTGTCAAGACCCTTTGTACTAGTGTACTAGTACGCTAATACACGGCCGATAATTAAAGGTTTGACTTATCCACAGCCGATTGACCAAAATTCCGCCAAGTGCTACTGTACCAGTGCATTAAAACGCTTACTTATGCGCTACGAACACCAATACGGCAAAGAGCTGGAAAGCCTGCTTAAAAAAGCGGCCAAAAGCCCCAAGCTGTTGCATGAATTTTTATGCGATTTGCTGTCGCGCGCCGAATACAAAGACCTGGCCGTGCGCTGGCAAATCGTCAAAATGCTGGAGCGGGGCGTTCCCCAGCGCGACATTGCCAAACACCTTAAAATCAGCGTGGCCACGGTTACGCGCGGCTCCAAAGAAATGTTTAACAAATACGGAGGCTTCCGCTCAATGTTGAACAAGTACTATCGGAAACTAAAAATCAAGCACCATAAAACCGCCCCCTAGAGCGGTTTTTGATTATCGGATATTTTCGCGGAGCATCTTCTCCTTGTCAAAGGAGGAGTACCCGCGAAGCGGGGGAGATGGTGAGAAGTTGTCACCGATGATACCACCACCCCGTCGGCTGTCGCCGCCACCCCTCCTCAGCAAGGAGGGGAAGCTCCGCGGATTTGCCTCAATGACTATTTCAACCTCTTAAGCGGGGTCTTCCTGCGGCGCAGGCTGACTTTTTTGTCTTTTTGCCTGACCAACTGCTCCTTAATCTTGGGCAGCACCAAATCCAGCGCTTCGTAAAAATCATTGCCGCGGGCGTCGGCGTAAAATTTGGGCGGATTAACCGAAACCTCCATCCTAAAAACCAAACCGCTGCTGTGCTTGTTGTCCATTTCCACCTCAACGAAAACATTATCCTGGTTTTTGATGAACTTATCCAGCGTCCGGATTTTATTCTCAATGTATTCCTGGTCAGCCTCTGTTAAATACGTTCGTTTTCCTTTAAAGCCGATATTCATTTTTCGCCGATCGGTCGCTGACTTTGTCCACCGAAGCCTCTTGTCCGACGAAGCCTTGGCGAAGTCGGATGGCGAAGGTGGATTGGTACGCTGATATGTCGCTGAGCGCTTTTTTCAGCGTCAAATCAGCGTACCCATCTGCGTTTCTTCAGCGGCTAAATTAATAATGTTTCTACCGGTTCATTATACCATAGCGGCTTAACTCTTCAGAAGTGAATCCAACTAGTTCGGGTTCAATTTCCAAATCCAGGCCGGTTTTTTCTTTAACCGTCTTTAAAACTTCCGCGGCCAAACCCAAAACTTCCGCGGCAGTGGCCTTGCCCGTGGCGTTAATTATCACCAAGGGTTGGTTTGGGTTGATAGCCGCATTTTTATGTTTGATGCCCTTAACCCCGCAAATATCCAACAACAGCGCGGCCGGAATTTTAACTTCGCTGTGCAACAAAATCTTTTTTTCTTCCAAACGGTTTGCCGCGTCCGCGCCAAGATTTTTGCCGATTTGCCCTTTGGCCTGTTCATAAATTTTAACATCCACGATTAAATTCTTAAAAAACGACCCGGCATTGCCGTTTTTGGCCTGTTTGGGAAAGGGGAATTTTTTGTCGCGGATGCCGATAACCGCCTGCCTGATTTCGGAAAGCGTAGGCTTTTTGCCGGCGAACAAAATATTTAAATCGCGGTACCACAAATTCGGCCGCGGCTGTTTGTTTAATTTAAAAAAGGTTTGCAAAATTACGTACTGTCCTCTTTTTCCCCTGTTAAAAATGCTGCTGCGGTAGCCAAAACCGCAGGCAATGTTGTCCAAATTGAAAATTTCGCCGGTTTCAATTTCCAGCACCGTAACTTTATCCACGACCTGCCGCGCTTCCTGGCCGTAAGCGCCCACATTCTGCACCGCAATGGCGCCGGTCTTGCCCGGGATGTGCGATAAATTCTCAATCCCCCACCAGCCGCGCTCAACCGCCAACGCCACAATTTTGTCCCAAACCTCGCCGCTCGCCACTTTTAAAATCACTTCGTCGGCGTGCTCCTTGGCTTCCCAGCCTTTTAACTCAAGCTGGACAGCCAAACCGTCAAAACCTTTGTCGCTTATAAGCATATTGCTGCCGCCGCCCAAAATTAACATTTTCAGATGTTTATCAGCGGCAAACTTTACCGCTTCCTTTAACTTGGCTTCGTCTTTGGCCACGCAAAAATATTTCGCCTCCCCGCCGATTTTAAAAGTAGTGTATGGGGCTAATTTTTCGTTTTGTTTGATGCTCATCTCAATATCAATTTTGCTGCCAGGATAACAGGATTGTCTTCATAACCCTTATTGGCTAATCCAATAAGCATCTCGCTAATTTGTTTTGGAGTATGTAAAATTCATTTACGCTTTTTAAAATTTTATTTCAATTTCTTTTTTCGAATAATCAAATTTTACCGTACCGGCATCAAAAAACCCTCTTTGGCCTAAAACACCATACCAATCAGAACCGGGATTAAACATAAAACCCGCTTCGCAATTTAAAATATGGCCGCCGACGCTCAACGAAACATTATGAATAAAGTAAGGCTCTTTTTTGCCTGTAATTCCTTTTACTTCCTCTCTCCTGCCTGAATAAATATCAATCCCCAATAATCTCCCTATCTCCGCATCAAATATGCATAAATCCGCTCCCGAATCCACGAGAACCTCGTAATTCAGCGGAGCGGATTTTTTATATTGCAATTGAACGGGAATTATCGGACGGATAATTCCGGGGCCTACGTTTTTATATTTAAATTTCATATTTACAAAGTGCCGATATAACTTTCCAGTCTTTGCGGAATCCTTGTAAGAATAGGGTCGCTATACCCGGTTTCTTTAGCTTTCTGTAGAGCTTCTTTTGCCGTTTTCCCATGCGCAATGACGGTTACTTCGTCATTTTTCAAAGCAACCCATTTCCCATTATATTTTTTATAAATTTTTGTCCAGTCAATAGGCATAAAATAATTATATCCCAGTTTAATCTTTAACGCAAACCGCTAAATCTAGCTTGACTATAGCCTTTCTTTTAATTCGTAAGCCAAACGGTTAAAGCTGCCCACGGCCATGACGATGATAATATCACCGGGTTTTGCCTCGGATTTTAAAATATCAAGGGCTTCTTGTTTGTTGTGGACGAGACGGATATTGCTTTTATGCAGGCCGATGGCCTGCACTACATCCTCTGATGATATTGTTGCGTCTTTGGCGGATTCGCGGGCGGGATAAATATCGGAAATAAGGACTTCATCAGCCGCATCAAAAGCCGTGGCCAGGTCATTCAGCGTGGCTTTGGTGCGGGAAAAGGTATGGGGTTCAAAGATGGCCCAGAGCTTGCCTGACATTTGACATTTGACATTTGACATTTGACCATCTGTGCGCTGTAGCGGGCGGATATTATCCGCCCCTACGTCGGGAAAATGCTTCAATCTCGCGGCGTCCAAGGTTTCGCGCACGGCCGTGGGGTGGTGGGCATAATCGTCGACAATGGTTATCCCGTTCTTCACCCCGACAATCTCAAAGCGGCGTTTGATACCTTTAAAGCTTAACAAATCCAAAACAATGTTTTGCCGCGAAAAACCCAGGGTGCGCAGAGTGGCAATAGCAGCCAGCGCGTTATAAACGTTCATTTTGCCCGGCAGCTGAATTTGGTATTCTTCGTCTTTTTCCAAAAGTTTTTCCACCATATCTACGGAGAATTTATTGCTGACGCGCAAAGTGGTTCGCTCCGAGCCGTAATCAACATCGCGCACTTGAAAATCGGCCGCGTTTTCCAAACCAAAACTCACCGACGCGATATTGGAAGCATGAACCAGCTTGGCTAAAGCGGCGTTGTCCGCGTTATAAACAATCAGCCCGTCCGGCGGCATGGCTTCTATCAAAAATTCAAATTCCTTCTCCAAATCAGCCAGACTGGCAAACTGGTCGGGATGGTCGTATTCCAAATTCGTAAGCACTAAAATATCCGCTTTGTAATAATGGAATTTTGGCGTAGGGTCGTCAAACTGCTCCTTGTATTCATCGCCCTCAAACACAAAATAATGCCCGTCGCCTTGGTAAAAATTGCTCTGGTAATTTTGCAGCACGCCGCCGGCCATAAACGAACTGTTGTCCAAATTTTTTAGCAGATGACCCAACAGGCCGGCCGTGGTGGATTTGCCGTGCGTGCCCGCCACGACCACGCGCAAGTTGTCCTTGCTCAATTCATAAAGCAATTCTGCGAATCCCGCGCGCGGTAAATTACTGTCAACGATATATTTGACTTCCGGGTTTTGCAAACTTTCACCAGCAGACAACACAAACAAATCCGCTTTGGCGTCAATAATGTGCTGTTGATCGTAACCGGTAAAATAGCTAATCTTATTTTTATCAAGCATGTCCTTGGCCGGCGCGTAAACTTCGCGGCTGTCGCTCCCTTGCACCTCATAGCCAAAACCGCGGGCAATGTTAGCCGTGGCGGACATGGCAATGCCGCCGATGCCGACGAAGTACAGCTTCGCGCCGTCTTTTGATAAAATCTTGTTCAATATCCATCTTGGTTAGGTGTAAGTTATTAGTTATGGCGGCCAGTCTAGTTGTAAGTTTTGGGCAGTAAGGCCGGCAGCCCTAACACATTTGACCTATAGACAATACTGGCCGCTACAACTTATAACCTATTACTTTTTTTATTAAGCAATCCCTGGATTTTCGGAATGTTTTCCTCCGCGCATTTGCGGCCCATTTCGTAAAAAGGTTTGAATTGAGTAAAAATGTCCCGCTTGAGCAGGGGCAAGCCCGGCGTAATCATCAAATCGCATGACAGGTCGGCCAGATGGTCGCTCTTGCCGGCGTTAATGGCTAAATCCAGGCTTTTGCCCAAAACCGAAAACAGCCGCGGGCTGAGTTCAAAATCCAGCTCTTTTTGGTCTTTGCCGAACATACCGCTGAATAAATCTTCCATCTGGTCAATCAACAACAATTTTTTTAAGACGTTGTAGACTTTTTCAGGGTGATTTGTTTCTGGCTGAAAATGTGCCTGGTACCGCGCATATTCACGCCCACAGTTACGTCAACGGGAAACTGTTTTAAAGCCTGAAGCGGCACCAGGCTGAGCAGGCCGCCGTCCACCAGCGTGCGGTTGCCCCACTTGACCGGCTCAAACGCCCCGGGCAAAGTGCAGGAAACGCGGCAGGCGCGGGCAATGTCCCCCATGCATAGGTTGATCTGTTCGCCGGTCTCAATGTCCACCGTGTCAAAAGACATCAGCGGCCTGACCTCCTCAAAAGTTTTGCCTTTGGTGAATTCCAGCATCTTTTTTTCCATGCCGTCCAGACTGTAAAGGCCGCCGCGGTGGCCGTTGGAAATAAACTGCTTTAACTTTTCGTTATCCAAACCCAAAACCTCCTTCTTAAATTCCGGCAAAGTCCCGCAGGCAAAGGCGGCCGCCACCATGCTGCCGCCGGAACTGGCTGCGATGCAATCAACGTTAATCCCCTGTTCGGCAAACACTTCCAAAAATCCGATATAAAAAAGTGGTGCGGTTGCCGCTGCCGCTTAGGGCTAAACCTAATTTGGGATGATTGTTGGATTCGGTCATATTATAAATGTAGTAAGTTATAGATTCTAGCGTCCGGTGTTGGAAACAGTAGTAGGGTATTGGGTGTGGCGGCCGGTACGGTCATTTGGCATAGGGGCTTAGGCCACTTATAACCTATTACTTATAACTATACTGGCCGCTACACCCTATAACCAATAACCGGTTACTTCTCCGCCAGCTTAACAATTATATCGGCGATTTTTTGCGCGGAATTTTTGGGCATAACGCCGGCAATGTTCTTTTTTAATTCCTGCTGAAGTTGATGCTCAAACAGCAAGCGGCGGATAACTTTAATTAAGCCTCCCGATGTCAGCTCGTTTTGATCCAGCACAATAGCGGCTTGTTGCCGATAAAGCAAAAACGCGTTCAACTCCTGGTGGCTGTCGGGCATGGGCACGACTATGGCGACTTTGCCCAAATTGGAAAGTTCCGTAATGGTGGAAAGACCCGCACGGCAAAGCACTATGTCGGCGGCTGCATAAGCTTTGGCCATATCGGAAATAAATTCAAATCCGCGGTAGTTTTCGTGTTTAAGCGCCAAACCTTTTTGCCGCCCTGTGGAGTGGATAACTTGGACCACCCGGCAAAGTTCCGGCAGGGATTTTTCCACCAGTTCGTTTAAAAACAGCGCGCCGGTGCCGCCGCCCAATACCAGTAAAGCGGGTAAATCATTTTTAAGACGGAAAAAACTCTGTCCCTGT
This sequence comes from uncultured bacterium, assembly GCA_963749445.1. GTDB lineage: Bacteria > Patescibacteriota > Doudnabacteria > UBA920 > UBA920 > CAVVMJ01. Next base: position 10,915 of record CAVVMJ010000002.1, read on the forward strand.
TCTTTTGTCGCGCCGGCCAGCTCCCGGCGGAACGGGTTGCCGGTTAAAACAATTTTAGCCTTATTTTTTTCATAAAACAAGCCCAAACCCGAGGAGAAATCGGTCAGCGAGCCTTCAAACGTCACGGTAATTTTTTTTGCCGCGTATTGGCAAATCCGGTTAGACAAACCGGGCAAAATGTCCTGCTGGTGCAAAACCACCGGCACGCCGCGGAGTCTCGCGGCCCAAACCACCGGCACCTGCACGAAACTGCCGGCTCCGAAAACACAGTCAGGTTTAAAATTGCTGATAATTTTTAAAGCGCTGAAAAATCCGGCAACCACGAAAAACGGCGTTAAAAAATTCGCCAAGCTAAAATAACGTCTCCACTTGCCGGCGACAATCGCCACAAACGGGATATTGGCCTGCCCGGCCATCTGCCGTTCAGGGCCGGTCCTGGTGCCCACGAGCAAGAATTCCGCTTTGGGATGATCCCGCTTAATTTGTTCGGCGACCGCCAGCAGGGGCGCCACCGGGCCGCCGCTGCCGCCACCTACCAGTAAAATTCTCATAATAGTTTTGGTTGTAAGTTATAGCGGCCAGTATGGTTGTATGGCATTGGTTTTAAGTTACCTCTGCCCTATAACTTATACCCACACCGGCCGCCACAACCTATAACCTACGACTTATTGCCTCTTGATAAATTCTTAATGTCTGCCCCGCCGTTCTCTTCCAATCAAACATCTGACCTCGGATAAAACTTTGCTGCCTGATTTTCTCGAAAAAACTTCTGTCTTTGGCCAGCAAATAAAGTTTGTCCGCAATGTCATCCGGGTCCAGCGGGTTAAAGTAAACCGCCGCGTTGTCGTAAATTTCGTTAAAAACTTTGATATTGGAAACAATCAACGGCAAGCCAAATTGCATGGCTTCCACGCCGGGCAGGCCAAAGCCTTCGTGCAGGGAAGCGGAAACAAAAGCGTAGGCTCCCGCGTAAAGCGCCGCGAGCTCGGAATCGGTAACGTAATCGGTAAACACCAAACGGTCGCTGGCAACAATGTCCAAAGCGTGATGCTTAATGTCCGGATAGTGCTTATCGGTCTTCCCCGCGATGACCAAATCCATATCCAGGCCGTATTTTTTTATGAATTGATCAAATCCTCTGGTCAGGCTGACCACGTTTTTTTTGCGCTCCAAAACCCCAACGAACAAAAAGTAAGGTTTGTTTAGCAAAAACGCGTTTTTCACGGCCGTTAGTTTTACGTCGCTCACATCGGTCGGCAGACTTACTCCCTCGTAAATTACGCGGATTTTTTCCGCGGGCTGGCGCAGCATTTTGACAATGTCAGATTTGGAATATTCCGAAACGGTGATAATCGCTCTGGCGCGCTCGGCCGCGCTTTGGATAATTTTTTTGTAAGCCTGAAAATGTAAAAAATGGCTTTTTTTTGCGCCGCCGATTTTATGGTGCACTAAGTCGTGAATCGTAACCACAAACGGTTTTTTGTACATGAGCGGCGCGTTAAAATTGGGAAAATGGACCAAATCAAGATTAAAGCGGTTTAAAATTTTCGACAGCCTGATTTGTTCGGCCAAGGAATAGTGGCGGATGTTGACGGGTATAAAATGGACGCGACCATTGTCTGTAGGGAACGGTTTCAAACCGTTCCCTACGAGATCCGTAATATCTTTTTCATTGATAAAAATATAATATTCGTTTTCAACGTCAATTATCAGCAAATTCCTAACCAATTCCAAAACATACCTGCCGATCCCCCCGTGGCCGGTGCCTAACATTCGCGCGTCAATCCCGATTTTCATAAATATGCGAGATACTAATATACAAATCGGTACAAATGATACAAATCATACAAACGCGCTGGAATAAAGTTTCGTATTATTCGTTTCATTTGTACATTTTGTATATTTGTAACTTAAATCTTGTCCAATTGCTCTAAAATTTGCCCCGCGGTACGTTGCCAATTATACCGACTTGCCCAAAACTGTCCTTTGCCGATGAGTTCCCTTCTTAGATCTTCATTCTCCAGCAATATTTCCATGGCTGATTTAAGTTCACCGGCATTGTAAGGATTTACCAGCAAAGACGCGCCGTCCAGCACTTCCGGCAAAGCGGCAACCGAACTCGCAACAGTGGGCACGCCGAGCGCCATAGCCTCCAAAGGCTGAAAGCCAAATCCTTCGTAAAAACTTGGGTAAACCAGCATTTTGGACAGCTTGATGACAGCCGGCTTATCCTGTTCATCCACATACCCTATAAACTTTATTTTAGCAGATTTTTTGCTGTTTTTTATTTCCTTTAAAATTGAACGATATTTCCACCCGGGCCGACCCGCTACGACCAAAAAAACATCCCGCTTAATAGACTCAAATGCTTTAAGCAATCCCGACAAATTCTTTCTGGGTTCAATCGTGTTTAAAAATAAAATATACTCTCCGGGCAAGCCATATTTGTTGCGCACTTGGCGAAGCTCTGAAGTTCCAAAATTATGCCTGTAAATTTTTGGGTCAATACCCGGATAAACAACCTTAACCTTGCTTTCAGCAATACCATAAAGGCGCATCAAATCCATTTTTGTGTAATTTGATACGCAAAAAATAACGTCGGCGCGCTCAAACGCGGCCCGAAAGCGCAACAGTTTATGCCAAAGTTTGCGCTTGAGATCGTAAAATTCCGGAGTCACCACCGGCGACAAATCGTGTACCGTCAAAGCCAATTTAGCTTTGGAACTGATGTTGAACTGATTTAAGTTAGGCATAAACAGACAGTCAAAATCGCCGATAATTTTTTCCAAATTAACCGTTTTTGTCATCAGCGCCAAATTGAGCAGGCGGTTGGGGTAGCGGGTTTTGACGGTTTGGGAATTAATAAACTGGAAATCCGGAATACGGTTGTTTTTAAACGAATTGTAAAACAAAGTATAGGAATTTTTTTTATCCATGGTTAAAAGCGCGTCCAGCAAATTTTGGGTGTAATTTTCCACCCCGCTGACGCTCCCGCTTTGCAAACTTCTTAAATCAACAGCGATTTTCATTCATCCGCCTAAATTTTGCCTTAATTGACAAGGCAAAATTGGTTATTTTAAAAGTTGTAAATAACTTAATCATGTTGGTTGTTTATCGCAAAATTTTGGCGGGTAAATTCTAAAATTTCCTGCTTGAATTCTTCCTTGCTGAATTTTGCCGCTTGGGCGCGCAAGTCATTGGCGCGATATTTTTCGGGGTTCCAGGATAGGATGAGCTGTTTGATTTGGGATTTGTAGCGTGCCGATTCATCGGCTGCTTTATTTAGGGGCCAGCCCATAAATGGGCGCGCTACATCGTTCGCACCAAAAAATTCCCCTGTCACCCCCGGAACAACCGTCTCCAGCGCGCCGCCCCGGCTGTACGCAAGCGTGGCCGTGCCGCAGGCTGCGGCTTCCAGCGGCATTAAGCCGAAATCTTCCAGCTGAGGAAAAATTAAACCCAAAGCGCCGCTGTATTCATCCCTTAGCCGCTCATCGGATATTTTTCCGAGAAAGCTGATGTTTGGCTTGGCAATCGATTGTAAATATTTTTCTTGCCTGCCTGTTCCAACTACGTGAAGCGGTAAACCGATCTCATTAAATATCCGAATAATCAACTCGTTGTTCTTATGTGCCTGTAGGCGGCCGGCAATAAGAAAATAATCGGATTTCCCCGTCGAAAGACGCCAAAAATCAGTATCAATAAACGGATGTATTACAGTACTAGTACGCTGATACACATTTTGGATTCGTTTTTGAACTTCATCGGAATTGGCGATAAAATAATTTACGCGCTGCGCGCCTTTGTAATCCCACCTTTTCAGCCAACTGATGAGCGGCCAGATAAAGGGCTGCAACACAGCAGGGACTTCATCGCGCACATAATTTCCATCAGTCCACAAATACCGCGTCGGCGTATGGCAATAATCTACATGAACGCAATTTTTAGGCACTTTAATATTTTTGACAAAGCCGGAGCTGGAGGAAATTACCGCATCATAACCGTCAAATTTTAAGGAACTTACCGCGGCCGGAATCAAAGGCAGAAGGTATTGCAAGCGCGGAATAAAATTATACAAAACTTGCAGCCAGGAAGTGCGGATGTCCCAAGTCCGATATTTATTTTTCAGATGATAATCAACAACCAAAGTAAACACCGGTGCGTCCGGAAACATTTCGTGCAGCGCCTCGATAACACGCTCGGCGCCGCCAAGTTGGGTAAAACTGTCGTGTGCTAGTGCGATTCTCATACCGCGGATATTCACGCGGATCATCTACGCGGATATTCACGCGGATCCGCGATTGGATCTGCGTTACCATCCGCGTGCGGATCCGCAGCTTAATAGTCTTCCCTTGATTTCGCGCCGAATAATATCAGCCAAAAACTTTTGGCCAAAATTTTAATGTCCAACCACAGCGACCAGTTTTCAATGTAATAAGTGTTAAGGCGGATTTCTTCTTCAAACGGCAAATCCGGCCAGCTGACCTGGGAAATTTGGGACATGCCGAAAATGCCGGGCTTAATGGAAAACATCCGGCTGTAGCGGCTCCGGTAACGCTCAACTTCGTCCAAAACGTGCGCCCGGGGGCCGACCATGCTCATGTCGCCCACAAAAACGTTCCAAAACTGGGGAATTTCATCGAGTTTGGTTTTGCGCAAAAATCGGCCGACCTTGGTAACCCTCGGGTCGTGCTTGATTTTTAAAAACGGCCCCTGTTCGCCGCCGCGGTCATTTTTCTTCCACAATTCGCGGCGGACATTTTCGGCCTGTGGGCCGCCGTAATCTTCGCCGACCGACAAATGCTGGTACATAGTGCGGAATTTATAAAACCGAAAGTTTTTGTCGCGTCCGCCGCGCACGGCCGCGTAAACAACCTTGCCGCTGCTGTCCAGTTTTATCGCCAGGGCGATAAGTAAAAAAAACGGCGAGCTGACCAGCAAACAAAACAGGCTAACTGCCACATCCAGCACGCGCTTGGCCACTTTGCCCCAGCCGTCCAGCGGCGTATTTTTTAAGCTTATCACCGGCACCCCTTTTAAGCTGGAAGTCTCCACGACATTACGCTGGACTTCAAATAAGTTCGGCACAAAACTAAAACTAATGCCTTTGCTCCGGGCAAATTCCACCAGCCTTAAATTGCAATCGTCCGGCAAAGTAGGGTCGGCCTGCAGGATTTCGTCCAGGCGCGCGCGGCTGTAGATTTGTTCCAATTTTTCAAAAACACTTTCGTCATAACCGAATTCCGCGACCACTTCATAGCCATAGGCTTTGTTGCGGTAAACTTCCTGGATAACCGTTGCCTCGCCTCGCTGCCCGCCAATAATCGCCAACTTGTGCAATCCCAGCCCCCGAAAAAACAAAGCCCGCTGGACCAGACTGAACAGCAGACGGCCAAACATCACAAAAATAATGCCGAGTCCCCAGGCCGCCAAAACAATAAACCGCGACTGGAAAGTGCCCGGATTAAAGAAAAACAGCAACAAGACCACAAGCAGTCCCAGGGAAGTCGCGACAACGACGCGTCCGAATTCCAAAGCCAAATTTCTGGTGCCGCGTAAATTATACAAGCCCAACACGGCAAAAATCAGCAACAGCGCCGGAATGACTTTGGCGGCAATCAGCAAAAAATCGTGGATTTGCAGCTGGTACTTGATCGGCCCAACCAAAGCGGAACTGTGCAGCCGCCAATAAAAAGCGACAATGCCGGCCAAAAGCAGCATAATCGCGTCCACCGGTATGGAAATTAAATTGAAAATTAGCTCGGTTTTTTTCATTATTTACACACATTATAGCATCATTTCAGCTCAATTTAAAGTGCAATTAAACAATAATCTTGACATATTTGTCAAATTTTGCTATTATATAATTCGCTCCAAGCAAACCGAGCAACCGATCTTTGATGCAAATCAAAGATAGGAAAGTCCGAACACTTGGTTGATGACCCTCTATAGAGTTCGTCAGCAAGGGTAGCGGGTAACGCCCGTCCGGAGTAATCCGCGAGATGCGAACAGTAACGCCTTAGCCGAAAGGCAAAGGGATCCTTATGGGATTTGTCTGATGGAAACATCAGAATGAAACGGCTAAATTCTTACTTGAGTGCAAGACCAAATTTGGTAGGTTGCTAGAACTTGATGGTAACATCAAGACCAGATAGATGGTTGCTTAGAAACAGAATTCGGCTTACGAGTTTGCTTGGGGCATAAAAAAATCCGTCAATCGACGGATTTTTTTATTCGTGCGTTCGTGAAAATTTGTCCGCAATATTCGTGTCTATTCGTTTCTCACTTAACCTCAAACGTCACGCTCATACTCTCAGTAATGTCCTGCGTCCCATTTTGGATGTCCGGCGCCACGGACTTGCCGGCTCCGCCCAGCGCCATCGCCGGCGCGCTTAAAGCGTACGGGAGGGGTCCCGGAAAGTTGCTGTTGGTTTCGGAAATGCTGACCACTTTGCCCAAAGTCAGGCCGGCTTCCTGCGCCAACCCCTGCGCTTTGGTTTTGGCGTTATCAATGGCCAACTTTTGCGCCTGCTGCTGCAAAGCGTCCGGGTTGCTGAACGAAAAATTTGCGCCGTCAACCTCGTTGGCGCCGGCATTAACCGCGCCGTCTTCAATTTTATTGACTACGGATAAATCCTTGTCAACGCCGTGAATCTTGACCGTAACGGTTTGGTTACCTGTATAGCCGGTAATTTTAGGCGTGTTATCCACGGTTCCGCCCCCGCCGCCAATAATGGGCACTACTATGGGATAGCTTTGCTGCGGATAAACGTTTATATCCGAAGTCGTAATGTCGCCCGCGCTAATCCCCTGCTGTTTGACGAACGCGATGACCGCGTTGACCTTACCGTTGTTTTGGTCCTTGACGGTCTGGGCGCTTGCGCCTTGCGTCATCACGCCGATGGTCATTGTCGCCAAATCCGGCGTAGCCGTAACCTTACCATCGGCCGAAACCGAAATGGTGTTAGCCGGCTTTTGGTTTTTGATGACATTACTGAAGTTATAAGCCTGCTGCACAATCAAAAACGCCACAAAAACCACTAACAACCCTCCCAAACTGTTAACCAGCCATTTTGGCAAAATATTTTCCATATAGTTTGATGTTAATTATTTATCTGATTATATCACCATTCAATAAAGCTTACCATTTAGCAGGTTATAAATTTCATCGGACGCGATTTTTAGATACTTTCGCATACCCTCGCGCTTGGCTCTTTCTTCATCCTCCGATGTGGGATCGCTATAGTAATAATTAATAACATCCCTGGTCAAACCGTCCCTAATCCTTTCCACTTCCGCGATAATTTCATTATGCCGCCGCGCCGCGGCTTCCTTGTCAAATGAGTCTGGCATAAAAATTTTGTTAATTGTTTTGTCTGTATTATATCACCCGCCTGCGCAAAATGAAAACCGCCCCAAACCGGAGCGGTTTTGAAATATCTGACGGCTAACGCTTGGCCCACTGTGGCGATACAGACGCTCGTTTCAATACACGAAATTACTCGATCTCTTACCTATATTTTAG
>CAVVMJ010000003.1:0-197764 GCA_963749445.1 uncultured bacterium
GCCCCTAAGGGCTCTTTACAGATTTTGCTTCCGGGTGTAAAATACTTAATACCGTTTCCTTTACAACTTCATAGCATATATAAATTTGGGCCCCGCAAGGCTCAAAGTTCATGTAAACGCCTGTATATAAAGGGTAAATAAAGATGCCAGCGGTGATTCCGTTTGGCACACCTAAGTGAATGGCTGTCGCCAGGCTTGAAGAGTTGCAGAATAATCAATTGCGATTATTTTGCTACGATTGCGTTTACACCCCCCGGACTTCTTAACCGATAAACGTTTAACCTCAGCAAAAGCTGAGGTTTTTTGTTGTCCTGTAATTAGCGCATGGTATCCTGCGCGATCCGCGGCCGCTTGCCGGCGCGGGCGCGCAGGCCAATCAATCATCCGGCTTTTATCCAAGCCGATAAAAGTTCCTGCCCCCTGCCTGCTTCCCTGGTGCGTCCTGTATCACTTAATACTATTTCAATGATTAAACATAAATGTTTAAAAGCCTTATCGTAAAATCAACTCATTTTCTATGTTTACTGATAATACTCCCAACAAAACCAATAATACCCTAAAAATCGCCGGTTACCACGTTACCATAAAGCACTTTTTCCGTGAGGTGCATTTCGGCCCCAGGCCTCCCAAGTTTGATGAGGACGGGGTTTGGTGTTTGAGAGACTCAAGCGGCGGACCAAAGCCCCAGCCTGCACCTCCCAAAAGTCCGGAAGCCATAGAAGATCAGCAACTACCGCAGGGCCCAGGAGTGCGTGGTTGACCTTATCAACGCCAACATCATTGAGGGCGTCCACCGCTCCGGCAGTCTAACCGCCAAGTTTTTTACCAACACCTACAAAGATAATGTTCAGGCCGAGGACGCTCCCAGGGCCATTAAAGATTTTACCGCTTACAACAAAAAGGTCAACTGGCATTATTTTGGCAAAAAGACCGGCCAACTTAAGTATGTCTCGGTTATGGAACTCCAGCCCGTAAGTAAAAAGATTCATTTCCATACCGTGCTGTTTAACCAGCCCTTTGTCCTGCAAAAAGACCTGCAAGACCTTTGGGGTTATGGGATTGTGGACATTCGTAAAATCTATGACCACAACTACGGTCAGTATATGGCTAAATACCTCGGCAAAAACTTTCGGGACTACCACGCCGCCGGTAAAAAACACTACTTCCGCTCCAGGGGCTTGGTTGAAGCCCAAATCCTTCGGCACGACGCTTCGGTTTCGGACATTGCCGACCACTTGCCTGATTCTCTAATCCTGCACAAAATTCAGGGCATTAAGTTTCCGGTCTGGAACGGCTTTGAGTTTGTTGACCAGGTTATGGACAAAACGGATTACAGCCTCAAGGGCTTCCCCCAAATCGTGGACTGGATTCAAGACACCATTGTCAATGTAAAGCAACATCCCCAGCCCCTGCGGTTTAGCATTAGCCCCACGGACAGTCAAGCTCCAGCAGAGATGCCGCCTGATTATGATTTAGCATTTTAACTTAAAGCTATGGACACAAAATTAACCCCAGAAGCCACACAAAAATACCAATCGCACAATGACGGCAATTTGGGCCGCGCTCTTTGCAGGTGTATTTTCTGCCGCTATGTCCGGCATATCAGATATTCTTTTTTCTATTCCTGCCCGTTTAAAGTCTGTCCCAGTTGCCGACCGGATTTGGATTGGAGCCGTTATAAAGCTCCGAGGGCTAAGCTTCCGCAAGATAAAAGCGGTGCGCCGAAAGGCTGGCAATTTAACACCCTGCAAGGCCTGACTGATGAGGAGCGGCAGCATTGGGAAGACTTGGATGAAAAGGATAAAAATTTAAAGGGTGCTTAATAATTTATGATATTGAAATTTTATCTCTGGCCATTTTTTGCCCTCTGCCTGGCGGTCGTGATTATCGGGCAACCGAAGCGACCATAAAAAAATTTTGTTTTTGTTTGGATATTTATTTTAAGCCTCCAACTTTTTGACTATTGTGAGATTACAGGAACCGCACCCCGGACAGGAAATAATATCCAGGTCAAAGGTTTCCTCTTTGGTGGCAGTCCAGGAGTTGCGGCACCTTGGACAGGTAATCTCGTAGACAAACTGGGCAGTCATAATTTTCATAGTGGATAAAGTTAAGAATTAAAGAAAGATTTTTGTTTTTGTTTTTATGTTTGTTAGACCATTTGCTTTACAGCGATATACGCGGAAACTTTCTTTCCGAAATCGTGATAGTCGCTGGATTCCGGGTCAACAGAGCTTCTCAACTCCATAAAGTAGTTGATACTTCTCTGCAGCGACGCCTTGATGATATTTGACTTCATCTCCGGCGTCAGACCCGGATTCTTGCTAACAGGCCTTGTAAACAGTCTTTTTGACTTTAGGCATATTAACTCCTTTCTTTGCTTAATTATTATGGGCGAACAGACTGGCCGAAAGTTTTAGGTGTCAAGGGATTAAAAATATTTTATGCCCAACGGGAAATAAATTATTTTTACCCTTGATCAGCCTAAAAACCGGACAGTATAATGAGAAGCCATAAGAAGCAAAGACAGGGTTAAATTAAATTTTGTTCCTTAAAACTTTTATGGGATTCGCCGGTTACGATAACGTGGTCAAGCACTTCAATGCCGATCAGCTTGCCGGCATCCTTAAGGCGCTTGGTTACGGCGATATCCTCATCTGACGGCTCCAGACTCCCGCTCGGGTGATTATGGGCGAAAATAACCGCGGCAGAATTCTTTAAGATAGCGGTTCTAAAACATTCCCTCGGGTGAATAAGACTGGTGTTGAGTGTGCCGATGCTGATAATCTCCCTGCTGATGATTTGGTTTTGGGTGTTTAAGAAAAATACGCAAAAATGTTCCTTGTCAGCTTTTCCTAAAATCTCCGCACTTGCCGGCAATCTCCAGTGGGCTGTATACGCCATCCGGCATGGCCTTAACACTTAAATTGCCGTAGACATACTTCTTGGCTTTCTTTCTTGCCTCCTCATCGCTCTCGGCCACAAAACGATAATTAACATTAACCTGGTATTCCATAAATTTCAGATTACTTATTTTCCACCCACAGAATTTTGGAAGGCCCGGCCGGTCAAGGGTGAAGCCCGCGGCGATTTTATGCCCCACGGGAAATAAAGAAGCCGCCCCTTGACGGGACGGGACCCAAAATTAAAATCGGAAAAAATAAGTAAGCAAAAGTAAAAATATGTATCAATCAAAGCAATTAAAATCAAACTGCCGTGATTTCCCTGGATGACTTCAAAGCCTCTTTGGGGGATTATGCCAAGCGGTTTACCGATGAGGAATTAGAACGGCTTAGGCAGGATATGTATCAGTTGGCTGATATTGCCTTTGACGTTTGGGCTGGCGAGCGAAAGGGTGTATAATATTTTGGCTAAACTTTTTGATATTTTTATGACTACTGAAACTTCAAAAAATGCCGTGATTTACTACCGAGTTTCCACGGCTGACCAAGTGGACGGCTTTAGCCTGGATAACCAAAAAGAGGCCTGCCAACGGTATGCCGATGACAAGGGTTTTAATGTCGTTAAGCTTTTTTCCGATGAGGGCGAATCCGCCAAAACCGCTGACCGCCCTGGGCTTCAGGCAATGCTAAAATTTGTGGCCAACAAGAAAAACAAAATCAACTGCATTATCGTCAACAAAATTGACCGCCTGTCCCGCAATGTTAACGACTACTCGGCCATTAAGGGATTACTTGATAAACTGGATGTTCAATTAGTTTCCACCACCGAAGCCATTGGCAATAATTCCTTTGGTAAGTTTATGGGCAATATGATGGCAAGTATTGCCCAACTGGATAACGATGTCAGGAGCGAGAGGGTTAGCGACGGTATTTTAAAATGCTTGCAATCCGGCCGCTCTCCCCACCACGCGCCGCTCGGCTACTTAAACCAAAACCACGGAAGAAAAGACATATCAATTGTCCCGGACCCGGAACGCGCCAACACAATAAAATTTTTGCTAAACGAATTTTCCAAAGGCATTTACACCCAGGAAGAGCTGCGGGTTAAGGCTAACCGGCTTGGTTTGCGTTCCAAAAAGGGCAAGGAAATCGGCACCCAGCTCATCCATAAGATTTTAGCCAGTAAGTTTTACGCGGGCATTATCGTTAGCAAATACGGCGAATTTAAAGGCACTCACCCCGCCCTTATCACCGAAGAAACTTTCCATAAAAACCAAAAGCAGTTCCCCAAAACCACCAAAGGCGACTACATAGCCGGCAGCCGGACTAATGAGGCTTTTCCCTTAAGACATCAAGTAGACTGCGGCCTTTGCGGCCGTCCTTTGACCGCCTGTTTTTCAAGAGGCAAATTGGGTACCCTTTATCCATATTACCGCTGTTACCAAAAGGCCTGTCCGTCTAAAAAGGCCATAGCTAAAAAGACTTTGGAGGACGAATTCTCCAAGTGTTTAACCAAAGTTACCCCGACCCCCGAAATCCTAAACGCCTTTAGAAAAGTGATTATTGATGTCTGGCAAAACCGTTTTAAGGAACTAAACCAAAAGCAGGAAGTCATTAAAAAACAGGTAGAAAACCTCACGGCTGAAAAAGCCAAGCTCCTTGACCTCGTTAAAAGAAATTTACTGCCTGATGAAGATTTTAAAATTGAATACGCCAAAGTCAAGGAACAGCTGGCTGACAAACAAATTGAATTGGATGAAATCAAAAACCCAGGACTTTAACCCTGACCGCCTCTGTGGAGTTTGTTTTTGACTTTATAGCCTCTCTTCCAAGCAACTGGCCTAAAACTACCTACTGGCAAAAAACAAAATTGATGAGTTTGATTTTTCCCAAAAAGCCTATTTACAATTATCAAACATTTACAACCCCAAAATTATCTTATATCTTCCAAGCAAAAACCGCCTATGACGGCGGTAAAAATGCTTTGGTGGGTTGGGCGGGGATCGAACCCGCGACAAACGGCTTAAAAGGCCGCTGCTCTACCAACTGAGCTACCAACCCAATTAAACGATTCTCTGATATTTTACAATAAAACCCCAATTTTATCAAGCCGTAAAATTTTGACAAAACTAACAAATCCCCTACACTTAAGCTAAAGACTAATCTAAATTTATGAACTCAAACAAAAAAACTTGGTATACTCTATTGTTGGCCGTGCTAGTCGTGGTAATTTGGGCCATTTGGCGGTATAGCGCCAAGGGACCGGCAAGCGTTACCTCTCCAGCCGAAACAGGTAATGCCAACCAAACGCAGCCCGCGGCGGCCGGCAACCAAACTCCGAGCGGCGATGTTTGGCAAGGTATCTTAAAAGTTTCCGATAACCCCAAAAAAGGCAACCTCATGTTGGTTATGGAAAAAACCACTGTCTATATTAATACCAGCCGCGACTATTCCGATTTAATCGGCCGCCAAGTTAACGTCAGCTACGAAGGAACTGTGGATAGTTTCCAGCTCGGAGACATTGTTGGGCAATAAACAAATTGACAAGATTGACCAGGATTGATCATGGTTGACATGATTAGTGGCCATATCTTGTCAATCTTTTAAATCCCTTAAATCTTGTTCAATCATTTTATGATACTTGAAACTTTTAAAACTTTTGGCTATTTTGAACTGCTGGACACCGGCAGAGGTTTTCGTCTGGAACGGTGGGGCGAGGCGGTGTTGGCACGGCCGGATCCGCAAATCATTTGGCCAAAATCGTTAGCCGATTCAGAATGGGATAAGGCTTGGGCGATTTTTAAATCAGGCAGCGGCGATGGAAAAGGGAAATGGGATATCAAAAAAAATCTTCCCGTTCCTTGGACCGTTAAGTTCCAAAACATCCGATTCTTGCTCAAGCTCTTCCCTTTCAAACATACCGGGCTGTTTCCCGAACAGGCGGCGAATTGGGAGTTTATGATTCAAAGATTAAAAGATTCAACCCATTCGACAAGCTCAGGGCAGGCGATTGAAAGATCAAAAATTCTGAATCTTTTTGCTTATACGGGAGGCGCTACGATAGTACTGGCCAAGGCCGGATGCTTTGTCACCCACGTGGACGCTTCCAAACCGGCCATAACTTGGGCCAAGGAAAATTATAAGTTAAATTTCGAAAATAATGCGCCCTTCGACCACGCTCAGGGCGAACATTCCCAACATATTGGGAATGTCCGCTGGATTTTGGATGACGCGGTAAAATTCGTCAAACGCGAACTTAAGCGCGACGCCAAATACGACGGCATAATTATGGATCCGCCGGCCTTTGGCCATAGCCCTTCCGGCAAGACCTGGAAATTTAACGACGACCTACCTGGGCTGTTAGCCGATTGTGTTCAGCTGCTTTCGACCAACGCCAAATTCCTCATCATCAACGGCTACGCCACGAATTCTTCCGCTTTGGCGCTCAATAATTTACTGGAAGACGCCATAAGAAATCGCGGCGGACAAATAGAGTTTGGCGAACTGTGCTTAAAACAAAAAAATGAACGCTTGATATCTACCGGCATCTTCGCCCGTTGGTCATCTTAAGCGTATAAAATCAAAAACGGCTTTGCGTAAGCAAAGCCGCCCTTTCTACTTTCTACTTTCTACTTACTGTCCCCTTCCGGCTCCAAATATGACCAGACCGTTTTGTACAACTGGTCCAAATTCAAAGTGCCTTTAACCAGATACTCCTTAATGCGGCCCTGCTTAAGCAGCATGTCCCGAAGCTCCGGCTTGTCCAAATTGGTCAGCGCGATTACCGGCACGTTCTGCAGCCTGTCTTGGCCCTGCATAAAATCCAAAACGCCGCTACTGCCGTCCGCTTCTGTTAACAACAAATCTAATAATACCAAATCCGGCGTAACTTTTTTTAAAAATTCCTTGGCCTCCTGCGGCGTGGCCGCGGACATAATTTGCGTGCCCCAAGCGTCAAACTGCTTCTTTAAGGTGTTCAAAATCAGCTTGTCGTCATCAATTATTAAAATTATATAGTGTCCTTTGGGCATAAAAATAGACTGACAAGATTTAAATGATTTAAATGATTTAAATGATTGACATGATTTTTAATTGGCAATCTTGCCCGCCCGCCGAAGCCCCGGCGAAGGCTGGGTCATTCTTGCGAAGTCTAGTCAATCTTGTCAATTGATTCTACAACTCGTTTGTATCCCCGACAAACTTGCCGAGGACAATTAAATAAACAATGGGCAAAACCAGCCAGACAAAACTCGCCGGATTATTAATAAAAATTGTCTGGATTAGCGGGCTAAAATTTTGCTGCACGCCGGCCGGCATATAGCTTAAAATAATATTTATCAGCAGCCCGATCTGCAAAAAAGCGAACACCAGGCCGAACACCATGGACACCAAATGCCGGCTGTCCGCCGAAGTCTTTAAGGCGAACCGGCCAAGGAACAAAAACAGCACCAAAAAAACTATCACAAAAGCCGCCAGCTGCTGTAATGACTCAATGGACGTAAGCCCCAGCTTGCCCGTGGTAATGCTTAAAAACGGCATCTCCAAAACAATCAGCTTGGCCACGTACACGCTGAGCAAAATGTTGATAATCCGGCCGCGGCCCGAGGCGAACATATACAAAATGGCGGCACCGATCCACGCCAGAAGAATAAACAAATCCCAGGACGGCGAAGTCCAGTTAAAACTATGCACCAGTTGCGAGGCATTGCCTACGGAAAGCGCTTCTAGCATTTTTGTTTTTGCCGATAAATCTCAATTCCTGGTTAATTATAGCACAAAACCGGTCAAAATCCAAAGATTACTTAATTGATTAAATAATCAATTAAGTAATTCTCAAAAGTTATTTTTGATACTATCCCACAAATTTTCATCAATCTGCACGGTTTCACCGCGTTCAGCTGCAAGCTGTTTCAATAATTCTTTTTCTTTCCGTGATAACTTATTGGGCACAATCACGCGGACGGTAATTAACAGGTCGCCGCGGCGGGAGGGGTTGTGGATGTCCGGCACGCCGTGATTCTTAACTTTCATTACGGTGCCGCTTTGCGTACCGTTTGGAATTTTTAGTTCAATCTGCCCGTCCAAAGTTTTGACGATAATTTTTGCGCCCAGCGCGGCCTGGGTAAAACTTACGGGTAGTTCTTTAAGCAAATTGTTGCCGTCACGCGTAAATTCTTTATTCTCGCGCACGCGGATGGCCAAATATAAATCGCCGGGGCTGGAGCCGCGGTAGCCGGCCTCGCCTTCCCCGGCCACGCGGATTCTTTGGCCGTCGTCTATGCCGGCCGGAATTTTTACGGCAATGGTTTTCTCCTGTCTCAACGCGCCGCTCCCGCCGCAGGTGTGGCAGGGCGTTTCCGGCACTTTGCCCGTGCCCTCGCACCGGTCGCACGTGGTGCGGCTCTGGATTTGGCCAAAAATCGTGCGGCGCGTGGTGGCTATTTGTCCCTGGCCGTGGCACTTGGGGCAGGAGTTGATTTTAGACCCCGGTTCCGCACCGTTGCCGCCACAGGTTTTACAAACGTCTTTTTTTTCTAAAGTGATGGTTTTTTCCGCGCCGAACACCGCTTCCTCAAAATTTATGGTCAGCGACATTTCCAAATCTATGCCGCGGTTGCGCCTGCTTTCGCGCTGCCTTCTGCCGCCGAACATATCGCCAAAAATGTCTCCCAAATCAAATTCCACGCCGCCTTCGCCGCCAAAACCCCCAAAATCCCAGGCGGAGCCTGGTCCGCCTCCGGCGGAAAAACCCCCGAACGGATTTTGGCCCTGCTGATATTGATAACCTCCGTTTCGCGAGGCCTGGTCAAACGTTTGCCCGTAAGTGTCGTACTGCTGCTTTTTTTCCGCGTTGCCCAGTACCTGATACGCCTCGTTAATTTCCTTAAACTTAGCCTCGTTGCCCTTATTTTTATCCGGATGATACTCGTGCGCCATCTTGCGGTAGGCGCGCTTAATCTCGTCGCCACTGGCGCCTTTGGAAACTCCTAAAATGTCGTAATAATTCTTAGCCATTCAATGTCAATTTAAAATTACGGATTACGCATTACGGATTAATTCGTAATCCGCAATAAAAAAATTGTAACCTATTCTGTCTTAAACTTGAAATTCTGATCCGGGACGACTGCCAGGGAAATGGTGCCGAACTGCTCTTCGTAGCGTTTGACGTTGTCCTGCATCGCGGCCGTGAGCCTCTTAAAATGCGACGGCGAGACAATCACGCGGCTCACTAACTGCCCGGCTGGCGGCAGAAGATTCATAAAATCCAAAACAAACTCCTCGCCGGTATGCCCGACCTGCACCATATTGGCGTACTGGCCCTTTAGGATTTTGTCATCGGCCTTGACCTGGATTTGCTGTTGGGGCTGTTGCTCTTGATTATTATTATTGGCCATATTTTTTTAGAT
Source organism: uncultured bacterium (assembly GCA_963749445.1). GTDB lineage: Bacteria > Patescibacteriota > Doudnabacteria > UBA920 > UBA920 > CAVVMJ01. The sequence goes on from CAVVMJ010000003.1 coordinate 9,311, forward strand.
AATGATAAAATTTTTCCATCCCGAAATTTTTGATTGTAATAAGAATATCATCAGCAATCAAAAATATCCGGGATCCGGAAGCCTGAAATTTTCCAGGATAGCTCTTGTACCTGGACCCCGGATATTTTTTACGGCAGATAATTTTCTTGCGCGTAAAAAATTCCGGGGTGGACACAGAGTGTTATTTTGGAACCTCTTTATAATCCGCGTCCACGGTGCCTTTATCGGCTCCGGGCTGATTATTATCCGGCGACGGATTCGCGCCCGGCTGGCTTCCCACTTCACCCTTCCCACTTCCCCCTTGCCCCTCGTACATCGCCGCCCCCACCTTTTGGATGGCGGACGACAATTCATCAACCGCTTTTTTTATGGCATCCACGTCGTCCTTGTCTTTTATCGCTTTTAACGCGGCGATTTTGTCTTCAACCGTTTTTTTATCTTCGGCCTTTGCTTTATCGCCCGCGTCTTTAATTGTCTTTTCGGATACGCTGATGAGAGTATCAGCTTGGTTTCTCATATCCACGGTTTCCTTGCGCTTCCTGTCCTCGGACGCGTGCGCTTCGGCTTCCTTTTTCATCCTTTCCACATCGTCCTTGCTCAAATTGGAAGACCCCTGAATGGTAATGTGCTGCTCTTTGTTCGTGGCTTTGTCCTTGGCTTTGACTGTTAAAATTCCGTTGGCGTCAATGTCAAACGTCACTTCTATTTGCGGGATGCCGCGCGGCGCCGGCGGAATGCCGTCCAAAATAAACTGGCCCAAAGATTTGTTGTCGCGCGCGAATTCCCGCTCGCCCTGCAGCACGTGGACTTCCACCGAAGTTTGGTTGTCGCCGGCCGTGGAAAATGTTTGTGACTTTGATGTTGGGATGGTGGTGTTACGATCGATGAGAGGCGTGCGAACTCCGCCCAAAGTTTCCAGACCCAAAGTCAAAGGCGTAACATCCAGCAGTAAAATTTCCTTGCCTGCCACGTCGCCGCCCAAAATTCCGGCCTGGATGGCCGCGCCCTTGGCCACGGCTTCCATGGGGTCAATGCCGCCCTCCACCTGTTTGCCAATGTAATCTTCCACAAACTTTTTTACGCTCGGCATCCGCGTGGGCCCGCCGATTAAAATAATTTTATCGATGTTGGCCGGGGTCAATTTGGCGTCTGAAATGGCCTGCTCCACCGGCCTGCGCATCCGCTCAATGAGCGGCTTAATCAATTCTTCCAGTTTGGCGCGCGTGATTTTTATTTGGAGATGTTTGGGCCCGTTTTGGTCAGCCGTGATGAACGGCAAGTTAATGTCGGTTTCCATTGTGGTGGAAAGTTCAATTTTGGCTTTTTCCGCCGCTTCCCGCACGCGGTTCATGGCCATTTTGTCGTTGTTCAAGTCCACACCGCTGGAATTCTTAAAATCGCCGACGATATAATCTATCAGCACTTTGTCCATGTCCTTGCCGCCGAGCTGCGTATCGCCGCTCGTAGACTTGACTTCAAACGTGGCCTGGTTGTCCACTTCGCTAAAATCCATAATCGTTACGTCCAAAGTGCCGCCGCCCAAATCAAACACCAAAATTTTCTGATCCCGGGCCGTGCCTTTGTCCAAACCGTACGCGAACGCCGCGGCCGTGGGCTCGTTGATTACGCGCACCACTTCCAGTCCCGCGATTTCGCCCGCGTTTTTGGTGGCCTGCCTTTGCGCGTCGTCAAAATACGCCGGCACGGTAATGACCGCCTTAGCCACCGGCTCGCCCAAAAACGTTTCCGCGTCTTTTTTGATTTTTTGGAGGATGAAAGCGGAAATTTGCTCCGGCGTGTAATCTTTGCCGTTAACGTGATATTTAAAACTGGTCCCCATTTTGCGCTTGGCCTCAAACACCGTGCCCTCCGGATTAGTCACGGCCTGTCTGCGCGCCGGCTCACCCACTAACAATTGGCCTTCCTTGGTGAAAGCTACGTAAGACGGAAAAGCCTTCCCGCCCAAACTCGCGCCCTCGGCCGAAGGAATAATCACCGGCTTCCCCGCCTCCATAACACTCGCGGCAGAGTTTGATGTTCCTAAGTCTATCCCTATAATTTTTGACATATATTTTTTTCCTTTACTTTTATATTAATCTTCAAACCGCAAATTTTTATCAAATTCCTCAAATGCTCTATTGGCATCTTCATAAGCTTTTTCCAAGTCATCGAGTTGTTTAAATTCTAAAATCGTATTACTAAAAATGTATTTTTTTAAATTCTCACAAGTTTCAAACAAATTTTTAAGTGCTTTTTTATATTCCTCGGTTAATTTCATATATTATCCTTTCTATAAATAAAATATTTTTAAAAATAAATTTCTAAATTTAATAATTATTTATTCTCCAATTCTTTTATTCTTTTTTCTAAATCCTCAATCCTAACTTCTAACATAATAGAATCCATGAATGACCAAATAGTTTCTAGTACAAGTATAAAGATAAAAATCCATAGCGTTGTTAATTGGCTTGCAAGCCCGTGAGAGGAACTAATAACAATAAAGATAATCCCAAAAACTACTGCTGTAACAACTCCTTTAACTATAAGTTCTTCTCTAATTTTTTTCCACATAAATTTATAACTTAATTATTTGTCATTCCCGCGAAGGCGAGAATCATTTAATTTGTCATTGCGAGTGCAGCCGAAGCAATCTTTTTATAGATTGCCGCGTCGGCCAGATAAAGCCCTGGCCTCCTCGCAATGACACAAAAAAGTAGATTCAGCGTCCATTCAGCGTACCTATCAGCGACAAATCAGCGGCCTACAATAGCTCTACATCAAGTTCCTTAAACTGATTCAGCGTCATTCCCACGACTTTTTTGCTGGCAAGCAGCTTTTTTGACGTTAAAAAGTGCTCCCGGTTGTCGTCTTTTAACCGCACAAAGACATTGCCTTCGCTGGCGTCGGACAGGCGTTTCATGTGCAGGATGATTTTGTGCTTGTTTAGGGCTTTGCCCGTGATTTCGCAATCGTCGCCGTCCAAAATTTTAATTTTTTTGTCCTTTTCCTCGTTCTCCATTATCTCCCCGACTTCAAAAATGTCTTGTATAGTCATTTGTTCCTTTTTTCTGTCATTGCGAGTGCAGCCGAAGCAATCTTTATCTTAGGATGAGATTGCCGCGTCGGCCGGATAAAGCCCCGGCCTCCTCACAATGACACTTATTATTCTAATTTTTTCTTGCTAATAACAACCTGTGAAGGCCGAATGACCTTACCATTTAATTCAAACCCGGTTTGGACTTCCTCTATAATAATCCCGTCGTCCTGGTCGCTTTCCGTTTCGCGGATGGCTTCGTGGAAGTTTGGGTCGAATTTTTTGCCGATGGCTTCTATTTTCCTGACGCCCAGTTCCCCAAGCGCTTTGTCCAGCTGCATAACTATACCGTCTACGCCCATTTGCCAGTTGGCGTATTTTTTCCTGAATTCCTCTGCTCTAACCCCCTCCCCGCCCTGCGGGCGGTACTCCCCCTCAGCAAGGGGGAGAGGCTCCGCACTTATCTCTGCATTTTCCGCGGAGCTCCCCTCCTTTTCAAGGAGGGGTGTCCCGCCTTGGCGGGACGGGGTGGTTGGAGTATATTCAGGCAGATGTTTAAGCGCCTGCTCCAGCGAATCAATCGTGGGCAACAATTTTACCACCGTAACTTCCTTGGCAAATTCCAAAAGTTCCCTGTTTTCCGCTTCCTTGCGGCGCTTATAGTTTTCAAAATCCGCGGCCGCGCGCTTCCAGCCGTTCATGGCCGAATCCAAATCGGTTTGGAGTTTTTCCAAAGTTATGTTGCCGTTTTGACTGTCATCGGCCGGCTGATGGTTATCGGTTTGCTGGTTTTCTTCTGACATAATTGGAAACAATTACGCATTGCGGATTGCGGATTGCGAATTCGTAATGCGAAATCCGTAGTTATCTAATAATAAAAAGTAGCGCTATTGCCGCTCCGCCGCCCAATAATTTGCTGATATACTCCATTAACGATAAGTTCTTTTCGTACTTCATGGACTTCGGGCCGATTAACCCAATCACTCCCCTTTTACCGCTGGGCAATTTGAGGCCGCTGACAATCATAGAATAGTCGGAATTTTTTGACAGCTTAAGCTCTTTGCCAATAAACGTTTCCGGTTTGGTGGATGAGGAATAATCCTGCATCATTTTTTCCGCGTACTGGTCAATGTTGTCAAAAAACTGCGCGATTTCCTTGGCGTCTTCGGCCGCCAAAGCGGGGTTGTCCACGATATTGGACAAGCCGGTGGTGGAGGTTTCTTCCGGGAACAGGGCAAAACTGGCTTGTTGGGAATGATCTGATAATAGTTTGGCAATCCGGCGTCCCATTTCCGAATGCGCGATTTGTAGCTTAAACAATTCCCGCTTCAGCGCCTCCTGCTCTTTTAAAGTCAGGCGCACGCGGTCCATAAGTTCGTTTACAAAAAACCGGAAGCCCTTGTCCGTAGGCACGCGGCCGGAGGAGGTGTACGGCTGGGCAATAAAACCCAACTTTTCCAAAACCTGCATTTCGTTGCGGATGGTAGCCGGGCTGACGTCAAAGTTATACTTGCCCGCCAAATCCTGGCTGGCCACGGGCTGGCAATTGTCGCAGTTTTCCTTGACAATGGCCGCGAGAATTCTGGCTTGGCGAGGATTAATATCGCTATTTTCCGTCATAAAATTTATAGATTATTCCTTTTATCTGCGCCATCTGTTTTCATCCGCGTATCTGTGATTAATAATACTATTAGCACTCTAACCTGTCAAGTGATAATCCAACTAATTTATTACTAGTCCTATTTGTGGATAATTATGGCAAAATAACAAAAATCCCCAATAAATAAAGGTGTTGACACTGGGTGAACGATTGTATACTATATTAATACGATTAATTAATAACCCCAAAAAGGAGGCATATGGACAAAACAAAATTAAATCAAATTACCAATATACTGCCGGTTTCCCCTAACTTTATTGAACGGCGGATTTACTCTATACGCGACCGGCAAGTTATGCTGGACAGCGATTTGGCGGATTTGTATCAAGTAAAAACAAAAAACCTTAACAAAGCCATTAAGCGCAACCCGGATCGGTTTCCTCAAGATTTCATGTTTCAGCTCACTAAAAAAGAAGCGGGTAACTTGAGGTTCCAATTTGGAACCTCAAGTTACGGCGGCAGGCGTTATTTACCCTATGCTTTTAGCGAGTACGGAGTGGTTATGTTGTCTTCGGTTTTAAATAGCCATCGGGCCATACAAATGAACATCGCGATAGTCAGAGCCTTTATCAAACTTCGGGAAATGCTTGAGGAATATAAAGGCTTATCCAAACAAGTCGCCAAAATTAAAGGCGTCCAGGATTTACATACCAAAGTGTTGGTAAAAGTCGTAAAAAATTTAAAAAGAATCAGTACTCCCGTAAGCACCACCGCGATTGGCTTTAGGGTTAATTAAAAATAAAAAATATGAAAACCAAACACATTCTATTTGCGGCGATGGTAATTTTTGCCGCGCCAATGGTTAGCCAGGCCGCTGCCGCGCATAGTTCCCGCGTCTGCTCTGTGGCCAAAAAGACCGGACTGGCCAGCTGCAACGCCCATGTAGTGACGGACAATAAGGGGAAATTTTTGGTCAGCGCATCGCCGCAGGGTTTTAGCCCGACGCAACTGCGGAGCGCTTATGGTCTTTCCGGAAAAGCCAATAAAAATCCCATAGTCGCCATTGTGGATGCTTACGATGACCCAACGCTAAAAAATGACCTGGATGTTTATAGCCGGCAGTTTGGCTTGCCGGTGTTGGCCGATTGCAAAACTGCCGTCGTCAAATCGCCAATCCCCTGCTTCCAAAAACTCAGCCAGCGGGGAACATCCGCTTTACCAAAACCAAACGGCGGTTGGGCGATGGAAATTGCGCTGGATGTGGAAACCGTGCATGCTGCGTGCGAAAACTGCTCTATATTATTGGTGGAAGCGACTTCGCCGAATATGAATAATTTGATGCTGGCCGTGGATACCGCAGTCAGAGCCGGCGCCGTTGCGGTTTCCAATTCTTACGGCGGTCCGGAATTCGCGCAGGAAACGCAATTTGACAGCCATTTCAATCACCCGGGCGTGGCTTTTACCGTCTCTTCCGGCGATAGCGGCTATGGCGTGGAATATCCCGCAGCTTCACCTTATGTTACGGCTGTGGGCGGTACTTCCCTATATTTAGGCGCTGATGGAAAATACAAAAACGAAGACGCCTGGAGCGGCGCCGGTTCGGGATGTTCGCAGTTTGAATCAAAACCCGCTTGGCAGACAGACGCGAAGTGTCCCGGACGGACGGTAGCCGATGTTTCAGCCGTGGCCGACCCCCAAACCGGCATAGCCATATACACTACCACCAGCACCAAAAACCAAAAAGGCTGGTTTACCGCGGGCGGTACATCTCTATCCGCGCCGCTCATTGCCGCAGTCTACGCGCTGGCCGGAAATTTACCCGCTGATAAAAACGCCAACAGCCTGCCCTACAGCTTAGGGTCAAAATCCAATTTACACGATGTTGTCGGCGGCTCAAACGGGAACTGTAGTCCGGCGTATTTATGCACGGGCAAAACCAAATACGACGGCCCCACCGGCCTGGGCAGTCCCAAAGGTACGGGCGCGTTTTGACTTTTTTCCTATGATTAAAAAATTCTTAGAATGGATAAAATTAAAACAACGGCTCCATAATATCTCCGCTCAGCCCCCTTTAGTCCGCAAACGGGATTTATGGTGGCTAAGCTTGGGAGAAAACGTCGGGTCGGAAATGAATGGGAAAAGCGGACTATTTTCTAGGCCGGCGCTGATTCTAAAAAAGCTGGCGCATGGGTTTTTTCTGGTTGCCCCAACCACAACAAAAATCCACGAAGGCACTTGGTATGTAAAAATAAACTACGCGGGCAAAGACATGTGGATTTGCCTTCATCAAATCAGGACAGTAGATTATCGCCGCCTGTCGAGCCAGCTCGGCCAAATTGGAACAGATGATTTTGAGCAGGTACAAATGGCTTTTTGGGAACTATACAAATAAAATTCCCCCGCTCTTGCGAGCGAGGGCCGTGGCTAATGCCGAATGTATTTATATATTAGCAGATCCAATAAATTTGTCAAGCCTATCGGATAAATAAAAATTGACACAAATATACCCATTATCTAAAATGACTGTACTCCATTAAAGCCGCCTTAGACGGCTAAAGGTAACCATATGACTAACCCAAAATTCCTCATCGATGATAAAGAACTAAAAAAGAAGCTCACGCCCGAGCAATACCGTATTCTGCGGGAAAAAGGCACCGAGGCGCCTTTTACCTCGCCCCTTTTAAATGCGCATGATAAAGGCATGTTTGCCTGCGCCGTTTGCGGCAACCAATTGTTCAGTTCCGATACAAAATTTGATTCCGGCACCGGCTGGCCGAGTTTTGACGAGGCGCTGCCCGGCGCCGTAGAATTGCGTGATGATTTTGACATGGGCATGCGCCGCACAGAAGTTGTTTGCGCCAACTGCAGCTCGCATTTAGGGCACGTATTCGATGATGGTCCTGTTGAAACCACCGGAAAAAGATTCTGCATCAACGGCGCGTGTCTGCTGCACCAGCCAAAAAAATAAAAAACCTTAAGTCACCCATTCAACAAGCTAAGGCGGTTTTTCAAACTGGGCCAAAATGCTATAATAACCTAAAGAACAAAATAATCAAGAACCATTATGAAACCTTCTAAAAACGTCCGCGTAGTTGTCGTAATTTTATCACTCGCGATGACAGTTGCCCTGGCTAGTATGCCGCCAAAAACCAACGCAGCCCAAGCGTGCGCCACAACACTTTATCCCGGGGACAGCATCCAGGCGGCCGTGGACTGTAACACAGCCGGCACGACTTTTACCTTGACTCCCGGGGTCTACCGCGGACAGTCCGTCGCGCCAAAAAATAACGACGTGTTTGTGGGCCAGCCCGGCGCGATTTTAAACGGCTCCAAACTCTTAACTAATTTTACCCAACAAAACGGCATGTGGCTGGCCACGGGCCAAAGCCGGGTCGATCAGCCTCACGGAGATTGCGATGCCACCCATCCGGGCTGCAACTATCCCGAAGACTTATATTTTGACAGCATCCCCCTGCAACATATGGCCAACTTAAGCGACGTAGCTGCCGGCAAATGGTATTTTGATTACGCGGCGGGAATAGTTTATTTGGGCAATAACCCGGCCGGACACACGGTTGAGCTCGGCGCCACAAAGACGGCCTTTGGCGGCGCGGCCACGGGCGTGACCATCCGCAATTTAATAATTGAAAAATACGCCAACAACGCCCAAATAGGCGCCGTGGGCGGCGATAAGTGGGGTTCGGACAAGCCGTTCAACTGGACTTTGCAAAACAACGAAATCCGCCTGAACCACGGCGCCGGCATCAGCCTCTTGGACGGGGCGGAAGTAAACGGCAACTATATTCACGACAACGGCGAAATAGGCTACTCGCTCCAGGGAAAAAATATTGTTTTTGAAAACAACAATCTGGCCTATAACAACTACGCCGGATTTGATTGCGGCTGGGAATGCGGCGGGGGCAAGGCGGCGTTTACCAATAATCTGACTTTCCGCAATAATTATTCCCACGACAATTTCGGACCCGGCTTTTGGACCGACACCGACAATGTTAATACCACGTACAGCGGCAATGTCATAGCCAACAACCAACTGGAAGGCATTGAGTACGAAATCAGCTTTTCGGGTAAAATTACCAACAACACTTTTTTGAACAACGGAAGCGGCCGGTCGTATGGCGTGCCGTGGGGCACGCAAATCATGCTTTATAATTCCCAGAATGTGGAAATTTCGGGCAATACGCTGGTGGTGTCGCCGAGCTTGGGCAACGGCATAGGTTTAATGGATACCCCGCGCGGCTCCTCCGCCACTTTAGGCGCTTATTTGCTTGCTAACAACAGTATTCACGATAACGACATGACTTACCAAGGATCTTCAGGAATGACAGGAGTCCAAAAAACCGACAGCAACTTTACCGTCAGCGGGACTATTGATCCCACAAATGTGTTTTATAACAACCATTATCACGCTTCGGACATAACCGCCAACCATTTTTATTGGAACGGCGCCATGTCCTTTAGCGCTTTCCAGCAAAAGGGGCAGGAAACCCACGGCACTATGGATACAACCATTTCCGCGCACCCGTTGGTCATTCCCACCGGAGTCAGCAATAACCCCACAGCCGCGGGCGCTGTTGCCGCGGTTCCCGTTGCGCCCCGCGCCGGCCAGCTGATTAACATTAACGGAACGGTCTACCTTGTTGCCAACACCGGCCTCTATGGTTTTCCCGATGCCGCGACTTTTTATTCCTGGGGGTATAAGTTTACCGATATTGTTACGGCCAACAGCGCGGAAACGGCTTTAAGTATGATCGGATTAGTGCCAACCGAACAAGCCGGATGCTCCAGTCCGCTGAATCAGATTAACGGCAGTTGCGGCCAGGCCGGTTCAACCACCACGCCCAGAGTCGGGCAATTAGTCAACATAGGCAATACTGTCTATCTTGTTGCCAACACCGGCCTGTACGGCTTTCCCGATGCCCCGACATTTTATTCCTGGGGATTTAGCTTTAGCCAGATAGTGCCTGCCAACAGCGCGGAATCGGCTTTAACCATGATCGGATTAGTGCCAACGGAACAATCCGGATGTTCCAGCCCGATAAATCAAATAAACGGCACCTGCGCTGTTTCTCAGGTCACCGCTAGGCCCGGCCAAATAATAAGCATCAACAAAACCGTTTACCTGGTTTCCAGCACCGGCCTGTACGGCTTTCCCGATGCCGCAACATTTTACTCCTGGGGCTTTACCTTTGACAATATTGTCGCTGCCAACAGCGCCGAATCCGCTTTGCCAATGATAGGGATAGTCCCAACCAAACAAGCCGCCTGCACCCACCCCCTTGACCAAATCAGCGGCTCCTGCGGTTCTTGATAAAACGGCTTGCGATAATCACAAAACGGCCATCTTGATTTATCAGGATGGCCGTTTATCTTTGATTTGGCATTCTCCTATTCGCGCGAATTAGAGCAGCTTAATGTAAGCGCGGGTGGTGTCGTCCAGCTGGCCGGTGGGTTTTAGGCCGGCATTTTTTTGGAACCTGATTAACGCCGCGCGCGTCCGTGGCCCAAAATAAATTGTTTCATTGCCCGGCGCCCCCGCGCCGTATTTTGCCAGAATAAAACCTTGGGTATTCAAAAATTGCTGTAAAAACTTAACGTCGTCGCCCTTCATCCCAAATTTTAGATTGCGTGGAAAATTATAAGTCGCCGCGCTCAAAACCACGGTTGTGGGAGTAGATGAAGAAACCGGAGTGGTGGTTGCGACCGTAGTTGTCGCGACAGGCAATGCAACCGGCGAAAAATAAACAGAACCGCCGCCGACCGATAATGTTGGTACAACCGATGCGGATGACGATGCGGCCGGCGGGCTGACGATTGTAAAACCCGTTGATTGGACTTCTTCCGCGTTGCCCACGCGGTCAGTGGAGTAAAAACTAATTTGATGTTGGCCGACGCCGCTAACGCTAACCGGCGTCGCAGTCGCGTCTAGAAACGTTGAATCAAAAGTGGACGAAGCCTCCTGCCATTGCCCGCCGTCAAGCTGGTACATAATTTTGTAAATTCCCGATGTCTGGTTTTCCTGCCCGGCGATTATCTGATCGCTCGCCGCCAAATCAACCTCCACCCCGCCGACAAAATCCCCGTCCGCGTTTTTATCGCCTAAAACCGTAACCGATGACACCGGCGACAACAAATCCAAAGACTGGTTTTGGTCCAGCGTGGCGGAAGGAACAATAACACGGTCGTCGCTGGTAAAATTTATTGTCTGGTCGTTAGTAAAATTTAAAGTTAATTCAGCCGTGGATGTCGCGGTAATAGGCACGCCGCCATAATAAGCGGTACTAACGATTTGTCCGTCAATAATTTTGGATGAATAAAAATCAAAAGTCCCGTTGTCCGTGGCAATAAATTTAATAGTATAGGTATGCCCCGGCGGTAGGAAAGCAAATTTATCATGATCTAAAACATCATATTGGACTCCGTCAATATTATAATCAAAACTGCCGTCCGGATTTAGACCAACATGGTTGCCAAGTTCGTCATAAACTTGCAGATTGACAGGGCTGTGCACGGACACCTGCTCGCCGTCGAAATGGCATTCTGATGAGTCTTGCGTTATTTTAGTTTCCGGTAAATTATCGCCAGTAATAATGTTCTCAACCTGCTGCCTTATGCCATCGTGGGTAAGCATGGTGCCATGTAACTCATCCGTATCCAGAACATAATAATTTTGTGTACCTTTTATATTGCTGGCGGAAATTATTGGCACTGTCCCATCACCGGCCACATAGTTTAGCTTATAATCTCCATTGCTACCAATTAAAATTTGTCCTACTGTTCCGCTCTGACAACCCATAATGTTGTAAGTTTGCATACCGCTGCCAGAAAAATCCATATTGTCAAAACCCGCACTATGAAAAATCCCCGATTGGTCAATCAAATTTGAATTTCCTCCCAGATCCTTTAAGGCCTTTGTTGAGTCGGCAAAATTGTAAACTTGGCCGCCAATTAAGGAAACGCTAGAGTTTAAACTACCCAAATAACCAGTGGAGTGATTAAAATACTCCTGGCTGGGCAGCATTTGATAAACTGCCGGCATATTTTGACTGATTTTTTTCATTTCAGCCGGATCAAGTCCGATAAACCATTTTTTTACTCCAAGCGAGTCGCCATAAAGCAACATTTTCGCCGATTGTGGAGCGCCTAAATTCGGCGTACCAACAAAAACCAATTTGTTGATTTTACCCGCGTATTCCGGATGGTCATAAAGCAAACGTTTGATTAATAATCCACCTTGACTATGAGCGACTATATCAATTTTGCCTGTTGTACTTGAGGCGACAAGCGTATCAATTTCCGGCTTGAGAAAATTATCAGAATTCTTTTTTATATCGTCCCGCCAGTCATAAGGAAATAAAAATAAATTTGGATTGGTGCTGGTTGAATAGCCTTTAGCAATTAAATCAAACACCAATTGTTTCGAATAATCAAATGTCGGATGAGGTGCTCCTAAAACTTGTCCTAATGTTAAGCTAGCATCTACTGGGTTGCCGTTTGAATCGAAAGCTAAAGGATCCATAAAACCATCGGACGGCTTTAATATACTTGCCATCCTTCCTATATCTGGCCACAAGATTTCACTGCCTTTATCAATTTCCGTTCCCAAAGTGCCTGGGATTATCAATAATGGCGATGTTATTACAGTGGAAACGTCATTAAAAACGCAAGTTATGGTAACATTGCCATTCAAGCCATCCATTTCCACCCCGTCCTCTATGGGAATAAAATTCCCGTTGCCGTCACTGCTTGAACAGTTAACGCTTCGCGTTTTCCAACCGGGCTGATTATCCTCGTAAAATAGATAATCGTTTGTTCGCACATTAATTTCCGAGGATCCTTGTCCTCCAGTCGTTGTTGTTTGAATCTGAAAGTCCGGGAGCAAATTAAAGCTACTACCATTTTTTCCGTAGCCGTAAAAATTAAAAACTCCGTCGCCGCCAATAGAATTCTTTATAACTACCAGCCTTAAACTTGACCACGGAGAAATAACCATCGCGAAAGTTTGCCATGGTAAAAAGGTCAGACAAATTATAACGATTAATTTTTTATACACTTGTTAGAACAATTAAAATGCAACTTGAATTGAAGAAAGACGGTATAAATTCAAAATTAATAAAGAAAAAATAAAAATGATAAAAACAACTATCCAAAGAGCAACTCTATTCTTAATATTCTTTCTTATTATTATTAAAAAAATCGCCGTGAAGAAAAGGCCAAAAAATTCTAATAATATCAGATTGCTCCATAAGCCAGCATTACCATAGCTATCTAAAAAATTAGGTCTCCAAACCTGGTAAGATCCATTTTTAAGAGAGCTGACGGTTGCATAATACATTTTGTATGCTGGGCTCCACAACACTTCCGGCACCACGAACATTGCCAAAAATATTCCTAACAAAATTCTTTGCAGTTTTGTCATTTTGTTTCCTTTCGTTTTATAAATTACCCTATCTTAATAATATCAAACCAAAAACCGCTGTCAATAAGCGGTTTAAACTGGCTCATTCCCACCGCTTGAACAAGTTGCTGACAAGCCCGTTTTTTATACTTCTGTAAATTTTTACACATAACGCACCCAATATATCCGATACAAATATCACAACAAGTAAATTAGAGAATACGATTAAATATAAAATAAGTCTTTTTGAAACATCGTAACTATCGTATTGAAAATGGGTAACTAAAATTAGAGGGTATGAGATAAGTAAAAACCCAAAATCCGTAAAGTTAAACCAGCCCGGCTCATAAAACAAATTAAAAATTGTTGAAACAATGACTAATCCTAAACTTACACCCAGAACAATATAACCAATTTTTGAAAAGAATAGCCGCTTTCCTTCTGCTTTTGGATTCTTTCGATAAAAAGAATAGACCTGTTGAAAGAAAGGAATGGAAATAAAAGCCAAAACTACTCCCCCACCCAATACTTGCGACATATCCCCGATGGATACCAAGAACAAAAAAAGCACAAGCGTTATCCAAGCACTCACAATAGTAAAAAACACGTCTTTATAAAGAAAATATTTTCGCACTGCAAAAAATTATTCAGTTAATTTTATATTTGGTTTTTCTTCAAAGTATTTGCCTTATTTGGGTAAGGGTAAACCTAATTTTTTTAGTGGCAAATATTCAAAATAGTACTGGCACCCAACGGAAATAATATAATCAAGCGTGTCTTTATAAGCTGGATGTTTGAACCAGTCGCTTAAAATGTAAATATATTCAACTTCAATATTAAGAGCTGACATCAGCTTCTTATATTGCTTCTTTTTAAAATCGCAGGTTTGCAATTTTTCGTCTACCGAACCAGCAACTTTTTGGAATTTCATTTCAATGATGAAGAGCGTGTTATTTACAATAACATAAAGCGCCTCATCTGGAAGTAATTTTTTGGAAATTATTTTTTTGTAATCAACCTTCTGCGATTCCAAATATTTGTACAGCCCGTTTTTCCTGTAGCTTTTTGCCACTTCTTTGCCGTTGAATAAAATTGTATTACCGTGTTGAACCGTGTAACCTTTAGTCTTAGATAAAAGGGTTAAAATATCTATTTTTCTTTCAAACTTTAAGCCAGTTTGAGTGTTGGCACCACCTTTGCCTTTTTCAATCATAAAGACTATTTAAACAATTCGGCTTGCTTGACCCCGATCTTGTTGATTAATTTTATTGTTTTTGAGCTTTCAATTTTTATAGTCGCCTTATTTAGTTCCGCGACTAAAAGTCCAAGCTCATTATATCTTTTTATGGATAAATCCAAGTATTTTTTCTCTAGATCCATACCTATAAATTTTCTTTTAAGAGCACTGGCGGCAATGCCGGTGGTGGAACTACCAGTAAATGGATCCAAAATAACATCACCCTCATTGGTGCTGGCAAGAATAATTCGCTTGAGCAAATCTATGGGTTTTTGGGTTGGGTGTTTGCCAAACTTTTTTTCAGCGGGTTTTGGCGTTCCCATTGACCAAACCGAACGCATTTGGAGCCCTGGCTTTTTTAAGCGCATCTTCCGGCCAGGTGCCGTTTTTCATCAAATCATAATTAAAAATATGTTTTGCCGTTTTGTCTTTTCTTGCCCAAATTAAAGTTTCGTGGCTGGCAGTAAAAAATCGACAACTTAAATTAGGTGAAGCGTTCGGTTTAAACCAAGCAATATCATTAAGCACATGAAAACCAGCGACCTGCAAAGCAAAGCCGCATTGATAAATTGAGTGATAAGTTCCACTAATCCAAAGCGTACCCGACGGCTTTAAAACTCTTTTGACAGCCTGTATCCATTCAAGGTGGAATTCAAAATCTTTTTTGAGACCATTGCTCTTGTCCCACTCACCTTTATTTACGCTCACTCGCCTTCCGGCATGAACACTAAACCCGCCATTGGAAAGTAAGTAAGGGGGGTCCGCAAAAACCATATCAACAGAATTTTCAGGCAACTGCTTGAGTATATTTAAACAATCAGAGTTATATAAGACAAAATCACTCTGAATAAAATAAGGTTTATCCTGAACCCCAGAAAGGATTTTGGTGTTAGCCTCCATATGCTTTTTTTTAGTTTTTTTCTTCCTTTTCATATAGTATACAATCGTTCACCAATTGTCAAATAAATACTTGTGGATAAGTTTTTTGAGGCTCTCTTTTAGCTAATTTTAGCATTTTTAGGGCGGTTTAACCAATTTTAAAGGCCCGGGTTGGAGCCTTTGGTTTTATTGATGAATGATAGCTGGTTGGTGTCAGGGTTTAAATAGAAATTACCATCTGATATGCGTATTTTCAGTTGTCCGATTTTTTCGGGCAACTCACTTACTTCCTCGCAAGCTTTTGGGAATAAGATAAGATACGTAATCTAGAATTTGGTTTTAGTGTCGGCGCATCCGTTAAGTAAAATTTACCTTCTGGTGTCCGCATTTTCAGGCGGTCACATTTTGTGACGACCTCGCGGCTATCCTGCACAATGATTTTCAAACTGTGACATTTTGTCACGGTTTCATTTTTTATAGTTGAGGGCAGTCCTCTGGCGTAAGAGTCCTAAAGCAGAGGGCTGTCCTCAATCTCAAAACAATACAATTTTAAAGGCCCGAGTTAGGGGCATGTGGTTTGAATAACGATAGATTTTCTCCCCCGATAATAAGGCCGATAAATCGGCAGACTACGGGGCACACTATTATCTGATATCGGTGTCGGGGATGAGGCCTTGCTGGATTAACTCGGAGCGGTGTTTGACGATTTCGGCATCGGTGCCGGTGAACAGGCACATTTTTCCGCAGCCGCGGCATTTGACTTCCAGGGCGCTGCCGGCATCGCTTAAGAAACCTTTACACAAAAGTTTGTGGCAATCCGGGCAGCGGTATTCCTTTAAATACTTTGGGTCTATCATATTTCTGCGGCTTCTTGCCGTCACATTAAAGGCTGGTTGATGAAAGTATTTTAGCAGATGATAAAGCGGGAATCAAGGGCGATAATCATCGGTAAGGGATTGCCGCGTCGCCCCTCGGATGCACTCAGGGCTCCTCGCAATGACGAACGAAATTTGGCAGGCCAATCCACCTCCGCTAAGGCTACGGCGGACAAGGTGGCCTGTACTGCATCGGGCGGATGGTATCCGCCCCTACATCCGCGCAATCTGCGACATCCGCGTATCCGCAAACTACAATACCTTTTTCAAATACTGCCCCGTAAAACTCGCTTTGACTTTGACAATGTCTTCGGGCGTGCCCGCGGCCACGAGCTCGCCGCCCTTGTCCCCGCCTTCGGGGCCAAGGTCTATGACCCAGTCCGCGGTTTTGATAATGTCCAAATTGTGCTCAATCACCACCACGGTGTTGCCCTTTTCCACCAGCTTGTTTAAAACCAAAATCAATCTTTTAATGTCGGCAAAATGCAGGCCCGTGGTCGGCTCATCCAGCAAATACAAAGTCCGGCCCGTGGCCGCGCGCGAAAGTTCGGTCGCCAGTTTAATCCTTTGCGCTTCCCCGCCGCTCAAAGTGGTGGCGTTCTGGCCCAAACACATATAGCCCAAGCCCACCTGGGACAGGGTTTCCAGTTTTTTGTGGATTTGCGGCAAATTGGCAAAAAACACTTTGGCGTCATCTACTGTCATTTCCAAGACGTCGGAAATATTTTTTTCCTTGTAATGGATTTCCAAAGCCTGTTGGTTGTAGCGCTTGCCGTGGCACTCGTCGCAGGTAATGTACACATCCGGCAAAAAATTCATTTCCACCTGGATGACGCCGTCGCCCGCGCATTTTTCGCACCGCCCGCCGCGCACGTTAAAACTGAACCGGCCGGCCCGGTAACCGCGCATCCGCGCCTCGCGCGTGTCGGAAAACAAATCGCGGATCGGCGTAAACAAACCCGTGTACGTGGCCGGATTGGAACGCGGCGTGCGGCCGATTGGCGATTGGTCAATATTTATAATTTTATCCAAATGTTCCAGCCCCAGAATTTTTTTGTGCTTGCCCGGCTCTTCCTTGCTGTTAAAAAAATAGTGGTTCAGCGCTTTGGCCAAAATTTCGTTGAGCAAAGTGGATTTGCCGCTGCCGGACACGCCGGTGACGCAAACAAATTTGCCCAGCGGAATATCCGCGTTAATATTTTTAAGGTTAAATTCCTCGGCTCCCACAATGCTGAGTTTTCTGCCGTTACCCGGGCGGCGCCGCTTGGGCACTTCTATAAATTCCTTGCCTGCCAAATACTGGCCGGTTAAACTTTTGGCGCTTTTTTGGATTTGCGGCCGGCGTGCCTTGGGCCACCAGTTCCCCGCCGTGCTTACCCGCGCCCGGCCCAATGTCCACCACCCAGTCCGCCTCGCGGATGGTTTCCTCGTCGTGCTCCACTACGATTACAGTATTACCCAAGTCGCGCAAATCTTTTAAAGTTTGCAGCAACCGACGGTTGTCGCGCTGATGCAGGCCAATGGAAGGTTCATCCAATATATAGAGCACACCGGTGAGCCCGCTGCCGATTTGCGTGGCCAGGCGGATGCGCTGCGCTTCCCCGCCGCACAAAGTATCGGCCGTTCGGTCTAAAGACAAATAAGCCAGCCCCACATTCAGCAAGAACGAAAGCCGCGCATTAATTTCCTTTAAAATCTGTTTGGATATAGTTTGGTCTTTAACGCTTAAGACTTTGGGCAAATTTTTAAAAAATTCCGCGGTTTGGTCTATGGACAGGTGGGAAACATCCACTATCCCCTCACCGCCCACGGTTACGACCAAAACTTCGGGCTTGAGGCGTTTGCCCAAACAAACCTCGCACTGGCGGACGCGCATATAATTTTCGATTTCGCTGCGCATAAATTCGGAATCGGTTTCGCTGTAGCGGCGCTGCAAGTTGGGAATGACGCCCTCAAAAGCGGTATTCATTTCAAACTGGCCGTCGCGGGTGGAAAATTCGCCGGCCACTTTGACTTTTTTCCCGCCCGTGCCGTACAAAACCACGTCAATAATTTTTTTGGGGAGATCCTTAACCGGCGTGTTCACGGAAAATCCGTATTCTTTGGCCACGGCTTCTAAAATTCGCGAGTACCAAGACAGGCGCGAAGTGGTTTTGCTCCACGGGCGGACGGCGCCTTCGGCCAGGGTTAATTTTTGGTTGGGCATAACCAAGTCCGGCTCCACCGTGAGCTTGGTGCCCAGGCCCTTGCACTCCGGGCAGGCGCCGTGCGGGCTGTTAAAACTAAAATCGCGCGGGTCCAGCTCGTTAAGCGACATATGCCCGTCAGGACAGGCAAAATTTTGGGAGAGGGTGATTTCTTGTCCCCCTGTAGCGGCATGCCTCGGCATGCCGTCTTGTTTAGGCACGCCACGGCGTGCCTCTACATCAGATGATACCATTTTAATGGCAATCGCCATCCCATCGCCCAAATCCAAAGCCTTTTCCAAACTCTCGGCCAACCGCGCCCGGTCTTTTTGGGAAATGATAATTCTGTCCACCACCACGTCTATGGAATGTTTTTTTTGCTTGTCCAAATTTAGCCCCTGGGCCTCGTTCAAATCCATAACCGTACCGTCCACGCGGACGCGGGCAAAACCTGCTTTTTTGATTTGTTCAAAAATATGCTTGTGCTCGCCTTTTTGGTCGCGCACAAACGGCGCCAGGAGCATCAAGCCGGTGCCTTCGGGCAAACTCGAGCAGCTGCTCCACCATGGCCTGCGGGGTCTGGCCGGAAATTTTTTTACCGCAAACCGGGCAGTGCGGAATGCCGATGCGAGCGTACAATAATCTTAAATAGTCATAAATTTCCGTGACCGTGCCCACGGTTGAGCGCGGATTGTGGCTGGCGGATTTTTGGTCAATGGATATTGCCGGGCTCAAACCCTCTATTTTATCCACATCAGGTTTATCCATAAGGCCGATGAACTGGCGCGCGTAGGCGGAAAGCGATTCCACATAGCGGCGCTGGCCTTCGGCGTAAATGGTGTCAAACGCCAAAGACGACTTGCCACTGCCCGACAAGCCGGTTAACACCACTAGCTTGTTGCGCGGCAAATCCACGTCCAAATTTTTTAAATTGTGCATCCGCGCCCCGCGGATGCTTATAATGTCCTTCATACGGCGCTGATATTACGCTGATTAGTACGCTGATATGTCGCTGAAACGATGAAGAATAAGTTCAGCGTTTGTTCAGCGTACCTATCACCCCTCGGCAATGTTCGGGGTGACCCTGAGCATTGCCGAATGGGTCAGCGTCCATTCAGCGGATAAAGTAAAAACAGGCTAGTAGCAATTTTACCACGGATGTCAAGAGAATGCAAGAGCCTAGCCGCGGATCTGCACGCAGATCCGTAGGGGCGGGTTTGTAACCCGCCCTGATTCGGGCTGATAAAAAACCAAAATTTTTGCCTTATATAAAAGCCAATTTTACATATGTTTGTCAAAATTATATTTTACTTTAAATAAAGCAGATTTAGTTGGACAAAACAAAGACCCGCGCTAGTCCCGAAACAACGTTCGGGGGCGAGGGTCAGCGAAACAGTCTCAATACGAAGGAGACCACGTCGTAAAAGCCTAAAAAGGCCAAGAACAACAATATGGGGATCACAGCGGGAGACTTTTCGATGAAGTCCAAAAATTTTGCCCGCCAGCCGCTAATACGAATCACTCCTGGGACCACGGCTCCTCCTTCCTGGACACTACAATCTTCGCTACCGGCTTAACCAGCCATAATAGCGAGACACAATGTCCAGTATGGCGACCGCCCCGAGCCCAAGACAGAGGTAGCGCCGGTCTTGGGCTGAGAATCACCTCTTCCGGGAATAGTAATACCGCTGATATTTCGGCATTCTTCACCTCCCCCACCAGGTGCAGTAAAGCACCCAACAAACCGTGCCGATCGTAGCCAGCGAAGACCAGAACTCAGCGGGCGATGACAGGGAAAACCGCTGACCAGCGGCGTAGTCCCTAGTGGCAATGACGCACAACCAGGAGAGACTGGCACCAGCCGCCGCAATCGCCAACCAAAACTGTAGTAAGGTCGGCCGGCTGCGCCGGCTTAAAACAAACTGGCCGAGACAAAAGCGGTATACCCGCAATGTGGGCTTGACAAAAACCCGGTGAGCGAACTCCGCCAGGGCCAGAAAGGTCAGAAACCCCAAATCGGAAAGTTCCTCCAGGGTTCCTGGATCATCAGACGGATCGATGCTGATGAACCTGTTGCTGACCGGGATATCCCCTTCCCGGCTGCGCCGACTCAAACCGATGGGACTGTTGCCGGATAGAGCATATGGCCACCATCCGGCCTTCCCATGCAATGGGTCGACGCGCCCGCAAGGGGGCACACGAGAGCTTGTAACCATTAATTAATTCCTCCTTCCGTTGCCCCTAACCGCAGGGCTGTGGAATAAATATATTTTCTGCGCCTAAAAGATTTTTGTCAACCACATCTCGACACCAAACCGCCTGACGGATATAATTACTTATGAAATGACCCAAATCCAAAATCTCTCCACCAGCGGCGGATCCGCCTTCGGCGGAAAATCCAAAATCTCAAATATCCCAAAACAGCCCGGCGTTTACCAGTTTTTGGATAAAGACGGCGGGGTTATTTATATTGGCAAGGCCAAAAATTTGCGCTCGCGCGTGGGGCAATATTTTAACGGCAGCGATGAGCGGCCCCAAATCCCCCACCTGATGAATGAGGCGGCGGATTTTAGTTATACCGTTGTCAATAACGAACTGGAAAGTTTGTATTTGGAAAACACTTTGATAAAACAGTATCTGCCGAAATATAACATTTTACTGCGCGACGACAAAAACTACGCGTTCATTAAAATAGATTACTCAACCGAGATACCGCAGATTGGCTACGCAAGAAAAATAGAAAATCCGGGACTTAGCCCTAAACCCTTAGCCCTTAGCCCTAAATACTTTGGTCCCTACACCGCCGCCTACAAAATCCGCGACACACTTCATTTAATGCGCAAAATTTTTCCCTACTGCTCGGCGACAAAAGTTTCGGGAAAACCGTGTTTCCACTATCACCTGCACCGCTGCCCGGGCGTGTGCATTGGGAAAATCACGCTTGACGAGTACCGGCTGACCTTAAAAAAAATTGAGGATTTTTTGGCCGGCAATACGGCAAAAGTCGGCAAACAGCTGCAAAGCGAAATGCGCACTGCCGCCTCCAAAAAACAGTTTGAAAAAGCCGCCCGTTTGCGCGACCAACTGAATTCGCTAAAGCTTTTACAGGAACGCCAAACCGTAATTTTAGCCAAAAAAGTGGACTGGGATATTGTGTCTTTGGCGGCTTCCGATGGTTATGCCTGCGTTAACCTGTTTAAAGTGCGCGAAGGCAAATTGCAGGACAAAGAAGATTTTGTGTACGAGATGGGCTCCGATGTAGAGGCACGCCGTGGCGTGCCTGAACAAAATGACGGCATGCCCCGGCATGCCGCTACAGAATATACATTAACATTACAAACCTTCCTTGAACAGTACTATTCGGAAGCTTCCAGCGTTCCTAAAATTATTTATACCCAATATCAGGTCCGGGAATATCGGCTCATAGAAAAACTGATCCGCTCGCGTTATGACCGCGCAGTCAAAATCATCACGCCCCAAAAAGGCAAAGCCAAAGGGTTAATCAAGCTCGGAACAGCCAACGCGCAGGAATACCTGACGAAATGGCTTTCAGATCAAGCCGGGCATTTGGACAAAATCAACCGCGCGCTGGAAGGCCTTAAAAACGCGCTTTGTCTGGAAAAAATCCCCGAGCGGATAGAGTGTTACGACATCAGCAATATCCAGGGCACCAACGCCGTGGGCAGCATGGTGGTGTTTAAAAACGGCCTGCCGGCCAAATCCGAATACCGAAAATTTCGGATAAAAACCAAGCACACGCCTGACGATTTTGCGATGATGCGCGAGATATTGCAAAGAAGATTTAGGCACAATTACGAATTACGCATTACGGATTCTGAAAATTCGCAATCCGCAATCCGCAATCCGCAATCTTACAATTGGCCTCTCCCCGACCTCATTGTCATCGACGGCGGAAAAGGACAACTCTCCGCGGCGCTAGGAGCGCTGCGGAAATTTCCAATTTCCAATTTCCAATTTCCAATTATTGGCTTGGCCAAAAGGATTGAAGAAATCTTCGTTCCGGGCAAATCCGAACCCATTATTTTGCCGCACGACGATCCCGCACTCCAACTCCTCCAGCGCCTGCGCGACGAGACGCACCGTTTTGGAATTATTTTTCATCGCCAGCTCCGCTCCAAGCAGGCCGTCCGGTCAGCGCTTGATAACATCCCAGGGTTAGGCCCCAAAACCAAAAAACTGCTCAAAGCCAAATTCGGCACCGTAGCCAGCATCCGGAAAGCCGATTTAAATGATCTTGCCTCGGTTGTTGGGGATAAAATAGCGCGGAATATAAAATCAAATGTATGACTAAATCAGAAAATCGGATCAATCGGATAAATCAGAATCCGATAATCCGATTTATCCGGCACATTGACACCAACCTTATAACTTAGTATAATAATCAAGACATTTTTAACAGCCTTCCCCATTCAATGAACCACCCAATTTTTATATTTTTTGATATCCTGGTCATGGCAATTTTGATTATCGTCATTTCCCTGCAGAACAAGTCGGCCGGGCTGTCCAATGTTTTCGGCGGCGCCGGCAACATTGTCCAGACCCGCCGCGGCTTTGAAAAATGGCTGTTTTACGCCACCATTGTTTTGGGCATTTTGTTCGTGGGGGTCAACATTACCCTACTCCTGCTTAAGTAACTAATGACCGATTTCGTCCAAAATTTCATAGCCTACTGCAGGCAGGTTTACCAAGGATTTAAGCAGATCAAAAACTTTCGCCTTTCCCATTTGCGGAAAGTTTTTTCTTTATTGGACAAGCGCGAAAAAATCGCCGTCGTCATCCTGGCCCTGCTCGCAGTAACGAATTTGTACCTGTCCCTGCGCAATGTTTATTACAAATATACCGTCTTGGCACCCTCAAGCGGCGGAAGCTTCAACGAAGGCTTAATCGGCCAGCCGGTATACATCAATCCCCTACTGGCCAGCCAGGATCCGGATCTGTCGCTGACCAAACTGGTCTTTTCGGGTTTGTACAAATATAACCCAAGCGGACGTTTGACTCCGGATTTGGCCGACGGCCAGCCAACAATTTCGGCCGACCAAAAACAATACACCGTCAACCTCAAAAAAAACGTCAAATGGCATAATGGGAAAACTCTGACGGCTGACGACGTCATTTTCACCATCCAAACTTTAAAAGACCCGGCCTTCAAAAGCCCTTTGCGCAATTTATGGCTGTCCACTGACGTGGAAAAACTGTCCGATTATTCGGTCAAGTTTACGACCAAAGACGTTTCCGGGCCGTTTATGCAAAACCTGACCCTGCCGATTTTGCCCCAGGCCGTTTGGGGACAGGTTGATTCACAAAATTTTTTGCTTTCGGAACATAACTTAAAGGCCGTGGGTACCGGACCGTACGCGGTCAAAGAAATCAAAAAACTGGCCGGCGGCAAGGTTGACCAAATTACTTTGGAAGCCTTTGCCGACTATTACCAAGGCCAGCCGAAAATCAGCGCCGTGGTTGTCAAATTTTACGACAATGAAACCGACGCCGCAAACGCCCTGCACAGCCGCGAAATCAAAGGGTATGGTTTTGTCGCCTTGGGCAGCGCCTTAAATTTGGACGGGGAACAAAAAAACCTGCAAGTTTTCAGCCTGCCGCTGCCCCAATACCAAGTTGTCTTTTTTAATTTGAATAACAAAATTTTGGCCGATGGCAACGTCAGGCAGGCCTTAACCGAGGCTACCGACCGCCGCCGGATAATCCGCGATGTCTTTAACGGCCAGGCGCTTTTGCCCACTTCTCCCCTGCTGATTATGCAGGGACTGAGCGCCAGCCCCCAAACCGCCCAGCCTGACCTTGACGCGGCAGCCAAACTTTTGGACGACGACGGCTGGAAAATCGATCCGACAACCCAAATCAGGACAAAAAACAAGCAGCCACTGGCGCTGAACTTTGTCACCAACGATTTTTTGCTCAACTCCAAAGCGGCCGAAGATTTGGCCGCCCAGTGGCGGGCTTTGAATATTACGGTTAATTTTTCCGTTTTGCCGACCCAGGACCTGATGGACAAAGCCGTCCGCCCGCGTAACTTTGACGTTTTGCTCTATCCGGAAAAATTCAACGCCGACCCGGACCCGTTCGCGTTTTGGCACAGCAGCCAAATTAAAGATCCGGGATTTAATTTAACCGGCTTTTCGGATCCCAACGTGGACAAGCTGATTACCCAGGCGCGCGCCACCGTGGATCAAAACGCGCGCCAGCAGATTTACCAACAGCTGGACCAGATTATTGGTTCCAAAAACGCCGTTATTTTGCTGGACCAGGCAGTATATGTTTACGCTTTGGACGATGAAATAAAAAATGTTGGCCTCAAAACCCTGTACGACCCGAGCCAAAGGTTTTATGACATCGGCAACTGGTATGTTGACCAGGCGAGGGTGTGGAAATAAAAGCCGCGGATCTACTCGCGGATGGCGACGCGGATCACACGCGGAGTGTAGGGGCGGATAGTATCCGCCCGCGATGGATTGATGTTTGGGTGACAAAATGATAAAATGATTTATGGTTTGCCCAGGTGGCGGAACTTGGTATATTTACCCCGCACAGTTGGGGCCGCGGTGGTGGAATTGGCATACACGTACGTTTCAGGTACGTATGGGAGCAATCCCGTGAGGGTTCAAGTCCCTCCCGCGGCACCACTTGTGCGGGGCACGCACGTTTCAGGTACGTGTGGGAGCAATCCCGTGGAGGTTCGAGTCCTCTCCTGTACACCAATAACTTTAATAGTTTATTAAAAATCCCTTATATCTAAGCCTTCCGTTGACAAAAAAATCAACCTGTGATATAATATATACACAAGATAAAATTTCCCCGGAAACCCAAAACCATAAGTTAACAAATAAAAGTTAAAAAAGCTTTTTTAATTTTTATTTGTTAATTGCGCATCCGCAAGGCAGTCGGCCGAACAAGCCACTACTGCGGTAAAATCAACAAACCTTTGTTGGCAAACGAGCCAACGTGATAGGAATTATATTATTTATTGGCTTACGAGCGCATTAAGCCAGGAAAGTTTTTATTATAGATAGATAGATTTCTATCTAAAAAGAAAATATGACGAGACGACATTCATCTCACCACCAGCGGCCCCAGGTGCCGCAACCGCCCCCGGGCCACGATCGTTTAGATATGCTTATTAACAAAGCCACGTCTTTGGGCGGACAAAATATGGCGGCCGCGACCAGCCCCTATACCGCCTCGCGACAAAACCTGCGCGTCATCCCCATGGGCGGGATTGAGGAAGTTGGGGAAAATATGACCGTGCTGGAATACGGCAACGACTTGATTGTAATTGATATGGGTCTGGCTTTTCCGGACGATACCATGCCGGGCATTGACTATATTATTCCGGACACCAAATGGCTGGAAGAAAACAGGCGGCGCATCCGCGGCGTCATAATTACGCACGGCCACTTGGACCACATTGGCGCCGCACCTTACATTCTGCCCAAGCTCGGCGACCCGCCGGTCTACACTATGGCCTTAACCGCGGGCTTCATTAAAAAACGTTTGGAAGAATTTAATTTGCTTGGCCGTTCCAAAATTAACGTTTTAACCAAAGACGACGTGGTGGCTTTGGGCAATTTCAAAATCCGGTTTTTCCGCATTAACCACAGTATCCCGGACAGCATGGGCCTGTGCATTACCACGCCGGTCGGGCAGGTCATCTACGTGACAGACTGGAAATTTGACCACACGCCGGCAGACGGCAAGCCCACGGAGTTTGATAAAATCGCCAAATTCGGCGCCGAAGGCGTTCTGCTTTTAATGTCCGATTCCACCAATGCCATCAAGCCCGGCTACTGCATTTCCGAACGCGAAATCGGCCTGACCATAGACCGCACGTTTAGTGATATTAAAGGCAGAATAATTTTTGCCAACTTCAGCACCAACATTTCTCGTATCCAGCAGGTGTTTGACGCCGCGGCCAAATACAACCGCAAAGTCATTGTCACGGGACGATCATTGGTCAACAACATTGAAATCGCGCTGTCTTTGGGCTACCTAAAAATTCAGCCCAAAATTATCATTAAATCCGAACAGGCCAAAAAATTTCCCGACAACCAAATCGTGATTTTGACCACCGGCAGTCAGGGTGAGGAAGCGGCCGGACTGGCGCGCATTGCCCGCGGCGACCACAAAACCGTTAAAATCAAAAAAGGCGACACGGCCATTATTTCCGCCTCCCCCATTCCGGGCAACGAACGCGCCGTGGCCGTGGTGATGTCTAACTTAACCCGGTTAGGCGCCCACGTAATTTACAACAAGATGTTGGACATCCACACTTCGGGCCACGCCCACCAGGAAGAATTAAAATTGATGATGGCGCTGACCAAGCCCAAATTCTTTATGCCTATCCACGGCGAACACCATATGATCGTCACCCACGCGGACTTGGCCAGAGGCATGGGCATTCCGGACGACCGAATTTTCACGCTGGACAACGGCCAAATTCTGGAGATGAATTCCGCGCAGCGAAGCCAAAGTCGTGGAAGATCCCAAAATCTCCAGCGGCTACGTGTTTATTGACGGCTTGGGCGTCGGCGACGTGGGCGAAGTCGTCATCCGCGACCGGCAGGTTATGGCCCAGGACGGAATGTTTGTGATAATAATGACCCTTGATAGGCGCAACGGCAAACTCGTTAACCAGCCGGACATTATTTCCCGAGGCTTCATTTATATGAAAGGCAACGACGATTTGATCCGCGAAGTCAAACACGAAGTGCGCAAGCTCTTGGAAAGCAAAGGCAAGGAAAAACTGGAACCCAACTGGGCCTACCTGCGCAACGTCATCCGCGATGAGATTGGGGAATACCTGTACCAAAAAACGGAGCGCAGGCCAATGGTATTACCTGTCGTCATCGAAGTGTAGTTGGCCGATTTATCGGCTGTCTAGAACCTCGCCGACAATCATAAAAGTCTAAACACATATCTAAAATTCCGTCCCTACAAGGGACGGAATTTTTATTATCAACAATTGCCTGTTATCCTACAGCAGCCTACCTAAATGAGAATCTATCAGCCTTTTTGTATCCATCCGGCAAATTTCCATCAAAGCTCCAAATCCAAGCTGGCTGTTGTTTTTAAAAGTCTTTTCGGACACTACAATATACTCCCATTCTTTCGGTTGATTTTCAATATTTACTTTACCCGCCGTCTGACACCAGCTTAACGCCGCCTTGGCTTTCAAAGCCACTAAATGTTTTTGATCTTCAACCGCTTCCCTCATTTCATCTTCCGCTTTCGTTTCCACAATATACATTTTTTCTTTTGTCTTTACCACAAAATCCGGAAAATAACTCCGCTTTATGCCAAACCTGTCGCGGTAAGCTATGTTTAAGCTGTGTTTTCTTTCCTGCAATTTCGCAAAACTTTCCACTTCCGCCGAAACATTCAAAATGTTATCAATCAATAATTTCTCAAATCCTTCGCCTTTTCTGGAATATCCTTGTTTGGGATAAATACACCTCACGGCCGGCGAAGACAAAGACTCGCGCAGATAAATTTTCAACACTTCGCTCACTTTACCAAAATTTCCTGCCGATATTTCGTATTTTAAATCGCCAATCATTTCTACAATTTTATTTCTGACATTAGACACAGCGAAATCAAACACATCTGTGTAATTTAAGACCGTATTATTTTCCGGCAAAGTAAAATCAATTTTTCCCCCAAAAAGCCTATTTGTCGCGTACTCGTCCAAAATACCCATAATATCCGCTATCTGGCCGGTAAGCGCCTGAGTTTTCCTGTCCATAGCCACAGCTTTGGCCGCCTGCCTCAAAAAATAATTATAATCAAAATACTCATTTTCCAATTTCCAGGTTTTTAATTTTCCGCCAGTCAGCGAATAAGTCGTGGTAACCGAAACTTGGGAAAGCTGTTTTTTCAGCATTCCAAAATCAGTTTTATACTTTGGCAAAGACATCAGGTCAATGCCGGATAAATCAATTTTCGGCGACTGGTCAAAAACCTGCAAGGGCCATAAAATATCAAACTTTAATATTCTCTCCGGCGTTGCCTCTACCAGAACCATGTCACCTGTCGCGGCGGTTTGCGTGCTGTCGCCTATGCCAATGGCATAACCCTGTTTTCTTAATTCTTCGTAAAATTGCCTGAACTGCGGATGTTCTACCACAAACAAAAAATCAAAAGAATTATTTGGCGGACGATTTTCCCAAATATCTTTAGCCGCCTCATCTTTAAAACTTTTTAGTTCCGGATATCTATATTCCGGAAACATTAGCCGGATGCCGCGGCCAACAACTTGTTCAAGAAGCAAATTCGCCTCGGCTTTGCGCAACACCACAATTACCGCCACGTTCTGGGTATCAAAACCCTCGCGCAACATAAGCACGCTCACCACTATACGAATCGGATTCATTTCTTCCGGCTCGTCCAATGTTTCCAGCTTGCGATGATATTGGTTCCATTCTTCTTCGGACATATCCCCTTTTTTATCCGAATGGATGGTCAAAATTTGCCCCTTATAGCTTCTGCCCAATTCATCCGTTAAATTTCCCAAATGTTCGTCAATTCTGTTCGCGACATCGTTGCTTTCCGCCATAACAAACAAAACCGGCTTTTTGTTTAATTGCTTTTCCCTGAATTCATGGGCTATCTGCTCCATTTTCTTGCGGCCAATGTCCAAAAGCAATTTTTGGCTGACCGAAAGTCCCAAAATTTCCCCGCGCTTATGGTCGCCTTCCGCCTCTCCCCGTTCCGCGCGCATGTCCAACTCTTCCAGTTTC
Organism: uncultured bacterium; assembly: GCA_963749445.1. GTDB lineage: Bacteria > Patescibacteriota > Doudnabacteria > UBA920 > UBA920 > CAVVMJ01. Next base: position 38,307 of record CAVVMJ010000003.1, read on the forward strand.
TCTCCTGCCATAGACTGTCGCTCTTCCAAAAATATCTGCTTGACCAGCATGGCTTTCATCGCTTTTGCCAAATCAAAATCGTATACAATATGGGAAAAGTATTCTTTTTTCTCGTTGCTTCCGTAAAACGGCGTGGCGGAAAAATCTATCTGCAAAAATACCCCGCGTTCCCGCTTGTGACGTTCGCCAATCCGCTCATAAAGCACGTCCATAAACCTGCGCCACACCAAATCTTCGCCTTTGGCATTTTTATTGCCGTGAACGTGGTGCGCTTCGTCGTTAAATATTACAAGATCGGGATATTCCGCCAAGAAATCCGCGATAATTTCCCCGCGCGGCTGTTCTTCCAAATCTTCGCCGGTTAATTGTTCCCAAAGGTTCGCGTTTTCCTTTAGCCTAAATTGCTGCCAATTGGTAATAAAAACAAATGGCTCATCCGGCGCGGTAAAATTGGCGCGAATCTCGTTTGGCTCCAGCACTAAAAGATTAAAACGATTTTTATACCTCTCGCCTTCGGGCAAAAACAAACCGCTGTATAAATCCGATTTTGCTTTTTCCCGATTTCCGGTTTTCGCGTCATGCTTGCCTTTAAACATATCTAAAAGCCTGCTCAATACCTCGTGACCGGGCGCTACCAGCAAAAAATGGCCGGAATATTTTTTATGTTCATTATTGTAAAGCGCGTTAAAATATTGCCATACCAAAAGCGCGGCCAAAATCCAGGTCTTGCCCGTACCAGTTGCCATCTTCAAACAATATTTGGCAAAAGGAATTTTGCCGACTTCCTCGCTTAAGGCCGCGCTTTGCTCTAAAACTTCCGGCGCGAATTTTTCATACGCCTCTTTAAGGGTTTTTATGCCTAAAACTTCGTGGCAATAAATAATAGTTTCTATGGCCTGTTTTTGGCAGTCATAAAATTTTAAACCCTCGTCTTCGCTCCTGTTAAACCAAAAAGATAGCAAATCGTAAGTCGTCTGGCTTGCGCCCTGCCAGCCCATTTGCGCCCACGACTTAACTTCACTTTCCAACCCTTTTACCAACGGCAATTCGTTCAACAAATTGTTAGATGTTGATTTCGCCATATCAAATTTCAACCTCCAAAATTTTTGTCGCGTCATTGCCGAATATGTCAACCACACGCACCGCGACTTTCTTTTTCCCGCTTAACTTATAAATATTTTCGGCTTCCGTGCTCACCACTTTTGTCTTTCTGCCGTTGCCGCGCAGTTCCTGATAAAGAGATTTAAAAGTATGCCCGTCGTAATCCCAATCCACCGCCCAATAGTCTATAAGCACAGCAAAATTATTTTTTATCAACAACATAAGTTCAGTGCGCGACTCGTCCGCCTTTTTACCGCTGCCCAAAGGAAAATCTTCTACAATATAATTTTCTATTTTAATTTTCAGTTTTAACCCTTCAATTTCCGGTTTGGCAATTTTTAAATATGGCTTATTGAAAAACACCACTTTACCAACAAGCGGCTCCAAGTCGTCCTCGGTTTTTGCCTGTTTTAGATACTCGTAAATATCCGGCGGAATTTGTTTTGGGATAATTTCCAATTTAGTTTTTGCCGCTTTTTTTCTTTCGTTCAACAGTTCATCAAAATTGTATTCGTAATCCCAGCCCAAAAGAGTCAAATTCGCGAAACCTCCGCCCTGTAAATTTTCCGCTTCCTTGGCCAATTCTTCCGCCTTATGCGCCGCAATCGGCCTGTCCGGATAGCCGCAATACACCAATTCCATTTTGCCGTCCTCGGATTTTTTTACGCCCAAATCCTTGCGGTTTTCCATAATTTCCGCGCCGTAAAGCTTTAACACGATTTTTTGCATCTCATAAATCCGCCCTCCTCCCAAATAAATCATCTCCCTCTGATAATTCCCAATATTCTCCACCAAAAACGGTTTTGATTTTTGTTCCACCAGTCTGCCACGCGCGACTTGAATACCAACTTTCCCTAGCTCACATCCAATCCATCGACGGTTTAAATTTTCAGCTACTGATATCGTTGTTCCTGAACCCAAGAAAAAATCTGCAACGATTCCATTTTCAGGGCACGACGCTTCAATTATTCTTTGCAAAAGTTTTTTTGGTTTCTGAGTTTGATATTCTATATATTCGGGCATTGCTGGATAAACTTGCGTAATCCTTGCCTCATCACTATCTATCCACGACCATACATCATCCATCTTTCTTCCTTCGTCAGCATAATAACGATTTGCGTTATTGTTGCCGCTCATTCGATATTTCCTACCCTCTTCATCTGTAAACGGATAAATGGATAAGTCCTTAACCGGAACACGCACAGGGTTAAAATATCTGTTATCTCCTTTTGAATAACGAAAAATCATGTTGTGTTTTCGAGCAAAGTCTTTTTCAGGAGCGGTCCCAGCTTGAAAATGCCAAATTATCTGATTCCTAAAATTTTCCTCTCCAAAAACCTCATCCATCATCACTTTTACATAATGCCCAACGTGCCAGTCCAAATGCGCGTAAATACTGCCATCTTCGGCCAAAAGGCGTTTCATTAGTTGCAAACGCGGGTAAAGCATATCCAAATAGCTGTCTGTGCCGCCAGCCCAGGTGTCTTTGTAGGCCAAGCGTTCTATTACGCTCGGCTCTTTTACCAATTCCAAATCCGCCGATGTTTCAGAAACATCAGCCAGTTTGATTTTGTGCGAATAGTCCGCCTTGCTGTCAAACGGCGGATCAATGTAAATTAAATTTATTTTGCCTTCGTACCCCTGGTTTAACAGTGCCTGCATTGCCAATAAATTGTCGCCCCAAATTAGGCGGTTCATTTTTTGCTTGTCCAATTCTTCTTCCCCGATTTTGCCGTCTGTAAAAGACAAAGGCAACTGGCCTCTGTGCTCGGGATTTGGCACCACCACTTCCGCGGTCTGGAATTCAATATCCTTGGGGTTAGGCGCGCGCTTGGGTTTGGTATCCCAAACCAGCCGGGCCGAATCCCTTTTCCTGTTAGTATTCATTTGTTGTAGCTGAGGATTTAGTGCAGCTGGAAAACAAAAAGGGCCTCCCAACCGCGAGCAACACCTTTCGATGTTACTGCGTGCTTGCGCACGCACCTCAGCTACGAGTGCGGTTAAGAGACCGTCCTTATGTAGCTGAGGTTTCAACCATGTCCCGCCGAAGGCGGGGTTTAGGCTTTACCCGGGGTTTTACGCCCGGGGCAATATTCTCCGCCGGAGGCGGATCCGCCTTTGGTGGAAATTGTATTTTAATTATACTACAATTAAGCCAAAAATAAAACCGCCGGTTTTAAGCAAATTTTTTGCTTGCGCAGTTGACAAGTATATAACTACAAGTTATACTTTGGTTATACTATTAAAATTAAACCTATGAACAGCCAGGTTATTTTTAAAATCGACAAAACTTTAAAACAAAGGGCTATGAAGAGAGCCAAGCTGGAAGGCGTGCCTTTGGCTTTTGTCCTTAAAATGGCCACCCAAGCCTATGCCGACCGTAAAATGGATGTTGCCGTGGTCGCGGAGCCCAAGTTCAACTACAAAACCGACAAAGAGGTTAGACAGGCTTTAAAAGACATAAAGCGGGGGAAAAACCTATCCCCGGGCTTTACTAACGCCAAAGATGCCATAGAGTACCTGGATACTCTAACATGACAACGGTCTTTTACCACAAAACCTTCCGGAAAAAATATCCAAAAATGCCCAATTTTATTCAGCAAGCTTTCAAGGAACGGCTGAACATATTTTTGAACGACCCCTATCACCCGCTTTTGCACAATCACGATGTCAATAAAGCTTACCCTGGTTGCCAAAGCATAAATTTAAGCGGCGACTACCGAGCGATTTTTGAGCCGGGGAAAGGCTTTGTAAAATTTATTACTATTGGAAGCCACTCCGAACTTTACGGCTAAAACTCCCCTTTTGGGGAGTTTTTTGGTATAATACCTTTACCCGCCAAAACTTTGCGGGAAGCTATAAAAATTTTTGCTATTATTCTGTCTTGTCAATAATAATTAAGATTACCCAATAAAATGGGCAAAGTTTAGGCGGGTTAATGACAAAAGAAATCATCGTCTCCGGAACCAGGGTTAGCGGCAAACTGCATATTGGCAATTATTTGGGCGCGTTTAGGCAGTGGCTGGATTTGCAGGCAAAGGATGATAACCAATGTTACTTTTTTATTGCGGATTTGCATGGGATGACCACGCCGTTTGAGCCAAAAGAACTATCCGCTAACACGCTTGATGTAGCGGCCACGTATCTTGCCGCCGGAATTGACCCGAACAAGTCGGTTTTCTTTTTGCAAAACCACATTTTGGAGCACGCGACTTTAGCGTGGATTTTTAATTGTCTAACTCCTTTGGGCGAACTTTATCGGATGACACAGTTTAAGGAAAAAACAGGGATTAAAACTATCGAGTCAGATATACAAACAACTGAATCTGGTACAGATGATCCCCGTCATAAAAATTTAATTGGGAATCGACTTGAAAAAGAAATTTCAAAACGGCAGACCTCAGTCAACGCCGGATTGCTCACCTACCCGGCTCTGATGGCCGCGGACATTTTAATGTACAAAGCCACGGCTGTGCCAGTGGGCGACGACCAGGTCCAGCACGTGGAGCTCACGCGCGTGGTGGCGCGCAAATTCAACAACCGCTTTGGCCAAGTCTTTCCGGAACCCAAGACGTATTTGAACAAACCGTTAAGGATAATGTCGCTTACTGACCCAACCAAAAAAATGAGCAAAACCGCAGATGAAGCCATTGGGCTGGACGACAGCCTGGAAGAAATGCAGCGTAAGCTCAAAAAGGCCGTTACCGCATCCGACCCCAGCGGCAAAACCAGCCCGGGCGTGGAAAACCTGTTTTTGCTTATGGAAAACTTTAGCCCGGACAAAACCAAAAAATACTTCGCGGACAAACAAGTCCAGGGGCTTTTGCAATACAGCGAGCTCAAAGAAACGCTGGCCGTTGACATTTACAACCACTTTGCCGCATTCAGGGAAAAGAAAAAAGAACTCTTAGCCAAACCCGAATATCTTGCCGAAGTCCTTGGCGACGGCGCAAGCCGTGCCCGCCAAGTCGCCCAAAAAACTTTGCAGGAAGTCAAAGCAAAAATCGGATTATTATAGAATGCCTTGACAAAGACCGAAATAACAATCAGATCGGTCTTTTTTGATGCATTTAAAAATAAATAGTCTGCTATAATGGAAGCACGAGAGGAGGACTCCCGTGCTAAAAATTCAGTATAAACGACAGGGGTGCGTATTGTTTACGTTCCGCTCAGAAGAAGATAGCCAAAGGGCTTTCCAAGCCTGCAAGCGGGCTTTCTCCGACGGAAGCGAATTTTACGGTTATCATCTCAAACAGGGCGCCCCTTACCAACCGTGGTGGCTAGCAGACCACTACACGCTCATCTTCGGCACCCTAGAGGTACCGATTTTGACACACGGACCGGAAATTACCCGAATCAGGGTATCTTCCTACCCGCCGATGTTTATCGGCAATGCGCTACTCGACCGCGATATGGGTATCATAGATCGCTGGCTAATTGACGAATTCACTCTTCGGAGTTGGTCGTCCCAGTCATTCTCTGCCGCGGCTTGAAACAAACACCTTTTCTTTCTGCCCGCTAACGCCTGGCAGAGAAACCGGCGGACGCCTACCTCGCGTCCGCCTTCGCCTTTTACCAAACTTTTTATTCAAAAGGCCAACCAAACGGTTGGGCTTTTTTAGTTATCCACCAATTGCCATTAAAAAATATTGCTTATATACTGGGAATATAAAGGAGGTGCCACATGCCGAGTTGTGTGGCCTTTTTTGAAAGCAAGGCCGACGCAAGTCGGGCCTATCACGTTCTGTTCTTAAAGATCGTTCGGCGGCATCCGTTTCTTGACCTGGAGCCGCTGTACATCTGGTCAGGCGCGGAGAATCGCCCTTACCAAAGCGAACACAACGATGAGTACTTCATCGTTTTCGCCTTTACGTCGGCAAGCCCCCGGCATTTCAAGGAAACTGGGTTTATTGGATATGACATTACCGAAATGTCGTCTGCCCAAGCTTGGGACTTAGTCACCAAGCACGGGCGGAGCGCCCTCACATCGGTGGTTAAACGCCCCATCGCTGCCGCCGATGCCATCGCTCCCGACAGCAGCAGGAGGACCGCCGCATGACCAAACACCCATACGGCAGCGGGCGGACATCAATATTTCGGATGTTCGCGCGCTGCCGTCGCTGTTTTATATATTTGTGCTTTTTTTATACTTTCTATATACTTGAGTCAAATCTACGTTCCACAGGAGGTTCAACTTGCCGTACACTTATATGGTGGTGTGCGCATCGAAAGAAGAATGGCTCGCTAGAAAGAAAGGGTTCGAGGCTGCCTGTAACGGCAGCGGCGAAACGTTCATGGATGTCAAACCCATAGCTGCAGAATTCACAGACGGCCAATCGACCAAACCGTATGCCCGAAGGTGGGGCAACAAGCACTTCATTCTTTTTGCCACCCACGAGCCCGTCACCACCCATGGAGTTGAAGTCCATCGCTTCAATGACATGTCGACCGGCGGGTTCGTTGACGCCCTCGGCCATTACTCATGGGACGACCTGATGAGCCAGGTTTGTTCCACACACAACCATGCCACCGTCTGACTTCGGCAACACATCGCCAACGCGCGGCGGACGACCACCCATCGTCCGCCGTGCATCATTTTTAAAACGCCCAAACAGGGCGTTTAATATTGTTTGATGTCTTTATGAAATTATTTTGGGAGGGTTATAAACCCTCCCCTACATTACAATAATTATTTCAGCAAGCCTTTAATAATTTTTTTTGTCTCTTCCGGGCCCTTGACCTGAATGTAATCCACTCCGGTTTTGACCACCGCGTAATCGTTGCCGCCGGGGACAATCGCATCGCCAATAAATAACATTTTGCCAATAGGCACGCCCAAATGGTTTTTTATCTGCCGCAAACCGTAAGCCTTGTCTATCCCCTTTTTGGTAACGTCAATGGATGTAAACCCCGCGGCGCGTACTTCCAAATTTGGCAAATATTTTGCCGCGAGTTTAGCGATTTTCATTTTCAAGGACTTGTTTTCTTTAAGCCATTGCTCTTTAAGCGCCACGCCTTTTTTGCCTAAAATCGCAACCACGTCCTGGCCTAAAAAGGACAGCGTAACTTGCGTACCGCGGTCTTCTATAATCTGGCCGTAAGTTTTTTTGGGATGATGGTAGCCGATTTCCTTAAACACGCGTTGGAAAGTTTGCTTGATTTTCGCGCGTTCGCTTTTTGTCAGTTGATGGGAATAAATTTGTTTCCAGCCATTATGGTACCGATAAAAGGACGTTGAGGTTGTGGGAAATAAAAATAACTTGGATAACAATTCCTTTGGCGCCAAAAGCGCGTCTAAAAATTGCAGCTTAAACAAATCGTACTTGCCGCCGCCAATAACCGCGACTTTTTTGGCTTCCAAAAGCCGGGCAAACAGCCCCGACATCTCCCTGTCCATAACCGACTTGGTCGGCGTCAGCGTGCCGTCCAAATCAAAGACGATTAGGCTTTTAAACTTTAAGTTTTTAGGATTGATAATCTTCATAATTATATTTTAGCACAAACAAAAAAAAGAAGCAGGCGTCCCGGTACACTCACAGGACGCCCGCGATAGGCAACTCCCACCAAAGGATGCCTTAGTTGGTAACTTCCGCCGCTCGAGCCTGCAAGGCCCGGGGATTGCGTTCGCCGCTCGACGCAACGAGCGGCAGAATAGCCGGTGCCCTGTTGGGCTTGCCATCAAGGGCACGGCGGGCGACTTCCAGGGGTGCTTGACCCCTGGCTCCTCCTTCTTGAATGAAAGCCCCTCTCTGGGCGGCGACGAACCTGCCAGACCTGCCGTAGTTCTTCATCAGTTTCTCCATGTTGTAAGAAAACAACGCTACCGATATGGCAATCGGAGGCACCGCTTCCTTACAAAAATAATACTCTTATATATGCCATAAGTCAAACTAATCTGTTATAATAAACATGAACAGGAGGCCCTATGAGTATCCTGAAAACACCTCCTTTCCTGCAGTAGCGTTTCCACGACACGATTTAGCCTCCGCAGAGAGGCCGCTGTTTAATCCGCTACTTGCGGGAAAGGAGAGTGATCCAGCGCAGATATACCTTTTGCCGATATTTTTTCCGGCGAGGCGCCATTGTTTTTCTTTTGGCGCCCTTTTCTTTTGCTCTTGGCTAAACCGGCTATCTGATTTATACTACCCACGATGACTTTTCCTATTCTCTTGTCTCTAATCTCTTTTCACTAACATATGTCTTTTCAAATCGGAATCGTCGGGCTGCCAAATGTAGGAAAATCAACTCTTTTTAACGCCATTACCAAAAGCAAGGTGGAGGCGGCGAATTACCCGTTTGCCACCATTAACCCCAATGTGGGCGTAGTGGCTGTGCCGGACGAACGCTTGGCCAAACTGGCCGCGCAGGAAAAAGCGAAAAAATTGTGCCCACGGCTATTGAGTTTGTAGATATTGCCGGATTGGTCAAAGGCGCCAGCAAAGGCGAAGGCTTGGGCAACCAATTTTTAAGCCATATCCGCTCCGTTGACGCGATTTTGGAAGTGGTGAGATTTTTTGAAAATAAGGACATTATCCATGTGCAGGGCAACGTTGACCCCAAGCGCGATATGGAAACCGTTGCCATAGAACTGCAATTGGCGGATTTGCAAAACGTGGAAAATAGATTATCATCCGTCGCCCGCCAGGCCAAAAGCGGCGAACGCGACGCGATAATCAAAAAAACTGTGCTTGATAAATATCGGATGGCGCTTGAGGCCGGAGCTATGGCCAACACCGTGCATTTGACCGATGAAGAAAAAGAGCACAGTAAGGATATTGAGCTTTTGACCAACAAACCGATTATGTTTGTGGCAAATGATAAATTTGATTTGGATAAAAAATCTTTTTCATCTGCCATTCCGAGCCCTGGGATATCGGGCGAGGAATCTGTTAAAACATCTGCTAGTGATAACAGATCCCTCCACTCGCCCTCGGATGCACTCGGGCTCGGTCGGGATGGCAAATTTATTACCATCGATGCACAACTAGAAAGCGAACTCGCGGAGCTTTCCGATGACGAACGCGCGCAGTACCTTAAAGAACTCGGCCTGCCGGAATCGGGTTTGGATAAAATCATCAAAGCCGCGTATAAAACTTTAGGGCTGATTACCTTTATTACGGCCGGGCCAAAAGAAAGTAAGGCCTGGACCTGCCCCGCCGGTACCAAAGCTCCGCAGGCCGCGGGAATAATCCATACCGATTTTGAAAAAGGCTTTATCCGCGCCGAAGTCATCCAATGGAATAAATTATTGGAAGCCGGCGGCTACGGCCCGGCGCGGGATAAGGGTTGGCTAAGGGTTGAGGGAAAAGAATATGTGATTGCGGATGGGGATGTTGTGCACTTTAGATTTAATGTATAATTTGATATAATTCAAACAATCCTGCTCATGCAGTTTGGGCTACAGTTCAAACTCGCGGGGTTTCCAATCTTTGGAGCGCCAGAGTATTGCATCTTACGGGGTGTAATAGCGTGCGAATATTGATTGCGGTGATACTTCTTGTCTGTTTCCAGCGGAAATGCCCCGGCGTTAGGTTGGGACTACTCCCAAGTTAAATACAGGAAAGAAAAGGGTATAGGCCTCTAAAAGGCAGTAAGCCTTACATTTTCCAGTGATCACGGACGGAAATAGGCAATTTCTCGACTCCAACGGGTATCGCGTCTGCGTCAAGCTCAACTCGGATGGGCTCAACGTCAACAACGATCATCCGTCCTACGGCGACAACGACAACTTGTACGTCTGCGTTGCCCGGAAGTCTCATCGTTTTTTAAATCAGACCTACCTTTTAAAAGGTAGGTCTGATTGTTGCAGCACCTGAACTGATTTTTTCCAGCCGCCTAACATCCGGCCTATTTCATCCACCGAATCCTGAAAGAAAATATACTTTTTATTATCCATGGCCTTAATGTCTTTAGCCAGACGCATATAAATCCGCAAAATATTAAGTTTGCCGCTGGCTTTGTCCAAATATGGTAGCTTTTCCGCCTTGGGTAAGCCGGTTGCGGTAAGCAGATACTCCAAAATTTCCGTTAAAACTGTTTCGCTTTTTTGGCCTAAAGAATATCTGTCCTGCTTTGGGAAAGTTTTTAAACAAATATAAAACTCCTTGTATAAATCATACGACTTTTTAAAAATTGGAACATCAAATTCATTCATATGAAAATCTATAAAGATGTTTTTAGCAAAATAGCTAGTGCGGAAAACCTGTTTGACTCATGGCAGGCATTCCGCAAGGGAAAGACTAAGCGCAGCGACGTAATGGCTTTTGAATTTTCATTGGAGCAAAATATTTTTGATTTGCGCGATGAATTAAAATCAAAAAGATACAAACATGCGCCCTATTCTTCCTTTTTTATTCAAGATCCCAAACAAAGGAACATTCATAAAGCCAGTGTCCGCGACCGGCTTATCCACCATGCCATTTTCGCCGTTCTGAACCCCATTTTTGAAGCGGCCTTTATTCCCAATTCCTTTTCCTGTCAAAAGGGCAAAGGCACGCATAAGGGAGTGGAGGCGCTTAAAAATATATTGCGCGAAGCCAGCAAAAATAACACCAAACCATGCTTTGTGCTTAAATGTGATATTAGACAGTTTTTTCATTCGGTTGACCATGATATTTTGATTTCAATTATTGGGCAAAAGATCAAAGACCTTGATGCCATGCGGCTAATCCGAGAGATTGTGGAGAGCTTCCCTAATGGCGTGCCGATAGGCAATTTGACCAGCCAACTGTTTGCCAATCTTTATTTAAATGAGCTCGACAGGTTTGTTAAGCACAAACTGAAAGTTCCTTTTTATGTTCGCTATACCGATGATTTTGTTCTGGTTTCAGATTCGCCTGAAAAACTTCTATCCTTGCTGGAATGGATAAAGCTGTTTTTGCGGGAGCGGCTCAAGCTTGAGATCCACCCGCACAAACTAACTTTACGAAAATACCATCAGGGGATTGATTTTCTTGGTTATATTCAGTTTCCCAAATTTAGGATTTTGAGGAACAAAACTAAGCAAAGAATTTTAAGGAAATCGGCCAAGGGCTTAAACGAGCAGTCCTTGCAATCGTATTTAGGGGTTCTGTCTCATTGTAATGCCTACAAGCTTGGCGAGAGTTTAAAGAACGAGTTTTGGCTGCAAAGTGAGGAGGGGAAAAAGTAAAAAAAATTTCGGGAAGGCTTCGCCAGAGGCGAAGCCTTGCTTTCAAGGCCTCAAAGCCTAAAGCTTCAGAGTTCCGAAGCTTCAAGCGATCAAAGCACGATGGGCGGACTTCCGGGCAACGCAGACGAACAAGTTGCCGCTGCCGCCGTAGGACGGATGAGCGCCGTAGACGAAGAGCCCAGCCGAGTCGAGCCAGACGCAGACGCGATACCCGTGGGAGTCGAGAATGCGGCCCCAGTGATAGACGTTGTCGAACAGCCGCTGACCGGTGGCCTTCTGGTGAGCGAGCACCGCCTGGGAGAACACGCGCTCGTCGGCGCGTTCGTAGTCTTCGCCCAATGCCACGATGTTGTCTTCCTGCTGTTGCCAGTTGGTGCGATTCCACCGCGGGGTCATGTCGAGCAGGTAGTAGCCGGCCTCCGGCTTGCTGTCGCCGACTTCCTTGTACTGCGGCTTCAGGAACCAGTCGACGCCCGGGTAATAGTTGGGCGGGTGGCTCTTGTCGGTACCGAGCGTGGAGTGCTGGCTGCGGAACGACGCTGTCGAAGCATAAGCCAGCATCCATTTGTGCGTCCCGGCCTTGTTCTGGTAGGCACACTCCTGAATCTGGGCCATGTTCGGGCAAACCACGGTCTGTCCCTTGGGGGACGGTTGGGCGAAGGTGGTCGAGTTCTGCTCGTGCGTCACCAGACTGGTCTGGCCGAGCAGGGTGAGCGCACCAGCGAGGTCGAATGCCGGAGTCGTCAGCCGGATTGCGAGCCGGTGAACGAATTGCTGATACTCTTCCGGATAGACTCCGCTGCTATGGATTGCCAAAAGTTCGGCGTGAAGGAAACTTCCCTTCTCCAGTGCGGCTTCGGTTGCGTTGCGCATGTCTCGGATTTGACCCGGGGTTGCCGGATCGTTGCTCTTAGACGTGAGTAATGGGGTTCCCATTGTCAGTATCCTCTTATTCAGTTGTCAAAGCTTCCTTGGGCCGCAAGGACACGGTCTCATCTTTTTCAAAACAAGACAAGCACTTTATTATCCTTCGATTAGTGAAGGATTGTAAAGCGCAAGTCTCGTTATTTTTGAGACCTTACATTATGGCACTTTTTTTATCTCCTGTCAATATCGACAAAAAAACCATCAAATGCTATAATTTCAACACTTATCCATTTCGAGCGAGTCAGACGAGCCGAGAAATCTGTTTAATTAAAATCAAAAACAGATCCCTCCACTCCTCGGATGCACTCGTCGGTCGGGATGGAATCTAATTTAATACACTAATCATATTCCCCCTATGGGGGATAGAAAGGATTCCTTTCTATGCCGCAATATGAGCTGATGTACCTGCTCGGCAGCCAAGTGGCCGACGACCAGGTGCCTAACATCTCGCAAAGCGTCAAAAAATTCGTTGAGGATTTCGGCGGAAGCAACATTGTGGAAACGCCCCTCGGCAAAAAAAAACTCGCCTACCCCATTGGCAAAACCCGCAACGGCCATTATGTTGTGGTAAATTTTACAATGGACGGCAACAAAATTAACGAGCTGGACGCCAAAATCCGCACCCAGGACAGCACTATTATCCGCTACCTGCTCACCAACCGCGACGAGCATTTGGAACGGCTGGAAAAAGATAAAAAAGTGCAGGCCAAGCTAAACCGCCGGATTCCCGTGGAAGGCGCGGCCCAAAGCCAGCCAGTTGGGCAAAAAGCCAAAAAAGCTCCGGTGGTTTTGGATCTCGCGCCCGAAGACATTGACGCCAAGATTGAGAAGGCGTTGTCCGAGGATATTACAAAATAGTTTTAAGTTATAAGGCATTGCGGCCAGTATGGTAGTAAGTATTAAGTTGTAAGTTACTTACTGCCAACACCTTACAACTACACCGGCCGCCACAACCTACAACTATTAACCATCAAACATATGGACTTAAACAAAGTCATGATCATCGGCCGCCTGACGCGCGACCCGGAAACCCGGACCACCCCCAGCGGCATCAATGTCTGCCAAATGGGCGTGGCCACGTCTTACGTTTACACCAACAGGGAAACCGGACAAAAAGTGGAAAATACCGAATTCCACAATGTGGTGCTGTGGCGCAAACTCGGCGAAATCGCCCAGCAATATCTTAAAAAAGGCACCCAGGTATTCATTGAAGGACGACTCCAGACCCGCACCTGGCAGGGACAGGACGGCGCCAAAAGAAACCGCACCGAGATCGTGGCCGACAACATGATTATGCTCGGCCGCCCAAGCGGCGCTTCAGCATCAAGCTCGGGTTCTTATTCCGCCCCCGCCAGAGCGTCGGCCAAAAACGAAATTGTGGACCAGCCGTCCCCCACCGAAGAACTGCCGACCATCCAGCAGGATTCCCCGACTCCCACTCCGGAAGCCGGCCAAAGCGAAAACATTAATGTGGAAGACATCCCGTTTTAAGCGAAGCTTCTACTAAATACGAAAGAGACAAAAATACTAAAATTGACCCCAACTGAACAAAATTTACTGCAATCCAATTTTACGTTAATTTGTATTTAGTTTTTAAAAATTATTAATTTCTTATGCGCCCATCCAACAACCGAGATACCCGCAGCCGCGACAGCCAGCCCCAAATTAAAAAGCAGTGCTACTTTTGCAGCAATAAAACCACCACCGTGGACTACAAAGACACGCAAACCCTGCGCCGCTTTATGTCCCCGCACGCCAAAATTTTGGCGCACAACCGCACCGGCACCTGCCCCAAGCACCAGCGCATGGTGACCAAGGCCCTAAAGCACGCGCGCCACATGGCGCTGTTGCCGTTCGTTGCATCGTAACAAAATTAACCAATTGCGGATTACGTATTACGGATTCACTCAATTCGTAATTCGCAATCCGTAATGTTCAATTGAAACAAATGGATTTAAACGACATGAAAATCGGGACAATCATTCTTTGGGAAAAACAGCCCGTAATGATTATTTGGTCAAACCGGATGCGCACCGCCCAAAGAAAACCGGTGATGCAGACCAAAATGCGCAACGTCATAACCGGCAAAGTCTACGAGTACTCTTTTAAGTTCGGCGAAAGCATTGAGGAAGCCGATGTGGTCCGCGAAAAAGCCAATTTTTTATATGCGGACGCCGAAGGCACGCACTTTATGAATAACGAGACCTTTGAGACAGTGGACATTGCCAAAGACGTCACGCTGGAGCAAGAAAAGTTTTTGAAAGAAGGGATGGAAGTCAGCATTTTGCGCTTTAACGACAAACCTGTGTCCATCGAATTGCCCATAAAAATCGAACTCAAAGTAACCGAAGCCCCGCCCTCTACCGTCGGTAACAGCGGCGGCAACGTCACCAAACCGGTCACGCTGGAAACCGGCCTGGTCGTCAACGCCCCCATGTTCATTAAGGAAGGCGACGTGCTTAGAATTGACTCCCGCTCCGGCGAATATGTGGAAAGAGCGGCACAATAACTAACACGGATCTACGGATTTGATGCGGATCTACGGACGGCTACGGATTCCAAGTTATATCCATCCTGAATTTTTTTGCGCTGATGATTATCAAAAGCTGCAAAAAATCTGTCCTAAGAGAAGCCGAAGGATATTCAGGATCCATCATAAAGCATTTTAAAACTCCCATACTCTATAGTATGGGAGTTTTTCAACTGGTAATCTTTTGTCGGCAAAAAAAGGATTATCTTAAATTAAACCGAACCACTTAAGTACTTCTCCCCGAGCGAAATAATAATTTCGGCGGTTTTTATGGATTCCTTATACCATTTCTCGATGACTATGGGATTATAAGAACTAATGCCCTGGATTTCCATTTTATGCACGCCGTCGTCCTCGGCCCGCCCTTCGTTGGAAGAGCTGATCCTGATTTTGAACAATTCCGTGGCTAACGCGATAACTTTATCTTTTTCCATAGGCCTTGATTTTTATTTTTCCACATTCAGCGTAACCCGGTCTTTGCCGTCGCAGGTTACCACAAGATTGCCTAAAACTTGCGGATAAAGCACGGCGTAATCGTAACCGGCTATTTTAAAAGTTTGCGTGTCGGCTTTAAAAGTATGGGCAATGGCGTCGCGGTTATCCAGCATTACCGGCGAGCCTTTTTTTACCGCGATGGTGGCCGGAGTGCCTTGGCACTGGCTGAACTGGAAACGCTCCGTGTAGGTTTTTATGGCATCGCCGTAGGAAAGTTTTCCCGGCACTATGCTGGCGCTCGGTGGAGTTGCGGTGGCGGCCGGTGAAACAACGTTATTTGAATTGCCGCCCTGTTGGGCGCTATTTTGGCCGCCGGTATGCGTATAGGCATAAATTCCCAAGGCGGCCAGTACTAAAACGACAATGCCCGCGACTAAATAAGCCGATCTTTTGCTGGCCCAATCATATTTTTTTGGCTGATTATTTACTCCGTTAGAATCTGGCATATATTTTACAATTAATTTTAATAATCAAAATTTAATTTTTTTGCCTAAGAGCCCTGCCAATCCAAATCACAATAATGGCTCCAACAACAGCCACCACCAGGCTGTATAAATTAAAACCGGTTATGCCCGCGTGACCCAATGCGTTCATAATGAATCCACCGACAAGGGCGCCGATCATGCCTAAAATAATGTCCCAGAGCAGCCCTTCGCCCTTACCCATAATGTTAGAGGCAATAAAACCCACAATCGCCCCAAAAATAATCCAAAGTATAATTCCCATTTATCCGCCTAAATTTTGCCGTTATTTTGGCAAACTTAATTATTAAAACAGATATTTTTGATTAAAGTCTTTTGAATATTACCCGAAAAATTTTGGCGGGTAAAATTAGTTTAATTATTTATCCTGATTGTCCAACTTTACCGCGGCTTCCGGAGTGGATACGGTTTTGCCCATAACCAGGAGCTTGGCAATTGCCATGGCAATTAGCCAATAAACCAGCATGGCAAGCAATGTTGTCCATTCAAAGATGCTGCCGTTAACATTGCTAATCTTAAACACACTCAAGAAAGGCGCGGCGAACGGATAGGTAATGCCATAGATAAAACTGGTAAATCCGGCGGCGGGATTGGCGCCGAATAATTTAAGCAAAAACCGAAACGCCAAGATGGCTTCCAAAAGGCCGGCAATATACCAAACAATCTGGGTGCCGCGGTAAAGCGGCTTGGTGCTAAGCGAGTTGTATGAATCTTTGGTTTGATTTTCCATATATTTTTCGTTTAAGTTAATAAAGATTACTGCGACCTTTAACAGTGAGATAATTCTTAAAGTTTAAAAAGGGCGGGATTAACAAAGGCCATACTGGCTGCGATCATCGCGGCAAAAATTAGCTTCGCCGCAAAAACCGCCGCGTTTTGAGCGGAATAGCCTGCGCGGGCGTTGGTCCAATTTTCAGACAAGTTATTATAGGGCATAGAAAGGCCATTCCTTGCATAAACCTCGGTTAAATAATTTCTTTGGTAATTAATTGGGCAATCCGGTTATCAATCCTAAGTTTGTAAAAAACTTTTTGGCCGAGTTTTTCTTTTAATAAAATTTTCGCCTGCGCCAGGATTTTAAGATGCTGGGAAGCCAGCGGTATTGAAATGCGCAAAATTTTGGCCATATCGCCGACGCCGAGCCGTGACTGTTTGCCCAGCATTTCAAAAATCCTATAACGGTTGGCGTCGCCGAGTATCTTAAAAATTATTCTCTGGTCTGTGCCGTTAAAGCCTTTGCGGATTTTCGTGATTTGTTTGTCGGTAAGCATATATTTTTACTGCCTTTAATATTTTAAAATTTGCCGCGACCCATGTCATCCGGGGTACTCAAACAAGCCGGAGCGGGGTTTCACCGTCTTCCGGCCCGGGCTCATCCTGAAAACGATAATATAAATTCGTTCGGGATGGCGCCAAGGATAAAATTGATGCTAAACTCTGCCGCTAGGGATTGACAATTTAACCGATTATAGAACTTACGCTTTTTAGTTTGAAAATCTTTGCTTTAAAAAATAAAACGCGTAAGTCCCATAATCAATTAAACGGTTGGTTAGTTGTTTAACCGTTAATGTCATCCATTGCCTTAAGCGTACTCCCTATTATAGATAGTGTATATAGCTGTCAAATTAGTTATCCCCTTTTCAGGAGCTTTCTGTCTTTTTTGGACGATAATTTAACAATTAAACAACTATTTAACTGCTTAACTGCGCAACTAACCATTTCTTATGGCTTAACTCGGGCTGTAATGTTGTAATGGATGTTTTACCTTGTACAAACCGGCCGATAAGGCATAGACTTAAGCTATGGCGAATTTAAAAATCTCAAAATTTACAGTCCTGTTGGTTATCGCGGCGATAATTTTTGCGGCAGTTGCTTTGCGTTACATTAACAGCAGAATGCCGCAGGTGATAAATTACAATGATCAAGCGGGCAGCTCGGCTACCACAACCCCAAACGGCAGCGCGGCTTCGGAGCCGCAAACTAAACCGGCCCCCGCGCCCGCCTCTTCAAGCACGCAGCCAAGTTCGCTGAATTTGCCAATCCCCTTTACCTCCCAGGCGCCAACCGGCAACTGGGACACAGTCCACAATGAAGACTGCGAGGAAGCCGGCGCGGTTATGGCCAATGCTTATTTAACCGGCAACACCGCGGTGGTTCTTCCGGCCGCGCAGGTGGAAACCGAAATGACCGCCTTAAACAATTGGGAAGACAGCCATTTTGGCTACCATCTGGACACTACCGCTGCTGAAACCGCGCAAATGATTACAGGCTATTACGGGCTTAAGGCAACAGTTCAGGACGGTTACACTCTTTCGGATATTAAAGATCAAATCAATTTGCATCACGTTGTTATTTTGCCGGTTAACGGCCGTCTTATTGGCAACCCCAACTACACGCAGCCCGGGCCGATTTACCATATGCTGGTTATCCGCGGATATACAATGGCAGGATTGATTACCGACGACTCCGGCACCAGGCGCGGGCAGAACTATCCATACACTTTTGAAATTTTACACAACGCGGGCGCGGACTGGAACCATTCTACTAATACAATAGATCAGACAAAAAAAGTGATGATTGTGGTTTCCAAATAATTTTTGTCATTGCGAGGAGGCCGGGGCTTTGTCCGGTCGACGCGGCAATCTTGTCATAAGATAAAGATTGCTTCGGCTGCACTCGCAATGACAAACTAAATTGATGTTCAAAATAAAATTCCCAAAACTGGATATGCTTTCCGCCGGGATTATTTTTGTGGCGCTTGCGAGCGCGGGACTTTTCATTTTTAAAGTCGTCATTCCCAAAGTTATGCCGGCTACGGTTATTCTCCAAGTACCTTTTAGCGCGCAAGCGCCGACTAACGACTGGAATCGCAACGAAGACTGCGAAGAAACCAGTATTACCATGGCCAACGCCTTTTTAACCGGAACCACCCAAGACAAATTACCCGCAGATGCGGCTCAAAACGCGATAAATAATCTTAAAGCTTGGGAACAAATCAATTTAGGCTATAACGCCAACACGGGCGTGGACGCGACCACACAAATGGCGCAAGGCGCTTTCGGTCTAAAAATTACGCAAATCCAGAATTTCACGGAAACCGATTTAAAAACAGCGCTTGAAAACAACCATCCTATCCTTTTACCCATAAACGCTAAACTTTTGGGAAGCGCGCAATACGCAAACGGCGGCCCAACTTATCATATGATAGTCCTGCGCGGTTTTAAAGGCGACACTTTCATAGTCAACGACCCGGGCACAGACAACGGCGACGGCAATGAATATCCCTTCTCTGTCCTGGAAAACGCCTCGGCCGACTGGAATAATGCCACAAAAAGCATTGACTCAACCAGAAAATTCGCGCTTATTGTATCTAGATAATAAGCGATATCCGTAGCTCCGAGCCGGCAACACAAAATGTCCTTTAGTTCACTTTTTTAGACATTTTAAACCCCTCCGCGAAGAGGGGTTTAAAATTTTTCAATCGGATATTTATTGCGGCTGCGAGATACTATTACAAAAATTATTACTGGCACATCTGGCGTAAAGATACCAGGCTGCCTTTTTGCAAATTGCCATCAGCCGCGTTGGCCGGCACTACGCGGGAAAAATCGTTATCCGTGTGCCAGGAATTATAAACGGCCACGGACGGGTAGCCGTGCAAAAGCGAGCCGTCATACCAGTAAACCGTACCGCGAAAATTCACGTCCAAACCGGACATATGCGCGGCTTTGGGATTGGAAATTATGCCGCCTGGCGACACCTGATTTAATTCGGGGGCGGTAACCGTCAGTACGGAAGAAAATTTAAAACCCAAGCCCAAAAACACGCCGGCCGAGGTAAAGCCGTGCTTGGTGCCGCCGGAAATAAGGGACACGGTCGGATTAACCGGCGACTTCACCAAAGCTCCGTCATTCGGCAGAAGCAAAGATCCGGCCGGCAAAGCGCGAAAAGCGGCGGTTGCCGGTACGGCATCCTTAAATTCATAGCCAAAAGAAAAGAGCATTCCGGGATTGGTAATGCCGCGGCGCACGTTATCTTGGATAAGATAATACGTACCGGCATCATTAATTAAGCACATATTGATATATTGGCCGCCGTCGCCTGAAGGGGCAGGGACGACAGGGACAGCCCCGGCTGTCGGCGTGGTTGACCCTACGGCTACGGCCTGCGATAAATTGCCGGAACTATTTTTCGTAAAAACTGCATAAGCGTAAGCGGTGTTGTTGGTTAAACCGGAATCAAGAAAAGATTGGCCTGTTCCGCTGTAAACCAAGACACCGTCTGTGGCGCTGGCCGGAGCGCTGTTGCCGGCTTTACGAACAATAACGGTTGCCGTCCAGCCCGAAGACGCGGGCGGATTAACCCAGGTAATCAGCGCCTGCCCGTTGCCGGGCTGTATGGCAAAATTAGTGATTGCTGATGTATTGCCGGTTGAAGATCCAGCTCCACCACCACCGCCTCCACCACCACCGCCTCCACCGCCGGAAGGGACGGTTTGGGTAGTGACAGAAATGGGTGATGATTGGCTGGATTCGTTACCCGCACCGTCGTAAGCAGACACAGCGTAAGTATATGCTGTTGAAGCGGACAAGCTAGCATCGGAATAAGAAACAGAGGTGGTCGTGGCTATTTTTGATCCTCCCCGATATATATTATAGCCGGCCACTCCCGCGGTATCGGTAGAAGCCGTCCAGGACAGATTGATTTGGCTGCTTGATACCGCGATGGCGGAAAAATTGGTAGGGATAGTGGGCGCCGTATTATCCACAATAAAAGTTGCAGAGGGGCCGGCGCCCAGGGCTGTGTTGCCGGCTGCATCCGAAGCGGTACCGGCAGCCAAGCTGATGCCCAAAGTCCCGTCGCCGGTGATGCCAGAGATGGTGACAGTACGATTGGAAGTACCGGAGCCGGAAACCGCGACAGTACCGGTAGCGGTGCCCGTCTTGTTTAAAGTAACATTGGCGTTTGCTAAAGTTACGGTGCCAGCGCCTGTATACGTGATAGTGTAGGTCACAGGCCCTGACTTGGTTGATGGGACGGACGGGGAACCGGTGGACAAAGTCGGAGCGGTGTTGTCCACGGTAAAAGTAGCGCCCGAAGAAGGGGCAGACCTAACAAGGTCTCCATCCAAATCCGTACCGGTGGGGATGGAAACAATTGCGGCGCCATTGCCGGCGCCGACCACATAAGTATATGAGTATACGGTAGGAGACGTCTTGACCATATTGGCGGCCGCGACCGTGTTGGCGCCGGATATGGCGATTTGCGGGACAGGAGAATCCCTTAAAGCCCGCGAGAAAGTTGCGGTGATGGTTAAACTATCCCCTGCTTTGACAATACCGTCGGCATCGGAATACGTAATGACCGCTAACGGCGGCTGATTCAACGTAATAGTGCCGTCAACTCCCAGTATCACCAAAGAACTAGCATCCAAACTGGTGCCGCGCAGATTGTTAAGATGCAACGGAACGGATGTCGCGATAATGTCTGTGGCCATTGTAATTATAACGTGGGCCACCACTCCATTGCCTAACAGATTATCATTCAGCCCCGATTCAAGACAAAAAACCGAACCGGCCCCTGCGTTTATATTGCAGCTTATATCTTTTCCCGCGGCCGCGGCCACCGGCCCCTGCGTTTCGGACACAGACGCCACGTCAGCGGAGTTAAACGATATCGCCCATTGGATGTCGGTCGGACTATCCGACGCAGTGGTATTGTCAAGGGAAAGGTCTAACGTCACCGGGCCGCCCGGCGTGGCAATGCCGCTAGCCAACGTCAGCGTGGAATAATAATCCGCTTTCGCGGCATGGTTAAAACCAAAGCTAAAAACCAAGCCTCCGGCGAAAGCTATACAAACAAATAAAAATCTCTCCAAATTTGACATTTTTTTGATTTTTTCCGTCCTCAAGCAATTACCCTTTATACATCTTACCAAAATAACTAAAAATCTCCAAAATTACCGAGCCGGGAACCATTGGCCTTGGGGAATATAGCCAAAATTAACCTGAAAATTCCCCGAAACGCCGGCATTGGCGATAGCCTGATTGACCATATTATTAATATTATTAGCCAAATTGCTTGGCAAAGGATTTCCAAACGAAGTTGGATTTACAATATTAGGCGCGAGGTTATTGTATGTTCCCGAGTAATTGTAATTGTTGCACGAATTGTTAACGCAGGTATTAATCGTCGTGTTGTTAAAACTATTGTTAATCGGATTAAGATTGCCTCCGGTGGATTGCGGTATAATATAAACGCTGCAGCTCGCGGACTGGCTGCCGCTGGTAACCGTGACAGAGCGGCCACCTGAGCTTGAATAGCTGGTGCTAAAACTGGCTCCGCTGCCCGAGGCGGGATTTTCCCCGCCACTCCAGGAATAGCTGCCGCTACCGCCGATTGCCATAAAAATTACGGCTTGATTCACATTCACCGAAGACTGGCTGGCGCTGCAGCTCACAGTCTGCGCCACTGCCGGACATTGAGACTGGGCCTGGTTTTGGGCGTTAATTTGAGCCTGATTTTGGGCTTTGTTCTGGGCATCAGCTTGGCTGACATTGCTGGTGGCTGTGGCAGAGGCTGTGGCTGTTTGCGTGCCTCCGGCCGGACAGTTAACCGTAGCCGTTTGGGTGACTATGGCGGTAAAGGTCGTGGGATTTGGCTGGCTTACATTCACCGTGCCACAACTGGCTGAATGGCCGGCGTTGTCGTTTAAGGTTACCTGGAAACTGCCAGAGTTGCCGTAAGTCGCGGTTAGGCCGCTGATGTTGGAAGCGCCGGAAGCCACCAAGGTATAAGGGCTTTGGCCGCCGTTGGCGGAAAAACTGACGCTGCCGTTGACATTAATGTTAATAGAAGAAGTTGGTTGGCAAGTTAAATTAACCGGCGCCGGACATTGAGACTGGGCCTGGTTTTGGGCGTTAATTTGAGCCTGAGCCTGGGCTTTGCTCTGGGCATCAGCTTGGCTGACATTGCTGGTGGCCGTAGCAGACGCTGTGGCTGTTTGCGTGGAGCCGTTTGGACAGCTAACGGTGGCCGTTTGGGTAACCGTGGCGGTAAAGGTCGTGGGATTATTGGCATTAACATAAATTGGATTGCTAGCTGCCGTAGGCGTGGAACAGACATTGGCGTAACCGGATTTATTTTGAACCTGACACATGATAATTTCGGCTCCCGAATTTGGCGCGGTGCAGGAAAAGTTTGCGGCCGTGCCCGTAAAGCCGGTAAAACTGTTACAGCCTGCGGGCGTGGGAATAAACGCGTTGGCCACGCCAAAATCACAGCTTACGGAAAAAACCTGTCCCGAATCAACCCTGGCCGGCGCGGTCACAATGCCAGATGAGGGAGTCATGCATACCTGATTGTTGACATTAACCATTACTGTGCCGCAACTGGCTGAATGGCCGGCGTTGTCACTTAAAGTTACCTGGAAACTGCCAGAGTTGCCGTAAGTTGCGGTCAGGCCGCTGACATTGGCACCGGGGGCGCTCAAGCTGTAATTCCCGTTGCCGCCGCTGCCTTGGAAGCTGACGCTACCGTTGACATTAATGTTAGTGGAAGAAGTCGGTTGGCAAGTTAAATTAACCGGCGCCGGACATTGAGACTGGGCCTGGTTTTGGGCGTTAATCTGCGCCTGGTTTTGGGCTTTGCTCTGGGCATCCTGTTGGCTGACATTACTTGTGGCCGTAGCAGGGGCTGTGGCTGTTTGCGTGGAACCGTTTGGACAGCTAACGGTGGCCGTGGCCGATGCCGTGGCGGTAAAGGTCGTGGGAGCGCTAACATTGATGGCGTTACTGACCGCCGTGGGTGTGGAGCATACATTCGTATAGCCGACTTTATTTTGAATCTGGCACATTATAACTATGCTTCCCGAACCGGGCGCGGTGCAGGAAAAATTGGCGGCCGTGCCCGAAAATCCGGTAAAACTGCTACAGCCTCCTGGTGTGGGAATAAACGCGTTGGCTACCCCAAAATCACAGCTCACGTTAAATACCTGTCCGGGATCAACGTTGGCCGGCGCAATCACGTTGCCGGACGAAGGAGCTGTGCACGCCGGAGTGTTGGGACTGACAGTCACCGTGCCGCAACTGGCTGAATGGCCGGCGTTGTCGTTAACGGAAACCGAATAACTGCCGCTGTTGTTGTATGTCGCGGTCAGGCCGCTGATGTTGGAAGCGCCGGAAGCAATCAAAGCATAAGGACTTTGGCCGCCGGTGGCGGAAAAGCTGACGCTGCCGTTGATATTAATGTTAGTGGAAGAAGTCGGCTGGCAGGATAACGGATTACTGACGGCGTTGTTAATAGTGATGCTAACCCCGTTGGAAGTCCCAATTTGCCCTAGTGAATCCGTGGCCTTAGCCGTTAAAATGTGGCTGCCGTTGGCAAAGGCAGTGGTATTCCAGGAAACGGCATAAGGCGTAACATTGGCCGTACCCAGCGCGGTGTTGCCGTCAATAAAAAACGCGACATTAGCTATCGTGGCGCCGCTCTGCGCCGCAGCCGTTGCTGTAATGGTAGCCGAACTGCCGGAAACCGCGGCGCCGCTGGCCGGCGAAACAATGGCCACGGTGGGCGGCATATTATTTTGCGATTGTTTGACGGTCAAATTTACGTCCGTTGCGGTCATGGAATCTGACTTTCCATCCAAGGTCGTCCAACGCGCATCGGAAAAATGCAAAGGAATGGAAACGGCGGAAGTACTGATTGATAAAGTAACCGTCACGGTTCCCAAAGTGCCGTTGGCAATAGTGTTGTTGTTCAATCCGGCTATTAAGCAAAAGAGCCTACCGCTGGAACTCGCGCAGCTGGCTGAATCGCCGGCATCCTTGGTCGCCTGGCCGTCAGCTTTCCAGGAAATTGACGTTATATCCGCCGGATTATAATTTAAAGCAAACTGCACGCCAGCCGGTTGCTGCGGGGCGCCGGAAGAATTAATGTAAATATTCAAATCCACGGAACTTCCGGGCACAACGTTAGTAGCGGAATCCATAGTCAGCTGGACAGTGCTGTCGGCATGGGCTAAAGGAAAATTTTGGTGGATTTGATTAATCACAAAACCCGCCAATAATCCCGAGATAAAACAAAGGGTAAGTTTGCCTTTATTGCGGAGAAAAAAAGATAAGTTCATATGCTTAAATTATAATGATATTTACTTTAGAAAGGGGCGGGCGCAAGCGGAGCTTGCGCCTCCTGGTCATTTTGGTAGCCCGCCGCGCTGCCAATACCACCATGGCCGGCGTGTCGGCAAGGTACCGACGGCAACAGGGATATTTTTCCCCTGAGCCGTAATTCCAAGGGTTTTGGTAAGGCCGATTGCAGTTCTGGAAAATTCGACCGATACCTCGGCCACCACCCCATCTCTGATGGTTTTCTCGTCGCTTCCCGGCCTTCCCGATCAGTAGGCACTTCGTGCCATCTGCGACAGGCGAACACAACAGTTCTTTGCCTGCGTCTTTGGCCGCCTGCCCGGCGGCCACGGAGACCAAAAAGTCTTTCTGATGGGTCAACGTCCACTGCATTTCTGCAATGCCATCAGCGAAATTGGCGGAATTGTAGCTGAACACCAAATTTGTGGTACCGACACCGGGACTCAGGGTCAGGGTAGCAACCTGGCCAAACTCTGGCGCAACGGCCAATAACAAAACGACGACCAAGGTTCTCACTTGGCCCTCCTTTATTTATCTTAGATATGCGACTTTTGACCGATTCCTGGCTTAAAGACAAGCCTGCCATCAACCAAAAGTATCTGAATAATAAAGCAAAACGGCCTTTTATGCAACTCCCTTTTTGCTGCTTACTGTTATGGGAAACCATTGTATAACGGCCAATTAAAAAAACCGGCAGGACCTCTGGTGGTGAGGTCTTGCCGGTAGAGAAGTCTGATCGAAGCGCCTTCATTGGGGACAGGACGCCCGGCGCGATATGGCGTTTGCCAGCGACCGCAGATCGGATATGTCAACCGACCCGTCGCGGTTGATGTCGCAACTGGCCATCGGGCACGTGGCAGTGCCCAAAATCACGGTGATCATCGTCCGATAATCACCTATGTCAACCACCCCATCGCCGTTGATATCGCAACGGTTTTGGTGGACCAACATGTTGATAAACCCGTAGGTTCCTACGGGCCAACCATCAATCTGTCCTTGCGGCGTGGTGGCCATCGTCCCGCCTGAAATCAGACAGGTCGTGACCTTCGCGTCGGCTCGCGCAACCGTCTGGCAGGCGACACTTGCGCCAGCATCCACATCTGCCGTTAGCAGAGTGACGGTATACGTCAGAAAAGTCGAATACTGGAATGTCCACAAATTACCGAACGGCGGATCTGTGGGTGAGTCCCCCAACAACGGGAGGAGCATACCAATCAAACCAACCAGTACGAGTCTCTTCACTATTCCAACCTCCATTTTCAGTTGTAATTTGTTTGGCACCCTCACGGATGCCGCAAAGTTAGCTACCGCGCCGCGGCCGCTGCCACCAACCCTCTAGCCTTTAGCAGGGAACGGTTGATGCAACCATGGGAAACCCCTGCTACTCTGGCCGCCTCCCTAGCCGTGCTTCCTTGCTCAATCTTACGGACGAATTCCTGCTGAACGCGCGAAGCCAGACGCTTGTTTGCTACAATCAACCGTTTGGCCTCCTCACGAATCCGCTCTTGCGTAGCAATCTGGATTCTCCTCTTGGAGTCGGCCTCGGGTCCAGCCGCGGCCAACTCTTTAGCCTTTCGCAGATAGTTCTGGACAGAACTTTTAGGAATACCTGCTTTCTTGGCTGCCGTAAAAATCTTGGCGCCTAGTTCTATCTGCCGGATGAACTCCTGCTTGACTTGCGTGGCCAAACGAGCTTTGTTCTTTATCGTCTGTTTGACCAACTCCCGTATTTTCATCTGCGTTTCGTCAAACACAACAACTTGTACTTGTTCGTTTTTCCCGCCATCCGCCTTTTTAACTTTCTCTAGGCAATGATAGATGACTGTGTTGGAAATCCCTGCGTTTCTGGCCGCCGCCAAAAGCTTTCTGTGCGGCGTCAAGTATCTGGGCCCTTGCTCCATCTGCCGTACGAATCTATTTTTGGCTTTCGGAGTCAGGTACCCGTTGTCCGCTATCAGCCGTTTAACCCCTTCCAGAATCCGCCCCTGCTCTTCATCAGGTACACAAACTTCATGTACCCTGCGCAAACAACGGTAGACCGAAGATCTGGAAATACCCGTTCCTTTGGCAGTTTTTAGCAGAACCCCAGAAGCATCAAAAACATCTACGGACGCCCCCGAAAAAACAGCTCTTTTCTTCATCTGCCGGGCGAAACTCCGCTTGGCTTCCCGAGGCAGATAATTGTTTTGTGAAATCAGCCATACGGCTTCCCGCAGAATCTGGCCCTCGGTCAGGGTCTCGCTCTCACCGCCGGCCTTGCGGTTACTAACGCTATTCATATCTCCTTCGTAGTCTCTTAACTCCATTTCCACCCCCTTATAATTGCCGCGTCTTAAAAGCGCGGAAACTGCGCTTTTCTCACATTATATTAGTGTTCTAAGGAATGATTGTCAATAACGGAACTTTCCGAAAACCAAAAACCCCTCCAACTTGGAGGGGTTTTAAAAATCCGTGTTTATCCGTTTACCTTGATCCGTGTCAATCTGTTTTTTTATTGCAAGCGCGAGTCGCCAACTGTCATGGGCGACATTATGGGTAGGGAAAAATCGTAATGGTTGGCCGGCACTATCCAGGCGGCTTGGCCGCCGTTGCTGGCAAACGTGTTCATATTCGGCACCGGAATCAGCCCGCTGTCGTGCACAAAATAGACTGTCTGCCCGCTTTTTATCCAACTGCCCCACGGATGCGAAGCCGCGGCTGTGCGCACGGTGTATCCGGAATCGGCCAGGCCGCTGCTGCCGACTTCCGCCACGTTCCCGAACTTAAAACCCAAAGCGCGGAATACGGCAGCCGAAACAAACCCGGTTTTGGTGTTTTGGTAAACAATGTACACCGTGCCGTTTTCCGAGATCAGCTGGCCATTGGCATAAATGGAAACGCCGAGCACGCTGCTGCCGCTGCCGGAAGGATAAGTCAGATTGCCATTGGTTCCGACCGTGACATAAACGTTGGCGCAGCCGTTACTGCCGCCATAGTTCGAGCCGCTTTGGCAAATCACCACCGTGCTGTTGCCCGAAGCCAACCCTAACAAAACAATCTGGCTGCCGGAAACCGAGGCCGAAACCACATTGACATTGCTGTTACTGGAAACGCTCAAACCGTATCCGCTACCGTTGTAAGCGGTAACGTAAGCCGTTTGGCCGGCGCTTAAGCTGACGCTGGTCTGGCTTAAGGACAACGTGCCGTTGCCGTAATTGTAACCGCCATTATAGCCGTAGCCATTGTTAACCGTCACGCCCAAACTACCGCACTGGCTGACGCCGTTTTGGCAAATGTTAAAAGTCGTATAGCCGGAGTTGGTGCCGGTAACAGTCAAGACGTTGCCCTGCATTACGGCCGAAGCCACGGTCGGCGCGGAATTTCCGGAAATGGAAAAATTATAGCTGTACGGGCCGGTTACCGTTACATTGTTACTTTGACCAATTGTCAAATTCAAACTGGATGGGGTAAAAAAGATGTTGCTGCCATAATTGTATCCGCCGGACCCGGACACCGTCACATACAAAGTGCCACA
The DNA here is from genome assembly GCA_963749445.1 of uncultured bacterium. Classification (GTDB taxonomy): domain Bacteria; phylum Patescibacteriota; class Doudnabacteria; order UBA920; family UBA920; genus CAVVMJ01. The sequence continues at coordinate 66,652 of CAVVMJ010000003.1, forward strand.
CTGGGCACTGCCGCTGGTGCAAACGGTAATATTGGATGTGCCAGAGCTGTTGGCATAAAGCGTCAGGGTATTTCCGGAAATGCTGGCCGAAACCACATTGGGACTGGTATTGGCGGAAATAAACAAACCGTAAGCGGCAAAATTATTATACACGGATACGCTCAGGCTTTGGCCGGCGTAAAGCGTGGGGTTACTTGGGCTGAAACTCAAAGTACCGCCCCCGCCGCCGTTTACCGTAACGTAAACCGTGCCGCAATTGCCGCTATAGCCGCTGGCGCAAATCGTAATGGTGCTGCTGCCGGCTGCCACGGAATTCAAATACACCACATTGCCGCTAATGGACGTGGACACGGCCGAAGGATTGGTGTTGTTGGATACATAAACCGTGCTGCCGTAGGAATTGTAAGCGGTAACCGTGGTATTTTGGCCGAGCGTCAGGCTAATGTTGGTCTGGCTCAAAGACAGATTGCCGCTAACTCCTCCACCGCCCACGGTCGCGGTCAATGTCCCGCAAAATCCCAAAGAGCTGCTGCAAACGGTAATGTTGCTTGTACCGCTTTGATTGGCGTAAAGGTTTAACACCGTGCCGGAAATGCTGGCCGAAACCGCGCCGGAATTGCTGTTGGAAGAGATATTATAATACTGTGCGGCGGTGCTGCCATAATTATTGTAAGAGCTACTGTTAATGGACACGGCCAGGCTTTGTCCCACGTAAAGGCTCGGGTTTCCCGGGCTGAACCACAGGTTGGTATTGGTGCCCAAAACGCCGCTGACTGTAACGTACACCGTGCCGCAAGTACTGCCGCCGGACGTACAAATTGTAACCGTGCTGGAGCCGGCCGCTAGACCGTATAAGCTGACTTGGCTGCCCGAAACGTTGGCCGAGACCGCGCCGCTGTTGCTGTTGCTGGAAACATAAAAACTCGGATTATAAATCGGCATGGAAGCGGTAACGGTAGTGGTTTGGCCAACATTCAGGCTCACGCTGGTCTGGCTTAAGGTTAAACCGCCCACGCTGCAGCCGTAAATCCCGCAGCCGCTACCGCTGCCGGAGACCGTAACATAAACCGAGCCGCAGGTGCTGCCGCCGGACGTACAAATTGTAACCGTGCTGCTGCCTGAAGCCAAACCATATAAACTAATCTGGCTACCGGAAATGCTGGCCGAAACCGCGCCGCTATTGCTGTTGCTGGAAACATAAAAACTCGGATTGTAAATCGGCATTGAAGCCGTCACATAAGAAGTCTGCCCAACGTTCAAACTCACGCTGGTTTGGCTTAAGGTCAAGCCGCCGACTGAACAGCCGTAAAGCCCGCAGCCGCCACCGCTGCCGGAAACCGTCACATACACCGTACCGCAGGCGCTGCCGCTGGCGCAAATAGAAATCGTAGTGCTGCCCGAAGCCAAACCGTAAATATTGACCTGACTCCCGGAAACCGAAGCGCTGGCAACCGCGGAATTGGAGTTACTGGAAACATAAATAGTGTTGCTGTATCCATAAACGGGATAAGTCGCGGTCACCGCGGCGCTTTGACCCACGGACAAAGACAAACTGGACTGGCTCAAAGTCAATCCGCCCACGCTACAGCCGTAGTAGCCGCAGCCGCCGATGACAGGACCCGATCCGCTGCCCGAGACTGTATTGGATTGCTGTCCTCCCACGGTAACATAAATCTGCGACGCGCCGGAAAGGCCGTATGAACTGCTGCTGACATTGGTGGTAAAGTTGCCGCTGCCATCGGTATAGCCAAAATTGCTCACCGTGGTCGCCAGACTGCTGCCCGATGGCGTATAGCTTAGCTGAACGGAAGAATTAGGAGCGGCATTGCTCACGGTGAGTATTGAATTGCCGCCGTTGTTATTAACGGACAGAGTCGGATAATAAGCCGAGGCGCTCGGGGCCAAACCGAATACACTTAAGGCTCCAACAATGGCTAAAACCTTCAAATATTTCATAGGGATGAGGATTAATTCTTAGGTTCTCTATTTTAAGCGGTTTTTTGATGTTTGTCAAGGTTAAATTTTGACCGTTTTTCGTCTTAAATACAACAAAAAATCAGGCTTTCCCCTCCTGATTTTTGGATTAAATAATCGACTACTTAATCCGAAATTCCCTTCTTTATTTGATTCTACACCTTTTCGGCAAAATAAAAAAATACACTAAAACCATCAAAAAAGGGACGGTTTAAAACCGTCCCCTACGATGGCAGGCCGAGGGCCTGCGCTACATCTCAAGTTTATTTTTGCCGATGAATAGGCCCCCACTCAGCGTCATATCAGCGACTATTTCTCACCCGCGTCCAATATCCGCTTGGTGGCCAAAATGTAGGCCGCGTTGCGGAAGGTGGTTTTATATTTTTCTTTGACCTCTAACACATCGGTAAAAGCTTGCTTAATCTGCTTTTCCAATTTTCCCAAAACCTGGGCCTTGTCCCAGGACTCATCATGCATATTCTGATACCACTCATAATAAGAAGTACAAACGCCGCCGCTGTTGGCTAAAATGTCCGGAATTACCGTGACGCCTTTTTTGGCAAAAACTTCGTCGGCTTCCGGTGTGGTCGGACCATTAGCCATTTCCACGATTAATTTTGCCTTGATTTTGCCGGCATTTTTTTCGGTTAAAACGTTTTCCAAAGCGGCCGGAACCAGGACATCGGCCTCCAGCTCCAACAATTGTTCGTTACTGATATTCTTTGAACCGATAAAGTCCTTAAGGCCGCCCGTGGATTTTTTGTGCGCGAAAACTTTATCCATATCCAAACCTTCCGCATTGTAAATGCCACCCTTAGAATCCGACAGCGCGACAATTTTGTACCCAGCTTCAAAAGCTTTTTTGGCGAAAAACGTGGCCACGTTGCCAAAACCCTGGACCGCGATTCTCGCGCCCTTAGGCACGTCCATAATTTTTGATTCAACGAAACTTTCAAACACCCAATAGCCGCCAAAGCCCGTAGCCTCTTCACGGCCTTGGCTCCCGCCTTTGCCAATTGGTTTGCCCGTAAAAGTCGCCAGCGACTTACTGCCGGACATTTTTTGGTATTCCTCGGTCATCCAGGTCATAATCTGGCCGTTGGTATTGACGTCGGGAGCGGGCACATCCACTTCCGGGCCGAGCAGTCGCCACATTTTTTGCACCCAGCCGCGCGACATTTTTTCCAGTTCCGTTTCGGACAGTTCTTTGGGGTTAACGATAATTCCGCCTTTGCCGCCGCCAAACGGCACGTTAACCACCGCGTTTTTAAAGCTCATCCAAAAACTCAGCGCCCGCACTTCGTCAAGGTTTACATCTTGATGATAGCGGATACCGCCCTTGTAAGGCCCGCGATTGTTGTTGTGCTGGCTCCGAAAACCCGTAAAAATTTTCTGCCTGCCGTTGTCCATCATTACCGGAATGGAAACTTCCACGTACCGGTCGGGAACTTTTAACTGCTCAATTTTATTCTTGTCAAAGCCGGCAATCTGCGCCGCCTGCTCAAGCTGCTTTTTTGCGCTGTCAAAAGGATTATTCATTTTTTTTGAATTAAGAATTATGAATTATGAATTATGAATGGGGACAAAAACCCATAATTCCTAATTCCTGCTTCCTAATTCATCAGCCTGATTTTCTTTAGCTGATGATAAAACCAATAGTGTTACTGACCCTAATAATATCAAAGCTCCGACAATCTGCCAAGCCGACAGGGTAATGCCTAAAAATTTCCAGTTGACAACCGTTAAGGCCAAAGGATAGCCGAGCTCCATCAGCGTGGCCACCGAGGCTTTAGTATTGCGCAAACCGTAATAGTAGAGCAGCAGGGAGAAAAAGCCGGTGACCAGGGCAATAATAATTACGTTACGCCAAAAAAATGGCGTCATCTGATGAAATTGGAAATGGTAGCCCACGGCTACGTAAACCGTTAAAAACAGCAGGCCAAAAACAAAGCGCATACCATTAACCAACTGCAAATCAACATCTGACATCAAAGAGCGCCCGACCACGGTGCCGCCGGCCCACAAAATCGCGGCGCCCACGGCCAAAGCCGGGCCAAGCAGATGCAAATGGCCGGCGCTGGTCCATAGCCCGGCCGGTCCGGCCCAACCGAATGTTACCAAATAGGCGCCAATTAAAGCCGGAGCCGCAAACAGCCAAAATTTCGGAGAAAGCTTCTCTTTTAAAAATATCACGGCCAAGCTTATTGCGAACAACGGCTGGAGTTTTTGCAAAAGCGCGGCTACGGTAAAATTATAATTCATAGCCACCGCGGCCTGCACGTACAAGATCGCGCCCAAAGCCGAAGCCCCGGCGCCGATATAAAACAGCGCGGCCCATTGTTTTAAGGTCAATTTTTTAAAACCCGCACGCTTGGCAATTAGTCCGGGCAAACAAACAATACTGTTAATCAAATGCTCCAAAAAACCCACGAACGGCACGCTCAATCCGCCCAGCAGTAGCGGCTCGCGGAACGGCGCGTCCCCGGCCCACAGCAGGGAGGATAAAAAAACAATCAGCGGCCCGGATTTTTTTTTGTCCATCATAACGTTTTAACTGATTTAATGTCTTTTCTGATTTGCCTCTTTAGCTCGGCTTCGGATTTAAATTTTTTAAACGTCCTTATATATTTCTCCAGGCTGATGACAATTTTTTTACCGTACAAATCGCCTTTAAAATTTATCAGGTGGGCTTCAATTTTCGGCAGGCCGGTTTTATCAATTGGTCCGATGACAATAGCGGCGCGAAGCCTTCGATTCGGGCGGCCAATGGCCGCCCCTACAATCTCAGCAACTCCCCCGTAGACACCTAATTTGGTCTTCATTTTGTCCCTGATGAATTGCCGACGATCGATATTCGCCGTGGGAAAACCTAAAATCCTGCCGTATTGTTGTCCCTTGGTTACCCTGCCGCTGATTCTTATTGCGTTTTTCTTGATGGGCATCTTCGTGGTTGTTCTATCCTCGACCGATATTTATCATTGGTCGATAATTATTAGTCGGAGTTTGTGGAATTTCGAAGATGCCCATCAACTAATCAACCCTTAATTACTTTATAGGCTCTCCGCGGTAAGCTATTCCAAAAAAATCCTTGCCCAAAATTTTTTCCGTCTCAGTTTTGGCCGCGCGGCTGTTGTACGTTAATACCACGTCGCCCTTGATAAATTCCGTACCACCGTCAAAAATCTTGCATTTCAATTCTTCGGGCGCAAATCCCATTACGCCGGAAACCGCCTTCACCTTATTGACAATGCCTTGATGTTGACTGAAAGCTTTATCCACCTGGGGATAGAACGGCAGTTCTTCGCAGTCCAAAAAAGTTTCGCGGCGGTTGTGAATTAAATCTGCCCAGGCGATTTTAACCGGCCGCCAATTAGCAAAAAAATAAATACCGGCAACGATCGCAGCGATAATTAGAATAACTGATATAATTTTTCCTATCCTTAACCAAGAAAAATCCATAGCTCCACTTATGCCTTACTTTCTTCATCAGCAAGATACTTTTCCACGTCCAATGCGGCCATGCAGCCCATGCCGGCGGCGGAGACGGCCTGGCGGTAGCGCGGGTCATTGACGTCGCCGGCCACAAACACGCCTTCAACGTTGGTGCGGGTGTAATTCTTGACTACTATATATCCTTTGACGTCAGTTTCAATTCCGGCCGCGGCAAAAATTTTGGCCGCGGGCGTGTGTCCAATGGCCACAAACAACCCTTGGACGGGAATCACTTCTTCCTCGCCGCTTTGATTGTGCTTGATTTTTACGCCCGTAACACTGTTGTCGCCGAGCACCTCAAGTATGGCGGCGTCCGCCACAAATTTTATTTTGTGGTTGTCCTGCGCCCGCTTAAGCATAATTTTTGACGCGCGGAATTCCGGACGGCGGTGCACGATGGTAACGCTGGTCGCGAATCTTGTCAAAAACGTAGCTTCCTCCATGGCGCTGTCTCCCCCGCCGGCAACCACTAAATCTTTTCCGCGATAGAAGAATCCGTCGCATGTAGCACAAGCAGAGACACCGTGCCCCCGCAATTTCTGTTCGCTCGGCAAATTCAACCAATTGGCATCCGCGCCCGTGGCAATTATCACAGTCTTAGCCCGATACTCCCCTTTTTCGGTCTTGATGACAAAAGGGTTTTGCTTAAAGTCGGCGGACTCCACATTTTCCTGCAAAATTTCCGTGCCGAACCTTTTAACCTGCTTCATCATATTTTCCATCAAGTCGGGCCCGAGTATTCGCTTCGGGGAAGCCGGGAAAATTTTCCACTTCCGTGGTGTCCATTAGCTGCCCGCCGGGTTTAAGTCCCGCGATTACCAATGGTTTTAATTCCGCACGCGCCGCGTACAAAGCCGCGGTCAGGCCGGCGGGACCGGAACCGATTATTATAGTGTTATAAATATTTTGGTTGGTCATAATTATTACAATAAAAATTTCTAATTTACCTAATTATACTAATTATTCTAAATAATACCCAATATCCAATTCCCAATTAAGGCATTGGTGCTTATTTAGGTTAATTAGAGCAATTAGAATAATTAGAAATTATCTACATCTATATTGTACCAGAACCGTCAAGGACTTGACAAACTCCTTAAATATCATTATAATGGCCGGTCCTCCGGAAGCGGTCCACACAAGACGTGGCGGGCCAAGTCGAGGCCCATATCCGGAAGACAAAGATCAATAAGGAGGAAAAAGAAAGGAGACTTTATGTCCCCGACCTTGTTCCTATTGGTAGGACTGGCAACGGTAATGTTGTTTGGCGCCAAGTTTGACACCACACAACTGAAGGCAAAGCTGAAAAAGCGAGTGCCTCCCGTTAAATTCCTGCCAAGGGCGATAGGTTTAGCTCTCATAGCAGCCCAATGTTCGGAGCTGCTTAAGATGGTAGAGCAAACCTCACTCGTCCACCTGGTGGCCGCGCTGCTGTTGTTAGCAGTCATACTGGCCACCCGATCGGGAACAGAAGTCGGGACAGAGTAGTCTCCTAGCGGGAGACTTTCTGCCTGTCAGAAGTTTCCTGATCAAAGAGCACCCAAATCCAATTGCGGATTTCGGGTGCTTTTTAAAACGTCTACGGAGTACGGATAGATTACGGATATACGGATCCGTAGTTCCGTATTCCATCCATACTCCGTAGAAGAGAATTACTGAAACTCCCCCAAAATCACCACGGCGTCATAACTTTGGCCATCCCTGATATAAGTCAGCAAAATCTGCTGCCCCGCGGAATACTGCGCCAAAGCAGTGTCCAACTCGTTAAGCGCGTTAAGTTTTTGCCCGTTAACCGCCACGATAACATCCCCGGCTTTAAGCCCCGCAGCGTCAGCGGGACTGCCGGCCGCGACTGATGATACGTACGCCCCCTGCGAAACCTTAACCGAAGACGGCGGAATTACGAATTGGCTCAAAGTGATAAATTGTACCCCCAAATAAGGACGCGAGGCCTTGCCAAAAGTCTGCAGCTGATGAACTACGTCTTTAATAGTATTTATGGGGATGGCAAAACCCAAAGCCTCGCCTTCGGTATCAATTAAAGTATTCATGCCCACGACTTCACCGGCCAAATTTATCAGCGGCCCGCCGCTGTTGCCCGGATTAATCGCCGCGTCGGTTTGGATTAAACCCTCCATGCGCGGCTGGGGTCCTGAGCTGGTGTCGGCAGAGTCCACGCTGCGCCCGAGGCCGGAAACCACGCCGCGGGTCACGGTATTTTGGTATCGTCCCAAAGTATTGCCTATGGCAAACACGCTCTGGCCGGTTTCCAAACTCCCCGAATCGCCGAGCTTGGCCACGGGTAAATTACTGGCATCAATTTTCAGCAAAGCCACGTCGTCATATTTGTCATGACCCAAAATTTTAGCCGGATATTCGCTGCCGTCGTTAAACATTACGGTATATTGCAAACCCGGGTCTTCCACCACATGGTTATTGGTCACAATCAAACCGTCAGCGTTAATGACAAACCCGGTGCCTTTGTCCCCCTGGGGCTGGGACTGGATAGTCGGCGCGCTGTCGTCCAAATTAACAGCCGTAGACGTACTGACTCCCAAAATGTCCACGACCGAGGCCTTAACCGTCCGCACCGCCAAAATCCCCTGCTGTTCGTCGGTCAGCGGCTGGTTTGCCGCAGGCTTAATGGGATTAAGATTAATTTTTTGCGCGATGCCGGAGTTAACAGTTAAAAATCCCGCCGCGATGAAAACTGCCGCTATTAAAATTAAATGGTACTTTTTTTTATGAGTCATTTTATTAAAATTTAAAGATTTAAAAACGACATTTATGTCGTCCCGAGTCTGACGAGGGATCTCTCACTCGGATGCTACTGCTCGGGATGACAGCTATACAATAAATAATGATTTGTCAATTTTTATATTTTTCTATTTTTAAATTATTACTCGATGTTCGCTTGGTCCAGCGCCGTCAATATCTGCTTGGTCGCCATCAGCCAGTTGGAAGTGCAGGGTTGGACGTAAACGCCGCACATTTGCTCCAGGGTTTTGTCCTTATACCGGTTTTCCAGCAGACGGTCAAAATCCAAAATCCAGTTATCAAAAGACTTATAGGCGCGCAACTGGCTGCCGCCGATGCCACTGCAATTTTTCCACTGGCAGTGTTCGCCCAAAGTGCTCTCGGCAAAGGAAATCGCCAAAATCAATTTCCAATGTTCCTGCTCGGCAATGAAGTCGGCTTCAGGCTCCAGGGGGGAATTTTTATCTTTCAGAAATTGATGCAGCTTGGCCTTGCGGTCAGCCATCTGATCTTGGGCGGCGGAACTGGCTAAATAATCTTTCAGCATGGCCAGCGGCGTATTGAACAACATATCATTGGAAACGGCCGGGTCGGAACTGGCCGGCACATTGCCCATAACAATAGGCGCGGAAACTTCGGCGGATTCAACCTGCGGCGCGGGCTGCAGATTTTCGGCCGCGCTCTGCGGCGTCCTTAAGGCATACCACATCCCGCCGCCAAAAGCCAATATCAGGGCTAAAACCAGCGGCGCCAACTGGGGAATACGCCTGTAAATTCCGGAAAAATTAAATCCGCGTCTAAAAACCGGATCCGACCGGAACGGGACGTTAAAAGTTTGGGCAATATGCACGCTGACCGGCACCCCCCGCTTGGGCCTCTTCATCAGCCTAATGCCGTCCATCACCAATTTACTTGCCGGTATCGGCGGTTCATTTCGCTTGATCCTTACCAGTTTCGCGCAACGCGCCGCCGAATTTTTTATGCCGTCAAAATTTTGTTTTTTGTTAGCCACGCTGTCATTATAGCACCTTTCATAAAATCAAAAAATTCCCACGCCGGTGGGAATTTTTTTGTTGGCAAACCAAGTTAAGGCAGGCAGAAAACTCATTTATTGTATTTTTAAAATTCTTTTTATTTCATCTACCAAAGACTTAATTCTAGGATTTGCCTGGCTCTGTCTTTCCAATTTAGCTAACGCCAGGTTCCTTCTGCTTTCATTAAGTTCTTTAGGGCCTATTCCTAATTGTAAGCTATCAATTAGCTCTCTCTTATCGCCGGTCTTGCCTTTTAAATTATTTTCCAAAAATGCTTCCATCTTAACCAGCTTTCGTCTGGCACTATGTCTCCTGTACCAATAAGCGCCCGCTCCAACTGCCCCCGTTCCTATTGCATAAGGCGCAATATCTTTAGCCAGCCGTTCGTACTTTACCGGCTCGCGGAATAAATGGGTGGTTGGCAGTTTCATGGTGTAATCTATTTCTTTCTTGAAAATTGTAAATACTTGCTCCGCCAACGAATTTAATTGGGTAGGCCTATCTATTAAATCCGCCATCTGCATAATTATTTGACTCTCCGGTGAAATATTACTATTCCGATCAATTTTCATGCCGTAACTTTCCGGTTTAACTAATACCAAACTTACCATCTTTTCTAAAACCCATTCGTAAGCCAAGGTATGCTTATCGCTTGCGTCAGAGGCGGTATTTTGAACCAACATCTCTGATAAAAGGTTGGATAAAGCGCTGGCCCTAAACTCTGAATACCTCAACTCAGTGAGCATGGCTACCGCTTCCGAACGGAAACTGGCTTTTATTCTAAAGTTTGTAATGCTTGCGGGGTCTTTTTTGTCTGCAATATTTGGCTGTAAATTCAACCCGTTCTTTAAAGCATAAATATGGCCTGATTCATGCGTAATTGCGCTCTGCTCAATTCTATCCGCGCTCACATCCTGATTTTTTATTTTTGATTTACACTTCGCGAACGCCACGCTTGCGGCAATCTTGGCTTCGGGTCCGGAGGAATTTTGTTTTATGGCGTTGAAGATAAACTCATCTGAATAATTAGATAAATCTTTTGTAGAACTGTCAGCTTCGCGAGATTCTGCCAACCTCTTCTCAAATATACCGGAAAAATATATGGCGTTGCCTCCATCGGTAAATACCGGCTCTTTTTCTGGGGGGACAGGGGCTTTGCCTAATAAATTTTCGTCAATCTCTACAACCGGAATATCTAAATCTTCCCCCCAATAATTTACCCTTTTGTGGCTGACACTTTTAATTCTAAAAAAGTTAACAATATTATCATTATATCGTTTTAAATTTTTATCGTTCGGTTGCCAATCCACATGAAGGACACCGGCATAAACACCGTTATCACCTAAAAACTTTGGCATTTCGTAAGCAAACATCCGATCATAGTTTTCAGGTGAAAATTCCCCAAGTGTTGGCATATATTTTTTTATAGAATCAAAAAGCTTCTTTTTAAAAGCAAGAATTTTTTGTCGGGGTGCATCTGTATTAAGATACCTTTCAAAGTAGTCGTTTTGCCAATTAACAAATAAGCTAATAAGTTCTTGGACTCGAGGTGATATTTCCGGCCGACTTTCAAGCTCAAGGGTTCGTAGGTAATGAGCCGAATACTCTTCAATATAGGAAGAATAATTTTGGGATCCTGATTCTTGGGCGCTTAATTCTGGGCCAAAAACGTCAGATCCCGCGGCTAAAATTTTTAGAAAATCTCTTCGGTCAAATTCTGGCATAATACAATGCTAATGTTTTTTATATTATACAGCAATTTAGCTATATATAAAACATAAAATTCTTTACCTGCCTGCTTAAAAAATCCAAAACCGCCCGAAAAAGGGCGGCCTAAGGTTTTATTCTGTTGATTAAATTTTCTTTCTTAATACGTGACCATTTCTTGACTTGGGTTTCCCGGCGTATTGCTTCGGTTAAAGTATTAAAATTCTCGAAATAGACAATTGCCCTGCCACCGTGGACTTCAGTGTATCGTGCTCCTCGACCGGTATTATGTCGGCTTTCTCTTTGAGAAAGTTCGTTAGTACTGCCGCAGTATAAAGTTCCGTCAGAGCAACGAAAGATGTAGAAGTAAAACATATTAGTTTCTCGACTCGTCTCTTCGCTCCTCACTCGAAACACTCGACTCGCTTCGAAGTTGGTGGATGGGTTGAGGCTCCAGCAGAACCGAAACCACGAGCGAGCTTTGACGTCAGTCAAAGCGAGTCGAGTGGTAGCGCTACAGGGAGTCGGACCCTGATTCTCAGCTTGAAAAGCTGATGTCCTAACCGTTAGACGATAGCGCCGTATAAGTCATAAGTTGAAAGTATAAAGTTTCAAGTTGTCGGAACTTTTGATATTTTAACATAAATGTCTGATTTTTTCAAGGGTTTTCCCGGGGTGGCTAAACCTGTTATAATTACCGTGTAAGGACTGTTTATGCTCAAAACCATATTTTTTGACTGCGACGGGGTGGTGATCTTAAGTAGGCAAAGATTTACGGACAAATTTGCCAAGGAATTTGACGTGCCGTCCCAAAAAATCAAGCCGTTTTTTGAAGGCGAGTTTTTGCATTGCAAACTCGGGCGGGCGGACTTAAAGCAGGAACTGCAAAAATATCTGCCGGCCTGGGGATGGACAAAATCCGCGGACGAACTGCTCGCGTACTGGTTTGCCAACGAAAATTCAGCCGACAGACAACTGGTGGATTACATAAGGGGGCTGCGTGCCCGGGGCATCCGCTGCTTTTTGGCCGCCAACCAGGAAAAATACCGCTCGGAATATCTTTATTACCATTTGGCCTTAAGCACTATTTTTGATGATTTTTTCCCTTCCTACCGTGTCGGGTTTTTAAAGACCCAGCGGGAATTTTGGCAGGCGGTTTACAATTTTAACATGGGCAACAGCCGGCAAGTGCTGGCCGTGGATGACGATCCCGATGCCGTGGACGCCGCCAGGAAATTCGGCTTTTACGGCCATGCCTATACTACTTTTGACGGCCTGCAGGCTGAGGTGGAAAACCTGCTCAGGCTCTGATATAATGCTTTGATGCAACAAGCGCCGGGTAAAATTATTTTAGCTATTGAAACCAGCTGCGACGAAACGGCCGCGGCTGTTTTAAGCTTGCGCAACAATAAACATTGGCCAAGAATAAAAACCCTGTCTTCAATCGTTAAATCCCAAATCTCCATTCATAAATCATTCGGCGGCGTGGTGCCGGAAGCGGCCGCGCGGGCGCATGTTAAATATATCCGGTCGGTGGCAGAAAAAACGATTAACGATGCACAGTTAACGATTAACGACGTTGATTATATTGCCGTAACGGCCGGACCCGGCTTAGTTCCCTCGCTGATTGTGGGCGTGGAGTTTGCCAAAGGCCTGTCTTTCGCGCTCAATAAACCCATTATCCCGGTTAACCATATGCTCGGCCACTTGTATTCGCCGTTTGGTCGGCTAAACGCTAAACGCTATCCGCTAAACGCTAATTTATTTCCGATAATATCCCTGATAGTTTCCGGCGGCCACACTATGCTGGTGTTGCAAAAAAATATCCGCGATTATAAAATTATTGGCCAAACCGTGGACGACGCGGCCGGCGAAGCGTTTGATAAAGTGGCCAAACTTTTAGGCCTGCCCTATCCGGGCGGGCCGGAAGTAAGCAAACTGGCGGAAAAAGGAAATCCTTTAGCCATTAATTTTCCGCGACCGATGATAAACGCGAAAAATTATAATTTTTCTTTTTCCGGTTTAAAAACCGCGGTGCTGTATTATGTGCAGTCACTTAGCCCTAAACCCTTAGCCCTTAGCCCTAAAACAGACATTTGCGCCAGCTTCCAGCAGGCCGCGGTTGACGTGCTGGTATCCAAAACCCTGCGCGCCGCTAAAGAATTCAAAGCGCAATCAATATCCCTGTCCGGCGGCGTTTCCGCCAACCAGTTGCTTCGCAAGGAGTTAAAGGCCAAATGTCAAAAGTCAAATGTCAATTTCTTCGCCCCTCCCCGGCATCTAACCACGGACAACGCCGAAATGATAGGCCTGGCCGCCTGCTTTATGCTGCATAACGGCTACCGGCCCAGATCTTACAAAAACATTAAAGCCGACCCGAATTTGACATTGTAAATAAATTTGCTACACTTAATTTATGATCAAGTCCCGCTTACATTTTTTGGTTAATTTTTCTTCCTCCTCTACCAACCTCGGCTGCTGGCTTGGTTAATTTTTGATTTTACAAAAATTACCTCGGCGAGCAGCCGAGGTTTTTGTTTATGGCCAGCTCGAAATTTCCATGGAGGAAATAATAGTGAGAATTCTTCTGTTAGAAGACATTGATCGTGTTGCCCGGCAAATGTTCCAAAAGGCTGGACACGAGGTCGTAGAGATCCGTCACGCTCTCGCACCCGGAGAGCTCGCGAAATATAAAGCGGATGTCATAGGAGTCCGCTCTGGAACGCAGGTTACCGAGGAGGTTTTCCGCCATCATCCGCGGCTGGTTGTGGCCGCGTATTGCATCGGCACGGATAAAATCGACTTGCAAGCCTGTGAAAACAATGGCTGCGTCACATTCCACGACCGATACAGCAACGGCCGAAGCGTTACCGAGCTTTGTATGTTCTACATCGGCATACTGCTCCGCCAGCTGCTGATCAAGAACCGGCAAACACACGAAGGAATTTGGGACAAAAGGGCGAAGGATGCCCATGAGGTACGCGGCAAAAGGCTGGGAATTATAGGCTATGGCAACATCGGCCAGCAGGTCGGCAGCCTTGCCGAAGCAATGGGAATGAAAGTGGGATTCTTTGACCTTGCGGAACGGCCAGCGTTGGGCAACGCGCGCAAATATTCCACCATGGACAAATTGCTCGCAAACTCCGACGTGGTAACCATTCACGTCGACGGTAGGGACGGAAACCGCAACCGGTTCGGGGTCGCCGAAATAGAAAAAATGAGGAAAAGAGCGTACTTCATAAACCTAAGCAGGGGCTTTGTAGTACACGAAGACGCTCTGGCGAAAGCGATCACCTCCGGGCATTTAGCCGGCGCCGCATTAGATGTACACCGCAACGAACCAAAGAATGGGGAAAAATTCCATAGCCCCCTACAGGGTTTGGACAATGTTATCCTCACTTCCCATATCGGCGGCAGTACCAGAGAAGCTCAGCGCGCGATCGGAAAAGGCACGACCCAACGGGTATTGGACTATCTGGATAAAGGGTTCGTTCAGTTAAGCCCTAGTTTCCCGCAAAAGAGTTTTACCGACTCCTTGCTTCCAGGTACGGCCAGGATCATCTATATCCATTGGAACGAACCCGGCCAGATTGGCGCAGCCGGGAAAGTCCTGGCAAATCACCAGGCAAATATAGTTAATCCGCGTCTGTTGGTCAACGAACGAATTGGTTTTGCCGTCTTTGATGTCCAGGTATTAAAGACGGGCGGTATTGTGAGGGACCTGGAAAAACTGCCCGGCGCCATCCGGGCCAGGATTCTCTAACCCGCAATGAATGGGGAGACAGAGCCACGCGCCTTGCCTCCCCATCCCCCCTTTACACTTTTCGCTTTTCGCTTTAAACTTAGCTTAAGCTTATGTTCCGGCTGTCACCCGGAGGCTACACGAAGCCTTGGCGTAGTGTAGCGGAGCGCCGGAAGAAATTCATCGGCAGATGAAAAATAGACCCGGCCGGCAATCAACCGTTATCTGATAAAATTAAGCAAATTTGAGATGGTACCGCCCGCGAGGGCTCTCAACACCCTTTTTTGGGTGTTTTTATTTTATGAATACCAAAAGTTTTTTATTGCACTTTTTTCATTTTGCGATTATCGTCGCTTGTTGGACTTCGCCTTTCTATTTGGCCTGGCAGATTATTTTTATATTGATTGTCTTTTATTATCTGCAAAATATATTTTTGGGCGGGTGTGTAATAAGCAAATTGCAATTTGGAAATAATGACGAAACTATGTATTCTTATTTCCTTACTAAACTGAAAATTAATTACAACAAGAAAAAATTACGGTTTATTACCGACCACATCTTCCCTTGGCTGATTTTACTCATTGCCTTGTGGTACCAAAAAATCTTATAGCTTAATATTATGGCCAATATCATCACCAACAAAATAATTAGGCAGCTCTCTTTGCCCAAACCCAACTCCCATAAGCGGGACAACGGCAGACTTTTGATTGTGGCAGGGCTGGAACAAAAATATTTTGGCGCTTTGCTCTATTCCATAATAACCGCTTCGCGCATAGCCGATTTGGTTTATTTAGTCACCGCGCCGGAAAATAAAAAGTTAATAGAAAAACTGCGGGTTGCCACGGCTGAATTTATGCCCATCCGCACGCTGGTAAGCGGACGCGCAACCAAAGATATTGACGCGATTTTAATAGGCCCAGGCATGGGAGCAACGGCCACAACCAAAAAATTAACATCCATAATCCTAAAATCCGGGCAAAAAGCCGTGCTGGACGCGGACGCTTTAAATGTACTTGATAATAAACTAAAAAAATATTTATCGCCGCTGAATATTTTAACTCCGCACCACAGAGAATTTTATCGGCTATTTCATATAACACCAACCGCGGAAAACGCCTCAAAAATGGCCAAAAAATATCGCTGCACTATTATATTAAAAGGGCCGGCTGATGTTGTCGCCTCGCCTAACGGAAAAATTGCTTTAAATAAAACCGGAAACGCGGGGATGACCAAAGGCGGTACCGGCGATGTACTGGCCGGATTAATCGCCGCCATTTATACTACCAATGACGCATTTACATCCGCCGCGGCCGGAGTTTACCTCAACGGTGCGGCCGGCGATGATTTGCATAAAAAAGTCGGCACGTTTTATAACGCCGAGGATTTGGCGAATCAAATTCCCCACACTTTACATCAATTGATAAAAAAATCCCATATTTCTTAAAATCACGGCCGTGATTTTAAGAAATAACGTAATTTTATGATTGAAATTTTATGATTGAACTCGAAAAAACCTACGACCACAGCAAAGTCGAAGATAAAATTTACAAACAGTGGACGGACTCGGGATTTTTTAATCCCGACAATTTACCAGATGCGGACAAGCGCGAACCGTACAGCATTTCCCTGCCGCCGCCGAACGTGACCGGCGTTTTGCATATGGGGCACGCATTTGAAAATACCATCCAAGACAGCATAATCCGCTACCAACGGATGAAGGGTAAACGCGCGCTTTGGCTGCCCGGCACCGACCACGCGGCCATTGCCACGCAGGCTAAATTTGAAAAAGAGCATTACAAAAAACATGAAAAGTCGCGCCATGACTATTCACGCGAAGAATTTTTCAACATGATCCAAAAATTTGCCCTGGCAAACCAACAGGGAATTTTATCACAACTCCATAAGCTGGGACTGTCTTTGGATTGGAGCAGGCTGGCTTTTACCTTGGACAAAGACCGCGAATTGGCCGTACGAACTGCTTTTAAAAAAATGTACGAAACCGGGCTGATTTACCGCGGCCACCGCCTGGTCAACTGGGATCCCAAAGCCCAGACTACGGTTTCGGATGACGAGATTGAATGGCAGGAAGAAAAAGCGCCGCTTTATTATCTAAAGTATGGCCCGTTCACCATTGCCACGGCCCGGCCGGAAACCAAATTTGGCGACAAGTACGTGGTCATGCATCCGGACGACAAGCGCTATAAACAATACAAGCAAGGCGACAAATTGGAACTGGAATGGATTAACGGGCCCGTCACCGCGACCATTATCAAAGATAAAGTTATCGATATGGAATTCGGCTCAGGTTGTATGACTATTACACCCTGGCACGATGCCGTAGACTTTGAACTTGCCCAGCGCCATAAGTTGGATAGCGAACAAATTATTGACGAGCGCGGCATTTTGCTGCCTATTGCCGGGGAATTTGCGGGGGAACACATTAAAAAAGCCAGGCCGAAAGTCGTAGAAAAACTGCGGGCTAAAGGCCTAATAGAAAAAATAGAAGAGAGTTACGTTCACCGTATCGCCACCAATATGCGCGGCGGCGGGATTATAGAGCCTCAAATAAAATTGCAGTGGTTTATTGACGTCAACAAAAAATTTATTTTGGAAAATTCCAAAATTTCCGGCATTCCCTCCGGCAGCAAAACCACGTTAAAGGACATAATGAAAAAAACCGTGGGAAGCGGCCAAATAAAAATTATGCCGGAACGGTTTGAAAAAATATATTTCCATTGGATAGACAACTTGCGCGATTGGTGCATTAGCCGGCAAATAATTTACGGCCACCAAATCCCGGTATGGTATAAAAATGAGGAAATTTACTGCGGAACAGAAGTTCCAAAAGGCAAAGGCTGGATCCAAGATACCGACACGCTTGATACATGGTTTTCTTCGGGCCTGTGGACTTTTTCCACCCTCGGGTGGCCCAATAATACCCAAGACATGCGTCTATATCACCCAACTTCCGTAATGATGCCGGGATACGAAATCTTATTCTTTTGGGTTGCGCGCATGATTTTAATGAGCGGGTTTCTGCTTGGCGACATTCCGTTCCGCCAAGTCTATCTGCACGGCATAGTGCGCGACAGTAAAGGTCAAAAATTCAGCAAGTCCTTAAACAACGGCATTGACCCGCTGGAAATGACCGCCAAATACGGCACCGACGCTTTACGTATGGCTATGGTTTTCGGCGCGGCGCCGGGCAATGACGTAATTTTTGACGAGCAAAAAGTCAAAGGCATGAAGCACTTTGGCAATAAGCTTTGGAATATTGCGCGGTTTATTTTAGTAAATGATGTTCCCTCCTCCCCTGGCGAGGGGAGGATGTCCGCCGGAGGCGGACAGGAGAGGTTGCAGCCAATGACTGACGCTGACCGTGCTATTCTTGCCAAGCTCGACGCCACTATCAAGAATGTAACCGATCATTTGGACAACTTCCTCTTGCATGAAGCCGCTCAGGAAATTTACCAGTTTACCTGGCACGAATTCGCGGATATTTACATTGAGGCCAGCAAAAAACAGTTGGCCGATGAAAAGTTAAGAAAATCCACACTTTCCACTTTACGCTTTTCACTTTTAACTATCCTTAAACTTCTTCATCCGTTCATGCCCTTTGTCACCGAGGAAATCTGGTCAAAATTAAAGCAAAAAGGATTATTAATCGTGGCCGATTGGCCAAAATAAATTTATGAAATATAGCGAGCAACATTTCCTCTCAATAGAAAAAGACATTCCAAGGGAAACCAAACACCCTGATTTTCAAGAAGGAGATCTAATTATTTGCCCTTCGGATCTTACAAGCATCAAATGGCGGATTGTTCATGTCGGACCAAAAAGAAATTACTTTGCCCAAGTCGCAGAAGGTCAAGTGTACCCAAGCACAAATTACCCAGAAGAGATTGAAATTACTCACCGCGCCGCAAAAAAATGGAAAAAAGTTCAATAATTTTAAAACATCCCGACACTGTCGGGACGTTTTTTATTCTTTTTTCCATTATTTCTTTTTGCTTTTTTGGTACGCCACCAATCCCTTTTTCAGCAAATCCATGGAAACTTTTAGATCTTTAATGTTAAGAACATAGGCGATTCTGATTTCGTTTTTGCCCCGGCCTGGGGTAATGTAAAAATCCCGCATCGGCGTGACCATGACGGTTCGGCCCTTGTAGGAAAACTTACCAATCATAAATTTTACAAAGTCTTCCGAATCTTTAACCGGCAAACCCACGGCCTGGTAAAACGCGCCCTGGGCCGGCTTGAACACCGCGCCCGGAATTTTGCTTAAACCTTGCGCCACCACCTTTTGCCGAAGTTTGTATTCTTTGACAATGGTCCGAACGTATGGGCGGCTGTTCCGCAGCAGCGGCACCAAACCCAACTGCTCCAAAGTGCCGGTGGACAGCCTGGCCTGGGCGAACTTAAGCACGGAAGACATCACCTCGTTGTTAAAACTGGCCACGCAGCCGATTCTCGCCCCGGGCATGGTAAAGCGCTTGGACGCGCTGTCCGTGACAATCACGTAGGCCCGGGCGTCTTTGCGGGCCAGCAAACAGGAAGGCTTGCCTTTAAACCTAATTTCGCGGTAAGTTTCGTCCGCAATAATGAACAGCTTGTGCTTTTTGGCGATTTTGACAATAATGTCCAGCTCTTTGTCGCTCCACAGCTTGCCCGTGGGGTTGTCGGGATTAATGACGACAATGGCTTTGGTCTTTTTGCCGATCTTTTTTTCCACGGCGGAAATGTCCGGCAAAGCGAAATTCTTTTCTATGGGCAGCAGTACCGGCACCAGTTTGATGCCGGTCATCACCGCGAAAGACTTGTAACTGCTGTAGAGCGGCTCAAATACCAACAGCTCGTCGCCCGGGTCGCAAACAGCCTGCATGGCCAGCATAATCGCCTCAGCGCAGCCCACGGTCGGGATAATATTTTTCTGCGGCAGTTTAACGCCGTACTGTTCGTAATATTTTTGCCAAGCCTGTGTGTGCTCAGGGACTCCCGGGGAAGGCGTGTAGCCCAAACTGCGGTCGGAATAATTCCGGATGATCTTAAAAAATTCCCGCGGCGGCCGCAGGTCCGGATCGCCGACATTGACTTTATAAACCTTAATCCCTTTTTTCTCCGCGGCCTGCACAAAGGGCAAAAATTTTCTGATGGGCGAAGCAATTACGTTTTGCGCGCGTTTGGACACTTGCAATTTTGGCATATTTTATGGGTTTAATTTTTATTCGTATGATAACCACCTACCGAAATTATATCAAAAATCCCGCCCCAAAGCCAACTGGGACGAAATTTTGATTGTGCGATAATTTTACGCTTATAATTTTTTTAGTTCCAAACACATAAACAAAGGAATCTCTTTGCGCGCCAAATCTTCGGCCTGTTTGCGCGGGCCTTGGTCGCTGACTTTATGCGACACCCACTCTTCCAAACGGACGACGGACAAACCGGCTTTGGCAAAAGCCTTAAAGTAAACTTGCAAAGGCCTGTGAAATGTCATTGTAAACTTCTTTTGGCTGACATTTGCCACGCCCTGCGTCATATCTACCTCTTGGAAAATTTCCGATAGGTATTTATCAACGCGGCGATATTGGATATTGGTTTTTTCATCGTACGACCAGGAAGATGCGCCGGGTATGCGGAACGCCGGATGGTTAAGCACTAACACGCACCTGCCGCCGGGTTTAAGGACCCGGGCTATTTCGCTAATTGCGGCTGATAAATTCTTTATGTTCTGCAAAGCCAAAACGCAAATTGCCGCGTCAAACCGGTTACTAATTAGCGACGTCATTTTTTCCGCGGATAAAACCAAATACGTCTCGTTTTTGCCGGACTCCTCTTTGGCCAGCCTTATTAACTCCCCGGCTATGTCTATGCCAACCACTTTGGCCCCCGATTGTGCAAGCGCCCGCGCAAAGAAACCCTGGCCGGAGCCCACGTCCAAAATTTCCTGTCCTTGGTGAGGGCCAATTATCCTTAACAAATTCGGTTTGATCAGTCTTTCCTGATAGGTATCTTCGCCCTCTTCTAACATCTGGTTATACCACCCGGCCACTTTACCCCAAGATGTACTTTTTTTAAGCATAAATCATTTCCTATTTAAATAAGTAACGGTCAGCTGCAAAATCGTGGCAAAACAAACCCACAACAAATACGGAATGTTGGCATACGCCACCCAAGGCAAAAGCGGCTGAATAACAACCAGCGCCCAAACTAAAGTTATCAAAACCAGTAAAATATCAATCGCTGATAAAAAATTATTTTTTAGCCCAAACTGCAAAGGCGTAAAAGCAAAATTAAAAACCAGATTTAAAATAAACGGCAGTGCCACTGCCCAACCTATCGCTCCGGTCAAAGTTCGATAAAATACAATGCCAAAAGTTATGACAATAATAATATACAGCACCGTCCACACCGGCCCAAACAGCCACCGCGGCGGCGCCCAGGAAGGCTTTTTTAGCTGCGAATACCAATTATAGGCGTTGTCCATATTTTGCCTCGCTTAAATTACGGGCTGCGCGCAGTGCGAGCAGCGCTTGGCCTCCAAAGGAATCTCGCTTAAGCACTCTTTGCATTTTTTGGTGGTGGGGTCGGCCGGCGGCTCTCTGTGGGAACGCTCGATCAGCATATTTATGGGCTTAACCACAAAGAAAAACACCGCCGCGGCCACCAGCACAAACGAAATCACCGCATTGATGAGATGGCCATACATAAACTTGCTGCCGTTTAGCGTAAACATCAAACCGCTAAAGTCCGGAACTTTGGCTATTGCTGCGATGAACGGGGTCAGCAGGTCCGTTACCAGCGCGGTCACGACCACGCCAAAAGCCGCGCCAATGACCACGCCGACCGCCAAATCCACCACGTTTCCCCGGAGCAAAAATTGCTTGAATTCCTTAAGCATATGTTTTTGGATTAATGTTTGTTAGTTTTTTAAATAATGATTCAAATATATAATAATTATTTTACTCTTCCATCTATTTCCGGCTAATCTCCGGGGACTGCTCAGAAAATTGTTTTAATGCTTGTGGAGTTACGTGGTAATCTGGCATATGTTTGCTTCCCCCCGATTCTATCCAACCTTTATTTACTAATTCTTTTATGGTAGCTGGGTCAAGCCCGCCAGCCTCCGCTGCAGTAAAAGGTTTGCCGCGCGTCCCATAATACTCAACTAAAAACTTGCCCCACCCATCAATAGTCGTCGGCCTTTCAGTCCTGACGACATCAACTTTTATAGGCGATTTTTTAGACATTTTTTTAGGCGCACGCTGTCCTTTAGGCATATCCAAAAGAAGATTTCCCAATACCCTTCCGATTTCCCGACAGTGGTTGGGGGTTGGCCACATGGCAGGATCAGAATTATTTAGCCAACTTTCTATTGTATTTCGCCCAAAACCCCGCCCGCCAAGGAGCTCAAACAACTTCTCCTCGCCGTAGCCTTTTTTTAAATCACTGAATCTTTGTAAGACTAACTTGCGCTCTACTCTATTTTTTTCCCTTTCGGTTTCCAATTCGGCCACACTTTGTATTTGCTCTGAAAAAGAGTCAAGTGTATCCGCCATATTTTTTGCATTTACTTATTACTGACTACTGGTAACTTAAAAAGAGACAACAATACGCCGCTGACGCGGGCCGTCAAATTCCATCAACACCACGCGTTGCCATGTCCCAAGCATAAGCTCCCCGCCTGATACCGGCAAAGTCAATGACGTGCCGATTATGGATGACAAAATATGGTCCGGCATGTGGCTTGGGTCGTGCGGGTGGCGGAATTGGATTTTGGGGATTATCTTTTCCAAAGCGTCCAGATAATCCAAGTCCGTGCCGCCTTCGTCCAAATCCGCCGTGGTCAGCGCGGCCGTGGTATGGGTAACAAACAAATTCACCAGGCCGTCTTTTTTGCCATCTAACAACCCGTTAACCTTATCGGTAATGTCAATTACCTCCCTTTTCTTTGTGGTTTTGATGATTAGTTCTTTCATAAAAGCCGTAATTAAGTGTGAGGTTATATTCTAACTATAGCAAATAACCGGCAAAATATCTAAAAAATCGGACACTTGTCCGATTTTTACTGTTCTCTTATTCGCGCGAATATAAGAACGCCAGATAATTATTTATTTTGCAATTTATTCAAAATTTCCAGCATTAGCCTATTTTGGTTTTCCAGGTGGCGCAAAATGGTTTCTATTTCCAGTTCCGCCTTGGTGTTAACTTCAAAATCGGCTTCCGCGCGCAGTTCAGCGTGCCGCCCCTGGAGGTTTTGGCCTATCATAATCAACGGCATTAAAAATATCTGGATCATGTTGGAAATAAACAGCCACAACACAAACGCCGGAAACGGGTCAAACCGCTCCCCTTTTGGCGCCAGCGTGTTCCAGGACAGCCAAGATATAGTCCAAACAAAAATAATCAGGAAAAAACCCATGGTACCAATATGCTCGGTAATCCACACCGCCAATTTTTCCAGCTTGCTTAAATGCTGGCGGTGTTCAAGGTTAACATTACGCAGAGGTCTCTGCATTTTTTCCAGCCCCTCGGGGCTTTTTGGTTGCGTGTTGTCCATAAATTTATGATTCTACTATAAAATATATACTTTGGAATATACTTTTTTAATTACTAAATTTTTATTTCTAACGGATTCCGGTATCGCAGGAAATATCAACGCTCACAAAGTTATTTGCCGCAACTTCTACTTGCTTTTGTTCGCAGCGCGGCAAAATATTGACCGGATTCACTTTTAAGGTATAAATGCCGACCGGAACCATCAAACTAAACTTACCAGATGAGTCAGTCTGTCCTTGATATTCCTTGCCGGCCTGATTGATGGCCGCCACTTTCGCATTGATGTACGGCTTGTCGGCGCAATTAGGATCCGGCGGAATTCTTTGGACCGGACACGAAGGGCCGGTATGAACATAACCATTAATACCGCCGATTGGGGCGGGCGGGGGCGGCACAAGGGCGGGCGGAGTTGATGTAGCTTTCGCGGATGGTTGCGGACAAACGGCAAACTCGCACTTGGGCCCGGTTCTGCCCACGTAACTGCCATCCGGACACAGCTTAGCCTCCTGGGTGCAGGCAATAGGCTCTGGGGTTGGATTCGGATTAACTTTGGCCTGCTGGCATCCGGCCGCGAGCAAAAATATTATCGCAAACAAAAATAAAGTTCTTTTCATAAATCACAACTTTAATTTTAACTATTCGCCTATTCGCGCGAATTAGAGAATATCCAGAACCGATTTAAGTACGCGGCCAAACGGCCGGTTTAAAGAATAAAACATGCTCAAATTGATTTGTTCACGATCAACAATATCGGCCGTGCGTAAAATCCCCAAATGCTTGGACGTAGCTTTAAACGACAGCTTAATTTCTTTGGCAATATCCCCCACCGCGGCCTTATGGTATTGGTGGAGATATCTAACAATGGCCAGCCGGCGGCGGTTAGCCAGAGCTTTTAAGGTTTTTTCCGTTTGTTTCATAAATCTGTACCTATAATACCACAAAATCAACTGTTCGCCTATTCGCGCGAATTAGAGAACAATAAAAAAAATTGTTAAAATGTAAACTTTTTAATAATACTGTTCAATTACTTAAACTCTGCAAAAATTTCACAATTCTGTTATCCAGCATAATGTCGGCGCCTACGACCGGACATTTTAAGTACAGTCCTTCCAGGGTGCGGCAGCGGGAGAGAGCGACATAAAGCTGGCCGTGCGCGAATGTGCCGGTGGAAAGGTCTACGCAGACTTTGTCAAATGTTTTGCCCTGGGCTTTGTGGATGGTTACGGCCCAGGCCAATTTAAACGGATACTGGGTAAAGGTGCCTACGGTCCGGCTATCAATTTTTTGCGTGTCTTTGTCCAGGTAATATTGGTACATTTCCCAGGTATAAGGCGTGACGTATTCGGTTTCGCCGGTTTCCAGTTCGATGACGATGCTGTCGGATGATGGGGTTTGGTCTTCGTATTCATCAGAGGTCCCACCTCTCTGCCCCTCATGGGGGCTAGTGAGGGCATCTCCCCTCGCCCCGCCGTCGCCAAGGCTTTGGCGGGCAGGCAGGGGAGAAGGGAACACTGAATCATCACACGGCACGCCACGGCGTGCCGCTACATCGCCGTTATCGTTATTGTCATCGTTGTTGCCCTTTTCTATCCCCACAATCTTGCCCATAGTGCCGTTGACCCAGCGTTTTTGCCTGTCGTTGTTAAGCATCATTATTTGCGCGCCGATTTTTACGCGCAGGTCCAAATCGGTGGGCAATTCGCGGTCTTCAAATTTGCCGGACGCGCTGCCGTTATAAATTTTCGCAGGGGATAATATTTTTTCCAGGAAAAATCGTTAACCTTGCGCGCCCGCGCATTGGTAGGCGTTAAATAAATCGCGAATTTTTCAAAAGTGAACGTTGCCCCGGCCTCCTGCGAGCGTTGGTTTAATATTATAAGATGTTCCTCGGTGGCCGCGTTGTTGCGCACGGCGTTCAAAACGTCCAAAAATACCTGATCCTTTTGCCTGTACACCTGTTGCAATTGGATATAATTAAATTTTGCGGTTTTAAAACTCCGGGAATCAAAAAAATACGGGCTTTGATATTCCTGCATCAGCACGCTTTCGCTGCCGAAATCTTTATCTACCGGCGGCAGCTGATACAAATCGCCGATGAATATCATCTGCAATCCGCCAAAGGGCTCATGCGGAGCCGGGCCGTTTAAGCGCAAAAACTTTTCCAAACAATCCAGCAAGTCCGCGCGCACCATGGAGATTTCATCGATAATTATCACATTAAGTTTTTGCAGCAACTCAAACTTTGCCGATCCCGGCTTTAACTTCTTTACCCTGTGGACGGTAATGTCCGGCCCAAAGGCGCAAAAACTGTGGATAGTCTGGCCTTCCACGTTCAAGGCAGCCACGCCCGTGGGCGCCAGCACCACGAGATTCTTTTTGGTGTGGTAACGGAAATATTGCAGCAAGGTGGATTTGCCCGTGCCCGCCTCGCCGGTTAAAAATAAATTTTGATTTGAATTTTCCAGCAACTCCAGCGCTTTTAGGGCTTCGGGATTTCCGTTAAAATCCAAGGGCGGGAGTTCCGGCTCATGACGACGAGCCTCTAATCGCGGACGGCCAAAATCCGCCCCTACATCCTCACGTCTATATTTAACCAACTCCCCCGCCAGTTGCTCCAGGCGGTTGCGGATAAATTCGCCTTTTACTTTTCCCAACGCATCCGATATCCGTTTAATAAACGCCAAATAAGTTTCGCGCTTGCCCTGTAAATACTTTTGGTATTCCGCCCGCAAAAAATCGTTTTGGCCTTGCGGGATGGCCTCTTCGGTTTGTTTGTCCAGCTCTTTTTTACGGAACTCGCCCTGGGCGTAATCCCAACCCGGGACGTCTTGGAAACTTGCAGCCAGCCGCGCCTTGAGCCCGCCGGCCGCGCGGCCAAAATCCAAAATTATTTTGTCTAAAAACGCGTCAAAATCCCCTGGCTCACCCGCCACGTCGTTTCGCGAACGACTGTGGCCCGCGCAAAAATCCCGGTACAATTTCTTTAGCTTTTCGTCCTCTTCGGCGTCCCACTTCTTGCCCATGCGCGGATGCTTTTTGCGCAGTTCTTCGAGGTTGGATATTTTATTTTGGCTGATTGTATCTTGCATTTATTTTTGATTATCAGGCAGCTTCGGAACTGTAGCGTGCCCAATTTATTGGGCTGCAGCCGATAAATCGGCACGCTACACTACGAAAATCGGATCTCACGAAAAAACTCAAACTACTATTTAACCGGCTTGGTGACCTTAACCGTAAAAGCGTTAATCTTGACACTGCCGGACACGTGCTCGCCGTGGACGGACAAAACGTCGCCGATGTTCAGCTGCGCCGGCAGCACAGTCTTGCCGCTTTTATCCTGCAACTTGGCCTTACTTAAATCCACGCCGTAAATGACGTTGCCATTGCCAATAACAGTTATGCTGTTGCCGTTTACGGCATAAAGCGCACCGCTAAAATCTATATTCACCAGCCGCAACATGCCCTGGACCTGGCCAGCTAAAACGTTTGCCTTGCTCCTGTCCCACTCCCCTTTAACCGTAACGCTCATCCCCAATTCCAAATCATTAAAAGTCGCGGCGGCTTTATTTTTGGTAAATGATGTAAAATTATTGGTGGTGATGGCCTGGCTGCCATTGGCCGTGCCTTGCATGGTAAAACTTAAACTTTGGGGATTAATGCCGGTAATTTTGCCGCTAAAGGTGCCGGTGTGCGCGTATAAAGATAGATCCCTGGCCGCGGTGGCGCTGATGCTGTTGTCGTTCCAAAGCGTACCGGTAACCTGCATTTTATCACCAACCAGAATTTCCGAAAAGGCCATGCTGGCGCCGTTCTTGCGCGTTAAAGCCGCATGGGACAATTCCGCGAGATAACTGGCTGCCGTGCCGTTGGTAATAACCACCCCGCTGCCCGCAAACCTTACCACCGTGCCGGATATGGTTTTTGGCCCCGCAGCCAAAACCACGGCCGGAGCCAGCAGGCAGACGGCAAAAAATACCCCCAAACCCAAACATATTTTCTTCACCCCGTTAGACATATTTGTAAATTTAATTTTAATTATTTTTTTAGTTTTGATAAAATTTTTGACAGCCATAAAAATTGAAGGTGCCTAACGGGGTAAATATTTTTGTTTCCTTATTTTTGAGGCGCTTAAGGCTAACTTTAGCACCCGGATAGTGATTTCCCCATTATGGTATACTATCGTTCACCTATTGTCAACCCCCACCAAATCGCCCAAAAACCGCATATAAAAAGACTTATCCACAGGTATTTATCCGGGATAAGCCAAGTCTGATTTTTTACCGTTCCCCTATTCGCGCGAATTAGAAAACGTTGAAGCAGATACTTTATTTTTTACTTTTTTTCGTTATAATTTTTTTACAAATTTTGCGGTCTTGTTCCGCAATTTTAAAAGCCAAGTCATTAGATAGTTAACCAATTTGTCTTTTTCTTCCATTTTTCCGCGCCTAATGTGGTCAACGGTGCCAAAGGCCACGGCGTGGACCTCGGAAAGTAGGCGCTTGATTTGCGGCGACGAGCTGTTAAACCTCTTTTCGATTTCTCTTTTAACTTCCGAGGCTAACAAAGCATTGGCGACCCACACTTGATCGGCCAGATTTTCGTATTCTTCCTGCCTCATTTTAACAAGCTGGCGCATGAGCTTGGCGTTAGAGCCGTCAATCCCAAAACCGGTTAAGATTTTCTGGTATTGCCTCGGGAGCTCTTCTTCTACGCCGCTCCAAAAATGAAAATCGCCGTCTTTGACATATTGTTTTGCTTCGCCCAGGGCATATTCTGCTACCGACATCCCGGCAACCTGGAGCTCGTTAAAAATCCGGTCATGCTCCGAAACCGGAAGTTTTTCAAAATGCGCCAACCGGCGGAACTCGCTTTCATGGAAAATCCTGAATACCGACGGCAAAACATACTCCTCTATTATATGTCCCGCCGTGGCAATATACGGCCGCCTGTCTCTGGAATTGCCCATGGCTTTCATGAGCTTTAAAGCGCCGTACCTAATAACCTTAACAAACGGCCGTAGAATAAAAGCCAGGATGTTTAAAAATGTTTGCTTCATAGCTTAAATCTAGCGCCTATTCGCGCGAATGGTTACCGACTTACAACAGGGTTAAAGTTTGCCTCAGGAGCGTGGGTTTATTTTCGGGCAAAAAATAGAACACGTGCAAACTCTGCTGCTCGTGATCCACAAAGTTTACCGCGTCCAAAACCCGCAGATGTTTAGAGGTAGATTTAATCCGCAATTTGATTTCCTTGGCAATATCTCCCACCGAAGCTTTGCCACGACTTTTAAGATACTTGATTATTGCCAGTCTCCGGCGGTTTCCCAGGGCTTTATATTGTCTTTCAAGTTCTTTCATACTGCTAAAATTATACCACATTTTATATCTGGCGCCTATTCGCACGAATGGTTACCAAATACCAAACCGACATAAACCGTCCGGCCAAGTTATGCTGGGGAATTAAAGAGGCGCTTTTTAAATTCTAGTGGCTGGCGATAGGTATTTTCCCTTACTACTTTTCGGCAGAAGGAGCCAGTTCAATTTCAATCTCCGTCGCTTTGTTTTTTCCCGCAGCCAAACCTTTGGGAAGGCCGGTTACTTTTGCCTGGACAGTTTCATATTCAGCGGTAAGAACAACAGTTTCCCCAGCAACCAACGTCTGTCCGCGTAGATATTTTTTTAAAGTTCCCTTGCCACCATTGGCCCGTAATTTTTTTAACTCACTCTCGTGAACCAAAATGGAGCGGGGTTGGCCGGTTTCAGCCGCGGGCTTTGAATGCCTGTCTTCCAGAGGGTTGGAAGGAAGTATAGGATTTCCGCGTTCCGGGCCTTTTGGTTTAAACATAAATTTTGCAACTTAAAAATATTAATTATTATAAATATTCCCGCCCAAGTTATGCTAAAAATGATTCGGTAACAAAGGACGTCTGTGCATACTATGGGCGAAAGACAACTACAATGGCCGCGGCGGGGGCTTGGGGAGAGGGGAAGCGATGTTTCTATTATCCCCTCCCTGGTTAACTCCGCAATTTTGCGCGCGACCGCGGGCGCCAAAATATTTTTGCCCACTCCATGGACAATCCGGCAGCAAGGCTGCCCGGCGGCATTCATGCCCGCAACAAAACTTTCAAGCTCAACCAAAGCTTCCGCCGCCGTCTTCCCGTGCAAATCCAATTCCGGCAGCTGGCCGGACCCGTCGGCAAGCTCCGCATGACTCCGCCTCACCTGAGCCTCGCTGACCCTTTCCACCGGCGGCAAGCCTTTATTTGGATATTTATCCCTGCGCATAATAAAATATTCTAAATCTTAATAACACCGCCTTAACCCGCCCGCCCAAGTTATGCTAGGGAATTAATGGGTTATGTCCCCATTTTCATCCAAAAATAGTTATTCCATAAAACTAAACGCTATCAATATCAAATTCATCAGAAAATTCCTCTCCACCCAGTCGTTTCTTCTCCTTTATAGCAATATTAAATAATTTTATCAATTCGTTTTTTGCTTCCGTGGAATTTGGCTTTAAAAATCCAGAAGCGATTAAATCTATATTCTGCTCAACATAATTTTTCGAATATTTATAGCCCACACCTGACCCGGTTATTATTCCCTTATGGTGACAAAGAGTCAGATCAGGTGACCAGAATAATTCATAAACTGAGTACTTGCTATCATAGGCTGTTTTACCACACAAAACAAAACCTGCGGCATGAACATCCATTAGATTGGACATTTCTTGTTTATTTCTTTCAAGTTGAAGCAATACATCACTTTCAATAAGGTTTTTGAAATCATTGACGATCTTTTTTAGATTCTTCCCCTTATATCCCTTAGACCTCTCAAAGTCTGAACAATATACATTCCAAAATTTGCCGTTAAACTGATTTAAACCATGATTATAAATAATTAATGGAATATTTTTAAATTTATATATTTTGTTAAAATTAT
Source organism: uncultured bacterium (assembly GCA_963749445.1). Classification (GTDB taxonomy): domain Bacteria; phylum Patescibacteriota; class Doudnabacteria; order UBA920; family UBA920; genus CAVVMJ01. The sequence goes on from CAVVMJ010000003.1 coordinate 96,861, forward strand.
CCTGATTTTCCACCAAACTATTCGTACGTTTGATTTGTCTTCTTCGATCAGCGCAAACATATATTCCATTTTTACATAATGCGGTTAAAATTAAAGTCATATTTTTTTGTTGACCACTATACAAATTTTAGTATTAAGCAACCCTACACTTAAAGTAATGGGGCAATTTAATATACGATTTTTAATTAACAATATCTCTTATTCTTCTCTTAAACTCCTTTTCAATATCGTTAGAATTAATTTGTTTCCCAAAAAAGAAACATTTAGCCCTATTTTCTTTTGGAACAACATAGTCAATTAAACTTTTGCCGTAAGACGTTCCGCAATGCACTTGATGAACAAACTCCTTGCCATATTTGACAGGATCGTTAAAATCACAATAATATAAAACCTTGTCGCCTTTTAATTTGAAACTGTGCGAGTCTCCGTGACCAACAAAATACACTTCTTTTATATCTTTATCAACCATTATTTTTTCTATGTCCTCAAAACTTGCTTTTGGATAAAAAGAAAAATTTTGCTTTTTAACATTCAAGTGTTCTACAATCGCCTTGATATCACTTTTTAAGAAGTTGTATTTAAACCAAGTTTTAAGTTTGGACCAATCAGATCGTCCTAAAACGATTACTGTCTCTGCAGGTACATTTTGATTGAATTTTTTTAAATACCTGTTTACGAAAAAGTTATCGACTAAGCGTATCAATACAAACAAAAGTGCAACAATGAACGTAATAACTAAGGCTCTAGACTAGAAGATTTGTTCTGTTGTAGTCTAAAGATGTGATTAAATGGTCAAAACTGACAAAATTTCAATGGGTCAAAGTAAAACACGGTTTTTGTGATGATTTAACTGCGACCCAAACAGCTAAACTTACAGGAATTAATCGCAACACAGTTAACAAGTACTACAAACTTTTTAGGGAGAAAATCGCCAAACATCAGGAGTCGGTCAGCAATGGGTTCAGCGGCCAGGTAGAGCTGGATAAAAGTTACTTCGGTGGCAGGAATAAAGGCAGGCGGGGCAGGGGTACAGAGAAGATTCCGGTCTTTGGCATTAAAAGGCGTAACGGTAGAGTCTACACCCAAATTATTAAGAATGCCAGTAGCGCCGAAATCAGGCCAATTATCAGGGAGTTTGTGAGGAGAGGCAGTATTGTGTATACCGATGGTTGGCGGGCTTACGACGGATTGGTTCTGGATGGCTACAAACATTTTCGGATTAATCATCGAATTTTTCAGTACTCCGACCGTAAAGGGGCCCACGTTAACGGCATCGAAAACTTTTGGAGCTTTTCCAAACGGCGGTTGGCAAAGTTTAACGGCATTAATCCTAAAAATTTTTACCTACACCTAAAGGAATGCGAATGGCGCTACAATGAGAAGCCCGATTTGTACAAAAAACTATCATTAATTCTTAAAATCTTCTAGGCAAGAGCCTAACTAATTCAAACATTATTACAATTAATATTAATCCAATTGTTTGCATATCTAAAAATTACGTAATAAAATATATAACTATATAAGCCGTCTTTATTCTTTATTATAACAAAAAACCGGGCTAATGTCCGATTTTTTGATAATTCTGGTTTCGGTCTCAACAGGGCAATACCCAGATCCGACCTCTGACAAAATTATTTATGCTTGCGGACACCTTTAAAAAATTTGTTCCGTTTGGAATATTGATCCATGAACAAGTGAGTTTCTGTATCAATCTTAGTATACCGTTTTATTTTTGGATTCCAGACCTGAATCCTCTTTTTTACCGCACCAATTCGTCCTTTTCCCGGAGGAGGATTTATAGCCATATTTATTCACCCTCTTTCCCTATCAATTTTTCGACCTTTAACTTAAATTTAAGACAGACTCTGTGGATAAACTCGTTTGACTCACTAAGTCATGTCCCCCTATAATAATAGTATAGTCGAAAATAAATCGAAAGTCAAGTTATGATCACTAAACGCCAAAAACAAACCCTAGACTTTATAATGGCTTTCAGTAAAAAGCATGGTTTTGCGCCGTCTTTGGAAGAAATAAAAAAACACTTAAGGTTGTCCTCTGTTTCAACTGCCCATCATCATGTTAAAAAGCTAGAGGAATCCGGCCTTATTTACAAACAAAGCAATCAACCCCGAGCCGTCAATCCGAAAAAACAGGCTCATAATATTGAAGTCCCGATAGTCGGCACTATCGCTGCCGGCCAACCTATAGAAGCTATTGAAGTACCGGGTGAGACAATAACTATTACCAAGGACGAAATTAGCAAACAAGGCAAACATTACGCTTTGCGCGTACAAGGTAACAGCATGATTGAGGAGGGCATTTTTGATGGCGATATTGTTGTTATTCGCAAACAAGAAATGGCTGACAATGGACAAACAGTGGTTGCTATTATTGATGATAACGAGGCGACACTAAAAAAACTATATCGGGAAAAAGATAAATTTAGACTTCAACCAGCAAACCCAACCCTATTCCCGATTTATCGAAAAGAGGTAGAAATTCGCGGTATAGTTGTAAAAATAATCCGAACCCTTGAATCACAAATTGAGAAAGACAAACCAAATGAAAAATATACACGACGAATAGATTACTCGTGGGATTATCGAGGGGAAAATACCAAAACATATACCCATGGAATTCATTCTTATCCTGCAATGTTCATACCCCAAGTAGCACGTAGGTTATTGGAAACTTATAGTAAAGAAGGCGACACAATTTGTGATATTTTTTGCGGTTCCGGCTCGGCCCTTGTAGAAAGCAAAATTTTAAATAGGAATGCATATGGCATAGATTTAAACCCATTGGCAATTTTTCTTGCAAAAGCAAAAACTACCCCGATCAATCCTCAAAAATTGATGAACGAATATATTACATTGCTTGATGCAATTCCAAAAATAAAAGACACCGAAATAAAAAAACCTAATTTTAAAAATATTGATTTTTGGTTCAAAAACAATGTTATAATAAAACTTTGTAAATTAAAAATGGCGATTCACAAAATAAAAAATGTCGCGGTGCGTAATTTTATGCTAATTGCTTTTAGCGAAACTGTGCGCTATTCCTCAAATACAAAAACTGGTGAATTCAAACTTGTGAGAATTAAAAACGGCAAATTAGAAAATCATGATCCAGATGTAATAGGCATTTTCCGTAAAAAAATAGAGACTAGTATTGCTGGGATGGGCGAATTTTATAAAGACGCGAAAAAAGACGCTTGGACAAAAATTATTTATGGGGATTCTTCAACGGATAACGGCATAAAAGCATCTTCCATTGACTGTATCATTACCTCTCCGCCTTATGGAGACAGCCGTACGACTGTCGCTTATGGTCAATTTTCTCGGCTTTCCGCACAATGGATAGACATTTTCGACGACCCTAATGAGGCTTCCGGTGTAGATAATGAATTGCTTGGGGGTAGGGCCACCAAAACACTAATCCATACTCTTTCATCAAATTATCTAAACGATTCGTTAGGCAAAATTACTAAACAAGACGAAACTAGGGCTAAAGATGTGCTAAGTTTTTATATCGGACTTAACGATTGCTTAAGGCAAGCTTACAAATTACTAAAGCCTAAAAAATATTTTTGCCTTGTTGTTGGCAATAGGCTTGTAAAACAGGTTCGAATTCCTACAGATTTTATTATTGCCGAGCTGGGAGAAAAAATTGGCTTTACCTGTGAAGATATTTTTGTCCGTAATATTCCAGGTAAAAGAATGCCAATAAAAAACTCCCCCACCAATATTGTAGGGGCATTAGAAGAGACAATGAACAAAGAAAGCATAGTTATTCTTAGAAAATAACAGCACAATCAAATTTTAGCTAACTATATCTCTAATAGTTTTAAAAAGGACGGGTAACTTATTTTCGTATACTCTAAATCCAGTCCCGTGGTTTCGAGCCATGGTGACTTTATCATGGAGCCTTAGGTCAACCAAAATATTTTCGGCTCTGAATTGATCGGCAAGCAAATCTGGAGATGTCCCTTTCATCAATTGAGCTCTAAAAAAATGAAAATACTCTTTACCGGCTCGTTCCTCAGAAAAAGCCGAAGCATACAATAAGGCAGGCAATTTTTGAATGAACCTTTCGGTCAATTGTTTCAACTGCCATACAGCGACGATTTCCCCGGAGATATGTCGTACGGATATTTCACGATTTGTTACATTTAAAAACAGTCCAGCGCTGTTTGGCTTTAACGACATTGTATAATAAAGTCCAATTCTACCATTTGCATCTTTGCTGCCAAATTTTTTTACCGCCTTTAACGGCGGCATTTTCCAAACTTTATTATTAAAAGTAAATAAGGTAATCAAATTCTGAGAATTCGATCGATGGGCTTTAAGCTCAACCTTGTGCAAATCCGGCATGGCAATATTATTCTCTTTTAAACCCAAACTTTTTTCCAAGGTGTGTCCTATTCCAGTCGGTCCGTTTCTTTTTGAAGGAACAAAACCTTTAGCTTTCAACAATTTGAATTTTTTGATAAATTCTGGTAATTTCATATTATTTCTTATTCCTAAAATCGCGAATAACAATCCCGCCGTTAATCTTTTTTATTACAACTCTCTGCTTTTCCCTCCAGCCGAGCGCCTCGGTCATTTCTTTGGGTAGAGTGGTGGCCAGGCTGGTTTTGCCGATTTTGAGGAGTTTTCTGACGTTTTTTTGCTTGAGTTTCATAGGTTTATTATTAGTAGTTAGTAGATAGCAGTTAGCATATAGGGCGCTGGATCCCGGCTCCCAGGCCGGGATGACCCCGTTAAATCAAAAACAATTTAACGGGGCAAGCACAATATAAGTATATACCTAAGTATATACCCGAGTATATACTTTTTCCATTACGCCGCGGCGACAAAAGGGGCTTCCTGGAAACTGAATCGCTCCAGTTGGGCTTTGACTATTTGCATGCTGGGGTGCTTGTCCAGCTCAGCCAACTCTTCGGGCCTGGCCATTTCTGCCAACAGGGCGGCAACTGTTGCGGCGGGCGGCTTCAAAAAACCGCGAAATCACAAAACGCTTTTTATTCGCCAACTCCAACTGTTTGGCGTAAGCCTTATAAGTTTCCAGTTGCAGTTCCAGCTGCCGCAAAATAACTTTTTTATACAAATCCCCGCCGTCCTGCGCGTTTTGTTCCCAATCGCGCACCACGCGCGTGGCATCGGCCGCGTTTAACACCACAATTGCGTGCGGCAAATTTGGCAAAACGTCTTCGAAGCTTCCGTCAGAACTGCGAAAATATTTTACCCCCGACAAATTACCGCCACGTATCTCCTCTTCGATTCCCTCAAACTTTTTTCCCGGGTCATGGTTATAAGTCACGTCTATAGCCAAACCCAAATGTGACATTTCCCCTTGTCCTTCCTGGATTTCCAACACGCCATCGGTATGATTTTCGTCATCGTCATAATCACTGCACATTACCATATTTACGCGATCGCCAAACCAACGGCTGTTATTTATCCGCTCAAACAACGCCGCCTCAAAGGATTCAGCCAACTTATACTCATCGGTTTCCAGGCGCTCATACCCGCTTTTCTTTTTTGCTATCTTTACGATGTCCCTTTCCACCATCTCCCTGGAAAAACCTTTTTTACCAATAAAAGACTCCGGCTTTAAGGCATGCTCGGCGGTTACGCGGCTGGCCCTAAAATAGGCGGATTCCAAATTTGCCGGCATTTCCGGACTATGTCTAGCTTCCTTCATAATTTTTGTTATGTATACCTAAGTATATACTTTTTAAATATCAATAAAAAAGCCCTGTATAAGCTTATTTTGGCCTAATCTCTTTCCCGCGGCAGCCCTTTGTCGGAAACCGGCTTTGCGTGTCTATGTGAAGTTATAGGCTCGTCGCTTTCTGTTGGCAAACTGCCCTCCAGCGGCAGGTCAAGCTGCTCGGGCTCTGATTCCATCCCGGGCAAAACCCCGGTTGATTGGTCATCGGCTTCTACATGATGATGTTTTGCCCTTCGGCCATGGCCCACAGGGTCCACAGAATATATAGGAGGCAGCTCGCTTGATGTCTCTGGCATAAAATTCAAATTAATTTAAGATTATAATTCCGGCCGGCCTATTTTACCAGCGCGTTCCAGAGGGCGGCCAGGACCCAGCCGGCAATATAGCCGACCACAAAGGTGACAGCAACCAAAACCAAGGCCGTGCCAAAGGCAAACGGCTGGAAGGTCAATGGCATCTCCACAAAGTGCAGGTGGAGTATCCATTCCATCAGCGGCTTGGCCCAGTTTAGGGCGACCAAGATTGTCCAAGCCAAATGCGCGAGGCCGAAAAACAGCCCGACCGCCAGTCCGGCGGAATTTTTGCCGATTGTTTGCATAATTTTTTTAACGGTTAATTTTTAATTTTAGATATTCAAAATCCAGGGCCACGCAAGGCTCATTGCCGACTACCCAGGCGTCGTGGCCGGGGTCGGCCTCAAAGCCCTGGTTTGGGCCCACAATAATTTGCGTACCGGCGGCCGCTTTTACGGCCATTTGGCCGGAAAGGACAAAACCGATGTGAGCCTGGGAACTTTTGCCGGTTTGCGGCTTTGCATGCTTAGACCATTGCCAACCCGGCAGATATTCTCCCCGGCCGATTGTCATCGTCCGCAAAACTATTACTGCCCTCTTGCTACCGTCCAAAAAAATCCGCGGCTGGGCATTGTCGCTAAAATTTTTGGCTATGATGTCTAACATAAAAATCAATCTTCCTGTCCCTCAATCATAGTACTTATTCTTTTAGCTGGCTTCATTTGTGGCTGGGTTTGCATTTGTTCTTGCGGTTCATGAATAGTGGGTGTCTTTTTTGGTCTTTCCGTTGGCAGGTCGCGCCAATCTACCAGTTCCGGCTCACGGCCACGGTGCGATTGGTCAGCCTCGACAAACATTCGAGCGCGGGCATCTGGACCAATAGGTTTTTCAGGCTCAGCTACCATTGCGGCTTCCAGATCGGCCCTAGCTTTTGCTGCCCGCTCTTCCCAATACTCTTCTTCTTGCTTAAACACACTGGATTGTTCTCTGGTTGGCATATATTTGCAATTAAAAATAAACCTAATTAACCCGCGTTTCGGCAGGACCCATGTCAAGCGCTTCGCGGCACTTATCGCGATAATATCTTATCTGCTGGTCGAGAAAAATAATATGGGCCGGGTTACGGTCCGGCACCCAGTTATTTACCCAAACGTTAATATCTTGGTCCTTAACCCGCGCCATTGACCTTAATAACTGCAGTTGTTTAGGGTCATTGTTAATGGCAGTATCTCCGCCTTTATCTACCAACTGCCTCAATTTCTCCATGGCCTCCATAGGGCTAAGGTCTTCGAACAAATTGTCCGCATCGTGGGCCCAATCTATACCCATAACTTCTCTGGTTTCCTTCATAAATTTGCAATTAAAAATAGCCTCACTCTTAAGGCTATTTTACCCCCAAATTAAAATTTTGGCTAATAGTTTACGCCGCTTTTGGCTCTTCCCAAAGTTCCCGGGTAGACACCTTTTTTATCTCAAGTTGTTTGATTCTAAAAAAATTTTCAAGACTGCCGGTCATATCTTCTGTGGCACCAGGAAAATACAAATACAAGCCGCATCTATTGACTGGATCGTAATCATCACTAGCGCCTCCGTAAGCCGAGGGGCTAAAAATACTCCCACGATTTTGTTGCTCGATCTTAACCGCGTCGTAAGCCTTTTCCTTTTCCGCCTCGCTATTGAATATTACCCAATACTCCTTAGGGACATGTTCCCGATATTCCCCCGAAGCCCGAGTTCCGGGCATTTCATGGACTTGCGCCATAAATTTTGTGATTAGTTACTCTTCTTTTTTCCATCTTTCTAATTTTGGAATACCCATAGTCATCCAACCGGCCAAAAATCCCGGAAAACCCATTTCCTGTAACTTCTGCTTGCAAAAAATTTGCATTTGCTCCGCGGTCCAATCCGGATTTTTAAACGCGCCGTTAACGTAGCAGTAGGAACAATACATGGCCGATTTAGTGCCGTCGGCATTAGTTCCTCCGCCGGCCGGATCTTTTTTTAGCGGCATGCCGCAGCTTTGGCAGTTTTTGTAGATTTGACTCATAGATTTCCGATAAAAATTGGCCTTACTTTGTTTTTTCCCGCAAATTTTTAATTTTTTCCTCCAGGTGGGCTTTTCTTGTCTGCCACACATCTAAAATAAGCTCCGCCCGTTCGAGGTTCCAAAGAGTCAAAGGAGTCGAAAGGTTTGACTTCTCTCAAAGCGGGAATCTTGCCGGTTAATTCGGCAATCCGGGCTTCTACCTGCTGTAATTTATGTTCCGCGGCTTCCAGCGGAGTAAACCGCCCGATATCCCGCGCTATTTCGCCTTTGCTCATAAAATAAATCCCTCTTCTAAGGCTATTTTACGCCGATTAAGCATAAATTTCAACCATCGTCCATCATCGGGCGGATAATATCCGCCCCTACACCCCAATAATTCTAAACAGTTTAAATCCCGTCCCGATTTTATCGGGACGGGATAAATTATCTACTATTTATATTTTATTCGCTAATAATGTCTTCGGCAATTACCGAGTCCTGCCTGACGGTCAAATTTTCTTTGGCGATTTGGTCGGTAAAGCCCGTGCCGGCCGGAATGAGTTTGCCGATGATGACGTTTTCCTTAAGCCCGCGCAAATGGTCGGTCTTGCCGGTTACGGCCGCCTCGATTAACACGCGCGTGGTTTCCTGGAAACTCGCGGCCGCCAAAAAGCTTTCGGTATTTAAAGAGACTTTGGTAATGCCCATGAGCAGCTGGTCAGAGCTGGCCGGGCGCTTGCCGTTTTTTTGCAGTTGTTCGTTAATGTAATTCAGCTTGGCCTTGTCCACTATTTCGCCGGCCACAAATTCGCTGTCGCCGGCGCCGCTGATGCGCACTTTGCTGAACATCTGCCGGACAATGACTTCAATGTGCTTATCGTGGATGTTCTGCCCCTGGCTGACGTAAATGTCCTGGACTTCCCTGACAATGTAGCGCTGGGCCGTCTCCAGACCGCGCAAAGCCATGATTTGGTTCGGGTTTAAGTTACCTTCGGTGAGCTGCTGGCCTTTGGTCACCAGCTCGCCTTCCTTAACCAGTAAAGAATAAGAAGACGGGATGATGTATTCTTTGACCTCATCGCTCTCGTGGATGATGACCAGTTTATTTTTCTCCATGCGCACGTGGCCGGAGACTTTGGCTTTAATATTTTCGCCTTTTTGGCTGACGTACAGGGTGTCGCCGGCTTCCACTTTGCTGCCGTCTTTGAGCATGGACTGCGCGCCGCTTAAATCAAAAGTGTCCCGGGCGACGTCGGCGCCTTGGACGCGCACCACGTATTCTTTATTGTTGGGTTTGGTGATGTAAACCTGGCCGTCCACTTCGCTGACCTGGGCCTGCCCTTTTGGTTCGCGCGCCTCAAACAATTCTTCCACGCGCGGCAGACCTTGGGTGATGTCTTTGACACTTGCCGAGCCGCCGGTATGGAAAGTCCGCATGGTCAGCTGGGTACCCGGCTCGCCGATGGCCTGGGCCGCCACTATCCCTACGGCCGCGCCCTGTTTGACCATATCGTTAAAACCCAAATCGTAGCCGTAGCACAGCTGGCAAATCCCGCGGGACAGTTTGCACTTAAGCACCGAGCGGCACTTTACTTCGATCAAACCGGCGTCCATAATGGCTTTGGCCTGCTGGTCGTCTATGCCGTGGTTTTTTTCCACGATGATTTTACCCCGGCTGCCTTTGACGTCTTCGGCGGCCACGCGGCCGAACAAACGGCGGTCAAACGCCTTGTTCATGCGCTGGCTTTCGGCCAAAGTGATGACGTCAAAATCCTTGGTGCCGCAGTCTTCGGCGTTAATCACAATGTCCTGGGCTACGTCCACCAGGCGGCGGGTCAAATAACCGGCATCAGCCGTACGCAGCGCGGTGTCAGACATGCCTTTTCTGCTGCCGTGGGTGGAAATAAAATACTCCAAAACGGCCAGGCCTTCTTTAAAGCTGCCTTTGACCGGAAGTTCAATGACGTCGCCGGCCGGATTGACCACCAGGCCTTTCATGCCGGACATTTGGGTAATTTGGCTAAAGCTTCCGCGCGCGCCGCTACTCACGAAATAATTGACGCTGCCGTATTCGCTCACCGTGTTAGTCACGGACTTGGCGATTTTTTCCGAGACCTCGGCCCAAATTTCCACCACGCGGTTTTTGCGCTCCTCTTCGGTGAGCAAACCTTCGCGGAACTGCTGGTAAGTGCCTTCCACTTCGCCGTCCGCGGTCAAAAACAGGGCGTGCTTGGTGTGCGGCACCAACAAATCATCCATACCCCAGGACAAACCCGACTGCTTCATATAGTAAAAGCCGGTGCGCTTGATTTCGTCAATCAGTTCCGCGGTGCGCTCGTTGCCCAAGGCGCGGTGCGCCTCGCGCACCAGGGCCTGCAATTTCTTTTTGTCAAAATTTTCGTTTCTAAACCCAAGTTCCTTGGGCACAACCTTGTTAAAAATCAGCCGGCCCGCGGAAGTCTCAATCATCGGAGCGCCGGAAGCCGAGTCGCCTTCGGGCGACAGGCGAACTTTAATTTTAGCCTGAATGTGTACGTATTTGTTGTTATAAGCCATGATCGCTTCGGACGGCGAGCTGAATATTTTGCCTTCGCCCTTCATGCCCTTCGCGGATGCGGGTAATGTAATAACAGCCCACGACCACGTCCTTGTCCGGCGTCATCACCGGATCGCCCGAGGCAGGCTTGAGCAGATTGTGGGCGGACACCATAATTTCGCGCGCTTCTTTTTGCGCGGCTTCGGTCAACGGCACGTGCACGGCCATTTGGTCGCCGTCAAAGTCCGCGTTAAAAGCCGCGCAAACCATAGGGTGAAGCTGAATGGCTTTACCTTCTATTAATACCGGCTGAAAAGCCTGAAAACCCAAGCGGTGCAAGTGTCGGCGCGCGGTTAAGCAACACATAGTGGTCTTTGGTGACTTCTTCCAAAATATCGTAAACTTCGGTGCGGCCCTGTTCGATTAAGCGATTAGCCGAGCGCACATTGTGGGCGTATTCGCGGGCGATTAATTTGGAAATGACGAACGGCTTAAACAATTCCAAAGCCATAAACTTGGGCAGTCCGCACTGGTGGAGTTTAAGATGCGGACCCACCACAATCACGCTGCGGCCGCTATAATCCACGCGCTTACCCAAAAGGTTTTGGCGAAACCGGCCCTGTTTGCCTTTGAGCATATCGGCCAAACTGCGCAGTTTGCGCTTCTGGCCGGTGGAGGCCGTTACTTCCTTGCCGTGGCGGATGCTGTTGTCTATTAACGCGTCCACCGCTTCCTGCAACATTCTTTTTTCGTTTCTGGTAATGACTTCCGGCGCCTTGATTTCCAAAAGTTTTTTTAAGCGGTTGTTGCGGTTAATGACGCGGCGATAAAGATCGTTTAAATCGGACGCGGCAAACCGGCCGCCGTCCAGCTGCACCATGGGGCGCAAATCCGGCGGGATGACCGGCAGCGTGGTAAACAGCATCCATTCCGGGCGGAGCCCGGCGTTAATCAACGACTTCACCAATTTTAAGCGCTTTAAGACTTTCCGTTCCGCCTGGCCTTCCATATTCGGCAAAGCCGTCTGGAGATCCTGGGCCAGTTGCTCCAAATTGATTTCTTCCAAAAGGCCCTTGAGCGCTTCGGCGCCAATGCCGGCCGAAAACACCGGACCGTATTTGAGGGATAAGTCGCGATATTGCAGCTCGCTAATGACCTGCATTTTTTTGATGGATTTTAGCTCGCTGCGGGCCTGGTCGCGGATGGATTCCAGCGCGTCCAGCTCTTTACTCCAGACGTCCTTGAGCCGGGTAATTTCGGCGTCAATTTCCGCTTGCAGCAAATCTTTGTCCTTGTTGCCGCCTTTTTGTTGAATCGCCGTGCGGGTTTTGGCAATCAGAGTTTCAAACTTGTCTTCCATTTCTTTTTTCTTGGCTTTGAATTCGCGCTCAATCTGCTCCAAGGTCTGCATCCGCGCTTCTTCATCCACATTGGTAATAATGTAAGCGGCAAAATAAACCACTTTTTCCAGCTCCATTACGCCCAAATCCAAAATCAATCCCAAACGCGACGGCACGCCGCGCAAAAACCAAATATGCGCAGTTGGCACGGCCAAGCGGATGTGCCCCATACGCTCTCGGCGCACGCTGGATTTGGTGACTTCCACGCCGCACTTGTCGCAGACAATGCCTTTGTAGCGGATGCGCTTGTATTTGCCGCAGTAGCATTCCCAGTCCTTGATGGGCCCGAAAATCTTTTCGTCAAAAAGCCCGTCCTTTTCCGGACGCTGGGTGCGATAGTTGATGGTCTCCGGCTTGGTCACCTCCCCGTGCGACCACTGCAAAATGGTCTCGGGGCTGGCGAGCTTAATGCGGACACCTTTGAAATCTTCGGTTTGGGTGAACATTTGGGTTATTTAAAGATTAAAAGATTTAATGATTGAAAGATTGATAATAATAAATTTCTAATTGCCCTGATTATTCTAATTATTCCTAAATAAATCCCAATATCCAAGTTCCAAGTTCCAAGTTAGGCATTAGTCATTGGTGCTTATTTAGGTCAATTAGGTTAATTAAAACAATTAGAATAATTTTTTAATGCTCTTTACAACTCTCTCTCTGTGCTATTTTTAGCTGTCCATCATCCGAGAACTTTTCGGAAATAGGACAGGAATGGAGGAACTATGTGCAATTGTGATTTACAGATCACTATCGCAACAGGTCTGGGGCGGACAGATGTAGTGACCGTTCGAGTTGCAAAGACGGTCAAATTCCAGGCTCAAGTTGGAGAAAAACCCATACCAGCCCCTGCTGCGGAAACTGAGTCAGGCTCTTTTCCAGGCTCTTTGGGGAGAGCTGCGGCAGAAGCCATGATCGCGGCTATAGACTATGGAAAATTCATAAGCCGCAGGGAGATCGCCATCAACTTCACCTTCTGCCCCGCCTGCGGGCAAAAGCTTGACTGAACCGCGCACCACCACTCGCCGCCTCGCCACCCGCGTCCGGTTCTGCCCCTCCGATGCTTATCGGAGACTCGACAGAACCGGTCCGTTTTTTTTATGTAAAAGTTCTCTCGGGCTTTTTGCGGAGCTCCCCTCCCCTTCTGAGGGGAGGGTTAGGGAGAGGTTGTGCCCGACATCGGCTACTGCACCCTCTCTGTCCCGCTCCGCGGGACATCTCCCCCAGAGGGGGAGAAGGCTCCGCGGTTGTCCTTATTTCGGGCGGCCGATAAATTGGCACACTACGTCCGTTTTAGTCCGTTCCCTGTCCGATTAAGTCAGCGTTACTTGCTCTTTTTCTCCTTCTTCGGCTTCTTTTTGACTTCATCCGCAAACAGCGATATATCGGGAACCGTGACCGGCATTACCGGCGCGCCCGGCACCACGATTTCCTGTTCCTGCGCCGCCGTGGTAATGCTGCCGTCGGCTCCCAGCAGTTCTACATCAAGACCAAGTGATTGTAATTCTTTGACCAAAACCCTAAAACTTTCCGGAATGTTTGGCTTTTTAATCGGTTCGCCTTTGACTATCGCCTCATAAGTTTTTGACCGGCCAACCACGTCGTCGGACTTAATCGTGAGCATTTCCTGCAAAGTGTGCGCCGCGCCATAGCCTTCCAAAGCCCAGACTTCCATTTCCCCAAAGCGCTGTCCGCCGAACTGGGCCTTGCCGCCGAGCGGCTGCTGCGTGATTAAGCTGTACGGACCCGTGGAGCGCGCGTGCATTTTATCATCAACCAAATGGTGGAGCTTTAAAAAATACATAATGCCGACCGTAACTTTTTCGTCAAACGGTTCGCCGGTTTTGCCGTCGTACAAAACCACTTTGCCGTCTTCGGGAACGCCGGCCTTTTTTAATTCTTCCTTGATTTGCGCTTCGGTCACCCCGTCCAAAACCGGTGTGGCCACTTTATAACCTAATTTATAGGCAGCCATGCCCAAATGGGTTTCCAAAATTTGACCGAGGTTCATACGGGACACCACGCCAAGCGGGTTTAAAATAATGTCCACGGCGCGGCCGTCCTTCATAAACGGCAAGTCTTCCACCGGAATAATTTTACTGATGACGCCTTTGTTGCCGTGGCGGCCGGCCATTTTGTCGCCGACCTGGATTTTTCTTAACACTGCCACCGACACTTGGATAGAGCGGATAACGCCCGACGGCAATTTGTCGCCGGCTTCGCGCGTAAATTCGCGGATATTGACGACTTTGCCGTATTCGCCGTGCGGCAGGGTCAAGGAGGTGTCTTTGACGTCACGGGATTTTTCGCCGAAAATCACGCGCAAAAGTTTTTCTTCCGCGGTCAAATCGGTTTCGCCTTTGGGCGTAATTTTGCCGACCAAAATGTCGCCGGCTTTAATTTGCGCGCCGATGCGGATGACGCCGTTCTCGTCCAAATCCTTGAGTTTTTCCTCGCCGACGTTGGGAATATCGCGCGTAACCTGCTCGGGGCCCAATTTAGTGTCGCGCACGTCAATTTTAAAATCGTCTATGTGGATGCTGCTGTAACGGTCGGCCTGCACCACGCGCTCGGAAACCAAAACCGCGTCTTCGTAGTTACCGCCTTCCCAGGACATAAACGCTACCAAAACATTTTGGCCCAAAGCCAACTCTCCCCCTTCGGTGGAGGCGCCGTCCGCCAAAAGCTCGCCTTTTTTGACATGCTGGCCTTTGTCTACGCGCGGAATTTGGTTTATGGACGTAGCCGAATTGGTACGCAAAAATTTGAGCAGATGGTATTCCCGTTTTTTACCCTTGTCGCCGACTACGACAATTTTGTCGCCGCTGACCGAAGTGACGTCGCCGTCTTCCTCGGCCACTACAATGGTGCCGCTGTCGCGGGCCGCTTTTTGTTCCATACCCGTGCCCACGAACGGCGCCTCGGGCTTAATGCAGGACACGGCCTGCCGCTGCATGTTACTGCCCATAAGCGCGCGGTTGGCGTCATCGTGCTCCAAAAACGGGATCAGCGAAGTGGTCACGGAAATAATCTGTTTGGGCGAAACATCCACACAGTCAATGTCGTCCGTGCTAGCCACGCTGGGCACGGTGTGCAGCCTAACAGCGGCGCGCGGCTGGACAAAATAACCGTTGTCCGCGATCTCAATGCCGGCCTCGCCGATAATCAAACCTTCCTCTTCAAACGCGTCCAAATAGCGGACCTCGTCGGTCACGCGGGGCTTGATGCGGAACTCCGCCGCTTGGCTGTTTTTGGCCGCCTCTTTGGCTTTGGCGGCGGTGACGGTTTCGCCGGCCGCGATGGCGACATTGCCTTTGCCATCTTTAATATCATAAAGGGAAATTTCGCCCACTAAATCTTTGCCGTCGTTTTTGGCGATTTTTTTGGCAAAACGGTAGGGGGTTTCAATAAAACCAAAATCATTCACTCTGGCATAAGTGGCCAAGTGGGCTACCAGGCCGATGTTCGGGCCTTCGGGCGTGGTAATGGGGCAAAGCCGGCCGTAGTGGCTGTGGTGCACGTCGCGCACTTCAAAACCGGCGCGCTCGCGGGACAGTCCGCCGGGACCCATGGCGGACAGCCTTCTCTTGTGTTCCAGCTCGGCCAAAGGGTTAGTCTGGTCCATAAATTGCGACAGTTGCGAGGAGGAAAAAACTCCTGCATGGTGGCGACTATGGGCCGCACGTGGATAAGCTGGGCCGGAGTCACGGTTTCCAAATCGGCCAAGGACATGCGGTCTTTGGCAATGCGCGCCATACGGGCCAGACCCACGCGGAACCGGGTCTGAATGAGCTCCCCAACCGCGCGCACGCGGCGGTTGGCCAAATGGTCAATGTCGTCCGGCGCTTCCTGGGTATTGTTCAGGCGGATGACTTCGCGCACCACGGCCACTAAATCTTCCAACAGCAACAGCGGATTGTCGCGCTTAACGTCTATGTGCAGGCGCTGGTTGAACTTGTAGCGGCCAACCGGGGAAAAATCGTATCTTTCAAAATTAAAAAACATGCCGCTGATGAGGGACTTGGCGTTGTCCACGGTGGCCAAATCGCCGGGGCGGATTCTTTTATAAACTTCCTTAAAACCTTCGTCACTGTTGGTGGATGCGTCTTTGGCCAAAGTTGACTCTATATATTTGGTGTCCGGGTCAGTGTCAATGTCGGCAAAAGCCTGCAAAATTTGGTCGTTGGATGAAAGACCGAACACGCGCATCAGCGCGGTAATCGGAATGCGGCGCTTTCTGTCTATTTTTACGCCGATGACGCCGGCCAAATCGGTATCCAGCTCCAGCCAGGCGCCGCGGTTGGGGATAATTTTGGCGCCGTAGCAGTTTTTGCCGCGCAAATTCTCAGTAGTAAAAAATACGCCCGGTGATTTAATGAGCTGGTTGACCACCACGCGCTCCACGCCGTTGATGATGAACGTGCCGCGCGGGGTCATTAACGGAAAATCGCCGAAATAAACGTCCTGGGTCTTGGTTTTGCCCGTGACTTTGTTGACCAGGCGGGCAGCCACGTACAACGGCGCTTCGTAAGTGGTGTTGCGCTCACGGGATGTGAACTCGTCGTACTTGGCTTTGTCAAAAAAATAGTCGCCGAAAAACAGCTCCAGATTTTTGCCGGTGAAGTCGCGAATCGGCGTGACTTCGCCGAGCAGTTCCTTGAGCCCTTTTTCCAAGAACCACTTATAAGAATCCAGCTGCACCTCTATGAGGTTGGGCAGCAGTTTGGTTTCGTGGTGCTTGGTAAAAAATTTCCGGCCGGCTTTGGCCGGAGTTTTTACTAAAGTGTGGGCTGAGGATTTAGGCATGATGGATGATAATTTAATAAATAAAAAATTAAAATTGTTAACTTATGCTTGATGGGCATCTTCGTGCGGCTAAAAGAGTTGGCCGATATTTATCGATCGATGCGTCCACCATCGCCTGCTATACTATATTCTCGAAGATGCCCATCAACTGCGCTGTCCCGGAATAATAAATCGCGTGCACTAAAAACCCACCCTTTTTGTCAAATTTAAAAGGTTTTATTAATGTTGCTACGCGTTAATTAAATTTTTCGCCATCAAAAAATTAAAATGACCGCAAAACAATCTGCCGAAAATCCGGTTTTCGGCTGGTGGTCTTTATGAATTTGCCCCGGTTTTACGCCTAAAGCGGGTTAACCGGAGTTACACACGCATCCCCAAATCGTGTAATGTGTATAGCTACTATATATAAGTATTATACTTTTGTCAAGGTTTTGGGGCAAATATTCTTTGGCTTATCTTAAATGGTTTTGTCTGATTATAAAACGAAAAGAGCAGGATCATGGGCTTGGTAAAGCCTCCCCTGCTCCGTGTTGTCCGATCTCGGATCACTGTTCCGGCATGCTTCCTTGGTTGGCTTCGCCGACCTCTTGCCAGACCTGTTCGTACGTGGCCAACTCGGGTTTCCACACCCGCGTCAACAGATTGGCGCAGGCATAAAACCCGATTTGGTCGTCCCGGCTGGCAAAGTCCACACCGCTCAGGCCCAGCATCTCCTGGCGCGGCCAACCGTTCAATGACATCCAAGCGCTGGCAAGCGTACCTTGGGTGGTGAGCTGGCAACCATCCACCCGCAGTTCGGGATCGTTGGCCAAAAGAGCTTTGCCATTCCATTGCAATTTTGCGATCAGCTCCTGCGCAGCGGGGAGGTTGCTCCGGAAGAATTCTCCAAAGCTTTCACCTTCCCAGCGGATAATTTTCTCGGATAAGTGCTGGACCAACTGGACCAGCAACATTGGATAATCGATCATATACTCCCCCTTTGGAGTACTAATGTTATATACAAATATCTTAATTCCGTCAACCGGTAGAAAATTAACCTGATTACTGCTAAAATAGTCCCAGATATGCCAAACGTAATCCAAGTACAAAACTTAAAGAAAACCTACAAACTGGCCAAAGGCAAAGAGCTGGAGGCGGTGCGCGGGATAGGGTTTGAGGTGTTTAAGGGCGAGATTTTTGGGATTTTGGGGCCGAACGGAGCCGGGAAGACCACCACGTTGGAAATCATCGAGTGCCTAAAACCGCAGACTGACGGTGTGGTTACGGTTTTGGAATTTGATAATTTAAAATCGCCTGACGAAATAAAAAAACGCATTGGCGTGCAGTTGCAGTCCAGCCAGTATTTACACCATCTGAGTTTGGGGGAATTGTTGGATTTGTTCGCGTCGTTGTATCCAAGGACAGAGGCGGAGCCTCTCCCCCTGTCAGGGGGGAGTACCTCGCGACTTGCCCGACGAAGCCTTGGCGAAGTCGGGAGCGAGGGGAGGGGGTTGGATATAAATCAGCCGACTCCAACCACCCCGTCCCGCCAAAGCGGGACACCCCTCCTTAAAAAGGAGGGGAATGCTCCGCGGTTATCCTTTGATTCCAGGATGGGCAAAAAAACGGAATTGTTAAAACTCGTAGGATTAGAAGACAAAATTCACGAAGAATTTGCCAACCTCTCCGGCGGGCAGAAACAGAGGTTTACCATTGCCACATCACTTGTCCACGAGCCGCAAATTTTATTCCTTGATGAACCAACCACCGGCCTTGACCCCAAAGCCCGGCGCGATATGTGGGGGCTGATAAAAACCATCAACGCGCGCGGCATTACCATTGTCTTAACCACCCATTACATGGAAGAAGCGGAGTTTTTATGCCACCGCGTAGCCATTATGGATGAGGGCAAAATTTTGGAAATTGACGAGCCTAAAAAATTAATTGACCGTTTGTCCGACACCACGCAAATATCCTTTTTTACCGACACAAAAATCGACCCCAAGTTATTCTCCGGCATTTCGGAAGTAAAAAAAGTCCACGCTGCTTATCCCAAAGTTGTTTTGGAAATTACCAGTCTGGATAAAATTTCCGCGGTGGTCAACCTGCTGCGGCAGCATCAAATTATTTTTTACGGTTTTACCGTTAAAACCGCAGCCCTAGAAGACGTTTATTTAGACTTAACCGGCCGCGCCTACGACGAAGGAGAAAACGATGAATAGCTTTTGGCAATTGTTCAAAGCCAATTTTAAAATGTTTTACCGCGAAAAGGAAGGCTTTTACTGGACCGTGCTGATGCCCGCCCTGATTTACGTCGCCCTGTCGGTTTTGCCCATCAGCAAAGCCCTTGGCAACAATCTAAAATATTCCAATTACGTTTTGCCCGGAATTATTGCCATGACCATTATGCAGGGCGGCATTTATTCTTTAGCTTATTGGATGGTGGACTTAAAATCCCGCGGCATCATTAAGCGCCTGCTGGCCACCCCGCTCAAACAATGGCAACTGGCCTTAAGCCTGGTCAGCGCCAGGCTGGTGGTGGTAATTGTCCAGGTGATTCTGTTGACTCTTTTGGGCATTTTGGTTTTTGGCGCCCAATTTGCCGGCAATGTTTTTTCCACTTTGATTTTGGTGCTTTTAGGCGGCGCGATTTTTTTATTAATGGGTTTGCTAATTTCCACCTTTGCCAAAAGCTACGATGCGGCCGCGCCGATTACTTCGGCTATCGGCTTGCCGTTGACTTTTTTAGGGAACATTTTTTACCCGGTTGACGCTCTGCCGCACGGTTTGCAGGTTTTGGCGCGCCTTTTGCCCATTACCTATTTGGCCGACGGCCTGCGCCAGGCGTATTTGTATCCGTTTGATTTTGCCAAAATCGGTTTTGATGTTTTGATTTTGACAGTTTGGCTGGCAGCGATGTTGATTATCACTTTGCTATTATTCAGACTAAAAGAATAAAAAGACCGCTGATCGGTGATTGGTACGCTGAGAAAACGCTGAAATCGGGATTCAGCGTTATTTCAGCGTTGCTATCCGCGTATAATCAGCGGCCCCCAAAGCACTTACCTTAACACCCCATGCAAACCCTAAAGCTTGAGAGATGGTCACGCCAACCCGCACGCCGGTGTAGCTACCAGGGCCTTTGTTGACATAGATCTTCCTTATTCCCCTCCCCAAGACATGGGGAGGGTACCTCGAAGGGGCGGGAAAGGTTGATTTAATCTTTACCGATCGCAAAAACTCATCAAGTTTGGCCAATGTCTCATGCGACTTGTGCGGATCAATTTTAAAAACGCGCCAGATGATTTTTTTGCCATCGGCAATTCCAAAAGTCGCCTCATTAAAATCCGTGGTGTCTATATATAGGATCATTGACATAAATGACATGATTGACAAAATTGACATAATTAACCTGCAATCAGAAATTCTAATTATGTCAATTATTTAAATTATGACCAATTTTGCTCAATTCTTCTCGCACAACTCCGCAATCATCCCACTCAATCCGTTTATTTCCCGGCAAGACCAAAAACTGCTCGCTGCCTTTGCCGGTTATGAGCACAATATCATTCGGTTGGGCAATTGATAATGCGCGATAAATAGCTTGTCTCCTATCAAGAATGATTTCATACGGAGGTTTCCTTAATTCATAATTCCTGATTCCTGACTCAATATTCCGCCCGATTTCCGCCGGGTCAGAGTCGTAAATATCATCGTTGGTTATTATGATTTGATCCGTGAATTTGGCACTGGTTTGCCCGAACTCAAACCTTTTGGCCACATCACGGTGCCCTCCGGTGCTGCCAAAGACGTGGATCAGCCGGTTATGCGGCAGCAGCACGGTCGCCTCCAAAGCCGCGAGGAAACTTGCCGGCTCGCAGCCGTAATCCACGATTATTTTAAAACCCTGGGAGTTCGGCACGCTTTCCATACGGCCGCGCACTCCGGAAAAACTTTTAAGCGCGGCCGCAGAGTCAGCCAAACTAACGCCCAAACTGCAAGCGCAGGATACGGCCAAAGCGGCATTTTGCGCGTTAAACGCTCCGAGCATGTTGAAAGAAAAATTTACTCCATCAAGACTAAATTCCGTCGGCGGACCGGGCTTTATCAGTCGTCCGTAAAAAACTTTTTGCGCCGGAGCCACCTTAATATTGGTAAAAGTCACGCCGAATTTCCGATCAGCCGGAAAACTGAAAAAATATCCGGACTGGGGGTCGTCAAAATTCATGCCGATCATTTTTTGCGGAAAAAAACTTTTGCGCCGGCCGCCCATCAGCGTCTTAAACAGTTTACCCTTGGCCGCCTGATAGTTCCCGTAGCTGCCGTGCGCCTGCAAATGCGCGCGCGACAAATTTGTAAATACCGCCACGTCAAAATTTATGCCCCAATGCCGGTTTTGCGCTAAACCTTCGGACGTGCATTCCACAATGGCATACTTACAGCGCCTTTGCACCATAGTCCTAAGCTGTTTCTGTAATTTAACTTCGCCGGGCATGGACAGCCCATGTTTGTTGATAAAAATATTCTGGCCGTCAAAAAAATCCACAGTGGTAATGTAGCCGGTCTTTTTACCGCAACTGTTTAAAATATGCGCCAACAGCTGGATAGTAGTGGATTTCCCCGCCGTACCGGTAACGCCGATAACCATCAGTTTTTCGCTCGGCCGCTCATAATAAATATTGGCGTCCCAAGCCAAAATGCCGTGATAGTAAGGCCTTATCCAGTTAAGCAGCGGCTCGGGAATTAACTTTTTTAAAAAATCTTTCATTTGCAGAATTTCTTCATTGAACTTTATGCCAACTATACAAGCACTTCCATTTCGAGCCCGAATGCATCTGAGGGCGAGAAATCTGTTAATCCTAGGAATAACAGATCCCTCCACTCCTCGGCTGCACTCGTCGGTCGGGATGGGGCACCCCAGGAGCATAAACCCCAATTAGGTTATTTTAGCTTGCGCGGCAATGACTTAACAAAAATCCAGGTGCGGTTAACCTGCCGCAAAGCCTTATAGCCATGATACCACAATTTTTGCCGCGGAATGTCATAAGCCCCGGCGTACTCTTTGATGCTTCCCCCCGCAAGCCCCGAATCCGATTGAGGGGCAAAACCCATTTTAAACCGCACAAACCCCGGCATATCACCCGAAGCTGTCTCAATTCCCCAAAAATCATAACTGCTAAGGCCCAAATTTTTGGCATCCCGCATGGCCGTAAAATGAAGAGCGTAAGGAGCCATGACTTCACGATGGTGCTGGCTTGAGCCGCCGAACAAATAAGTCCGCGTTAATCCAAAATCCACCATAATAGCCGTAGATAACAACTCCCGCTCCAAAAGGGCTTTATAAATATAGAGTCTAACCGCACTGTCTGGATTCTGCACCGCGAAAAAATTCAGCAGCCCGTCATAATAGGAAAATGGAAAAGTTTGGAAACTCTGCCTGTCCGCTGTATTGATAATTAAATCCAGCGCTTCTTTAACATATAAACCATGTCCGGGCACCGCGATTAATTCGCCACTGATTTGCACGCCATGCCTTTGGGCCAATTTAATATTATAGCGGGTTTTGGGGTGCATTTCGGCCAAAAGCTCATCTTCCGTTTTTTTCAAATCCACAACCAAAGTTTTTCCCGGCTGGATGTTGACCGATTTGTAAATCGGCAGGTGGAAAGTGGAAAGTGGAAAGTGGAAAGTGACTTTTGGCTCAATTCGAATAAATATTGCCGATGGGAATCTTTTTTGCAACTCTTGCACTAACTTTTTACTTTCTACTTTTAACTTTTCACTCACTACTGGGCCATAAGGCGCATACAAATAAAACCGACCCAAAGGCAAAGGGCTTTGGATTAGCTGAATGGACGCGACGGTATTGCCGCCATCATCATCAATAAAAAACCGGAAAGCTTTTTTCCCTAAGCGTTCCTGCCATTGCCCCCACTCCCAGGACTGCAAGAAAGAGCCACTCTCTTGAGCGGCTACAAAAGCGTTATAGTGGTCTTTATCGACTGATGATAATTCTACAAGTTTCATTTTATCATTCTAACATCCTAACATTTTATCATTTTGGTTATGCTAAGATGTTAAAATGATAAAATGAATTTTTATCTTTTCCCCAACATTTGTAGAGCCTGTTTTAATTGCTGCTGGCTCGGCAATGTAGCGTCAAGCCTCTTTAACGCCTCCCGCACCTCGCGACTGTTATAACCAAGCGCGATTAACGCCTCAAACACGTCGCCGCTGGCCACGCCGCCGGCCGATTCAAACGCGCCGACCTTGGATTTTAATTCCACAATAATTTTTTCCGCGGTCTTAAGGCCGATGCCGGAAATCCTGGTAAACACGGCCGCGTCTTGGTTAGCTATGGCCTGTCTGACCGCATCCACCCGCGCGGCGGAAAGTATCGCCAAAGCCACTTTTGGTCCCACGCCGGAAACCGTAATCAGCAGTTCAAAAAACTGCAAAGCCGCAAAATCCAGCAGGCCGTACAAAGCCTGCCCGTCATCGCTGACCTTCATATAGGTGTAAAGCGCGGCCGAATCGCCAACCTTGAATTCCAAAGTCTCCGGCGTCACAAACACTTTATAGCCAACCCCGTTATTTTCCAAAATAATGTAGGTCAGCCCCTTTTCCAAAATTGTGCCTTTTAAATACGCTATCATTTACTCGCCAAAATTTTGCCCAAACCGGTTGGGCGAATTTAATTATCAAAATAAAGATTAACAACTTAACTTTTTCAGACTACCCACGCAAAATTTCGGTAGATAAACTCATTTTACCACTATAAAACCCCGTTGACAAAGGCAATTTTTAGGCATAGAATCCTATTACTTTGGGTGAGTGCGGGCCGCTGGCAGGTCATAGTTGAGCAGCAGCTTGCCAGCGGCCTTGATCATACCGCCCTTACAGAAGGGTCTGGTGGCCACCCTGCGACCTCGGGGGTACAACCGAGCCCCGCCTGTGATGATGGTCTCCGAACCCCGGGAATCGCCAACGCATCGCGGCAAATCGCAAGGCCCACCAGGGCATAATATTTTTCCCTCAGTTCTCGGGGACCGGATCTGAGGTTCGTGTCGGCGGGCTTCAGCGGATGGCGAAGCATCCAGACGGTCCCCGTCCAGCTTTCAGTAGGAGGAATTTTTACTTTTTTATTAGGAAGCAACTAATCAATGTCTGCTTCCCCCAGACGCTGGTTACCCTGAGCAGCCCTGGGTCTTTTTTTTGTTCTACGATGATGCTAAAATTATACTGTCATTCCCGCGGAAGCGGGAATCTGTTTTCTGGATTCCGGATATTTTTGACTGATAATAATCTTTGGCAAAAATTCCGGAATGACATAGCGCTATGAATGAATTCACCCTAAAATCCAAATTCAAACCCGCCCTCCTTCGCTAAAGCTACGGCGGGCCTAATTCCTTTTATAAAATTTTATTGATATTTATTATCATGGGAAAATTTAAACTAAAATCTAAATTCGCTCCGGCCGGCGACCAGCCGCAGGCGATTGACGGACTGATGAAATCCATTACCGCAGGCCGCCGCTACCAAACCCTTTTGGGCGTAACGGGCAGCGGCAAGACTTTTACCATGGCCAACATTATAGAAAAAATCCAAAAACCCACGCTCGTCATTAGCCACAACAAAACTTTAGCCGCGCAATTAGCCGCCGAGTTCCAAGGATATTTTCCGGACAACGCGGTGCACTATTTTGTTTCCTACTACGATTACTACCAGCCCGAAGCCTACATTCCGCGGACCGACACTTACATAGAAAAGGACACGCAAATCAACGAAGAAATCGACCGTTTGCGCAACGCCGCCACCCAATCCTTGCTGTCGCGGCAGGACGTGTTGATAGTGGCCAGTGTTTCCTGCATTTACGGCTTGGGCAATCCGGCCAATTATTTGGAACTGTCGCTAAAAATCAAGCAGGGCGAAAGCCTAAAACGGGACAAACTGCTGCGGCGGCTGACGGATTTGCAATATCACAGAAACGACATAGATTTGCAGCGCGGCACTTTCCGCGCTCGCGGCGACGTGCTGGAAATTATCCTCTCTTCCGAAGACACCATAATCCGCATGGATTTTTTTGGCGATATTTTGGAAAAGATTGAACGCCTGGACGCGGTCTCCGGGCACAAAATCGAAGATTTGGACGAGTTTACCATTTTCCCGGCCAAGCACTTTGTCACGCCCGAGGACAAAATTAAGGAAGCCGCGGAAAATATCCGACTGGAGCTGACCGGCCGGCTTGCCGAACTTAAATCGCAGGGAAAAATTTTGGAAGCGGCGCGGCTTTTGCAGCGCACCAATTTTGATTTGGAAATGCTCACCAACACCGGTTTTGTGGCCGGCATAGAAAACTACTCCCGCCATATGGAAGGCCGCGAAGCCGGCAGTCCGCCTTCCACGTTAATAGATTATTTTCCGGATGATTTTTTGCTGTTTATTGATGAATCCCACCAGAGCGTACCGCAAATCGGCGCCATGTACGAAGGCGACCGCTCGCGCAAAACCACGCTGGTGGATTACGGTTTCCGCCTGCCTTCCGCTTTGGACAACCGGCCGCTGAAGTTTGAGGAATTTGAAAAAAAGATCCATCAGGTAGTGTTTGTGTCCGCCACTCCCGCGGAATTTGAAATAGAAAGATCGCTGACCCAAAAAGACACCAAATTTACAACCAAATCCCGGCGCACCGAAGTCGAGCAAAGCATAATTGACGCCAGACCAAAATTAAAACAAATGGGCCCGCCTTCCATCGTAGAACAAATCATCCGCCCTACCGGCCTTATTGACCCCACGATTGAGATTAAGCCCATAAAAAACCAAGTGGATGATTTAATTGAGCGCATCAAAGAGCGCATGGAAAATCACCAAAGAGTTTTGGTGGCAACCCTGACCAAGCGCATGGCCGAAGAGCTGACCGAATATTTAAAGGAAGACGGGATTAAAGTGCAGTACGTGCACAGCGATGTGGACACGTTTGAACGTTTGGAAATTTTGCGCGATTTACGTTTGGGAATTTATGACGTTTTGGTCGGAATAAATTTGCTTCGCGAGGGTTTGGACTTGCCCGAAGTCTCTCTTGTGACAATTCTTGACGCGGATAAAGAAGGTTTTTTGCGCTCTGAAACCTTCTTTATGCAAATGATGGGCCGCGCCGCGCGCCACCAGGAAGGCCACGTGGTTATGTACGCGGACAAAATCACCGGCTCAATGCAGCGCGCCATTGACGAAACCACCCGCCGCCGCAAACTGCAGGAAGCCTACAACAAAAAACACGGCATCACGCCGCAAAGCATCCAAAAAGCCATCGGCGATTCCCGCATGGCCGGCAGCAAGGTAGAAATTGAGCTGGCTGATGATGAAGCCAAACGCCGCGACCCCGGCAAAATGGATAAACAGGAATTAAAATTTTATCTGGACGAACTGGGAGAACAAATGGACTTAGCCGCCAAGAACCTCGAGTTTGAGCTCGCCGCCCGCCTGCGCGATAGAATATCAGGAATTAAAAAAGTTAAAAAATTAAAAAAGTAGCATCTTGCTTTTTTTATCCAATTTTGCTAAACTCCCTATACGTACAAAAAACTTTACACTTTTAACTTTAAACTTTTCATCAACCGATAATAACCTCTCTGTCCCGCCAAAGACGGGACATCTCCCCATTAAATGGGGAGAGTAAGACACCTAAGTTCACACTATGCCAAATACGAAATCGGCCGCAAAGGCCATGAGACAGAGTTTGCGCCGCAAAGTCCATAACATCAAGGTCAAAAACAGCTTTAAGGCCGCGGTCAAGGAAGTCAAAAAACTCATAGCCGTCGGCAAAAAAAGCGACGCCGTAGAAGCCATGAAAAAGGCCATGTCCGCGCTGGACAAAGCCGCCAAAAAGCACGTCATCAAAAAAGGCGCGGCTTCCCGCAAAAAGAGCCGCTTGGCCAAAGCCTTGGCGAAACTTAAATAACAAAAGCCCTCCGTTTGGAGGGCTTTTTATTTACCGGCTGGTGACTTAAGCTTGGACCTTATCCTGAACTTCAGCCATTACCTTAAGAAATTCCTGCATATCGTTCTGGAATACGGTTATGGTTCCGCGATGGCCTTGTCCGTCCTTTATCCAACTTTGACTTATATTTAGGTACTTGTTGCCGTTCTTGGCGGCTTTGACGTCAAAGAAATAGGTCTGCCCCTTAGTTTTAAGGTTTTGCGAATATATCGCCGGCGTATGTAATTCTTGTGGCATATATTACTAAGTTGATTTACCCGCCAAAACTTTGCCGTGGAGGTTTAAAAAACCTGACTAATTAGGATTATTCAAATTTTTAAACCACTCCAATACATTGAGCAAAGTTTAGGTGGGTTAATTGATTACGACCTTTGATTAATAACTCCCGCAGCTGTCGGAAGTAATTATAAAAATCATCTGCGATTAATCAGATTCACTATTAGTTTGACCATTACATCCTTTTGCGTGGGCTTGCTTTCCGCGATCAAAAGCGCCAAGGCCACCAAAGCCGTGTCGTTGACCTTGCGCTCGCCTCTTTTGTTGTTGAGATGATTGTTTTCTATCAAAAACAGCAAAAACAGCAAACAGCCGATGCGCTTGTTGCCGTCCACGAACGGGTGATCCTTAATGGCAAAGTACAACAGGTGCGCGGCCTTTTCTTCCACGGACGGATAAAGTTCTTTGCCCGCATAGGTTTGGTAAATTGACCCCAATACCGCCTCCAGTTTGCCACCAACTTCCTGACCGAATAAATCAGACGCCTGCTTTTTGGCCATTAAACGATTTTTAAAACGCTCAATGGACTTTTGGATTTCCGGATGACTCAACGGCCGCGAAACTTTTTTGCTGACATTCTCTATCTTAAGTTTATCTTCATCGTACTCGTGCAAGACCGTCCAAGTATTGGCATAATCCACGATAATATTCAACAAATCCTTTTCATAACCTTCTGTCCGGTCTGCCTCAATAACATTCTGAAATAGCTTAACCGTTTGCTGTAATTCTTTCAGCTGGCTGTTGTGTTCCTGCTTTAACTGATCCAATCGGTTTTTGTTAACCGCATAACCTTGCAGCAAATAATCACGCAGCCTTTGTGTGGCCCAAATGCGGAATTGGGTGCCACGTTTGGAATTTACACGATAGCCGACAGATATAATCATATCCAAACTATAGAAAGTTATATTTCTTTCTACCTGTTTTTTCCCTTCAAATTGAACTGCCCGGAAATTCCGGGTAGTTTGATTTTGGCTTAATTCAGCCTCTTTATAGACATTCTGAATATGCTCAGAGATAGTATCCCTATCTTTTTGGAACAAATCCGCCATTTGAGTCTGATTCAACCAAACTGTTTCGCTTTCCAGTTTTACCCGGATTTCCGGTCCTTCCGGAGCTTTGTAAATGATAATCTCACCTTTTTTTGTTTCTTCTGGCATAAAACTCCTTTTGTTTAAGCCAATTCTGGAATTTCCCATATGGCTTATTTTTAGCAGACTCAAGTTATTCGGAAATTCCGAATAACTCAGCATGTGCATTTTTTGCACTAACTTAAATCTTAAATCCTTAATCTTATATCTATCACCTATATAGTATACAATCGTTCACCTTACGTCAAGGCCCTTAAAAATAAAGATAAATTAAATTCTTACCTTAGTTATCCACACTGCTTCGTCCCGATAAATCAGGACTTCGCAGTGCAAGCACACACGCTCAAACCTCAAAGCTTTTAAGCTTTTCTCTTATATCCGCAATCGCCGTTTCCGTAATGTCTTCTGGTTTGATATTGCAATGTTCAAATATTTGCCGCTCAATTTTTCTCAAAGCTTCCTCAAACACTTTTCTCTCTTCTTCCTGAGCGCCTTCCTTATGGTCCCGATAACGCGCTTTAAAATCCTCCATTCTCCGGGACATGCTGCATACGCCATGCGGCATAACGCGCATATCGCAATACGCACAAATCTTTTTGCCAAAATCGCCGCTCTCAGCATTATCAACGCCCTGTTCAAACCCCACGCAATCTACCAACTCAAAAATTCTGGGGCTGACCCCAATTTCTTTTATTATTTTTACCGTGGCGTTATGGCTGTTGGCTCCGTATTTGCCGATAAATTCCTGTTTTACCTTTTCCCAATGCGCCATCGACCCGTCTTTAAAATCATCGGGAAATAATTTTTCCGTTACCCGCAAATCAAACTTCACTATGTTCCCCATATCATGCAGCAAACACGCCGCCACGATATTTTCTCGGTCAATATCCAAATTAGTTTCCGCGACAGTCCGCGCATCGCCCGCCGTAGCCTTTGGCGAAGGCTGGGTTAAATTCTGTGACAGTCCGCGTTCCCAATGCTCACAAATGAACTCCGCCACCGCCGCCACCCTTAACTGGTGTTCCCCAAGCCGCGGCATAATTTGGTATTTCTTGTAAATGTCTAGAATGCTCATGTTAACTTAATTTAATTGCCGCCCAAATAATCAGCGCAATACCGGCAAACCGGGCCGCGTAAACTTTTGCCGTATGCTTTTCTAAAAGCTTGGGATAAATCAAAGCCAAAATAAAAGCAAATACCGCCGATAACGGCAGGGCAATAATGCTGGAAGAAATACTCACGTTAGTCTGATACGCCTTGTTGCCCGCCAGCGTGCCTAAAAAATCCAGCACACCAATTAAAAATATCATCCAGCCCTGTTTGCTTGTAATAACTTTTACTTCCCGCGCGAATCTCGGCAAGGTCAGGCAGAATAAAATTTGTGCGATTACGGGCATCCATAAAGTCACTGTCCAATAACCGTTTTGCCCGATGGCTTTTTTTATAAAAACCGCATCAAGGCTAAAACCCAGCCACATCGCCAGCAAAATCAAAAACGATTTCCAGTCTTGCATGGACCGCCACGATATTCTTTCGTCCGCAGTAACCAAAAAACCGCCAACAAACATTGAACCGATAAAAACAAACTGCAGGGCGCTTAATTTTTCCGCCAGCAACAGTGCGCTTAAAATAACAGTAAAAACAATACGGATGTTGAACAGCGGGCTTAAGCTTGTCACGTCAAACCGATAGAGGGCAAAAATGTAACAAATATTGGCTATGGCCCAAAAAATGCCGGCCCAAATTACATTGCCCCAATGTAAAGGCAGTCCGGCATGGAAGTAAAGCGCCAGCGGTATGGTAAAAACCATAACCAAACCAGAATAACCAAAATTCAAAAGCCAGGGATTTTTTATTTCATGCTTGCTTAACAATTTTGTGCCTACTACCTCTACGGCGTAAACTATTGAGGCAAACCAGGCGAAAATTTGGAATGGCAGGTTTAACATGGATGAATTATAACAAAAAAACCAGCCCTGCCCAATGGCAGCGGCCGATTTGAAGTTGATGGGCGTCTTCGTGGTCCCACAAAATTCAATTGATGATTATCGGCTGGCGATAAATAATGGTCGTGGAATGAATTGGCATGAAGACGCCCATCAAGCCAGTTACCCAATCGCCTGCTTGATTTTGGCAGCCCAGGTTTTGAGCTCATTAAGGTTGGCCAGTTTGGCGCGGTGCGGATCAAGCTCGCCGCCGGCGTTAACAGGTACCAGATGCACGTGCGCGTGGTTTACGCCAAAACCTTCCACGGCCAAACCCACGCGCTTGGCCACCGTAATGTCACGCAACGGCCCGGCGATTTTTTTAACAATCTCAAACAGCTTCCGGTATGTCTCGTGCGGCAAATCAAACACATATGCATAATGTTTCTTGGGAATAATCACCACATGGCCGGGGTTTATCGGCCTAATATCCATAAACGCCAAAAATTCCGCGTCCTCGTAAACCGGATAATTCAGCGGCTGGCCTTCCACAATTTGACAAAATACGCATTGGTTCATATGTTTTCATTTATCAATATTACTCCTTAAGTATAGCAGATTTTTCTCTGCTTCCAAATTCTTTCACCGGGGTTTTTTAATCTTGTCAATCTTTTAAATCATTTAAATCTTGCTCAATGGGCTCATCTCTCCCCAATTGTCCCCGACTTTGGCTTCCACGCTCACGGGTACGGAAAGTTTGATGGCATTTTCCATCATAGGTATGAGCTTTTTTACCCATTCCCCAACTTTATTTTCCTTTACTTCAAATACCAACTCGTCATGTACTTGCAGTAACATTCGAATTTCCGAATTCTGATTTTCCGATTTATCCGATTTTCCGATCATCCGATGGATATTAATCATCGCCACTTTAATCACATCCGCAGCCAGCGATTGAATAGGAAAATTCACGGCCGCGCGTTCGGCCGCGGCGCGGACAAAAAACTGGCTAGACCTGATTTCCGGAAACTTGCGCATCCGACCCAGCTCGTTGCGCACAAAACCTTCCTCGTTGACCTGTAGTTTGATTTGTTCTATATATTCTTCCACTTTCGGGTAGGCGGCAAAATATTTTTGGCAATAAATTCCTTGGCCTCGGCGCGGCGAGACTTCCCCAATCCTCGATGATAATCCAAAACGACGACAGCCCGTACAAAATCCCAAAATTTATGGTCTTGGCGTCGCGCCGCATATCGGGCGTAACTTCATTTGCCTTTACCCCAAAAATGCTGACCGCGGTGTTGGTATGAATGTCCTCTTCGTTTTTAAACACCGCAATCATTTTTTCATCCCGCGCCAAATGCGCCACAATGCGCAGTTCAATTTGCCTATAATCAATCGATAAAAGTTTAAAACCTTTTTCAGCCACAAAAGCCTGGCGGATTTTACTGCCCAAGCCCTGCCCGCGCACAGGAATATTTTGCAAGTTTGGATCGGTGGAACTAAGCCTTCCGGTAGCCGCAATGGTTTGGTTGTAGCTGGTGTGGATCCGACCGGTTTTTTTATTCACCAGCAGCGGCAAAGCCAACAAATAAGTTGATTGCAGTTTGGCCAGTTCGCGGTATTCCAAAATCTTGTCTATTGCCGGATGTTGGCCTTTCATTTTTTCCAGTTCTCCTGCCGCAGTAGAAAGTCCGGTTTTGGTTTTGCGGTTGTTTATGGCTTCCAATTTTAGCTTATCAAACAAAACTTCCTTCATCTGCTTGGGAGAATTTATGTTAAATTCCTGCCCGGTCAGTTTATAAATTTCCCGTTCCAGCTGATTAATGTCTATTTCCGCCTCGCCGGAAAGCCGGTTTAAAAATTTTGCGTCCAGCTTAATGCCACTTAACTCCATATTCGCCAAAACTTCCACCAGCGGCATTTCTATGTCGTCAAAAATTTTGCGCAGGCCTTCCTTTGAAAGCGCAGGCTCAAATAATTCCTTAAGCCGCAAAGTCATATCCACATCTTCGCAGCAATACCAGCTAACTTTGGCCGGCTCAACTTTGTCCATCGTGGTTTGGGTTTTGCCTTTGCCGATTAAGTCTTCAATGGGCTGCATTTGGTAGCCCAGCTCGTTAAACGCCAAAGTATCCAAACTGTGCTGGCGGGTTCCGGCATTTAAAAGATACGAGGCGATCATGGTGTCAAAATAGATAGTGCTTAGTGCTAAGTGATTAGTGCTTAGCACTTGTAAATCATACTTAATGTTATGGCCGATTTTGGCCCACTTTAATTTATTTGATAGTGGGCCATCCGTCGAAGCTTCAGCGAAGGCGGATCCACTCCCACCGATTATCTTTTTTAACTCATCTGACGCCAAAACCAAATCCGCGGGCACATAATAAGCCTCGCCACGCTTTACGCATAAGCCAACGCCGACCAATTTGGCATCTATAATATCCAGGCTCGTGGTTTCCGTGTCAACCGTTAATTCTTTGGCGGATGATAAAATTTTTAGGAGCTTTTTCCAATTTTGCCGCCGTGTCTATCAGTTCATAATCCTGCTTGCCAATACCACCTCCCCCCGCTTCGCGGGGTACTCCTCCTATATTAGGAGGAGAGACTCCGTGGTTCTCCGGGGATAACTGCGGCTCGCCCGACGAAGCCTTGGCGTAGTCGGGAGCATTCCCCTCCTGGGACAGGAGGGGTGTCCCGACTTGTCGGGACGGGGTGGTAGTATCATTCCCATTCTTCGGCAATTTATTAAGCAAACTCCTAAACTCCAATTCCTGAAACAGCTTTACTACAACCTGCAAATGCGCCGCGTCTAAATCGTACTTGGGAATATCAATGTCCAAAGCCACATTGCAATCTATCACCGAAAGTTGATACGACATCCGCGCCTCTTTTCCTGGTCAATCAATAACTGCACATCCTCGGCTTTATCCTATTGCCTGTTGCCTCTTTCCCTATTGCCTGATACAAACCATCCAGCGATTTAAATTCTTTGATTAATTCCTCCGCGGTTTTTTCCCCAATGCCTTTGACGCCCGGAATGTTATCGGACGGGTCGCCGCGTAAAGATTTATAATCCACCATCTGGTCGGGATTCAACCCATAGCGCGCACGCACGGCCTTGGCATCATAAACCACAGTGTCGGTAATGCCTTTGCGCATGGTGTAAACTTTTATCACGTGATTAACCAACTGCAGAGTATCCAGATCGCCCGTCACAATAATAACTTCGGCCTCGGGATTTTTTTTATGAGATTCATTGCCAAAGTGCCCAAACAATCGTCCGCCTCAAACCCCTGCTTTTCAAAAATCGGAATGTTCAAAGCCCGCACCACTTCCTTGACGCGCGGAATTTGGTCGTAAAGTTCCTGGTCGGCCTTAACGCGCGTGGCTTTGTATTCTTTATACTGCACATGCCTAAAGGTAGGGCCGGCCAAATCAAAAGTGCAGGCAATATGCGTGGGCTTAATGTCCGCAATGGCTTTAAGCAGAATTAAACTAAAACCGTAAACCGCATTGGTCTGCTCCCCGCTTTTGGTGTTTAAAACCGGAATAGCATGGTAGCCGCGGTGGATTAACGCGTTGCCGTCTATTAACATGTAGCGCTGGCCTGTGGATTTAACCATATCTTCTAAAATTGTTAGTTTTGTGAGTTGATGGGAATCTTCGAGATGGTATTATCGTTGGCTGATATTCATCGGCAGTCTGATAATTACCATTAGCGCGACTATCGGCAAGAAGATTCCCATCAAGCCAGTTTTTGGAGGCAATGGACTTATTGGTGTTATTATTATAATCTACATTTGCATGCTTGACCACTTAAAAAAGCTCACACTTCCCCCAAAATTCCGCACAAAAACCGCCAAACGCTGGTTTGTAGCCGGGGTTGTCTTGATTGGGCTGATGGTTGTTTGGGGAATAGTTTCCGCGCGGCTCGCTAACCGGTTACAACTCGCCTACCAGGCGCAAAGCTCGCCCGTGTGGTACGACAGAAACGGCCAATTGTTGGATATTAAACCCAACCCACAGGGCAATTACGACCAATTTTTACCCAAAGTACCGCCGCGCCTGGGCAGCCTGCTATTAAAAAAAGAAGACCGATTTTTTTACTGGCATTTTGGCATTAACCCTTTTAGCTTAACGCGCGATTTTTTTCGTGGGTAATTTCCGGCAGGCGCAGCGGCTCGTCCACCATAACCCAGCAGCTGGTAAAAATTTTGCTGGGCAATGCCAATGACCGTTCGGTCGGTAATAAACTGCGTGAATTTGTCTACGCTGAAAGTTTGGAATACCGTGCCCCCAAACAGCAAATCTTGCTAATGTACTTAAACAGCGCCTATTTTGGCCCAAACAGCCAAGGCATCAAAGATGCCAGCCTCTACTACTTTGGCGTGCCGCCGGAAAACTTAAACGACGCGCAAATTCTGTCAATTCTGGCCGCGCTTAACAGCCCGAGCCTTACCTCGCCCACAAATTCTCCCAATTTGGCCCGAGCCAAAATTCTCGCTAAACATTTTGGCCTTAACATCGCCGCCGCCGACTGGCAAAACATCAGCCTTGCCAAAACCCACAACTACCGCCAAAATCCCGAAAGCTTTGAACTGGGCAGTTTAAACGTGCCCTGCCAAAATTCCTGCCGGCTGACTTTGGACAGCGACTTAACCAAAAACATCCGCGAAATTTTGCGCCGCAACCTAAATTCCGCCAGCCTGCAAACCGCAAGCAACGGCGCCGTGGTGGTAATTAAGCTGCCGGAAAACGAAATCCTAAGTTTGGTCGGCTCGCCCGAGCCTGAATCCAAAGGCCAGGGGCTGCAGCTTAATATGGCCATCAAACCCCGCGCCATTGGCTCTACGGCCAAGCCGTTTATTTATTTAAACGCGTTTGAGCAGGGCGCGCGGCCTTACAGTTTGGTGGATGATACGGAAAGGAAGTACCAGCTGGGCACGGGTTTTGATTTTTTCCCGCAAAATTTTGACGGCCAGTTCCGCGGCCTGGTAACTTTGCATCAGGCGCTGGATAATAGTTTAAACATCCCGAGCGTCCAGGTTTTAAGTTTTGTGGGTTTGGATAATTTTTACGGCTTCCTCAGCAAAGATTTGCAGTTTAAACCCCAGCAGCCGCTGGAAAATTATGAATTAAGCATTGCCCTGGGGGGCTTGGAAATGGATCCGCTGACTTTATCCCACTACTTTACAATTTTCCCGCAAAACGGCTGGCTAAAACCTTTGACTTTGTACCAATCCGGTTTTAATTCTACACCCTACTACCAAACACCCATGGAGCAAATGTCCATCAACCCCAAACAAATCGGCAAGGAGGCCGATGTGGAATTGGTTAATAAAATTTTGAACGATAGAGAAACCGGCGTGGACCAGTTTGGCATTAAAAGCAATTTGAATTTGCCGTTTACCAATTACGCGGTCAAAACCGGAACCAGCCGCGATTATCACGACAGCTGGACCGTGGGCTACACGCCGGATTTTTTGGTGGGGGTTTGGATTGGCAACTCAGATAACCGCGCCATGAAACAAATTACCGGCCTGGCCGGCGCCGCCCGCGTCTGGCACGAGGTGATGAACCTAATGTACAACACCGCCTACAACAAAAACACGCAATTTAATTTTAGCAAAGTCCAATTTATCCAAAGCGGCGACACCTTAGACTTTGCTTTGGCCGGAGACGACTACAACACCGCGCGGCAGATAATGTTAAAACCGCAGCTAATTCTAAACCCCCACGACAACGACCAACTATTATTCCAACCCGGCGCCAGCATCCCCCTCTCCGCCTCAACTGATGTCGATTGGACAATCAACGGCCAATTTTTTGCCCACGCTCAAAAAACCTTTTACCCCATCACCAAATCCGGAAGCCTAACTATAAAAGCCACATCCACCGACGGAAAAACCCAGCAAGTTACTATTAATATAAACAAAGAATAATATGGATACTCTAAATATTTCCTTGCATGGAGCTAAGGAAAAAGAAGTTTTTGAATTTTTTAACCAAATCGTAAAAGAAACAACGATTGTATTTTTAAAAGATGTCTCTGGCGGGGACAGGATACCCCTTAGAATTCAAATGATTATAACTTTTAGCTTAATAGACATTCTTGCAAGTTATTGGTTTGAATATTTAGAAAAGACAGGGACTCAACAAGAAAGATTTTGTTTATGGTATAAAACTTTCTGTAAAACCTATAGGAATAAAAAATATTTAAAAAATCAACAATGGAATATTCTCAGTAGTTCTCGTTTATATCAACTGAGAAACTCATTAGTCCATTTCTTTGGACTGTCTTCTAAAATAGAAAACATATACCTATCGCTAGTGCCAAATGATTTACCAGATAATGAAAAAAGTGATTTAGAAAAAAGATTGAACAACCATAAATACAAAACCATAGTCATAAAGCCAAACGAATTTCACGAACTAGTCCGAGAAGGCGGCATACTTATGTTGGAGGACTGGCTAGAAAATGTAAGATTGGCAAACTCTGGAGACACTAATAAAAAAAATGCGCATATCAAGGGAATAAACAAAATATGGGAAAAAATACGATCTGAAGGTGCCTCAATAATTTTAAAAAAGAAATAACCCAAAAGCTCAATCGGCACGGTTGAGCTTTTGAAAATACCTTAGTTATGGCTAAATTTACTGCGTGATCGTAAATATCTCCCCGCGGGTGCGGCCGAAGTGGTCAGGTTGGTAGAGCTCACTGGCGACGGCCGGGAGGTGCTGGAACTGGCCGGGGATTAGCGCGCGGACATAGTAATCGTATTCGTAAACTCCGGGCTGTAAGTTTTGGTTAAAGAGCATTAAGCGGTCATCGTGGTATTCCACGGAATCCGGAATGAGCGAATCGGTAGTGGTCAAATTGCCGGAATAAACTTCGTCGGGCAAATCCGCCACGGCCGTGGTGCCGGGGACGGTTGAGCTTTGGCGGACGAACAAGCCTTTAATCCACAGCCACGAGCGCGTAAAGAATCCCGGGCGCTTAAGCTGCACGGTTTTGGTTGGCACATTTTGTCCGGCCTGTGCATTTTCATATCCGTACGCCGGAGTGGTCAAATACTGCTGGTTTAACGTTTGGTTTTCCGTGGCCAAATTAAAGTTCACCAATTCCATACCCGCCGGAATAAAACTTTCCACAGTCACAAAATTCCGCGGCTTGCTTACGGTTAAGGTTAAATGGGCCCTTAGCACCTGTCCGACTTTGGCCTGATTAAGCGGCGTTTTATTCACGGTATCATCCAAAGCATAAAGTTCGCGCGAAATCGCAAAACCTTCGTCGCGCGGCGCAATACTGTTAACCGGCAAAAAATACTTTAGCGTCATATCGTAATAAAATCCATTGGTCTTGTCGTTGAGGTTCTGTTTATTAAACTGCAAAACGCTAAGTTTGTTTGGAGTAAATGACGAAATTGGAATAAAACTTTGCAGGGAATCCAAAATCGTTTGGCTGTTAAATGTAAAATTAGCTTGCGGCTTGGTATCCAGCAACAAGTTTAAGGTAAAGCTAGACTCGGTCTCCCCTTTCCACTGCAAGTAGTCAACCAGCGCGTCCATAACCGTAACCGTGCCGTCGGTTGACCCCCACGAGCCGTCCTTGGCGCGGGAATTTTGCAGCCAGCGCAACATTTTGTCGGTTTCGCTGAATTGGCGCTGGGCTAAACTTTCGGCTTTGAGCAACAAAGCCGTATCCTTAACCGGTGTTTCGTAATAATACCACAGTAAATTCTGATCCCCGGTGGTCAAATACGCGCCGCGGCCGTCCACCACCACGCGGTTTTCCAAAGTCTGGAAAACCTGGTTGCCAAACGTGCTGGATTGTTTTGCCGATGACAACAAAGCCAAATACACCAAAGACAAATTGGAAATATCCTCGTTAAAGAATTTTGGATCGTTGGCCAAAGCTTGAATTTGCGGCTGCAAAGCAGCGAATTGCTGGGAAGCGGATGGTACGCGGCTAAAAGTATAAGCCGTTAAAATCAAACTGTCTTTGCTGCGGTTAAGGTTATAATCACCTGTCCAAGTTTGATAAGCGTAAGCCACAGCGCGGGTTTCGGCCGCGTCGTCAATTTTGTATTTGGCCTGGCGCAAGTCTTCCAGCGCGTTTAAAACATCCAAAGTCAAATAGTAATCGGACTTCATACCCGGATAATAGCTGAATCCCCCGTCCGAATTTTGGTTGGACATAATCCGGCTAAGGCCAATACTGACTACGTCGTCGGCCGAGTAAGTTTGGTTGTCAAACTGAACTTGGGGCATTTTA
This sequence comes from uncultured bacterium, assembly GCA_963749445.1. Lineage (GTDB taxonomy): Bacteria > Patescibacteriota > Doudnabacteria > UBA920 > UBA920 > CAVVMJ01. Next base: position 135,198 of record CAVVMJ010000003.1, read on the forward strand.
AATTTATCACCCAAGTTTTTTAAACTGACAAAGCGCTTAACCGTAGCCACGGCCGTAAGCTTGCTGATCATTTGCTCGGTGCAGCCATATGGATAATCCACCAAATATTTCAACGCCCCGGGCAAAACGCCGGCCAATGTGGCCTGGGCCTCTATTTGCACGCCGCCGCGGTCCGGGATAACATTGTCCGGCAGCCAGACGTATTCGTTGGCCGTTTGGTTAGTAGTATAGTTGGATGTAGCCACGGCTTCGTAAGTCTGGTCCGGCGTAACCGGAAAACTGCTGTCCACGCTGTCCTGGTACTTGTCATTTTTGGCCGTAATGTTCAAAGTATGCTGACCGTCCTGCTGCGATGCCGGCGCCACGGCTTTAACGTAAACCGTTTTGGTGTCCCCGGCGTTTAACGTTACGGTCTGCGGCTTGTTGTCCGGCATTTGGAGCGAGCTGCTGGTAAAGCTGACCTGAAGTGTCTGGGCGCTGCCGGTTTGGTTAAAAATTTTGCCGCCCAAAGCAAAGCTGTCGCCGGGAATGACAAAGCGCGGCACTAAAGGCGTGACCATCAATTCTTTTTGCGCCTTAAATTCCTTATATCCAACGCCTAATTTGGTATCTTGGGTGAGTCCCACGCCTTCGGCCTGCCAAGTGGTAAGGTTATCGGGCAAAGTAAAACTGACTTGGGCATGGCCGTCGCTGCCGGTTTGGACATCCGCGTTCCAGTAAGCCGTATCTTTAAACACCCCGCGTTTTTTGCTGGCCAAATCCTCGGGCGCGGCCCCGCCCCCGCCTTTGGTGCCGGTCGGAATTTCCGCCTCGGTCAAAATATTTTTGATGTTTGACGAAGTGGTCACACCCAGCGGCCGGCCGTCGTAAAAAAAGCTCACCGGATCTTTTTTGGGATTGCCCGAAAGTGCCAGCACGCTCAAATCCGCCACAGCCAAGGAAACATCCGCGGGCACGGGCTTACCGGAAACATCTTTGGTGACGACATCCAAAGTCACCTGCTCGCCGGGTAAATAATTATTTTTGTTGGGTGTTACGTCCACGGTCAGAGTTTTTTGTTTGGTGTCTATAAAGAACTGGGCCTGGCCGAATTTAACTTCCGGCTTGGGCGACAGCAGCAGTACCGTGACAAAAACATTGGGCACGTAAGCGTCCTTGACGTCAAAAGTATAATTATAAAAATTTTGGTTGATGTCTACGATTTGGTAATCCAAAATCCGGCCGCGCTCTACCGCAATCAGAGCCTTGGCATGGTCATAAGGCGACTTGATGACTACCTGCCCGGCTTGGCCGACTTCCAGTTTGTTATTGGCCACGGCCAAATCCAAAGATTCGTTGTTTTCCGGCTGGACTTCCACGCTGCCCTGGCCGTAAACGTAAAAATCCTGCGTGGCGGTAATGGGATTGCCGCGGCTATCGGCTGCCGTAAGCGCGACCTCATACTCGCCTTCCTGCCCGACCGTAAAATCCTTGGAAAAATTGCCGCTGCTGTCGGTCTGGGCCGTAAACTGCTGCACCGTGTCTACCTGTTTTTCGGAATGATAGTAATAATTCCCGTCAACCTCCTGGCGCTTAAAATAGTTCCAGGTAATTTTGTTGACTTTGCCGCTAATATTGCCCACGGAAAGTTCTTTGCCCTGGGTATCCACGGTTTTGATTAAAATTTTATTGGCGTCATTTTTGCCAAAATAGCTCTTGTCCAAATTCACGCCCAAATAAAACTGCCCGCGGTGCACAATGAAAGACTGCTCGTTGGACACAGCCTGTCCCGTGGTATTGGTTACGGTTACATCAACCACAAAAATTTTACTTTGATTTTGATTGTCTATGGAAAACAGTTTACTAAAATCCAAAACTTGGCTTATTTGCGCGTGACCCTGGGTATTTAACTGCGCTTTGCCGCGCAAAATAAAACTGTCGCCGTAGCCGGCATCGGGCTGGTAATACCAGCCGGCGCCGAACTGGAAATTTTGGTCCTGGTAGCGGTCAAAATAATAATCCTGGGCCGTGACCGTGTAATCCACGCTGCCGCCTTCCACGGGCACGCCAAAATAATAATTGGCGTCAACGCTTAGGTTGGCCGTATCGCCGGCAATGTATTCGGCCTTGTCGCTCTTTAAATCAACCTTAAACGGAGATGGCACGTAATCTTCCACGTCAAAAGTATAAATGCCGTCAAAAGCCTGGACGCGATAAGTGCCCAAGGGAGCATCCGCGGCCAAATGGAACACCGTGTTAAACGTACCGTTTTTACTGATGGCTAAATCCTCCGTGTCCACCTGTTCATTCTTGCTGCTAAAAATCTGCAGGGACGCGGTCTTGCCCGTATAAATTTCGTAAACGCCGTCGTAGCCAATGCGGTAAAGGCCCTTAATGTCCACTTCCTGGCCCGGACGATAAATCGGTCGGTCAGAATAAATGTAAGTTTTGTCCCCTCCCTGGTAAGGCGACGACCACTGAAATTTGTCGCTGTAGCCGGACACGATGGTGCTGTCATTGTCCTTGCCGATTACGGCCGCGCCGTTGCCGGCGTAAGCTTTGGCCCGGGCCACGCCGGAGCTGTCGGTGGTTGCGGTGTCAAACGCCAAATATTTTTTGTCCTGTTTTTGGAAGACTTGGATGGTGGCGCCCTCTACAGCGTTAAGTGAGCCGATTTGGGTTACCCAATACAAATTGCCCTGGGAAGATGACAACAACTCGCGCTCCGTGGCGCGTTCGGGCTGGACGGCGGCGGTTCCGGGAGAAGACGAAGTGTCGTCGCTGACTTCCACTTTCTTTTCCTGGGCAGCCAAATTGGTCACGTTCAAAAAAGTGCGCTCATAAATTGGCGGGCCGGGGCGGGTTTTGCCGGTGTTATAGTCGTAAATCTGCTGGCGCAGCTGCGGGTTGGAAAAACTTAAAACATAATAACCCAAAGGGCTGGGAACAATATCTGACAACTGCACCTGGAAATAATTCAACGTCCAGAATTTTGGCGGCAGGTCAATGCGCTTGGTCCAGGTCTGCTGGCAGTCCAGCGCGGAGCCGGCAATACCCGCATCCGGCTGGGTGTCGGGATCCAAATACCCGAGCATGGTTTGGCTGCTTACCTGGCAAACGTGCAAATCCAAATAATCCAAATTCGTGGCCGCGTAAGTGAGCTTGGTATGGCCGGGCGAAGTAACGTTGTAGCCCTTTTGCAGGGAATTAAAATCGGTGTAAGTGCTGTCAATTTTGCCGGAAGTAAAATTTAAATTTTGGCTCAAGCTTTGCCCAAACTGGTCAACTAAATTTAACTGCATCTGGTACTCTGTTTGCGGAATTAACCCGTAACGGATCCGGTTGTCATACTGACCGGGCGAGCATTTTTCGTCAGCTGATCGTGAGCCAGTCTGCACCTTATAGGCCACATCCCAGTCCCATTTGCCCACGCTTAAATTGGACTTGAGCCGCTGGTAAAAATTTTCCGGCTGGGCATCGTCCAGCGGAGAATTGGTGCAAATGATTAATCTGGTAACGTCTGCCGCCTGCTCACCCGGGGCAGGCGTGGTGCTTAACACCTTTAGCTGGGGGAAAATTTGCAGCGATTCCTTAATCGGGTCGGAGTTTAACTGCAGCCCTTTGGCATTAAAAATTTTTGTCAGCTCCACGTCAAAACTTTGTCCGGGCTGCCAGTTTTGATCTTTAAAACTTACCAGTAATTGCTTTTTATCGGTTACCTGCTTACATTGCCCGTCAACATAAACCTCATTGCCGTCCGCGTCCAATTCACACCTTTGTCCGTAATCCACACGGTCCAAATTTTGCGCCGTAATTTGGGAACGGTCTTTGTCTATCTCCTCATAAAAATTCAAAACCAGCTGGCCTTTGGGGTCAAACATAGTGGGCTCGACCAAACTGGAACGGGAAGACGAAGCGCTTACTGACTCCACAATGTCGGGAACCTGCACCGCGGCGCTGCGGCCCTCGGACAAATTAATATCACCCTCCAGGGGAACGGCGCCGCTGATGTCTACCTGGTAATTGCTATTATTGTCCCAAAATTTGGCGCGGCCGAACTTGTCGGCTTTGGCAAAAATCAAAACCACGGATTTGTCGGTATAATCCGTTAAATTAACCGCCCCGCCCAAGCTCACGCCGCGGGTGCCATACTGGGTGACAAAGGGCACCGCATTGTTGGTCGCTAAATTTTTTACGGTAATCTGCGCGGTGGTTTTGGCCAAATCTACGGGTTGGTTAAAATCAATCTTAACCGGTTCGTCATATAATGTTACGCCATCGTGATGGATGGTATTTCCGGCAAACCGCAAGGGCCGCGTGGTAAACTGCGCCTGCGCCTGGGGCACAGGCAAGCCGTCCATAGATGTAAAACCGCTCTGTACCAAGACGGTATAATGGCTGGAGCGGGAAAGGCGCGCTGTTGGCGTAAACTCCAGCGTCCGCGTAGTCGCCCACTTAAATTTTCCGGCTGTTTCCGGAATGATTTTAACGGGCAGGGGCTTGGACTCCTGAACATCCAGCGTGCTTAGCGGCACCATGGGCCGGTTAAATTCAATGGTAATGGCATCGGTCTCCGGCGCTTCTGAACCGTCTTTGGGAAAAATCGCGCTAACCTCCGGGTCAACATCGGCCTGGAAATTTTGCGCCAAATGCACATCGCCGGCGGCCAAACTGACTTGGTAGTATTTGCCCGACTCCAGTTTGGCTGCCGGCTTAAAGACCAATTCAGTCGCCTTGCTGCCCACAGACCAGGTTCCTAAAAGTTTTGGGTCAAAACTAATTGCATCCTTGGCCTGATCCGAAGTCAAGCTGACTCCGGGTGGTAAATTAATTACTACTGCCGCGCTTTGGGAAATTTTGGCCGCCACCAAGCCCACCGGCTCATCCTGCCATTTGGGCTGAATACTTTTAACATAAAAATAATTATACCCCAGCCATCCGGCCGCTGCCACAATTAACACAGCGGCCGTCAACATAACGCCGCGCCTGTGGTGTCGCTTTAGCTGCTGTTTGTCTATTTCTGTCTCCTGAACGGGTTTTGCCGGAGCATTGGTTTCGTCCATGCCCGTATTTTAGCACAAAATAAATTTTCTGCCCAAGTCTACGCCTAAAATTACTCGCAAACTCTCTTTTGGCGATTGTGGTAAAATGTAGGTATGGAAATCTTGGACAAAAAAACAGGCTCAACTACCGGCTGGCTGTTGCTTACCCTAAGCGCATTAATTATTATCCGCATCCTGCCCATCCTTAAATCCCCGTTTTCCACTTACGGTTATGACTTTGGCTTTTACTCTTACGAGGCCGGTCACGCCGGACAGTTTCATTTTATTGACTTGTTCAACAACGCCGTTTGGGGCGGCTACAACAACCCGATTTTTTTGATTGGCTCGTGGCTTCACATTCCGTCCGCGCTTTTGGTCAGCGAGTTTTATTTTTTGGCGGCCGTGGCTTTGGGCCTGGCAATTTATTTTTGGATGAAATTAAAAAGCCAAGCGGCCGGAATTTTTGCCTGCCTGCTGGTTGCGGCTTCGTTTGTCCAAACCAGCGGATATTTGATGTATCTTTGGAAAAATATTGTGGCATTGCCGCTTTTGGTATTAGGTTTTAAATTTTTGGAGGAAAAAAAATATTGGCAACTGGCAGTTTGCACCGCGGTCATTTTGCTGCTTCACCGTACCACGGCCATTGTCTTTATTTCATCGCTGATAATTTACGGAATATGGCAGTTCATCCAACAAAAAAAATTTCGGCTTTTGGCCGGCCTGTTTGCCGCAGCGCTGATTTTAGCCGCAACCGGATTTTACGCCTTACATCTTAAATCTTTAATCTTTAATCTAATTCACAACAACAACTACTACGTAACCACCGGCCTGTTTATGGAAGGGTCTAACTTTTGGTTAATCTGGTGGCCATTTTTGCTTCTGGCTTTACCGGGAGTGTACCTTTACCTCAAAAAACGCCAACACCCGATTTTGCCCGTATTTACGGCAATTTTGCTGATTTGGATAGCGTTTAAATTTCCCTTCTACCGGCGCATGCTGCTTTATTTGGATTTATGTTTGATAGTTTTCGCCGCGTACTTTTTAAGCCTGGTGGATTATTCGCGAAAATTTATGAAACTCGCGCTCGGCGTTATTGTCGCCGTGCTGCTAATCCGTTCCGCCGATTACGCGCTGTCCCAAACGCCGCTGATTACCTCCCAAGAAGTCAGCGAAATTAAAAACTTCCGCCCGCCCGGCGGCCCCGGTTTTATCCTCGCCGTTTCCGCCAACGACGCGCCGTGGCTTTTAGCTTACGCCAATCCGGCCCAGCGCTTAGGCGCGCCCGGCCTTCTGGAAGACCCTCACACCTATCAGGAATGGCAAAACTTTTGGCATGGCCAGGACCAACGGCAATTTTTGTCTTACTACCCGCGGCCGCTGTATTTTTACCAGCGCAGTTACCGCCTGCCGCCGTTTGGCGTTACCCAATGCCTCACTCCGCTGACGCCGAATTTTTCCCAGCTAAACTACGATTGCCTGGAAAAATCCCTGCCGTAAAATTATCAGCCCGAACCTTGCACACAACAAAACTCTCCGCCTTGGCGGAGAGTTTTGTTCCTGTTATTATTTTTTGGCTAATCTTAAAATAATAATTTTTTCAATAAATACTAATTGTGAATCGACACAGTGTTAGTCGGGTAATTGACAATCAAGCTGCCGGAAAGGCCGCTGCCGGCGCCGTTTACATCGTTAAAAGTCAAAACACCGGCCGAGCCAGGGCTTAAGGACAGGCTCGCGGAATTTGCAGTTATCGCGGTAACCGGAATATAGATATCGTAAGTTTTGGAAGCTCCGGCCGCAATCGTATTGCCGCCATTAAAAGTCAAATTTAATGTTCCGCCGCTAGAATTGCCAAATACGCTGGAATTGGAAACAACTTGGCCGGTTGCGCTATCTACGGCTGTTACCGCGTTGGTGGTACTGATTGTTGCGCCCGATACGGTAACGCTGATTGGCAAAGCGGTCAAAACAATGTTGCCGGAAGCGTTGGCATTGACCACTACGGATGCGACTTTTACCGATCCTGTTGTTAGAGAACTGTTGGAAGCAACCAAACTTAAAGTTGGGTAAGAACCCACTACTTTCATAGTGTTGCTATTAACATTGGCGGTTGCGGTTTGGGTAATGCCTCCAGATGAATATTTGATGGAACTTAAAGTAATATAGGACGTGTTCCCGGAAGGTATGCCGTTAGCTCCGACAGAAGCATAATTTACGGAAACAGGTATGTTTGCGCCCGCGTAGCCGGCCGGAATGGGAAGGTTTAATCCCGTAATCACGGCCGTGCCGCCCACCACCGGAGCCGTCAAGTTGCTGACTAAAACTGAGGTAATGCCACTGCCGGAAACAGTGAACGTCAGTTGCTGGACGGTCACGGCAGAAGAAGCGGCGAGATTATAGACCGCGATTGGCGCGCTCATTGAGCCGCCGACAATGAACTGCGAAACTGGCGACATCGCGCTGAGCGTGGCGCTCAATGACGTCGAAACTGCTCCCTGCACTGTTACCAACTGGCCTCCCAGGGGAATTATTGCCGGATAGGTTTGATTATTGACTGAGGATTGCGCGGTTATAGAACTTAAAGTAATAAAACTCTGATATTGGCCGGTAATGTTAGTGGGGCTAAATGTCACATCAACATAGATATTAAGATATATCGTCGCTTGGGGCGCTATTACCAAAGGATTCGTCGACAGACTGAATGTGTAGGTATTGCCGTTGCTGGGACTCGGCACAGCAGAACTCAACTGAGTCGTGCCCGACATAAGCTTTAAATTCTGAAAATTACCCGTGACGTTACTATTGGAAGTTTGGAGGGTAATTTGTTTTACTAAAGCAGATTCATTATTACTGTTATTCTTTAAAGTAAACGCGGCAATCATCTGGTTTAAGTTATTAGTGCTAACCTGGAGACTGTTAGAGCCGGTTGTGGCCGCAGTTAAACTTAAATTTGAAGTACTGCCGCACGTGCCGGCGATCTGGTCCAGCGGCGCGTTGCAGCCTTGCTGTTTCATCGACACCACGCCGACCTGGCTTAAGGCCTGCTCCGCGCTATTGGCCGCCACGACATTGGCAAAACTAAAACCCCAGGAATTAAAAATGGCAACGCTCGGAAAACCGTACAAGCCGTTTTGTCCAACCAACTGCACCGTGCCATTGTTGTTTATGATAGTGCCGGGACGAATAACCGCGGAATCGCTGACTTTGACGTAGCTATTATTGCTCGACGTTCTTCCGGAAGAATCGGTAGCATAAACCATAATATTATAGATACCGGAACTCTGCCAAGTATGGCTGATGGTAAACGATAAACCTGTAGGCTTATCGTTGCCGGTTTGTTTTTGAGATCCATCTCCCCAATCTACGGTGTAAGAAATTGTATATCCTGCGGTAGTACTCGGGTTGGCCACGGACATAACATAAAAACTGCTCACGCCCGACATTACGCTGGTCGGACCGGTAATAATCGGCGGGGTTAAAGCGGAAACGGTAGAACCGCACGCGTTGTTAATTTGGCTTAAAGGATCGCTACAGCCGACCTGCTTCATCGGCACCGTGCCGATTTGGCTTAAGGCCTGCTCGGCGCTGTTGGCGGCCACTACCTGGCTAAAGCTCCAGCCCCAGGAATTAAAAGTCGCGATGTCCGGGATGCCGTACAAACCCTTGCTCCCCACCAAATAAACCGTGCCGCCGTTGGTAAACACCAGTTGGCCTATGCGGGCGCCGCTAATAGGTACAGCGGCAACTGAAAAATTCGCACTAGAACCAAAATTAACGGTAGCGCTGTTATCCCCAACGCCAACAACACTTGCTGAATAATTTCCAGCCGCTCCGGAAGAAATATCCGCGCGGACGGCATAATAAACCGCCTGGCCATCCTTAATCAATTGCGGCGTAAATGAAAAGTCGTACTGAGTATTGTTATTTGAATTACCTGTAAAAACATTTTTTACCGCGGCAACAAAATTACCATTTTGATCGTAAAGCCCAACATTGGAAAATTGACCGGTAACGTCTCCCGGGCTAATGGCCACCGAATAATCTCCCAAGTTCAGACTTGTGCCGCTTAGTCCCACGCTGAACGTGAACAAATTAGCGCCGGTTGTGCCCGCAATTATTTTGCTAGCAGGTGAAACGGAAAAATTAACAGTTCCGATTTTAGTTGAGCCGCACATGCCGTTAATCTGGCTAATGGCATCGCTGCAAGCCGGATTGCGGGAAGGCACCCAGGTGCCGGAAACCGGCAAGGCGGATTCGGCGGCATTGGTCGGCAGGACGTTGGCAAAAGACCAACCCCACGAATTAAATACCGCTACGCTCGGGATTGGATACAAAACACTCTGGCCAACTAAGTAAACGGTTTTATCAGTCTTATAAACCAACTGGCCAACGCGTGCGCTAACGGATGTTCCTAAAGTCACGGAAAAAATTTGGGCATTACTGGTACCATTAGCGTTAGTTACGACCACCGAATAGTCGCCAGGGATAACACTAACTATGTACTGCGGGCAAGCCGTACCAACCGCGCAGTGCGGCGCTAAAGTTTCGGGAATGGTAAATTGCAAAGTTTTGCCGTCGCTGGAAGTTAAGTTGCTGGCCACTTGATAATTCCTCATGCTCACGTTGTTTCCGGTGGAAGCAAAACCGCTGCCGGAAACTGTCACCACAGTGCCCACCGGCCCGGATGCGGGATTTAATGAGTTGATATTGACAACGCTGTTAGTCGGATTAACCAAACTAAAACTTTGACTGGTATCCGGGACGCCATAACAATGGGCCGGGTAACTATTAGTGCACATTTGTGGCCCACTAATGGTCAGGGTATAGTTGCCAACTGACAGATTGTTGCTAATGGTCCAACTATAACTGCCGGTGTTGGGAGCGGTGGTGGTCAGACTATAGTTGCCGGAAGCACCAGTTAAAACAATGCTTAATGGGTAACCACCGGTGGTACTCGCATCCCAGGTAATCATATGAATACTGCCAAGTGCCCACTGCTCGCCACCGGCCGGGGAAAAAATCTTGATTGAAGTGGAACTGGCGGCAGAAACTATGGTAAACGCACCGCTAGTGCCGCCTACTACATAAGTACAGATGGTTCCACCATTATTAGCTGTACAATTATTTACCGGATATGAAACCGCCACCTTATAATAGTTTGACGCGCCCATTGTGCCGAATGTCGGACTTGCGATTGTCCAAGCATAAGATCCATTATTTGGAACATTGGATGCAATAACTTGATAATTAGTACATGCGCTTATCATGGCAGGGGTACAATCAGTACTGCTGACCAACTCTATATTAACTGTGGGAGAAGCCGAGCTATTAGGTACCCAAGTAACTATATGGGTAGATCCAACCGCCCACTGTTCTCCACCGGCCGGGATAGTGACGCTAACTGTCGATTGGGAAGAGCTGCACGTGCCGTTAATCTGACTAATGGCATCGCTACAGGACGGATTGCGGGAAGGCACCCAGGTGCCGGAAACCGGCAACGCGGCTTCTACGCTGTTGGCCGCGGATACTTGGCTGAATGTCCAGCCCCAGGAATTAAATACCGCTACGCTGGAAATCGGATACAAAACATTTGAGCCGACCAAGTAAACGGTTTTATCACTCTTAAAAACCAACTGGCCAGTACGAACACCAATGGTCGCTGACCCGTTTACAGTAATAGTAAAAGTATTGGTGCCAATGTTGCCGTTGGTGTCCACCGCTTTAAGTTGGAACGTATATGTGCCGGCCGTAGTCGGCGTGCCGGAAAGAGTGTAAGTGTTGTGATAATAAGCTGGGCAAGCGGCTCCCACCAGACAAGCCGGTATCGGATTTTGACTTAAAGACAAACCGGGAGGTAAATTACCGTCCGACGTCATTGTGTATTCCGCGTTGGATGGGGATATATTTAAAGTCGCCATATAATACTGCCCGACCGTAGCTGTAGACGACGGCCCAGCAATAGTAATCGTCTGGGTTGGAGAAATTGATTGAGTGATAACAAACGGCGCATCGCTCTTGTCGTCCGAAATGCTGTGGTTATCCTGAATCCAAGCCTGATAATATCCCGACGGAATGGTATGGCCATAAGCATCATTGCCCTGAACCGTCCAGTTAAATGAACCGTTGTTGGGTTCATTAGATCCCAAGTTATACAAACCGTTGCCGCAGGAGCTGACGCTGGAATTGGCGCATGGAATCAAATAAAGATGGATTAAATAGCTTGGATCGTCGCCGGTCCACTGGATATTTAAATTTGATCCCGTGACAAACTTCTCCCCGCCGTTCGGGCTTAAAATTTTCAACAGGCCGGCCGCCGGAACCGGGTTAACGGTTATTGTGGCGGGAACCTGCCCTAAAACATTAAACGCATAACCGCCGCCAAAGGTGGCCACTATATAATACGTGCCGGACGGCAAGTTACCGACTGTAGCGGTAAACATCCCGTTAAGCCCGTTTGGAGCGCTGCCCACAATCTGCGTAATGTAATTTGCAACATCTTGCCGATAGGAAGGAACGGGGGTAGTTACGGCTGCCGGATACGAAACTCCGGTCGCGCTGTTTACTAATTTAATATTGATATTTAAATTGCCGCCATTATTATAAGCCCAGCCGGAAACCATAACACTGCCCGGAGCCGTGGCGCTGTAAGAAGACATGGATTCCAGCCAGCCTTCTATTAAACTATTGCTGCCCTGGCCGTAATGCGGGGTGGTATAGCCGTAAGCCGGCGGAGGCGTTGGACAAACGATAATCTGGCAACCATTATTATCATATTTATCATAACAACCGTTCTGGGGAACTGCGGTCGGAACCGCACATGTCGGGCTTGGCTTGGCCGGAGCGGTAATATTTAAAGATGTCAGTTGCTGTAAGCGGCTGCCGATTTTTTTATATAAAATAAAAGTGTAGGTTTGGTTGGGCAACAAGTCATTGCCGGTATAGCCCGAGCCGGAACCGGTAATACCATCCATAAACGGCCAGCTGTTAACCTTTATGGCGCCGGTAATGCCGCCTTGCAGCTGATAATCAACCTTAACCTGCCAGCCGTTGCCGGAAAAACCGATAAGCTGATAAGTTAAACAGTTGACGGTATTGTAGCCGCACACGGGCTGGTTGTAGCCGTAAGTGGCCACGCCCAAAACCCGGGGGGTCTGGACGGTGGTATTAAACGCGCCGGCTAAAATGCCTTCTGCTCCGCCGGACAGTTCGGTTTGGGCAACCATGGTGAGCGCGCCGACTGAAGTGGCGGCAAACAGCACAAAAGCAATGGCCGTAATCGAGCTAATTTCCGCGTTAAAAATAGATCGCACAAAAGACCAGGTGCCGCTGGCTGTAGCGCTGGTTTGTTCCCGGGCTTGGCTTAAGTGCCTGCCGGAGATTGCGTATGGGTTCATGGAAAAACCTATTTCCGCGCAAACAGACAAGCCCTGATTTTGGAGCTTAGCGTTCGCGCTGTTTAATTTTATTTTTGTTTCGATCTTCGGCTGTTTTGGCCAAAGAAAAAGTTTTTAACTTCTGAATATATTATAGCACATTTAAAAAAATTTGTCCAGCGTATGCGGAAAAAATTATTACCTATCATTGCGAGTGCAGCCGAAGCAATCTTATCCAAGCTCAAGAAAAAGATTACCGCGTCGGCCAGTTAAAGCCCTGGCCTCCTCGCAATGACACTGATAATTGCCAAAATTTAATCAAATAGAAAACCGCGCTCGCACATCATACCCAAAGGTACAATGCGCTCACGCGGCTTTCGAGCCTAAAGAGAAGAAGCTTCTGTCCGCCGAGGCGCTTTAGGCTAAGCGCGCGGCGGGGTTGGCCGATGATGGCCTATTGCTGCTGAACGGCGTTCGTCACCGGCGGGTACAGAGCCGCATCCGCCATATTAGGCGCGAACTCGCGCGGCAAAAACGTATATGCCGCGTTGGGTTGGGTAAAATCGAATGCCCACAGTTCGTTGCCACCTTCGTGATACGCGTCCCCTTGGGCATAAATCGAAATATATGCCACGCCCTTGGAGACGAAGAAGGTATGTGGACCAAACTGCACGCCATTCAACATCCCACCTGTAAGCAACGGCACAGCGTTGACAAACGGCCCTTGCGGCCCAAGTGCCTGCTGTAGCTGGATGATCTGACCGGGAAAGGATGGTCCTGTGGAAACCGAGGGTAAACAGGGATCCGAGCAGGTCTGATTGTTGCCGCCCTGCACCACCGCGAGCAACACATAGACCTGATTCTTTTGGTCGTTTGTTGCTAACCCCACGGCGTTGCTAGTGGGCACGTGATAGTAAATCTGAGCCTGGCGACTGTTGGACTTGAGCAAAACCACATCCTGATTCACGATGTCGAGCGTGTACAGGTCGCCATTATTCAGATATATACCACTTGCGATGCCGTAACCGACAGAGCGCAAACCAGAACCACTTTGGGCATTAACCTGGTTCGTGTCCACAAACTGCTGGAGTACAAACGGGTTATTGATGCGCCCGAGGGTGACAGAGTTGGAAGCCTGGGCTATCAAGGCATCAGCGAGACCAACCGTGGGATACTGATCGATGCTGCTGGCAAATCCCTGGCCGTTATCCTGAATGCGACTCAGGCCTTTGGAACTGAGGGCGAAAATCGTGCCCCCCAAGGCAATGCCGCACTTTTGGAAGTCCTGGCCCGGCAAATCGGTTACTATAGTCATGGAGTCAACGCGCGTTTTCTGGCGCGCACCCCACACTGCCCGTAGCACGCCATCGTAACCGCACACTAAAACCACATCGCGGTCCGTGGGCAAGGTGAATGACTGAACCAGCGGGGTGGCGACTTCGGCCTGTCTGCGAGCAGCATGCATTTTGTGCTCCGCCGGGTGCGAAGTCCAGACTCCGGCGTTGCGATTCCAGACTTCCATACGGTCCTGGGCGAGAGCGCCAACGCATAGCAGCGCCAACGCAAGAACTACTGTCAAAGATCTTTTCGTCATTGTTGAAACACTCCGTTTTGTCAAATTTGGTTGTCTCCCACCACTGGGTCTGGGGCAACTAGCTATATTGCCCCCGAAAAAATAAATGTCTACGGCTGGATCCAGGATATTTTTTGCGGCCCTCAATAATCATCGGCACAAAAAATTCCGGGATGGACAGCATTAAGACATCCACTTTTCCGGGGACAAACTTCTTTTCTTCTCTTCTAAAATCCTCCTAAAACTTATAAAAGTACTAAAAATCGCATAACCCACAATTTGGGACTATGACGTATAATTATACACCAAATTGCTTATTTTGTCAAGAATATTATGCTCTTGAATTAGCCTAAATTAAATAAAACCCGCTTATTCAGCGAGTCTTAATCTTTAAATCTTTCAATTTTCAATCTTTCAATCCCCGATAGACATAAGGAAAGCAGGCGACACTGGAGTGAACGCCTGCCTATGCCTCCAAATATTGATGTTACCGGTCGGAGTCCGGCCAGCCTCCCGCTCGCGCAAAAGCAGGGGCTGTAGGGAAAACCTAAGACTTCTTGCGGAATAGCCAGTGAACGGTAATACTACCGTTCTTCGTCCATGAAAACCGCAAATGTTTGGACCCGCGGCTCACCTCGCACCCCTCTGGACTGAACGACGGCGCTTGATAGTACTTATGCGTATGGAGTGACGGGCGGTCCCATCCCTCTTCCGCCAAAATCCGCACATGGAGTATGACTAAGCGCCGTTCCTCGGAACCCAAATCATCAAGCGCCTCAAAAAAATGAGGGCTGTACTCGACAGAGCCGTCATCGTTCTGCCATCTATAACTGTCCGGCAGGGTAAGAGGCTCATCAGCTCCAAGGGAGGCAATATTATCACCATGTTGCCCGACGAAATCATCAAGGTTAGCGCTATTCGTTTCTTCCTCGTCGGTCAGCTGTGCCAGTTGTAAAGCCTTGTGCATCAGCCGCAGCGCTGTCTTGAAGTCCCCTGATTTTTTCGCGGCTTCTGCCGAAGCGCGCAAGGTTACTGCTTCCGGATCTAAAGCAAATCCTTGTTCGCGTGCCGCAAGCTGAAGCCTTAAATATTCCTGCTCACGCCAAACCAAACGTTCTTCCGCGCTTGGCTTTGCATAAGCACCGGTTACAGGACAAACCTTTGACTCGACTGTAACACGAGCTACACGACACTTGACTCGAAGCCGATAAAGCCTGCGCTTGGAGTCCAACAATTTCTGCGTGGCTTCCTCGGCCAGCGCGGGGAGCGAGCCCAACGCGAAGCGAAGGAAAGAAAGGCATAAGCGCGTCTGTTTCCGCCGATCGTTCCAATTCCCCTGCGAATGCTTGGAACAGAACGAACCGGAAGAACCTAAAGTACAGTTGACGAAGAACGACAAAAACAGCTATTAGAAAACCCATACTTATCATCGCAACCATACTTGAATATCTAACAGCACTTTCGTCGCGGGAATGATTGGATTCTAATGCGGCACGTTTAGCCTGAAAAGCCTGCTCCGAAGCTGTGTGCATAGTCTCGATTAAGGCTTGAATTTGAGACTGTGACACATCCAGACCCTTAAGCTGCCACTGTCCCGGAGGCATTCCGCCAAAACTCAATTTAAGTTCATCCAATGCCCTCTGGTTACCATCATAGGTTCCGTCCGTGTTCGCCGGAAAATCCAACATCGCCATAATTGAACGAGGGCGGGATCCGGTTCCACACATACCTTCAAACACCTGTGTGGAAGATGTACGCCCAACGATGGTATCGGTTTCCTGACACAAAAAAACCTTAACGGTCTTCCGGTCAGGTTCAAGCGCCAACGTTCCGTAAAGCTTTGGAAACGCCGGTAGGCTCAAATTCTCCAACACCGCCAATCGAATAACCGGCTTGGGGCGGGGAACAGGCCGGGTGGCGAGCAACTGGCTCATCCAGCTATTGTAGCTGGACAGAGACTTGCTCGCCCCGGCCAACCACACTGTCGAAACGACAAGCACTACCGCAAAAAAACATAGCAGCAGCGCGCAAGCATTGCGCCATCTTCTTATCTTTTCCATCTCGTCCTCCGACGAATTTTAGATAAAAACCATCTCTTTCGAGACATACTATTATGCCTGAATTTAGTGCATTTGTAAAGACCTAAAATACAAAAGCCTGCTTATTTAGCAGGCTTCAATCTTTCCCTCCTCCGCTTCACCCTTCGCTAAAGCTATGGGTGACAAGAAAGCTTCGGAGGGCAAGCAATCTTTCAATCATTCAATTTTCAATCTTTCAATTACTTAGCCTTCCCCTGCAACTCTAAACACTTCCTCCACATCCGTCATCCCGTCCAGCGCTTTTAACAAACCATCCTGCAGCATAGTAATCATCCCCTGCTTAATTCCCTCTGCCCTAAACTCCGACATTGGCGCTTCCTTCATTACCAGCTGCTGGATGGCGTCGGTGACTTCCAAAATTTCATAAATGCCCACGCGGCCGAGGTAACCGAGATTGTGGCATTTATCGCAGCCCGGGCTGTGGTAAAATTGCAGCTCCTTCGGCAGGCTGATGCCCGAAGTTTTGGGGATTTGTTTTAAAACGTACATGATTTTTTCCAAAACCGTGGGTGACAACGCGGTCTTGATTTTGCAACTCTGACAAATCCGACGAACCAATCTTTGCGCCAGCACGGCCGAAAGCGCCGGGCCGATAATAAAAGGTTTGACGCCCATATTAATCAGGCGCGGAATGGCCCCGGCCGCATCGTTAGTGTGCAAAGTGGACAGCACCAAGTGCCCGGTCAGCGCGGCCTGGAGCGCCACCTCGGCGGTTTCCTGGTCGCGGATTTCGCCGACCATCACCACGTCCGGATCCTGCCTTAAAATCGCCCGCAGGCCTTTGGCAAAATCAAAATCCGCGGTGTGGTCAATGGGCGTTTGCACAATCCCTTCCAATTTATATTCCACCGGGTCTTCCAAAGTGATAATTTTGACGCCCGGCTGGTTAAGCTCGTTCAAAAACGCGTACAGCGACGTGGTCTTGCCGCTGCCCGTGGGGCCGGTGGTAATTATCGCGCCGTTGGGCTTGTTTAAAATGCGGTGCAAAATATCCTGGTGCTGCGGCCGGAAACCCAAATCCGTCAAATGTAAATTTATAGCGCCGGTGCCGAGCAGACGCATCACGATTTCTTCACCGTAAGCGCTGGGCAGGACGGAGACGCGCACGTCAATAGGTTTTTTTAGATAAGAAAAGGTGATGCGCCCGTCCTGGGGCACGTTTTCCACGTTGAGTTTAAGTTTGGACAAAATTTTAATGCGAGTGACCAAGGACCGCTGCAAATCTTTGCTGATGTGCAGCATATCCTGCAGCACCCCGTCCACGCGGAAGCGCAATTTCACAAAATGCTCCTCCGGCTCCAAATGGATGTCGCTGGCTTTATAAAACACCGCGGCGCCGAACATGGTTTCCATCAGCTGGGTGGCGGTTTTTTTCTTTTGCTCGTCTTCTTGCCCCAGCGCCTTGATCTCGGCAATAAAATCCCTCTGTGTGTCCACCCGCACCTCTTCCTCGTGGGCGGCCTTGGGCCGCATGACCTTACTATAAAACCTTAAAGTCTGAACCAGGCTTCTTTGGGATATCAAATACAGGCTGACCTTGTCGCCCTGCTTTTTGAATTCCGTAATTTTTTCCTGCAGCATAGGATGTTCCGGGTCGGTAACGCCAATGCGCAAATCCGTCAGCTCCTTATAGAACGGCAGGGCGCCCATTTCCTTGGCTTCTTCTTCGGTAAACAAACCGAGCACGTTTAAATCCACGGGGAAATTATGCAAATCAATGTAAGGCAAACCCTTCGATCCTGCCTTGGCTTTGGCTTCCTCTTCAGCCATCTGGCGATTGACGTCATCCAGGGTAGACTGCAATTCCTTAGGCGTACTGGCTAAAAAATGCTTGCTCATTTTTGTTTCTAAAAATTCTTAAAACCTTCAGGCTTTTATTATATCACTTTCCCCAAAACTCAGACAGCCGACAAGGTGCCTTGCAGCGGATTTAAGCTGCCGAGCATCTGCTGTTCGGCTTCGGCCAGAGTTGTTTGCGAGGATATAAAACTAAAAATTTTATACTGCGGCAGTTCCAAAATCGGCTGGGCAGGTAATTTTAAATTATCGGCCAATTGCTCCAAAGGCAAGCTCAAATGCGCAGCTAAAAGCCCGCCGATGCCGCCGGAATTAGCTTCAAACAGAATCACGGCCAGCTTATAACCCCCAATATTTTCCAAAAGCTCTTTTAAAGCCAAAATAACTTCCGCTTCCGAGCTTTCGGATTTTTCAAAATCCGTCCGGCTGATTACCGAATAAACCAAAGACAAATCTTCTTGTGTTTTTAAGCGAGCCAACACCCGGCCCCACAACTTAAGCAGCGGCAGCGACTTGGTTTTATAAATGTTTTTGATGATTTCCTGCTGGCGGCCGCCAAAACCCACCAGGCGCGAAGCTTTCATAAAAGACTCGGGCGTGGTAAGGGCGTGCTGAAAACTATTGGTCTTGGTAATAATGCCGGTCAGCAGCGCTGTGGCAATGTCCTCATCAAGCAGATTCTGTTCAAACCGTTCCAATAGGCCCGCCAAAATTTCCGCGACCGACGTGGCGGTCACGTCAACCAAATTTATCGCTCCGTACAAATCATTGCCGGCTTTGTGGTCAATGTTGATTTTTGGCGTTTCGTAAAACAGGTCGGCATGGTCGTGGAAAAGGTTGCCTAAAGATTCCAGGCTCGGCGCGTCCAGCGTCACAATGACGTCTACGGGAAATTTTTCACTGAAAAAACTCACGTCGGCGGGCACAAAAGCCTCATCTTTTGATTTTAAATAAATATTGACTTTGTCTTCCGTAGTTTGATAGCTAAGTTCTTCCAGTTTTTTCTGCAATATATCCAAACTGACAACCAGGCTTTTGCCTGCGGTGATGTCGGTTTTGATGGAATCGGACGCTGGCAAAAACCGCAAATTTTCGGCCCTTGAACCGCTGCTGGCCAAGTCCACGTCTTTTTGCATTTTTTGCAAAAACAACTTCAACGCCAAACCGCTGGCCACGGCATCCGCGGTCAGGTTTTGGGGCAAAGCGATTAAAACTTTATTAGCTTTGCGCAGCCGGTCAAAAATTTGTTCTTGCGTGGATAATTCCATAAACGTCTCTACTAAATACGAGAGAGTCTAAAAGTACTAAACTTTAATGTCCAGCTTTAGTATTTTTAGGAAGTTTAGTATTTATAGGACTTACGCGCTTGGCCGAGTACGAGGCATTTTCCGAGGATTTTTGGAGGCGTAGTCCATCTACGACGACAAAAACCAAAGGAAAATAACGAAGTAATCGGCCAAGCCCCTGTGGTTTGAGGCAACAGTACATAGATTTTTATCCTTTTTGCCTCAAACGCGTAAGTCCTAATTTAGTAGAAAATCAGTCCGATTGATCAGTATACCCGATTTTACGGCACTGGTCAATAAATGGTAAAATCCCTTTATGGATCGTATCCAACACATCAAGCTTACCAATATAAAACCGACGGCTGACAAAATCACAAAACAGCTTAAAGGCGGGGAAGTTTTGGCGCTTATAGGCCCGCTCGGCAGCGGTAAAACCGCCTTTGCTAAGGCCTTGGGCAAACAGCTTAAAATCCGACACAAAATAACCAGCCCGACGTTTACCTTAATGCATGTTTTTGCCGGACGATTGAAAAAAAATAAGCCGGTTGTGATGTACCATTTGGATCTCTACCGCACCAAAAATTATGCCGAGGTCAAAGCTTTAGGCATTACCAAACTCTGGGGCAAACCGCAAACCATTACCCTGATTGAATGGGCGGATAAAATTAAAAAACACTTACCCAAAAAAACCATTTATTTATATTTTTCTCACGAGCATTGATGGGCATCTTCAAGCAGCTATTAAAGATCGATCAATATTTATTATTCGACGAATCAACCGCCACTAACTAAACCATATTCTCGAAGATGCCCATCAACAGATAAATTCATGAAAAAAACACCACTCATATTTTTTATACTCGCGCTCATCGCGCTATCACAAAACGCGCAAGCCCAAACTCCTCCTCGAGGATTTGTTTATGATGGCAAAGAAATTACGCTGGCCGATAGCGACAAAATTTTTACCGTCAGCGCCCAAACTGTGGCGGGTTGGCAAGGACTAAGCCGGCGGCCAATAGCATCGCCTTTGGAACAAGCGCCGCCGGATTTAAAACAACAGTTGTCCAATTCTTTTGGCCTGCCGTACAGCGCGCAAAACTCGGCTGTCATCACCTATCATTACGGTTTAGAAAAAATTTATAACTATTTACAAAGTTCGATAGCGACCGGCACGGACCAAAGCCTGATTGAGCCAAAATTAACCATCCAAAATAACCGCGCCACGGATTTTGCGGCCCCGCAAAACGGCCGGCGTTTGGATGTTTACCAAAGCACTTTGGATATTGCGGCAGCTTTGGAACAGCATAAAAATACAGCCGCCTTAACAGTTAATGAAACATTTCCCACCAAAACTTTGGCGCGGACTAACAACCTGGGAATTAACGAATTGGTAGCTGAAGGGGTGTCCAATTTTAAGGGCAGTCCCAACAACCGCCGCCACAACATTGCCACCGGCATTGAAAAATTCAAAGGTTTGATAATTCCCCAAGGCGCGACTTTTAGTTTTGACGACGCTCTTGGCCCGGTCACGGCCGAGGCGGGATTTTTGCCCGAACTGGTAATCAAAGGCAGCGAGGGCACGATTCCCGAGTTAGGCGGCGGGCTGTGCCAGGTTTCCACCACCACTTTCCGAGCCGCGATGGACGGCGGCCTGCCGATTACGGATCGGCGCAACCACGCTTACGCCGTGCAGTACTATTCGCCGCAGGGCACGGACGCCACCATTTACCCTGGCTCCGCGGATTTAAAATTCATCAACGACACGCCGGGCGCAATTATGATTTGGCCGTATGAAAAAGACAACAACACTTTGGTATTTGATTTTTACGGCACCAAGGACGGCCGCCAAGTCACTTTGGACAAACCTGTAGTTTACGACCGCCAAACTGACGGCTCCATGAAAGCCACCTGGACACGGCATGTGATGAATAACGGCACAACCACTACCGTCACCTTTAAATCCGTCTACCAATCCCCGGCCCTATTCCACAAAACCGAAACCTTTGTTTCCGCCACCGGCACCCAAACCAGCGGCTTGACACCGCCTGCGAAAGTTCAATAAACACCACAAATATAGTAGAATACCTATGTGATACCGATATACGGATTCCGAACTGTCAATATTATCAGTATCATCCGCATTAATCAGCATATCAGTGCCTGATAATTTATGATCACTTCCAACAAAGACAAAACTGATATTTCCCCTCTGGATGCCGCTCTAGCGGAAGAAGAGGACAAAGGACTGGACCAGAATTTACGGCCGGCGGTTTTGGAGGACTATGTCGGGCAGGAATCGGTTAAGGAAAATTTGCGGGTGATAACGGGCGCGGCCAAACAGCGCGGCGAAATTTTGGAGCATCTGCTGTTTTACGGGCCGCCGGGTTTGGGCAAAACCACTCTGGCTTTTATTGTCGCGCGGCAAATGGGCGTCAACATCCGCGTCACCTCGGGTCCAGCCATTGAGCGCGCCGGCGATTTGGCTAGCCTTTTGACCAACCTAAACCAGGGCGATGTTTTGTTTATCGATGAAATTCATCGGTTAAACAAGGTCGTGGAAGAAGTTTTATATCCGGCCATGGAAGATTTTGCCCTGGACATAATTTTGGGCAAAGGCCCGGGCGCGCGCTCCATTAGGATGGACCTTCCCAAATTCACGCTGATAGGCGCCACAACCCGCATTGGCTTGATATCCAGCCCCCTGCGCGACCGTTTTGGCGCCACTTTTCGCCTGGAGTATTACACGCCCGAGGAATTGGAAAAAATCATTGCCCGCTCGGCTAAAATCTTAAAAGCCAACATCAACAAAGAAGCCGCAGCCGTTTTAGGCCGGCGGGCGCGATTTACTCCCCGCATCGCCAACCGGATTTTAAAGCGCGTGCGCGATTTTGCGCAGGTTAACGGCCATGCTACAATAAACAAAGACGTGGTGGCTAAAGCTTTACAGTTACTGGAAATTGACGAACTGGGACTGGACAAAAATGATCGGCGGATTTTGGAAGCTTTGATTACCAAATTTGGCGGCAAACCGGTGGGGCTAAGCACACTGGCCGCGGCCACCGGGGAAGAAGAAGACACTATTACCGACGTGCATGAGCCATTTTTAATCCGCCTGGGACTGCTGTCCAAAACTCCCAAAGGCCGGCAGGCGACCGAAACAGCATATGCACACTTGGGAATAAACCTCCCGATGAGCCAGCAAAAAACCCTACTTCAGTTATAAGTTGTAGGTTATAGAAGCCAGTTTGGTCATAAGTTAATAGTTATAAGGCAGCCTTACAACTTACTGCCCACGACTATACTGGTTTCCATAACTTAAAACCTCCTACCCATGAACCTAAACGACCCCACCAACCTACTCGTAGCCGGCATCTACTATTTAGGCGCCGGAGTCTTAAGCCTGTTTTCCATTTTTGGCGTTTACCTGCTTATGCGCTACGGCAAATCCACCTTGCTCTCCTTTACCGTGAGCGTTTTTTACATTTTTATTTTTCTCTCGATCCTTGGCAGCTCCTACCAATCTTTACAAACCCTACTTCAGTAGTAAGTTATAGGGTATGGCAGCCAGTACGGTTATATGTAGTTGGTTATCAGTGGCTTATAACCTACAACCTATTACGCCACCGGCCGCTACAACCAATAACCTATTACCCTACTAAATTATGCCCTCATTCCGCAAACTTTTTCCCAGCCAGTTGGATGAAGAAACCGTGTTTTTGGTGGTACGCGAACATTGGTTTCACTTTTTCCTCAAAGTCGTGGTCTGGCTGTTTTTTGCCGCGATTTTGGTTATGTTCAATCACTATATGCCCCAGTACGTCCCTTTGATGTTTAGCGACCGCGCCGGTCAGGTAACGCATTTGTTTACCCAGGTTTACACCCAGTTTTTAGCAGTCAGCCTGTTTTTGATTTTTATTTTTTATTACCTAACCATAGACGTCATCACGGACATCAGGATTGTGGACGTCATCCAAGAAGGACTGTTTAACCACACGGTCTCCGAACTGCACATAGACAAAATTGAGGATGTCACCAGCAAAACCGCGGGCCTGTTCGGCACAATTTTTAACTACGGCGATGTCTACGTGCAAACCGCCGGCACGGTGGAGCGGTTTGAATTTAATTCCGTGCCCAACCCGGGCGCCATTGAAAAAATGATTCTGGATCTCTACGAAAAAAACTCCAACTTTGTCAAAGACGCCCAGGCGGACAAACAATTATTATCACACTAATTCTTCCGCTATGGTAAAAGTTCTCGTCTCCGGGGGATTTGACCCTATCCATATAGGCCATGTCAGATTGTTCAAAGAAGCCAAGGCCCTTGGCGATTATTTGGTTGTGCTGGCCAACAACGATAACTGGCTGAAAAAGAAAAAAGGATTTGTTTTTATGAATCAAGCTGAACGCAAGGCTGTTCTGGAAGCCGTTCGCTGGGTGGACGAAGTCCAAATTACCACTCATCCGGAAAACCCGACCGACATGTCCGTCTGCGCCGACCTAAAAAGGATTAAACCCGACATTTTTGCAAACGGTGGCGACCGCGACAAAAAAAACGCTGACACCTCCTCTTCTTCATTGAATCCGGAACAAAAACTTTGCCAGGAAATGGGCATAAAAATGGTCTTTAACGTCGGCGGCGAAAAAGCCCAAAGCTCCAGCGAACTGGTCAGGCGCGTTAAGGGAAACGACTCCTCAAAGGCATCATCCTGAACGGAGCGGAGACTGCTGCGTTAATTGGTTGATGATATAATACAATCAAGCCTTGAATAAAGGCTTTTTTGTTTGTTTTTAATTAACCAATTTCGTTTATGAAATCAGTTTGCAAATATTGCGGCAATAATCGATTAGTTAAGTGGGGCGGTAGGCGCAGGTATTGCGGGCCTTGTGATAAAACTTTTAGGGTTAAAAAGGCAGGAAGAAAAGGAACCAAAAAGACAGGCATGTACGTATTGGACCGGTCAACTTTTAGACGTATTGGATTTAAAACCAAAATGCGAGATACGACCGTGCTGAGAGGTTTGCATAAAGAGTTGCGGCCTGTGCCTACCCCGCTTGAGCATTTAAAAAAAACTTAAACCGCTGTTCCAAAGTCCTGGTCATTGACGCCAAGCACGTGCCGGTCAAGGGAGAAGATTACTGCGAATATCTGGCCTACGACACCAACGTCGGCTTAATCGGCCGGTGTCATCGGAAGGGCGGAGAATCCACCTGGGGTTACCGGCAAATTTTTAAGGAACTCAAGGCTGTCGGTTATGAACCCAAAGTAGTCGTAAGCGACGGCGGAACGGGCATTTTCAGCGCTTTGAGGGCATTTGGCATTAAACGCCACCAGCGCTGCCATATCCATCTGCTGCGGGATTTGAAGACCGGCCTGAGAATACACGCCAAGAGGCCGAAAATTGTTTTAAGAAAATTTTACTGGGTTAAGTACGCCAAGTTGGTTTTGGACTCCAACGATGAATACCAGTTAACTTTAAGATTAAAACATTTTGACAGGGTTGTATTTGCTATGTGGCCCGGAGGCGGAGACGTGGAATTAAATGCCATTAACGGTTTCATCAGGACTTTGCCTTTGGCCTTTACTTTTATGGAATACCGAAAGCTTTGGGGCATCCCAAAAACCACCAATGTCTTGGAGGGCTACATTAGCCATCTTAACGCCAGACTTAAGACCATGCGGGGACTCAAAAACCCGGCAAACGCCGGGCGGATATTGAATGCCATCCATTACTTTTTGAGGAAGAAAATTTAAGCGGTTACCAACCAATTAGTGCAGCAGTCCCGGAGCGAAGGATCTCAAAAAAACCAAGGCCGGAAGCGTCGTGTCCCTCGCACGCGCCCCGGCCTTTTAGTTTTTTTCATGAATCTAGATTTCCACAGAGATGGCATAAACCACCTGCTTGCCGATCAATTGATTTATATACTCTATGATCCGCTGAGCCAAAATTTTGATCTGGTAGGCCAATTCCTTGGACAGGCACGCAACTATTAAAATCCCGTTTTTTAAATCTATAGCCTTGGTTTCTTTGCCCAATTCCTCGGCAAAACCCATTGCCGCGTCCCGCCAGTACCTGATAGCCTGATGTTTGTAAAAAGCTTTTTGGAGTTTATATTGTTTTATCCGGCCCGGCAAAACCGCGCCGACTGAATTAAATCCTTTTTGGTTATTTGATTTCATAAAATTTCTTTGCCGTTAGGCTGCGTTCTTGAGGGTCGCCCTCTGGCAAGGACTCCGTGATTTTAGAAACGATTGGTAAATATCAAAACATTGCTTATTAAATGACCTTGGTTGTAGCCAGAGGGCGACCCTCAACCAAATACAAAAATTTTGTTATTTATTTTCCTCAACGGCCGGGGTTAGGGTGATGTGCTGGGCCGGCATTTCCAACGGCTGGGTGGTGGTAATGAAGGTTTGAAATTTGCCTTGTAAATATTTAAGTAGGAAAGTCCGGCGCGTGTCGTCCAGTTCGGAAAGAACGTCATCTAAAAGCAAAATCGGCTGCTCTCCCTCCTTGCTTAAATACTCTAGTTCCAAAATTTTTAGCGCCACAATTTGGCTGCGCAGCTCGCCGCGGGAGGAAAACGGCGACAGGAATAAACCTTCGCTCTTGAGGAAAAAGTCGTCGCGGTGCGGGCCAACCAAACACATTCCCGTTAGCTGCTCTTTGGGCGCGGCCGCGGCCAGCTTCAGCCGGAAATTTTCCGCCACTTCCTCAAAACTGTCGCCGGGCAGGCTTTCCAAAAACACCTCCACCGGCCGGTGAAAACCGGAAATGCTGGAATAGATTTCCGCGACGCTGTTGTTCAAAAAGTTAACGAATTTTTTGCGTTCGTAAGTTATCAGACTGCCAAAATTCACCAACTGCTCGTTCCAGCTCCCAAGCGCTTCCTGGCCGCCCCTGCCCTGTTTAATTTCCTGCAGCAGACGGTTTTTTTGGAACAACACCCGTTTGTAGCTAATCAAGGCATCCAAATACTCCAAACGCTTTTGGGAAAGCACCATGTTTAAATACTTACGCCTGGCGTCTGGCGTTTTGCTGAACAGGTCCACGTCCGTGGGATCAAAAATCACCACGCCCATGAATCCCTGGGCCTCGCGCCTTTTTTTCTGACGCCGTCAATCAAAAAGTTGGCGTAAATCTTGTCACGCTTTTCCAAAAAGATTTCCAGGCTGTGGGGTTGGCCGGCTTTTTCCAGCAGTATTTTCAACTCCAAACTGGCGCTGTCCTTTAGAAAAATAAACTCAGTGTCATCGCGGAACGATTTAAACAGCGAAGCAAAATAAACCGACTCCAAAAGGTTGGTTTTCCCCACCGCGTTGGGGCCAGTGAGCACCACCACGTCGCTGTTAATGTCAATGTCCAGGCTGGGGTAGTTGCGAAAATTTTTTATGACAATGCTTTTTATTCTCATAGGCCGCTGATTTGTCGCCGATTAGTACGCTGACCAAACGCTGAAGCCGGTTTTCGGCATTTTATCAGCGTCACAATCCGCGTCTTATCCGTGGTTTTTTAAGATTTAATGGGCATTACTAAATACAAATAGTCACTTTGGCCCTCGGGCAACAGCAAACTGGGAGAGCTTTCATCAATAATTTTCATCACCACGCTTTCGGTATTTATCCCGCCCAAACAATCGGTAATATAATAATAGTTAAGCAGTATGGCGCCCGACTTGCCTTCAATTTTTGGCTGGAGCTCTATCTCGCTTTTACCTAAATCTTGCGACTCGGTAATTAGCTTGAGGGTTTGATTGGAGTTTTCATAAATAAACTTCACGCTGTTGCCTGCCTGGCTAAAAACACCCCCGGCTTTTAAGGCTCCCAACAAATCCTGTTTTTTTAAGGTAATGGTGGTAGTAAAGTTTTGGGGGATAATTTGCTTATAATCCGGATATTGCCCGTCTATTAAACGGCTGATAATTTCTGTGTTATCGACTTTAAAACCAATCTGGGTTTCGGTAAAATTCAAACCCACGGCGCCTTTTTGGGCTCCTATGACCCGAGAAAGCTCATTAATGGTTTTATGGGGGATAATAATTTGCTGGTCGGTGTGGTGTGGTGTAGTTAAATTAACCTGTTTTTCCGCCAGGCGGTAGCGGTCGGTAGCCACAATTTTCAGCAACTTTTTCCCAAAAGAAAACAACACCCCGGAAATTTCCGGCTGGGTTTGGTTTAAAGAAACCGCAAAACTTACCTGATCCAAAGAGGTTTTAAGAAGCTGTGCGTCGATTTCTAGGTTGTGGTTTTGTTCAATGGTAGGAATTAAAGGGAAGTCTTCCACCGGCAGGGTTTTAACAGTTGTGTGATAGTTTTCCGTTTCCACCCCCAATTCGGAATTATTGCTAAAAAGGGTGAGGTTTTGGTTAGGAAGATTGTTAACCAACTCGGTGATGGTTTTTGAGGAAACTGTTACCGCGCCTTCTTGTTCTACCTTGCACCGAATGTGGGTAGTAATCCCTACTTCCAAGTTGGTGGAAGATATCTTAAGCATCCCATTTTCGGTTTTGAGCATAAGGTTGTTTAAAATCGGTAAACTGGCGTTGGAAGAGATTATTCTGCCAGCCATGACAAGCCCAGATTTTAAATTTTCTTGGGTGCAAACTATTTTCATATATTTAAGAATTAATTTTAAACGATAGTTATAGTAAGGTTTGTGGGTTGGTGGATAAGTGGTGGGGAATGAATGTGGGTTGGGGTTTGGTAAAAACAATTTGTTGAAAAAAGTTTTTCTGTTTGTTGATAAGTAAGTTTCACACCCTTGGTTTAATTTGAGGGTTTTTATATGAACAGTTTATCCATAATTAAATCTATCTCTTGTTTTAACTGTTCTTTTTCCACCACCAACTTCGCCACCTTTTCTACAGCGTGCATCACCGTAGTGTGATCCCGGCCTCCAAAAAAATCACCAATGGAGGGGAAGGAATTATCTAATTCCTTGCGTATTAAATACATGGCGATTTGGCGTGGTTTTACAAACTCTTTTTTCCGGGATTGTTTAATTAAATCCTCGTTGGAAATATTGTAAAATTCCGCAACGGATTCGGCGATTTTTTTGGCGGACGTGACCCGTTTTTTTGCGCCAATAATGCTGGCCAGAATGCCCTTCGCCTGGTCAATCAAAAGGCCCCGATTTTCCATTTGCTGGTAAACCGCCAACCGGTTTAGCGCGCCTTCCAATTCACGGACGTTGTTTTGGATGTTTTCGGCAATGTAAAATAAAATATCCTCGGAGATTTGGGCTCCCCGCTTTTCCATTTTAATCCGCAATATGGCCATGCGGGTTTCCAAATCCGGCGCCTGGATGTCTGCCACCATCCCCCACTCAAACCGGCTGACCAAACGCTGTTCAATGGCCGGAATGTCTTTGGGCAGCCGGTCGGAAGTGATGATGATTTGCTTGCCTTTGTCGCGGAGTTCGTTAAATGTGTGGAAAAATTCTTCCTGGGTGCTTTCTTTGCCGGCGATAAACTGGATATCGTCAATCATCAGGGCGTCCAACAGGCGGTAGGACTTTTTAAACTCCTCCATCCGGTTTTGTTTGATGGCGTCGACATAGTCGTTGGTAAATTTTTCCGAAGTTACGTAAAGCACCCGGGCTTTGGGATTATTTTGCAACAGCCTGTACCCCGCGGCTTGCATGAGATGGGTTTTGCCCAAACCCACGCCGCCGTAAATAAACAAGGGGTTATATTGGTTGCCCGGATTTTTGGCCACGGACATGGCGGCCGCGTGGGCCAATTCGTTGTTTTTGCCGATAATTAAAGTTTCAAAAGTGTATTTGGGGTTAAGCCCGGAACTGTTTTGGGGCAGGGCTCCCCTAACCGGCGCGTGGCCATCGGTTTTAACCGCCGTTTTGTTGCCCGCGGTTGATGCCGGAGCGGCCGCGCCAATTTGGTATTTTATTTCTTTGATTTCGGGGGCAATACTTTTTAGGCACTTTAACATTTCTTGGTGGTATTTGGCCGCAATCCAGTCGCGATTAAACGCGTTGGGCACGGCGATTAAAATAAAATCATTCCCCCGTTCCAGAATCGAGGTATTTTTAAACCAGGTATTAAAATTGGCCTTGCTTAAATTTATTTCCAAACTGCCCAAGATTGCCTGCCATAACTGTTGGTTGTTCATAGGACTAAACAGATTAACACGGATAAATTACTAACAGCACGGATCTGTGCTCACCGGTTTTTTAATCTGTGTTGACCCGTATGCTTTATTCTAACAGGGAGTTATCAACATGTAAATGAACCAAAAACTCTTTTATTTAAAAGCGAAAGTAAAAATTGTGTGTATATGTTGTGGAAAAGGTGTGGTTAATTTTCTTAAACCTTTCCGCTTTAATCTAAGATTGACCGAAAGACCGATTGCTGGTATAATTCAGTGAGAAAATTAAAGAATTCTTACATGAAAAGGACATATCAGCCAAAAGTGAAAAGGCGAAAAACGAGGCACGGTTTTTTGCACCGCATGCAGACCAGAACCGGACGGAACGTATTGTCGCGCAGGCGCCACAAGGGCCGCAAGAAACTTTCTGTGTAGACATAGCAATTAACAAGATTGACATGAATGAACAAGATTGACAAGATTGCCAACCCAAATTCATGTCAATCATTTAAATCATTTAAATCTTGTTCAATCGAACTATGTTTTCCAAACAGCATCGCCTTGGCAAAACCACAGACGTGCAAAAAGTTTTTGCCCAAGGGCGGGCTTTTTTTAACCCCTTGTTTACGATTAAATTTTTGACGCGGCCTAGCCAGCTTCCGCGGTTTACCGTGGTGGTATCCACTAAAGTTTCCAAGAGCGCGGTTAAACGCAATCGGTTAAAAAGGCTGACGCGGGAGTTTATTCGGATGCGGATGGGAAAATTTAGGCTCGGTGATTATGTGGTAATTTTAAAACCGGCCGCAGCGAGGCGGGATGAAAAATCGCTGATGATGAGCTTATCCGAACTGTGCCAGAGAGCCAAACTGATAATTTAACAGTCTTTGAGGGCTTCTCTATGGCGCTCCACCCCGACCGACGACGAGTGCGCCCGAGGAGGAATGGAGGGGTCTGTAAAAATAACAGATTCCTCGACTCGTCCTCAGCTGCTATTTGGGACTCGCTCGGAATGGAACGTTAATATTTACCCTTATGAAAAAATTTGTCAGCAATCCAATTAGTCTTTCTTCCCGCGCGGCAGCCGGGCTGGTTTTTGTTTACCAACGTTCCCTGTCGCCAGATCACAGTTGGTTGGCTGCGCGTTTTCCTTACGGGTTTTGCCGCCACTATCCGTCCTGCAGCGAATATTCCCGTCAGAGCCTGCTTAAATTTGGGTTAATAAAAGGTGGGCTGTTATCCGTTAAACGGTTAGCGCGCTGCCATCCTTGGGCCGAGCCGTCCGTTGACCCGGTTCCGCATTTTTAAAAATTGATTTAATATGTGGCTGCTTACTATTTATCATAATTTCCTTTATCTCCCCCTGCTGAACCTGCTGGTGTTTTTTTATAACATCATTCCCGGCCATGATATTGGCATAGTGATTATTGTGCTGACAATTGTCATTCGTTTGGCACTGGCCCCGAGCTTCCATAAATCACTCAAAAGCCAAAAGGCCATGAATGACTTGCAGCCCAAGTTGAACGAATTGCGGAAAAAGCACAAAGAAGATAAGGAAGCCTTGGCTAAAGCCACTATGGGCCTTTACCGCGAGCACAAAATTAATCCTTTGTCTTCCTGTTTGCCGATTTTAATCCAGTTGCCGATTTTAATCGCGCTGTACCAGGTTTTCCGTTTGGCGCTCGGCGGGCACGATTTGATGGGGCTTTATTCGTTTGTCAAAAACCCCGGGTTTATTAGCCCAAAGCTGCTCGGTTTGGTGGATCTGTCCAAGCCCAGTTACGTGTTCGCAATTTTGGCCGGCGCGGCGCAATTTTGGCAGTCAAAATTAATGATGCCCAAGGCCAACTCCGGCCAGGACGCGACAATGCGCGCCATGTCCGTGCAGACCACTTATGTTTTGCCCTTTATTAGCGTGATAATCGCCTGGCGTCTGCCTGCGGGCCTGCCGCTTTACTGGATTGTAACTACGCTGTTTGCTGTGGGGCAGCAGTATTATATTCTGCGCAAACAGAATCCGACAGCGGCCCAGTAGTGGGTAGTTGGTAGGAGGTAGCCAGCAGTTTGGCTACCCGCTACTTACTACTAACTACCAGCTAATTTTATGACCGACTACGACAAAATCGAACAGGTAAAAAAAATCATTATTGGGGTGTTGGAAAAAATGGGGATAGCGGCGGAGGTGGAATTTGAAGAAAGTATTACCAAAGGGCTGATTTTTAACATTTCCTGCCGCGATGCTTTTATGCTCATTGGCCGCGAAGGTTCTACCCTGCACGCACTGCAGGTTTTGGTCCAGTCCATTGCCGCGCGCCGGTTTCTTAAAGAGCCCGATGGGCGGATGATGTGGTTTACTTTAGATGTTGACGATTACAAAAGAAAGCGTGAATGGTACTTAAAGGAAACGGCCAAGGCGGCTGTTGACCACATAAAAAAAACCGGCCGTGCCGTAAGCCTTGATCCCATGCCCAATTACGAACGCCGGCTCATCCACGCCTACCTCCAGGAACACTGCCCCGAAGCCGAAAGCTCTTCCATTGGCAACGAACCGTATCGGAAAGTCGTGATAAGGCTAAAGAGATAAATTCCAAGTTTTAAAAACACCCGAGAGGGTATTTTTTGTAGCGTGCCGATTTATCGGCTGGGCGATGGTTTTATTTCAGCCGCTCTGCTTGTTGCCAGGCGAGTTCAAAAACAATCTTTAAGGAATTAGCAAAGGAGGGATTTTTGATTTCAAAAGCCATCTTTTCCCCGGGCTTAACCAGCACGCCCATCACAACGTCGTCGTAAATATTCACTTCCGCGGCTGGCGTAAACGGGAATTGTTTTTCCAGCCAGCGGTATTCTGTGCATTTTTGGTAGAGCGGACTGTTTTTATAAGTGGTTTCATAAAAATACAAACCGGCTTCATTTTTCATAACCAAAGCTTTTTCTTTTATTCCAAGTTTCGCACGTTCTTTGACGTAGTCTTTACCAAATTTGTCATAAGCTGATTTTTCTTTTCCGGGCAAGTAAACATTCAAATCCAAAACTGAATAAATTATACTTTTGGATTCCAGCGTGTGCCAATAAATATTTTTTATTCCGTCCCAGCCTTCAAAAAATTTAATGACCGGTTTGTTTTCTTTTTTGTATAGTCCTTGAAGATCGGGCAATAACTCTCCAACATCCGCCAGGCGCTTTTCCGCCTGGTGTTTCTTATTTTCTAAGTATTGTTTTAACCTGAACGGCGCCTCGGCCACGTATATGGTTTTTTTAGTGCCGAGAGTTGTGCGGCTGGCTAAGCCGTAAAGCGACAAGCGTTCCAAAATATCATAGCCGGTTGTGCGGTTAAGCGTAGCCGCTTTGCTAATATCACTCACCGTTCCCTGCCCCAACTCCAACAGCGCCAAATAAACTTTGGTTTCGTTTGGATGTAACCCCAAACTTTGCAGTTGTTCGGCGATTTTGCAATCCATATGGGAGAACAGATAAACACGGATGTAGCGTGCCCATTTATGGGCGGACGATGGATGTGTTTAGTGTAGTTAGCCGATTTATCGGCTGTTATTTGTGTCAAGTCATCCCGACAAAATTTGAAAAGTTAAATATAAAAGCCAGAAATAAGCCTAAATACATTATATCATAAGTGGAGCCAAATTGTCAATATGTGATTATTATGGTATATTTCCCCGTTAAAACAAAAATCCTAAAACGGCACTTTTTGTTTCAACAAGGAGGAGTTCATGAAAAACGTGAAAGTGGTTTTGTTTTGTGAGAGCTCTCAAGGATTTGAGGATCTTTTGTGGGGTGACCGTGGATGCCTTCGCGCGGACTACCAACGCCTGTCGGGTGTCGAAGTAGAAGCCCGGGGATTTGGGGGAAATCTGG
Organism: uncultured bacterium; assembly: GCA_963749445.1. Lineage (GTDB taxonomy): Bacteria > Patescibacteriota > Doudnabacteria > UBA920 > UBA920 > CAVVMJ01. The sequence continues at coordinate 168,316 of CAVVMJ010000003.1, forward strand.
TAGATACCAATGGCAAACCCAATGAGAACGGGAAAGCTTTTTTGGAGGCCTGCAAAACTGCGGACGTGCTCGTCACGGACGCTTGGACTGGCACATCGATGTACACGAATACCGAGGAACCCTTAGCCAGGATGGCTGAGATGGTGTGGAGAGCGAAAAAGCTCAATCCCCGGCTGGTGGTGTTCGGCGACTTGCTTGAAGGCGAGCACGAGACAATTCTCCACCAGATGTACGGCGCAACACCGATCAGGCACTGGCGGGACAAGAAGATCATCGAAGCGGTCAAAAAGGCCGCTCTCACGTAGTACTTGGCAGGACTAGTGTGTATTTACAATGCATTCGCGCTGCCTTTTTGAGGCTTTGATGAAAATCGAGGCTTCAAAATCGGAAAACACCCGGCGGGGCGTGAATACGCAAAATTAGGAGGTAACATGGAAGACGTTGGCACGGTTGGGAGCTGGAACGATGTATCTAAGGCCGCGCAGACGCTCATGCGCAGGGGCTATATACAGGGAGTGGCAATTGTGTCACTTCAAAAGTTCGGTGAGGGAGAATACGATGCCGTGCGAATTGATGGCAACGGCGCAGGCTATGACGATGGCACGCTCGACAAGGTCATGCGGGAAATCCCACAAAAGTTTCCGGATGCCGTGAGTTTCCGGCTCTTCATCGAACGCATGAAGGCGTACGGATCAGGAGAACCTTGGTATGAGACATTGACGGTAGTTTGCGTGGCCGCAAAGCAGGCGCTTGATACCATTCAGCCGCGAGGACTTCTGCATAAGTCACTGAGGATTACACAGTTTTCGGCGGTCATCGGTTCGTGCGGGTATCTGGGCGATTGACATCGGCGATGGCGTGTGCCATCATTCAACGGACCAAATGATAAAGGGCGGATAACGAAGCATTCGTTCCGCCCCTTTTTATAAAAAATTATTTTGTCTAACATCATTTCCGGCCGGAAATGATGTTAGACAAGGCTAAATTGCTAGAGAAAGTATAATCCAAAATACCATGGCCAAGTCGTTTTTAAAGTAGGGGTTGTCTACTTGGCCTTGGACTAATACTGCGATGAGGAAGAGGGCGATGGATAAGGCAATTGTGCGGTTAAAATCTCCAACTACCCCGTCTCGCTTCGCAATCCACCCCTCCTTGGCAGGAGGGGAAGCTCCGCGAAGACCGCGGTAAAGGTAGAGTCCGATTAGCCCGATTAAACTTATTAGCCCGATTAGTCCGGTTTCCACCCAGAGGTCTAGGAAAATGTTGTGCGGGAAGTTGTGGGTGTCGGTGAGGCCGGGGTCGGTGTTAAGGGTTGTCCACTGGCGTGAAAAGCCGGTTAAGCCGAGTCCAAAAATCGGCGATTCTTTAACGCCTTTTATGCCGGTATCCCAAAGGGAAAAGCGGGAGACCGCGGACTTCTCACCGTAAAAAGGCAGGACAAAGCGCCAGCGGAGGTTGGGGATGCAAACGATAACGATAACCATAATGATAACGCCGGCAAAAATTATTTTGCGGATTTTTTTGTCCGCGGCAAATATCAGGTAAACCAAAACCGCGGCGCCAAGGCCGGCCCAGCCGGCGCGGGAGAGCGATAATAGTAATCCGGTAGCGCCGATTATCCAAGCAAACATCTTTATCCAATTTTTCCACCCCTCCCTAACCCTCCCCATCAAGGGGAGGGAAAAAGAAGAAAAAATATCCGGAATCAAGAAGGCTAAAAGTGGGGCGCACCAGAGGGCGTAAAAGTTCGGGTGGATGAAGAAGCTTAAGGCGCGCTTGGGCTCGTTGCTGTTGCCCCACCAAGCTGTCGGCAATCCGATTAATGTAAAGTACTGGAGAATTGCGTAGAGGCCGGTGACTGCGAGGAGAAAGTAAGTAGTTAGTAGTAAGTAGTTAGTAGCCCGCGGGTATTGCTTGATAATAAATCGGCCGATAAAAAATATAGAAACCGGCTGCAAAAATAACACAATAAACTGGCCGAGTTTGGCGCGGTCAAAGCCATGGACAAACAAGGAAATTATCCCGGACAGGAAAAACAGACCAACCAAAACCAGGATTTTTTTATCCAAACCCATCAGCGATTGCCAAAATTCCCGTAGTTGATGTTTGGCCAAAATCCACCCTAAAAAAATCACCCACACTAAAACTACCCACACCATTAAAACGTCTGGGGGAAAGCCAAAAACGTTAAATTTAATAACGTAGGTCGGCGTTAGCAGTAAAGTTAGGGCAAGAAGATAAGGCATAGTTATTGAGCAAGATTTAAAAGATTTAAATGATTGACATGATTAAGAGTTGGCAATCTTGTCAATTTTGTCATTCATGTCAATCTTGTCAATCAATTTAGGGAATTGTGACGTTGATTTTGGGACTGGCGGCGCCGGTATCGCTTTGGGCGAAAATTTTATAGCTGCCGGAAGGCGGCGGCGCGGTCCAGGTCAGGCTGTACTGGTAAGTGTCGCCCAAGTGGCTGATATTAAAAGCCGGACCCAAAGCTTGCGCTGCCCCCCCGTCTTTTTGGTAGAAAAAGTTGACTTGGCCGTAGAGTTTTGGGCTTTCGGCCGTGATGTTCAAAGGAAAATTGGCCGTGGTTCCGGCAGGAGGATCGGTAATTGTCAGCGATTGTTGGACGGAGCCATAGTTGACGCTGACGCTGGTGTCCGCGGTTTGGTTTTGATTATCCGTGGCTCTCACCGCGATGGTGTGTTGGCCGCTGTTGAGCGTTTTGTCAACCGTAAACACAAACGGCGCGCCGAGCAGGCTTTTGTAAAATATCCCGTCAATGGACAAGTCCACGCGGCTGATTGTGTTGGGAGAATTAGCCTGCACGTTCACGGTAAAGGGCAGGCTGGTGAGGTTGTCGCCATCAGCTGGATCCAAAATTTGCACGGTCAGGCTGCCGGTGTTGCCGCCGGGCGGAGGCTGAATAGTTACCGTGGTTCCCGCCGGACAGACATCCGGCTGGGTGGCGGCCCAGGCCTGGACCGGGTCTTCCCAGTTGGGATTATTCGGCATTTCGCTATGGTAAACCGAACAAACTTTGTAGACTAGATTTTGTTGCGGCGTCAGCGAAGTGGCCGGCAGGTTAGTTGTGGAATCAAAAGCTTGGTTTACGTGTACGTTGTCATAGTCAGTCGGCACGGAGTAATCGGCGAATATCTCGGTATGGGTTGAGGGAGAATATTGGGTGGGCAGTTTGCCGGAGGCATCGTCAACCGTGGCCTGCTGGATGCCCGGGGGCACGGTAAAGTCTTCGGCCGGTGTGTTGGCTAGAGCCTTTAGCATAAAATCGTGCCAAATGGGCGCGGCGACCACCACGCCATCCGCGTTTTTGGCCAGAAATTCGCCGTCGTTATTGCCCGCCCAAACGCCGGCCGCCAAAGACGGGGTAAAGCCCAAAGTCCAGCCGTCGTGCCAGTTTTGGGTGGTGCCGGTTTTGGCCGCCACGGTGCGGTCCGGCAAAATCAGCGGCGAATTGGCGCCAAAAATAAAGCTGCGGGAATTGTTGTCGGTTAAAATATTAATCAGCTCGTAAGCCGCTTGCGGGTCCACAACCTGTTTGGCGCTATTTTGATATTGCTCCAGTACGTTGCCGGAGCTGTCTTCTATTTTTAAGATGGCGGTGGCGTCGTTTTTCAGCCCTTCGTTGGCCAAAGCCGCGTAAGCCGCGGTGTGATCCAAAAGCCTGACTTCACAGCCGCCCAGCACCAAAGACAAGCCGCAATCCGCCAGCGGACTGGCAATGCCTAGATCGTGCGCGGTCTTGGTGGCATTGTTGACGCCAACCAAATCTAAAGTTTTAACGGCCGGCACGTTCAGACTACCGGCCAAGGCCTTGCGCATGTTGACCAGGCCGTTGTTTTCGCCGTTGTAATTGTGCGGGATATAATCTTTGCCGTTGTAAGTGCCGAAATCGGTGGTCAGGTCAAACAAAGGGCTGGCCGGCGTGTAATTAAATTGTTTGCCAAACGCGGTCACGTAAACGTAAGGCTTAAAGCTGCTGCCGGGTTGGCGCAGGGACAGCGCCACATTGACGTTGGGTTCAAAAGTGCAGTTTTTACCCGGACTGCAGCCAGTCGGCTCCGGCGCACCGAAATAATCCTTGCTGCCCACCATGGCCAAAATTTGTCCAGTTTTGGGATCAATCGCCACCAGCGCCGCGTTGCCGACTTTGTACTTTTTTTGCTCCTTAGCCGCGTCGTCCTTGACCACCTGTTCGGCGATGCTTTGGAGTTTGGGATCCAGCGTAGTGTAAACTTTTAAGCCCCCTTCTTCCAGGGTTGACTCGCCGTATTTATTCGCCAAATAGTTTTCTACGTACAGCACAAAGTGTGGCGCCACCATATTGTTGGACAGCGGGGAGAAATCAACCTTTTCGCCTTGGGCCTGCTTCATTTGATCGTTCGTGATGTAGCCCTGGTCTTTCATCAGCGATAAGATTGTATTTTTGCGGTCATCTAACGCCTGGCGGTTGGGGCCTAAAGGATTATAATAAGTCGGAGCTTGGGGCAGGGCTGCAAGATAGGCGCTTTCGGCCAGGTCTAAATTGTTGGCGGATTTGCCAAAATAGCTTTGGGCCGCGGCTTCTACGCCGTAAGCGTTCCGCCCATAGGGAATTTCATTGAGGTACATTTCCAGAATTTGGTTTTTAGAAAAGCGCGCGTCAATGGCAATGCTCAAAATCGCCTCGCGGATTTTCCGGTCCCAGGATTTTTGGTTGGTCAAAATGGCATTTTTGACAAACTGCTGGGTAATGGTGCTGGCGCCTTGGCTTTTGTGCAAAGTCAGCACATCGGCAATGGCCGCGCGGACTATGCCGGTAAAAGATATCCCGCCTTCTTTGTAAAAATTTTTGTCTTCCACGGCAATGGTGGCGTGTTGAAGATCAGTCCCGATTTGGCCCAGGCTCACCTGGGTGCGTTTGTATTCCCCGTGGATTTCGTAAAGTTGGCTGCCGTCTTTGGCGAAAATTTTGGTGGATTCCGGTATTTGTCTGTCCAACAGTTTACCCGGGTCGGGCAAATCGCGGGTGTAATAAAAAAACAATATGGCAATCAGCAAAATGCCCAGGGCCACAAGGCGAAAAGTCCAGGTAAAAAATTTTTTCCGGGGAAACTTGCCGAATTTGAATTTGGGCTTTGGTTGCCGTTTAGGCGGCCTTGCCGGTACGGCTTTTGTTGTATAACTGTATACGCGCATATGTGCTCATTATAACTGTTTTCCGGTTTTAAGAAAAATGCTATAATAGATGCAAGTGAACTTTTAATTATGGATAAAATAGAAGAAATCTTAAGGGGTGCGGGAGAGATCTTTACCAGGGCGGAGTTGGAAGATGTTTTGGCATCCAAAAAAAAGTTGAGGATTTATTACGGGGTTGACCCTTCGGGTGCGGTTATTCATTTGGGCCACGCGGTAATTTTAAGCAAACTGCAAATTCTCCAGCAGCTTGGCCACAAAATTATTTTTTTAATTGGCGATTTTACAGGCATGATTGGTGATCCAACTGATCGCGCCTCAGTGCGCCAGCCTCTTACCCGCGAACAGGTTTTGGAGAACGCTAAGACCTACAAAAAACAAGTGTCTAAATTTTTGGATTTTACGGGAAAAAATTCGGCGGAAATCAGGCTCAACAGCGAGTGGAATAACAAATTATCTTTTAAAGATATTATTAAACTGTCCGGCAAGTTCACGGTGCAACAGTTTTTGGAGCGCGATATGTTTGAAAAAAGGATGGCCGAAGGCAAGCCCATTGGGATGCATGAATTTTTATACCCGCTTATCCAGGGCAATGACGCGGTTGAACTTGACGCGGACATGCAGGTCGGCGGCACGGACCAGACCTTCAACATGCTACAGGGAAGATATTTGATGAAGGCTCTGAAAAATAGGACGCAAATGGTGATAACTTACCAATTGCTGGTTGGTACTGACGGTAGGAAAATGTCCAAGAGTTACAATAATGACATTGCCATTGGCGCGGAGCCGAACGATATGTTTGGTAAGGTTATGTCTGTTAATGATGATTTGATAAAACAGTATTTTATTTTGGCTACGAGCGTTCCTTTGGAGAAAGTGGATGAAATTTTGAAATTGCCTAATCCCCGCGACCAAAAGTTAAGGCTGGCCGAAGAAATTGTGGCGCTATACCATGGTATAGCGGCCGCGGAAAAGGCCAAGGAGTCTTTTATCAGTCAGTTTAGCAAAGGCGAGCTACCTGCTGATATTGAAATTAAGCCTTCGGGAGCCGTAAAAGTTTCTGACGCGCTGGTTGAGTTAGGTTTAGCTGCCAGCAAGTCGGAAGCGCGTCGGTTAATTGAACAGGGCGGAATTGATTACGATGGAAAACGCCTTACAGAAGACGTTGATTTGGAATCTGATGGCGAGCCGAAACTTTTACGCAGAGGCAGGAATTTCGTAAAGATCAAAAAGAAATAAATCAAAACCCCTCCACTCGGAGGGGTTTTAAATTCAGCGTAAGATCAGCGTTGCAATCAGCGACCTATCAGCGGTTTTTACACCTGGGCTTCGCCGCCGTCATCATCATCGCCATTCATTTCTTCATCTTTGTCCATTTCTTCGGTCGGAGCGTCGGTTGGGGTGCCTCCGGCCGCCGGGGTGTCGTCAAAAAACATAAGTTTGGTCTCCTTGGGTTCCACTTTGGGGAACTTGATAGTTAGCTTAAACTTCTGATTTTTCAGAAGTAAAGTCAGTATACCACGGCGTTTATCGGTGTCCAACCGATATATCCCCAGCCTTAGTTTAAAGTTTTTCGATAGTGAAATCCCGCGCACAGCGCTATCGCCAGCGCATCGGCCGCATCGTCCGGCTTGGGCACGGATTTTAATTTAAAAGTTTTTTGCACAATATACTGCACCTGTTTTTTTTCGGCTTTGCCGTAGCCGCAGATAAAACTTTTTACCTGCAGCGGCGTAAATTCCAAAATCGGCAAATGATGCTGCTGCGCAATAAGCAAAACCACCCCCCTGGCTTGGCTAACCGTCATTACGGTTTTTTGGTTGGTGGTAAAAAATAGTTTTTCTATGCCGACCACGCCGGGTTTGTATTTTTTGATGAGCCGATTTATATCCGCCGCCAAAATTGCCAACCGTTCGGCATCGGGCAAAGTTTTTTTAGTTGAAACAATTCCAAAATCAATGAGCCGGAATTCGTCTTTTTTGTTCGTCGAAGATATAATCCCAAACCCAGTCGTAGCGGTTCCCGGGTCAATTCCAAGAATAGTCATAAGGTTTATATACGGAGTTTCCTTCCCTCTTTGAGGGAAGGTGGATCGCGCAGCGAGACAGAAGGGTTGGAGTGTTATCAACCCAATCTCCAACCACCTCCCCCCGCTTCGCGGGGTACTCCTCCTTGAAAAGGAGGAGAGACTCCGCGGTTTTGTTTGGTTTTATAAATTGGCTGATGTGTGAACAGCGATAACGTCTTCGTCATTCTCCAGCTCCGCGAACAGCGCGTCTATTTTAGGTTTTTGATCTTCAGATAAATCCACGCCTTGCGAACTTTCTTTTATAATATCGGCGCGCGCGATTTTGGCTCCGGCCTGCGCCAATGCGGTTTTTATTTTTTGCAAATCTGCCGGCTGCGTGTAGACTTCCAGCCCTTCATCAGACTCCCGAACATCATCAGCGCCGGTATCAATGGCCGCCATCTCAATGTCTGATATTTTGGCATCGCGCTCCACTAAAATTTGGCCTTTGGCGTGAAATTGCCAGGCCACCGACCCCTGGCTGCCCAAATTGCCGCCGTGTTTGGAAAAAATGTGCTTTATGTCGTTAGTAGTGCGGTTGGGGTTGTCTGTGGCCGCTTCCACCAAAAATGCCGTACCGAACGGGCCGTAACCTTCGTAAACCACTTCCTTGATGTTTCCCGCCGTGCCGCCCGTAGCCGCTTTTATAGCGCGTTCAATGTTGTCATTCGGCATTCCCTGGTCTTTGGCGTAATCTACCGCGCTTTTTAATTTGAAGTTGGAAGCCGGGTCGCCCCCGCCGCCCTCTTTTACGGCGATGGAAATCTTTTTTCCCATTTTGGAAAACAGCAGGCCGCGCTTTTGGTCCAAAACGCCCTTGGTTCTTTTAATTTGCGACCATTTAGAATGTCCGGACATAGATATTGGATGTGCTGATGGTTATTGATGTGTTTGGTATAGAGGCACGCCGTGGCGTGCCTGATTGTCGGCATGCCAAGGCATGCCGCTACAGTTTATTTAAACGATACCAAAACCGTAACTTCGCCTTTTATTGATGGTTTTTCTTTAAGTTTTTCCAAAACTTCGCCCGCGGAGCCGCGGATGAATTCTTCGTGCATTTTGGTGAGTTCGCGCGCAACAACGACTTGCGATCTCGGATAAGCGTTGGTAACGTATCCCAAAGTTTTTAAAATCCGTTCCGGGGATTCGTAAAAAATTGCCGTGGCTTCAGCATCGGCCGCTGCTTGCAAAGCCGATAAAGTTTTGGCCGCGGTTTTTTGCAAAAATCCCAAAAACATGAACCGGTCGGTCGGCAGGCCGGAAGCCGAGAGCGCGGCAACGGCGGCATTGGCCCCCGGGATGGGAACCACTTGAATATTTTCTTTGGCGCATTCCCGTACTAATCTGAATCCCGGATCGGAAATCCCCGGCGTCCCTGCGTCGGTGATTAAGCATCCATCTTCTTTTTTTAGTCTTCGCGCAAGTTCTTTGACGATTTGCTGTTCGTTGAATTCCGCAAATTGGACAATAGGTTTAGCTGAAATTGCGAGGAGTGCAGCCGACGAAGCAATCCCGTTCTTATTTGGGATTGTCGCGCCCTCGGCTGCACTCGGGCTCGCAATTTCCAAATGCTCGATGTATTGCAATAGCCTTCTGCTGTACCCCGGGTTTTCGGCCATCACAAAACCACACGCCTTTAAAGTTTCAACGGCGCGCAGGGTAATGTCTCCCATGTTGCCTATCGGAGTTGCTACTATGTAGAGCATGGAGTGTATTTGGTTATAGGGTGTGGCGGCCGGTACAGTATTAGGGTTTGGGTATTAAGTCACTTACACCCAAAGACCTACAACTACACTGGCCGCTATACCTTATAACCTATTACAGATTTTTATCAGGAGCCTCTAATCCAAAAGCCTCTTCCAGAAAATCGTATTCCGCCTTGAGTTTTTCCCGGGCTTCTTCCATTTCTTCTTTTTCCTCGCCTTCGGCTTCAAACCATTGGTCGTAGCCGGCCTTGAGCTCGTCGTCAATTTCCTGAAGGCGCGCGTAAGCCTCGGCCTCGCTTTGCGGACCGGAGTCCTGCCATTCTTCGTAGGTCATCCCCAGGCGCTTTTTGTACTTTTCCTGGTAGAGGTCTTTTATGTCGTCTTGATCCATTTACCCGCCTAAATTTTGCCCTAAAAATTGGGCAAGATTAATTATTTAGATAACGGTTGTTAATCAAAAGTTTTAGATTCCACGCTGCAAAATTTCGGCAGGTTAGTCTATTCTACTAAAATAATTATGCAGCATTTTTTCAATCTGGTTCCGTCCCTACCCGGTTTTTAGCCATTGTTCCCGCACAAAGGCATCATGTTTGTCTAAAAAAGCTTCGTAATATATTAAACGGAAAGGTTTCCTGTTCTTTGTTGATTCTATACCACCTTTATTATGTAATGCAAATCGCTGCTTTAGGTTATTTGTACAGCCGATATATAGCCTGGTATCTTTTAAACTTTGTAAGATATATACATAGTGCATAAGCTAACTTATTTTATCGCAAATTTTGCCCGGCGACAAATTAACCCGCCGAAACTTTACGATGGATTTGTGGAAGCGAGGGAGAGTTAACAAATTTTTGATGCGGGTTTACCCACCGAAACTTTGCACAATTTATTAAAATTATTTGGTTGTTCAGACAAAATTATCTACTTAGACTACCTAAACAACCCTCGCAAAGTTTAGGTGGGTAAAGTAAAAACCCCAATCTTGATAGCCCGCCCCGTCAGGGGAATTTGGGCATTGAAAGGGGTCTTTAAGAAAAGCTAGAAGAAGCTTGTGAGCTATAAGAAGTATCGAAATAAGCCTTATAGCCAACCGCCCTAAAAGTAGGGGTGGTAATCCCGATTTATCGGGACAATTGGTTGATAAATTGTTTTTGTTTTTGTTTCTTCTTATGAAGAACTCACTTTTCTATAGGTATTATAGCAGATTTTTTGGAGGTTGTCTAGAGGCTAGTTTGTTTCCGCCAAAGCGCCGCGTCCTGTATTGATGACAATTACCTTACTATTTTTAGCTACCAAACCTTCCCGCCAACGTTTCATGTATAATGCGAGCCCCGCAGCAGCAGAAGGTTCGGTTGCAATACCAAGCGGCTCGCCTTTCTTTTTTAGAAGGTCATAAGCTTCTTTTATTTCGGCTTCTGATACTTTGTAAACGCCTGTTTCAAGATGGGTGTACCCATCTTGTTTAAGTGAAGTAAGTCGATTTGTATCATAATGGATGTAGGGTTTTACAGGGGCTGCAAGTTTGTCGGCGATGCTGGGGAAACTTTCAGGTTCCGCCCCTAGGATTTTAACGTTACCGACCCGGAAAGATTCAGATTTAATCTGGTTCGCTATTTCTGACTCATCTGAGGTGTCCAATAAAAATTGCCGATCGACTAAACCTTCAAAGGTCGCCCCGGATCCATACGAATCATATATCTCATTTGGCTGTTCTAAAAATATTTCTTCACCCAATACGTAATAGAACATTCTCCAAGGTCTTTCCGGGTCGTCTTCTTGGTTGGCACTGGTTAAGTCAAAGCCGGCATCGTTGTTGGTAAGTTCCATAATTTGGCCTGGCTCCAGAGGGCTTTCTTGGGCTGGCATGTCAGTAAAGGCGTTTGAAGAAAGATCAGTTAGATATAAATCTGCCCGCATGGTTTTTAGTTTTATCAAAGTTTCGGGGGATACGTGTTTATCTAGCAATAGCTTTGGCGGAGGTAATTCAAAAGCTTCAAATGCGTTTGCCAGCGCTCTGCCGGCATTACCGGCGGTGATGATGGAAAAACGGGGCAGGTATTTAGTTTTGAGTTTTTCCTCATAACTTGGATCGTTGGCTAAGGTTTCCAGATAGAAGCGGGCTTTGTCTCGGTAAACACCAGCGCAGGCTCGGGCCATCCTATCTTTCATAGTTCCAGTAGGATTTACCGATTGGTCCCCTTCATTTTTTATAAATATTTTGCCAAAGCCATCTTGAGACAGATCAAGTTCAACCAGAGGGGTTTTTGTCCCTTCCGATTCCAGGCCAACAGGGATTTCTTTAGCCCATCTTTGTGCCAGCTCCCTGGACCAGAATTGTGGATAAGGAATTTCTTGCACAATTTCGCGTTTTGATTGCCAATTGGCTTCGCCAATTGGAAAATCTTTTATTTCTGTCATAAAGTTAGAGTTTTTTATAGTATAGCAACAAACTGCCATGTTTGTTGAGCTTTTTTACGGAGATAAGTTTGAATTTTGTATTTAGATCAATATCGCTCGCAAACAAATCTATCCCTCCCCCAAAAACGATTGGCTCAATGGTTAAATAAAGTTCATTAAGCAAATTGTTTTGCAAACAATAAGTATAGGTTTGCGCTCCGCCGAGGATGGCGACGGTTTTGTATTTTAGTTCGCGGATGAGTTTTTTTATATCTGATTTTTGCGGGTTGACATATAAAAGGTTTGTTTGCAACCTCTCTGCCCTTCGGGCATCTTCCCTCGCCAGGGGAGAAGGCTCCGCGGTTTTGCTAAGAACTATGCAGTTGCGCTTGGATAGCGGCTTTATTGCCGTCTTGTAAGTGTTGTTGCCAACGATTATGCAGTCGCATTTGTCCAGCAGCGCGCGCATAAAGAGCTTGTCTTCTTTGCTGGTCCAATCACTCGGATGGTTTGGGCCTTTGGCGATTTTGCCGTCCAGGGTTATGGCGGCAATGGCGATGTATTTGGACATGGTAATTGGTTATTGGGTTTGGCGGCCAGTATGGGTGTAGGTTTTTGGTTGTAAGTGACTTAATACCAAAACCTTAAGACCGTACAGGCCGCCACACCTTATACCCTAAGACTTTTTAAAGATTTTTAATAGAGGGTAATATAAGTCTTTCTTTGGTTCAATCACCAGCTTGCGATGGGTGCTGTGATTGGTAAACTTGATAAATTTCGCGCCGCGCAAAACCATCATCGGGGTTTTTTCGTTCCCCTCCCCCATCAGCAAGACAGCCATGTTGGATATGCTGTCCACGATGTTGCTTTGGGTGTATTTTAACTTGCGGCCGAAAATATCTTTTTTGCCGCGGTAGTCAAATAATGGCTCTAATCCGAAAAACCCTATGGATATCCCCTGCGTCCCCCACCGAAGCGGTGTGGTGTGGCTGTCGGTAATTGCCACCGCAAGTTTTTTTATTTTAAACTTCTTTTTTAAATATTTACAAATTTTTTTGGCCGCCTGGGTGGAATTCTTTGGCCAAAGGATGTCGTAGCCATTGCCGTTGCTCTCGTCAATCCCGGCTGAAGGAATTAGGGTGTAATCTTTAATTGTCAAAACTATATCCAATCCGTTAAGCACCCTTTTTGGCAGCGAATAATCCGCCTCTTGTTTTATAAGTTTTAGTTTTTCCCGATGATCATCTAATTTAACACAACGTCCTTGATGTATGGCCAAAATTTTGGACGTAACAAACAAAACGTCACCTTCTTTTAAGTGCGGCAGATGTTTGTCCATCAACCCAAAAATATCATCCTTGGGCGGTAAAAACTCCCGGGTTTTTATTGGCATAAATTGCATATATCGTATTTTATCAGAACTGTTGATACTTTAACAGCTTTAAATTATAATAAGGAAGATTTGGGCGCATAGCTCAGCGGTAGAGCAATCGTCTTATACACGATCGGCCCTAGGTTCGAATCCTAGTGCGCCCACCAAAAAACTCCGGCAGGTACCGGAGTTTTCGTATGACAGGATTTATTTGAAAAATATATACCAGTCGGGGAATCTAACGAAGTCATAGAGCATGGCTGCCAGCAGGAAAGAAACTATCATTAGCACGGAAGGATGGGTTAGTCTTTGGGTTTTTACAGCAACGGCCATGGTTATGATCAATAGCACCAAATAAACAAGCCAGTGGTGCAGGTGTACGTTGTAGCCGGATAGCTTAACAATTAAACTTGGCGTAATGGTTGCAATATTTTTATAAGGTGTGGTGCCCAGCTTTTCCCAAGTTAAGCCGCTGATAAGTCCGATAAAGATTGCAAGCAATTGGTACATAGTGCTAAATTATTGTCGCGCTAGCCACTTTATCTCCTTCTTCCAGCCTCATTACCCGCACGCCTTGCGTAGCGCGGCCTAAGGTGGAGACGGAGTTTAAGGGCAGGCGGATGGTTTGGCCGGATTTGGAAATTATGACCAGGTCGTGTTCTTCCGAGGAGTTTAAAATATACATAGAAACGATTTTTCCGGTCTTGGGCGTAACTTTAAGCGTCTTAATCCCGCTGCCGGCGCGTTTTTGGATTTTGTAATAAGCGGCTTCGGTTTTTTTGCCCAGGCCGTTTTCCGTAACCACCAAAACTTCCAAATTTTTAACGTCAACCGATTTTTTAATTACGTCCATACTAATAATCAGGTCGCCTTTTTTCAGCCGCATGCCGGTAACGCCACTGGCGTTTCTGCCCATGGCGCGCACGTCTTTTTCGTTAAAGCGGATGGCCTGGCCGTTTTCCGTGGACAGCATAATTTGGTCTTCGCCCGAGCTTTCTTCCACCCACTTGAGCTCGTCGTCGCCTTTTAAGGAGATGGCAATCATCCCGCTTTTGCGGACTTTGGCGAATTCTTCCAAGGACGTTTTTTTAATCAGGCCTTTTTTGGTGGCCATGACCAAAAATTTGGCCGCGGTTTTTTTGCCCATGGTCAATACCGCGGTGGCGACTTCCCCGCCGCCCAGCTGCAAAAAGTTCACCAAAGCCTGGCCTTTGGACACGCGCGAGCCTTCCGGCAGTTCGTAAACTTTGGTCAAAAACACGCGGCCTTTGTTGGTAAAGAACAAAATGTCGTCGTGGGTGTTGGAAGATAATCATTTTTTCCACCACGTCTTCTTCCTTTAAGGTCTGGCCGATTACGCCCTTGCCGCCGCGCGACTGGCTTTTGTAGGTGTCCGGCGCCAGGCGCTTGACATAGCCGGATTTGGTGATGGTAATAATTACGTTTTCTTCGGGAATTAAATCTTCGGCGCAAAAGGTGCCGACCGCGCTTTTGACGACTGGGTTTTGCGCTCGTCGCCAAAGCGCGCTTTCATATCTTCCACTTCTTTTTTGATGATCCCCAAAATTTTCTTTTTGGACTGTAAAATGCCTTCCAGTTCCTCAATCAACATATTTCTTTTCCTTGAGCTCGTCGTCAATTTTTTTGCGCTCCAGCCCGGCCAGGGTCTGCAAACGCATTTCCAAAATCGCGTCGGCCTGGATGTCGGTGAATTTGAATTTTTTGATTAAATTAACCTTGGCTTCTTCCTTGGTCGGGCATTTTGTTGATGGTGTTGATGACCTCGTCAATGTGGTCCAAAGCTTTTTTTAAGCCTTCCAAAATATGCGCGCGCTCTTTGGCTTTTTTGAGCTCAAATTCCGTGCGGCGGCGGATGACGATTTGCCGGTGCTCCAGATATTTTTCCAGCACGGTTTTTAAGTTCAGCACGTGCGGCTGCAATGCCGTCCACCAAAGCCAGCATGTTCATGTGGAAAGTTTCCTGCAGCTGGGTGTAGGAAAACAGCTGGTTTAAGATTTTGTTCGGCATGGCGTCTTTTTTAAGGTCAACCACAATTCTGACACCGTCTTTGTCGCTCTCGTCGCGCACGTCCCTGATGCCTTCAATTTTTTTGTCGCGCACCAGTTCCGCGATTTTTTCCAAGAGGGTGGCTTTGTTGACGCGGTACGGGATTTCATGGACCAAAATCCTAAAGCCGCCGGTTTTGGTTTCCACAATTTCGGTTTTGGCGCGCATGACCATGCTGCCCTTGCCCGTGGCATAAGCGTTTTTGATGGCCGCGACATCATAAATAATGCCGCCGGTGGGGAAATCCGGACCTTTGATGAATTCCATTAAGTCTTCGCTGGCGACTTCGGGATCATCAATCAATTTAACAATGGCGTCGCAGACTTCGGTTAAATTATGGGGAGGGATATCGGTTGCCATGCCCACGGCAATGCCTAGAGTGCCGTTTAAAAGCAGATTGGGCAGTTTGCCGGGCAAAACGAATGGTTCTTTGCGCGTGGCGTCATAGTTGTCGCGCCAGTCCACGGTTTCCTTATCTAGATCCACCAATAATTCTTCGGCCAAGGCTGACATCCGCGCTTCGGTATAACGCATGGCCGCGGCGCCGTCGCCATCCATACTGCCAAAATTTCCCTGCCCTTCAATTAACGGATAGCGCAAAGAAAAGGTCTGCGCCATATGTACCATACTGTCGTACACGGCCATATCGCCGTGCGGGTGGTACTTGCCGAGCACATCGCCGACTACGGCCGCGGATTTGCGGAATTTGACGTTGTGGCGCAGTCCCATTTCGTGCATCACATACAAAATGCGGCGGTGCACGGGCTTAAGCCCGTCCCTTACGTCGGGCAGGGCGCGGGAGACAATTACGCTCATGGCGTAGTCCAAATAGGACTCCTGCATTTCCCGTTCCAAAAAGCGCGGCTTAACTTCGCCGACTTCGCTGGTTACGGGTTTTGATGCGTCTTTGGGCATAAGGGAATTGAGCAAAATTAAATAAAATTGACATAATTGAACATAATTGACGAATTTATAATCTGCGGTTTGGCAATTATGGCAATTATTTAAATTATGTCAATTTTGTCATTTCTTGTAATTATCTTGTAAATCTTTCACTCCTTTGCCGAGGGTGTCAAATAAAGTTGTGTCTTTGGGCAGGCTGCGGCTGTAGCGGGACAAAATTATCCATAACGCGAGCAGAACCACGGCGGCGACTATAATTGTAATCCAAATTAGCCGGATTTTTTGTTCCTGGGGTTTTTGCCGGATTTTTTCTATCCAATTCATAGGTAGTAATCTCAAATATACAAATCAACACAAATATACAAATGTAAACTGCTAATTTTAGAAAGAATGCTTAATATCGGATTTGTATATTTGTCAAAATTTGTTTATTTGCGAATACTACCTTAAAGGTTCCAACACGACTACTTTTGTCCCCTCTTCCGGCAAATCTTTCTTTTTAACCGTGAGTTTTTCCATTTCCTCTTTTTTGCCGCCCATTTCTTTGATGAATTTATCCATTGCGTCCACGTCAATAATCAGGCCTGGCATTTTATAATGTGATGGGATAACTATTTTTGGCTCAATCTCATTAACCACTTTGGAGGCGCCGGAAGCCGACATTACGGTATTGCCGCCCACGGGCAGGATTAAAATATCAATTTCGCCCAAAGCCTCAATTTCATCCTCGCTCATATTAAAATCTTTAATGTGAGTGAGGTTAAGGATGCGCATATCTTCGCTTTCAATGAGAAAAACGGTAACGTATTTGTCTTCCTGCTTCAGCGGGATGCCGGTTATGGTGACGCTTTTGATGTCGTATTCGCCCGGGTCAAAAATTTCAAACGGCTCGCCGGAAATGCCGGAAACCGCCGAATACAAGCTTTCTTTTTTTCGGCTAAAACCAAAATATCCGCCGCTCCCCGGGGAGGGGTTAGGCCGGAATCCTTATGGAACGGGTCGGTGATGATTGTGGCTTCTTTAGTGGTGATTTTAAAGCTCGATAGACCGAAATATTGAATCTGCATATGGATAAATTATAGCTGATTTTGCGGAAAAAGAAAAGGGCTTTGGGCCTTGTTTTTTTATCGAATTTATGTTAAATTCCTGCCGAGGTGAGAAAGATGAAGAGAGCGTTGGTTGGATTGTTCTTGATGGTGGCAATTCTGGTGGCCGTCCCTGTCCTGGCCGTTGAGTTGTTGCCTGTTATTGCCGCGGAGGATCAAATCCAATGTGGCAAGTATCTGGTTAAGACCGCCGATGGAGATTGGCGGGTTAAGGTAAAGGGGGATAATGGGGATTATCCGCTTGTTCTCAAAAGTGGTGATCTCTGGTTGGAGATCGTCCTTGGCCAAAAACAGACCCAGCTTGCTTGGGATGGAGCGGTTCATCGTTTTTGGCCGACTGCCGAGGAAACCGCTGATGCCTGTGTGGCGGCAATCCCGAAGTACGAAAAGAAGAAGTAATACGTCACTTTGGGATGCGGGGGCGGTGCCTGTGGCCGCCCTTGCTTTTTTTATACAAATTGTTATAATGCCAGTGCTTATTTGATTAGTGCCGCGAGGATTTAATTTAAAAAATAACCCCAAATAAGCCTTTGAATCGCGACACTTTTAACAATTAACCAATTTGATACGTTTTTAATTGACCCAACGATTAAGCGTTGGTTTTTGTTTTTTGAAATTGCGAGGAGCCCCGACTGCATCGGAGGGGCGACGTGGCAATCCCTTAATCAGTGGGATTGCTTCGGCTGCACTCGCAATTTCACAATTAGATATCAATCGGTTAAAAAAGGAAAATTAATTTATGGCAGAAGAAACTATTCAACAAACCCCCGTGGTTAACCCCGCGGCGCAAAACGCCCAGACCATGGCCGAACTTATGGATAGCGGCGTGGAAATAAAGGTGCTTAAGGCCGGCGATATGGTGGAAGGCCGGCTGATTTCGGTGGGCAAAAATGAAGTTTACGTGGATTTGGAAGGCTATGGCGTGGGCGTGGTACGCGGCCGCGAGCTGTATGACGACGAGGCCACTTTAAGCTCGCTCAAGCCCGGAGACAAAATTTTTGTTTCCGTAATTGAGCCGGAAAACAAGGAAGGCATAGCGGAATTGTCCCTGCGCCAGGCCGGCCAGGAACGGGTCTGGCAGACGCTCAAGACTTTGATGGAACAAAAGGACGTTGTCCGCACTAAAATTTTGGAAGCCAATAAAGGCGGCCTTATGGTGGAAATTAACAACGTGATGGGTTTTTTGCCTGTGTCGCAGTTGTCTTTGGAACATTATCCGCGGGTGGAAGACGGCGACAAGAACAAAATCCTCTCTGTGCTGCACAGTTACGTTGGTCAGTCGTTTGACGTTCAGGTAATAACCGCGGACCCGCAGGAAGAAAAACTCATTGTCAGCGAAAAAGCGGTTTTTGAAAAGGAGATGGAACAAAAGCTGTCGCAGCTGAAAATCGGCCAGGTGGTGGAAGGCACGATTACCGGCGTGGTGGATTTTGGCGCGTTCGTAAAATTCGGAGAATTGGAAGGCTTGGTTCACATTAGCGAACTGGCCTGGCAGCGCATTGAAAATCCCAAAGACATTGTGCGCGTCGGCCAGAAGGTGCAGGCCAAAGTTATTTCAATTGATAAAGGCCGCGTGTCGCTATCCATTAAACAATTACAATCCGACCCTTGGCTGGAAGCCGTGAAAAAATACCAAATCGGCCAGACTGTGGAAGGCGCGGTCACCAAAATTATGCCGTTCGGCGTGTTTGTGGAACTGGACAAGGACATTGCCGGGTTGTGCCACATTTTAGAGCTGTCCCACGAGGCCGTAAAAAATCCCGAGGAACTGCTCAAGCCCGGAGAGCGGAAATCTTTTAAGATTATTTCCATTGAGCCGGCCGAGCACCGTCTTGGTCTGTCGCTGAAAGCCTTGCAGGAGGCGCCGAAAAAAGTGGCAGCTGTTGAAGAAATTCCGGCTAAAACAGAAGTTAAGGACGAGGGGGTTAAGACGGAAGAAGCTAAGGCTTAAGAGTCAAGACGCGTGTTTGAGGGCAGCCCTCAATTTATAGAAACGCAAAAAGGATTCCCAAGTATGGGAACCCTTTTTTTGTTTGAGTTGTATTCTCGTTGATCCGCGTTCATATCTGCGTAGAAGATCAGCGAGTAATCCGCGGTTTTTACATGGCCGGTTTGGGCATGCTGCTGGCGCTGGTGGCGCAGGCTTTGCAGTTGGCTTTATGGGTGACGGCTTCAAATATGGCGGACAGGCCGACAAGGACGTAAACAATATTGGCTAACGTTGTGCCTAGATACGCGACGGCGTTAAAACCGAACGCGAATAGGCCCCAGTTGAGGCCGCCGATAACCAGAAGGATAAAAGCGATTATGTGGAGAGCTTTCATTTTGCTCACCCCCTTTTTATCCGCCCCGAAAGCAATGAGAGATGTCATGTTTCGGGTGCGGTATTTGTTTCATCAAAGAATGATTTCCGCCAGACCTGGGCGGATAACCCTCCGAAGCTTTCCGCTGGTCCGCCATAACTTTAGCGGCGGCGGAAGCGAAGGAGGGCAATAAATCGACACCGCCATTATATCAGTTTAAGCCAAAATCCGCCAAATCGGTTATCCCCTAGCTAGCAGTTAGCCTTTAGCTGATAGCGTTTAGCTAGACACTGAAGACTGGTTCGCTAAATGCTAATTGCCAACTGCTAAATGCTTTTTTACCATCCAAACATTTTTCCTACCTCTTCCGGCCCTTCGCGCCTTCTGGCGATTTTAATTTCGCCGTTTTGGGCGATTAGTTTGGCCGGACTGGACAGCAGGCAGTGGTGCGAGGCCAAGGAATCCTGATAGGCGCCGGTATCCAATATAGCAATGTACAATTCATCGGTATCATCCAGCCGCGGCAGTAAAATGTAATCGCCGCCGGCCGTGTATTTGTCATCACTATCGCACGAAGAGCCGGCCAGCCAGACTTTGTCCAGTTTGCGCGTGTTCATATAGTTAACCGGTATGACGTGCCATTTTTGGTGGATGGCCCAGGTGTCTATCAAATCGTTCATAAAACTGCCGTCTATCACATACCATTTGACGTTGCCTTTGTTGCCTACGTCTTTTTGGGTTAGAATTTTGTAGATGGTAATCTGCGCGGGCGCGGCCACGTAGCTGCCCCACTCCACAATCAGGTTGGGATGCCTTATGCCGAGCTTGTCCGCTTCTTTTTTGGCGGTTTTGACGATTTGCTGCACCAGATTTTTGCCCGTGTAAAAGTGCTTCTTTTTTTCAAACGGCACGCCGGCGCCGCCGCCGATGTCCAAAGTGTCCAGCTGCGGATTTTTTTCCTTCAGCTCGGCGTACAAGGCCAATGTCCGCTTTAAGGGTTTAATAAATCCTTGGATGTTTTCAATCTGTTTGGAAATGTGGTAATGCAGCGTTGAAAGATTTCTGACTTTGCCGATTTTGCGCAGTTCTTCTTCGGTAAAGCCGAAACGGTTGAATTTTTTGTCCCAGTGGGATTGGACTTTAATGTCCAGATTCACGCGGATGCCGACTTCGCCTTTAAATTTGGCCATCCGTTCCAGTTCCGTATAGTCTTCAATAATTGGGATGACAATCAGCCCTTTGCTTTTTAATTCTTCAATCAGGCTGATGTATTTTTCGGTTTTTGGGCCGTTGCAAATGACGCGGATTTTGGCGTTGAATTTGTCCTGCTCAATCATCCGTCTTGACCAAGAACAGTTCGTTGGCGCTTGCCACGTCCAAATTGGCGCCTTCGGCCACGGCCGGCAAAACAAATTCCTTGTTCTGGTTGGCTTTCATGGCGTAATGGTAATAAAATTTGCCTTTGTAGCCCAGTACTTTAATGTAGGCGTTAAAGGTTTCAATTAGGTCCCGCACGCGGTTTTCTATAACCGTGGGGAAGACGATTTCCGTGGAGGTGCCGTACTTTTTGACAATGTCAAAGATGTTGTATTGGTAATTGCCTTCGCGCACCATAAGTTCGCCGTCCTGGCTGATGTCAAAATTGTGGGTATTGTATTCCTCAATGCCCAGGCGCCAGAATTTGCGGAAGCCGTTCTTCTTTTTTTTGGTTCGATGTTTTATCGGCATAGGTGGATGATTTATGTACTACAAATGGCGGTTCTTGTAGTGGCATGCCGGGGCATGCTGTTTTCTGTCCAGGCACGCCACGGCGTGCCTCTACGTGCTTATTGATTAATGTGCGCGACTTTGGCAACCGGGAAGCCGTTAAAGTCCGTGGCCGAGGCTAAAGTGTAAGCGCCAATATTTTCCGCGTAAAGCAAATCGTCAATTTGCAAATCTTCCGGCAGTTCATCAGCCAGTGAGATTGTATCAAAAGCGTCGCAGGTCGGTCCAAAAGTGGCGCAAAGTTTGAGTTCGCCATCTTTAAAAGCGTGAAGCGGGTAATGCTGGTGGTCATAAACCTGGCCGGAAAAAGTATGATACACGCCATCATCAAGATAATAACAAGTTTTGCCGTCGCGAATGGATTTGCCGATAATTTTTGTCACCAAGGTGCAGGCTGTGGCCACCATAAATCGGCCAGGTTCGGCAATAACCTGGATGTTGTCTTTGCCGAACAAGCGTTTAATTTCCGATATTCAATTTTTTAGCCAAAGCGGAAAATGATTTTACATCCGGTGCGTATTTAACCGGAAACCCGCCGCCAATATCCAAAACTTTTTTCTTTTTGCCCTCTTTATCCGTAAAACCAATTTCAAAATTCCGCAAAGCAGCTTCCTTCAAAATAGAATGCGCAAAATTCAGCGCTTGCAAATAGTTGTCAAAATTATTGCATTGACTGCCCACGTGAAAACTAATGCCTTCCACATCCAAACCCATGCCAATGGCCTCGGCAATTAGATCCACGGCTTCGCCGGGATGCGCGCCAAATTTGGAAGACAGCTCCACCATACTTCCGGTGTTGGGCACGCGAATGCGTAAAACTAGCCCTACGTCCGGCGCGTGTTGCTTGATTTTTTTCAGTTCCTCAATATTGTCAAAAGTTACCAAAATTTTGTACGGGTTTAATTTTGTCAAAACTTTGAACGGCTTAATAGTGTTGGCGTAAATAATTTTGTCCCAAATAAAATCTTGGCGTTCTTTGTCCGGCCAGGTTTCAATATTTTTATAAACAAGCTTGAATTCGTAAATTGAAGCCACGTCAAAGCTGGAGCCAAGGTCAAACATGGTTTTAATTATCTCAGGATTGGAATTAGCCTTAACCGCAAAATACGGTTGCACATCCGGCAATTTTTCACGGAATTCCTTAAAATTGTTGCGCTTAGGATTTCGTGGTCAACCACAAACAGCGGCGTGCCGTTTTTAGCCGCCAATTCCTGTAAAAGTTTTTTTCGTTCTTGGGTCATAGAATTTAAATTACTAATATATTTAAATGGTATTGATGATAGCGAATTTCAATACGAATACGGTTTAAGATTAGTATTATTTGTACTATTCGCATGCATTAGTATATTGGTATCACATTAATAATCTATGGAATAAACCGGAAGTTTTCAAATTGCCAAACATCGGCAGTGGGTTTGGTTGGCTGGATTTTCTTTAAAATAGACTACGCGGTTTTTAATGGGAGTCCAGTCCGAGGCCTTGGAAATAAAATTGCCTAAATAAGGTTTAGCAATATCCAGTACAAAGTCGTGCGGTAAATCATCGGGTAAATTCAAATCCCCTTTTCGGGTTTTCTATCATCCAAAGTACGCGCTGATAACACCCGAGCGCGACCTGCAAAGTTGTGGCATTTTGTCCCGGCGCCAGCCTTCTGGCTTCTTCTATGGAAAGATCGCTGCCTGTCCACCAGGAATTTATTCATGGCCCATAAGCAAAGCGCCTAAGATATCCGCGCCAGTAGTAATTTCATCTTCCATAATTCTTAATTTTGGCGGCAAAACATAATTTCTGCCGCGAAGTTCGCAAAGGGAAGACAAAGTTTCGTGGCAAGGCATATATGCGTAATGCACGGTGGGACGAAAAACGGCCTTTTCTCCTTCCCAAACTGTAAGTCGATCTGATAATCCAAAAGCTTCGCCATGGCGGATAACCATGCCCACAATTTCCTGGTCCGGAATCCAGGACCTGACCCAGGTGTTCATACCCATTTGCGCCAAAGCGATTTGGTTTTTTGGGCCATATGGCGGAACATGCGCCAGAGTTCGGGAAGTTTTTGCTCATGCGTACCCCAGCCCATTTCCGCCGGCGCCGTGCCTTCTTCCCGAAGGCCTTCTATGCTCCAGGTGCCCACGAATTCATCCACTTCCTTGGGCCGATTGGTAATTTGCGTGTCGCGCTCGCTGCAATGAATGACTTTGACCTTAGTTTTTGGCCAAGCAAATTAAATTTGCGGGATTTGATTAATTCTTCCAGTTCTTCTTTGTCTTTCCCGGTTGCTTTTCCATCAGCTATCATTTTATTTGCAATATCAATCAGCCCTTGTTTTACAAAATGTGAAATCAGCCCTGGATTAGCGCCATGGTCAACCACTGCAGTAGGCGCGTTCTTTCGGCCAGTCTTTGATCATTTCGCGGAGTTTCATTTGCCGCCAGTAAAGCGATTTTTCAAACGGACTGTCTTTAAATAATCCCTTCTAAAGAATCCCAAACCTCCACCGAAGTATTTACGTACAAAACATTATGGTCATGGCACCAGCCAATAATATCATTGGCGCCGATATTCCAGGCCAAATCAATAATCAGGCCGCCATTGTCCGTGTATTTGGCAAGTTCTTTGCCCATATTTTCCGGGGTAATCCGGTTGTCGGACAAATTTTACGCCTTTATCCGTAAATTTTTTTAAACTTTGGCTTTGTCTTCAAAATCCATAATGGTGACATTTTTCGGGTCAACTTTCAAATTCTCCAAAAGAACCGGCAAAGTGCATTGCGAAACCGAGCCATAGCCGATAATTAAGATTTTGTGGTTGAATTTTTTCTTAGTCATTTTTTTGGTTGCACTTTTTTTGTACCATTCCGAGCGAGTGCATCCGAGTCGAGGAATCTGTTACCCATCGATTATTGATAAACAACAGATCCCTCCACTCGCCCTCAGATGCATTCGGCCTCGGTCGGGATGGAGACAAGACTAAATTAATTAATGTGAACAAAAAAACGCGATTCAAATTGAATCCGTTTACAATTAACCCGCCAAAAATTTTTGTGGCTGAGTTGAAGCAGTCAGTTTTATCGAATCATTGTTCAAATTTTTATTAATTTTGTCTGGAGAAAAAAATTTTAGGCGGGTAAAATTAAGCCATTGAATTGACTTGCTGCTTGGGATGAAATAGTCGTGCGGATAATTGTTCTGGTCACCTTTCCGGAGTTAATAAAACATTAAGCCTAATTTACATTAAACGGTTGGGTTTGTCAAATAGTTTTTAAACCTTTTTACTATTTGTAAGGAATAAAAAATATTTGATAAAATTGCAGTATACATCATTAGCACCAAAGTATGGGAACTAAATATGACGTAGATGAAAAATTTTTTGAAAAATGGACTCCTGTTATGGCGTATGTCCTGGGATATTTGTATGCCGACGGCAGTTTGGAAAATGCGCCATATCTCCGGGGTAAGTATCTGCGGCTTACCAGTACAGATAAAGACCTTGTTGATTTTACAAGAAACGCTTTGAGATCCAAACATACTATCGTTGTAATTCCTTCAGATTCCCCGAATAGAAAAATCCGATATTTTTTAAGGATCGGCAGCCATAAAATATACGACAGTCTGTTAGCCTTAGGTTTATTTCCCAACAAGTCCTTGACTATGGAATTTCCTAAACTATCTCCAGAATTTTTGCCCCATTTTGTTAGAGGCTATTTTGACGGCGATGGCCATGTTGGTATAGCAAAAGAAAGAAATGTTTTTAAAAGAATGATAGTAGTTTTCGTGAGCGGCAGTGAAAAATTTTTAATAAACTTGGCGCAAGGATTAAAATTAACTTTAAAGCTAAGAATTAATAAAGTTTATAAGGGCAGTAAAGCTTACCGTCTGGCGTATTCTATCGGCGACAGTGTTAAAATTTTCAAATACATTTACAAAGATTCAAACGGCCAATTTTTAAAGAGAAAATTTGGGGTATTCAAAAAATTTTTTATGGATTATAATAAGTGGGCAGATGTAGAGGTTTTAAAAATTTTAAATAATCAAGGCGCAGTGGTGAAGTAGTCTAACACGGCGGTCTGCAAAACCGCTATTCATGGGTGCAAATCCCATCTGCGCCTCCATAAAAATAATAAACCTGCCCAGGTGGTGGAACTGGAATACACTACAGACTTAAGATCTGTCGCCCGCAAGGGATTGAGGGTTCGACTCCCTCCCTGGGCACCAGACTTCGCTAAAGCTTCGTCTGGCCTTCGGCCGTCAGCGCGTTTAGCGAAGTCTGTCCGACGAAGCCTTGGCGAAGTCGGACTATCAAGCTCAATCAAAATCAAAACCCCCTCCAAAGAGGGGGTTTTGAGTTTTATTTGGTCACCATGGCCAGGTCGGCAATCGGTTGGGCGGTGGCTGTTTGGGCCATCGCAGCCCGTTCATTGGCGGCTTGGTTTTCTATGTCGGTTAATTTATTGTAGGTATTCTCCGCGCCCAGACGCCAGTTGTAGCTGTAAGGCTGGACGTAAACGCCGTCCATTTTTTTAAAGCTCCAGCCGTCGTAGCGAGTGGCGAGCAAATCGCTCATGCGGTCTATCCAGCCGCTAAAATCCTGATATTTTTCAAAGTTGCCCGGTCCGCCGATACCGCTGCAGTTGTTATGCAGGTTGTGGACGCAAAAGTTGCTTTCCACAAAGCTAATGGCCACCATTTGTTTCCAGTTGGGTTTGGAAACCAGCTGGGGCACGTAATCTTTGAGCGGTGAATTATTGTCGATGAAGAATTGCTGAAGATCCGTTACCAACGGATCGCTGGCCGTGATTTGGTTGAAAGATATGTTTTGGTTTGGAAGAGAATTGATTTGAAAAACTACAGCTGGTTGCCCGGAAGTCTGGGCCGCGGCGGTCATCAGAGGGAAGACCATCGGGGCAATTGCGGTCAAAGCCACTATCGCGAGGACGGAGCTTTGATTCTTGGCAGACTTCAGGGATAAAAGAGCTTTCATTCTTTGAATCAAACTCCTTTCTCCCCTATGCTTTCATCGGTAAAGATAAAAGCATATTGTAAATGTTAAGGTGCAACCGTTGACCCGTATCTTAACTTTAAATGAAATGGTAAAAAGTAGATACGACAGTTGCCGCCAAAAGGCGGTAAAAGTGCCTATTTAACACAAAAAAGTGCCAAATAGCACTTAACTACTATAATTATAGCCTTTTTTGGGTATTTTTTCAAGCCCTTTTTGCCATTTTTTGGCTTGTTTATAGGCTAAAACGTTTTTTTACCCTAAATTTTGCCCTGTTTGGGCCTTATAAAACGCTTATGTTTATAAGGGTTTTGCGATGGTTGATGTGGCGGCATGGGGGGTTATCCCAAACATCCGAGATGTAGGCACGGATTATCATCAAAAAAAGCCCCACATAAAGTCGGGCTTTTTTCTTTGGAGCGGCTAACGGGAATCGGACCCGTCCCCCAACCTTGGCAAGGTCGCGTACTACCACTATACTATAGCCGCATAAAATAATTATATCAGATTTTTTGTGGTGCCGGACCCCAGAGTCGAACTGGGTACGCCTGCCTCTTCAGGGCAGCGCTCTAACCGATGAGCTAGTCCGGCACGTCGCAATTCGCTCTGAGCTTGCGGAATTGACTGAAGCCAATTCCTTGCTCTCTCCGCGATTGCTCCTCTCCCCCAAATTTTCCCTATATAAATCTAGTGAGAAAATTTGGGGGCCCCTTTTTTGGACAACCAGTGGTGGGCAATGTAGGGATTGAACCTACGACCTACCGCGTGTAAAGCGGTCGCTCTACCACTGAGCTAATTGCCCTAAGTTTTTAGGCTGGCTTTGGATACTATATCAAAAAAATTAAATTTTGGCAATGCTTTGGGTAAGATTTATCAGCGCGTCGGTGTTGTCATCGGCTGCCGTTTTGCACCGTTTTATAGCGCCGCAGTTTTGGCATTTATGGATAATAATATATTCGCCGTGGTTCATATCAACGGCTACCGGCTCCATCATTCCCCCGCAGGAATTTTGCCGGTCGCCCGGGTTAACGTCCACGTGCCTGCTCCATAGGCAATTCGGGCAGTGGTTGGTGTAGCCATCACCTTTGACGAAAGTGCCGCAGTGCCCGCAAATAAAATCTTCTTTTGTTCTTGTAAATTTCTTCATATGTCCTACGAACTTACGAAATTTACGAACTACGAACGCCGCGAGAGTTCGTAGCTCGGCTTTATTTGTAATTTCGTAGGAATAATAGCATATTCCCGTTATTTTTGTTATGATAGAAATGTAATCATTCACTATATTTATGGATTCTTATTTGCATCTGGTTTCCCCTAATTTCAACGATTTGTTTACGCCGAACGTGGAAATAGGCAAATTCCCGGATGGCGACACCCACTTGCGCATCCCCCAGCTGGCGGCTTGTCGCGGCCGCGAGGTGGTCATTTACCATCGCCTTTATCCTAACCAGAACGATGGGTTGATGGAATTACTGCTGATGCTGGACGCGGTCAAGCATGAGGACGCCAAGTCCATTATCGTAGTTTCCCCTTATTTGCCTTACGCTCGCCAGGACAAACAGACCATAGACGGGGAAGTCGCCAGCTCGCATGTCATTTGCAATTTGCTGGCTCGCAGCGGTTGTACCAAACTGGTAGTCGTGGACTGCCATTTTTTGAACGAGGAAGGTGAAGCGAAGTACGGGGATTTGTTGATAAAAAATATTTCTTTAAGCAAGGAGTTGATTGCCCATGCCCAGCAGGTATTTGCCGGCCAGAGCTTTGAAGTCATCGGTCCTGACGCTGGCGCCGCGTATTTGGTCAAAATCGTGGGCGGCAAAAGTTTAAAAAAAGTCCGCAAGGGTTACACCGACGGCAAAATCGGCTACCGGCACATAGACACCATGGAAGGCGACTTTGACGTGCGGGACAAAAATGTTTTGCTGTTGGACGACATGATCAGCACCGGCGCCACCATGGTTAAAGCGCTGGAAAAAATGAGTGAAGGCGGAGCCAAACGGATAATTTGCGCGGCCACGCACGGGTTGTTTTTGTATAACTGCCTGGACTTGATGCGCAAATATACGGACGTAATTTTTGCCAGCGATAGCATTTTATCAGCCCAGTCAACCGTGAGCATCCGCGGCAAGCTGGAGGATTTGTTCAACGGCGGGAATAAGTTGTTTTAAAATATGACCCAAGAAGAGAATATTGCCAAAATGTTATTGGCCATCAAGGCCGTTAAGGTTAAAGTAGATCCGCCTTTTACTTGGAACACGGGTTTGCTGGCGCCTATTTATTGCGATAATCGGCTGTTGATATCATATCCAAAAGAGCGCGGCCTGGTTGTGAAAGGCTTTAAAGATTTAATCAAAAAAAATAATTTGGAATTTGACGTTTTGGCCGGAACGGCCACCGCAGGCATTCCCTGGGCGGCTTTTTTAGCCGCTGAATTGAATAAGCCCATGGTTTATGTGCGCGCCCAGCCAAAAGATTACGGCAAAGCAAAGCAAGTGGAAGGTTTTATGGAGAAGGGTTCACGGGTATTAATAGTGGAAGATTTGATTTCTACCGGCAGGAGCTCTTTAACGTCAGCCAAGGCTTGCCAGCGGGAATATGATGCAAAAATTATTGCGGCCATAGCGATTTTTGATTATCAGATGCAGTTAGCCAAGCAGTCCTTTGACGATGAAAATATAAACTTGTTGACTTTGAGTAATTTTTCCACTTTGGTCAAAGTCGCGGCAGAACAAAAATATTTGACTGACGAAGAAAAGAATAGCGCTTTATCCTGGGGAACGGATCCGGAAGCCTGGCATAAGGCCCACGGCGGCAAGGAAATTTTGAAAGTAAAAAAACAATCGTGATTATTGATAAATACAATAAAAGAGTAGATAAGGTTAACTCGTTGGTTTGCGTTGGGCTGGACAGCGATTTTGCCAAAATCCCGGGGCGTTTTAAAGAAACGGGTAACCCGCAGTTTGAGTTTAACAAATGGATTATAGACCAGACAGCGGAGTTTGCGGCGGCGATGAAATTTAACATTGCGTTTTTTGAAGCGCGCGGCGATGCCGGCATCCGGGAGCTGAAAATGTCGGTGGAGTATTTGCAAAAAAATTATCCGGATATTTTTACGATTTGCGATGCCAAGCGCGCGGATATCGGAAATACCAATATCGGTTATGTGCAAGAACTGTTTGATTGGTTTGGGTTTGACGCAATAACGCTGCTGTTTTATCCCGGCAAAGAGGCGCTAAAGCCGTTTTTGGACAGGGCTGATAAAGGTTGTATGGTTTGGTGCCGCAGTTCCAATCCAGGGGCGGCAGAGTTTCAGGATTTGGTTTTTGATGGTAAACCGCTGTGGCAGATTGTCGCGGAACATGTACGCGATGACTGGAATTACAACCATAATTGTATGCTAGTTGTTGGCGCCACGTATCCGGAAGAAATGAAAACCATTAGGTCGCTTATTCCGGATATGGCATTTTTGGTTCCGGGTATTGGCGCGCAGGGAGGGGACGTAGAGGCCATGGTTAAAGCCGGACTTAATGACGAAGGCCGTGGCATCATGGTAAATTCCTCCCGTGGC
>CAVVMJ010000004.1:0-198939 GCA_963749445.1 uncultured bacterium
CCTTGGTAAAGTACCTCGCCGTCTTGGTACTGAATGACGCCCTGATAAATAAGTTCCGCTCCGGCTTCCATTAAGGGCAAGGTTTCCTTAAAGGCCTGGGCTAAATTAACCTGTTTAACCTGAATGTAGGTTAAATCCTTTATGTAATCTTTTTCGTGCAAAACGCCCTGCTCAAAAAGCTTTAAAGTAAGTTCCGGCATCGCGCCTTTTTCTTTGGGGTTGCTAAAACGATCATACCAAATCCAATGGCAGCAAGTGGCGTATTCATAAAATAAAGTGGGAGTAAATATTAGGGGTTTATTCTTCATGATCTTTATAAATAAGGATACTTTTTTATAAAATCTTTTTTAACATAGCAGAAAAAATGATTTTGTGCTAGACTAAGAAAATTATTAAGTTTTTTTATTATGATTATTTTGCTAACAGGTATTCGCAGGCGATGGTTCAATTTTCGCTTTAAAAAAAAATTCCTTTCCGCGCGAAAAGATTTTAGGGAAATTTAAAGCGTTCCTGAAAATAAAACACGGGCTCGGCAGGATTACCGTGGCCAACCACGCCAGAGCTGTTAGCAAATTTATTAAAGAAACGGGACAAATTTTTCCGTCCCAAGATTCGGCAATTGGCTACTTGGCTGGTTTGCGCGGCGGCAACCCCTCGTATAGCCATTTAAAAAATACCAGCCGAGCCCTGTGGTGGTTTTTAAAATTTTATGGCATCAATTTAGAAATCAAAAACCCAAAAAAGCCAAAGACGGAAGTCCAGGAGGTTTTGAGTGTAAAAGAAATCGGCAGGATTATTTCAAGATGCGGTACCCGCAAAGAACAGGCTTTAATGCGTGTAATGGCCTGCGCCGGAATCAGAACAACGGAATTAAGGAATCTGAAAGCCAAGGATGTAAATTTTAAAAAGCGGACGCTATTTGTTAGACAGGGAAAAAATTTTTGCGACCGTAAAGTTTGCATTACCGCGGAATGCGCGAAATTTTTAAAATTTTATTTGGCCAGCGAACGTAAATTGCCGGAAGATTTTTTGTTTGGCGGCGGCAAAAGCAAGCCGTTATCGCTGGAATATTTAAGATCAATGTTTGACAGGCTGCAAAAAAGAGCGAATATCAATAAAAGGCTGTATGTCCATCTTTTCCGCCACTCGCTGGCCACGAATTTGCTGCTTGACGGAGCCGATATTTTAACCGTACAAAGACAACTGGGGCATAAGGATGTCCGGACCACGCTGGCCTATATCAATTATACAGACAAAATATTCAAGCGGCAGTATGAGAAATACATGGCAAAGTTTTAACGGTCGTTACCTTTCCGTGGCCGTGCAAAACGACCTGCGCGTGGGCGGAATAATTTACGCCGCGACTTTGAATGTTGACACCATCAACGCCAAACTCGTAAAGCTTTTGCAGATGGAGGCTGCGTAGCCTTTTGCAATGACCGCGGCGCTCGTTCTTAAAGCAAAAGTTTGGTGCACGGCCGGAAGCGGGACGTCCCAGTGCCGAAGTTGCTTTCCGTTGAGTCTGTCCCATACCACAGCGGTCCCATAACAGGGACAAAGGGAAGAGGTAATTGTCTGTGCGGCTCAACGCTCCGGCAACGTCGGGACGGGGACGACGAGTCAGGGTAGTAAATTAGGTATAATTCAAGAGGATGACCCTCTAGTTCTCTAGTTGTTGGCTATTTAAACATTTGTTCTAAATCATCCGTCACGTTTATTTCTTTGGTTTTGATTAGTCTAACAAAGAATTTTTTGCCTAGCTCTTTTAATTCTTCTTCTATTTCCGCGTCCAGCGCGTAGGGCGAGACCCAAATGCTGTTCTGCCATTTTTTAAAGTGAAGGGCTTTAAGCTTGGCGCGCAGCACCACGCGTACGTACTTTTGTTTTTCCGGAATGTCAAAAATCACCAGCTTCCAGACGCCGTCTTTTTCCGGATGGAAGCGGACGATAAGCTTTGTGCCTTCTTCGCTAATCCACAGGCACATTCCCTTATTGTTTTCTTTTCTTTCTAAAAATCTTTGCTTAATCAGCCGGTAAATGGTATTATAAAAGCTTTTATAGGCCTGGCTACGGCTAAAAGGGGTGTAAAGCTCACTGGCGGGTATTCCGGGAGCCTGTGAAACTGTTTTAAGAATTTTTAGTGTTTGTAAATTGAATATTCTGGCCATATTTTGAGTTATGTATTAACACGGATATTGCAGACGGATGATCACGGATTCACGGATTCGTAATCCGTGTAAATCTGTTTGCAGTATCTGTGAGCATCATATACAGATTAGCATATTATATGTTTAATTTCAAATGTCCGAAAGGAATAAACTTTATAAAAATTTAATAACAGGTTCTCGGTCATCCGAGATTTTTTATTACTCCCTTATTAATAAGCTTTTTTGATAGCCGCTATAGTAGTTTCTAATCAAGAGATGATACCTCCGGCGGCGAACGCCAGTTTGTGGAAGCGCGGGTCAGCGGCACCTGGACGCAGCTCGGGGCGACGGTGGCGATAATGCCGGTGGCCCGTGGGCGATATCGTTAGCCTGCGCGCGGCGGGCAGTTCAATTTCGGTTTACCGGAACAACACCATGATTACCCAAGTTGTGGATTCGAGCATACGGCGGCCGGACAGGTCGGGTTAGCCATAGGCGGATTGGTCATCGGCAGTGACGGGCTCAACAATACCTGGAGTTTGGGTAACTTCCAAATTGCCCTGTACACTAACCCCGGGCCCGGCCGCCTTGTTTACCGATAGCTGGGTTTCTATTACCGGGTGCGAAAGCGCTTCCAGCCTGGTCAGCCTGATAGGTGCCAACGCTTCTTCTACGGGCGCGGTTTTTAGTGACTAGTGTCAAGGGTGACCCTTGACACTAGTGTAAAAAAGTTTTATTTTTAAGGCATGCGGGGAAGAGACTACAAACCAAACTATGAAGGGGCTTATTTCCATGCCTATAACAGGGGAGCGAACAAATCGCTGGTTTTTTTGGATGCGCAAGATTATGAAAATTTTATTTATCGGGCCAAGATACTGCTGGGGATCGTGCCGCTGCCAAAGCGCACCGCAAAAGGGGGTTTGCGCTTAAAACCCTTGACTTTAAATGCGTTGGAAATTTTATGTTTTTGCTTAATGCCGAACCATTTTCATTTTTTAGTAAAACAAAATAAAGTGAATGGGTTAAAAATGTTTCTGCACAGGCTTTGTACCTCTTACTCGTCGTACTTTAATAAAAAATACGGACATTCGGGGCACGTTTTTCAGGGAATTTATAAAAGTAAGAATGTGCTGGAAGACAGTTATCTTACCCAGCTTACCGCCTATATCCATTTGAATCCGGCACAGCCTTTCAATTGGAAATATTCCAGTATGCCAGCTTATATGGGCGCGGATCAAATAGGGTTGGCTAAGCCGCAAATGTTTATGGATATGCATAAATTAACTTTCAAAACCTATAAGAGCTTTTTAAAAAATAATTATAATCCCGAATTGCTCGCCCAAGCCGATCTGGTTTTTGACGAAGACGAAGAGTAGTGTCAAGGGTCACCCTTGACACTAATCGGCACTAATGATGACCCTCTAACGCGCTACTTATGTCCCGAGTTTACAACCAACAAACCATCGCCATCCTAAAATACTTGGCCGACACAGATAAGGCGATAATCAAAGAGATGCATCCCAAGTGCTGCCCCCAAATGGATGCCAAAGATTTTTACAATTGCGTCTTCCGGCTCCACCGGCAGGGCTTGGCGGAAAAAATTGACAACAAAATCCGCATTACCGAAGACGGCAAAAAATTGTTGGGCAGGCTCCAGCCTGCAAAAGACGGCGTGTGGAAACTGGTGATTTTTGACATCCCGGAAAAGCATAAATACGTGCGCGTGGTTTTGCGGGCCAAGCTCAAACAGCTGCATTTTAAAAAATGGCAGAACAGCATTTGGGTTTCGCCCTACGCGCTGGACGAAGAAATCGTCCGCGAATTGGCGGCTTTGGGGGAGAAGTTTTTTATTAGGCTAATCCGGACCACGGACATTAACCGCACGGAAGATTTGGAAAGTTTGTTCAAGGATCGCTGAATGGACGCTGATTTTAACACCAGCGCTGATATCACGCCGAAATGGTACCTGTAGGCTCAGCGTCAAATCAGCGTACCCATCACCCCTCGACTTCGCTCGGGGTGACCCTGAGCTCGCCGAATGGGTCAGCGATATATCAGCGGTATATGTGCATAACTTAGTTAACAAAACCTGCTATAATTAATAGAGAAATGAAAACAAACTCAAAGCAAATTTTTATCGGATTTTTGGCGTTTTTACTGGTCTTTTCAGGCCTGAATTTTGCGTCTATTCCGGCGACTGCGGCGACTATTCCCGCCAAGGCCGAAAATCCCGCCGCCACGGCTTTTAAGCCCGCTATTTCAGTGGTGGATGCTTTGGCGCAGCCGGTTTTGGCCGCCGGAGTTCGGCAGGACTGCTTTGTGGCGGCGGTTCCGGATTTATTGCAGGGCAGCTCGGCCGCCGGATTGTTCAGCCGGCCGGCAAATTGCTTTAGTTTAAATGTTGCCGAGCCCCGGGTTTCGCAAATTTCCCTGGCTGTAAAGGCTTTATCCGCCAATTTGCCCCGTATTGTTGTCAACGACTTTTCCGTCCAAATCCAAAATGAATTAAGTTTTCCCGGATTTCCTTTTCGGCAGGAGCCCGGTTCGCTTCCTTTGGCGGCCGGCATAGCCCTGTTGCTTTTTGCGTTTTCCGACACGCGAGCGTTTGGCCGCGGCAATTTGCTTAAAGACGGAAAATTTTTACAGTACGCGGCTTTTGGGAAGCTGCAAATTTTACGCTGTTGAGTGGGGGAAATGGATATACACGGATATTGCAAACAGATTAACACGGATCACGGATCCGTGCATCAGTGTCAATCCGTAATTTATCCGTGTGAATCAGTTAAATTTTTTATCAAAAGTAATTTAAAAGGAAAAATTTTATGGCAGATGAAATAAGAGTAAACAGGCCGCAAGTGCAGCCTCAGCAGCAATATTCCAAACCGGAACCAACAATGGACCAACCGGAGCCAAAAGTCCGTACCTTTAAAACGCCGTGGATAATTTTAGGCGTCATTGTGGTGGTATTAGTTGTCCTTGGCCTGGTGTTTAGGGGCCAATTATTCGGCAAGCCGGCAACAGGCGGCCAAACGGCGGGTGGCGCCGCTGCGCCGGCGTCCCAGCCTTCCGGTTATGTGGCGGTATTTTTGACCAACGGGCAGGTCTACTTTGGCAAGCTCAAAAATCCCGACGCGGACTACGTGACCCTGGACGATATTTATTACCTCCAGGTCGGCCCCCAGCAGGGAAGCGCGACTTCCGCGGGTGGCGCCTCAACAACCCCGCAACAGCAAATTTCCCTGGTCAAATTGGGCAACGAGCTGCACGGCCCGGTGGACGAAATGCACATTTCCCGCGCCCAAGTTTTGTTTTATGAACAGCTAAAGTCCGACGGCCAGGTGGTAAAAGCCATTTTGCAGGATAAAGCCAGCGCCGCTACTCCCCCTGCGGCCGCTCCGGCAAAATAAACAGAACAGATTAACACGGATCAAGGCGGACGGATTTACCCCGTTAAATTTTGCTGTAGGCAAAACCGGCTTCGCCGGATTTAACGGGGTAAACACGGATCACGGATTCATACAAAAACCCCCGGCGTTTGCCCGGGGGTTTTGATATCCGTGATCCGTGTATATCCGTAATCTATCCGTGTTAATTTTTTACATCAGTTCTTTTACCATAGCATCAAACTGGCCCGGATACTGTACCGCCAGCTCGGCGAGCATTTTGCGGTTAATTTGGATGTCCTGCTTTTTCATCAGGCCGGCGAATTTGCTCCAGGTGGTGCCGTTTTCGCGCAGGGCGGCGTTGACGCGAATGAGCCACAACGCGCGGAAGTCGCGTTTTTTGTTGCGCCGGTCGCGGTAGGAATATTTGTCGGCGTGCAGCAAAGCTTCGCGCGCGGCCACAAAGTTGGTGGAGCGGCGGTTGTCAAAGCCCTTGGCCCTTTTGATGAGATTTTTTCTGCGTTTGTGCGCGGCCACGCCGCGTTTTATTCGTGTCATAGTATAGGTTGCCGTGATGGGTTCCTATAGGACCTTATTACTTGTAAGGTATTAGCGCTTTTAACTTGTTATGCGTTCTTGAAAGCACCAAATCCCGCCGTTTGTTGGTGGTGGTTTTGCCGGATTCGCGGGAATTAAAATGATCCTGCCCCGCGGCTCTGGCCATGAGTTTGCCGGTCTTGGTTTTTTTAATCCGTTTGGCGGTTCCCTGGTGGGTCTTTACCTTTGGCATATTGATAAATTATTTATTACGGATTGCGGATTACGAATTAATCCGTAATGCGTAATTCGCAATTGGGTTTAATTATTTTGTCGGCGCGACTGTCAGCGACCACGTCCCGCCCATGCGTTTGATCGGGACTTCCATGCGGAAGGGCGAGGTGATTTTGGTTAAAAAGTTTTCCAGCTGGCGGCCGGCCTAAATCGCCGAAGGCCTGTTCGCGGCCGCGCATGCGCAGTTCAATTTTAACCACGTTGCCTTCGTTTAAAAATTCCATGACCTTGCCGGCCTTGATTTGCATGTCGTGATCGGAAATCCTGACGCTGATCCAAATGGTCTTGAGCTCAATTTTTTTGGCGTTCTTTTTTTGCTGCTGTTCGGCTTTCTTTTGCTGGTAGCGGAACTTGGCTATGTCAATCAGCTTGCAAACCGGCGGCTGGGCCAGCGGGGAAACTTCCACCAAATCCAGGCCGTGCTCCTGCGCCAAGACAAGGGCCTCGGAAAGCTTCATGACCCCGATTTGCTTGCCGTCGTCGCTAATTACGCGGACTGTGGCGGCTTTAATTTGGTGGTTTACTCTGGTTCTTAACACTTGAAAGTTTTGTTTAGGCTAATGAATAGCTTGCTTATTATAACGTGAAAGACCGGTTTTTGTCAACAGTTAGGGGTATTTATCGGCCTTAAAGATTACAACAATAAAGACCCGATGGTGGCTATTCCCACAATAATCATAAAAGATGTGGTTATCCATCCAAGGGCGGAAATAGCTGCGCTATTTTTGCGTCTGCCCATAATTTTTTCGTTATCGCTTATGTGGACAATCAGTACCAAAATAATCGGCGCGACAATGCCGTTAAATACCGCGGAGTAAATAAGCGCTTTAATCGGATCCAACCCTACAAAATTCAGGAGTAGCCCGAGTAGCACGGACGCGATTATGACGCCATAAAAAGCGTGCGCCTGCTTAAACTTCCGGTACAGGCCTTCTTTCCAGCCAATGGCCTCGGACAGCGCGTAAGAGGCGCTGCCTGCCAACACAGGGACCCCTAAAAGCCCCACGCCTATGATCCCGATGGCAAAAAGCAAAAACGCGTAATTGCCGGCCAGCGGCCTCAGCGCCGCGGCCGCCTCGGCCGCGGTTTGGATGTTGGTAATGCCGTGGGAAAACAGCGTGGCGCCGCAGGTTAAAATAATAAAGAACATGGCCAGGTTGGAAAAAAACATCCCTGACCAAATATCAACCCGCATATCTTTTACCTCCAAATCCGTCACGCCCTGCCTTTTTTGGATGCTGGTCTTGCCCGCCAAAATTTCCTCTTCCACTTCTTGCGAAGTTTGCCAAAAGAAAAGATAGGGTGAAATGGTAGTTCCCAAAATTCCGCAAATCAAAAATATCTGGTCCCTGGAAAAATCGAGATGGGGGATAACGGAATATTTTAAAACTTCCCAGCCGTTTAAGTTGACGAAGAAGGCGGTCAAGACATAAGACATCAAAACCAGCGCCAGCCATTTCAGAATTTTGGCATATTTTTTATAGGACAGGAATATCTGCAAAACCAGGCTAAGGACGGTAAAAAGTAAAATGAGGGCGGTAAAACTGAAA
Organism: uncultured bacterium; assembly: GCA_963749445.1. Lineage (GTDB taxonomy): Bacteria > Patescibacteriota > Doudnabacteria > UBA920 > UBA920 > CAVVMJ01. Next base: position 7,912 of record CAVVMJ010000004.1, read on the forward strand.
TTAGGGAAAAGCAGCTGGGTGGCTTTGGCCATGGCGCCTAAGTCAGCGCCGATGTTGAAAGTGTTGGCTAAAAACAGCAGGGCAGTCACGCCGAACAAAACTTTTTTTGAAAAATGCCGCTTGATGTTGCCCGCCAGCCCCCGTCCCGTAACCAGGCCGATTCTGGCGCACATCTCCTGCACAATGGCCATTAAAGGGAAGGAAAAAGCCGCCAGCCATAACAAGCCAAAACCGTATTTGGCGCCGGTCTGCGAATAAGTCGCGATGCCGGAAGGGTCGTCATCAGCCGCGCCGGTGGTCAGCCCGGGTCCTAGCATATGCCAATAGTTTTCCGCTTTCTTGATAGGCTGTGCCGATAAGTTGTTTATTATTTTTTTTGATTTTTGTAAAATTTCGTTGGGCATAAAATGATTGAACAAAATTTAAAAAATTAAATAAAGGTTCCCCGGAGCAGAGCTTCGAGGTATTAAACCTGTATTAGCTCCTCGGCTCGCTTGCCTTGCCAGCCATGTAGATTTATTTTACGTGGCCAGCAAGGCAGACTCGCCTACGTCGCTAATAAAATTGAACAAAATTATTAGGCCCAAAATTTTGTCAATTTTGCTCAATTATGTCATTTACATTATTTTATCACATTTTAAAGCAAATAAGAATACCGCTTAAATAAAGCTAAATTCAAAGGCTCACGTGGATGATCCTTTGGTTAATCCCGCCCTTGACGGCTTTTTGGTTATCTGTTATCTTTCTAATAATGAATTTATCCAATCCCCGCAATAAAATATTAATGACCCGCCCCATTCCCTTTTGGGAGTAGGGCTCTTTTTTTATATAGATGCTAAGCATAGAAGGTAACATCGTTAACATAGATAAAACCTCCCGCGGCCGAATAGAAATCGGCAATGACGGGTTAATATCCAAAGTCGAAGCGGCGACGGGAAAAGCCGACATTGTTTTGAAGGATGAACTAATTTTCTCCGGCTTTATAGATTTGCACGTCCACGCGCGCGAGTGCGCGGACCACTCCTGGGATTACAAGGAAGATTTTACCACGGCCGGAGCCGCGGCCATAAACGGGGGAGTGGTGGCGTTTGCCGATATGCCTAATAATCCCGTGCCGCCGGTGGATGGAAAATCGTATGCCGATAAATATCAGTTGGCTAAAAAATGCGCGGTTGATGTGTTGTTGTATGCGGGGATTAGTCCCAAAACAGAACCATTTTTTTTACCATTCCGAGCGAGTGCAGCCGAGCCGAGGAATCTGTTAATAAATAGATCCCTCCGCTCCTCCTCGTCCCTCGATTTCACTCGGGGCGACCCTGAGCGAAAGCCGAATGGGTCGGATGCACTCGTCGTCGGTCGGGATGGCGCAATAAAAGTCCCTTACAAAGTTTTCATGGGCTCTTCTGTCGGGGATTTATATTTTGATTCTTTGGAAGATTTGGAGTCCACTATATCAAAGTATCGCGGCCAAAACGTGAGTTTTCATTGCGAAGACCCAGAAATTTTGGAGGCAAATAAAGAACAGGCCATTTATGGCATGCGCCGGCCGCCGGAAGCGGAAATCAAAGCCGTGGAGTTTGCCCTGGAGCTTATGGAAAAATATCAGCTCAAGGGCAAAAATTTGCCATTGTTCAACCGTGGAAGGTTTAAGAAAAATTATCAGTGCAAAAAAATCCGGCCTGCCGGTTACGGCGGAAGTTGCGCCGCACCATCTGTATTTCGATGAGTCGATGATAAACGACGATAATCGGAAAATGTTTCAAGTAAACCCGCCTATCCGTCAGACAAAAGAGAATTGCCTGGCTTTAATCGCGGCTTTAAAAAACGGCGATATTGACTATCTTGCCGCTGACCACGCGCCGCACACCATCGCGGAAAAAGAAAACGGCGCTTCCGGTCTGCCGCATTTGGACACCTATGGGCCGTTTGCGGCGTGGCTGATGGCGGAACATCATTTTACGCCGCAGGAAATCGCGCGGGTTTGCAGCTTTAACCCCGGCAAGTTTATGAATAATTTTACGCCGATAAAATACGGTAAGATTGCCGCGGGTTTTGTTGGTTCTTTAACGGTACTTGATATGAATAGGCCGATAAACATCAGCAAATAAATATTAAAAACCAAATGCGGCTGGTCGCCGTTTGAAGGCGTAACTTTTCCGGGACGCGTTGTTTATACGATTATCAAAGGTAAAGTATTCCGATCCCTTTAGCTTGCCGATTTATCGCTGTTTATAACTACAGATTAACGACTATAGACTAAAGACTATATGCCAGCAAATTAATTTTAAAAGACGGAACTGAATACATCGGCGAATCTTTCGGTGCAGACACAATCCGCCGGTGGCGAAGTTGTTTTTGCCACGGGCATGGTCGGGTATCCGGAAAGTTTAACAGATCCTTCTTACCGCGGGCAGATTTTGGTTTTTACTTATCCGCTCATAGGGAATTACGGCGTGCCGGAAAAAAGTTTTGGGAATCGGATAAAATTCAGGTTTCGGGATTAATCGTGTGCAATTATAACGATACTCCCTCGCATTGGCAAAGCAAACAGACGCTTGCCAAATGGTTAAAATCGGAAAAAATTCCGGCATTGGAAATTAAAGACACTCGCGGTCTTGGCCATAAAATTGCGTGAGCATGGGGTGATGCTGGGAAAGATTATCATCGCCCGAGGGGCATCCTCGGACCAAGCAATTCCTAAGGCCGAAGATGCCCCTCGGCCAGAAATAGGTTTCCATGATCCTAATCAAGAAAATTTGGTTGCCGAAGTTTCCACAAAAAAGATTTACACCATCGGCAGCGGCAAAAAAACCATCGTTTTGATCGATTGCGGCGCCAAAGCCAATATTGCACGTAGTTTGGCAAACGCGGTTTTAAGGTTTTGGTAGTGCCGTGGGATTTTAATCCGTTGCAAAATTAAAAAAAAAATTATCGGGCGTGGTTATTTCCAACGGCCCTGGCGACCCGCAAAAGGCCGGCGCCACCATCGAGAATGTAAAAAAGCTGATGGCCAAAAAAATCCCAATTTTGGGAATTTGTCTTGGTAACCAGATTTTGGCGCTGGCCGCGGGCGGCACAACCTACAAATTAAAATTCGGCCATCGCGGGCAAAACCAGCCTTGCGTTTTAACAGGCACAAACAGATGTGTATTAACTACGCAAAACCACGGTTTTGCGGTTGGCAAAATTCCGTCAGGTTTTAAAGAATGGTTTTACAACGCCAACGACAACACTAACGAAGGCATTATCCACAAATCCTTTCCCTTTATGTCCGTGCAATTCCACCCCGAAGCCGCCCCGGGCCCACTGATGCCGACTGGATATTTGACTGTTTTTTCAAAGAATTTAATGAATCGAATCTACGAATGGAACGAATCTGCGAATCTCTACGAACCACGAATTCGTACTTCGTAGGGATTCGTTGATTCGTCTGGATTCGCAGATTCGATTAATGCCAATTATGAATAAATTTAAGAAAATTTTAATTTTAGGATCCGGCGCGCTAAAAATTGGCGAAGCCGGGGAGTTTGATTATTCCGGCAGCCAGGCGATTAAGGCGCTTAAAGAGGAAAAAATTAAGACCATTTTAATCAACCCCAACATCGCCACCATCCAGACTTCAAAACATTTGGCGGACGAAGTTTATTTTTTGCCGATTAACGATTTTTTTGCCGAAAAAGTCATAAAAAAGGAAAGACCAGACGGCATAATGCTTTCTTTCGGCGGCCAGACGGCGCTGAATTGCGGATTGAAACTCCAGGAAAAAGGCATCTTGAAAAAATACGACGTTGAGGTTTTGGGTAGCCCGGTAAAGTCCATTGAACTGACAGAGGACCGACAAAAATTTGCTGACCATTTGCGATCGATTAATATCCCGGTTCCGCCGAGCGGCACTGCCACGACTTTTGGCCAGGCCAAGGCAATTGCGCAAAAAATCGGTTTTCCGTTGATGGTGCGCGCGGCTTTTGCCTTGGGCGGGCAAAAGAGCGGGGTCGCTTACAATCAAAAGGAATTAAAAGAAATAGTGGACGGCGCTTTGGCGGTTAGCCCGCAGGTTTTGATGGAAAAATATCTGCAAGCATTACAAAGAAGTTGAATACGAAGTCGTGCGGGACAAATTTGGCAACTGCGTGACCGTTTGCAATATGGAAAATTTGGATCCGCTGGGCATCCACACCGGCGATTCCATTGTGGTTGCGCCGAGCCAGACTTTGAATAATTATGAATATCACGCGTTGCGCGAAGCCAGCATAAAAATTGTAAAAAGTTTAGAGATAGTGGGCGAGTGCAACGTGCAGTTCGCGTTGAACCCGAAACTCACGCGTTCCTTCCTGTACTGACCACGGCTAGACTCAGGGTCACCCTGAGCGAAGTAAGGCGAGGAAAGGGAATACATTGGATTATTACGTTATTGAGGTCAATGCACGATTATCCAGATCTTCAGGCTTTGGCCTCCAAGGCCACCGGTTATCCTTTGGCTTACGTGGCCGCCAAACTGGCTTTGGGAAAAAGTTTGCTTGAGGTCAAAAATAAAATCACCCAAGTCACCCAGAGCTTTTTTGAGCCGGCTTTGGATTACGTGGTGGTAAAAATTCCCCGCTGGGATTTGGAAAAGTTCAAGGGCGCGGAGGAAAAAATCGGCAGCGCCATGAAATCCGTGGGCGAAGTTATGGCCATTGGCCGGAGTTTTGAAGAGGCTTTGCAAAAAGCCGTGCGCATGCAACGCGGCAATACCGAAAGCGTAACGGATAATGGTTTTGCGCGATAAAAGCCAGAATTAAACATTTTTTGGAAGTTCCTACGCCAAAACGGATTTTTGCGCATCGCGGAAAGCTTGAAAAACGGTTTATCCGTTGATAAAATTTATAAATTGACGGGGATTGATCAATGGTTTTTGTACAGGATAAAAAATATTGTGGATGCGGAAAAGGAATTTGTTTCTGGAAATTTTGGTGTCATTCCGAGGAGTGCAGCCGACGAGGAATCCGTTAAACATGCGGAAAAACCGAGTGTTAATAGATCCCTCCGCTCCTCGGATGCACTCGTCGGTCGGGATAGCGCAATGAATATTGCTGCTTAAGACTGAAACTCTTGGGTTTTCCGACAAAAAAATCGGCCAGCTTTGCGGCAAAAAACGAAAATGAAATCCGGCAATTAAGCGCAAAAATACAACATCCGCCCGTCGGTTTTCCAAATCGACACTCTGGCCGGGGAAGTGCCGGCCAAAACCAATTATTTGTATTTGACTTACTACGGCGGCCACCACCTCGACTTCGCTCGGGATGGCCGCCCTGAGTCAAATCGAATGGGCGGCCACCACCTCGACTTCGCTCGGGATGGCCGCCCTGAGTCAAATCGAATGGGCGGCCACGACGATGTTGAGCCTTTGGGTAAAAAAGCAGTTATGGTTTTGGGCAGCGGGCCGTACCACATTGGCAGTAGTGTGGAATTTGATTGGTCGTGCGTGCACGCGGCCATGGCTTTAAAGCGGCACAAAAAACAATCCATCATCATCAACTGCAACCCGGAAACTGTGTCCACTGATTACGATATGTCCGACCGTCTGTATTTTGAAAATTTGTCTTTTGAAACCGTGGCCGATATTTATGAGTTTGAGAATCCCGGCGGGGTGATAATTTCCGTGGGCGGCCAGCGGCCCAATAATCTGGCTAAAAAATTGTCAGCCGCCAAGTTTAGGGTTTTGGGCACGACTGCCGAAAATATAGACAGGGCCGAAGACCGCAACAAATTTTCCGCCTTGCTTGATAAATTAAATGTTTTGCAGCCCCGCTGGCAGAGTTTTTCCAACATCAAAGAGGCGGAAAAATTTGCCGAAGAAGTCGGTTTCCCTGTGCTGGTGCGGCCGTCTTACGTTTTGAGCGGCAGCGCCATGAGCGTGTGTTATGACAGGCGGCAGTTGGAAGATTTTGTCAGCCGCGCCGCAGTGCTTAGTCCGGAGATCCGGTCACCATTTCCAAATTATAGAAAATGCCAAGGAACTGGAGTTTGACGCCGTGGCGCAAAACGGCCGGATAGTAATTTATGCCATCGCGGAACATGTGGAAAACGCGGGCGTGCACAGCGGCGACGCCACCATTGTTTACCCCACCCAGCGCGTTTACGCCTCCACGGAGCAGCAATTAATTTTGATATCGCAAAAATTGGCAAAAGAGCTGCGCATTACCGGCCCGTTCAACATCCAATTTTTAGTCAAAGACAACAAGCCGTTTGTGATTGAGATCAATTTGCGCGCCAGCCGGACTTTTCCGCTTTTATCCAAAGCTACTGGATATTAATTTGCCGGAGCTGGCTGTGGACAGCTTTTTTGGCAAGGCCCCCCATGACAAGATTTATAAATATCCCAAATCCGTGGTGGTAAAATCCCCGCAATTTTCTTTCGCGCGGCTTTCCGGCGCTGATCCGGTTTTGCGCGTGGAAATGGCTTCCACCGGCGAGGTGGCGTGTTTTGGCAAAGATTACGACGAGGCGCTGCAAAAATCCATTTTGGCGGCCAATAATTTTGACCCTGGCAAAAAATCGGTTTTGCTGTCTTTGGGCGGGCAAATAAACAAAGCCAAATTTTTGGAAGCCGCGCAAACTTTGGAGCGGTTTGGCTTATAAGATTTTTGCCACGGACTCCACCGCTGAATTTTTAAGGGCAGGACTGCCAGGCGTGCGAATGCCGTGAAACCTAGAGACCTGAGTGCTGCAAGGCGCACGAGCAAAGCCCGAATTTTTTGGATCTTAATCGCGGGCAAACAGGTCGCGTTTGTGGTAAACTTAAGCCAGGCTGTCAAATGTCAAAAGCCAAAGGTCAAAGGCAACTTTAACCGACGGCTTCCGCATCCGCCGCGCGGCCGTGGACAACCAAATCCCGCTGTTTACCGATTTGCATCTGGCCCGCGCTTTTGTAAAGGCTTTGGAGCATTACAAAATGGAAGATTTGGGGATAAAGTCTTATAGGGAATACCTTAGTAATTAAGTAAAATTAACAAAATAAATAAAATTAAGTAAAATTGGCAAAATTTGTTAATTTTATTTAATTTAAAAATTTTATTTAATTTTATGCACGTTCTTACCGGCGAGCAGTTTGCCAATAAAAAACTGCTCAATAAAATTTTTGCCAAGGCCGCGGGATTAGAGAAGGCTGATGAACATCATCAGGTGCCAAAAGTTTTATCCGGACGGGTTGTGGCTGCAGTGTTTTACGAGACCAGCACGCGCACGCGGCTGTCCTTTGAATCGGCCGCGCTTAAGCTGGGCGCGGGGGTAATTTCCATCTCAGATCCTAAAACCTCCTCGGCCTCCAAAGGGGAGAGCCTGGAAGATTCCATTAAGGTGATTTCGGGATATGCCGACGTGGTGGTTTTGCGGCATCCGGAAAACGGGGCGGCTCAAAGAGCGGCGAGCGTATCGGCCGTGCCTGTAATCAACGCCGGCGACGGTTATAACGAGCACCCCACGCAGGCCCTGTATGATTTGTACACCGTGCAAAAGGAATTGGGGAAAATTGACGGCTTAAAAATTGCTTTTTTGGCCGATTTCCGCTATCAGCGCAATATTCACTCCTTAATCCCGATTTTTGGTTTGTTTAAAAAGATCCAACTTTATTTAGTCGCGCCTAAAGAATTGCGTTTGCCGAATGAATATAAAAAACAGCTGAAAGCTGCGGGCGTGAAGTTTGAGGAGCTGGACAGCGTTGATGAAGTTTTGGGGGAGATTGATGTTTTATACGTAACGCGCGTGTTTAAAGAGCGCTTTTCCGACCCGAATGAATACGAGCGGTTGAAAAAATCATTTTTTGTCAATAAAAAAACTTTGGCCAAGATGAAAAAAAAGTCCGCCATTTTGCACGTTATGCCGCGGATTTTTGAAGTTGACGCGGCGGTGGATAAAGACCCCCGCGCCGCCTATTTCCGCCAGGCCAAAAACGGCCTCTACGTCCGCGCCGCGTTGCTGCTTTACGCTTTGGGGATGTTATAGGTCCTATACGTCCTATTTGTCCTATTTTATGTCTGTAAAAATTTTAATGCTTTTTATTTCATGCCAGGCGGCGGCGGGAAATTGAGTTAACGGCCGGTTTGCCGGCAATGAGCTCATGGAGCTTGTTTTTTTTGTCACGCCGCAAACGTAGGCAATGCCAATATCAATCAGTTTAATAAAAGTCAGCGTCGCGGTTACCCTGAGGTTATATTGATGTTTGTCTTTGGCGTCGTAGGCAATCACCCAGTTGTCGCCGTTAAATAATCTGTCAAATTCTTTTTTATCCAGCACCTTCACAGAATACCCAGCAGCGAGTTTTGGGGATGAATGGGTATAAAAGTTATTCTTCCCGCGGGGTTTAATATCCAGCAGGAAGGTGCTGGAATTGTCGGCAAACGGAAAAATTCCGGCCGTGTGGCCGTCCGCCCCAATGCCCAAGGTGGCGATAATTTTGCCTTGCGGGTTTTGATTTTTCCAGGCGCGCAGATTTTTCTCCATCCTTTGCGCCAGAGCCGTCCATGGTTTCCCCGGGCCGGGGCACGCTGCCGAAAAAATTGGCTTCAGCATCAAAAGCCGTAGCATAAAAATCGGTTTGTTGCAGCTGGACAAAATTATTAATTTTGTCACTGTCGGAAAATCGCTCATCCAGCATAGCCACGGTTAAATGGTCGCCAATAGTTTTTGGCGCTAACGTAATCCAGCATTCCCAAAGCCGAACCGGCTGACAACAGCAATAATATCGGCTTTTCAGCGCTGTCGGCAAGCAGTTGGTTTAGGGCTTCCCCGGCTGCCGCGGCCGCTGCCTCCCGGCTTGACTCCCTGATAGTCTTTATCATAAGATAATCTTAACTGATTTTTCAGTTTTTTCAAAGCCAAATTTTTTGAAACCAACCGGCATTTATTTGCGTATAATAAAGTCGGAAAGGATTATATTTATGAGAAATAAAAGCCTGGCGACAATTGTTATCATTTTAGTAGTGGCCGCAGCCGGCGGTTTTTGGTATACCCAAAAAATTAACCAAAAACAGGCTAAGGATTTTAACAACAAAATCGCCCTGCTGCAAAAGCAGGTCGGCGCCTTGGAATCCGACATCACCAAAATTGCCAGCAGCACCACCGCTTCGGCTTTGTCCGAGCGGGAACTTGCCAACCGCCAGCAGGTCATCCAAAAATCCCAGGATCAGATGCTCACCGACGCCGTGGCCAAAGTCACGCCGAGCGTGGTGTCCATTGTGGCGTCCAAAGACGTGCCCAACTACCAAATCGTTTACGTTAACCCCTTTGGCGACGATCCGTTTTTTCAGAATTCCGGCATCCAGGTGCCGGAGTACCAGCAAAACGGCACCACTCATCAGCAAGTGAGCGCGGGCACCGGATTTTTAATCACCGCGGACGGCTTTATCTTTACTAACAAGCATGTGGTCGTCGACGACCAAGCCGATTACACGGTGCTGCTTAGCAGCGGCAAACAATTGCCCGGAAAAGTTATTTATAAAGATCCGACTAACGACTTGGCTGTAGTTAAAATCAGCGGCAGCGGTTACAGGGCGGTTAACCTGGACGATTCGTCCAAGCTTGCGCTCGGCCAGACTGTATTTGCGGTCGGCAACGCGTTGGGGCAGTACAACAATTCGGTGTCGGTCGGCGTGATTTCCGGGCTTAACCGCTCCATTGAGGCCAGCGGCAGCCAGCTGGGCACGGAACAATTAAACGGCGTTATCCAGACCGACGCGGCTATTAATCCGGGCAACAGCGGCGGCCCGCTTTCCGATTTAGACGGCAATGTCGTGGGAGTTAACGTGGCTACGGTCCAGGGTTCCAACAATATTAGTTTTTCCATTCCCATAAACACGGTTAAGCCGATTTTAAAGAGCGTGTTGGGGAAGAATTTTTGATTTTTGATTTTTGATCGATCCGAGTTTGATGGGCATCTTCGTGGTTCCACAACCGCTGACTAAAAATTATCAAATGACGATTGGTTGAGGTCGAGGCTTGTGTTGGCAAGAAGATGCCCATCAACTTTAATCGAAGTACAAAAAAACTCTCCTTGGACGGAGAGTTTTTTGAATATCGCGATAATGTCATTCTTCAATCGCGAACGGATTGAAATCCGTATCCCGGTCGTAGTAGTCTTCGTGCTCTTTGCGTTTTAAAAAGTTGACCACCGCGTAAGTCAGGGGCGTGGCCACCACTTCAAACAAAACTTTAAATACGTAAATCGTGGCCATTAAATTAAACATTGCCGGCAGCGGAAGAACGCCGTAAAAGGCAATTAGCGTAAAAGTAAACGAGTCCACTGCTTCGCCCGCAATGGTGGACCCAATTGTCCGGCTCCACAAATATTTGCCCGAGGTCCAGATTTTCATTTTGGCCAAAACAAACGAGTTCAAAAACTCGCCGGCAAAATAAGCGCACAAACTGGCAAACACCAGCCGCGGCACAAAGCCCAGAATTTGTTCGTAAGCGGCCTGTCCGGTCCAATCCTTGGCCGCCGGCAAATATTGCACGGCCGCCAAAGTCAATGCCATCATAACTAAGCAGCTAAAACCAATCCAAATTATCCGCCGCGATTTGGCGTAGCCGTAGACTTCGGTCAAAATGTCGTCAAAAATATAGGAGATGGGAAACAAAATCGTGCCGCCGTCAAAATTGAACGGGCCAATTCTGGCCACTTTGGCCGAGGCAATGTTGGAAATAATCAAAACGGCCACAAACAGGCCGCAAATAATGTCGTAGTATTTAAAAATTCTGGTTTGCGCCATATGGCAATTTTTTGTTGATGGACATATTTAGGTAACGCCTATGTGTCATTCCGGAATTTTTGTCTGTCTTTTGCACACATCGGTCAGACAAAAATATCCGGCCTGCCCGCCAAAGCTTCAGCGACGGCGGGAATCCAGAATTAAGCAATTTCTTGTTTCTGGATCCCCGCATATTTTTCAGGACCGATGTAATCTTTGAACCTGAAAAATTGCGGGATGACAGTAACAGGATTAAGCGGATTCGCTTATTAAATAACCACCCTGCGCAAATACGACGGAATCCGCACCAAGACTTCATAGGGAATAGTCTGGCAGATTTTGGCAATGTTTTCCACGGAGTTTACGTCAGTCGGATTTGGACTTATCAGGTTTACTTTTTGTTCCAAATGAACGTTGGGCACATCACTTACGTCAATGGAAGTAATGTTCATGCTCACTCGTCCTAAAATCGGGCAAGCGATATTATCCACCGTAAAACTTCCGGTTCCGGACAGCCTTCTGTCAAAGCCCTCGGTGTAGCCTACGGGCACGGTGGCGACTTTCATATCGTGGCCAGCGGTAAAGGTAATATTATAGCCAACGCCTTCGCCGGGTTTAAGCGTTCTTATGGAGCTGATTATGGAGACCATGCCCAAAGCGGGTTTTAAACCAATTTGGATGTGCGGGGAAAACTTAAAGCCGTACAGGCCGATGCCCAAACGCAAAACATCGGCATCAATATTTTGCGCAAAGGCCGCGCCGGCCGTGTTGGCCAAATGCTTGAATTTTATGGGTCCGAATTGTTTTCCGCTTCGCCGGCCAGTTTATTCCAAAGCGCGATTTGTTTTTTGGTAAAATCCGTATTTGCGTTGTCCGCGTCGGCCAAATGCGAACAAACGCCCTCGATTTTGATCAGCGGATTGCTTTTGATGATCTTTATCGCTTCGGGCAATTCATCGGGCGACAATCCCTGCCTACGCATGCCGGTATCAATTTTCAGATGGAAATTTGCCGCCCGTTTTAAATTTTTATCAATCAGTTTAAGCTGTTCCAAACTGATTATGGCAAAAGCCGTGTTTTTGAGTTTGTGATGGTTAATGTTTTCGGCCGTAGTGTAGCCCAAAATCAACAGCGGAGTTTTAATGCCTTCGTGCCTCAATGTCCGCGCCTCAAACAAAGAATCCACCATAAAAAACGGCAAACTCATTTGCCCCCTCTCCCTTTGGGAGAGGGTCGGGGTGAGGGTTTTGCGATTATAATCATCAAGGATTTTTGCCACCTCCACCAACCCGTGCCCATAAGCGTTGCTTTTTAACACCGGCGCGAATTTTACGTTTGGGCAAAGTTTTTGGTAAGCGCGCAAGTTATGGAGAATGTTGTCGCGATAAATCAGCACCTCAATCAGCGGCCGGTACGGATCCCGGGATTTTTTGAGTTTTTTTAGTGCTGATAAAAATGTCATATGGGTATTATACCCGTTGCTTGGTTTATTGACAATTTTTGTTTTCCGTGTTATTTTAGGGCATTGTACCAGTCTTCCGGCTGGGGCAATACTTCGTCCCGTTTGAGACGAAAATTTCAAAAAAAGGGGGTTCCTCATGGACCCCGCAGTAAAGAGAAATTTGGAAGACCCTCTCGCGATGTTACCGCGCTCAAGCATCGTCGAGTTCAAAAAGGGTCAGCTCATCTACAACAATCGCCAGCCAGCCACTAACATTTATCTCGTGATCGAGGGGAAAGTGAAGGTCTCGCGGATGGGGGGTGACGGCCGCCAGGTGGTGGTGGATATCTACCAGCCCGACGAGTTCTTCGGGGAGTCGGCGTTCCTGAATCTTTCGCACCGGTCCGAGCAGGCCATCGCTCTGGACAACACCAGGCTGATGGCCTGGACGACCGAGGAAATCGAGGAAATGATCACGAGCCGGCCGCGCTTGGCGGCAGCGCTGCTGCAAATCCTCACAAAGCGGTCGATGGATTTCACATGGCGCATCCAGAGCCTGTGTATGGACAATATCGCGCAGCGCCTGGCTCGTTCGCTCATCCTGTTTGCCGACCGTATGGGGACGCGAGAAAAAGGCAGTCTGGTCCGCATGGCGCCGCTCACCCACGAGCTGCTGGCGCAGTACGTCGGCACGTCGCGCGAAATCGTAACGCATTACATGAACCATTTCCGGAGAGAGGGCTATCTGGAGTACTCGCGGCAGAGCATCATTCTCGACCGCGATGCCCTGAAGGAGTGGCTGGGGTATTATAGCTAGGGGGGCAACGCGCCTCGGCATAAAGGAGGCGCGGCAAAAAACAGATGGAGGGGAGTAGGAGATTCGCAGGCGCGCCGTTTTGAGGGGAACGGCGCGTTTGATTTTTTAGACTCAATACGTTACGTTTTTTTCTATCTATCTCGAAGAGTGCAGCCGACCCGTTCGGTCAAACTCAGGATCGCCCTGAGCGAAGCCGAATGGGCGAGGAGAGATCTATTTATATCGTATTTTAACAGATTTTTCCCTCAGATGCATTCGGTCGAAATGGAAATACTTTTTCTATTTTGTCGCTGGAGTATTTATTTTCATACATCAAACAAAAACCCCGCTCTTTGTTTCCAAAGCGCGGGGCTAAAGTTGTAACGCAGATTAAGCGCGCTGGACGTTGACCGCGTTCATCCCTTTGGGGGAGTCTTCGGTGTCAAACGTAACAGCGTCGCCTTCCTGCAGTTCGTCAAAAGTGACGCCGACTAAGGCCTTGCTGTGGAAAAAGAGGTCTTTGTCCAAGCCATCGGCTTTAATAAAGCCAAAGCCTCTGTCGGTTTTCTTTTTGATAATACCGTTCATGAAGTTGAAGTTGAATTTAGATTGATAAGAAAAATATATTTGTGAAATTCGACGACTTTTCTATAAATATTTTTTGCCCCATGAGTATAACAGATATGGGGTATCCTGTCAACAGCTTGGGGAATTGACGGGGATTGATGGGCATCTTCGTGGCAAATGGGTGAAATTGCGAGCCCCGATGCAGAGGGGCGCGGCAATCCCGATACTTAACGGGATTGCTTCGTCCACCTTCGCTAAAGCTTCGGCGGATAAATCGGATGCACTCCTCGCAATTTCATTTGATAATTTGAGATCTATAACGGAATCGCCATTTTTGTCCGGCGATGAAAGAAGTAGGCAACAATTGCCCCAAAAACCAGTACCAATACCAGCCAAAGGTTGGGTACGTACAGGTTCCACAAATCCCACAGGCTTATCCAGGAAAGCGAGATTGTGCCGCGTACCGTGGCCACAGTGTCCAGAAAGGTCGCCGGTTTGTTTATTCAATTGATCCAGAGTGTTTTGTTGGTCGCTGATTTGCTGAGTTTAAGTTAGCCGACCGGTTATTGTAGTCCGAATTTTCTTGTGCCAAACGGTTTTGCAGATTTTTGATTTGGCTTTGTAAGGCCTGTTCCTGGGTCTCTATTTCATAGGCCCTGCCCAGGGTGCTGGGCGGTTCGTTTTGCAAAGTTTTAAGATTATTGGCGGCGGAATTGATTTGTGCCCGCAATGAGGCAACAGTTTGGTTATGGCTGATGTTTAGCTGGTTCAGGCCGGCATTAAGCTGGTCCAAAGTTTTTTGTGTATCGTTTTGCTGGTTCTCAATTAAAACTTTCTGTGGCAGTAGGTTTTCGCTGGACAGAGTTTCCGTGTAAAATCTGGCGCCGGACAGGTTTTTAACCTGAGTTTTAAAAGTTTCCAGTTTATCCGCGGGGATAACAAAGCTTAAGATAGCCTGCTCTTGGAACTGTTGGAAGCATCCACGCGCCCGTCAAAGCCGCGGACAATAGTTTGCAGCTGCCCGGAAAGTTTTGCACGTCGCGGGTTTGAATATCGGCTGAATAATCAGTTTTTAACAGTTCGCGGTTGTCGCTGCTGGGTACTTCGGCCGGCGAGGGCGGCGTTGGAGGATAATATTGCAGGCTGTTATCCGATGACAAATTGGAAGCCATATTTTCCCGTTGCGCGGAATTTTGGTTCATCGGTACATCCGTGCTTGGGGCCATAGGCGGAGATCCGGCCGCGCTTTTTTGATCCAGATGATTGGCGCTGCCTGCTGCGTAACATCGGCACTTTGGTTTTGCGCCACAGAACCGATGGAAAGTGTTTGCGAAAATTCCTGGTTAGATTTATCTGCCCCGTTGCCGTTAAGCGAGCCAATCAATAAAACCACAATGGCCAATCCGGTAAAGGCTAAAGACAGCCATGGCAGTTTAAGGGTTGCGCGATATCATCCGGCTTTACATTTGGGGACAGCTTGCCCAATATTTCGCTTTTCATCACCTGATGGTTTTGGGGCAAAATTTGTTTTGCCCGTCCCCAGTCAGTTAAGGTTTTTTCAATGTTGTTCATATGGTTTAAGAAACTTATTTAAATTTTTTCCATTTCCATCCCGACCGACGACGAGTGCATCCGAGGAGGAGTGGAGGGATCTGTTATATTAGAAATAGATTCCTCGGCTCCGCTAAAGCTCCGCTCGGAATGGCAAGTAGAAAACTAGGAATCACTTTGAAGCAACAGCAGACGTGCCCGCGCTAATGCCCGATGCATCCTCACCCTCACGGCCACGGCATTAATGTTTAAAACGCGTGCGACTTCATTCAGCGGCAAATCCGCAATATAGCGCAGGCGAAAAAGTTCGCGGTCGTCTTCGGAAAGCCTGTTTAAAAGCTGGTCAACTAAAATTTTATTATCCGGTGTATTCCGGCCATCATCAGCAATATCATTTTCAGCTAATTGGCCGGTCAGTTTCGTGCCGTGATTTCTGCCAATGCTGCCGGCATTCGTTTTTGGCAATGGCAAATAGCCAGGAACTTACCGGGTAGCCCCGGGGCTGGAAACGGGGGAGCGCCTGTATGGCCTTAAGCCAGGTGGATTGCAGCAAATCTTCAGCCAAAGTTTTATTGCGCGTAACATTGACCAAATAGCCAAACAGCTTGGGGGTTAAGGCGTCCCATAACATCCCCAAAGCTTCTTTGTCGCCATTTTGGGCTTTTTTCACGAGCGTTAGTTCTTGTTGTTGGTCCATAGGCTGATTGTAGATCAAATTCAATCTTTTCAATAGGATAATACCCCAAAGCATGAAAATGTTACAGGGCTATTTTGGGCATAAAAAAATTAAGTAATTGTTTACTTAATTAAAAAGTTCCAACTTTTTTCATATGGTGGAGATGCCGGGAGTTAAACCCGGGTCCAAAACTTTTTTAGCCTTCCAATTATTCACAAGATTAGTCAGCTCAATGGCCTTAATGACAGGAGCTGACCAGATATCATCAAGGATGATTTACGTTAGCTTAGGCCTAATCGGTGCAAATCAAACCGATTAACGTGCAGCCCCTAATGAAGCCGCTGATCTATGGTTGGGGCGGACTTTGGGGCGGCGCCCTAACTTAGTATTAAGCGAAGGCAAGTGCCGGAGCTGGCAAAGGCGTTAGCCAATGCGGCCTTCACTTTAGAAAATGCGTTAGCATTTATTTGAGCCTAATGGTTTTACGAGCGCATTCAGCTGCTCGTCTTGTATATTGAAAGATGTCAAAGTCCTGTCAAAATCCGTCATCCCCACGTCGGAATATATATTATCACAGATTTTGTTTTTGACAAGGCTTATTTTTAGCAGCGATTTTAAATTGGCGATTTTGCCGTCGGTAATATCCCATTCGTAGATGTCCGTGTTGGCGATGTCCTTGGTCGTGTCTTTGCCGCGGTAAATGCGCGGCATATCGGGAAAGTGAAACAACAAAAGGCGGATAGGCCCGTTGTGACAAATTATCCCGACGTTTTTGCCCGGATTGTTGGTAATAATGTCCAAGACGGCGCTTACCGTGCGCTGGCGGACATCATCCACGTTTTCCCCGCCGAACGGGCGGTAATCAAATACCTGCAAGCGCTCCATTTCTTCGTGGTTTGGCAGCAGCTTGTCCCATTCCGGAAGCGGTTTGCCGGCCAGACTGCCGAAATCCCGTTCATGCAGCCGCCGGTCGTGGATTACCGGGATGGGTTTTTCTAACCTTTTGTTAATCAGCGCCGCGCTCTCTTCGGCCCGGTGCAGATAAGAGGTATAAAGACGTCAAGTTTTAGCTGCTTGATTATCGGGATAATCCTCTCCACCTGCATTATCCCGTTGGTATCCAAATAGTCGTCAATAAAAATGCCCTGCCGGATGTGCTCGGCGTTGCTCGGCGTTTCGCCGTGGCGGATAAAGTAGAGCGTGGTTTGGGGATTGTCGGTCATTAGAGAATTAAGAATTTTGAATATAGAATTTAGTTTTTTTGATTATTCCGTGGAGCAATTTGCTTAGTTCTGTGTAGGAGCTTTCCATGTTTGATAAGTCGGTCGCAGTAATATAACCAAGTTTTTCCGAAAATAGAAGTTGGCTTTGGATTTCCGTTAAGGAACCAAGGGCGATCGAGTAAAACTGCAATTTTTCCTTGTATGACTGTCTGCTGAAACCTTCGGCAATATTTGAGTTTAAAGAAACAGCTGCCCGCCTTAATTGTGAAGTTAAGGCAAACAGCTCTTCTTTGGGAAACGATTTTGTAAGTTTATATATTTCTAAACCAAGCTTGAAAGCCGACTGCCAGACTTTAAGATCCGTAAATGATTTAATGGTTTTTTCCATTGCAATCCAAAATTCTAAATTCCAGATTCTGTATTCTATTTTCTGGATTTTTTGCGGGATTTTGCGGCCGGCGCTTTAGGCAAATGCTTGGCAATGTTTTTCCAGTGGCCGCGCAGTTCCCGCTTCAGAAGTTCCACTTCCTTGGGGCTGGCTTTTTCCAGTTTTTTGTATTTGGCCACGACTTCATCAATGGCTTGCTGATAGGTTTTTTGGCTCAGGGTCTTCATTTGCTCCAGCTGCTCCATAACTTCGCCTTTGGCTTTAACGGCCCAAGTTTTCATATGTTTTCGGTGCTTTGAGGCTTCTTTGCTGCCGTAAAAATAATAAGCTGCCGGCCGCGGCGGCCAACGCGGCCAAACCGGTGGCGGTTTTTACGAGCGGATGGGTTTTGTGTGCCGTTATAGTGCTCCTTTTGTATAATCTACTAAATAGACAAATCCAGAAAATATACAAATTACTAAAAGTCCGAAATACGAAACGGCCGATTTGGATTTGTATATTAGTTTAATATTTTTATATTTCGAATAGTTATTTTTTACTTTTTTTATAAATGTTGCTAAAAAAGCTGCTTAAAAATTTGAATTTCGCGCCCTGTTCTTTGACATTTTGCCGCAGTTCCGACAATTCGCCGGAAATAATATCCGCCTCGCTTTTGGCTTTGTGGGAAATGTATTTGATGTCTTTGAGGATTTTGATCAGGTAAATTAAAATGACGGCGAAAATCACTGTTAACACCACCACAGCCACGCTGGTAATAAAGAAAAACACATGCATTTGATAAAAATCGGTCATAGTTTTTGTATTTTAGTTGAGTGATTGGTTGAGTTTTTAATGGGCATCTTCGTGGCACCACAATTACCAACTAATAACTATCAGATAACGTCTGGTTGAGGTCGGAGGTTGTGTTGGCAAGAAGATGCCCATCAACTTTCATCATTATATCATATTAAGTATGGGCCGGGAAATCCTGGTATTTATTGAACAATTCTTGCAAAATGCTTTGATATTCGTCCGAATGGTCTGGTCGTGCCCGACTTCCAGGATTTCATCGTTAATATTGGTGGCGAGGTGGTCCAGTTGTAGGAGCCGCTGGCGTAAGTTTTGTCCGTAACCACGGCCTTGGTATGCATAATGCCGTCTTCGTTGCGTTCGTAAACCGGGATGCCGGCGTTTTCCAGCTCTTTGACAATGTCTTTTTGCCCGCTGGCTTGGTCTATTTGCGTCTTGTCGGTAAGTCCGATGACGGTTAAGCCGCGGTATTTGGCTCCCAAAAGTGCGTCTTTAATGTCCTGCCGGGTAAAAGTGTAAACCGAAAAATAAACAAATTTGTCCGCGTCTTGGATGACGCTGATGATTTCCTTGTTTAGTTCATGCTCGTGGTTGTAATAGACCGCGATTTGGTGCGCGGGCAGGTAGCGGCTGGTGTAGTATATTTGTCCAATAAGTCCTATCAGTCCTATTATAATCAGAATGTATATGGCGTCTCTTTTTGTTTTCATATTTTTGAGTTTTTAATGGGTATCTTCGTGCCAATATAACCTGCGATCTTAACCAAGCGCTACCTGATAATTATCAGTTAGCGATTGTGGAACCACGAAGATGCCCATTAACGATATATCTTAATTTCCAAATTTCCTAATTTCTTTTTGTGCTTCCCTCTTTTTGATATATTCCCGCCTGTCGGTTTTTTTGCGCGCACGGCCGATGCCGATTTTGATTTTTACCAGGCCGCGGCTGCCTTGGAAAATCTCCAGGGGGATTATCACCAGCCCCTTTTCTTTGCCGATGAGTTGGTTGATTTCGTGTTTGTTCAAAAGCAGTTTGCGGCTGTGGGTTGGATCATATTGTTCATTGGCGGCATATTTATACGGCCCAATGTGGCAGTTGATCAGGCTCGCACCGGTAGAGGAAACAGTCACGTAACTGCCGGCTAAAGACACGTTGCCGCTTTTTATGGACTTGACTTCCGGGCCAGACAAAACCATACCGGCATGGTAAGCATCTTTAATGTCGTAATCAAACCTCGCCCGTTTGTTGTCGGCAAAAATTTTCATGCTTATATTGTAGCATTTTTTGAAATTTATGCCATAATTAAAATAGTAGATGAAACATTGGGGTTTATGCTATAATAAAGTCATCTTTATGCCGAGTGAAACATCAAAACTTTACCCCGGTCATTTGCTGGCAACCGCACTTTCTGAGCTGAAAATGACCTCGCAACTTAGCGGCGAGCCTGAGATTTCAGTGCCGGATGCCAAGTTTGGCGATTACGCCACTAACGTAGCCTTGATTTTGGGCAAAAAGCTCAAATTGCCGCCGGTTGAGGTGGCCAATAAAATCGCGGACAGGCTAAAACAACTGGACACGGAGCGGGTATTTGCCGATATCAGCGTGGCCGGGGGGTTCATTAACCTTAATTTGTCGCGGGAATATTTGCTAAAAAACCTTTCGCGGATACTGGAGCAAAAGGACAACTTTGGCTCGCCCTGGAACAATGAAGACAAGACCGTCATCGTGGAATATTTCCAGAATAACGTGGCCAAGCCCCCGCACGTCGGGCATTTGCGCAGCGCCGTGGTGGGCGACAGCCTGCTGCGGTTGTTCCGGTTTTTGGGATACCGGGCGGTATCGGATACCCATATCGGCGACTGGGGCACGCAGTTTGGCATTTTGATTTTGGCGTATAAGACTTTCGGCAAAAAATCCGTTGTGGAAAAAAATCCCATTGACGAGCTGAATAAGCTTTACGTGGAAATGTCGGCGAAAATAGAAGCGGATCCGGCTTTAAAGGAATCGGCAAAAGCTGAATTTAAAAAATTGGAAGACAGCGACGCGGAAAACCGCAAGCTTTGGCAATGGTTTGTTATGGAATCCGTGGCGGATTTTGAACGGTACCGGAAGCTGTTGGGGCTGCTGAGGTTTGACCATAACCTGGGCGAAAGTTTTTACGAAGACAAAATGCCGAGCATTTTATCGGAGCTGCAATCAAAGGGTTTAGTAACCAAAGGCGAGACTGGGGAATTATATGTTGATCTAGAAAAATATAAATTAGGACGATGCCTTTTGGCGAAGTCCGACGGCGCCACGACTTATCACCTTCGGGATTTTGCCACTTATATTTACCGGAAGAAGGAATTTAATTTTTATAAAAATATTTATGTCGTAGACAACCGCCAGTCCCACCATTTTAGGCAGTTGTTCAAGGTTTTGGAATTGGCCGGGTACCCGGCGGGAAAAGACAGCTTCCACGTGGAGTTGGGATTTATGAGCCTGCCCGAAGGGCCGATTTCCACGCGCAAAGGAAATATTATCAGCCTGCAAAATTTAGTTGATGAAGCGGAAAAGCGCGCTCTGGCCATAATTGAAGAAAAAAACCCCGGGCTTAAGAAAAAGAAGGCGGTGGCCGGCCAGGTCGCGCGCGCCGCCATAAAATATTTTGACCTTTCCCACAATCGCAAAACCGAATTCGTGTTCACTTGGGACAAAGCCTTGTCGTTTGAGGGGAACACGGGGCCGTATTTGCAATATACGCACGCACGAATTTTTGGCATTTTAAGGAAGTCGTCTACCACCCCGTCCCGCCAAGGCGGGACACCCCTCCTGTCCCAGGAGGGGAATACTGCAGCTCCGCGGAGCTCTCCTCCTAAAATAGGAGGAGTACCCGCCGCAGGCGGGGGAGGTGGTATAAATCCGCACGAAATAGCTGTCCTCCGCAAACTCAACCAATTCCCCGAAGTCCTGGAACAGGTGGCCGTAGATTATATGCCGAATTTGTTATGCAATTATTTGTTTGAACTCGCACAGTCGTTTAATTCATTTTATCAGGAAATTCCGGTCTTGCAGGAAGAAGACGGCCAATTAAAATCATTCCGACTGCAACTGATTACCGCCACCGCGCAAGTCATTAAAAATGGCCTGAATTTATTGGGTATAGAAGCCCCTGAAGAAATGTGAACCGCTGATTGGTCGCTGACCCATTCGGCAAAGCTCAGGGTCACCCCGAGCGAAGTCGAGGGGTGATAGGGACGCTGATCAATCGCTGAAGTGCGGAGCTTCCCCTCCTTGCTGAGGAGGGGTGGACGCCGTAGGCGGACGGGGTGGTTGGAGTGTAGTGTGCCGATTCATCGGCTTATTGATGAGAAAATATGAACGAAACGGACAAAAAATTTATTTACGATTTTATCCATCAGCAAAAGATAGCGGTTTTGGCCACGGTGAATAAATCCGTCCAGCCGGAAGCGGCGGTCATGGAATTCGGGGAAACCGAAAGTTTGGAAATAATCTTTAATACTTTAGTCGAGCCGCATTATCGCAAATACAAAAATCTGCAGAAAAATCAGGCCGTAGCATTGGTTATCGGCTGGGAAGATAATATTACCGTCCAATATGAAGGTCTGTGCCATGGAGCTTAAAGGCGAGGAACGCGACAAGTACAAAAAGATTTTTTTCCAAAAGAATTTCGAAGCGGCAAAGTGGGACAAAAACCCGGAAATCAGGTATTTTTTAATCACCCCCAAATGGGTGCGCTACTCCGACTACGACGGCAAGCCTTACAAGATTATTGAATTAAAGTTTTAAAGTCTGGGTAACAAATCAAGGTTATATGAGACATTCTAGAGAGCGGTCGGAGGAATCAAGGAATGAATACTCTGCTGCAGATTTGTTAAACTTGTTGGAGTTTAAAAAGCCTTTATTATTTCACCCTAATTGGATTTTGAATAATGTGCCTAATTTGTATTTTCATTTTAGGCGGAATAAAAAGTACCGTTCTTCCGAAGGACAGATTGATTGGGGTAAAATAATAGCTACATTGCCGCCTGAATGGCAGAAAAGATGGACAATTTTGCAACCAGAGGGCAGAGAAGAAGTTGACGTTGTCATTAATAGTCTTGTAGGCGCGTTAGAGCGCTTGCGGCCTGCAACTTTTGGGCCAAGCTGGATCGAGTATAACAACAATTCTACATACGAGTATTTTAAGAGACATTTCAGAAATGAAGACGCTAGTGTAAATTGGCAGATTCTTTTAAACTTTTTGCCTCCTCAGTGGAGAGAAAAGTGGTCATATGTCAAACCAAAAGAAAAAAGTAAGGTGAAATCGGCTGAGTTACCTGAAATTATTGCTGCTGCGTCACGAGAGAAGGGGCAAGATATAAGCCCGAAAGAACAAGATGTTATTGATAAAATAGTAGCCACTGCTCCTGAGGAATTTAATCAACGTGGTTTGACTATTTGGTGTAATCAGCAAGTCAACAAAGTTTTATTAGAGCACCCGGACATAGCTGAAAGAGCAAAAATTATCGTTGCCGAAGTTCGAAATGAGGTTTTGTTTCGAATTAACAAAAAACGATTTGAAGAATTAAAGCAACAACTTAAGCCTTTTCTGCAGCCATCCGCTAAACTTAGCCCTCGATTTTTTGACGACAATTTTAATGCTTCCAGCCAATTTTTACAACGGCATTTCAGGAAAGCTGACGGTTCCATAGATTGGGATTTTATTGTTAAAAAGTTAGGAATAGAAGAGTACTTTCAAATGAAGGAGTTATGGGACGAGAATTCAGCATTCGAAGAATTAAGAGAACTACTGGAACGAGAAAATCCTGAAAATTTTAACCCAAAATGGATTGAGGAGCATAACTTAAGACTTTATACTTATTTTAGAACCAATAGAAGTTTTAGAAATTTCAAAGGGGCGGTGGATTGGGATGGGATAATGAATAAAATACCAAGCAGTTGGAAAAAGAGATTTAGCCTTTTAGTTTGGAATAGATAAATATTAACTTTTTATTATGCCAGAGGAAAAATCACAACAATCACCACAATCTAATGCTCCCGATTTCAACAAACTGGAGCAGGAGATTTTAAAGTTTTGGGAAGAAAATAACATCTTCCAAAAATCCCTGGACCAGAGTTTGGGCAAGCCGCCTTACATTTTTTACGACGGCCCGCCGTTTGCAACCGGCTTGCCGCATTACGGCAGTATTTTGCCGTCTGTCATCAAAGACGCGATCCCGCGCTACCAAACCATGAAGGGCCGTTTTGTGCGTAGGCGCTGGGGCTGGGATTGCCACGGCTTGCCCATTGAAAATATCGTTGAGCAAAATTTAAAAATCTCCGGCAAAAAACAAATTGAAGAAATCGGGCGTGGAGAATTTTAACAAAGTTTGCCGCGAAAACGTGCTGGGTTTTGCCGCCGAGTGGGGTAAAATGGTCAAACGGATCGGCCGCTGGGTGGAGTTTGAAAATTCTTATAAGACCATGGACACGTCTTATATGGAATCCGTGTGGTGGGCCTTAAAGCAGATTTGGGACAAGAAATTGATTTATGAGGACAGGAAAATTTTGCTTTACTGCTCGCGTTGCGAAACGCCGATATCCAATTTTGAAGTGGCCATGGACAACTGCTACCGCGACGTTACCGAAGAATCGGTTTACGCCAAGTTCAAGTTGCTGCCGCGGCAGAGGATCATTAACGACCTGACCAATGACAAAACTTATATGCTGGCCTGGACCACCACGCCGTGGACTTTGCCGGGCAACACTTCGCTGAACGTCGGCCCGGATATTAAGTATGTGTTGGTGGAGCAGAAACGGCGAGCGTTACATTTTAGCCAAAGACCGGCTGGATGTTTTGGACGGGGAGTACGAATTAGTTTCAGAATTTCCGGCCCGGTCCTTGGACGGTTTAGAGTATGAACCGCTGTATCCGGCCATTATTCCCTAAACGCACATAACGGCTTAAAGGTGCCGGATTTAGTTGGCGACCCGGCCCGCGCCCACGCGTGTATCTGGCGGATTTTGTGACCACGAAAGACGGCACCGGCATTGTGCACAACGCGGCCATGTACGGCGAGGAAGATTACGAGCTGGCCAAGGAAAAAAATTTGCCGCGGCTGGATATGCTGGACCATAAAGGCCAGTATTTGGAACGGACGCGTGCCCAAGCATTTGCAAGGCGTATTCTTTAAGGATGCCGAGCCGGTTGTACTTAAAGATTTAAAGACGCGCAACCTAGTTTACAAAATTTTAAATTACACCCACAGCTACCCGCACTGCTACCGCTGCGGCACGCCGCTGTTTTATAACGCCCTGCCCGCGTGGTTCATCAACATCCAAAAAATCAAACCCCGCTTGCGGCAGCTCAACGCGCAACAAATGCAGTGGTACCCCGAATATTTAAAGGCCGGCCGGTTTGACAAAAGCGTGGAGAGTGCGCCGGACTGGAATATTTCCCGCAACCGCTATTGGGCCACGGCTTTGCCGTTTTGGAAGTGCCAGAATAAGGAATGCAAACACGTTGCCTGTATTGGATCAATATCAGAATTGATTGAACGGTCAATAAATTTTAAAGAAGTATACCCAGATTTTACTCCAACCACCCCGTCGGCTGACGCCGCCGCCCCTCCTCAGCAAGGAGGGCAAGCTTCCGACTACGCCAAGGCTTCGTCGGACGAGCCGCGGCTTCCCGCCGTAGCTTTAGCAAGGCGGGAGCCTCTCCTCCAAATCTTCGGAGGAGTACCCCGCGATAGCGGGGGAGGTGTATGAATCACTCGATCTTCATCGGCCTTACATTGATCAGGTAATCCTAAAATGCCCGCAAGTGCGGGGGGCAAATGATGCGCGTGCCCGAAGTCGTGGACTGCTGGGTGGAAAGCGGCTCTATGCCGTTCGCGGAACTGCACTATCCGTTTGAAAACACAGATTTATTTCAGCAGCGCTTCCCCGCGGATTTCGTGTCCGAGTACATCGGTCAGGTCAGGGCCTGGTATTATGTGATGTTAGTGATGTCCGCGGTTTTGTTCGACAAAGCACCGTTTAAAAATTTAATGACTACGGGTAACATTTTGGCCGAAGACGGCAGCAAGATGTCCAAGTCCAAGCAAAATTATCCCGACCCGAATTTATTGATTGAAAGGTACGGCGCCGACGCGCTTGCGGTTTTATCTTTTGACCTGCCCGGTGGTGGGCGGCGACGACATCAACTTTTCCGAAAAGAGCGTGCAGGAAATCAGCCGCAAGGTTAACATGTTAGTTTATAACGTGTGGTCGTTTTATCGGATGTACCAACCGCGGAATGACGCGGAATTTAACGCGGAAAAACGCGGAGACGAATCCCAACATATTCTAGACAAATGGATTGTTTCCGGAACTTGCGCATTGGCAGGGAGAGGTCACAAAATATCTGGACGCTTACGATACCGTGCGGGCCGGCAAAATAATTACTGGTTTTATAAATGACTTGTCAACCTGGTACGTGCGCCGCAGCCGCGAGCGTATTAAGGAAAATTCCGAGGATTCCAAAAAAGCCCTGCAAACATTGGGCTTTGTATTGGTTGAATTGTCCAAAATGCTTGCGCCGTTTATGCCGTTTTTGGCGGATTTTATCTATAAAGATTTAACCGGGCAGGAATCGGTGCATTTATCCGAATGGCCAAAGCCGCGTTTGGAGCTGCACGATGAAAAGCTGGAAAGCGTGATGTCAACGGCGCGCCAGATCGTGGAGCAGGGTTTGTCCCTGCGCAGGGAAAACAGCCTCAAAGTTAGGCAGCCCTTGGCTGAACTGGAATATTTTATTAAGGAGAAAAACCATTTGCTCAGCGCGGAGCTTGAACAGGTTTTGGCCGATGAACTGAACGTCAAACTGGTGAGCGGCCGGTCGGATTTTGTGCCTAAAGCGGGCTGGGCGTACAGGGAAACGCCGACTTTTAAGCTTGCGCTGAATTTGGAATTATCCGAGGAGCTCAAAAAGGAAGGCGCTGGCTCGTGAATTGGAGCGCCTGGTGCAGGATTTGCGCAAAAAAAGCGGCCTCAAAGTCGGGGAACTGGTTGATGTTTATTACAACACGACTGATGGCGGGGTGGAGGAAGCGCTGCTGAATCTGTTTGACCGCAAAAAAACTTTTGTCAACCAAGTGCAAAAAAGTTTGGAAGTGGAAGTGGATTTTGAAATTCAGGGACAGGTAGAAGGCAAGACGGTGTGGGTGGGGATGAATAAAATTTAGCTCCTACGAACGTACGAACTATGTCGAACTACGAACTTTCCGTAGTTCGTAGTTCGTGCCGTTCGTAAGTTCGTAGGATATTTATGCCGCGAGAAAATACATACTTATCGATAATCCTCAAAAAGCAGGCCTTTAAAGAAGCGGATGAGTTGATTACGGTTTATACCAAGGAAACGGGCAAGCTGCGCGTTTTGGCCAAGTCGGTGAAATTTTCCAAAAGCAAGCTGCAGCATGGGCTGCAGGTTTTATTTTTAGTTAAAATCAGCTTGGTCGGTTCTAAACTACCCAGAGTTATAGGTACCCAAGTCGTGGCTAGCTTTCCCAACATCCGTGAAAATTTGCGCGCGGCCAAAATGGCTTTTTACGCTTTGGAGCTGGCGTTAAAATTTACGGCGGATGAGCATAAAAACGAAAAACTGTTTGGATTACTGGAAGAGTTTTTAAATTTTTTGGATGCCCACGCCCAGGACTCGCGGCTTTTGGAGTGCGGTTTGGCTAAATTTAAAATTGAATTTTTGGATGCCGTGGGGTTTAGGATTTCGGCCGACCGGCCAAAAGATTTTAGCGGCGACATCGGTTTTTCCAACAGCCGGGGAGGGTTTGTGTTTGGCGGACGGGCGGATGATTATCAAAATTTAACAATTCCGGCATATGAGCAATTTCATGCTCTGCGCGCCGCGGATTTTGAGGGGCTTGCGGCTTTTGGCCGGCCTATGGGGAATTTGGGCGAACTTCAGGGAATTTTATCCGATTTTTTGCAGTATCATCTGGAACGCGACATTAAATCCGAGCGGTTTTTGGGGCAGTAAAAAAAGTGGTATAATATAGTTGCTTTTAGTTTGCATCCGGACGATAAACAAGATTGATGGGCATCTTCGAGATTGTATTTAAGTTAGCGATAATTTTTTATGTCGGTTAATAAATATCAATTAATTTTGTAATTGCACGAAGATGCCCATCAACTCCGTGTAAAATTCTATAATTATGGACCAACAACCATCCGCCAACAATCAAATCCCCAAAACCAGCGAAGCGCCTTTTGTGCAGAAAACTTTGGGTCAGGGCCAGATGCCCGCTGCACCGCAGGCACTTTCAGTTGCTTCGCGGTCAGGCGGTCTGGGGGGATTTTACCGCGAAAACCGCTGGTACATTTGGGCGATTGTCGTCGGGGTGGTTATTATCGGCGTGCTGTCGTATTTCGCCTTCCGTAAAACTCCGGCCCTAGCCCCCAAAGATGCCAACGTTAGTATTTCCGTGGATGTGCCCCAAACCGCGCCGGCCGGCGGCCAGGCGATTTATAAAATCAAAGTGGAAAACGACGACCCCCAGCCATTGATCGGTTTGTCGCTGGAACTCACGTATGCCGACGGCGTAACATTTGTCAGCAGCAGTCCCAATCCGCAAAATTTGTCCGGCACGCTGTTTACGGTTCCCGATTTGACGTCCGGGCAAAACGCGGTGGTTATAGTTAAAACCCAGGTGGCCGGCAACGTCAACGATACCAAAAATCTTTTAATTAAGCTGCATTACAAATACAGCAATTTTAATTCAGAATTCATCAAGCAACAAACGGTAACTATCCGCCTGACCGCTTCGGACGTCACGCTGGACGTTAACGGGCCAGCCACCACCAATAACGCGCAAATCGCGGTTTATACCGTGAGGTACCAGAACAATTCGCAAAACGCGATTTCCGGCGCGCGCGTGCAGTTAAACTTTCCGGACGGGTTTTCTTTTGCCACGGCCCAGCCGCCGCCGGACTCCAACAACAACATTTGGAATGTGGACAGCTTGGCCCCCGGGGCATCGGGCACTATTTCCATTCAGGGCTCCTTTGCTTCGGCCAATCCGGGTGAAGGCAAAACCGTGTCCGCTGACTTTTTAATCTTGGGGCAAGACGGTCAGTACTTTACCCAAAACAGCGGCAGTTTTACCACCACTTTGGCGAGTTTGCCGCTGCTGCGTGAGCCAGGAAATAGCCAACTTAAACGGCAACGATGTGGTTAACCCCGGTGATACCCTGAGGTTTAACATCAAATACCAGAATAATTCCAGCGTGGTGGCCAATGGCGTGAATATTCTTTTGACTTTAAATTCCAAAGCCGTGGATTTCGGCACGGCCCAAGCCGAAGGCGGCCAGGTAAGCAACAATACTATTTTGTGGAACGCTTCCTCCGTGTCCAACTTGGCCAGTTTGAACCCCAGCGATTCCGGTCAGTTGAATTTTTCCGTCAGGTTGAAAAATCCGGCCACGCGCGATTCATCCAAAAATTTAACCGTGGTCAGCGACATTAAAATTAAATCAAACGAGTACGATGCTTATTTTCCGGGCAATGAGCTGACGTTAAAGATTGCCGGGCCGGTGAGTTTGACCTCGGCTTTAAATTACCAAAGCGGCCAGATGCCGCCCAGGTCGGCAAGCCGACGCTTTATACCGCAATTTTTACTTTAACCAATACTACCGACGATTTTACCGGCGGCACTTTAATGGCGTTTATTCCTCTGGGCGCCGGCGGTTTTGTGGCCGGCAGCGTCAATTCCGCGGAAGCCGGCCGGGCGCAGTTTGACCCCTCCACCAACAAACTTACCTGGCAGGTCGGGCCGCTTCCGGCGCACAGCGGCCAGTTTAGCGCGGCAAGGACGCTGCAGTTCGGCATCAGATCGCTTCCTTCGGCCTCGCAGGCCGGAACCAACCCCAGCTTAATTACCAACATCCGATTCAGCGCCACCGACACTTTTACCAACCAAACCGTCAGCGCTTCGGCTGACGACCTGACCACTTACAGCGCCTCGGGGCAAGCCGGCCAAAACGGCACGGTGCAGAATTAAGTATGTATAATGTATAATGAATAAGGATGAAACCCGGCATATTGTTATCAAGGATTGAAAATAGTTATCTGAACAGATCGTCAAAACAGATCGTCAAATTTAAAACCTCGGGCTGGCCGAGGTTTTGTTTTTAGAATAGCTGATGACTTTCCGGGGAAAGTCATCAACCTCTCCTGCCCTTCGGATGCACTCGGGCACCCTCCCCATATCTTGGGGAGGGGGATAATGTTGCTGCGCGCTTAGGGATAAATATACCCGTGGATGGCCGGGTCGTTGGCGGAGAGCGTGCGGGTGTCAACGCGGTTATAGTGGTCGTAGTTCATTTCGGAAATAGTGATGGTGCCGTCGCCGTTAACCGACTCCACGTAGCCCACGTGGCCGTAGCGCCCGTAATATTCTCCCGGCGCGTTGGTAAATACCACCGCGGCGTGCGCGGCCGGCTCCGAGCCGGTAACGTAACCGCTGGCACGGGCATTGGCCAGCCAGTTTTTGGCGTTGCCGCCGAAAGTAATTTTCATGCGGCTGGCCACGTAATAGGTGCAGTAGCCGATGGGGAAGTAGTGGTTGTCGCCGTCGTAGCCGCTGCTGATGCTGGTGACAATGTCCGGGCTGCCTCCGGATGCGCCCGATTTGGCTTTGGGCGTTTTGGGCGGCGCGGGCGGGGTCGGCGCCGTGGCCAGCACGCCGTCGGGGATGAACAAATAGTCGCCGGGGTTGATGTCTTCGGCGCTGTCCAGGCCGTTGTAGGAAATAATCGTTTCCAATAATTGGGCGGCCGAGGCATCCCGCGCTTTTTTGTCGCTGCTGTATTTTAACGGATTATATTTGGCGGCCAAGTCCGGCAGGGTGGTATTGCTGTCGGCGGTTACCGCGACGCCGTTGGCCGGCGGAATAATCAAATCCCAGTCCGGCTGTATTGTGTCCGACGTAAGCGCGGGGTTGCTCCAGAGAATGCTGTTGACCGAAATGCCGTTTGCGGCCGCGATGCTTTTTAGGCTGTCGCCCGGCCGGGTGGTGTAAACTTTTTTGGCGACGTTGGTAACCATGGCCTTGATGCTGTCGGGGCTGGGCGCGGCAATGCCGTTGTCGGTAAAGGTCGCGCTAAAGCCGTTTGCGGAAGAATCGGGAACGGCGGACGGGTCCAAACCGGCAAAATCATCGGCCTGGACCCGCTCAATCAGGCTGGTGGCCGTGAACATGGTAATCGTGGCGCTGTTCTTGGCGGCAAGTTTACTGTTCAAATATTGGTGTTTGGACAATAAATCTGCGGCAAAGCTTTGGTCGTTAAAATATTGCGAGCTGCCAAAACCGAAAAAGTGCAGGTTCATAATGGCGACACCCAGAGCCAGGATCAAAATGAGCAGCTCGCCGGAAAACTTCATGGCAAAATCAAAAATATCCAGCCGTTTTAAGTGGGTGGCCGGGAAAGCGTTAACATGCACGCGCTTAAAATGCGGAGCGCGTCTTTTGAGGAGATAGAGATTTTTTTTAACGTAGTACTGGAAGAAAAAGGCAATCCGGAAAGAAAGTTTTTTTAGCCTGGCCCGCCAGGCGGCAATAGTCGGAATGTTAACTCCTTACTTGGCGCTTTTTGATAGGCAGATATAAATTTTGGCGCAAAGTAATAATATATAGAGGCGTTTGTCGGCAGTAAAACCCGATTTTTCCCAATAAACCCAGCACCTTCCTGGGGAGAATTACATCCCGCAGGAAAAGTAACTGTCATACCAATCCTTCCCTGTAGTAAGCTGAAATTTCAGGGAAGGTGCTAGGTAAATCCGGCCTTTATCGCTATATATTTTAATATTTCTTTGATGTCTCCCATATAGTTTAGTTGATGCAAAATCCATAAGCAAGGGTTTCATCCACAACCGGCCGATTTTGCCCATAAGTCCAGTAGGTTTTATTTTCTTGGCTTATTTTAAAGCAAATTTAGCAAAACGAGCTTGCAAAATTTTTTAAACCTGGTATGTGCTATAATTTTATTGTCCACAGATTCACCGATTCCACAGATGCTGCAGTTTTAAAATTCTATATCTGTGCATTCAGTGTTATCTGTGCATCAGTGGACAAAGTAATATGGATTTATCATCTTTAAACGACAGGCAACAACAGGCAGTCACGGCCCCGCTCGGGCCGGTTTTAGTGCTGGCCGGGCCGGGGAGCGGGAAGACAAAGACTTTGACCCACCGCATTGCGTATATAATAGAGCAAAAGCTGGTGCGGTCGGAAAATATTCTGGCTTTGACTTTTACCAACAAAGCGGCTAAGGAGATGCGCGAAAGGGTTAGCGTGTTGCTTGCCCGATATAAATCGGCTGCCGACCCATTCGGCAAGCTCAGGGTCGCCCCGAGTGAGTCGAGGGGCGAAAGTTTAACCATGGGTACATTCCATTCCGTTTGCGCCAGATTGCTGCGCAAGGAAATTCCGGCTTTGGGTTATGGTTCAGATTTTGTGATTTTTGACACCGAAGACCAAAGAAAAGTTTTGCGGGAAATTTGTGATGAGTTGCGTTTGGACAAAAAATTGCCCCCGTCTTTGTTTGCCGCTTTGATCTCCCGCGCTAAAAATCTTTTGCAAACGCCGGCGGAATTGGATTTGGGCCTGGATAATCCTTTTGCGGAAAAACTTCAGGAAGTTTACGCGCGCTACCAGGATTCTTTGTATAAACAAAACGCTCTGGATTTTGACGACCTGCTTATGTTAATGGTTAAAATTTTGCAGGG
This sequence comes from uncultured bacterium, assembly GCA_963749445.1. Classification (GTDB taxonomy): domain Bacteria; phylum Patescibacteriota; class Doudnabacteria; order UBA920; family UBA920; genus CAVVMJ01. The sequence goes on from CAVVMJ010000004.1 coordinate 39,832, forward strand.
TAGCGACAAAGTCCTGCGCAAATACCAAAAACAGTTCAGTTATATTCTGGTGGATGAGTATCAGGACACCAACCTTGCCCAATACGCGCTTCTTCAGCTGCTTGGCGAGTATCACCAGCTTTTTGTGGTTGGCGATGATGCGCAGAGCATTTACGGCTTCCGTGGTTCGGACATCCGCAACATTTTAAACTTTGAAAAGGATTTTCCCGAATGCCAAATCATCAAGCTTGAGCAAAACTATCGTTCCTCGCAAAACATTTTGGCGGCCGCGCAAAAAGTCATTGAGCTAAACAGCGAGCAAAAACCCAAAACTTTGTGGACGAAAAATTCCTCCGGCGAGAAAGTTATTCTATACGGCGCGGAGGACGAACGCGCGGAAGCCGAATTTGTGGCAAAACAAATAATCAGGTTATCTGCCGTAGAGGCACGCCGTGGCGTGCCTTCATCCGATGAATTAGAATATGAAACCGATGATAGCCAAGCCGAACCAAAACCTTTTTCTATCCTTGATCGATTTATCAAAGCCAGAAAAATGCAGGGGCAGTATTCAACATTGGGCCAAAGCCTTTTGCCGCAACTGCCGTCCAAACATGACAGCCTAAAGGAATTTTGCGTGCTTTACCGCACGCACGCCCAGAGCCGCGCTTTGGAAGAAGTTTTCATTCAAGCGGCGATCCCGTACCAGATTGTCGGCGGCTTAAAATTTTACGAGCGCAAGGAGATTAAGGACGTGTTGGCTTATTTGCGGCTGCTCCTAAATTTCCGCGATTTTGTGTCTTTAAAACGCGTCATTAACGAGCCGCCGCGGGGAATTGGGGATAAATCGTACTTAACGATTAGAGATTTCATATTGGATTTTAATCAGAGGAATGTTAACGGCGCGGCGTCGGAAAATCGGAAAATCGGAAAATCGGATTCCGACATCCGACTTTCCGACTTCCGAATCGCTTTGGCAGACGTCCAGCTACCCCCCAAACAATGGCAATCTGCCCAGGATTTTTTTGCCACGCTGGAAGATTTATCCGAACTGCCGAAAACCGCGACTTTGCCCCAACTGATGAAGGCCATAACCAGGCGTTCGGCTTACGAAAAGTTTTTGCGCGACGGTTCGGAGCAGGGCGAGAGCCGCTGGGAAAACGTGGAAGAGCTGTGGACCGTGGCCGCCAAGTTTGGCAACTTGCCCTGGCGCGAAGGCGCGCAGGCGCTTTTGGAGGAAGTGGCTTTGCTTTCGGAAATTGATTCCAAGGACGAACATCAGGACAGCGTAACCTTAATGACGCTTCACAGCGCCAAGGGTTTGGAATTTGACAACGTGTTTTTCGTGGGGCTGGAAGAGGGGATTTTGCCGCACTCGCGCAGTTTGCTGGATCCAAAAGAATTGGCCGAAGAGGTGCGCTTGGCTTACGTCGGGCTCACGCGCGCGCGCAAGCGCTTGTTTTTGGTGTACGCGCAACATCGCAGGATTTTTGGCAATGTGCAGGCCGGCCGCCCTTCCCGCATTTTGCGCGTTTTGCCCAAAGAAAATTTGCAGCTTTTGGGGGCAGCCAAAGAAATTTATTTAAATGATGCCGTTGACGGCGGGATTACGGTGGAAGAGATGGAGTATTAAAAAAGCATATAGCAGTTAGCATTTAGCAGATAGGGGTTTTGTATTCTCGCCTAAATGCTATATGCTAACTACTAAATGCTAAACCAATGAATATTGATAAGCTCAAAAATTTACTCCAGCGCTATGGTTTAAAACCCAATTTTACTTATGGGCAGAATTTTTTGGTTGACGATGATGTGTTGGACGAAATTGTTGAGGCGGCGGAAATCACACCGGCTGACAATATTCTGGAAATCGGTCCGGGCATTGGGAATTTAACGCGGCTGTTATGCGAACGCGCGGGATTTGTGCTATCCGTGGAAAAAGACCCAAAATTTTTGCCGATATTAAAAGCCGTAAAGAAAGATCATAAAAATTTCCGTTTTGAAATTGCGGACGCTTTAAAATTTGATTTTTTGAAAGAACTAAATCAGCTGCAGTCATCTCCTCCTAATATAGGAGGAGTATCCCGCGAAGCGGGGAGAGGTGGTATTTCGGGGGCAGCTACCACCCCGTCCCGACAAGTCGGGACACCCCTCCTGTCCCAGGAGGGGAATACTGTGTCCTATAAGGTCGCCGCCAACATCCCGTACTACATTACCGGAAAAATTTTGCGGATGTTACTGGCCGCGAAAATTAAACCGACCAGCATTACCATTTTGACGCAAAAAGAAGTGGCACAGACCTTGGCGGCTAAGGCGGGGGATTTATCCTTGCTCGCGATTTCCGTTCAGCTTTACGGCGAGCCGCGGTTGGTTAAAATCGTGCCGGCAAAAAGTTTTTATCCGCAGCCCAAAGTGGATAGCGCGATTGTGCGGATTGATATCCATCCGAAACCAAAATATAATTTTGCCGATGAAAAACAATTCTTCCGTGTTTTGCGCGCCTGCTTTGCCGGCAAAAGAAAACAGCTTCACAACACGTTGAAGAATAATTTGGGTTTGGAAAAAGGACGGGTTGATAAAATTTTATCAGCCGCCAAAATAAATCCCGCGGCCCGGCCGCAGGAGCTGAGTATTGCGCAGTGGATTGATTTGAGTAAAAAAATTTAAAGGGATTGTTGCGGAGCCTTCTCTCCTTTCATAGGCACTCATCGAGAATGAGGGGAGATGTCCCGAATGCATCTGAGGGACAGAGAGGTGGCTCCCGTTCGGGAACCACCTCTCTGTCACCGAAAGCGATTTTATCCTTTTGACTTTCGGCGACATCTCCCCTCACCCGCAGTATTGCTTATGAAAGGGGAGAAGGCTCCGCAGTCGTCCTCGTTTACCAATCAATCTAAATCAGTTTCCCAACCGGACCTCATCTCCGGTTTTTATTTTATTCGCGTCGCTCCATCCCGCGTTTACTTCCAGAACTTGATCAATCATCGCCGGCGGATAGTAGAGGGTCAACTTATCGCTCAGGGATTTTGGCGCCGGCACGTTTGGCGTGATGCCGATGATTTTGCCGTCGTTTATCCAAATCAAATCCAAATCAAAATGCATGCGCGGCATCCAGAAGGCGGGTTTGATGCCGTTGCCTCCGCCGGAGGCGGATCCGCCTCCGGCGGAAAAATCAAACAGCATACCATCATCGTATGCCATTGATTCGCGATCAGACAACCCCTCTGCCATATCAGCGGATGTCGTGGCAATTTGCACGTTTAAAGTTTGATCGGATATTTTTATTTGGTGATTGTAAAGCGAAACTGTTTTATCAGGTACAACAACCGGCGGAGCGGGGGATTGCTTGGCGCAGCCAGCGGCTAAAAGCAAAAACAGCAGCGGCAAACCGATATGTTTATTTAGAATTTTGACCATGCTACGCGAGATTTAGCAAAAAAATCCGTATAGCCGTATTCTATCCGTAATCCGTAAAGTTGGCTATTGCAAAATTTCGTGGGATGTGCTATAATATATATAGAAGTTCGGAAAAGATACAGGAAACCAAAATTTACCCGCCTAAATTTAGCTAACAAAACAAGCAAAAAGCTAAATTTTGGCGGGGAACAAATGACAATTGGCAGGGTTTGTTTACGGTTTGGCTCTTATGGGCCAGGCTGATATTTTCTTGGAATAATGCATTTTTTGGTTCCGTGAAACACAAATAAAATCAAGCAAAGCAAATGAAAACTGACTGGCAGCATCATTACAAGTTTTTTCAGGCGATTGCGGCATTTTTTGCCCCGATTGTTTTGATCGGAGTCGGAGTTGGACTGACTGTTTTAGTAAGCATTATGCCAGTTCACGCGCAAACTTCAGCTTTTATTCCGAGCGGTGTGGGAGGAATAATTGCTCCCGGAGCTTGCCCGCCCGCCGGATTAGGGGATTGCGATACCTTAACTTTTACGCCTGACTGCGGGGCGGTAATCGGGATTGTCGGTCCTTACGGCAGTAATTGGGGATTATACCAATGGGATATGCCGCCGACTGAACCTCCTATAGGCCCTCCTTATGACGAATGGGACGCTTCTTACTTAACTAATGGTTTTCCGTACACGCACGCCGGGGAATTTATGGTGGGCTATGCCATACCCAGCCTGGATCCGGAAATTTGTCCTTTGCCAATGCTCATAAGTATCGGTACCAGTTTATTTAAGTAAGATGATTGTCCCGTAAGAAAAAATAAAAACAAAAGTATGGACAGCGTAAATTTTCAAAATACTCAAACTCAATCGAGTCTCCATTTAGGCCATTTTAGTTTGGTGCTCTCGGTGGCGGTTTTGCTTTTGGGGATTTCCTGGATGAAGAATCCGCAGTTGTTTGCGGTTTTGCAATTTCACCAAAGCGACGCGCAAACGGCGAGCGCGGACGCGCCGCGTTATTACGCTTACGTTACGCCGCCCGAAGACCAGCCCCAGCCCGCGGTGTTAGGCGCGAGCACCAACCAGGGGCCGAGCATTATCCAGGACGACGGCACCGTGGTGCCGGTGGATATGGGCCAGGTTTTGGCCGCCAGCACCCAAGGCGTGGCGCTGTCTTTGGATGACATTAAAGTCAACCAGGTGCCGGATTCGGACGCGGACGCGCAAACATATTTTACGGCCGCGCAAAAGATTGAAAGCGGCTCCATTGGCGACGCGACGTTCGGCGCGGCTTTGACCTCGGGCGACCAGAACCAGATTAACCAACAGGCGCAAAAAATAATCGCGGTCCGCGACGCTTTGCAGCAGCTTGCCGTGCCACAAAGTTTGGTTAAACTGCAAAAATTAAAAATCATCCAATATAATTCTTCCATAAGTCTTTTGCAGAATTTTACCCAGGGCGACAAGAATTCGGATTTGGTTAACGAAGATATGCAGCAATTTTTAAAAAGCCAGCAGGATTTGGAAGCGGAAAGCGCCGTGGTGGCGCAAAAATATCCGACGCTGGATCCTGACGCGACTTTGTATGTTAATCCGGACGGCACGCCGACAAATATCCAGTCTGCCGAGGTAACGGCAAGCCAGGATAATTCTTTAACCGGTTCATCTTTAGACGACGGCAATGCAGGCCAATAAGTTTCAAAAAATAGTTATCACGTTTTTAATTTTTAGCCAATTAGCATTCTGGCCGGCTTTTGCCTTGGCTTTTGTTAATACCGCCGCAGGTTCGTTAAACCCGGTGCCAATTAATGACACTGGTTCAATTGCTGCCAATAGCCTTTTTGATGGGGCATTTACTACCATAAAGACTTCTTATACGGCTTGTACCGCTGATATAAAGGGTTTTGAGGCTACCGATAACGCCGCCTCGCTTGGTTTTTCGTTTTCTGCAATTATCGGCGGCGGGGGAGCACTAGCTGCGCAATTGCAACTAGAGGTTACAGCTTATAACAGTTATTTAAATACTCCGCTTTTGCCTCTGTGCCCAGGTATGCTTGCTTTGATGGCAACTTTGGATAAGCTAACGGCTCCTAATACTTATACTAGCACGTTAAAACAGCAATTAGTGACTCAGATGAGATCTGACATCCAAACTTATAATGATAAACTCAAAACCGCCCAAGCTAGATATAACGTTGCCAGCCAAAGTGTTTGGAAGGCGTTGATGATTACCGTGTTAATCAACACCACCAAATCCGTGGCCGATCAGCTGGTGAATAAGCTGGTGAATAATTATAAAATCGCCAACATCAAAGCCTACACCGATTCCTTGGCCACGCTGGCGTACGACAACCAATTTATCCGCGATAATTTTCCGGGTTCGCAGGATCAGCTGATGGCGCGGGCGATTTTGACAAATCCGATATTGCGGTCGCAAATCCAGCCGGGAATTTATACGGAGATAAATCAGAATCTGGGTTTTCAGCCGATGACCTTAAGCACCAGCGACCCGAATTATTACGCCAAGATGGCTGCCGTTGGAGCGACTAGCAACAATCCTTATTATGTGCAGACCGCTTTTGTTGTTGGCGTTGACGCGTCCCATGCTAATTCGGTGGCGCATGCCCAATTGCAGATTAGCCAGGGTAACGGTTATAAAGCGCCGGTCAATTGCGCCGGCAGTTTGTCCCAACAAAAACAGATTGATACGCAGACAAAAGCCGCCTCTGACCAGCTGGCCAACCGCCAGGCTTTATTGACTAATTTGCAGCAGGCCCAGGCGTTGGGCCAGAATGTTCCGGTCGCCGATTTGGCAAGAGCCCAAGCGGATTATAATTCGGCGCTGGCGGCCTGGAATAACGTGCCTTACACCGTCAGCGGACAAAATAGCGTCAGTAACGCCGCCGTGGGCGGCGGCAACAACACCGAAGGCACTATGGCCATAGTGATGTGCGAGGCGGTCGCTTCGCCGGCCGTTCTGGTTAACCAGGGTATTGACGCGATGTTTAAAGCCGTGGGCGCGAATATTTCACAATATAACAGCAATAACCTGCCCGGTTTCTTGAGCGCGATTGGCGGCATTGCCACGCAAATCGGTTCCAGTATGATTTTGGGCGGGATTACGGGCAATTCTTCCACAGTCAATGAAAAAATGGCCATTGGCCAGGCTATAAGCGCGACCACGGGGGCCACCGTCCAAACTATCAGCAACGCGGCCATAGCCAGCGCCGAGGGCAGCGGAGTTTTGTTTAACTCCACCCAAGGCGCGGGTAGCAGCGCGACTTTGAGCTGGCAGATTTTTACTATGAAATTGCCTACGGCCAGCTATGTGATAATTGTGAGCAGCACTAATCCCGTTGGTCCGAACCCGCGGCAGCCGCTTACCGGCAGTATGACAGTAAGCCCGACCTCCTACACCAATTACGTTTTGACTGTTTACGACGCCACGGGTAAAAGTTTAGGCACGGCCACTACATATATCTCACCCGCCGCCACTCAACAGTCTTACAATTCCAATCCTAACGCTCCGGCCGTCGCCGGCGCCTTTACCATGGCCGCGCCTTTGGACATCCGCGGCCCGGCAGTGGCTTTGCATCCGAGATAGTAATCGTAAGCATATTTAAATCGATAAACACTAAACCCAGAGGAAAGCCCCTGGGTTTTGAATTTTGCTTTAAATGATGATTGATTATTTGACGGCCGTCTAAAAAGCAGTCATAATGATAATATAAAGCACTAACATTGATTGAGAACAAATATGGCAAAAAGGAAATTAACGGTAACGGCGCAAATTTTGTTATATCTATTTACCGCGGTGGATATGCTGCCGCGGCCGTTTGAATCCAAAATGGGTTATTATAAAAGATTGTTTTTCGGCAAAGTCCCTTATCGCACTTTTGCCAGCGCCTTAAACAGTTTGGAGAGGCGGGGTATTATAAAAATTTACAAGGATACATCGGGCGAGAAATTTATAAAACTTACTCATAAGGGGCAGTTGGAAACTTTATTGCTAAAAGCCAAACAGGGCGTTAACTGTCACGGGAAGTGGGACGGCAAGTGGAGATTGGTAATATTTGATATCCCCGAGGATGCGAGAGAGAAGCGCAATGAATTTAGAATATTGCTCAAGAAAAATAGTTTTAAAGGTTTGCAGGCCAGCGTGTTCATTAGCCCTTATCCTTTGAACAGAGAAGCGATAACCTATTTGCGGGAAAGTAAGCTGATCCAATATATTAGGATTTTAAAAGTTGAGGAAATGGATAGTGATAAAGATTTAAAGCGGCATTTTAATTTGAGGTAATATATGATTGCATTTTAGACGGCCGTCTAAAATGCAATCATTAAAAATTGAACTTTGCCGGTCTGGCGGCCGAGGAAGAGCGAAAAGTATCGTAAGTTTGGCAACCTGAGGATAACTCGGGATCTTTTTGTTCGTTAAGGGCGGCCGTTTGGCCGGATTTTGTGTTTTAAATTTATTTGTGGTATAATTCGGTCATCTGGATAAGTCAAAAGGCCAATATTTGCTGAAGTTTTGGGGATGATATCGGCTTTATGGAAAATTGAGGGAGATAAGCAAAATATAGGCGGGATTCTTAACAAATTCCACTCTTTTGAAGAAACTAAAATCAAAATTTAGAGCCCTGCCGGCCTATTGCGTTTTGGCAATCCTGCTATTGACCCTGGCAGGCGGTTTTTTGCTGCCTTTAGATAATAATGCCCAGGCTCTTAGTATAGGACCGGGCACGGATTGTTCCGGAAGCCGTTCGCCAGATGTTAATAGTGGTATGAGAGTATGTAATACGAGCAATGTTAACATATCCGTTGATACTTATGTTCCAGACCCAAACGGAAATCTTCAGAAGGGAAATCTTGTTAAAATCACTCCGACCGATACTATAACTTTGAAGGTTGTTATTACTTTGAATAATCCGCCTGACATAAAGGCTAACCCTAATGGGAGCGGCGCGGACGAATTTTATTTTCCCGGGGTAGCGAAAAACCCTGATATTTTAGGTTTCGGGGTTACCATAACGCCCCAAGATACGACAAATTTTTGTAAGAATGTGAACATAAGCGTGATTCTTGGCGGCTCATACCAGCGTTGTCAAAGCAATGTGGGTACTCAAACTTGGCAGCCAAGTTCTTTGACAACTTTTACAGCAGGAAGTCCTGTTTATACAGACACCTTAACTATTAGTCCAGATCAATTCCAATACTTGGGAATTACCAAAAAAAGGGATATTAACAATCCGACCGGTTCCCCTGGCCTAAATCAAATTTTTGTCTATCCTGATATGAAGCTTAGCACGACTTTATCATCGGATTGGGCTACAAATTTTGCCGGTGGAGCACCGTTATTTGTTGAGCTTTATGCTAACAGCACTGACAAACAGAATGATACATCCAGCAATCCGCCGGCTTGTGTAGGCCAAGTCAATAACGGCACCAGCACGCCGCCAAGTTGTGTTCCTGGCTATGGCACCATTACTTCTTCTGGCGGCAGCACTAGTGCCGGCGGTAGCGACTTGATTGGTCTAATCAACAGAATTCTCGGCACTCTTTTGGGGATTATCGGCGAGTTTATTTATTTTTTGTTTTACAATCTGCTGGCGCCGATGATGCAGGCTATGCTGCAAATCCACACTTATACCGATACATTCGTGGGCGTAATTTACCCGGCCTGGATTGTGGTGCGCAACGCCTGCAATATTATGTTCATTGTGGCCATTATTGCCATTGCCATGGGCACGCTGTTTCGGGTGGAAAGCTACCAGTATAAACATCTTTTAGTGCAATTAATTATTGCGGCACTGCTGGTGAATTTCAGTTTGGTCATTGGCCAGGCGATTTTGGGCGTGGCTGACACGGCGCAAAACCAATTTTTGCCCAATAACGTGGATGTTATCCGCAGCTTGGGCAAAAATTTAATGGTGCAAAATATGTCCCAAGCCTGGAATTTTAATATTTCCCAGGGATATTTTAGCACTACGGTCCAGCAGTTGTTTTTGTTGGCCATGTCCATCGGAAGTTTTTTGGTATTTCTCGCCATTACCGTATTTTTGGTAATCAGGATGGTGATGTTATGGATTTTGTTGATGGTTTCGCCGGTTGCTTACGTGGCCGGGATTTTGCCTACGACTACCCAGTACCGGAGTATGTGGTGGAGTAATTTTATCAAGTACGCTTTCTTTACCCCGATTATGGCGTTCTTGCTGAACATCGCGGCTTACATTGCCAATATGCAAACCAACAACGGCGTGCTGAATTATTTAAAAGTTGATTCCACCGCTTTGGGAAGCAGCAGCTTTGCGTCTTTCGTGTTTTTGTCGGCGAGCAATATAATTTTGCTGGTATTCCTGTTTGCCGCGCTAATGGTAGCCGACAAGCTCGGCGTCATCGGCGGCAACGTCGCCGCCACCTGGGGCAAAAAAGGCCTGCTGGCGCCGTTTGCTAGCGCGGGCTGGCTGGGCAAACGTGGGTTGGGTTGGGTAAACCGAAAAAGGCAGGAAATCGGAGCCGGTCTGTTGGAGCAGGAAGGTTCGCATATGCCGGGTTTTTGGAAAAAAACAGGTTTTTTACTTAGTAATCCCGACGCATTTTTTAAAGGCTGGCAGGCTCGTGCGGAAGAATTAAAACATCAAGCGGAAGGCACGGCTACCGCTGGCGGTCGGGAAATGTCCGAACGGTTTTTAACTACGGAATATCGTCCTTGGAAAGCTGGCTTTGGGCACGCGCACATTAGAATTCCTTACCGGCAGTTTGCGGAAAGAAAGGATGAAAATGCTTTGGTCCAGGATTATTCAACTATGCGTAAAGAAAGTTTAATGTCTGCGGCAATGGACGCCGAAAAACTTGGTGGGGAAGAGGGCAAAAGAAGACGACGCGCCATTGTCTTGGCGGCTGCCAAGCAAGGTTATATGGACGACTTGCTTAGAAAAAATCATTTTGCCAGTCAATATGCCGATAAAGACGGAACTTTTTATAGTGCGGAAGTTTTAAACCGATTTTTGTATGGTTATTTAGGGGAAGACGAACAAGCTCAACGCTTAATGGCTGAAGATTTGGAGGAATTAGGCAAGACAACCGGCCATTATGAATATTTAGGGCATGCATATTTTGATAATGATACGGGGAAGTTTAAACGGGGCATGGAGTCAGTTGGCGATGCCGAAGGCGTCGGCAGCAGAATAATCAAAGGAGGCAAATTAAAAAATACCTGGCAGGTTGGTTATTCCGTGGGTGAGCTGAAAAAAGTTAGCGGTCGTGCGCGTTCGCAGATCGCGCCTCACAATATGGTTACTTTGAGGGCGGAATTGGACGGTAGCGGAAATTTTAAGGACAAAAACGAAATTCATGATCAAATGTACGGCAGAGTTAGTGGTGACCTTGATGAGTACCAGCAGGGCGTTTTGTCAATGTTTGACGGTGCCACACTACAGCAAGCGAGTTTTTCACAGGGAAGGTCTAAGGAATGGATTTTGAGCGAGGACATTGATAAAAATACCGGCGCGGTTATTGTCAAAGACGATCTTGACGTAAAGCGCATCCAGAGGTTGTATGAAGAAAATCCGGATTTTGTGCGCACCATGTATGCCCAGTTAACCAATATGCAGCCTTCCGAGGTCAAAGGAATTAAAGTAGTAAAATTAGATGCGGCAGGTAAAACAGGTCCTGTTACCCACTTGGGTGATACCACAGTTACCGTAACGCCAGTCATTAAGACTGTGTCTACCGAAGTACTTGATAGTAAAACTTTGGGTCTCGTTAAAGACGAAAAAGAAGCTTTAATACAAGGTAAGGTTATAGATAATGCTATTGAGTCCGCTTATGCAGGCACTATTTCTCCGGCAGCCCTAGAAGCGAATCTTGCTGGCGTTTTGCCTGCTACACCGCCAGCACGTGTTACTGCAATTAAGGACGAAATATACAAAAAGGTTAAGGATGAATATTCAGAAAAATATGATCCTATGACCGTAATTTCTAGAATGGATAAAAAGTATAATTTTACGCCAGCGGAAATATCAGAATTAAGGAAAGAGTTTCAGCCATTGGCAGGACAGGCTTTTGATAGAGCCACAACTGCAAATCGGGCAGTAACCAGAGCTGACTTTGACGCAGTAGTAAGGACAAAGATTGCCGCAGTGGCTGGACGTTTAGGCGCAGCTAGTAAATTAGCAAAAACCTTTACTGATCCACATAACCCAGCAGCAGCTGCTAATTTGGCTGCCGCTGAAAAATTGTTTATTGATCATATGAGTCCATAAATATAAAGAAGCAATCATGTCTAGTTTAGCTTACGTCCTAAATTTCAAAAATCTATTTTTGTTAGATGTAGAAGCTTTGGCTGACCAAAGCGTTTTAGATAAGCTATCCCAAATAGCCAATGATACGATGTTTGAATTGGAACCGGGGACCGCGCTGGAATTTTATCAGCAGCTTGACGCAATAATCAAAGAAAATTTGCAGTACTTGCAAGAGAATCGGGATGCGTATAATCAACTTATGGTAATTTTGTGGCAGTTGTCGTGGAAGGCTTTGCCGGCCATGCCGCTTAAGCAAAGCCAAAATCTTTTGGCGAGCAGTTTGGTTGGTTCGTTAAAGCTGGGAGTGAACGTTTCGGAACGTTTAAAAAGGATAATTTACCCCCTTGAATTCGGACTGGGTCCGGACAAAGAATTACGCCGCAGTTGGTCGTATTCCATGGAACATAACCAGGAAAATATCGGCGAGAGAGATATTTTATTGGAAAAGAAAGCGTTGCGCCAAAGTTAGGCAACTGGCTGAAGAGCTATAATAGTGAGCAGAATTTAACAGCCGGACGTTCCAAATTCAACCAAATTAATTTTTTAGACTCCAATAAGGATGCTAATAAGCTTGATAAGGAAGATAAAGAAGTATTAAAACAAATTTTGGAAATTTACGATTGGCTGTTATTCCCGCCGCCGGGGCCGGAGATAATTTATGATAATCAGCCGGATGAAAGAGGGCAGACCCAAGATATCGGCCCGGCTATGAATGCGACTAGAGCCACGATGCCGAAAGAACTTTACGAGTCCAGTAGTCAGCTGCAGCCTCTAAAGACCTTAAAGCCAACGCCTCCATCGGTGCCGACGCCGGGGAATCAGCCGGCGGCGAGGAAGGTGGGGATGGAGGAGATTATGGCTGCCGCGGATCAAACGCGGATCCCGACTGCAGCCGCGGATATACACGCGGATAGTGGAAGCAAAGAACAGGAAGCAGGAGTCAAAAAGCAGGAGTCAAGAAGTGCTCCATCCTTGGAAAAGAAGGAAAGTGAAGAGCTCGGGCCCGGGGTAAGTTTGGGTGTTGTGTTGCCTAACTATAAAAAATCGGTTCCTCCGGCGACGATTACCGCGGAAAGTTTGGCGGCGAAGATGGCAAAGGCGCGGAACGACACGGAATCTAACCCCGATAGCAGAGCCGATAAATCGGCACGCTACGGGGCAGGCGCGGAAGAACACGGAACGCAACCTCCGGCGACAACCGTAAATTACATCCAGCAAAAATCTGAAGCACGGTCCAAAGCCGAACAGTATCTGCAGCAGGAAATTGATCGGAAGCTGCGGGGGTTGGAGGAGAAGACGAAAAGAAATGACAAAATTGACCCTTCGACAAGCTCAGGGCAGGCATAAATGAGCAAAAATGACAAAATGCTTTTTAAGCAGAAGTCGAATATTAAATGAAAATTTTTCAATCAAAAGTTAAAAAGTTTGCCGGCACAACTTATGGAGAGCTTTTTCCCCAAGCTTTTGCGGCCTATAAAAAATTAAAGAAAAACAGCAAACGAAAACCTTATATCCGTTCGGTTTATTTTGATACCGACAAAATATTTTTGGATTACTTCTGGAATCATCTACATAACAAAAATAACATTCGTGATAAAGCAAGGAGGCTAAAGTTTTACGACTGCGCTTTGGATTTAATAGCTAACTCAAGAGTTGAACCTTACTCGTTTCAAAATCCTATGACCAATAAAGAGATACTGCATCGTTTTGCCGGTTTAAGTAAGGAAGGGGAAATGTTTTATGTTCAAATTAAAGAAGATAAAAGAACCGATCAAAAACATTTTATATCGGTATTTCCAGAAACTTAAAAGACCTTCCGCCAAGTTGTGGTTGCAGGAACTGCAAGCCACGGCCGAAAGCCTTTTGCCAGATCTTCCGCAAGTGTGGTATATGAACCACGGGCCGAAGACCTGTATATATACAGTAGCATAAATTATAAAACTGTCAAGTCAAAAATTTAGCTTAAGATTATGAGAAAAATTATCATTCATAACTGGTTAATTTTCACAGGAAAACGAGGTTTGGATATACTCGCGAATCGGGGGTTGTTTCAGCTTTTATTTTTGACGTTTCCAAAGGCCTACCTTTGGTCGCGTGGACTGGCGTTCAACCTGCGCCGCTTGTCCGACATGTCCGGCGAAATGTTAGCTTCTGCAGTTGCCTCATTCCGCCTTGGTGAACATGGGGTGATTCAGTTTATTGCACCCGCGTTTGGAACAATACCTTTTAGTATTCCCGAAAACCATCGTACTTAGCCCTTTTGCCTTTCGGATGTGCGTTACTTCTTGTTCCAGAAGTTATTGCGCCATTTCCTGCGAAAACTAACCAGTTACAATAAATAAGACGGATTAATTATAATAGTGTTACATGCAAAGCGAACATATCCAAACAATCCAAAACCTAATTAAAACTACGGCGGTTTTGACGTCCGCGGAAAAGAGCGAGTGGCTGGAATTGGTGGATTTGATGAACGACCGGCAGCTGTTGGAATTGGAGCGGATTTTAGAAGACGCAAACAAGAATCAAGAATCAAGAATCAAGAGTCAAGAAGCAAAACTTACACAGGCGGGCGTGTCTTTGGCTCAAGTTCGGCCGGCGATTCCATCGGCGATTCCAAAATCAACCGTTCCGACCGCCAAGCCATTGCCGCTTGCCTCGCCCCAATTTTCCCAAAATGATATTTTGACGCCGGGAAAGAAAGAACTTTCTAGCACAAGCGCGATTGTAAAATCCTCAAAAATTGGAGCGGGACCGGTTCCGCCCGCGCCAAAAAAACTTCCGATTGCCCAGGAGCCGGGGCCCGGACCTTCCTTTAAGCATATTCTCAATTTCCCCAAAGCGGGCGGCCCGTTCGACAAAGCTCAGGGCCGCCTCGAACGAAGCCGAGATGGCGGCGGCGGTGCGACTTTTCCGCCGTCTGCGGGATCATTGCCGCTTCCGCAAGTCCGTCTGGAAAGCAAAACCATAGAGCCGAAAAAAGAGTCGCCGTTTTTGAGCAAGCTCAAGGCTATCTTTTCCGAAAAAGAATTGCCGCCCCCGCCGCAAATTCCGCCAGGCGATATTTTGATATCTGGCAAGAAAGATTTTTCCAAACCAAGCACTGTTGTGGCTTCTTCAAAAATTGGAGCAAGCGCGACTGGGCACACTGATAAATTAGCCGCGTCTAAAACATCCCCAAAGCCGTTATCGGAATACAAAAAGTCCGAAGCTAGGCCCAAGCCGTCGCCCAAGCTCGAACAACCCGCCAGCACCACCATCAATATTTTCATGAATAAAGGTGAACCGGCAAAATTTTCCGATTTAGAGCAGGTTGTCAAGGCCATACAGCGACCGTCGGAGTCTTCTCCGATTTTAGGCAAGAGCGAGCCGGCCGAGGCGGATTTATCAGCGCCAGCTCCAATCGGGGCCTCGCAGCCGCCGCAGCCAAAAATCAGTTATGAGCCCGCGGCCCATTCGGCACAGCTCAGGGCCGCCCCGAGCATGGCCGAGGGGGCGGCCGCCGCCGTGTCAACCGCGATGTCGGCTGCCAAGGCCGCTTCCGCCGTGGCCCCGAGCGCAGCCGAGGCGGAAGCGGTTAGCCCGGCTCCCACCCCGTGGAATCAGGAAGAGTCCGGTCTGTACAAGCCGAATAAAAAACCTGATTCGGGAGCCGTGGCGGCGAAAACAACGGCCACCCAACAAGGCCTGGCGCCGGGATTAAATTTTTCCGAAGGGCCAAGCGCGGCCGCGCTGAAAAGCAGGCTAATGACCGAGCCGGGCCCGGGACCAAACAAGCAGGCATCTTCCGCAGTTTCCGCGTCGGGGAGAATTATTTTGCAGGAAAAGCCGGGAGATAATATGAAATTGGAAACCCTGAACGATGTTACGGCCCTTAAGCCCGATGATTTACAGAAACACGCCACCGGCACCCTGTTCCGCAAATGCCAAAAGCTCATTAGCCAGTACGGGCCGCACGAAGTGGTTTTTCGTTTGGAGCAAAGTCCTCTATATAAAGCTTACATCAATACCGGCGTGGCTTGGCTGAAAGAAGGGGCCAGAAAAGCCCAAGGCGTCGCCACTTTGCAGCTGCCCGGAGAAGATTTTGAACGCTTTGTGGATTTTTTGATTATGTTGCGCAGTAGAGCGTAGTTCCGCTGATTGGTCGCTGGCCCATTCGGCTATGCTCAGGGTCACCCCGAGCGAAGTCGAGGGGTGATAGGTACGCTGATATGACGCTGAATCCGATAGTTAAAGTTGAACGAAATGTCAAAGATTGTCAAAGATTTTTTGTATGAGAAGGAATCCTTTGAGATCCGCGGAGTTCTCCTCCTGGAACAGGAGGAGTACCCCGACTTGTCGGGGGGAGGTGGTAGATTTTCCGCAGTTTCATACCGCCCCGTCCGCTTCGCGGCCACCCCGCCTATCTTAGGCGGGGAGCTCCGCGGTTCAGCGACCTATCAGCGTACCAATCCGCCTTCGCATAAAGCTTCGGTGGACTAAGTCAGCGTTAATTCAGCGGAGCGTTTCCACTATAATTTGCCTATAAATACCTTAAATTCATACAGTTTGTGTTATAATGAACCTATATGCAACCCAGTAATACAACCTCCCATAGCGCCACTTTTCTTTGTTTGTCTATAAATTTAAAGGTTTAGTGGAAGTTTGCATTTTAATAGCGGTTTCAAAAAAATAAAAGTGGCGCCGACCAAACGCCTTAAAAGGCCCATAATTTGCGATTATGATGACAAAAATAACATTAACTTACAAAAATTCCTCATGCCTGCAAAAGGCGTTTGGAATGGGAGGTTGATATACTGGGTGCAATTTCCCGTACCTCAATTTACCGAAGTGGAAGATAAAATTATCGGATCGCTTACCGTTAAGCAGTTCGGGGTGATTTTTGGCGGCGGCGTGCTGATTTTTTTGGCTTTTACCTTGACCAAAAGCGTTGTTGTGCTGATTTTCGCTGCCGTCATATTCGGCCTGCCGACTTTAGGTTTGGCTTTTGCCAGGCTTAACGGGCGGCCGATGTACAACATGATCGGGAATTTCGTGGGTTTTTTGACCAGCGCCAAGGTCTTAGTGTTCCATAAGGAAGGCTCTTTGGTTTCCGATCGGGAGAGAAAAGACAAAACCCCGCCGGTTGCCGCCGCCCCAAACCCGGATGGAACAAAAGCCGTAAGCCCGAAACAAAGGCTAAGGGAGGTTAATAAGATGCTGGAACAAAACGCGCAGAAGGAAGAGGAGTTGTTCAAGAAATGAGCATTTAGCATTTAGCATTTAGCGATTAGCCAGACATGTTTGGCTAAATGCTAACTGCTAACTGCTAAATGCTAACTGCCAGAACTATGAAACTGGAAATGCAAAATAAAAATAAAGCCGCAGTCAAATCCACGCAAAGTTTTTTGAGAATCAGCGAAATCAAGAACGACGTGGTGGTTTTGGACGACGGCACGCTGCGCGCGATTTTGTCCGTGTCCAGCACCAATTTTGATTTAAAAAGCCAGGAAGAACAGAACGCGATTATTTATAATTTCCAACGGTTCGTGAATTCCCTGGAATTTTCCATCCAGATTCTGATGCAAAGCCGCAAAATGGAAATCGGCAGCTATTTGGAAAAGCTTAAAAATATCGCGGAAAAGCAAACCAATGAGCTTTTGCGGGTGCAGACGTTGGAATACATAGAGTTCATTAACCGGCTGATTGAAAACGCCAGCATTATGAATAAGAATTTTTACGTGATTGTGCCGCTGGATGAAAGCATTTTCCCACCGGCCGGCGGATTCTTTAGCAAAATATTCGGCGGCGGCAAGGCCAAGGCGGTAAAACAGCGCATTGAAAATTTTGAGAAGCTTAAGGAAAAATTGGAAAACCGAGTGACGGCGGCTTCGGCCAACCTGTCCAGCATCGGCCTGCAGTCCGTGCAGCTGAAAACCGAAGGCCTAATCCAGCTGTATTACAATTCTTACAATTTTGAATCCGCACCCGTGGTGGATACCGGCAAGCTGAAGGATATGAATGTTGTTCAATAAGGTGATACCAATATACTAATGCATACGAATGATACTAATAATACGAATCCTGTATCTGATGGCTTAATTTATAAGGAATTATCGTATTTGATTAACGGAGTTTTGTATTCCACCCACAATGAATTGGGGCCATATGCAAGGGAAAAACAGTATGTTGATGTGGCGGAGAGAATATTTAAGGAAAAAAGTATTAAATGCATTAAAGGACAACGAATCGGTGATTCAGGCAATATTTTGGATTTGCTGGTGGACGATAAAGTTCTCTTAGAATTTAAGGCCAAACGGATTTTGACGAAAGAAGATTACTATCAAACCCAAAGATACTTGCAGGAGACAGGTTTAAAATTAGCGATTCTAGTTAATTGTAGGGACAAGTATATTAAGCCCAAGCGCATAGTTAGGATTGATAATTGGAAAAATCCGCATTAGTATTATTCGTATTATTCGTATTGATTAGTATATTAGTATCTTATGAGTTTATTTAAAATCAAAACCGAAAAAGAGCTGGAAGAAAAAAAGTCCATGCTCCAGGAAGCCGAAGCCGAGCACGATTTAAGCAAAAAATTGGGCGACGTGGAAAAAATCTACCGCGAAGGCCTGACTACGCTCAAAGGACCTAATCGCTCCGGCCAGCCTGAAATTCCAGAATTCTTATTTTGAACTCAACGGCAAATTCGCCCGCAGTTTTTTTGTGCTGGCTTATCCGCGGTTTTTATCCAGCAACTGGCTGTCATTCATCATCCAGGCCGAAGGCGCCCTGGATTTGTCCATGTTCATTTATCCGATTGATTCGGAGACCATTTTAAAAAAACTTAAATCCAAAGTCGGGGAACTTGGCAGCCAGATGTCCATTAACCAGGAAAAGGGCATGTGCGCGACCCGATGCTGGAAACGGCCTACAAAGACGTGGAGGGCTTGCGCGACCAGCTGATGCAGGGCACGGAACGGTATTTCCGCTTTGCCCTTTATTTTACCATTTACGCCGAAGACTTAAAGGAACTGGACAAAGATTCCAGCTACGCTTGGAGAGCGCGTTTGGGGCCAAGTTGATTGTGACCAAGCGCGCGATAATGCAAACCCAGGACGGCTTTAATTCCACGCTGCCTTTGGGCAAAGACCAGCTGGCTGTGGCAACAACATGAACACCAGCCCGCTGTCCACCTGTTTTCCGTTTGTGTCCTCGGATTTAACCAGCAATGACGGGATTTTGTACGGCATCAACCGGCATAACAACAGCCTGATTCTGTTTGACAGGTTCGCTTTGGAAAACGCCAATTCCGTGGTTTTCGCCAAATCCGGCGCGGGCAAATCTTACGCGGTCAAATTGGAAGTTTTGCGCTCATTTGATGATCGGCACGGAAGTGATTATCGTGGACCCGGAAAACGAATACAAACATTTGGCCGACGCCGTGGGCGGGACTTATTTGAGCGTGAGCTTGAATTCCGACTCGCGCGATCAATCCGTTTGATTTGCCGCGGCCATTGAAGGCGAGGATAATGCCGACGTACTGCGCTCGGCCGTGGTCAATTTGTTGGGCCTGTTTATCTTTGATGCTCGGCAAACTTAACCCGACGGAAGAAGCCTTAATGGACAAGGCCATTTGGCAGACTTACGCCAAAAAGGATATTACGGCCCAGTCGGATTTTACGACCGTGGAGTATCCGACCATGAACGATTTGGTGGAAATTTTGCACGGCATGGTGGGCGCGGAAAGTCTGGCACAGCGGCTCGAGCAAATTCACGGAAGGCACTTTTGCCGGACTGTTTAACCAGCCCACCAACGTGGTGCTCAACAACCAGCTGGTGGTGTTTTCCATCCGCGATTTGGAAGATGAACTGCGGCCCATAGCCATGTACATGATTTTAAATTACATTTGGAACGATTGTGCGCAGTGAGCTGAAAAAGCGCATTTTGGTGGTGGACGAAGCCTGGATTATGATGCAGCACGAGGACAGCGCGCGCTTTTTGTTCGGCATTGCCAAGCGGGCGCGCAAATATTATCTCGGCCTGACCACGATAACCCAGGACGTGGCGGATTTTATGGCGTCGCCATACGGCAAGCCGATTGTCACCAATTCTTCCATCCAATTGTTGTTAAAACAATCGCCGGCGGCCATTAACATTATCGCGGAAACTTTCTTTTTGACCGAAGGCGAAAAATATCTGCTTTTGGAAAGCGAAGTCGGGGAAGGCATTTTCTTTGCGGGGTTAAAACACGCGGCCATAAAAATTTACGCTTCCTACGTGGAAGACCAGATTATTACCACGGACCCGAAGCAATTATTGGAGATACAAGAGAGCCAGGAAAAGCTTAGCTAATAACGATTAACGATTGACGATTAACAATTAACTTCTGATTTTTGGGGTTAATCGTTAATTGTGAATTGTTAATTGTTTTTTATTTTTATGGCCGACACAGTCACAATTGACGCGGCGGGAACCGCCACCCAGCCGGCGGATTCCGGCGGAGGCAAGGATCCAAAATTTTGGTCAATCCCCGGCAGTCCCGGGGATTTGCCTGAGGTTACCGTTGGCCGAGTCTATCTTAACCACAATCGTTATGTGCCGCCGAGGAGGCAGTTTTTTGGGATAAAAGCCGGGGACACACTTACCTTGACCGGCGATGGCCTGGATGCTTATAACCAGGCGGTGTTTCTTGATGACAAGGCAAATGGGCGGAAAAATCAGGAGCCAGTGATAAATCAGTCTTATGGCAATAGGGTGATTGCAACTTTTACAGTGCCGGATTTGGGGGATTTTACCGGTTTGCTTCGCTTGCGGCTCACCAGCGAGAATAAGTCGTTTACCAACCGGACGATTGATGAGCCAAAGCTGATGTATTTTGCGGAAACCGAGGAAGAAAAGAAAAACGGGTTCAATCTAAAGAAGAGGAGGCTCAAAAACAGGCGCGCCAAGCGCAGCAGACGGATATTAAAGGCCAAGAAGCTGAAAAGCCGGCGGCAGCTAAATCTCCCGCCGCCGCCTCGGCAGCTGATCAGGCAAAAAAACCGGAAGATGAAGGCGCGGATGACGGCGCTGAAGCGGGGGAAACAGAAGAAGCAGGAACAGAAATACAAGAACAACAGCGGACTATTCTGCCGGAAACTGACAAACAATCCGCGGAACTGGTCGGGGAGTATTTTGACAAGCACCCGGAGGTGATAACGGATGCCAAAGTCAGAAGTGAGATTTTAGGAGCGCTTGGCAGCGGCGATTTGACTAAGTTGAGCGAAGAAAGTCGCGCGCAACTGAAACCCGATGGATCTTTATATCGGCATATCAGCGGCATGGCGCTGATGGGAAATCAGCAGCTGCAATCAATGGGAGTTACTGCCCAACAATCCGTGCAGTTGAGAAGGGCCATGGAAATCGTCAAAAATCAGACGGTTTCAATGGAAGGGCATGCTGAAGTAGAGGCTACGGTACAAGGCCCGAAGCCGGCGCAAACCGAAGTTAAGCAAGAAACGGAAGTCCAAGCCAAAACTACGGTCAGCGGCCAGGTTCAGGGCGGAGTCGCGGGGGAGGTAGGTGGGGAAGTTAAGGTTCAAGGCGAAACCTCGCAACAAATAAAATCTGAAACGTCCGCGCAAGCCGGGACAGAGGCGCAAATTAGCGGACAACCTCAAGTCGGAGCTTCGACATCCGCCACAGCCGAAGGGCAGGTTTCCGCCCAGGCCGGTCTGACGGCCAAAATTCAGTTGGCGGCAAAGCAGAATATGGGAGAGGTCGGGGAGTATTTGGATAAAAATCGGGACAAAATTGCCAGTAGCGATTCTGGCACCAGAGACAGAATTTTAGCGGCTTTGGCTAATGGCAGTTCTGATAATTTTAGCGATGCCGATAAAGCTGTTTTAAAGAAGACTTTGGAGTTGCTGGGTAAGGATAATTCAGCGCCGGCGCCGGTTAGAGTAGCGGCTGATTCTTTTTTCCAACCCCAATCTGCGCCAGCGGTACCATCACCCGAATCGCAACCAGCCGCGCAGCAGCCGGCTGAACCATCCGGAAAAAGGAGCCGGAGCCGCAGGCGCCCAAGGAGCCTTTATCGTCTCAAGCAAAACAGCCTGTCGCTCCCGCGCCTGCTGCGGAACAAGCGTTATCCCAAACAAGTACCCTGGGGCTTGGTACTGTAGATGGAATAAAACCGTCACCTCCGGCTGAAATTCCCGAAGCGGCGCGGGAAATTATTGAAAGACTCAAGAAGAAAGGCGAGGAGTTGTCTGGCGCTGCTGGATTATCTAGTGGAGGTGTTGAAGCGGAAGCGGTTTTATCGGAAGTTCCTTTAAAAACGCAGCTGCCTGGTAAATCCGGAGAACCTGGACAACAGGGGCAGCCGCCTTTGGCCCCTGGAGCCGGCGGAGAAGGACAAGCGGGCCCGCCTGCTGAAGGAGCGGAAAAAGCGCCGGAACAACCTGCACCGCCAGCGGCTGCCCCCGCGCAGCCACCTTCTCCGGGAGGCGAGGGTCTTGGCCAACAGCCGACCGCCGTCCCTGCTGCGCCGCCGGAAGCCGAACCTCCTCCGGAAGCGGCAGACGAAGCCGTACCGGAAGCCGAGGCGGCGGTGGCTGGAGCGGAAGCCGGGACTGCCGCAGGAGCCGCAGCCGCAGCGCCACCCTTGGCAGCAGCTTTGGCAATGGAAGGGATGCTCCCGCCCAGAAAAAAGTGGTGGCTGGCTTTGTTTGGCGCGTTTGCCGGGCTGATAACATTTTTTGGTTTTTTTGCCGGCTGGGGAGTAATGGTCAGGTATTGGTGGCAGGGCAGGAAGCTTGCGCCGGAAAAGGCATTATCAAGTTTCCAAAAAATTGCCACGGTAATTTTATTTTTTGTGCCGTTTGTGCTGTTGTTTGGGTTTGTTATTGGGATAATTTACATTGGTTGTAATACCCCGATTGTCGGCACCGCGACTAATTTTACCTTAAAATCTTTGGGTTACGGCGATGTATGTAAATCTTTAAATAGCCTGACAAGCCCGGGCGTAAATTCCGGCAGCGTCGGGCCGTGACATTTGCGTGTTTAATTTTTTTGATGGCTTGATGGGAATCTTCTTGCTGATAGTATGGTTTGCTGTGATTATCGCGCCACCGATAAATATCGGCTGGCGGTAATTCCGCCCCGAAGATTCCCACAAATCCGGAAATCGCAATTTCTTTTGCGTCTTGACAAAATTATGATATAATATAAACGAATAAAATTATTATTTATTTTTTGAAACAAAAATATGAATAAAAAAGCCATTGCCATTTTGGGTGCGATTTTTCTCTTGATTGTGGGGACTTTGGGTTTTTTGATTTATGCCAAATACGGCGGTAAAAAAACTACTCCGGCGCCAGTCGCGGTTATTCCGGCTTCAACGTCAACTCCGGCAACCGCGTCCAGTACCCCGCCGGTTGCCACTCCTCCGCCGAACCAGCAGTTTACTAAGCTTTTGTCCAGCCAGGTGGTTTCCCCGATCCTGTTTTATAACGGCCAGGGCGTGTCTTATTTTGATCCCAGCGGGCAGCTTTACCAGGCGGCCTTGCAGTCCGGCGGCGGTGTGTCCGCTCCCCAGTTTGCCAATCCCCAGGCTTTAAACGTTCAGACAAAATCCGACATCAGCGAAATCCTGTGGCCGCCGGCTGGCGATAATTTTATAGCGGAGTCCGATAGCGGCAGCCAAAGAGTCTGGAGTTTTTACAACAGCCAAACCCGCAGCTATACCGATTTGCCGCCGCAAGTGGAAGCTTTTGACTGGCTGCCCTCTGGCCAGCAGATTTATTACATTTGGCTGGACAGCGGTAAGGCCGCGCTCAATATTGGCGACGGCGACACCAACAATTGGAAGTACATTGCCGATATGTGGGAGCAGGATGACGCTTTGAGCGTCTCTCCGGACGGACGGAATATTTTGTATTACGAACGCAATACCGCCACTTCCACCAACCCGATTAACCTGGTCACCCCCGACGGAAAAATCTGGAAAACATTGATTTCCACGGGCATAAATTACGGTGTGTTGTGGAGCCCGGACAGCCAAAAGTTTTTGTTCGGCAAAAAAGATTCCACCGGCAGTTTTTACCAGTTGTGGTATTACAATTTGTTGACCGGGCAGGTCAGCCCGTTGTATCTTAATACCACGGTCAACAAAGTAGTGTGGGGCAAAGACAGCCAAACGATTTACGCGGCCGTCCCGCTCAGCGGGATTGCCGGCAGCGGAAATTTGACCACGGACAGTTTTTATAAATATAACACCCAAACCGGCGACAAGCAGCAGTACGATCCGGGCAGCACTGCAATTGACGGGGAAAACCTGTTTTTAAACAGCGACGGATCCGGCCTGTTTTTCAAGAACGCGCAGGATGGGGGGTTGTACGATCTGAATTTGAACCAATAAAAGCGTTTAGCAGATAGCATTTAGCGTTTAGCCAGACAGTTTTGCGTGGCTAAGTGCTAATTGCTATATGCTAACAGCTTTTTTATGGCCAAATCATCCGTTGTTTTCATCTGTTCCAACTGCCAATATAAAGCTCCGCGCTGGCAGGGCAAGTGTCCGAGTTGCGGGCAGTGGAATACTTTAGAAGAGAGGCAAGAGATTAGAGATAAGAGACAAGTGGGAAGAGCGTCCGAGCCTTTGGATTTAGGCTCGGTTGATTTAAGTTTGCAAAAACGCATTGTAACCGGCATTTCGGAATTTGACAGCGTGGTCGGGGAAGGAATGGTGCCCGGCAGTTTGGTGCTCCTCGGCGGAGATCCGGGCATTGGCAAGTCCACGTTGGCTCTGCAGTTGTCTATGCGGTTGCCGGATGGCGTACTTTATGTCTCCGGCGAGGAGTCCGCGCATCAAATCAAACTGCGGGCTTCGCGCATAAGCAAAACCCAAAGCCTACAGGTGTTGGCGGAAACCGATTTAGGTGTCGTTTTGGCCACGGTGGAGGCAAACCATCCTTCCTTGGTCATTATCGATTCCATCCAAACTATGTACAGCGAGGAAACCAGCGGCGTGGCCGGCGGCGTTGCCCAGGTGACCAACGCGGTGCAGCAGGTGATGCGTCTGGCCAAACAGAACCACATTACTTTTATTATAATCGGCCATGTTACCAAAGAAGGTTACTTGGCAGGGCCGAAAACTTTGGAGCATATGGTGGACACGGTGCTGTATTTGGAAGGGGAACGGTTCGCGAGTTTCCGGATTTTGCGGTGCGTCAAAAACCGGTTTGGCACGACCAACGAAGTCGGCGTATTTGAGATGGTCAGGGAAGGATTGGTTGAGGTTAAAAACCCGTCGCAGTTATTTTTGGGGGAGGAGCAATTGCAGGCCAGCGGCAACGTGATAACTTCGGTGATGGAAGGCAGCCGCGCCCTGCTTTTGGAAATCCAGGCGCTCACATCCACCACCAACTTTGGTTACCCCAAGCGTACCACGGCCGGGTTTGATAACAATCGCCTGCAATTATTGACCGCGATTTTGTCCAAGCGCGCGGGACTGAATTTGTCCAACCAGGACATTTACATTAACGTGGTCGGCGGCATTAAAATAGACGAGCCGGCCGCGGATTTGGCCGTGGCCTTGGCCATTGTTTCGTCGCTGAAAGATTCGGTAATGGCCGGCACGGTCGTAATAGGCGAGCTGGGGCTTTCCGGCGAAGTCCGCTTTGTGCCGAACCTGGAAAAGCGCGTCAAAGAAGCCCAAAAACTGGGTTTTAAGCGCGTAATTTGCCCTCGGGGACGGGAAAAACTGGGCGGCGGTCAAATAGAGGTACTACCGGTAAAAACTTTAACCGAAGCCATAAAATTGATATAAATAGTGTCAAGGGTCACCCTTGACACTATTTGAGGAAATGGTTTAGATTGCCTTGAAATAAGGGTTTTTTGTTGATGGGCATCTTTTTGCCAATACAACCCTCGACCATTGTCTATCGTTGGCCGATAATTACCAGTCAGCGATTGTGGAGCCACGAAGGTGCCCATCAAGCCATAAAAAATAATTTCGCCGGCCAAACCCTCAGAGGGAATGGCCGGCGCCGTCGTCGGTAGCCGAGCAATTGGGCTCCGACGAGTCCGTAAAATAATACCTGTCAATCCATTGCTCTGTAGGAAAGGCAGCCATTATCTTGCGGGTGTTGGTTGCGTGGTCAGCTGGCTTGCGCCAGTAATTCTCCGACGGGCATCCCGTCGGGTTCGTTGCGGTCCACTGCCTCCTGACACTTGAGGCAGTATTCGGTCCACGGCACTGCATCCAGCCGTTTGGGTTTGATTTCCCCTTCGCAATGCAGGCAGACTCCGTAGCTGCCGTCAACAATGCGGGCCAGCGCGTCTCGCACGTTGTGAAGGAGGTTAGACCCGCGGTTCAAATTGTGGATGGAGAGTTCGCATTCTCCAGCAAGCTGGATTTCGTCCATGGCGTCGGGTGTTTTCTCAATAACGATGCCTTTCCGGCATCGTGGTACGGCAATGGTTAACTCGGCCTTTATGGCCTCGAGCGCCGTCCTGTGTTTTTCAATTTCCGTTTTATTCATTTTCGTATGGATCCTAGAGTAAGGAAATCAACCCAACAAAAAACAAGATGCGCGTTTACAACCACGCATCCTCCGTTGAGTTGGAGTGATTATGGCATTTATTGGCATTTTAGTCAAAACCAGCTTATTGGGTATGCCTAGTCAAATGGAACAGGCTTTAGCGTTTTAGATAAGTAATCATTGGGTGAAGTAAAGATTTCCGGTAAGGAAAATCTGAGGCAAAATTCACTCACGTATTCGGGTAGGTATTGTGGGGTGGTGTGGTGGTACATCCTGCGGATAAAAGTCCTTAAGTTTCCAAACATTCCTTCAATTTCGGAGGTCAGGCCAAACTCAAATTTCTTGTGTATATCGACCTTGTGCTTAACCTGCCACCACTGCTCAATTTGTTTGTAAATACCAGCTCCGTCGGTTTGCAGTTTAGTCTTAGGCTCTATGCTCTGAAAAATGAATTGCGCGGCTTCGGTCTTGTTGACTGAATTTTTAAAAATCACCTGATGGGCTAATTTTTTACTTCCTACCTGTTTGGCTAATAGTAATGAGAGTTGTTTAAAGTAAGCTTCATCCATTTGGACACAACCAGTTAAAATCGGCTGCAAATCGGGCAAATGCAATCGAAATTCCCTAAACCAACGGTATACGGCTTCTTCCCCCACATGGCAGAGTTTCTGGGTCTGGAGCACCGGAATCCTTTGGGTCCAGCACCACAGTAAAGCGTAAAAGGTTCTCAAATTTAATTTCATGCCTGAAAGCCAGGTACCGACCAGCAGGCTAAAAGGTTTCCGGCACTTCCTACAGCGATAACGATTTTCCGATGAATATACCTTACGGCTACGACACCTGGGACAGGCAAGATTCTTCCCAAAGATGATTTGCCTTAATTGCTGTCTAATTTTGGCCTCACTGGGTATCTGGTTTAAGAGTGCGATCATGGGACAAGAGAGTTAATTATCGTTAAAGATATATTACTCTTGTTCCATCTGCCCTAGTATACTCAGCTTATTTATTGAAATTGTGAGGAGTACATCCGACGAGCAATCCTATATTTATTAGTTGACGGGATTGCTTCGGATGCACTCGCAATTTCTGGAAAAATTTATGATTGGCTATTCAAAATGTACGCTTTTGCCGGCGATTTTTTCTTTCAAAAGCGGATAGTTGTCTAAATTCAAATCATCTTTCAAAATCGCCAAAGCTTCCTGGCGGGCGGGTTCGATCAAAGATGTATAGGAGGGGTTAAAGTATTTAAAATTCCAGCCGGATTGCTGGGAGCCGTAGACTTCGCCAAAGCCGCGGGTTTTTAGGTCCAGTTCGGCGAGTTCAAAGCCGTCCTGGGTTTTAGTGAAAGATTCAAGGCGTGCGATGGTATCATTTTTAACATCTGCTCCAACCACCTCCCCCCGCTTCGCGGGGTACTCCTCCTTAGAAAAGAAGGAGAGGCTCCGCGGATTGTTCGAGGTTAACTGCGGAGCTTCCCCTCCTTGCTGAGGAGGGGTGTCCCGACGAAGTCGGGACGGGGTGGTTGGACTCATAAATAAAAAACAATAGCTTTGATGTTCGGCGCGGCCGACGCGGCCGCGGAACTGGTGGAGCTGGGCCAGGCCAAATCTTTCCGCGCCTTCAATGACCATTACGCTGGCGTTGGGGATGTCCACGCCGACTTCCACCACGGACGTGGAAACCAAAATTTGGATTTTGTTTTCCAAAAAGTCTTTCATTACGCTCTCTTTTTCCGCGCCCTTGAGCCGGCCGTGCATCAGGCCGATGTTAAACTTGGGAAAAACTTTTTTTAAATTTTTCAGTTCGGTCTTGGCGGCTTTGACGCCAAGTTTATCACTTTCTTCAATCAGCGGCGTAATTACAAACACCTGACGGCCGGTGTTTATCTGGTTTGCGATAAATTCATAAGCCTGCCCGCGGTTTTTGTGTTCAACCAGCTTGGTCACAATCGCTTTGCGCCCCAGGGGCTTCATCTTTATTTGGGAAATATCAAGTTCCCCGTAAAAAGCCAGCTGTAGGGTGCGGGGGATGGGAGTTGCGGATAATGATAGCAAATGCGGTACTTTTCCACTAGTTTTCATCAACTCCGCCCGCTGCTCCACTCCAAACCGGTGTTGCTCGTCAATAATTACCAGAGCCAAGTTTTTGAATTTTACTTTTTTTTGCAGCAAAGCGTGCGTGCCTATATATAGACCGGGGCGGCCTTCCGCAATTTGTCTGGTTAAATTAGATTTTTGTATTTTTCCCAGTTGGTCCAAAGAGAAAGAATTGGTCAAAAGCGCAGTTGAACATAACTTCTGGCCAGAAGTTATGTTCAACAAGTATTTTTTTGTTGTTTCAAAATGCTGGCGGGCTAAAATTTCCGTGGGCGCCAAAAAGACGGCTTGATAATCGTCGGAGATTGCCTGTAAGGCTGCTATCAGCGCCACCAAAGTTTTGCCGCTGCCTACGTCGCCTTCCAAAAGCCGGTTCATGGGCCGCGGTTTTTCCAAATCCTGCAGAATTTCCCAGGCGGCTTTTTTTTGCGCCGGTGTGAGTTCAAAAGGCAAAGTTAAGACAAAGTTTTTGATTAGCGTCTGGTCAAATTTTATCGGGTAAGCCTGTTTTACGGCCAGCTCCAGTTTGTGTTTTTGCGCCAGCAATTGATTGTAAAAAATTTCTTCAAATGCCAGGCGGGCTTTGGCCTCCGCCAGCTTTTCGGCGTCATCGGGAAAGTGCGAAAACTTGACGGTGTCGGCAATGGGCAAAAGCCGTTGGCGCCGCAAAATGTCGGCCGGTAAATTGTCGGTTAAACTATCGGCGAGGTTTAAAACTGCGCCTATCGCGCGCCGGAAAGTTTTGGGGTAAACTTTTTCCGGCAAGCGGGGATAGAGGGGAACCAAGCGGGAAGTGTGTAGGGGGAAATCGGATACTTTTTCGTAGGTTGGGTTAGTGAGTTGGAGGCTGAAATTGTAGATTTCCGGCGCGCCTGCCAGGAAAACCTCGTCGCCTTTTTGCAGCTGGTCGGCTACGTACCCTTGGTTAAACCACACGACTTTTAAAGAGCCGGTGTCATCGGAAACCACGGCTTCGGCCAAAGACATCCGGCTGCGGAACGAAAAACGCCTGCTGATTTGTTTAACGGTAACTTTAATGCTGGCATTTTCGCCCGGGGTTAAATCCTTGATTTTTTTGATTTGGGAAAAATCCAAATACCTTCGCGGGAAATACAGCAGCAAATCCCGAGCCGCGGTGAGGCCGAGCTTTTTTAAAGCCGCAACCTGCGGCTTGGTAAAGATTTTTATTTGCTCAATGGCGTCGTCAAGTTGCATAGTGGTGCTTCCAGCAGGAATCGAACCTGCATCCCAGCCTTCGGAGGGCTATACTCTATCCGTTGAGCTATGGAAGCGGGTTAATCGTTAATCGTGAATTGTTAATTGTTAGAATTTGAACCGGTGCATAATTTTTTGCACAGGGGTTTCCTCGGTTTCTTCATGCTCCGGCAAATGGCTAAGCAAGAACCGCCTTATTGCTTCCGGGTCCTGTTCTTCCAACTCCAGGATCATCAAATTGTTAAGCAGCGCCGTAGTTTGCAGGTTAAGCGTTTTGTGCCTTTCGTTGTGGACAATCCAAAAATGTTTGATTTGTTTGTAGGGGAACATTAAATTGCCAAATTTTACCCCGCGATGATCCAGTTCAATAACTACAATTTGCGGCTTTTGGCGCGCAAAGAAAAAAATGAACGCGGCAATAATCGCCAGGCACACGGCGGCAAAAAAATCCCGCTCAATGGCGAAAAAACCGATAATCAAAATGCTCACCGCCGCCAGGGTAATGAACCAGGCGTGGTTTTTTTCGTAGTGCCGAAACTCCGGCGCCTGCCAGGAGATGATGGTTTGGTTTGTAGCCATAGTTTTATTTGGGTGAAAGAACCCAGTAATTAATGACTCCCCAAATGATAATCAAGGTAATGAATATGGTTGTAATGAAGATGCCGACTTGATTTGCCTGTTTCCAGGCTTTGTGGGCGCTATAAAGCCAAAAAATTTCTGAAACTAAATTGCTGAGTAAGCCGTACTGCGGGAGCTTAAACGAAGTTAGCAAAAAGCCAAGCATGGTAAACCCAATCAACCCTACTTGCATCAGAGAATTTGCAGTCAAAAATTTTTTCACAAAAAAAACGGGTTTTATTTTGCCTTTCGGCTTCGCTCAAGGCACTCGCCTCGTTTTAAGGATCGTCGTTGGTTGAGGCCTCACAAAGGCCGAAACCACGAGCGAGCTTTGACGTAGTCAAAGCGAGTCGAGTGGCGGAAGCGAGAGGATTCGAACCTCTGAGGGACTCATCATCCCTAGCAGTTTTCAAGACTGCCCCGATAGACCGCTCCGGCACGCTTCCTGATCTACCTCGATCGTAGAAGCCGATAAATCGGCGCACTACACACGGTGGTTAACTATATTATACCATTTTATATCTTAGTAAGCAACAAGTAGTACTATCCGCCTTCGCCAAGGCTTCCGCCTCCGCTAAAGCTACGGCGGACAAGTCGGCGGATTGCCCGCTATGTTTTATATTGATATTGTGGGCAACAAAAACAACCCACCTCTAGAATGGGTTGTTTTTATATTTTTCGGTTTTAAAGCTTCCGTGGACTGCCATCCTGAATTGAGGAAATATGCTTATTTCCTCTATCAAGATATCAGTGGTTATAATCCGTTTGCGGCGCGGGGTCTTCTATAATATAGCTGCCGACGGCGGTGTTGGGGTCGGGGAGAGCGGATTGGCTGCCGGCCGGGGTAGAGGTGGAAATATTTTTGTCGCTTGGGTCGGTGGAAGTCGCGCTGGCCGGCGTAGTGGTCGCCGTTCCTTTGACTTGTCCGGCCATGTCCACAATATTAATTTGCCGGGCGATTAAAACGGTATCCGTTTGGTCACCCAAAATTTGCACGGTTTGGTTGAGTTTTAGATCCTGCGGGGCAATAACGGCTCCTTTGGAGTCTTTAACAATTGTCGATCCGGTCAAAGTGAATGTTTTATTTTTGACGGATACGGTGTTGTAGCTAAGTTGGCTAATAGTACCCGTGGCGCTGACGGCATTGGGGTTGGACTGCAACGTCGCCAAAGCTTGGTCTCCTTCGGCCGCGGTGAGGTATTGCTGAATGGCCGCCACTTTGCCGGCGGTTTTCTGGGCGGCTGCCAGCACGCTCTTGTTTACGCCCGCGGTTTTTTGGGAGTTTAAATTCTTAAGCAGTGCCTGTTGGTTGTTGGTTATGGTTTGCAGAGATGCGATTAAAGGATGATTTTGGCTAATCGCGGTTGTACTGGCTTGGTTTAAAGCGTCAATGGTGTTTTGGGTTTCCGCCGCCAATTCGCTTAAAGCTGCAGCCTGCTTTTGCGGGTCACTGCTGCCGGATCCGTTGAGCGCGAGTTGGGCATCGTCCAGGCGCTGTTGGGCAATGGCCACCTGGAGATTGATTTTTTGCTGCTCATTTAAGGTAAAGGCCAGTTGCGCGTGTTCGCCGGCTTTTTTAAGTCCAAAAAAAGTATCGCCCGGGCGGCTAACGTAGGTCGCGTAACCGGTGCTGATTCCCAAAGCGGCCAAGAGCAGTACGGACATGCTGACCGCGGCAAAACGCGACACGTGGAGCCAGCCAAGCCAAAGTTTTCTTGCCGGAGCCAGAATGTATTTGCGCTGCATGGCTGGTTCGGGCACGGTTTTTTTGGGGAGATTTGATAAAGCCAAAGCCAAATCCAGCATCCCTGCCAGTTCGTCGGTGATTGCCGGATACTTTGAAAGAATCTCCGCTTTGGTGCGGCCGGCTTTGAGCTCCTCTAGAGCTTTGTCGTAAATTTGTTCTATATCCTGGGGCATATCTGGTTGGGTTATTGTGACGACCTGTGTTTGAAACAGTAGTAGGGCATTGGGTATGGCGGCCGGTACGGAGAATGGTAATAGGATATTGGTTTTGGCGGCCGGTATGGTGGTAGGTTTTAAGGTATTTGTTACCTAAAACCCATTCCTTACAACCACACCGGACGCCACGCCTTATACCTTACTACTTATTTCTGTACTGGCCGCTACACCTTATAACCTACAACCGTTTATTTATCCGTTGTCTGATTAATTCCTGCAACTTTACTATCGCTCGGTGCTGAATAACCCTTATGCTGCCTTCGCTTTTGTGGAGCATCTCGGCAATGGTGGGGTTGTCCAAATCTTCAATAAATTTTAACTTGATGACAATTTGTTGTTCCGCGGGTAATTGTTTAAGCGCGGTCATAAACATCCGCTGGTCCTGGTTCAGGTTTACCGCGTCCACAATGTTGGCTTCGTATTCCAGCGTGTTTTCAAGTTCGTCCAGCGGCACGTCTGATTTTTTTTCGCGGTAATAATCAATCACCGCGTTGCGCGCTATCTGGTACAGCCAGCCCTGCAAAGCGTCGCCATCGCGCACCGAGTGGATTTTGCCGAAAGCTTTTAAAAAGATTTCTTCGGCCAAGTCTTCGGCCACTTCTTTGTGGCTGACGCGGAAGTAAATAAAGCGGTAAATCCTTTTAAAAAACAGGTTGTAAATTTCCCCAAACGCCGCCTGATCCCCGTGCTTGGCTTTGCCAAAAACATCGGCGGAAAGGGCTTTTTCCGAGTCGGAATTTAACGAGTTGATTATATAGACGGAACTTGGGTCCATTTGTTACAAAGGGGATTTATTAGGCAATGTTTGGGCGATTTTTGCAAAATTTCGTTTTTTCGTTTCTATGGCGCTTACTATTCAAAATGTATTGTAGCATATTTTAAGGACTTGATGCTTATACGAATCTGCCTGCTGATTGGGTTTGGCAAACAAAAAATCCAAAACAGGTTTGGATTTTTTTGTGGCGGAGAGGGGGGGATTGTGAGCCCCGAAAGGCTTTGACACCTTTATCCAGCACCTTCTTATAATATCGTGCAATGAGAATGAATAGTTGGGAGAGTTATCTTTTTGCAGGATTTAAATACTTGGTATGAAGGTGCTGGATTTACCGGTTTACCCCGCACCAATTTTTCGTAACATATATTCTGGTGGCGGAAAGGGGGGGATTCGAACCCCCGGAAGGCTTTGATACCTTCACCGGTTTAGCAAACCAGCGCACTAGGCCACTATGCGACCCTTCCACCAGCAAAATATATGATTGTAAAAAAGCAAAGAAATTGGTGCGGGGTTTAGCAAACCAGCGCTACTTGGGCCTCTATGCGACCTCTCCATCAATTAAATATATTAAAATTGCCTTATTATTCTAGCAAAAAGTTCAATCTCTGGCAATTGTAAGGCACCAGACGGAGGAGGCGCCGTTGCGCTTTAAGACTTGGGCGGCTTCAAGGAGGGTGGCGCCGGTAAATCAAAATCAAAATGGGGCATGCAAAATTAAAAAATCCCCGCTTGGGAATTTTTAAATTCGTTTATAAATTTGGCTGTAGACTACCGAGCGATGCTGGATTATCAGGATTTTAACGTTATTTTGCTCAATTTTAAAAATGACGCGGTAGTCGCCGACGCGAAGCTTGCGGTAGCCTTTGAGCGAACGGCGCAGGGGCTTGCCGTAAAAATCGGGATACGCGGACAACCGCCGCTCTATCGCCGAGCGGATTTTTTGTTTCCATTCTTCCGAAAGTTTGGGAATGTCATCCCTGACGACCAAAGGATGGTAGCTTAGCTTGAACATATTACCAAGCTTTAGAATGGGGGACAAAGCGCGCTTTTTTACTGTCGCGCGAGCCGGCAATGGCGTCCCAAACCCGGTCTTCCTCCATTTCCAAAGCCGTTTCCAGCAAATGGGCGGCTTTGGTGGCTTGGGGAACGTCGTCGCGCAGCGCCAGCCTGTTAAGCCCTTGCCTAACGTGGCCGGGGAGGCTAATGTTGATTCTTGCTTTTGTGGTGGGCATAGCTTTAGTGTATCAAAAGTGTATCAGTTATGTCAAGTCCTAAAATGGCTAATCTCGGGCAACAGTTAGGCACCAGACGGAGGAGGCGCCGTTGCGCTTGAGGACTTGGGCGGCTTCAAGGAGGGTGGCGCCGGTGGTGGTGACATCGTCGATTAATATCAGATTTTTATTTTTTATCGTCAAGGCATCTCCAACCACCCCGTCCGCCTGCGGCGGCCACCCCTCCTTAAAAAGGAGGGGAGTTGGGGACAGCGCAAAGGCGTCGCGGACGTTTGTTAGGCGCTGTTCGCGCTTTAGGTCTTTTTGGGTTTTGGTGGATTTGATTCTTATCAGCGCGTCCATAACCGGCAAATTTAATTCTTTGCCCATTGCCCGGCATAAAATTTCGGATTGGTTAAACCCGCGCCAGCGCAGGCGTCTGGGGTGCAAAGGCAGGGGGACTAGCAGGTAGTTGGTAGTAAGTAGGGGGTAGCCAACCTTAATTTGATCGGCTAAAAATTTTCCCAGTTCCTCGTAAATGCCCGGCAAAAAACTGTATTTGCCTTTGATTAAAATGTTGGCGACGGATTCGTCGTGGTAATTTAAAATGGATATTAACCTGTCGGCGCAATGGGGCGTCAGGCATCCCGGATGGGTAAAGCCGCCAAGGGACTGTTTTTGGCAGACAATGCAGTGCTGGAATTCCAATCTTGATAATTCCGATAAACATCTAGGACACACAAAGTTCCTCTCCGCCCCGCACCGCAGGCATTGGATAGGGAACAGGGTATCCAATACAAAAGTTCTGGCGTCAATAAGGAAAGGTTTTATTAAAGTTCGATACATACTTTTGTCAGGGGCTTTAAAATCCTAGCTTAGAACGAAATTCTGACCCTCCGAGTATAAAACCAGCCGCGATATTGACGATCTGAGAGGTTTCATTTGGAGCTTTAGAAATTAAAAAGCAGATAAGCCCCAACGCAAGACAAAATTTTGTGAGCTCGATGCCTTTATTTATCAGATGTTTTTCAGTATTATGTTCTGCATTTTCGCCGCTTTCTATTACCAAAGAATCCAGTACTGCTTTAATTTTTTTTGATTCCCCAAAACTAATATCCATAGGAACCTCAAGTATGAATTTAAAGTCCGGCCTAAGAGCCAAAACAAGCCTATGGGCGTTACTGTTATTAGTTGTATAAGTTTCAGTCATCTCGTTGCTATTTTGTATATTTTTAGCGGGTTGATTTGAATCGGAATTTTTTTTAGACGAAGCCTTTATTTTTGGAGTCCAATTAACCATTTTAGTGGGGTCAACCCCGTATTTTTCGTAATCTTTAATTACTTTTAGGATCCGATTCCTATAAGTAGCCAATGAGGCAACGCTAAAGCGATCACTATTTTTTGTACAAACGCTCCTGTAGATTTGTTCAAAGTTAGCTTTGAAGCTTTCTAAAGAATTTCGCTCATCATCATTGATTTCAGTTTCAAATAGCTTTAAAGCTGACTTTAAAGCTCCTCCCGTATTTTGAGGATATTTTCTACTTCTGATGGCCCTATCTATAAATTGATAAAGGTCAGTAAACTTTTCCATAAAACTCCTTTTTATTAATAGTTTTGGTTTCATTATAGCGCGTTAAAAAACTCTGTCAAGTCTTATTAGGATAAGAAAAGCACTCAATTGAAAATCCCCTTTTAAACAAAAGGGGATTTTCAATTACTATCTTATCCAATATGAATTTATCTATATAAATTTTAAGCCATCACCGGCAACTTTTCCTGCTGGTGAAGGGTGAAGACGATTTTGTCGGATTTCGGCTCGGATTTGGAGCGGGACGGGTCTTTTTTGACGTCCGCGCTAATTAGGCCGCCTTGCAAAGATTTGCCGGAGATGATTTTTTCGGCCAGCGGGTCTTCCAAAAGTTCCTGGATGTTCTTGCGCACAAAGCGCGCGCCCTGGGCCGGGTCAAAACTCTTATCAGAAATAAATTTTATGACGGCGGGGCTAATTTTGAGCTGGACGTTTTGTTCCAGCAGGCGGCTTTGCAAATTCGCGACCTGCAGCTGGGTTATTTTTTTTAGCTGGGTAAGACCCAATGGCCTAAAAACAATAATTTTGTCTATGCGGTTTAAAAATTCCGGACGGAAATCTTGTTTTAGGTTTTCCATTACCCCGTCTTTAATCCGTTCGTAATTCGCTTCCAGTTTTTCCTGCTCGGTTTGCGAGCCGTTATCCCGTTCGGCAAAACCGATTTTAACCGCAGCCGAGGTGAGCTCCTGCATCCCAAGATTGGAAGTCATAATCATCACCGTGTTGCGGAAATTGACTTTTTTACCCTCCGCGTCGGTCAACTGGCCATCTTCCAAAATTTGCAGTAAAATATTGAACACGTCGGGATTGGCTTTTTCAATTTCATCAAACAAGACCACGCAGTAAGGTTTGCGTCGTACGGCTTCGGTCAGGCGGCCGCCTTCGCCGTAGCCCACGTAGCCGGCCGGCGCGCCTATAAGCCGGGAGACGTTGTGGCGCTCCATAAATTCGCTCATATCCACGCGCACCAGCGCTTCCTCGTCCTCAAAAACTTCGCTGGCCAAAACTTTGGCGGTTTCGGTTTTGCCCACGCCGGTTGGGCCTAAAAATATAAACGAGCCCAACGGCCGGTTGGGGTTGGCAATGCCGGCGCGCGAGCGCCTTATGGATTTGGCGATTTCCTTCAACGGCTTCGTCCTGGCCGATAATTTTGGCTTTTAAGATTTTTTCCAAATTGGCCAGGCGCGACATTTCGGTTTTGGCCAGACTGGGACAAAGGGATTTTGGTCATCATGGACACGGTGTGGGCAATGTCCTCGCTGCCGATAATGTGTTTGGGGCTTTGTTGTTCCTGCGCTAAGCCTTGCGACAGCTCGGTTTTTTGCCGCAGCAGTTTTTCTTCCTGGGTGCGCAAATGCAGGGCTGTGGTAAAATCCTGGCCCAGCACGGCTTTGGTTTTTTCCTCTTCCAGTGCCGCCAAGTCGGCTTCAATTTTTTTGGTGGCGCGCAAGAAGTTTGGAATTGGAATTGATGCTGCGCAAAAACGCGGCGGTTTCGTCAATTAAGTCCACGGCTTTGTCCGGCAAAAACCGGTCCTGAATGTAGCGGTCGGACAGTTCCACCGCGGCTTTGACGGCTTCGTCGGTAATGGTGACGTTGTGGTGTTTTTCGTAATTGCTTTTAATTCCGTTTAAAATTTCTATGGATTCTTCCTTGCTGGGTTCGTCCACCAAAATCGGCTGGAAGCGGCGCTCCAATGCCGCGTCTTTTTCAATGTGCTCTTTGTATTCCTTAAGCGTGGTGGCGCCAATCGCGCGCAGTTCGCCGCGGGCCAGCGCGGGTTTTAAAATATTGGCCGCGTCCAAGGAGCCCGTGGTGGCGCCGGCGCCGACCATGGTGTGGAGTTCGTCTATGAATAAAATGATGTTTTTGTCGTTTTTAACCTCATCTATAATTTGTTTGAGGCGGTTTTCAAATTCGCCGCGGAACATTGAGCCGGCTACAATCAAGGCCAAATCCAAATTTAAAATGCGTTTGTCCAGCAAAGAGTCGGGGACTTCGCGTTTGGCAATGGACAGGGCCAGGCCTTCCACGATGGCGGTTTTGCCTACGCCGGCCTCGCCTATAAGTATGGGATTGTTTTTGGTGCGGCGGTTTAAGATGCTTACCAGCCGTTCAATTTCGTGCTTGCGGCCGATTACCGGATCCACCAAACCGTCTTTGGCTTTTTTGGTTAAGTCCGTGGTGAAGTATTCAAGCAGCCCGGCTTTTTTGCCGTCCAGCCGCGGCATGGCTTGCGGCGGCATGTCGTGCGGCGAAAATCCCGGCTCACCGGCCGGCACTTCGGGGAATTTGGATATATTGTCAAACACGCCGGACAAATTTTGTTCCAGCTCCTGAATGTCCACGCCGAGTTTGTTTAAAATGACCTTGGCTTTGCTTTGGGGCACCGCCAGAATGCCGTGCAAAAAATGTTCGGTGCCGATGAATTGGTAGCCGTACTGGCTGGCCACCATGGCCGATTTTTCAATCACGGATTTTAAATTTTCCGAAAGAATGGGTTTCCAGACCGCCGCGGTGTTGTTGGTGTTGACCAAAATCAACTCCTGTTTTATTATTTCCGGCGTGAGCTTGGTCTTGGTTAAAATTTCCGCCGCAAAAGAGCTCTTTTCGGAAATGACGCCGTACAAAAGATGCTCGGTGCCAATGTGGTCGTGCTTAAGTTCCTCGCTGACCAATTGCGCCATAATCAGCGCGTTTTTGGCGCGGCTGGACAGGCGCTCTAAAATGTAAGTAAAATTCGTCATAATCTTGTACTTTATTATACGAGTTCAAAAGATAATTTGTTTCCGGATTTGTGCTAATATTATAACAGGAATATCCATTGTAGCATAATTATCACTCTTGTCAAGAGACTGCTAGCTTTACTAACTACTAATCTTTACGAATATACTAATGCGCGGCATCAGGATTAGTATATTAGTAGCGATTCGTAGTTAGTAAAGACAGTAAAATAAATGTTTAAAAAATTTTCTAAAACTAGAGAGCCAGAAAATTTAGAAAAGGCCTACGAGTACGCCGTGTTTTTGCTGTCTTTGCAATTGCGAACGGCCGGCGAAATCCGCGAAAAAATGCAGCGGCGGGGATATTCATCGGCCGTGATAGAAAAGACAATTGATCAGTTGCATGACCAAAAATATCTGGATGACGAAAGATATGCGGTGGTTTTTTTAGACAATTTAAAGCAATACAAAAATTTGGGGTATTACGGCATAAAGAAAAAATTTATGC
Source organism: uncultured bacterium (assembly GCA_963749445.1). Taxonomy (GTDB): domain Bacteria; phylum Patescibacteriota; class Doudnabacteria; order UBA920; family UBA920; genus CAVVMJ01. The sequence continues at coordinate 78,707 of CAVVMJ010000004.1, forward strand.
TTAAAAAATTGCCGATGTCGCTCATCGAGAAAGTCCTTGATGAAGGCCTGTCCAAAGAAGAAGAATTAAAAATTGCCAAAAGATTTTTGAAAAAAGAAGGAGTTGCCGTTAAATCTTCATCAGCTGATGAAGAAACGTCGGCCGTCACTTACAGTACATTTGATGAGGCCCAAAGCAAACAAAAGCAAAAAATATTCGCCAAACTAAAAAGCCGCGGTTTCCGCGGCGAGGTGATCGCGAAAATGATGTTTTGATATTCGTTTTGTAGGGGAGGATATTATCCTCCCCTACATCAAGGGAAATTTTTTGGATTTTCCTTATCCAATTCCCATTGTTTCGGGTTGTTGCCGATATATTCACGAATGCGATTTAAATCGGCATCGTCGCGTATGACGTGGTCGTAAAAAGATTTTTGCCAGGAGAAATTGGGTAGACCGATTAATCTTAAATTTTTCGATGCCGCCTGTTTAAAATATCCGATGATTTTGGGCAGGCCTCTGTAGGGGCGGATATTATCCGCCCCTACGGGGACAATAATGATAATTCCATGAACATGGTTGGGCATAATCTGAAAAATGTCCAATGATGTATTTTGGTAATGTTCGGGGATTTGCTTCCAAAATTTTTCAATTGTTTTTCCATGCCCATTCAAAACCATTTCTCCGCCCACAATCTCGCCAAAACAGCAAATCCTATCCTGCACGCAAACCGTCACAAAATAATAACCGGCCCGGGAATAATCAAATTCCTTTAGCCGGTTATGTTTTCTTAACGAAAACAACATAAAATTACAAGTTCATCGTCCTTAATCGTTTAATCCTATCCCCAATCGGCGGGTGCGTATTAAATAAACCCGCAAACCAGCTGCGGCCGCCGTGCGGGTTTTCGGGATGGGAGGATGTGGATTCGTCCCTGTCTTCGTGGAACGGGTTGACGATATACAAGTGCGCAGTGGCGTTGTTGGCTTCGACCAGGGGAGTGGAATCATCCGATATTTTTTCCAAGGCGCTGGCTAGGCCTTCGGGATAGCGGGTCAGCAGCGCGCCGGAGGCATCGGCCAAGTATTCGCGCTGGCGGGAGACCGCCAGTTTTATCAGGGTGGCGATGAGAGGGGAGAGGATTGCCAATAAAATGCCGATGCAAAATAAAATTAAACCTAAGTTACCATCATTTTTGTTACTTCTGCGTCCGCCGAAAAAAGAAAAACGCAAAAACCAATTGGACATTAGGGCAATCATTCCCACCAAAACCACAACCAAAGTCATCAACCTAATATCATAATTTCCAATGTGCGAAAGCTCGTGCGCGGTAACACCTTCCAGTTCGGTCTTGTTCAGCTTTTGCAAAATGCCCGTGGTAAAGCAAATTACCGCGTGCTTTGGGTCGCGGCCCGTGGCAAAGGCGTTGGGCGCGTTGTCGTTTATAATATAAATTTTTGGCGTGGGAATGCCCGCGGCAATGCAAAGATTTTCCACTATATTATAGAGTTGCTGATTTGTGGCGCGGTCCACGGCTTGGGCTTTGGAAACCGCCAGGGTGATGGAGTCCGCGAAGTAATAAGAGAACAGCGCCGAACCTACGCTAAAAATTACGGCGATATATAAAATCGCGTCATTTTGGTAAACTTGGGCGAATACCCAACCCAGCGCCGAAATCACGACCAAAAAGCTGAATATCAATATCCAGCTTTCGCGTTTGTTTTTGTTGATGAGGTCATATGTAAGCATATGAGATTTTCTTGTCCACAGATTCACTGATTCCACTGATACACAGTTTGTATGCTTAGTTAATTACGCGCTTGATTTTAACGCCTTGGGTTGTGAATACGCCTATAAGCCCGAGGCGTAAGTTGTTGGCTTTTAGATAACCGATTACTTGGCGAATGTGTTGTGGATAAATTTGATCGGCAACTTTTAGTTCAAGAACTACTTTGTCTTTCCCATCGCTTATCAGAAAATCCAAAAAGTACCGGCCGATAATAATATTTTCAACAACAATTTTAGTTAACAATTGCTCCTGAACTTGAAGTCCCAAAGCAAGTAACTTTAATTTGATGGCTCTATAATAATACTTTTCCTGATATCCAAAACCAAGTTCGTTGAATACGTTGTATAGAGTTTTTATTATTTTGCCTGTTAACTCCGACGAAGGAATTGAATTTTGTGTTTGTGTTAACTGTGCCATCTGTGTAATCTGTGCATCTGTGGACAATAAAATTAAAACTGTACCTTCACCGGCTGCGCTTCCGGGCCGCTTTCGTCTATGCCGAAGAATTCACGGACCTTAAAGCCGAACATGGAGGCGAAGAGGTTGGTGGGGAAGACCTGGAGTTTGGTGTTGTAGTCGCGGACGTTGCCGTTGTAAAAGCGTCTCGCGGCCTGGATTTTGTCTTCCGTGTCCGTAAGATCGCTTTGCATCTGCAAAAAGTTTTGGTTAGCTTTTAAGTCCGGATACGCCTCGGCCACGGCGAACAGGCTTTTTAAGGTCCCGGACAAAGCGTTTTCCTGTTTTAATTTATCGTCCATACTGCCGGCGTTCATGGCCGAAGTTCGCGCGGCGGTAACCTGCTGGAACACGCCGGATTCGTGGGCAGCGTAGCCTTTGACGGTCTCAATCAGGTTAGGAATTAAATCGTACCTGCGCTTAAGCTGCACTTCTATGTCGCTCCAGGCTTCGTCCACGCGGTTCTTGGAGCGGACAAGGCCGTTGAACATTAGCACCAAAACCACCACAATTGCTAATATTATCCAAAAATATAGCATATGTTTGTTGTTTAATGTTAATTAATTTAATTGCCTTAATTATAGCACAACCGTCAATATTACGCATAAAGTTCGGCAAAAGTTTTACTTTCGCCCGTTTTACCGCAGCCGTCTTTTAACCCTTGACAGGATTTTTTGGATGTGATACGCTTTAGTTAAGTAAAGCGATTTAGTATACTAAAGCGACAAGAATCAAGGCAGATATTATGAAGACCCCGAAATTGGACAATCAGAAAACCGAAAGTTTAATAAAGGCGGTTTTGGCTTTGCGCAACAAGGCCGAGGCCAAAAAGTTTTTGCGCGATTTGCTGACACAAGACGAAATTGCGGAATTTGGTAATCGCTGGCAGGCCGCCCAAATGTTGTCGGATAAAATTTCTTATACGACCATTCGCGGTAAAACCGGGCTGTCATCCGCCACAATCGCGCGGATTTCATCGTGGCTCAAAAACGGCATGGGCGGATATCGGCTAATGCTAAACCGTACGGCTTTGCATCACCACAACTCTTCTCCTGTTGGGAAAGGGTTGCGTTGATAATAGTCTAAAAATGTCCGGCCGGGCAAATTAAGACACATTAACTATCAAACCAGCCCCTTCCCAAAAGGAAGGTGTTTTTTGTTTTTGGGCCGAAATCAAATTATAAGGAGCGGTGAAATGGAAAAGTCGGAATATCGGATCAAACTGTCGCCGAAACAGAGGCGCAAGCAAAAATGGGGAGTCAGAATTGCCTGGATAAAGGAGCTTTCCGGTGGCGGGATCATTCGTAGGTCGGGCCCCATGCGTAAAGGCGGCACGTGCGAATGTTTTGGCGAAGTGCTGATTTACGACGATGTGGAAGGATTTGTGTTCATCAGGAACGGCGAAGTCCTCCGCGCCATCAATAAGCATGAGGGGTTTTCCTACCTGTGCAAAATCAGCGAAGTCCAGGCCATCTGGCGCCTCTGCAACGGCGAAGTGGACAAGCTCATTTTTCGCCAGCGGCAGGACTAAAGCCTGACAGCAGACCGGCGTTGCGTCAGCTTCGCCGGTTTTGTTTTGGGATAAATTTGTGTTATAATAAAAAGGCAAAAAATCGGATTGAAATAAAATTCAATCATAAAACAACCTTTCTGTCCCGACTGTCGTCGGGACATCTCCCCTCGCCAGGGGAGAAGGGAACAGAAACCAAAATGAGTTTTATCGACAAAATGAAAGATGGGGTTAACCGCTTCATTGACCAGATGGAGATTAACGATCTTGACTATCGCGTCAAGCTGGTTTTGCGCGAGCGGGACGAGCTGAAAAGCTGGACGGACCGGGAGTTAAAATTGGCCACGCTGGCCTTTAAAGACGACCTAAAAAACGGCAAGCGCCTGGATTCCATTTTGGTCTCGGCTTTTGCCGTGGTTAACGAGGCCGCACGGCGAGTTTTTGGCAAGCAGCCGTTTGCCGTGCAAATTTTGGCCGGCATTATTATCCACAAAGGCAAGGTTGTGGAAATGAAGGCCGGCGAAGGCAAAACCTTAATGGAAACTATGCCCGTGTATTTGAATGCGCTTTTGGGCAAGGGCGTGCACATTGTCACCACCAACGATTACTTGGCCGAGCGCGACTGCACGGAAATGGACAAGCTTTATGATTTTTTGGGGCTTACCGCCGGTTACATCACTTCGCAGATGAAAAACCAGGACCGCCGCAAAGCTTACGCCGCGGATATCACTTACGTATCCAACCAGGAAATCGGTTTTGATTATTTGCGCGACAAACTGGTGTTCGCCAGAGCCGACCGCGTGCTGCGCGCCGAACATCCTTTATATTTTGGCATCGTGGACGAAATTGACAGCATATTAATTGACGAGTCGCGCACGCCGCTGATTATCGCCCAGCCGATAAAAGAAGAACGGAATTTTTACGACCAGTTTACGGAGTTGGTAAATAGTTTGGTTGAAGATGTAGATTACACGGTTGATTACGTCCACAAAAACGTAGCCATTTCAGACCGCGGTTTGGATCACGCGGAAAAAATCCTCAATTCGCCGCTGTTTTCCAAAGACAACCCCATGTACGTGTTTTATTTGGATGTCTGCCTGCGGGCCAAAACTTTGTTTGAAAAAGACCGCGATTACATTATTACGCCCGAAGGCGTTTTAATTGTTGATGAATTCACCGGCCGCGTCATGCCGGGCCGTCGGTTTACCGACGGCGTGCACCAGGCCATAGAAGCCAAGGAACGCGTCAAAGTCAAAGAGTCGGACAAAACGCAGGCCAGCATTACTTTCCAGAACTTTTTCCCGATGTACGAAAAACTTTCCGGCATGAGCGGCACGGTGATGCGGGCGCGGGACGAGTTTAACCAGGTTTACAAGCTGGATGTCATCCAGATTCCCCCCAACCGGCCGCTTATCCGCGTGGACTACAACAATTTGTTTTTTAAGACCCAAAAAGGCAAGTTTTTGGGGCTGGTCAAAAAAATCCGCGAGATCCACCAGCGCGGCCAGCCGCTGCTAATTGGCGCGCGTAACGTTGAAACCGCCCATACGGTGGCGGAAATTCTGGACAACGAAAATTTGCCCTACCAGCTGCTCACCGCGGCCGACAACCGCGCCGAGGCAGAGAAAATTTCCCGCGGCGGGCAGGAAGGTATGATTACCGTGGCCACCAATATGGCCGGACGCGGCACGGACATCCTGCTCGGCAGCGGAGTAGCGGAGCGGGGCGGCTTGTTTGTTTTGGGCACCGAGCGGCACGAATCCCGCCGCATTGACGACCAGCTGGTGGGCCGCGCCGGGCGGCAGGGCGACCCCGGCGCCAGCCAGTTTTTGATTTCCATGGAAGACGAAATTATGCAGCTGTTCGGCAGCGAAAAAATCATTGACATCATGGAAAATCTGGACATGGCCGAGGACGAATATATTTCCGGCAAAGGGTTGGACGAAGCTTTTAAGCGCGCCCAGAATTTCGTAGAGAGCCGCAATTACGACTCCCGCGTTTATTTGTACAAGTACGACAGCGTGACCGGTTTCCAGCGCCAGTCCGTTTACCAGCTGCGTGATTCCTTGCTGGAAAACGCCCCGGCTGTCACGGAATTTTTTAAGCAGGCGGTATCGGCCGAGGTGGACAGGATTTTTGTCTTGGGCGACGCCAAGCTTATCAGGCAGGAGTTTTTGAATATCTTTTTTATTAATTTTGACCAAAAAGAACTGGAAGGCTTGCTGCTAAAAAATTCCGCCAAGGCCGATAAAGGCCAAGACGCGGGTTTGGCCGCGGCGCGCCAAAAAGTCGCGGAGTATTTACTGCGGCGCGCGCTGCGGCTGCGGGAAAACCCCGAGGTTTTTGCCGCGTCCCAAAATTTGATTTTGCAAATCATCGATGACCAGTGGAGCGGCCAGCTGGAGTTAATGGAGGTTTTAAAAGAAGAGGCCAGCCTGTTTTCTTACGCCTCGGAGGATCCGCTGGTGGACTACATACTGGAAGCCAATAAATTGTTTGGGCACATGCGGGACGAAATCAACAGACAGTTTTGCAAATCAATTTTTCTTTATCTGAACCAGCACGGGTTATGATAACCTACGAACGTACGAAAAAAGGCGAACTACGAACTCCCGTGTTTCGTAGTTCGTTTCGTTCGTAAGTTCGTAGGGAGAGCGTGACACTGTTGCCAAAAGGGCGTTTTTTTTATACAATTAGGGTATGCTCAGCAAAGAAGAAGTCGTCAAACTCGCCAAATTGGCGAGGATTCATTTGGCGGGAAAAGACGTGGAAAAATTCCAAAAGGATATTTCCACGGTTTTGGAATATATAGATGAGTTGAAAAAAGTTGATGTCAGCGGCGCCCAGGAGGTGTTTGAGGTGACCGGCCTGGTTAATGTCCAGCGGGATGACAAAATAGTTGTCGCCGATAACCACCAGGAAATTTTTTCCCAGGCCCCGGAAATGAAGGACGGGTTTTATAAGGTGAAAGCCATTTTGTAGGTTTTAGGGCTAAGCGCTAAGGGCTAAGTACTTAGCGCTACACGCTTAGCCCTTAGCCCTATAATATGAATTTTGAATACTTATCCTTAACCGAACTCCGCAAGCTGCTGGACAGCAAAAAAGTTTCGTCCGTGGAACTGACGAAGTATTTTTTGGCGCGCATCAAAAAAAGCGACCTTAACGCCTTCATTACAGTTTGCGAAGACGAGGCGCTGGCAGAGGCAAAAAAAGCCGATGATTTTATTGTCAGTCCCGGCGAAAATCCCTTTTTGTGCGGTATCCCTTACGCGGCCAAGGATATGTTTTGTACCAAAGGAATACGCACGACTGCCGCATCCAAGATCCTTGACCAATATATTCCGCCTTACGACGCTACCGTTATCAGTAAATTAAAAGAGCAAAAGGCGGTTTTGGTCGGCAAAACCAACCAGGACCAGTTTGCCCACGGCAGCAGCGGCGAATCGTCCGCTTACGGTTTTACCAAAAATCCCTGGGACAAAACCCGGATGCCGGCCGGCTCTTCTTCCGGCTCGGGCGCGGCGGTGTCGGCAGGCCTGGTTCCTTACGCGCTGGGAACCGATACAGGCGGGAGCATCCGCGGCCCGGCCAGCATGTGCGGCGTTACCGGGTACAAGCCGACTTACGGACGCACTTCGCGTTATGGCGTAATTTCCATGGCGTCCAGTATGGATACGCAGGGATTTTTGTGCCTGTCAGCGGAAGATGCGGCCGGCATTACGGAATATTTCGCCGGCCACGATCCTAAGGATGCCACCACCGGACAAGTGGAAGTGCCCCAATATTCAAAAAACCTTAAAGCAAACATCAAGGGCTTAAAGGTTGGCATCCCGAAAGAATATTTTTTGGAAGGGATGGAACCGGAAGTTGAAAAACGGGTGCGCGAGGCGATTAAAGACGTGGAGAAACTCGGCGCGAAATTAGTGGAAGTCAGTTTGCCGAACACCCATTATGGGCAGATGGTTTACGCCATAATTTGTCCTTCGGAAATTTCTTCCAATTTGGCCAAATATGACGGCATCCGTTTTGGTCATTCTACGACCGAGGCTAAAGATTTGATGGAAGTTTACACCAAGTCCCGCGCCGAAGGGTTTGGTGACGAAGCCAAGCGCAGGATTTTAACCGGTACCTATGTGCTGTCGGCCGGTTATTACGACGCGTATTATAAAAAGGCGCAAAAAATCCGCCGGCTGCTGATAAATGAATTCGCCGAAGTTTTCAAACAGGTTGATGTTTTGCTGACGCCGACCCAGCCCAATGTGGCTCCCAAATCCGGTATTGCCCAAAACGATCCGATTTTTGCTTACATTGCCGACCGTTTGGCGGTTAACTGCAATTTAGCCGGACTGCCTTCCATTTCCGTTCCCTGCGGTTTTGCGCGTCCGACAGACGGTGACACTCCCTCAATGGATGGCCTTCCCGTTGGTCTCCAAATAATCGGCCCGCAATGGGGCGAGCAGAAAATTTTTAACGTGGGTTATGCCTACCAGCAGGCCACGGATTGGCACCTTAAGCATCCCCGTTCCGCTGATTAGTTCCGCCTTCGCTAAAGCTTCGGCGGACAAGCGCTGATTGGTACGCTGAATGGACGCTGAATCTAAGCAATGCCGCGGCAGCCTTCTCCCCTTCATTAGCAATACCCAAGAACCGAGGGGAGATGTCCCGACTTTAGTCGGGACAGAGAGGTGGTTCCCATCCCGGAATTTTTTGCGCCGATGGTTATAACGAGTCGTAAAAAATATCAGGGATCCAGAAATAAGTGTAGTGTGCCGATTTATCGGCGAAAATATATGAAAAAATTATTGTTAGTATTTGCATTAATCAGTTTGTTAGCAGTAGGGTGTAACGACTCGGGCGGGGCCAACTCATCTGATCTCAAAGTGAAGGTATTTTCTAATATTAATGGCGTTGAAATAACAAACCAGGGAAGGAAGTGATTGGAGTAATTGCATGGTTGGTATTAATGGAAGTACTGGTTGGGGTTTTGATAAGCCCCCTTATCAGACGCATACTCTAATTACTATTCAGTCGGGTCAAACTGTTACTGTGCCTTATACACGTATTACAGCTGAAGATGGAACTCGTTTTGACTATAATACTCATGCAGTTAATACAGTTGTGGTTGACTGTTTTAAAGGCTCTGTTAACGAGCGTTCATGGGTTGGTACTAATACTAAATAATAGAGCTGAATTTTTATCATGAAATCATATCCATCTTTAACCGAATACAAACCCGTCATTGGATTTGAAATACACGTGGAGCTTGCTACAAAAAGCAAGATGTTTTCTCCTGCGCCGAATAATCCGGATGAGAAGACGCCGAATGTAAATATAGACGAAATCGTTACGGCCCAGCCGGGAACTTTGCCGGTGGCGAATAAAGAGGCAATTAGATTGGCCGCGCTGGTGGGACTGGCTTTGAATTGCACGATTGATGAGTGGTCAAAATTTGACCGCAAGCATTATTTTTATCCGGATTTGCCAAAAGGATACCAGATTTCGCAATATGATAAGCCGATATCAAGGAATGGATATCTTGATATTGGATTGCCGGAAAATCATACCACCCCGTCCCGACAAGTCGGGACACCCCTCCTTTCTAAGGAGGGGAACGCTCCGCGGTTATCCGCAAATACGCGGAGCTCTCCTCCTAATATAGGAGGAGTACCCGCCGCAGGCGGGGGAGGTGGTATTATTAAGCGCATCGGCATTACCCGCGCGCATTTAGAAGAAGATGCCGGAAAAAATATTCATCCCGAAGGACTGTCATACAGCCTTGTTGATTTTAACCGAGCCGGTTGCGCGCTTTTGGAAATTGTCACGGAGCCGGAATTGGAAAGCGGCGAAGAATGTCGGGTATTTTTGAATGAGTTAAGGAATATTATCCGTTATCTCGGAGCAAGCGACTGCGATATGGAAAAGGGGACTATGCGCTGCGAGCCGAAATTTCCGTGCGCAAGCCCGGCGAGACATCTTTGCCAAAATATAAAGTGGAAGTCAAAAATATCAATTCTTTTAAATTTGCCGAAGCCGCCATAAATTATGAAATTGTGCGGCAGACGGAAATGTTAAAAGAAGGCAAAATCCCCAAACAGGTCACGATGGGCTGGAATGAAAAAGACGGCGTACGGTGGAGCAAAGCAGCAAAGAGGAAGCCAATGATTATCGTTATTTTCCGGAACCGGATTTGCCGGTATTGCAGTTTACCAAGGAATATTTGGACAAATTGCGCAGCGAGATGCCGGAATTGCCGGCGCACAAGCGCGCGCGGTTTAAGTCGGAATATAATTTGGATGACGCCGCCGCAGAGAATTTGATTAATTGGAAAGAACTGACGTTTTATTTTGAGGAAGTTGTGAGTGAGATTGATGAGTGGATTAAAGAAACTCCAACCACCCCGTCGCCCTTCGGGCGGCACCCCTCCTTGGCAGGAGGGGAAGCTCCGCAGTTATCCTCGGACAGGGGCGGAGCCTCTCCCCCTGATAAGGGGGAGTACCCCGCGCAGCGGGGGGAGGGGGTTGGAGGTGTTATAGATCGGAATGTACTAATCAAACAAGCCGCCAACTGGTGTTTACAGGATTTTAGCGCGATGCTAAATGCCAAACTGATTAACCCCCAGGATTCAGCAATCACCCCGGAAAATTTTGCCGAACTTTTAAAATTAATCCAACAGGGAAAAATTTCCGGCAGCGCGGCTAAACAGGTATTTAAGGTTATGTTTGAAAAAGGCGGCGAACCATTGTCTATCATCAATGATTTGGGCTTGCACCAGGTGAGCGATGTGTCGGTCACAATTTCTGCTATTGATAAAGTTATGAAAGACATACCGAAAGCCGTTGCTGATTTTAAAGCTGGTCAACAAAAAGCCTTTGGTTCTATTGTTGGAGCGGTCATGAAAGAAATGGGTGGTAAGGGCAATCCGCAGGTGATCAACGAACTTCTGAAAGAGAAATTAAAATAACATACCTATGTCATTGCGAGGAGTGCATCCGACGAAGCAATCTTATCAAATAAGGGATTGCTTCGTCGTCCGGCCAAAGCCCCGGCCTCCTCGCAATGACGCATAAAAATATCCTGTACTAGCGTACTAGTACACTAGTACATCATAAAAATGAACAGCCGCCGCGGGGAATCCTGCAGAAAAGTTCTGGGACTGCTGCACTAACCTGTTGGTAAAGTTAATCGATAAACGGCAAAATTATCGATAAACGCTAATGTTTACCGGCGCTTGATGATTAACTGATTAGCATAAAAGCAAAACTGATTTCATAAACGAAATTAGTAACGAAAAAATACACAAAATCGCCTGTAGCTACAGGCGATTTTGATTTATCCACCAACAGATATATGCACCAGTCCCAAAGTTCTCTCTTTCTGAGGTCCTCGCGGCGGTTTTCGGCTACGCGATGCGGTCCTTGCCATCGGCGGGTGTTCTCCCGACTGCGGATGTTCCGAGCCTCTCAGAGGTCATCCGTGTGGTTGGTGGCTGCTGATCCGTGAGCGAGTTCGGAAATACGTTCGAAACCAGGGCCGTAAATCTTGCAGCCCAAATTGTGATCCGATTCTACGACCGGGCGAAAACCTGCTGGAACCGGCTCAATCTGCCACTTAGCAGGCGTCGGGAAAGTGCCTGTGGCGGCGGGCAAGCCGATTTCGTAAATCAATGGCGGTGGGTACGACATATTACCTCCTCTGGGAGGCAGTATACATCATCTGATAAATTTTTCAACTGGTTTTATTGCTTGTGGCGGCTTTTTTATCCATCTAATATCTTTATTCCTCTTCCACCATGTCATCTGGCGTTTGGAGTATTGTTTTATCGCGGTGAATAATTGCGCGAACATTTCATCGTAGCTGAGTTTTTTTTGCAAATACAGGCTGACGAATTTGTATTCCAGGCCGAAGGATTCAAGGCGGGGCCAGGATAATCCCCGGGCGTGTAATCGTTTTACTTCTTTTATCATTCCCGCCTTGAGCCGTTGCTTGAGGCGGGTTTTGATTTTGGCTAATAAAACGGATTGCGGCGGGTTGAGGCCGAGCCAGATAGTGCTAAGTGCTAAGTTGTTAGTGCTAAGTCGGGGGACGGGGTTGCCGGTAGTAATTACAATCTCCAGGGCGCGGATGAGACGGCGTTTGTTAAAGCGGTCAATGGATTTTGCCCGTTGCGGGTCCAATCGGCTAATTCGTGCGAATAAGCACTCGGCCGAAAGACGCTCTAGTTGCTTGCGCAATTTGGCATTCGGCTTAACATCGGGAATTTGCTGGTTATAAACCACCGCGTCTATCCAATGTCCTGTGCCGCCGCACAAAATCGGCAGTTTGCCCCGCGCCAAAATATCGGCAATAACTTTTTTAGCGTCGCGCTGGAACAGCGCGGCGGAGTATTGTTTTTTGGAATTTACAAAATCAATGAGGTGGTGGGGAATGCCTTTATATTTATAGAGTTGATTAACTGCTCGGCCGCGCAGATAATCAACTACCCATTTTCCGGGGATTTTGCCGGTGCCTAAATCCATCCCTTTGTAAATTTGCCGGCTGTCGCAGGAAATAATTTCCCCGTTAAATTTTTTGGCCAGCCGCACGGCCAGTTCGGATTTGCCGGACGAGGTTGGGCCGACAATAATTAAAAGTTCATTCATTGTGAAATAGGACTTATAGGATAAATAAGACCGATAAGGCACATCAGTTATCGCGCGGCGAGCTTCTTGCCGGCGTGCAGCATTTTTTTTAGGGCCGCACCGTGCAGGGGCATACGCGGGCGCTTTTTGATTTCGCGCTTTTTGGCCTTGGTGGGGTATTCATCCTTTAAGCGTTTGCGCATAGGATTGGGAGGGTTTATAATATTATCAGCTAATTGTTGAGGGCAGTCCTCTGACCCAGCCTCGGTCGCGTAATGAAAAGAGTTTGATATTTATTCATCGTTACTATAATCGCCGGTTCTAATGCCAGAGGGCTGTCCTCAATCTTAAACATAATAACTATAGCATTTTTTAAACGCCTATGAAACCAAGACTCCACAACAAAATTTTGTCCATTCTGATTTTTTTGGTTTTAATCATTGGAGTGATTTTTTATTTGTACCACAGCGGAGCAAAACAGGCTCAAGCTCCGACCCAGGAACAGCAAAGCCAACCGGACGTAAATAAATCGGCAAATAACAACCAGCAAAGCCCTCCTCCGGTTATCCAGCCAGCCGCTTCCGCCAGCGCGTCCGGCTCCCAAATTAATCTTGGCAACAAACAGTTGTCAGGTACTTTCAGCAGCGGCGAAGGCCAGCCGGACGGTTCCGCTGTCGCTGTGCAGGAAGTGGATTTTGACGGCAAACAGTTTTCTCCCGCTTCTTTGGACATAAATGTAAACGACTGGGTATTTTTTAAGAACAAGAGCCAGGTTGATTTTTGGCCGATTGCCAATCCTGCGTCAGCGTATCCAACATTTGACGCCAAAGCCGCCATCGCCCCGGGCAAAGAGTTTAAATTCCAATTTGCCAAAGCAGGCAAGTGGGCTTATCAAGACCAGCTTAGTCCGTCAATTGGCGGAATAATCAACGTGGGCCAATAAATTTTAATCATAGTGATATTAATAATCGACCCGCCTTCGCTAAAGCTACGGCGGGTTTCGTCTATAAATTATAATCCCGATGCCGCATCGGGATTATAATTTTGTAAATGTTCTCAAAAAATGGTATAATTCAAATATGGACACACCCTGGAAAACCTTCGGGCATGAGGGAGCCAAGCGTATTTTACAGCGGCAGCTTGCGGGTTCCAACATACCTCACGCCTATTTGTTTTCCGGCCCAAGCGGCATTGGTAAAAAAGCGCTGGCTTTGGAGTTTGCGGAAAGGATTTTAAAAACCCAAAAGCTGGCCGCGCATCCCGATTTTGCCGTTATTGATCAAACAGAAGAAATCGCGGTGGAGCAGGTGCGGGATTTTATTGAGCGGTTAAGCTTAAAGCCTTTCGTGGCGGCCAAAAAAGTCGCCATCATCAATAACGCTGAATTGCTTAATTTGCAAAGCGGCAACGCCTTGCTGAAAACTTTGGAAGAGCCTTCGGAGAGCACGGTGATTATTCTGGTAGGTGACGGGCATAGGCTGCTGCCGACAATCCGTTCCCGCTGTTTGGTTGTAAATATGCAGTTGTTTACCGGTCGGCAGTTGCGGGAGTTTGCCCAAAGCCGTGGTTTGGAAGTTTCCGACAAGTTGATTGATTTGAGTTTTGGCTCGCCGACAGAACTGTTAGCTTTGGCCGGGGATGAATCGGCTCTTAAAATTAAACGGGAAAAAATTGCCCGATGGGAAAGCTTAAAATCCCTGTCCGCGCCCGAGCGGCTGCTCAACATTGGCGAATTTGGGGATTTGGAAAATCCGGAGCTTTCGGATTTGCTGTCCGTGTGGCTGTTCGGCGAGCGGCAGAATTTGGCCCAAAGGCCGGAAACTTTTGGTACGGTGGCGGCTTTGGGCGAGGCTTTGGCGGATTTGCGTTCCAATATGAACAAAAAGAGCGTGCTGCAAAGTTTATTTTTAAAAATTTAATAGTAATCGCAAATATACAAATTGGCACAAATATACAAATATTTTGTAGTCGCCTCATCAAAACCACAACTTACCGTGCAGCGATTTGTATATTTGTTTAGATTTGTATATTTGCGAACACTATCATGAAAAACAAAATTTTTATTTTATTTATCGGCGTGTCCTTGTTGTCCGCCGGATGCAGCCTGTTTGGCGGCGGGCCGGTGGCCACGGGCGTGGCCAAAAGCGTTAACGGCGGAACGGATTGGCAATTTAGCAATACTGTTAAAGCCCCGACTGCCGGGAGTTTGAGCCAGTCCAACATCGCCAAATTGGCGTTTGATCCGCAGAACCGCCAGATAGTTTACGCTGGAAGTGTAACCGACGGCTTATACAAGTCCGACGATTCCGGTGCCAGCTGGAGCCGGATTTTGTCCAAAATTTCCGTTTACGATTTTATGGTTAGTCCCGCCGACAGCAAGACCATTTATCGTGGCCGGGATTTTTAACGGCCAGGGCAAGGTTTTAAAAACCGCGGACGGCGGCGCCAGCTGGCAGGAAATTTACAACCAGACGGGCTCGGAAAACGCGGTGAGAGCCATTGATTTGAACCCCGCGGCCGTGACGCAGATGATAATCGGCACAACTTCCGGCGACCTCATTAAGAGTTCCGACGGCGGCCTGAGCTGGCAGCTCGCAAACAGTTTTAACGACCAAATTAACGGCGTGTTCTGGCGCAGCGGCGGCGTGTACGTGCTTTTGCAAAATAAGGGTTTTTACCGCGGTTCAAGCGCGGCGGACAACTTTCAGGCCATTACCACGTCTTTAACCGGAAGCGCCGGGCAGTATAATTTGTATAACGCCGTGGCTTATGTTTTTAACCAAGCTTATGTTGATCCCGTATCGTCCAGCCTGCTTTACGTTACCACGAGCCATGGCTTGAATAAAAGCACGGACGGCGGCGTAACCTGGGCCGCTGTGGCTTTGCCGACCCAGGCCAGCAACATGAGCCCGCAACCAATAACCGTTGCCCAGACCAGTAGCAATATCGTTTTTACCAGCATAGGCCCGGTAATTTACAAATCCACCAACGCAGGCAGCACCTGGCAGACCCAGACCATTGCCACCAACGGCTACATCAATTATATTTTAATAGATCCGGTTTTGCCGCAAATAGATTACGCCGGCGTGTATGTGGCGCAATAATTTTGAAATTAACAAATTAAATAAAATTAAGTAAAATTGATCCGAACAATTTTATTTAATTTTAAAATTTTAATTAATTTTATTTAATATACAATGATTGACCAAATCATCAGCAAACATCAGGAAGAATTTAACAAAGTTATGGACCATTTTGGCCATGAACTTAACAGCGTGCGCACGGGCCGCGCCAATCCGGCGCTACTCTCCACTGTTATGGTTGAAAGCTATGGCAGCAGGATGCCCATTGAGCATCTGGCTTCGGTTTCCGTAACCGATGCCAAAACTTTAACCATCAGCCCGTGGGACAAATCCCAGCTCGGCGCCATAGATAAGGCCATTCAAATGGCGAATTTGGGCTTTAACCCTTCCAACGACGGCAACGTCATCCGCATCACTCTTCCGGCCATGTCCGAGGAGCGCCGCAAAGAAATGGTTAAAATGATCGGGCAAATGGGCGAGCAGGCGCGCATCGGCGTGCGCAACGTGCGCGAAACCATCATGAAAGAATTTAAAAAAGCCGAAAGCGACGGTAAAATTAGTAAAGACGATTTAACCCACGGCCAGAAGAAACTGCAGGAATCGATTGATAAATTAAACGAAGAGATTAAGAAACTATCCGAAGTCAAAGAAAAAGAAGTGATGACGGTATAATTAGCGAATAGTGATTAGGGAATAGAGAATAGGATAAAACAGATTTACCATGCTGGAATTTTTCGGCCGATGATTATCACGAGCTTGAAAATATCCGGGATCCAGATATATGCTTGCCACGATACTTATTTTTATAATAATCCTTGGCGTTCTCATATTCGTCCACGAATTTGGGCATTTTGTGGTGGCCAAAAAAAGCGGGATGAAGGTGGATGAGTTTGGGTTTGGGTTCCCGCCCAGGATGTTTGGGATTTATCAGGTTGACGGAAAATGGCGGTGGGTGTGGGGGCATAAAAATCCATCGGCGACTCCAACCACCCCGTCCCGACTACGTCGGGACACCCCTCCTCAGCAAGGAGGGGAAGCTCCGCGGTTATCCCAGCAAAACTTCGGAGACTCTTCCCCTGATAAGGGGGAGTACCTCGCGAAGCGAGGGGAGGGGGTTGGAGATGAAACGGTTTACTCCATCAACTGGATTCCGCTAGGCGGGTTTGTGAAAATCCGCGGCGAGAATAATGAAAACGAGGATGACCCGCGTTCTTTTATCAACCGGCCGTTTTGGCCGCGGCTGGCTACTTTAGTGGCCGGCGTGTTTATGAATTTTGTGCTGGCTTGGGTGTTGATGTCAATCGGCGCGGGGATTGGCCTGCCCGCGGCCATCAGCAGTCCCAATGATTTGCCGGCCCACGCGCGTTTGGTTAATCCCCAAATCGCCATCTTGGAGGTAATGCCCAATGCTCCGGCGGCCAAAGCCGGGCTAATGTCCGGCGATGTTATTTTGGATATAAATCACCAGCCTTTTGCCAGCGGCGAGGACATGAGTAATTATGTAAAAACGCACGCCGGCCAGAGTTTTTTATTTGACGTGGACCGCGACGGACAAAAATTATCCGTCAGCGTCCAGTCAATCGCCAATCCCGGCCCCAACCAGGGTCCAACCGGAATACAGTTAGCCAGCGTGGGCAAGCTGGTGTTCCCTTGGTATTTGGCGCCGTGGGAAGGGTTAAAGGTTTTGTATATTCAAACTTCCAGTTTCCTTTCGGGTTTGGGCCAGTTGATTACCGGTAAAGTGAGCGTTAGCAATTTAGGCGGCCCGGTAAAAATCGCGCAAATAACCGGCCAGGTCCGGGCCATGGGTTTTGATTACCTGCTCCAGTTTGCCGCGTTTTTAAGCATTAATTTAGCGATTTTGAACATCCTGCCATTCCCGGCGCTAGACGGCGGCCGCGTGCTGTTTTTGATAATTGAAAAAGTCCGCCGCAAGCGCAATAATCAGGTCGTTGAACAATGGGTCAACACCATCGGCTTCGCGCTTTTGATTTTGCTGATGGTCTTTGTTACGGCGCATGATGTTTTCAATATTTTTCACAAGTAAACAGTAAGTGTTCCATCCCGACCGACGAGTGCAGCCGACCCGTTCGGCAATACTCAGGGTCGCCCTGAGCGAAGTCGAATGGGCGAGGAGTGGAGGGATCTGTTAAAATATATGCACTACTATGTATATATTATGTCCAGCTTAAGCGGAGTCTTATATATCGGATTTACTTCGGATTTAAGGAAAAGGGTATTTGAACATAAGAATGATATCGTTGAAGGATTTACCAAGAAGTATAGGTGCCACAAACTAGTGTATTACGAGGCTGGTGAAAGTTTTGAAGGAGTGCTGGAACGTGAAAAGCAATTAAAGAAGTGGAGACGTGATAAAAAAATTTGGCTGATCGAGAAAATTAATCCCACTTGGAAAGATTTAACCCCTGAGCTGGGAGTATAAAAATAATAAATAACAGATCCCTCCACTCCCCCTCGACTCGTTCCGATAAAGTCCGGATCTCACTCGGGGTCGGTCGGGATGGAAAGCCCCGTATTCCATTCCGAGCGAGCGGCAACAATAAGCAAATCGCGAGCCGAGGAATCTGTCAGACAAGATTACTTTATCAATTAAATTAATAGATCCCTCCACTCCGGCTGGCTTGGTATTGCGATGACAGCCGTCGGTCGGAATGGAGAAAATGATTATGAAACAATCACAATATTTCCTTAAAACATCAAAAACAACTCCAGCGGATGATCTTTCCATCAATGCCAAACTGCTGGAACAGGGCGGGTTTGTGCATAAGGAAATGGCCGGGGTGTACAGTTTTTTGCCTTTGGGCTGGCGGGTTTTATCCAAGATAGAAAACATCGTGCGCGAGGAAATGGATAAAATCGGCGGGCAGGAAATGCTGATGTCAGCGCTGCATCCCAAGGAAAACTGGGTTAAAACCGGAAGGTGGACCGCGCTGGACGTGTTGTTTAAGTTAAAATCCCAGCATGGCAACGAATACGCGCTCGGCCCAACTCATGAGGAAATTGTTACGCCCGTGGCTTTACCCATTATCAGCTCCTATAAAGATTTGCCCCTTGCTGTTTATCACATCCAAACCAAATTCCGCGACGAGCCGCGCGCCAAGAGCGGACTTTTGCGCGGCCGCGAATTCCGGATGAAAGATTTGTACAGCTTCCACGCCTCGGAGGAGGATTTGAATCAGTATTACGATAAAATCACGATCCCGGCTTACCAAAAAATTTACCAACGTCTCGGGCTGGACGCGCTGCTCACCGAAGCTTCGGGCGGTACGTTTTCCAAATTTTCCCACGAGTTCCAGGTGGAAACACAAAACGGCGAAGACACCATTTACATTTGCCAAAAATGCCGCTTGGCCAAAAACAAGGAAGTTTATCAGGAAGGCATTGAGTGCACCAACTGCGGGCCCACGACCTGGAAAGAAGCCATGGCTTCGGAAGTTGGCAACATCTTTAAACTGCAACAGAAATATTCCTCGGCGTTTAACCTAAAATTCACCAATGCCGAAGGCAAGCAGGAATTGGTTTTGATGGGCTGTTACGGTTTGGGCACCACGCGCGTAATGGGCGTGATTGTGGAAAAATTCCACGATGATAAGGGCATTATTTGGCCGAAGGCGGTGACGCCGTTTCAGGTTCATTTATTAGATATCGCCCGTAGCGGGCGGATAGTATCCGCCCCTACGGAAGCGGATAAGATTTATCGGCAATTGCTTGATGCCGGGGTTGAAGTCCTGTATGATGACAGGGACCAGAGCGCCGGAGCAAAGTTTGCGGACTCGGATTTAATCGGCATTCCCACACGGATTGTCGTCAGCCCAAAAACTTTGGCCCAGCAATCGGTGGAACTAAAAAAGCGGTCATCCGATGAACATCAGTTAATCAAAATTTCCGGATTGCCGGCCGAATTATCCAAATAGCGTAAAATAAAAATCAAAATTTAAAATTCCAAATCCGGCATCAAACCATTGGG
This sequence comes from uncultured bacterium, assembly GCA_963749445.1. Lineage (GTDB taxonomy): Bacteria > Patescibacteriota > Doudnabacteria > UBA920 > UBA920 > CAVVMJ01. The sequence continues at coordinate 98,129 of CAVVMJ010000004.1, forward strand.
ATTTTATTTTGTGATTTATATAAGTGTCATCCCGGAATTTTCAGTTTCGGTATAATCAAGCCTGAAAATATCCGGGATCCAGTATCGGGACTTGACACGATAATTTCTTGTTCTGGATACCGGATATTTTTGACTTACTGATGTTATCCCCAAAGTCAAAAATTCCGGTATGACAAGAGAAAAGGCGCATGGACAGTCTGTAACGACAAAATAAATATGTTCAGAAAATTTTATCAGCGGTTTTCCAAAGACATTGCCATAGATCTCGGCACGGCCAATACCCTGGTTTACGTCAAGGGCAAGGGGATTGTGATTAACGAGCCGAGCGTGGTGGCGGTGAACCAGCGCACTAAACAAATTTTGGCTATCGGCTCGGAGGCGCGCAAAATGGTTGGGCGTACGCCGCCGCACATTGTAGCCACCCGGCCGCTGGTGGACGGCGTCATCAGCGATTTTGAAGTTACGGAAAGCATGCTGCGCTATTTTATAGACAAAGTCCACGCGCAGACTTACACTTTTTTGCGGCGGCCGCGCGTGGTCATTGGCATCCCGAGCGGCGTGACCGAGGTGGAAAAGCGCGCCGTGGTGGACGCGGCCTTAAACGCCGGCGCCAGCGAGGCTTATTTGATAGAAGAGCCCATGGCCGCGGCCATCGGCGCCAGGCTGCCGGTGCAGGAAGCCATGGGCTGCATGATTGTGGACATCGGCGGCGGCACGGCGGAAATCGCGGTGATTTCCCTGGGCGGCATTGTGGTGTCCAAATCTTTGCGCATCGCCGGCGACGAAATGGATCAGAACATCGTCCAGTACGCGCGGGAAAATTTTAACCTGCTTTTGGGCGAGCGCACAGCCGAACAGGTCAAAATCAACATCGGCAGCGCTTACGAGTTGAGCGAGCCGCTGTATACGCAAATGCGCGGCAGGGATCTGGTGTCCGGCTTGCCCAAGGAAGTGACCATTTCCGACACCCAGGTGCGGGAAGCCATCATGCCCAGTCTGCGCACCATTGTCAATAACATCAAAAATGTCATAGAAGAAATTCCGCCCGAACTGATTTCGGACATTTTGGATAAAGGAATAATTTTGGCCGGCGGCGGCGCGTTGCTGAAGGGTTTGGACAAACTGGTGGGCGAAACCACCAAGATGCCGATTGTGGTGGCCGAAGATCCGCTGACCTGCGTGGTGCGCGGCGCGGGCATTGTGGTGGAAGATTTGGAAATCCTGCGGGACGTGCTGCTGCCGACGGATCTTGGGAAGATACTCAGGTAACCCAAAATGGTAATAAGTTGTAGGTTTTGGCAACCGGTACGGTTATAAATAAGTAGGGAGTAAGGCTCTGCCTAACTACAATTGACCTACAACCATACTGGCCGCCACACCTTACAACTTATTACTATCAATCAACATGAGATTCATATACACCAAAACTTTTTTAGCCTTTGCCGCCTGTCTGGTGTTGGTGGCATTTTTGGTTTTTTTGCAGGCCAAAGGCTGGCTTTATCCCATAAGCGAGGCATTTTTGCAGGCGCCCCGGCCGGTTTACGCCATAACCCGCGGTATAGCCCGTCCGGTAAAAGGTTTTTTTGCCTCTATTTATTCCTTGCGCCAAATTGCCAAAGACAATTCGCAGCTGAAGCAGCAGGTGATGGCGCTGTCCCAGCAGGTGGCCGATTACGATCAACAAAAACGGGAAAATGAGGCGCTGCGGCAGGAGCTGGGTTTCGTGAGTTCAGCCAAGTTTTCTTTGGTTCCCTGCGCCGTTTTGTCGGCTAACCCCGCCGGCCTGGCCAATACGCTGGTGCTCGGTTGCGGTTCGAATCAGGGCGTTATGGCCGGCCAGGCGGTGCTGTCGCAAGGGTATTTGGTGGCAAAAATCGTTTACGCCGACAGGGGCGGCAGCACGGCGCTGCTCGCCACAGACTCCAAATTTACGGCGGATGCCCAGTTGAGCAAGACCGGCACGGCTGGGCTGGTTACGGGCTCTTACGGCTCGGGGCTGCTGCTTGACCGCCTGTCGCAAAGCGATCAGGCTGAGAAAGGCTGGATGGTCGTGACCGCGGGCATCAACAATTTGGTGCCCAAGGGGATTTTAATCGGCCAGGTGGACCAAATAGTTTCTTCCGCCAACGATTTGTTTAAAAAAGCCACCGTCTTGACGCCGATTGATTTTAACAATCTGAACTTTGTTTTCGTAGCAAAACCCTAGACCGCTGACCCGTTTGGCAATGCTCAGGGTCACCTTGAGCAAAGCCGAAAGGTGAATGGACGCTGAATTTAACACCAACGCTGATTGGACGCTGAAGCGTCAAGTTCAGCTCAGCGACCAATCAGCGTACCCATCAGCGACCAATCAGCGGTATATGAAATACTTTGTATACATCTTGCTATTAATCGTGCTCTGCGGCCTTCAGGCCGGGCTGGCGCAGGTTGTAAATATCCGCGGCCAAACCCCGCAGCTTTTGTTTTTATTGGTGTTTGTCTGGTCTTTGGACAAAAACGACCGGGATTATTTGTTTCTGACTTTGGGCGCCGGGCTGTTTTTGGATTTTTATTCCGGCGTCCCGGTGGGCAGCATAACCTTGCCGCTTTTGGCAATCAGCCTGCTGCTGCATCAACTGGTGGAAAATTTTTTGGCTTTGGAGCTCAGCCCGAAATTGTTGGCGGCTTTGCTGCTGCCGGCCCAGGCCGTGTTTTATGTACTGTATTTTTTTTGTTTGCGGTGGCTTCCCGGCTCGCGCCTGCCGGTTTTAATTCCCGGGCTGCGGTTTTTGGCCGGTAACTTTGTCATCGCGTTCGCCTATAATTTGCTGTTTTTGTATCCCGTATTTTTATTGGTTGAATTTGTGAGGTCATTCATTCATCGCCATTTTGAGCGCGAATACAAAATCCAGTAAATCCTATTAATGGTAGCAAGGTATAGGGTGTGGCGGCCAGTACAGAAATAAGTAGCAAGGTATAAGGTGTGGCGTCCGGTGTGGTTGTAAGGAATAGGTTTTAGGTAACATATACCTTAAAACCTACTACTGCACCGGGCGCCAAAACTAATACCCTATTACCATTCCCCGTACCGGCCGCCATAACTTATACCCTATTACATATTCTTCAATGCGTGATCCCTTCAAAGTTTACACTTCCTTAAGTAATCAAAAAAACCGGCGGCCGTTGGATTGGGACGAGTCGGCGGCGGATACCCAGTCCGGCGTGGATGACGTTTACGACAGCGACCGTCGCCCGCCTACCCTGCGCGCCCTGGCGGTTTTTGCCGCCCTGGCGTTTGTTTGCCTGGGGATGCGGATTTTTTATTTGCAGATTGTCCGCGGCCACGAGTTTCGGCTGTTGTCGGAAAACAACCGGATCCGAAGCCAAGTTGTGTTGGCCCCCCGCGGCAAAATTTTGGACAGAAGCGGACAGGTCTTGGCCCAAAACACGGCCAGCTTTAATTTGGTGGCCATCGCGTTTGATTTGCCTAAAATCGGGTTAAGCCAGGAAGTTACCGCCTTGGCTGCCGAATTCGGCTTGGACGCCGGCGACGTGCTGGATAAAATCAGTGCGGTGCCGAAAAATTCCATTGAGCCCATAGTTATCAAACAAAACGTCAGCCGGGACCAGAGCCTGTTGTTTGAAACCGAGTCCAGCCGGTTTTTGGGATTTTCCGTGGAAGAAATTCCGGTGCGGGATTACGCGGATGCGCCGGCTTTTTCCCACGTTTTGGGTTATACCGGACTGCTTAGTCCGGGCGATTTGGTCGGGTTGGACCAAAATGCCTACGCCAGCGAAGACTATATAGGCAAGCTCGGCATTGAACAGCAGTATGAAAAATATCTCCACGGGCAAAACGGCCAGGATTTGGTGGAGGTTGACGCCACGGGCAAGCTGCTGGATGTCTTGGGGGAGAACCCGCCCGTTCCCGGCAATACGCTAATTTTGAATATTGACAAGGATTTGCAGGCCCAACTTTACGCGGCGCTGCAGGCCAATGTTGGTTCGCAGCGCGGCGCTGCTGTGGCCATTAATCCTAAAAACGGGCAGGTGCTGGCTTTGGTGAGCAGTCCGGGTTTTAACAATGATTTATTTGCTCCCGGCATCAGCCAGGCCGATTATCAGGCATTATTGAATGATAAAAATCAGCCGTTATTCAACCGCGCCATAGCCGGCACTTATCCGCCCGGGTCAACTTCCAAACCCATGACCGCCACTGCCGGACTGCAGGAAGGGGTCATTACCGACAGTACTGTAATTTACGATAACGGCGTCATCACCGTGCCCAATCAGTTCGGCGGCGTGGCATACGATTTCCACGGGTGGAAGCCCGGCGGCCTCGGGCCAATGACAGTGCGCAGCGCGATTGCCATGAGTTCCGACATCTTTTTTTATGAAGTAGCCGGCGGCAGCCCCAACGGCTCCCTGGCGGGTTTGGGCGCGGACCGCTTGGCCGAGTACTTCCGCAAATTCGGTTTGGGCAAACCGTTGGGCATTGACATCCAAGGCGAAAAGGGCGGGCTGGTGCCGGATCCGGCCTGGAAAATGAGTTATTACAATAACGACCCGCTCTTGGGCAAATGGTATTTGGGCGATACCTACCATATGGGCATCGGCCAGGGCGATGTTTTGGTCACGCCGCTGCAGGCCGCGGAATGGACCGCCATTGTGGCCAACGGCGGCACGGGCTACGTGCCGGAAATCGCGCAAAAAGTGATGGATGAAAACGGCAAAGTTTTGTGGCAAAACCAGCCTAAAGTTTTGGTGTCCAATATTGCTTCGGCGGCCAATATGAAAATCGTACAGGAAGGCATGCGCCAGACCGTAACCGCGGGCACGGCCAAAGCGTTGATGTCTTTGCCGATAAGTTCAGCCGGCAAAACCGGCACTTCGCAGTTTGACGATTCCAATCCGGCCAAGACCCACGCCTGGTTTACGGTTTACGCGCCATACGAAGACCCGCAAATCGTGATTACGGTTTTGGTGGAGGCCGGCGGCGAAGGCAACGCCGCGGCCGAACCCATCGTCAAAAACGCCTTGCAGTGGTGGGCGACAAATAGGTATAAGAAATAAATGTCTCCACATATGAAACTAATTTTAATTGACGGCGGCCCGGCATCAGGCAAAAATACTCTAGGAGAATTATTATCTGATAAGCTTCGCAAGCTTGGAGGCAGGGCCGTGCTTTTGGATTTAGACGCGTATGTTGAAAAATTTAATCCCAAATGGATATGGGACAACGAGCAGGAAAAAGACAAAGACCAATTCCAAGCAAGGGTTGATATCTCTAAAGATATTGATAAATATCTTTTAGGAGATTTTATTATTGTCGTAATTGGAGAAAGCTTTTTATCAAAAGATGACGTTATTCGTTTTGTGAAAAAATTAAAAGTAGCGTCTCCAGTCTATCTATACCATCTAAGTGCCCCTTTTTTTCTAAGGGTGCAAAGACTGTATCAAAGAGGCCCTCATTCGTTGATTGATTTAGAAAAAGACCAAAAGGATCGTGATGCAGTCAGTCAATGGCCAGGGTACGTTTATGAGAACATCCATTCCCCGGAAGTAGACGCATCCAGATTACTATCGCTGATTCAAGAAGGCAACGGCTTACTAAATTTTTAGCCGGTTGGAAGTTTTTTTGTATTTTGGTTTTTTTGACATTTATTTGCTTATAATTTAGAATATCAGTATGAAGCATCCAATTGTCACTAAAATTAAAAACGGCAAGATTGCCTTGCCCAGGGAGTTTTTGAAGGACTGGAAGGAAGGCCAGGTGCTTTTTACCGAGTCTCCGGGCGGGTTTTTTATTAAATCCATTACTCCGCCTTCTTTGAGTTCAATCGCGAAAAAATTAAGCAAAGCCGCGGCAAAGGCCAAAATTACTCCCAAGGATGTCCGGGAAGCCGTTTTATGGGCGAGAAAAAAGGTTTATGAGGGCCGTTCTTGACACAAATGTTTTAATCTCAGCTTTTTTGTTTGAAAAGCGGCTGGGTAAAATAGTCAGGCTCATAGAACAAGGAGTTATCATTCCTTGTTTTGTTGTATATACGTTTCAGGAATTCCAGAGTGTTTTGGGTTATGAAAAATTTAAACCCGTGGTAAAAGCATCCGGCATTGACGTTGGGGAAATTATCCGTCAAATGCAAGACCGGGGAATAATTTTGAATGACCCAAAAATTGTCCCCAATGTGACTCCGGACACGCCGGATAATTACGTCTTGGCCGCGGCAAAACTGTCGGAAGCCCAGTTTATAGTGACGGGTGACAAGCTATTATTGTCTTTGAAAAATTTTGAAGGTATTTCGATTATAACGCCGCAGGAGTTTTTGCAAAAATTCAGATAACCAAAATAAAACATGATTATTGATGGCAAGAAAATTGCGTCCGCGATATTATTAGATTTGAAACAAAAAGTCGGCCAATTGCCTTTCCAGCCGGTGTTTTGCGATGTGCTGGTGGGGGATAATAAGGTTTCGGCCAGTTATGTAAGGATGAAAGCCAAGGCCGCGGAAAGAATCGGGATTAAATTCCGCGCGGCGAATTTTTCGGCAGGTGTCGGCGTGCAGGATCTCATCGCGGAAATCAAATCCATCAGCCAAGAACCCAACATGTGCGGCTTGATTGTGCAATTGCCGTTACCGAAAAATTTGCCGCGGCAGGAGATTTTGGATGCCATAAAGCCAGAAATTGACGTTGACTGCATGGGCAGCAAGAATTTGGCGGATTTTTATCGGGGAAATATCCGTTTTGCGCCGCCCACGGCCGTGGCCATAATGGCAATTTTGGAAAGTTTGGGCGTTGATTTATCGGCAAAAAGGTTTTTGGTCGTCGGCCAGGGAGAATTAGTCGGCAAACCGGTGACTTTTTTGTTAAAGAAAAAAGGTTATAATACAGATATCGCGGACATCAATACCGAGAATACCGATGAGCTTTTAAAATCAGCGGATGTAGTAATTTCCGCCACCGGCAAAGCGGGACTTATCACCGGCGAAAAAATCAAAAAAAGTTCTATTATTATTGATGCGGGCAGTTCTGAATCAAACGGCGGCATTGTCGGGGACGCGGATTTTGGCAGCGTTTCATCGGTGGTATCTTATTTATCGCCGGTCCCAGGCGGCGTCGGGCCGGTGACGGTGGCGATGCTGTTAGGTAACGTTGTAAAATCTGCAAAAAATAAACTAGTCATCTAACAGTAACCGATTTCGGAAAATCGGATAAATCAGAAAAATCGGAAGCTCCGATTTATCCGACCTCCGACCTCCGACCTTCCGAACCATGTCCAACTTTTTTATCCATCTTAACATCCTCCTCAACCGTTTTTTGATGTTTTTGGGCGTGCGCCGGCAGGGTGAGCGGTGGGGAATAGTTTATGACAGCGTCAGCAAAGAGCCGCTGGATCCGGTAATCGTCTGGCTGGTTGACGCCAAAACCGGCAAGCTCACGCAGACTTCGGTGACAGATTTGTCGGGTCGGTATAATTTTTTGGCCTACCCGGGCAAGTTTAAAATTTTGGTCAGGAAAAGCAACTACAACTTTCCGTCGGCGTTGTCGGCCGGCGACCACGACGAAATTTACCGCAACCTTTACCACGGAGAATTTTTTGAGCTTTCGGGCGACAGCGATGTTATTCCGTTTAACATCCCCATGGATCCGGCCAGAGACGATTGGAACCAAACGGCCAAAAAGCCACTAATGTCTTTTTCGCCCTATGCCGAAAATTTGCTTGATCACCTGGCCTCGGTTCTGTTTTGGTTTGTTTTGGCGCTGGCCTTGGTGGCTTGGTATTTTAGGCCATCGTCCATAGTTTACGGCTTTTTGATTTTTTACGCCGCGGTTTTTGTGCTGGCGCTGTTTTTGCCCAGGCCCCGCTGGTGGGGCAGGGTGTGGTTTAAGAAAACCGGCAACCCGGCATCCGGAGATGTCTTAGAACTTAGCTATGCCAAAATGCCCGAGGTCATTGTGGCTAAGGCCAATATTTACGAGGACGGCAAGTTTTTTTTGCGTTTGGACCCGGGCAAGTACATCTTGGAAATTAAAAACTATCCGCCCGAAGGAGGGGCCGCGGTTTTGTACAGGCGAACTTTGCGGGTTGGTTTGGAGCAGGTGGTGAATCGGGAGTTTGCAATTTAAGGGATTTTTGCTATAATTAATTCATCATGTCACAAAGAAAGAAAATCCTCTTGGTGGAAGACGATAACGCTTTACGCGCCACGCTTCGCGACCGGCTGCAGGGAGCGTATGAAATTTTTGAAGCCCCGGACGGCGAACTGGCGGTTTCCCAATGCGTTGACCACCGGCCGGACTTAATTCTCCTGGATTTGCTGCTGCCCAGGCTGGACGGCTTTAAGGTTTTGGAGCGGATTAGGGCTTATCCCGACGCCAATGTGGCCAAAACGCCGGTGATTGTGTTGAGCAACCTTTGGAGCCAAAAGGACATATTGCAGGTCCAGGGCCTCAAAGTTAACGAATACTTTGTCAAAGCCCACACCAAAGTGGAAGATGTCGTGGTTCGTATCCGCGCGGTTTTCAAAAACAGCCCGGTTGGGCGGGTTTGACCCAGCACCACTTTTCACCAATTGAATTTGTTGGATATCTTTAATTGGGGTGATAGCTTTACCCCTCTGCCATCGACACTAGAGAAAAGTGGTGCTGGGTTGACAGGTTTTTTAGCATTTGGTATGATAAGCATACAAAAGGCCTGCAGGGCCTTTTAAAAACGGCAAACTTTTATTTAAAAATATAGCTGCCGTCCCGAGTCCTTGAATTTTAGGACGAGGGATCCCTTAAAAAATAGCGAATAGAGAATAGGATAAGGCACTTGTCTCTAAGCACTAAGCACTATATCACCAAACTAAATGTTCCAATTCCTCATTGAAGTCAAAAACGAACTGGCCAAAGTGGTTTGGCCGACGCGGGCGGAAACCGCCAAATACACGGTTATTGTGATTGTGTTCAGCATAGCCGTGGCCGCGATTTTGGGGGCGTTTGACTACGGGTTGCTGCGGCTGTTTGCCATTATAGTTACCAAATAATTCATCCGCCACTAATTTTTGTCGGAAATTCAGCAGCTTATAAAATTAGTAATCAATTTTTTGATTTTTCAGATGCCTGTTTTATCATCAAAAATTAGAGGCGGATAAATGTTACCTCCCGGACACTTTGCCGGCGGCTATTTGGCAGCCGAAGCACTTTTACATATTACCAAGGCGGATTTGTCATCGGCTCAGGCTAATCAGTTGTTGTGGTGGGGCGCATTTTTTGCTTTTGCCCCCGATTTGGATACTTTTGCTAGCTTCATCAAAGAGCGCGCCTGGTTCGTTAAAAATCCCGCCAATAATCATCGCAAATTTGTCAGCCACGCGCCCTTGTTATGGCTTTTAGCCGGGTTGTTGGTTTATTTTTTTTCCGCCGATATATATTGGAAAAATGTCGGTTTACTGCTTTGGCTGGGCAGCTGGACCCACTTTTTGCTGGACTCCATTGAGTACGGAATTATGTGGCTGTGGCCGTTTAGCAATCGGATATTTGCCTTAAAAAACCGTGAACGCGAGTTCAATATCCAATCTCCAACTTTCCTTGTTTACTGGTGGAATTTTGTAAAATCATATACTCGTACACTAACTTTTTATATTGAGTTATTGATAGTAGTTATAGCCTTGATTGTCTGCGTCCGTTAAATCTTTCAATCATTTAATCTTTCAATCTTTCAATTAATCTATGGCCAGACAACAAGTCACCGGCGAGCGCCACTGGTACGTGCTCCACACTTACAGCGGCTACGAAGACAGCGTCGCCTACAATTTAAAGCAGAGAATCGAGTCCATGAATATGCAGGACAAGATTTTTGAGGCGATGGTGCCCAAAGAAAAAAAGATCAAGATTAAGGACGGCAAGCGCGTTACGGTTGAGGAAAAGATTTTTCCGGGCTATGTTTTGGTGGATATGATTGTCACCGACGATTCCTGGTATGTTGTCCGCAATACGCCCAATGTGACGGGTTTTGTGGGCAGCGGCACTATTCCGAGCCCGATTGACGATGAAGAGTTGGTGTATTTGAAAAAGCGCATGGGCGCGGACGAGCCCAAGTTCAAAGTGGAATTTTTGGTGGGCGACTTGGTTAAAATCCAGGACGGCCCGTTTAAGGATTACGAAGGCAAAGTCGGCTCGCTGGATGAGCAGCACGGCAAAGTCAAAGTTATGGTCACCATCTTCGGCCGCGAAACGCCGGTGGAGTTGGATTTTTTGCAGGTTAAGAAGATATAGAAGTATGTGAAATCGCGAGTGCAGCCGAAGCGATCCCGCTAATACCGTATAGTGTAAGGGATTGCTTCGGTCGGATGCACTCCCTCGCAATTTCCGATAATTTGTGTCCATCCCGGAATTTTTTGTGCCGATGGATAGCACAAGCCGCAAAAAATACCCGGGATCCAGAAAGTAATCGTATGACAAAAAAAATTCTAGGCTGGATCATCTTTCTCGCAATATATATAATGGGGTACTATTATATATATTCACAAGGTTTAAGTGGGCCGAATTGCAAAGGGGCAGCTATCTGTTTTGATGTCTTTACGCCCGCGGCCAGTTTAATTGTCAAAGAGCTGTATTTGTTTTTGTGGCTTATATTATTCCCGATTTTTGCTCTCTCGTGGGTTTCGGTTAAAAGGAAATTCGGAGATAGAAAATGGACAAAAATTCTTGATTGGATAATGATTGTAATCGGAATTTTGTTTATAGTTTATACAGCGTGGATGCATTTTTAATTATTTTATCCCTAATTCATGACTCGCGCTTCTCGAATTATGAATAAAGAATAAAATTAAGTATATACCAAAGTATATACTTCGGTATATACTTTTAGAAAGGAATGGTTGGTTCCGATATTTATCGGGATCTCGATCGCACTAAAAAGTTTTGTGAAATTGCGAGTGCAGCCGAAGCAATCCCCTTAAATAATGAGATTGCTTCGTCGGATGCACTCCTCGCAATTTCCAGAGCAGCGGTCTACCATCATAAAAATATATGGCTAAGAAAGTTAAGGTTCAGCTAAAATTACAGTTACCGGCCGGAAAGGCCACGCCGGCGCCGCCGGTGGGCACGGCTTTGGGCCCGCACGGCATTAATTTGGGCGCGTTTGTTAAGGATTTTAACGACAAGACCGCGGCAATGGGGGATACTATCGTGCCTATAGTTATGACGATCTACGAAGATCGCAGTTTTTCGTTTATCTTAAAAACCCCGCCGGCTTCCAATTTGATTATGAAGGCCATCGGCCTGGCAAAAGGGTCCGCGAATCCATTAACGACAAAGGTCGGCAAGATCACCGCCAAGCAAGTGCGGGAGATTGCGGAAAAGAAAATGCCGGATCTAAACGCCAACGATATGGCCGCGGCGGAAAAAATTATCCGCGGCACCGCTAGGTCAATGGGGGTGGAAGTTATTGATTAGTAGTAGGTTATAAGGTATAGCGGCCAGTACAGTAATAAGGTATGGGTTTTAAGTGGCCTTATTACCAATGCCTTACAACTAAACCGGCCGCCATAACCTATAACCATTAACCTAAAATTTATGGACATCCTTTGGTTAGTCGTCGTCATCTTCGTCTTCTTTATCCTGCCGGCGTTCCGCATTATCCAGCAGTACCAAAAAGGCGTGGTGTTTAGGTTTGGAAAAATTGTGGGGCTGCGCGGCCCGGGGCTGACTATGGTCATACCGTACATTGACAAAGTCAGGAAAGTGGATTTGCGCACCATTACTCTGCCCATACCGGCGCAGCAAATTATCACCAAGGACAACGTTTCCCTGAACGTCTCGGCCGTGGCTTATTACCAGGTCACGGACGCGGTTAAGAGCATTGTGGCCATAGAAAATGTTATGTCGGCCATTAACCAAATCGCGCAAACCACAATGCGCAACATTGTCGGCAAGTTCCAGCTGGATGAAATTTTGAGCGAGCGCGACACAATTAACCAGGAAATCCGCAGCGTGCTGGACGAACGCACTGAGCCGTGGGGTGTAGTGGTCTCTGTTGTGGAAATTAAAGACATTGAACTGCCGGAAAATATGCAGCGCGCCATGGCCAAACAGGCCGAAGCCGAACGCGAAAAGCGCGCCAAGATAATCGCGGCCGAAGGCGAATTTTTATCGGTCCAAAAATTGGCCGACGCCGCCGACGTCATTTCGGCGCACCCGATTGCACTGCAGCTGCGCAACCTCCAGACGATGGCTGAAATATCCGTAGAAAAAAATTCCACCATCATCTTCCCCGCGCAGTTTATGGGCACGCTTTCGGATATTAAAAAATTCATAGCGGACGAAAGCGCAAAAACGATTTAGCTGAAGCTTGATGGGCATCTTCGTGTTTCTACGACCGCTTACGATGGTTATCAGTTAACGATAAATTGAAGTTGGTGGTTGTTTTGGCAAGAAGATGCCCATCAACATAAAGTGTTAAATTATTTTAATTAATTTGTGGGACCTGTTTTAAGTGTAGCGCGCCGATTCATCGGCTGCAGCCCAATAAATTGGGCACACTACATAGCACGGGGCTTGCACCACGAAAGGAAAGTTTACGATGAAAATCGCAAAAAGGGTCAAAGCCAACAATGAGTTGGTGGACAAGGAAAAGCTATACACGGCCGAAGAAGCCATTGAGCTGGCCAAAAAAACCGCGAATACCAAGTTTGTCGGGTCAATGGAAGTTCATGTCCGTTTGATGATCGATGCCAAAAAAACCGACCAGTCCATCCGCGGCATGGCAAACTTGCCGCACGGCACGGGCAAGAGCAAAAAAGTGGCGGCGTTTGTATCGGAAGCCAAGGAAAAGGAAGCCAAGGATGCCGGCGCCACTATAGTCGGGGGTGAGGAGCTAATCAAAAAAATCAAGGAATCGGAAAAGACGGACTTTGATATTGCCGTAGCAGAACCCTCTATAATGCCAAAATTGGCCCAAATCGCCAAGATTTTAGGACCCCGCGGCCTTATGCCCAACCCTAAAACCGGCACTGTCTCAGCCGATATTGGCAAGGTTATCCGCGAAATCGCGGGCGGTAAGGTGGATTTTAAGAACGATGACAGCGGCAATATCCACCAAATCATCGGCAAGAGCAATTTTGACTCGGCCAAGCTTTTGGAGAATTTCCAGGCGTTCATCAAGGCCGTGCAATCGGCCAAGCCCGCGGCGGTTAAAGGGCAGTATATTGCTTCCGTGTCGCTAAATGCCACGATGGGACCGGGGATAAAAATAAAGATTTAAAAGATTGACATGATTGAACAAGATTGACAAGAATGGTATGCTAATCTTGTCAATCTTTTAATTCATTTAAATCTTGTCAATTTCTTCATGTACGACGATTCAAGCAAAAAAATTTTGGTGATTGAGGACGATTTGGACTACCGCAAATCCCTATATGATTTGCTCGGCCACGAATTCAGTTTTATTGCGGCCGATGACGGCGAGCAGGGGATAGAGCGTCTGTTGGTGCACCGGCCGGATTTGGTAATTTTGGATTTGTTGTTGCCCAAAATTGACGGCTTTGAAATTTTAAAAAGGATCCGCGAATACCCGGACGAAGGCATTAAAAAAACTCCGGTCATCGTATTAAGCAATTTGGCGGGTAACGAAGATTTTGTCAAGGCGCAGAATTGGAAAGTGGAGGCTTATTTTGTCAAATCCCATACCGAACTGGCTGAAGTCAAAGCAAAAGTCAAAGAGGTGGTCTATCAGGGCACCGGCGGTCCCAAAGAAGAGGTCATGGATTTTCGGGATATAGCGTGAGCGGAGCGAACAACAATATTTTTCTCCCCCTCTGGGGGAGATGGCCGCAGGCCAGAGAGGGTGTTTCTGGCAGGGGGGTTAAAAGTTTAAAAAATGGCGGCCTTCGGCCGCCGTTTTGTTTTATTATTAATTTTTTGACGGCCGTCAAAAAATTAATAATTTGATTTACGTCTGCAAAAATTGATAGGTTATTTTTTTATTGGAGAAAGGATGGCAAAAAAGTTATCAAATTTTGAGGGGTGGAGGTGGGGGAGTTGACAGCGCAACTTCCCCCACCGTGTCGGCGATCGGCCGCGCGGGTGCGCGACGGATGCCGAAAATTACGCGCTAGTGAGGGATCGCGGGCTCAGAGGCGCTGTCCCTTAGCAGTGTGGCGACCTCACCGTTTTCGGGACGAAGTCCCTTGAAGCGTCTCCCGTCATCGTGCCGAACCTCCAAGTAGTAAGAGGGGCTCGACGCAAGGGGTCCCGTGAAGCTAAGGATGGTCACTCCGTCGACCCTAATCCCGACCCTGATTTCGGGAATTCTGACCGTAAGTGTTTCCTGCACGTACATTGTGCCCTCCTGGGCGTTATGAAATTCGGCCGCAACTTCCGGCCGCAAAGATAATAATTACATAAACTATCATCTTTTCGACCACAAGACAAAATCAAAAACCCCGGGCCGCGAGGCCCGGGGTTTGGAGTTTGAATCAACTTATATCAAAACTCTTCCCATGCCAAGCGGCGCCGGAGTAATAATAATGATTATGCTGTTGGAAGAATGTATTCTGCGCATTTGTGGTATTATAGCAGGGCAAAAATTTTTGTCAAATGAAGAAGCGGGCCAATGCTTCTTCTCCGTTGAAGCCTGGCCCGCCGTCGCTTTCCCTCCGGCTATCCACTACCCCCTTCTTGTTTTGGAATCATAACCGAATATTCTTCGACGCTGACACGTTCATGCCCATCGGGCGTCTTGTTTATACGACGGTATATCAACGTCGTATGTGTTGCAGAGTTTCCAATTTGGAAAACCCTGCCTTTTGTCCCGTCGGGTAATTTCACCTCGACGATTCTTTTTCCGTCTCGGATGAGTTTCATTTTACCCTCCGAATTGGCCGTAAAAATTATGGCTAATTCGCAAGGTAAAACAAAAACCACCCATTGCGGTGGTGTGAGCAAAATGTAAGTTTTTTGTACTTTTTACATCTTGTTTATCCCAACCGCAAAGGCGACCATCTTAGTGGTCTTGGTCTTCTTGGTTGTGGCAAAAGCAAAATGCATATATTAAAATTTTATCAGCAGATTGTAATTTTGTCAAATGGGGACAAATGTAGTAGAATATCTTTGTGTCAATTGTTAATCGTTAATTGTCAATTGTTATGATATTATCAGACCGCGACATCAAAAAAGCCATTAAAGCCGGGCGCGTACAAATTACGCCAAAGCCTGATTTTAAGGTCCAGTTGGGACCCTGTTCCATTGACCTTCATTTAGGCGACAGGTTCGCGGTGTTTAAGCATTCCAGCAAAGCGTACGTGGATTTGAACAACCCGCTGACAATTAACAGCATCATGAGCGAAATCGTGGTGCCCAAGGGCGAGGCTTTTATAATGCAGCCCGGGGATTTTGCTTTGGCCACCACGGTGGAGAATTTAAAGTTGGCAGATGACATAGTGGGTAAAATTGAGGGACGCAGTAGCCTTGGCCGGTTGGGGATAATTGTGCACGGCACGGCTTCCATATTTGATCCGGGATGGGACGGCAAGCCCACAATGGAGCTCGGCAATTTGGGCGTGATGCCCGTGGCTTTGTATCCGGGAATGCGCGTCTGCGCCTTTACTTTTGAGGAACTTTCGAGTCCCGCGGAAAACCCGTTTAATAAAAACCGGGCGCACAATATCTACAACAAACAAAAAGACGCCAGGCCGAAGATTACCAAGCGGACAATATTCTAATGCCGTTGATTAGTCACTGACGGGTCTGAAAATTTGTTGATGGGCATCTTCGTGGTTCCATAAACGCTAACTGATGATTATCGGCTAACTATAAATAACGGCCGAAGATTGTTTTGGCAAGGAGATGCCCATCAATCTTAAAACGTACGTCCTTCGTAAATATTTGGTTATCTTTCTAACTCCAAAAATGTGTATTTCAAGCCCTCATATTTGCCTTCCTGCCGGAAGGTGATTTTTTTGAATTGGTCAAGATAAGGCGGGAAAAAAGTGTCGGCCTCGTATTCTTTATCCACAAGCGTGATGTAAAGTTTGTCCGCGCGCGGCAAAAATTGGGCGTAGATGGAGCCGCCGCCGATAATGAATATCTCATCCGGTTCATTTTTTTTGGCCTCAATAATCGCCTCATCCAAAGAATGAACCACAGTGCATCCATCGGCTTTGTAGTTTGCGTCTTTCGCGATAACAATATTGGTACGGTGGGGGAGCGGACGGCCCAAAGATTCAAAGGTTTTACTGCCCATAATAATGGCGTGGCCGTTCGTCAGCTCCTTAAAGCGTTTTAAATCTTCGGGAATATGCCAGAGCAACCGGTTATTTTTGCCGATGGCCAAATTTTTCGCCACCGCCCCGATCATGCTGATTTTTGGTTGCATTATTTTTTCTTGTCTAATATCATTTCCGGCCGGAAATGATATTAGACTAAATAATTCCCGCTAATTTTTTTTCCACGGCATCCATAACTTCGTCCATGGATTGATAGCGGATCAGACTAAATAACGGGCTGTTAATACCCAAAACAAAGCGGCTGACATTGGCGCTTTTATGCGCCACGCCCAAAACCGGTCGGTGGCTGTTTAAAGCAGTGGCAATTTCAAAGCCCAGGCCGATGGAAGGGTGGCTGCAATCCGCGACCATCAAATCGCAGTTTTTTGCTCCGGCGGAGTTATGCTCAAACACATCTTGGTTAGTGCCGTTTTCCGGTTCCCGAAAATCTATAATCGAATATTTTTGCCCAAGAGTCTTTTTTAGCTTTTCGATTTCGTCCTTGTATTCCTGCGGCGCATGGGTGAGCCCGCAGCCGACGTATATTGTTTTTCCGCCTTTGGCGGGCGTAATCTTAGTCATGGTTGATGGTTAATTTTTAGGTTGTGATTTGAGTTGATGGGCACCTTCGCTGTTCCACAATCGCTGATTGATTGTTGTCGGATAGTGTAGGATTGAGATCGAAGATTGTGTTGGCAAGAAGGTGCCCATCAATCTTGATTAATTAATAATCGTATGCTTGGGCAAAGCGGCCAAAACGGCAAAAATAATCAGCGTAAAAATTAGCAGCCAGCCTAAGGTGCAAAGGAAAAGTTTGATGCCTTCGGATTTTTTGCCATCCATATACCAAAGCACGGGACGGCCTAAAACTAAGGAGCCGACTATGGCGGCGGACAGGACAAACAATGAAAGTATGGCAACGCCGGCGACAATCCCGTTGCCCGGCCCGAACCAGCGGTTTCCGTTGTTCATTATTAGGGCGACAAGGGCAATGTATGCTACGGTCCCTAAAGCGTGCAAAAATCCAAGAAGAGCGAGTTTTTTATTAGTCATGATTTTAGGATTATTTGATCAGTTTTGGTCAAATCCTACTATCCACTGTAAGATGATAGAATTCAGCCTAAATTAATTTGCTTGATGAATGCCAGTGCGGACATAATGGCGTTTTTGACATTGGGGAGGAGGTTTAAATTGTCTAATTTATTCAGATCCACCCATTCTGGCGTTGTTTCATTTTTTGCAGTAAGAGTGCCGGAATATTTGGAACACAAAAAGATTTCCATGGAAGCAAGCTTGGTTCCGTTCTTGAAAGTGATTACCGCTTCGTAATAGTTATTTGGGAATGGATGTAAATCTTCCGTAGTCGTAAGTAATCCTGTCTCTTCCTTAAGCTCTCTAACGGCGGCATCAATAGCTTTTTCTCCGGGTTCCAGCCTGCCGCAGGGCAAGCCGTAAGTGTCATTTAGGTGTTCCGCTTCTTGCCCGTGTTTGACCAATAATACTTCGCTGTTTTTAAAGATTATCACCCCGGCTCCAATTTTTTCGGGTTTCATATGTTTGCAATCTCCCATACTCCAGCGTATGGGAGATACGGAAAAATTGTTAGGATTTTTTTTGCACGAATTTTTTCCAGGAATCGGTGGCAAGCCCGCCGGTCGGGGAGAGTTCGGCTTTAATCGGCGGGTGCGCGTCATAGCCTTCAATTCTGGCGTGTTCGGGCTTGAAGTCGTCAATTTCCTTAACGGAAGGGTCAAGGATTAATTTTGGGAAAGCCTTGGGTTCGCGTTTAAGTTGTTCCTTAACAGCGTCAAAATGGTTTTCGTAAATATGGGCGTCGCCGAAAGTATGGATAAACTCGCCGGGTTTATTGCCGGTAACCTGGGCCAAAATTACGGCTAAGAGCGCATAGCTGGCAATGTTAAACGGCACGCCCAAAAACATATCGGCGGTGCGCTGGTAGAGCTGCAGGCTAAGTTTGCCGTTTTTGACATTACATTGCCACATATTGTGGCAAATGGGGAACCGGCACGCTTCTTCGGGCAGGGCCATTTTATATAAATACTCGGGATTCCAGACGCTGACTAAGGTATTGTGCGCATCGGGATCATCACGCAGTTCGTTGACGAGCCACTGGACCTGATCCACCGTGCGCCCGTTTTTCCCCGGCCACCTGCGCCACATTTCTCCGTAAATATGCTTGAGCTCGCCGTGCTGTTTGGCAAATTCCGCATCCGCGGCAATCTTGGCTATAAATTTATCCTTGGTCATTTCGGGCTCCTGTCCTTTTTCCATTTTTTCCCGATAGATTTTGTAAGGATAGTCATCCCAAATATGGACCCCGTTGTCAACCAAATATTTGATATTAGACTGGCCGGACAGAAACCAAAAGAGTTCTTGCAAAACGCCTTTCCAAAAAACTTTTTTTGTCGTCAATAGCGGGAAGCTTTCACTTAAGTCAAACCTAATCTGCTGGCCGAAAATACTGTAGGTAATAACCCCAGTGCCTTTGTCGGTTTGCTTAACGCCATTGTCTAAAATGTCTTGCAGAAGATTAAGGTATTGGTATTCGGGATGTTTGTCTTTCATAAATCTCAAATTAGTTTAAATAGGTAAATTAAGGATAATTGCGGAGCCTCTCCTCCTATTTATAGGAGGAGTACCCTGCGTCAGCAGGGGGAGGTGGTATTAATACTTGCCGATTAGTACCACCTCGTCCCGCTTCGCGGGACACCCCTCCTATGCAAGGAGGGGAATGCTCCGCGGTTATTCTTAATAAAAAAGTACGGTCTTTTATTCAATGTTAAATATTTTCTCTGTGCCGTAGTAATCCTGCCAATTTTTGTTGTAATAGTCAAACATCCGCGCTAACCTATCCTGAGGCAATTCATCGAGGTTTAGCTCTTCCATCAGCCGACGCAATAGAGCCTTGGTTTCGTCAGCTTTATTTTTATCATCTACCACCATTTCAAATTCCGACAAGTAGCCGTAGCCCGCGTTTTTGTCGATACTCACATTGGCGTTTTTATACTTGAACTCCTGCCGTTCCCGAGACCATTTGGCTTGGTATTTGAATCCCGATTTCAGAACTAGCTTATCTAATTCTTCGATTGAGATGTTGGCTTTTGATTCCCATTCTAGGCGCGCGGTGCCGTTGGAACTTGTTGTATCGTCGACGGACGCTTTAATTACAAGTATGACTTTCCCATCAGCCCATCTCGTTCGCACGGAAAAATCCTTAGCTTTGTCCGCGAGTTCCTTGAATTTTGTCAGCTGATCTTTTTCAACGACATCTTTGGTATTTTCATAAAGCCGGTTTAAATTCCCGTCAACAAAATAATGGTTCAGCTGTTTATGCGAGCCGATTTCCACTAGTTTTGGGTCTGCCGCGCGCATTTTTCGCCTTAACTCATCGGTCTTTTCCTTACCCCCGAGCAAGCTCTTTATCTCAATTTCAAAATTATGATTTGTACTCATTTATTTTTGTCAATTTTGTTCAATTATGTCAATTTTGTCATTTTTTTTAAATCTCCCTCTACAAACCGGTTGCGGGCAAAGCGGTACCAGTCAACGGGATCGGATTTTTTTATGGCTTTCCAGAGTTTTTTGGCCGATTTGGTATAAAACCGCGAATAAATGATTTTGCGGTTGTCGTCCCATGCCTTCATGTGCAGTTTGCCCGCGGCTTTTTGTTCCTGGATTTCAAAATCCACGTCCAGCCAGTCTGCGTCTTTGACAATTTTTGCTTCAATAGTTTTGCGTTCCTCGTATTCGCGCCACAGGGAAACCATTTCTTTTTCCAGCAAAGTGTTTTTAAAAATATCCTTGATTGCCTTTAGCTCATCGCGTTTGGTGTATTGCCTGGAAATGTAATGCACGTCGCCGGTACGGCTTTCGGCTACGTCGTGGACCAACGCCATCTTCATTATTTTTGCCGTATTGCCTTTGCCCTCCATCTTATTTAAAATCAAGGCAATCCAAACTACCCGAAAATGATGGTCGGCCAAATTGGCAAAATCCGGCCCCAAAAACTGTTTCCAGGCGCGCTGGATAAAGCGCAAACAGCCGAGTTCGTATAAAAGTTCCAGGTCACGGTTATTTTTTGGCATGTTTTGATTATAGCAAAATAAACCCCAAAATGCTATAATTTTAAGGCTATGAAAAGCCCTCAAAAACAAGAGAAAATGATTATCGGCCTGGTCGGGGAAAAGCTGGCTGGCAAGGATACCTTGGCCAATTTTTTAGTGCAAAAATACGGGGCGTACCACGCGCGGTTTACCCATTTATTGGACGAGATTTTGAATATTTTGGATTTGCCGATTTCCCGCCGCAACGAAATAGATTTAGGCCTTGACCTGCGTAAAATTTTCGGCGAACGGGTTTTGGGCACAGCGCTTATCGGCCGTGTCCAAAAATCCAACGCGCCTATGGCGGTTATAAACGGTATTAGAATGGACGAGATGGAAGTAGTCAAAAAAATCGGTGCGACAATTATTTACGTGACCGCTTCGCCGCAAATCCGCTATGAGCGTTATATGCAGCGGCACGAAAAAGTTGATGACGGCAAAATGACTTTTGTAGAATTTTTGGAGCAGGAAAAAGAGCGAACCGAAATCGGCATTCCGGAACTGGGCGCTACGGCGGATTTTAAGATTGTGAATGAGGGGAGCGTGGAGGAGTTATATAAGCGAGTCGAAGAAATTCTAGAAAAGTTGACCTAAATTGTCGTTAATCGGTGTACGGCGGCGCTGCGGGTATCGGTAAGCGTCAAGCGGTTTACGGCCGCAAGCCGTGTGCCACCGGACGATACGCGCGGCGCTGACGATAAACGAATTACGATTCGGGTATTGGAATTTATTTAGAATAATTTATGAAACTTCCATTCGGAAAAAACAGAAAAGTTGGACTAATCAACCGCGGGCGATTAATCGTGCTGGACGGCATTGACGGCAGCGGCAAAAGCACGCAGCTAAAGATGCTTGATGATGAGCTAAAATTTATCGGCTACAAAACTGAGGTCATCCACTTTCCCCAGCACGGCAGTCGCTCTGCTGCCATGGTTGACGATTATTTGGCCGGCAAGTTCGGTTCGGTGAATCCTTACGCCGCCTCGGCGTTTTACGCCGTGGACCGGTTTGAGGCCGGCCCGCGCATTGAAGCCTGGCTAAAAGAGGGCAAAGTGGTGCTGTCCGACCGTTACGTTACGGCCAATGCCGCGCACCAGGGCGGAAAAATCGTCGACCATTTTGAACGTTTAAAGTTTTTCAAGTGGCTGGATAATCTGGAATACACGGTGTTCGGCATCCCCAAACCCGACCTTAACATTATTTTAAATGTGCCTGCCGAGGCTGCCATCCAACTGCTAAAATTGCGCGCCGAAGACGCTCATCACGTAGACAAAATGCACGAACCTAACAAACAGCATCTGGTTAACAGCTATAACGCTTTTGTGGAAATTTCGCGGCTGTTTCCCAACACTAAATTAATTGAATGCGTGCAGAATAACGAACTTCTGCCACCCGAGCAAATCCACAACAAAGTTTGGGATTTTGTCAGAAGAATAGCATTAAAGGATTTTAAGGCATAAAATGGGTGAATTTTATCAGAATCTGGAAACACCGCGACAACAGAAGTTAAGGGGTTATGTTGATTATTTTGCCGATGCGATGGAAGCGGAAGACAAGGTGCCGGCGAATCTTGTAAAAAGATCATCTCACGATGAGGATTTGTTTAAGGTACAGGATAATTTTTTTCTGGACATACATTTGCAGTTAGTTGACATTATAAATCCGGTAAATGCCTTGATATTGGATCCCGGCCATCTTGATGAATTGAAAAAGGGCGTGGACGAGATTATAGAGATGATCGCGGAAAGCCGAATTTTAGAACACGATTTGACAGCTGATGATAGTCTTGGCGAAGCCGGCGTTTTTAACAAAAAGCGGGAACTTAGACAAAACCAAGTATATATATTGAATGGCATTATACTGAAGACAATTCGTATTTTGGAAGCGGAAAGAAAAGCTGATTATGGCCCTCATTGAGTGGCTGACATATTGGAATCTTAAATGATGGAGTATTTAGCAAGCCCTTTTCAAAAGGGCTTTTTTTGTGTATAATTTTTTTACCCTTTTTGCCCCTGCTCCGGGGGCGGGGAGGGTTCTGGCTACTTTCGGGCTGATATGTATAAACAGACCGGAAGTAAGCGTTACCTTGTAATGCTTTGGGTAGGTAAGCATGCTAATCATCGTTTTGAGGAGATGGGCAGAGCGCTCTGCGTTGCTCCGGAAGCGCTTGTGTCGCTTCTTCTCGAAAATATGGTGCGCAGGCTTAAAAAACAACCTGACATTCTGCCATGGGTGTCAAAGTTGTTTTTAGAGATTGGAGAACCTCCGGTTCATCCGATCCACGCCGACCTGAAGCATGAGGTTTATTTTACCCTGATAGGGCATGCTCATGACCGCCGGCTGGCAGTCAGTGATCTCGCCAGCAGACTCTTGGCGGTAGGGCTGCCGTTTTGGGATTACCAGCCGGCCATTGGTTTGACCGGCAGGGCTCAGCAGGAGGAATTGAAGCGCGGGATCAGAATCGATCTTGCGCTTGAGTTTGCCCAGCTTTGAGTGCAGAGGTTCGCGTAAGTTTGCCGCGGCCTCTTTTTTTTGTCATAATACCTATGAAATGAACGAACTCATCAAGCGGCTGGAAAATCTCAAATCCGAAATCTCAAATCTGAAATCCCATTTGGATTTGCCCCAAAAGGAGCAGAGGATCTTGGAATTGGAAGACAAGATGCAGGTTCCAAATTTTTGGAATGATAATGAAAACGCCCAAAGAATATCAAAGGATTATAACCAGTTAAAGCTGTTTGTTGATTTTTGGAAAGATTTGGAAAAGGATATCCAGGAAACACTGGATTTGGTTAAAGACACTCCAACCACCCCGTCTGCTTTGCAGACACCCCTCCTTGAAAAGGAGGGGAATGCTCCGCATGTATCCCCGAACAAACGCGGAGCCTCTCCCCCTGACAAGGGGGAGTACTCCGCGAAGCGGGGGGAGGGGGTTGGAGATATAAAAATATCCGATGCGGATTATCTTAGGCAACATACGGAACAGCTGGAGGAACAATACCGCAAAAACCGTTTTGTTGCGCTGCTTTCCAAAAAATACGACGACCACAACGCAATTTTTTCTCTGCACAGCGGCGCCGGGGGGCTTGACGCCCAGGATTGGGCGGAAATGCTCCTGCGGATGTTTTTACGCTATTGTGAACGCCGGGGATTTATTACAGAAATTTTAGAATCAAACCGCGGAGCGGAAGGCGGCATTAAATCGGCTGTTGTGGAAGTTCACGGGCCGTATGCTTACGGCTTGCTAAAAAGCGAGGCCGGCGTTCATCGGCTTGTCCGATTGTCGCCGTTTAATCCCGCGCACACCCGCGAAACCTCTTTCGCGCTTTTGGAAGTTTTGCCGCTTTTGGAAGATGTAGAAAAAATTGACATCGACCCCAAAGATTTAAAAATAGAAGCCAATACCGCCTCTGGCCACGGCGGGCAATCGGTCAATACCACTTATTCCGCCATCCGGATTACGCATATTCCCACCGGCCTTAAAGTCAGCATCCAAAACGAGCGCTCCCAGCACCAAAACCGCGAAATCGCCATGAAAATTTTGATGGCTAAGTTGAAAACTTTGGAAGAGGAAAAATTGCAACAGGAAAAACTGGAAATTCGTGGGGAATTTAAATCGGCCGAATGGGGAAACCAAATTCGCTCCTACGTTATCCATCCCTACAAACTGGTCAAAGACCACCGTACCGGTTTTGAAACCTCAGACCCGGATAGCGTTCTAAACGGTGAACTGGACGAGTTTGTGGAAAGATATTTGGAAAAAACCGCGGTGACCGCTGAATAGACGCTGATATGTACGCTGATCTGTCGCTGAAACCCAATGTGTCCATCCCGGAATTTTTTGCGCTGATGATTATCATGGGTCGCAAAAAATATTCGGGATCCAGGCACACGTTTCTTTCCCTTTTGCCAATTTTTTGGTACAATGTACTTATAAACATCGCTTTGAAATAAATACTGACCGGCTGATAAGCGTATCAGCTGATAAGCTTGTAAGCTATGATCAAGTTTGAAAATGTCGGCAAGCATTATGACGGCGTCAAGGCTTTGGATGGCATTGATTTGCGAATCCACCACGGCGAGTTTATTTCGCTGGTGGGCATGAGCGGCGCGGGAAAAACCACATTGCTGCGCCTGATTATCGGCGAAGAGCATTTGGATACTGGCAGGATTTTGATTGACGATATAGATATTACCAAAGTACCCAAGCGCGATTTGCCTTATTTGCGCCGAAAAATCGGCATGGTCTTCCAAGACATCAAGCTGTTGCCGCGCCGGA
The DNA here is from genome assembly GCA_963749445.1 of uncultured bacterium. Classification (GTDB taxonomy): domain Bacteria; phylum Patescibacteriota; class Doudnabacteria; order UBA920; family UBA920; genus CAVVMJ01. Next base: position 122,764 of record CAVVMJ010000004.1, read on the forward strand.
CGGCTTTTGAAAACGTGGCTTTTGCTATGGAGGTCTGTGGGCACAAAAAGGAAAAAATCGCCCAAGACGTGCCGAAAATTTTGGATTTAGTCGGCCTTTTGCATAAAACCGACCATTTTCCTTACCAAATGTCCGGCGGGGAAAAACAGCGCACAGCCATTGCGCGCGCTTTAGCCCATAGGCCGGTGCTGCTTTTGGCTGACGAACCCACAGGCAATTTGGACGAGGTCAACTCCAACGAAGTTTTGGATTTGTTGCTAAAGATTAACGAGCTGGGCACCACGGTTATTCTGGCCACCCACGCCTCGGATTTAGTCAACAGAATCAACAAGCGGGTGATTACCATGGAGGGGGGAGGATAATTAAGCAGCAGCAGACGGGTAAATACGAGTTATAACACAAGCGGCGCCAACGATTAACGAGTAACAAAATTTAAAATATCGGAAATTGCGAGCCCTAAGTGCACCCGAAGGGCGCGGCAATCCCTCTCTTTAATAGGATTGCTTCGTCGCCAGACAAAGCCCTGGCTCCTCGCAATTTCACTCCTTGATTTATGCTGGATTCCATCTCATTTTTGCGCGTCATAAAAACCGGCTTCACCAATTTTTGGCGCAACCTGTGGCTGTCGGCGGCCGCCACCATGGTTATGACCGTAACCCTGGTGATTTTTGCCATTATGTTTTTGATGTTCGGCCTCACCAGCTACTCCATCAAGACCATCCAGAATACCGTGGACATCAGCGTTTACTTTAAAGTCGGTTTGGATGAAGGCCAGATTATGAAAATCAAAGGTGATTTGCAAAACGATTCGCGTATCAAAGACGTCGTTTACACTTCCCAGCAACAGGCGTTTGACCAGTTCAAGCAGCGCCACGCCGGCGATCCTTTAATTCAGGAGTCGCTCAACGAGCTCACGGAAAATCCTCTGCCCGCGACTTTGAACATCAAAACTTATAATCTTTCCGACTATCCGGCCGTGTCGCAGGAATTGCAGGGTTCGGATTATAAAAATTTTATTGACAAAGTGAATTTTGAGGACAACCGTGCGGTCATTGACCGTTTGGACAAAATTTTGCGCTTTATTACCACATTCGGCGTGGGACTGGTCGCGGTGTTTTCGCTGATCGCGATTTTGGTAATTTACAATACCATCACCCTGACCATTTACAACCGCAAGGAAGAAGTGGAGATTATGCGGCTGGTGGGAGCGACTAACTGGTATATCCGCGGGCCGTTTTTGGTGGAAAGCTTGCTTTACGCCATCGGTTCCACCATTTTGACCGGCCTGGTATTTGCCCCGGTATTTAGCCAGGTTTTGCCGCGGATTGCCAATTACGTTAACCCGCAGCTCAACGTCCTGCATTCCAATTTTTTCAATTTTTGGTATTTGGAGCTTTTACTTTTGGTGATTTCCTTGTTGTTGGCCGTGATTTCCACCATGCTGGCAATCCGGAAGTATCTTAAAATATAGTTGTATAGTTGTAAGGTATAAGGCGTGGCGGCCGGTACGGTTATTGGGATATGGTCTTGGGTGACTTATGCCCTATTACTTATTACTACACTGGCCGCTATTCCTTATAACCTATGACTTTCAGGGGAATTTGACAAACTTATAGCATCGGGTATACTAACAAAGAGCCCAAATAGCGACTCTCGCGAACCGGGGCTTTTTTTGTTAGTAGTAATCCCAAATAAACAAATCAACACAAATATACAAATACTGGCAACCCGCAGCAATTTGTATATTTGTTTATATTTGTATATTTGCGAACACTACATATGAAGGTAATATTTATCAAGGATACACCGGGCCAGGGAAAAGGGGTGAAATCAAGGATGTCAGCGAAGGGTTTGCCCAGAATTTTTTGATACGCAAAGGCTTGGCTCAAGTCGCGACCGCCGATATCCAGGCCAAGATCGCCAAGGAAGCCAAAGAGGCGGAAAATAAGAAATTAAAAGAAATTGGGAAATTGCAGGCTTTGAAATCGGAACTGGAAAAGCGTACCTTTACGGTTAAAGTCAAAGTCGGGGAAAAGGGCCAGATTTTCGGCAGCGTGCAGGAAAAGGATATTGCGGCCGCTGTGTCGGCTAAGCTTAATTATCCGCTGGAAAAGAACCAGATTAACATCGAAACTCCGATTAGGCAAACCGGCGAACATCAGGTCAAAGTAAAATTGGGCGGCGGTATTATTGCCGTGATCAAGATTAATGTGGAAGCGATGTAATCTTTCGCGGATACGCGGATATCACGGATAACACCGACCGCGAAATCCGCGCCATCTGCGTATCCGCGAACCAAACAATTATGGATAACAACCTACCGCAAACTAATCTGCCAAGCAACAATCAGCTGCCGGAAAAACCCTCCATTTGGGTCACTAACCCGCACTTAAAAATGCTTTTGCTGGTTTTGATTTTTGTGTTTTTGGGTTGCGGGATTTTTTTGGTGGTATTACAGCAATTGCAAATGAATTATCGGAAAACCATAAATGTTTCGGACTTGCCTAAACATCAGGTCAAACAAATTGTCTTGGCCGACGGCCGTCTGCAGGTGGACAACCCTAAAGAAGGGGACACAGTAGGCCAAACTTTTACTGTTTCCGGTTATGCGCAGGGGTGGTTTGAGGCCACGATCGCGGTAAAAGTTTTTGACAACAACGAAAATCTACTTTACCAAAACAGTGTAATGGCTTCCGGGGACAATTACGGCCAGCCCGCGCCGTTTAACGGTAAGATAACTTTAACCGGTACTTCAACCGCACCGGCCGGGAGGATTGAGTTTAATGATTATTCCCAAAAAGACGGGAATTTGGCATACCAGAAAGTCGTTCATATCAAGTTTGGTGATTATAAGGCCATTGACACGACGGGGTGGAAAACCTATAAAAATGACCAGTATGGGTTTGAGTTACAGTACCCGCCAGATTGGAATTTTGAAATGATGCCCAGATACAATAAAGACGGTTCCGTTGCAGTCGGTTTATTTGATTTTGCTTTTACCCATCAGGGCGCTCTTGTCCGAATGTTGGTGTCGCCGTTGGGTGGTAGCGCATACAGCCCGAGCCAACTTAAAAAAACTGAAAATTTAGACATGAATGGAAGCACAGTGAGAAAGAGTGAATTCGGAGATACAAATGGAACCTATGGCATTATTGTTGATCAGTTTAACAACACGCAATACCCGCTTTTTGAAATTTGGTTCGGTCCGATTAATGCGAATGAGTATTTAAGTTTAAAAGATATTGCCCAATTTGATCAAATGTTTTCAACTTTTAAATTTACCAAATAATATTTAAGATTCCCGCTTTCGCGGGAATGACAAATTAAAAATTGAAAATTAAGAATTAAAAAATTTATCTATGTCCTACCACATCAAGGCTCGCAAGGCCAAAAAACTCAATACCAAATTTATTTTCGTGTCCGGCGGGGTTATATCCTCAGTCGGCAAGGGGATTACAGTGTCATCAATTGCCATGCTGCTGGAGTCGCGCGGTTATCGCGTGGCGCCGGTGAAGGCGGATATGTATTTAAACGTGGACGCCGGCACCATTCGCCCGCAGGAACACGGCGAAGTCTTTGTGACCAAAGACGGAGTGGAAACCGACCAGGACTTGGGGAATTACGAACGCATGATGAATACGGATTTGTCCAGTTCCAACTATATTACCAACGGCCAGGTTTACCAGACCATCATCCAAAAAGAGCGGAACTTTGAATACGCCGGCGAAGACGTGGAAATCGTGCCGCACGTGCCTGAGGAAATTATCCGCCGTTTGGAAAAAGCCGCGGTGGAGCGCCGTGCGGATTTTGTGATTGCGGAAATCGGCGGCACGGTAGGGGAGTACCAGAATGTTTTGTATATGGAAGCCAATCGCATTATGAAATACCGTGACAACCGCGATGTTATTCACGTGCACGTCGGTTATTTGCCTACGCCGCCCAGTGTCGGGGAAATGAAGTCCAAGCCCGTGCAAACCTCGGTGAGGATTTTAAACGGCAGCGGCATTCAGCCGGATTTTTTGGTTTGCCGTGCCGAGAAACCGCTGGACGACCGCCGCAAAGAGACTTTGGCCTGGGTGACCAGCGTGCCAGCCCAAAACATCATCAGCGCGCCGGACGTTGACACCATTTACCGCGTGCCCATGAATTTTGAACAGCAGCATTTGACCGACAAAATTCTGGCTAAATTCGGCATGAACCCGGGCAGGCATGATTTGGCCAAGTGGAAAAATTTGCTTAGCCGGGTGAGCCGCGTCAGCGCCGGCAGCAAAGAGGTCAACATTGCCGTGGTCGGCAAATATTATGAAACCGGCGCTTACAAACTGGCCGACGTTTACATTTCGGTGGTGGAAGCCATTAAGCACGCGTCCTGGAATAACGGCGTCAAGGCAAAACTGAGCTGGGTTTCCAGTTTGGATGTGGAAAAACAAGGCGCCAAAGCGGTGCTGGAAAAGTTTGACGGCATTGTGGTACCCGGGGGCTTTGGCACGCGCGGCACGGAGGGGATGATAGAAACCGTTCGTTATGCCCGCGAGAACAAAATTCCTTATCTCGGATTATGTTACGGCATGCAAATGGCCACCATCGAGTTTTCAAGAAATGTCGCCGGGCTCAAATCGGCAAACACCACCGAGGTTGATGACGACACCCCGCATCCGGTTATTCACATTATGCCGGATCAGGAAAAAAAGATGCTCAACCGCGAATACGGTGCGAGTATGCGTTTGGGCGGCTGGGACTGCGTAATTGCCAGAAACACCAAGACTGAAAAAGCGTATTTAGATGCAGGGCTTATAAAAAAATCGGGAATCGCTAAAATAAGCGAACGCCACCGCCACCGGTTTGAATTTAACAACGCTTACCGCGAGCAACTGGTCAAAGCCGGTCTGGTTATATCCGGGACTACTCCCGACGGTAAGCTGGTGGAAATAGTTGAACTTAAAGATCACCCGTACTTTGTGGGCAGCCAATTCCACCCCGAATTCCAATCCCGCCCGCTCAGCCCGCATCCGCTGTTTGATGGCTTTGTTAAAGCTGCGGTGAAGATAAAGAAATAATCATGGCTGAATTTGAGAACGGTCCGCAAGAGGCAAAAATAGTGATCTTAATGAGATTAGGCGCGCGTTATTTCGACTTGGGCTTCTTGGAGAATGTACGTCTAAAGCTCGAGAAATGGCAAATAAGTACCCTGATAATTGTCAGCATTGCATATTGTACCATATATTATCCGGAGGAGGCGCGGCGGCCGTTGAGCCGTCATTTTTAGATTTTCCAAATAATGAAATTGAGAAATTTTTAAGGGAAATGGCAACAAAACACGGTATTGCGAGCTGAAACAATGTAAAATTATACAATTTAGCTTGACAGTTTTTTTATAGATGATATAATTTTAATGTCGATAAAATCCTACTTGTAGGAAATTCTACTTTTATGGCAAGCCATCATCAGCTAAAAAAATTTTACGGCGCAACGACCCTGGGAGAAAAAGGCCAGGTGGTTATTCCCGTGGAAGCGCGCAAACTTATGAAACTCAAGGTGGGGGAGAAGCTGCTGGTTTTCGGCAAGGGCAATGATATGCTGGCTTTGGCTAAAGTTGGCCAAATCCACAAGTTTGCGGAAGAATTAAGCCAGCGGCTGGACAGCATTAAAACGATTATCAAAAAGAGCGGGAAGTAATTCAACCAGTTGATGGGCATCTTCTTGCCAACACAATCCTCGACCGTTGTTTGTCATTATTCGATGATTATCAGTTGGCGATTGTGGAACCACGAAGATGCCCATCAATCGAAAGTTAAAATTATGGACATTATCCAGGTAAAAAATCTTACCATCCGCCTTCGCTCCCGACTTCGCCAAGGCTTCGTCGGGTAAGAAAGCTTCGGCGGATCTCTGCCGGATTTTTAAAATTTTCCGATTTATTATGACTATGAGCGATAACAATATTATTAAGGTTAGTAATCTTTCGAGGAAATTCGGGGATTTTAAGGCTGTGGATAACATTTCCTTTGAGGTCAAACAGGGTGAAATTTTCGCTTTTTTGGGGCCGAACGGAGCGGGAAAATCCACGACCATTAAAATGCTGACAACTTTGCTTAATCCGACTCGCGGCAGCATTGAGCTTAACGGTTTTAACCCCGTAAAAAACGCCAGCGCGGTGCGCAAGGCTTTTGGCATCGTCTTCCAGGACCCGAGCCTGGACGACGAGTTGACTGCCTGGGAGAACATGGAATTCCACGGCGTGCTTTACGGCGTGCCCAAAAAATTGCGCCGAGAAAGAATTGAACAACTGATGAATTTTGTGGAGCTGTGGGACCGCAAAGACAGTTTGGTCAAAGAATTTTCCGGCGGCATGAAGCGCCGTTTGGAAATCGCCCGCGGGCTGCTCCACCATCCCAAAGTCTTGTTTTTGGACGAACCGACCATTGGGCTGGATCCGCAAACCCGGAACCACATGTGGAATTATTTGCTGGAGCTAAACAAATCCGAAGGCATAACGGTATTTTTTACCACCCACTATATGGAAGAGGCAAGCAAGATTGCCCAGCGGATTGCCATTATTGACCACGGCAAAATTGTGGCCACCGGCACCACGGAAGCCTTGCAGGCGCAAACCCAAACCGCTTCTTTGGAAGACGCGTTTTTAAAGCTGACCGGCAATGTCATCCGCGACGAGGAAGCCAGCGCCACGGACCGCCTGCGCGCGCACCGGCAGTGGCGCGGCGGCGGCCGACGATAAGGTTTTGGTTGTAAGGTATGGCGGCCAGTATAGTAATAGGTTTTGGGTTGTAAGTAACTTATAACTTTTTACCTACAACTATACTGGCGGCCACAACTTAAAGCTTATTACTTTTTAAAACCATGAAAACCATCTACATAATGTGGCTTAGGGAACTGAAGCGCTATTTCCGTTCCAAATCTAGAATGATCGGGTCTTTGGGCCAGCCGATATTGTTTTTGCTGGCTTTAGGCTATGGGCTTGGCGCGACTTTCCAAAAAGCCGGCGAGGGTAATTATATTAATTTTTTGGCGCCCGGCGTGATTGGCATGAGCATTATTTTTACCTCCATTTTTTCCGGCATTCAGGTAATTTGGGACCGTCAGTTCGGGTTTTTAAAAGAGACCATGGTTGCGCCGGTTTCGCGCTTTAACATTATGATCGGCCGCACGCTTGGCGGCGCCACCATAGCGACGCTGCAGGGAATTATTGTGTTTTGCCTGGCTTTGGTTCCGGGTTTTCGGCCGTACAATTGGGCGCTGGTTTTTCCGCTGGTGTTGGTGATGCTGCTGGTCGGGACCATGTTTACGGCTTTGGGAACTGCCATTGCTTCTCAGCTGGAGGATATGCAGGGTTTTCAGCTGATTATGAATTTTTTGGTGATGCCGTTATTTTTCCTGTCCGGCGCTTTGTTTCCGCTTACGGGCTTGCCAAGCGCGCTGTTAATCGTAACTAAAGTTGACCCTTTGTCTTACGGCATTGACGCTTTTAGGATACTTCTTTCCCACGCCGGAACCTCCAGTTTGGGTTTGGACCTTTCCGTGCTTTTTGTAATTACTTTGGTATTTTTATCAGTTGGCAGTTATTTGTTTTCCAAGATTGAAATTTAAGGCCACCGGCCACCCTCGGAATATCGGCAAAACCGCGGAGCCTCTCTCCTTTTGAGGAGAGATGTCCCGCGCTTTGTTTAAGAATTATAATAGCCAAAGCGAGGGACAGAGAGGTTGCCTGGCTTGATTATTGCAACCTCTCCCTAGCCTCCCCTCACCACTTCGGCTTCGCTCAGGGTGACCCTGAGCCTTGCCGAAAGGGTCAAAAGGGGAGGGAGCTCCGCAGATAATCCAAATAAAAAACTCTCCAAATCGGAGAGCTTTTTATTATCAGAAAATTTATCTGGCCGCGACCACGTTGACAATTTTTGTCTTCCGCAAATTACCGTGGAAGCGTTTTGTCATCCGGTGCTGGAATTTAACCAAACCGTCCATCATGGAATACAGGGTGGAGTCGCCGCCGATTTTAACATTTTTGCCGGGCGTGTATTTGGTGCCTTTTTGGCGGACAATAATTTGGCCTTTTTTAACGGCCTGGTCGCCGAAAATTTTAACGCCTAAGCGCTTACTTACCGAATCGCGGCCTAAAGCTGTACTGCCGCCTGCTTTTTTATGAGCCATTGTTTACCTAGCATTTAGCATATAGCAATTAGCATTTAGCTTAACCGCTAACTGCTAACCGCTAGTTGCCGTATTAAGATTTTTCAAAAATTATAATTTCCCTTGCCACAATCTGGTCTTTCCGGTCGTAAATTGCCGTGCCCCTGTCAGTTAATTTGAGAAAGGGGAGCTTGTGTGCTATTGCGGCCGGAATAATATCCATCAAATTATATCCTAAAGCCGCGGCAAAGTCAAGGCTTGGGAACATTTCGTAGGCGTCGCGGTTTTTGCGGTAAGCGGGCAGGCACATCACAATTTTGCCTTGCTTCGGCAGGAATTTGGCAAATTCTTTGAAACTGGCTTTGTAAAGTTTTTCCAGTTCCTTAAAGTTTTTGGCGATTTCGTCAGTTTTTGGATATTGGCCGTAGAGCGGCCCGAGCGTGCCTTCGGTGACAATCGCGGCGATTTGGTTTTTGGATTTTTCAATTAAGCCGGCGACTTTAGCCGCGTCCGAAACCTCCACGCCGTATTTGCCCGGCGCGATTTTGTAGCGATTGCGGAACCATTCCAAATTTTGCTCACTGCCACGGATGGCGATTTTGTTGATGTCGCTGCCTATCATCCGGTATCCTAAAAGCAGGCCTTCCTGGATAATGGTGCCAATGCCGCAGAACGGATCCAAAATTGTCTCGCCGGCTTTGGTGCCGGCCAGATTGAGCATTATCTGCGCCACTTTGGGCGGAATCATGCCTTGCTTTTCGTCACGGGCCGGGCGCTGGTAATCGCGGCGGCCGTAATCTTCAAAATCCTGCACGCAAAGGGTCTTGGCCACGTGCACCGCGTTTTTGGAGGCCAGTAAACAAATCTCCGCGCCTTTTTGCAGTAGCAAATTTTTGGTAACCACCACCGAGGCCAAAGACAGGGAATTAAATTCCGGCAAAACCAGGCGCACGCTTTCGCCCATGTCGGTAAGCGAATTTTTTATCATCATGCCCAGGCGCTTGGGTTCGGCGAAGATGTTGTTGAAAATTTTATCAGTGGCACCCGGGCGAGCTGGGGCGGGCCGTTTGGCCAAGTCCATATCCAACAAATAAACGCTGACGCCGAACTGGATTTTGCCTTTGTAGTTTTTAAAAAATTGTTTTTTGATGACGCTGGGCTTAAAGTAGTGACGGAGCGCGAAGTTTACCGAGTCCTGTTCGCGTTTTCTGACGCTGTCTGAAACCAGCAGAATTTTAATCACCCCGCCGAGTTTTTTTTGCAGCTTTTCGGTTTGCAGGGGAGTGTCAGTTTCAACCATCAAGACTTCCGGCGAAGCCTCCAGCAGCTTAACCGGCGTTCCCGACAAGCCCAAAACCGGATCCGGCCTTTCCAATACTGCCAAAAGTTCAGCCACGGATAAAGTATAAACCCTCCCTAAAACAAAAGCGTATTTCATCTTAACAAATTTGTGTTATACTAAATTAAATGGTTTGGTCTGCGGTCTTGATGGGCATCTTCATGGTTCCACAAACCTCAATCAATAACTATCCGGTAATGATAAATAACGGTCGAGGGTTGTATTGGCATGAAGATGCCCATCAAGCGAGACAGAGTTTAATCAGAATGTTCACTTACGTCGAAATCAAAAGCTGGCTTTCAGAAAAAGAAAATAAGCAGAAAATCATTTATGGTATCTGCTTTATTTTAGTGTTTATTATCGGTTTCGGCACCGGAAAGCTTAATCAGGATAGTTACGGGTTAACATCACAAAAGCAAGTTAATTATAGCACAAAATCAACATCAAATCCAGCTCCGGCCGCCGCTAGCAAGGCGGGGGACAACGCCACTTTGGTTAAAGGCACCAGCACGCCGGCCAGCTGTGTGATTAAGGGCAATATCAACTCCAAAGGTTATAAAATTTACCACGTTCCCGGCGGCCAGTATTATAAAATCGTCAAACCCGAGCAGTGTTTTAATACGGAAGCCGAGGCTCAGGCCGCGGGATTTGTGAAGTCTTCTCGGTAAGATTGAGATTATGGAGTTATATTATATTTATGTTTGATGGGCATTTTCGTGGTTCCACAAACCGCAATTAATAATTATTGGATGACGATAAACAACGGTCGAGGATTGGGTTGACACGAAGATGCCCATCAAAGCTATGTATTTTTAAAATTCTTATAATCATTTTGCCTAAAGCGAAGAAATTAAAGAATTCAATTTACCTTGATTACGCCGCGACCACGCCGGTTGACCCGGCGGTTTTAGATGCGATGCGGCCTTATTGGAGCAAGGCTTTTGGCAATCCCAGCAGCCTTTATAAACAGGGGATGGAGGCAAAAAAGGCGGTTGATAATTCCCGAAAAACCATCGCGGATATTTTGGGAGCACGGCCATCGGAAATTATTTTTACCGCCGGCGGCACGGAAAGCTGTAACCTCGCCATACTAGGAGTTGCCAATATGGCGAGACGAAAGAACACGAACAGAAAGACGAAAAAACACGAAAAATTTCATATCATCACTTCTTCGATTGAGCACCATGCCGTGTTAAAACCAATTGAGGCACTGAAAGGGGAGGGGTATAAAATTACCATCCTTGATGTTGATTCTGACGGGCTGATAAATATCAGGGGTTTGGAAAAAGCAATTCGTCCGGAAACTGTTTTGGTTTCTATTATGTATGCCAACAATGAGATCGGAACAATAGAGCCAATCACGGAGATAGGGAAGCGGATAGCACGGATTAATATCGATCGCAGAAAGAAAAATCATCCGCCAATCATTTTTCACACCGACGCGTGCCAGGCAGCCGGCAGTTTGGATTTGAAAGTTAACCGGCTAAATGTGGACTTGATGTCAGTCAACGGCAGTAAAATTTATGGTCCAAAACAAAGCGGCTTTTTATTTGTTAGGAACGGGGTGAATTTAAAGCCATTGATTTACGGCGGCGGACAGGAGCGGAATTTGCGCAGCGGCACGGAAAACGTTGCGGGCATTGTCGGTTTAGCTAAAGCTTTGGCGTTGGCACAGAAAAATAGAAAAATAGAGAATAAGAGAATTAGTAGATTACAGTCCTATTTTATCGATGAGCTGACCAAAATCCAGGGGGTTCAACTAAATGGCCCTGTGGCTGGCAACCAAAGGCTGGCTAACAATCTTAACGTAACGATTAAAGGCGTGGAAGGCGAAGCCTTGATGTTGTATTTGGACGCTTATGGGATTGCGGTTTCCACGGGCAGCGCCTGCACTACCGGCCTGGCTGACCCATCCCATGCCCTGATGGCTATCGGATGTACTCCGGAGCAGGCCAAGAGCAGTATCCGGTTGACTATGGGCAAACAGACCACCAAAAGGCAGATTGATTATGTGTTAAAGGCTTTGTCGCCGTTAATAAAGCAGCTTCGGAAAACCAAAAACTTTTTATTATAGACGTACGGTTAATTAAAAATATTGTTTTTGACAACATCGGGGGAGTGTAGCCTTAATAAAAAACCGTCCTTATAATCAAGGGCGGATTTTTTATGAAAAAATTTTTACCAAAGCAAAATATTTTTGATTCAATAATCAGTAATTGGGCTATTTATTGGGGTATTAGGGAAAGACCGATAAATTGACTCAAGGGGATAGCCAAACAAAAATATCTATCACGTCGCGCAATGTATCTTCTGCGACGAGCAATATAAGAAAGTCCTATAAATTAACGGATCGGGCCAAATTGTTGATAGCAGCCTAAGACTTTAGGCGCGTAATTTCTACTTTCATTATAACCGGTATTTGGCACATTATGCGCGGTATCGTCGTACAGGCATTCCCACGCTCTCATTGGATTAGTGCCATCACAACTGGTGCCTGTACAGTCAACGCTTTGCGCGCAAGCTTTTGTTCCGCCATTATAACCGGCGGCGATATTTAAAACTCCGCTGCAGCTTGACGAAAGGGTTTGAAGATATTGGGCTCCGAGGCAAATAACCTGGCTGGCGTTGCTTGGATTGGTAAGCCAGCCGGAATCGACAGTTACGTTGATGCCGCAGGCCGATTTATAACTGGAGTTGTTAGCTGTATCAACTTGTAGCTGCATTAATCCGTAAGAATTAGCCCCGGAGGCCGCACCGGGCTTACAAGACGATTCATTGACCATAATTGCTTTAATTAAGGAGGCCGCATCTACTCCGCTGATGGAAACTTTTTGTGCGGCAGCGGTGATAGCATTGTTATATTGATCACAAGCGGAATTTGTACATGAGAGACCTGACGGCGCTTGGCAGATAGCGGCGTTTACCGTAGCCGCCCCTCCTGCCGCCGGCGCTCCTGTAGTCGGGGTTGTCACTCCCGGCGTCACTACTACGCTGGGCGGTTGGATGGATTGGAAGCGCAAGAGGTCGGGATTTAAAGCCCTAAGCAGGACATAGCCGCCAAACAGAATGACCATGGCCGTTATGGAGCTGATAAACATGCTTTTAGCGTTGTCTATGGTTTCCTGGTTGCCATCTGATGCCATGTATCGGTACCCGGCGATGACAATGAACAAAATCGCCACCACGCTGCCCGCGGCAATGGCGAAACGGTAAAGTTTGTTAATGCAGGTAAATAAATCCGTGCCGACCGTATTGGTGGGCGCGCAAAGATATTGCTCAATCTGGCTGGAAACGCCGGAATACACAGGCGGGTTGGTCACCGAAGGCGAATTTTGCGCGTAAGCCAAATTGATGTGTGCCAACAAAAGCTGTGTCGCAATCAGGATAATAAAGAAAGTTTTAATCTTTTGGCGTTTATTCATTTTAGCGTGTTATGTTGATGGGCATCTTCGTGCCAATGCAACCCTCGACCATTGTTTATCGTCGGCCGATAATTACCGTCTGACGTTTGTGGAACCACGAAGATGCCCATCAATCGTAAACCCTATTTATTTATTGCGCTGGCAAAAAATCCAATGGGTTATAAGTATAGCCGTAAGGGATTTTATACGGGCCGTAAATTTTGGTGTAAGCTCCGGATTTAACCCCGAAACCATCAACATCGTAAACCCCGAAGTGCGCGTGGTATCCCCTCTCCGGACCGTAAAGTTTGGCGGTGGTGTTGCCGGTGTTGCCCTCGTAACCAATAAGATCGCCTTGTTTGACGGACTGACCCGGAGAGACTATAAAGCTGCGAAAGTGCGCGTAAAGGGTAATAATGTTAACTTGGCCGTTTGGGCCGCTGAGCGAATGTTTGATGGCGACCCAGTTGCCGAATTCCGTATCCGAGCGGTCTGTGTCATAAACCACACCGTCGGCCGCGGCGTAAACCGGCGAACCGGCCGGCCCGGCAACATCTATGCCGTTGTGAAAAGTATAGCCTAAAGCGGTAAAACCGGTGTTGCCGTACCCTTGGGTCAAAATGCCGTCAACCGGCCACTCCAGAAGCCCGGCTCCGGCCGGCGTGGCTTTGTTGCCGAGCTTGGCGCGGATTTGGTTGTCCAAATCGTTGACTTCTTTTTGCAAGTCAGCCGCGCTTTGCTTGCTGGAGACAAGAAGTTTTTGATAGTTACTTTCCAGCCCGCGGGTCTGGTTGAGCAGCTGCTGTTTTTGGTCGCGCTGTTCGGACAGCGAATCTTGGGTAATTTGCAGCTCGTTTTGTAATTCCTGCAGGGTTTTTAGTTGTGCCTTTAAGCTGTCTTGCGTGGACTGAAGCTGGGCCTTTAAGTCTTTGATTTTTTGCACCAGCTGGTAAATTTTGTCCTGGTAGTCCTTGGTGTACTGGATTTGGTCCAAAAAATCGGAAAGGTTGTCGCTGCCGATTGTGGTTTTCAGCCCGTATTCGGTGTCGTATTCGTTTAGCTCTACGATGAGCGCGGACAGGATTTGCCGGTTTTGGGCGATTTCGTTATTTTTTTCTTCTATGGCCTGCTCTAGCTGCTGGATTTGCAAATTGACGTCGTCTTCTTGGGTTTGCTTGGCTTCTATTTCCAGCTGGGTGGAAGCGATTTGTTTGTCAAAAACCAGAATGGCGTTTCTGAGCGTGTCGGCGGATTTTTGCGTCGTTGCGATTTGCTGCTGGTACTGCTTAATTTGCCGGTTTATCTGGTCCAGCTTGATTTGGTTGGCGGATTTTTGGGCGTTTAAATCGTCAACGCTGGTGTCCGCTCTGACAACAGAAAAACTTAAAACCAGCGCCAAAATAAGGATGAAGGCGAATTTTGGTTTTACCCGCCTAAATTTGAAAGAGTTGATGGGAAAAATGCCGTGGCCGTTTTTGTTTGGTGCAAGGGCGTTTTTTCCATCACGGGAGATTTTTTCAAATTTTGGCGGGTTAATGTTGGTTTCTTTTCCATAAAGCATCGGTTAAATTATACTACAATTTTGGGGTTTTGGCAATTTTGGGCTTAATTGTATCAGAAATTGCGAGCCCCGATGCAGAGGGGCGCGGCAATCCCGTAAAATGTCGGGATTGCTTCGTCGGATGCACTCCTCGCAATTTCCGGATATTTTAAGACAATTTTTTTATGGCGCATTTTATCCGGCTCAAAATTTCCGGCTTGCCTGGTCCAATTGCTAAAGTCGCGGCCACCTCAAACGGCCCCGGGCTTTTGTCCGCTCCAGTCAAAGCGACCCTTAGCGGCCACAGGACTGAACCATTGTCAAAATTATTATCCAATATAAATTTTTTGATTTGCGTTTCCAGATTTTCGCGGCTGAAATCCGTCATCAAGTTAAATAAATCGGATAATTCCTGCAAAGCCTGTTTGGTTTTTTCTTTATTCGATTTTTTCCAGACGAGTAGCCCGGCGTCGTAATCAGGCGCCGCAAAAAAGTAGCGCGTCCTCTCCCCTATCTCGGAAAGTTTTTTGAGGCGTTCTTTTTCCAACGTTGTTATGGCAGTTAGGTAATTTTTTCCAGACGTATTTTTAACGGCCGTTAAAAATACGTCTGTTTTGCCGATTGTTAAATCGTTTTGCCAATAGGGAATAAGCCGGTCAGTTAACTCTTCTATCGGCATTTGGCGGACGTAATGGCTGTTTACCCAATCCAGTTTGTTAATGTCAAAAATCGCGGGAGATTTGTTGATTTTTGCCAAATCAAAATCGCCGATCAATTCTTTCATCGACGGATAAAATTCTTTTTCGGTTTTTGGGTTCCAGCCCAAAAACGCCACAAAATTTATCAGTGCTTCTTTTAAATAGCCTTTAGCCAAAAAATCTTCCACCAATACGTCACCCTGGCGTTTGCTTAATTTGGTTTTATCCGGATTGACGATTAACGGCAAGTGCGCGAACTGCGTCGGCTCCCAGCCGAGCGCCTGGTAAATCAGCAAATGCTTGGGTGTGGACGGAATCCATTCCTCGCCGCGGATCACGTGGCTGATTTGCATATAATGGTCGTCCACAACCACGGCCAAATGATAGGTTGGGAAGCCGTCGGATTTAATGATGACCTGATCATCCAAAATTTTGTGTTCATAGGTAATGTCGCCATAAACAATATCGTGAACCACAGTTTGGCCTTCCAGTGGGATGGCAAAACGGATTACCGGATTTTTACCCGCGGCCTTGAATTCCTCAAGTTGTTTTTTTACTTCGTCGGCTTTTAAATTCCGGCAGTGCCGGTCGTACATCGGCGGTTTTTTTAAAGCCGTTTGTTCCTTGCGCAAATCTTCCAGCCTTTGCTCGCTGCAAAAACAATAATAGGCTTTGCCTTTGGCGATTAATTCCTGCGCGTGCCGCTGATATTTATCAAGCCGTTTGGATTGCAGATATGGCCCAAATTTACCCCTCTCCCCTACTCCGTCGTTATTTTGTAAATAAAAACCTTCATCAAATTCCACGCCCAAGGTTTTCATCACGCCTAATAAATTTTCCAGCGCGCCTTCCACTAACCGATTCTGGTCGGTATCTTCAATCCTTAAAATATTAACGCCGTTGTTGTGGCGCGCGAAAAGATACGCGAACAGCGCGGTGCGCAAACTGCCAATGTGAACAAACCCCGTGGGGCTGGGCGCGAACCGCGTGCGTATTGCGGAATTTTTATCAGTCATATTCGTCGTATAAGTCTTATTTGTCCTATTATTTTACCATTTTAAGCCAAATCTTTCAAATCATCCATGACTATTTTTGTCAGGCTGGCTCTTTCGGAATGGATAGCTTTGTCCAGTTGGTCGACCGGAACCCATCGAAAACCCATAAACTCGTGATGATCAACATAAACTTTGTCATCCGCGCCTAAAAATTTAAAATAGGCAATATTTTGAACCTGCCCGATGTTTTTATGCCTGCGGTTGTGCCAAAATTTACGCGCGGCGTTATTCCAAATGTAAGTGTTGGTATGCGGGGAGATTTTGATAAATTCTAAATTTTTTATTCCGGTTTCTTCCAGGGCTTCTCTTTTTGCCGCTTGTATTAGATTTTCTGTGCCGTCTATTCCTCCTTGCGGCAACTGCCAGTAATTTGCTCTCTTTAAATTTTCTTTTGTCGTCATAACATCGACGTGGAAATTTTTGGGGTCGCGCTGGCAAACCAGGACTTCATTTTTTTTATTAAGAATGGCTATCGCGATGTTCGGCCTTAAGGGCAGGTTCGCAAAAACTTTATAGTGCCACAGGGCGGATGCCAGGCCGAAAGTCGCGTTAATAATTCTGGGCAGGCGCTTGGGCTGGGTGAACAGGCGCCAGAGCCATTCCAGGCCCGTTCGGCGCAAAAAACGCGGCGGCTGGGGCTGTTTGCCGGCGATGTAGTCAAATGTTCCGCCCAGGCCGACAACCAGTTTTATGGGCAAATCCGGCAAGTTTTTGGCAATCCACTTTTCCTGCCTGATTGGACCGAAGGCCACAAACAAGAGGTCAGGCGCCGCCTTTTTTATGTCCTCGATAATGGTCGGGTTATCAGGGTTTTTGTTTGACCACCCGGCCACCTTGAGTTTACTAGCTGATTTGCTTATTAGCTTATCAGCTGCTAATTTTGGTGTGTCGCCGAATCCGCCTAAAAGGTAAACTGATAAATTATTATCAACAGCCAGTTTTGCCAAATCCCAAACCAAATCTGCGCCGGGGATTTTTTCTTTCATACCACCTCCCCCGCCTGCGGCGGGTACTCCTCCTATGATAGGAGGAGAGCTCCGCGTGTCATCCGAGGATAGCTGCGGAGCGTCCCCTCCTAAAGTAGGAGGGGTGGCCGCGTTAGCGGACGGGGTGGTATTGTAAATAAATTTTGGATAAAAAACTATCGCCGCCAAACTGTATTTAATTTGCCACGCTGCCTGCAGAATTTTTCCCCAGTAGGATTTGGCGGTAAGAGGAATTGATAAATATCGGGCGGCCCAAAACAAACCAATGCCGTCGGGCACGGCAATGTCAGCGGAATTTAAAATTTGCATCACTTCCGGGTCCAGCAACGCGGCGCGTAAAAACTCGGAGTACGGCGTGATTAGCCAGGTTTTTTGCCCGTTTTTTATCTGCTGGCGTAAGCGTTCAAGCAATTCGGCTTTCGTCAGCGCGTCAATTTTCAATCCCGCGATGTCGATTTTGTCCATAATTGAATTATATCCTATTTTAGCCTGATTTGATAGCATTTTTTTGATCTTTCGTGTATAATCCCAATATGGAATCCATAGGAAAAATCGCCAAATTTCCATCAGCAAAACCAAAAAAAGACGTCCATCTCCACTCACCGGCCCACCTTTTGGCCGATGAATTATGCCACAAGCTGAATGACAAAAAACATTTTGGTTTTTATTTAAAGATGGCGACTTTGTACGATCACAATTGGCTGCGCGGTTTGGCCGGGCAGGTGCTGGAAGGCAAAAATGTGGCCACGCCCGGAAGGTTGTTTGCGTATTTGATAAAGAAGCATAACCAAGAGTCAAGAAGCAAGAATTAAGAGTCATGATATTACCTATTCTCACTTATCCCAATGAAGTTTTAAGGAAGCCGACCGAGCCGGTGAGCTTTCCTTTGTCTAAAGATATTATCAAGCTGACCCAGGACATGATAGACACGGTGCGCAAGGCTGAAGGCATCGGCTTGGCCGCGCCGCAGGTCGGCCGGAGCGTCAAAGTGATTATCATTAACCTGGAAAAAAACGGCGTGCCGATTTTTCCGCTTTACAACGCGCGCGTAATGTCAAAGGGTTTTAAAAAGGTGGAAGTTGAGGAAGGCTGTCTGTCCATTCCCGGAGTTTACGGTATGGTCAAGCGGCCAAAAAAAGTCAAAATCCAGGCGCAAAATATGGAAGGCAAAAAAATTACTTTTACCGACGACGGCTGGATTTCCCGAGTCTGCCAGCATGAAATTGACCACATCGACGGCATACTCATCATCAATTTGATAAAAAAATACACCCAGGGCGAGGAAAAAGTTTAGGAGTGGAAGAAACAGAAGCTCTTGTAACAATTGTGTTTCAATTTTATTTCTATCTTATTTCAACTTTATATCCGAAATACAATAGAAATAAATGGAAATACAATAGAAATAAATTGTTCAGATGAAATTCATAAAGGATTTATTAATTTTTGAAATCCAGACCACGGGACAGGATGTGGACAAAGACAACGTTATCCAACTGGCGGCGATTTTGCTGGACAAAGACAATTTATTGGAAAAGAACAATTATAATTCCTACATCCGTGTCAGTTTTTTGGACAGCGTGATTAACGAGCACAGCAAACTCCTGCATTGCGATTATGAAAGTTTAAAGCGCAGCCCGAAAGTTTATGACGCAATAAAGCAATTTCATAATAAATTCGGCACCAATCTTTTACTCGCTGCCAATAACTTAAACAAACTTTTATTTTTAAAAGCCGGTTTTAAAAAAGCCGCGGTGCCGTTTGATTACGACCCGCATATTCTGGAATTATGGACGCTCGGTTACGTCTATACCCTAAATTACGGATTAAAAAAGATGCCGACTTTTACCACGTTTATGGATTATTTTAAGCTCAAGCAAAAGCGGCCTTGGGACGCCATGGAACAAGTCAGGCTGGAAGCGGAGGTGTTTAGGAAGATAATTAAGGAAGTTTAAAAAGTTCTCAGTTCTCAGTTCTCAGTTATCAGTTATCAGTACTCAGTTATCAGTACTCAGTGCTCTGCTGTGTACTGTGAACTGATAATTAAGCAATACAACCCATGGATTTTCACAAAGACATCCTGCTCATAGACACCGAATTTTCCGGGTTTGACGTGCCTAAAAAACACGATTTGCTGCAAATCGCGGCCGTGCTTTTGGATAAAAAAACCTTAAAAGAAAAAAAGTCTTTTAATATTTATATCAAACCGGCCAAATGGAAAACCCGCGACCAGGAATCAATGGCCGTAAATAAAATTACTTTTGATATGGTTAAAGGCGCGCCGCCGCTGAAAAAGGCCATTAGGAAATTTAACCGCGCGTTTCCGCACAACGTCACCCAGGCTTTTTATGTCGGGTACAACGACAAAAGGATTTTATTGGACGCTTATAAAAGAGCGGGGCTAAAGTGGCCGTTTGATTACCATTATTTTGATTTGTGGGGATTGTTTTATGCCGTGCTGGCCAAAAATAATCGGTTAACATCCAAAAAAGATTTTGCCGGGTTTGGTTTGGAAAGTTTGATAAAAATGATGAATATTAAGATAGATAAAAACCAGATGCACGACGCGTTGGTTGACTGCAGGTTGGAGGCGGAAATATTGAGGAGAGTAATAGCCGCTGAATAAACGCTGACCCATTCGACGATGCTCAGGGTCACCCCGAGTATCGTCGAGGGAAGACGGGTACGCTGAATGGACGCTGAAAAGCGCGATTCAGCGACAAATCAGCGTAGTAATCAGCGACAAATCAGCGGGATATGAAAATTATATTTTTCGGCACGGCGAACGTGGCGCTGCCGATTTTGGAAAATTGAATAAGCAACATCAAGTTTTGGCCGTGGTCACCAATCCCGATGCCGCGGTCGGCCGGTCGCAAAGTCTAGAGGAAACGCCAGTTTCGGCTTTGACTAGGGATTTAAAATTGCCCACATTTAAGCCGGAAACGGTTAAAGACAACCAGGAATTCATCGGCCAGCTAAAAAATCTCGGAGCGGATGTGTTTGTGGTCGTGGCTTTCGGCACCATTATGCCGGCGGAAGTCATAAATATGCCACCGTTAAAAACCATAAACGTGCATTTTTCGGCGCTGCCCAAATACCGCGGGCCGTCCCCCATCCAGTCCGCTTTGCTCAACGGCGACAAGCAAACCGGCACCACAATTTTTATTTTGGATGAACAAATTGACCACGGGCCGCTGCTGGCCCAAAAAATCGCGGACATTGAACCCGATGACAATTATTTTACGTTATCGGACCGGCTCGCCCACGTGTCCGCGGATTTATTGATGGAAACATTGTCCGATTATCAGCCGGGCAAAATAACTCCCCTGCCCCAGGATGAATCGCAGTCATCGTATACTAAAATTATTACCAAGCAGGCCGGAAAAATTGACTGGACCCAATCAGCCACTCAAATTTACAACCAGCTGCGGGCTTTTTACATTTGGCCAGGGATTTGGACAACGTGGAAGGGCAAGAAAATTAAAATTCTTGATATTCATCCGACGGGAAGTTCGTCGGATGCCGGAAATCCCGGCACAGTACTGCCAGGAGGCAGGGTTTTGTGCGGCGGCAACACCATCCTTCAAATCAAAACGCTCCAACCGGAGGGCCGGAGCGAGATGGATATTGACAGTTTTTTGAATGGGTACCGGGATTTTGTTGGGAGCAAACTGGAATAGCCTAATTGAAAGATTTAAAGATTGAAAATTGAAAGACTGCGGAAATTAAGGATTTTTTAAAATTTTATTGGTGTCATCCCGGAATTTTTCGCGTACCGGATTATTATCGGCCGCGAAAAATATCCGGGACTCAGTATACGGTATCTGGATTCCAGATATTTTTGATATTTTTGGTTGCCGATGATTTTCCAATTTTAACCAAAAATTCCGGAATGACACAAGGGCGGATTTTTTTTATTTAAGGTATTTCTGTTTGTTTATCAAGTGCTCGTCGTAAGTCCCGGCAAACACAGCCTGGCCGGTTTTGGGGTCGGTCAAAAAGTAAAAGTAATTGCTGGCGGTCGGATACAGGGCAGCCATAATGGAAGACAGTGAAGGGTCGCAAATCGGCCCGGGCGGCAGGCCAAGATTGTTGTAGGTGTTGTAATCCGGCAGGCTTTGTTGTTGGCTAAAGGCTACGGTAGCGTCGCTCTGTAGAGGCATTTTGGCGTTGAGTCGGTTATAAAAAACCCCCGAGATCATCGCGCGGTCTTCGGTTTTGCCTGACTCTTTTTCTATGATTGAGGCCAGCGTAACAATTTGGTAGGCCGTCATTTTTTGCTTGGCCGCCTGCTGTTGCATATCAGCCGTAAACTTTACGCTAAAGTTATCCACCATTTTTTTAATGATTTCACTGGCCTGAAGGCTTTCATCGGTCTGGTAAACTGCCACGCGGTAAGTGTCCGGAAACAAGAAGCCTTCCAAACCGGCGGTTTTTGGCTTGGACGACAGGATTGGGTAAGCGGAGACATCAAACTTTCCAGCAGCGTTTAAAAAATCGCTTCTTTTTAACAGGCCCTTTTGTTCCAGGTAATCGGCGATTTGCGCGTTAGTCCAGCCCTCGATAATCGTTATTTGCGTTTCCGGCGCTTTGGCTTCTTGCCGCTGTTGCCTGAGGTTTTGCCTGTATCGGAAAAGGCCGTAGCCAATGAGGCTACCGCCAACAATCAGAAATATAAAAACGGTAATGGCGATTTTTTTAATCATTCCCCGATAATCTTAAGTCGCACTTCGCGCGTTCGGCCGCCGTCGGTTTCCACAAAGAAGATGCTTTGCCTGCCGCCGAGCACCAGCTGGGCTTTTTCCACAATCAGGCTTTCCGACGAGCCGAGCAAAAAAGCCTTAACATGCGCGTGGCCGTTGGAGCGCTCGTTGGGCGCCACGTTTTGGCGCACTTCAAACAGGTCGTGGCTGTAGCTGATATCCAGCGGCACCAGGCGGTACAGGGTTTTCATGATGTCCTGCATCAGCAGAGGCTCGTTGTGGTTAAGGCGCACCGCGGCTGTGGTGTGCGGGCAAAAGATTACCGCGATCCCCTCTTTGACGCCCGATTCAATCACCGCGGTTTGGACATAGGAGGTAATATCCACCAGTTCAAATTGCTTTTTGGTTTCCAGATTGAGTTTTTTAGAGTAGGTTTTCATAGGGTTTTGATTTATTTTTAAACGATTTTATTTAGCCAAATTGCGATATTCATCACCATTGATGATCTGAAACAATTTTTTTGCGAGCCAGACATTTCACTTTAAAGCGTTGGGTTAATTATAGCACATTAAGGTTTGGCGGCGGGAATATTTTGGTTTTGCGCCAAATCCAGCAAAGTGGTTTTGGTGAGGTTGGTATGGATGGGGACGGTAAAGATGAATTTTGAGCCTCTTCCCTCCCCCGTGCTTTCAGCCCAGATTTTGCCTTTGTGCTGCCCAATTACTATTTTGGCCACGTAAAGGCCGAGTCCCAGTCCGGCGCTTTGGTTAATTGACCCCTTGCCGCGGGTGTATTTTTCAAAAATCAGCCCCTGTTCTTCGCGCGCAATGCCCTTGCCGGTGTCGGCAACTTCAAAACGCAAATCATTGCCGTCTTGCCGCAGCTGAATGCGGATAGTGCCTTTTTTGGTGTATTTAATCGCGTTATCAATTAAATTATTCATAACCTGCCGCAGTTTTTCCTTGTCCGCCATAATTTTGGGTAAATGGTTTACGGGCGGCTGGTAAACAAGTTCCAGATGTTTTTCCTGGGCAATCGGCTGGAGCTGTTCCAAAGTAATATTTGCCAGTTCGGCCACGTCGGTTTCCTCAAACAAAAATTCCATTTTGCCGCGCTCAATGCGCGAAACGTTAAGCATATCGTCAATTAAGGAAATCAGCGAATTGTTGGTGCGGAAAGTTTTTTCTATAATCTCCTTGGTTTTCCGCCTCCAGCTTGCCGTAATCTCCGGCCAAAATCGCGGCCAAATACCACTTAACCGTGGCCGGCGGGGTGCGCAGCTGATGCGAGGCGATGGAAATAAACTCCGCCCGCGCCTGGTCCAGGATTTTAAGCTGCTCGTTGGCGGCTTCCAATTGTTTGGTCAAAATTTGCAATTGCTCTCTTTGTCTTACCTCAATAAGTACGCTTTTGATCAAGAATATGCTGAATATTAAAATGAGAAGGCCGATAATGCTTTGCAGTATCAAATTTGTGAGGTCTTTTGCCAAAAGTATTTGCCACAAGCTGGTGAATAATAGGAAGAAAGAAGCGATTTCCGTAGCAATAACTTTTATATTTAACAATTTATGCCTCAGAATCGCATATGAAGTCGCGATAATGGTGGGCATAACGTAGAATGGCGAATAGATGGTGAGGGATGAGTTATTAAATAGTACTATAGCCAGATAGAGGAAGGATAAGATAAAGGTGTACGTTAGAGTCAGGCCGATTGAAATCGATCTCCACTGTTTTTTTTCCAGTCCAACGGAAGCTATGTATTTTTTGATCATCAGGTAAAAAGTCAACAGGGAAGCGCTAAGAATGGAGAAGCCGTAGTAAGGCATCAGTATTCCCGTTTGCGGCAACGGAATATTATTAACAACGCCCACCGTTTTAAAAATAAAAGGCGTCAACGGCAGGATTGTTAGTGAACCGCCCCAGACCAAAAGCAGTAAGAGATCTCTTTTTTTGACAATAAATTCCTGTTTTGGAAAATTATAGACAAAGAGAAAAAATGAAAAAATAGTCGGTATGGCAAAAACCATTACCAAGCGGATCCATTGCAAAGATTCCATTGGATTTATTGTCAGGGCCAAATAATTGCAAATGAGCCAGCCGCAGTTGGACAGCGAGTGAATCAAAAATAAAACATTGGTTTTACTGCTGGTATCGTGCAAGTAAACCAAAAAACCTAAATAGACAATAATGAATGCCGACAGGCAGGTTAAAAAAAGATTCATTCTATTTTTTCCGTTTAATTTGGCGAAGCGGTTGGCGTGTTGTTTTTTTGACTAGCCAAGTTTTTGTAGCGGCTTGTGTTAGGACAGTTGGCTCCAGACTGTATCGGCCGCTTGGGATTTTTGTTCCCAAAAGTATATGCCTGGTTAAATAGGCCAAAACCGCACCGCTTAGGCTGGCTGCAGACCCCAATTGTGGCCAAGCGAATAGCGTTTTGCCGATTTCACGCAATGACTCCTGCACGCGCGGAGGCATATTTTCCTGCCCGATGATCCTTGTGACCAGTTTGATGACTTCTTGCGGTTTATAATGTGTGAATTCTTCCATGGTAAAATCTCCGAGCAGCCCATTAAAAATTTTTAAGTTTTGATCTAAGTCATAGCGTTCAATATCCACTATCCCCCATTCCCCAACATCGGTGGCCATAAGAAGTGCGGTTTTAGATTGTCTGGCTTTGAGACGCAGCCGGATTTTCATCTCCAGGCTGTCTACTTGGTCAATTAGAAGGTCAGATGCCGGAATTTTGTCGGCTTTGTCGCCATCGACAAACTCATCCAGGTTACTGTGGGTTAGTCCTTCCGGGTAAATAAAAATATTGGTGTACGGATCAATCTCGGCAATTTTTCTGGCAAAATAAAGTGCTTTATTAGTTCCGATGGAGGAAAAACCCGCGGGTAAACGGTTAAGGTTAGAGCCAGATATTTCGTCGAAATCGGCCAATTTGATATTTTTTGCTCCGCCAGTCAGCGCAATAGAAAGGGCGGCGTGGCTGCCGACGCTCAATCCGGCAATGGCCACGGTGCTATTATAAAATTTTTGCTGCTCTGCGCTCAGGATCATATTTTTGTTGCGTGCGGTGCGGATTTCCTGATGCAAATCCGGTTCCAGATAATGGACAAGAGTTTGCTTCCAGTCAAAGTAAAACCAGACGCCGCACTCTCCCAGTTTTTTACCTTTTTTGTGATTGTCTATAAATTTCGCTAAGCTTGTCTCATGCCCTTTTTTAAACCGGTATTTGGGGTTTCTGATAAAAAATAATTCTTCCAGCAAATTTTGGTAATAATCATGAATAAGACGAACCGGGTATTTCCTTCGGAAGTCCCGTAATTTTTTTTTAGTCGGGTCAAATGTAATTAATTTAAATTTCATGGTCAGATTTTGGCTGGCGTTGCCTGTTTTTGCAACCATTTTTGTTTGCTCCCGCTTTTAAAATATTTTTCGTGATTGTAGTCCCAAAAAATTAAGCGCGGCCTGGTTCGTTGGATTAAAAGATGCTTGGTCAGTTCTCTATATTCAGAATTGTTCTCTAAGAGGTTATTTACTATGGCATGCTCTGTGGATTCTTGTAGTTTTAAAGTGCTACCATGGCTGGGTTTTAATTCTAAATTAATTTCAAATTGTTGGTTTTGTTTGCGGTCGTAGACCACCGCCATGCTGAATTTGCCGGTGAGGTATTTTAAGAGCTTTTTATTTTCTAAGGCTTGCTTGATGGTTTGGGGGTAAATTTGGAGGCCATAAAAGCTTACCGAGAAATCATTTCGTTCGTATAAGGAAACGAGAGGGAGGCTTTCCAGTTTAATATGTTTTGCCTCTGCTTCTTTTGCCAGATTTATGCCGAAAGCCGCAAATATTTTTTTAACCCGTTCTAAATCCATCACGTTGCCTGTATCCCCTATCTGATAGCGGATCAGCGGCGTGGCGCTGTCTGCGGTCAGAAACAATTCCCCGTTCTCCTCCTCAAAAGCAGCAAACAGCGGGTTAAATTGACCTAAAGTGGGAACCTTGGCTCCATGCTTGAAGATTTTTTGAAAAATATTGGGGTATTTAAGTGCCAAACGTTTAATGAGCATGCATGTCGGGGTTTCCCAAGCGATTACGCCGGCTTCGCTGCATCCGTACATATTTCCAGTATCACGATAAGGATCTCTCATGCCAATTTCGGCGGCGAGGTAGTCGCGGAAGTTTTCGGTAAATGTTTCCCCGCCAAACAGCAAGCGCAGGTGCATTTTTTTAAGATTAATGTTTTGCTGTTTTGCCTCGTCGATAACGTCTTTAATAAACGGTGGGTAGCCGACTAAAATTACGGAATCGTATAAAGGGGCGAGTTTTGTGAAGCTTTTAAAAATTTCAATTTTGTTTATGCCCGTAGGGATGATACTAACAATACAACCGCGCTCTCCCGCCAGAGTGACAGCATCATATGTAAGAACACCGGCTAGCCATAAGCCTAACCCGTAGGCGTCTATAAACAAGGTTTTGGTGTTGGGTTTACCCAGCTTTAAAAAATACTCAATCCACGTGGAATACTGCCGGGCTAGATTATTGCTGCGGTAAAAATATACTGGCATTCCGGTGGAACCTGAGGTCGCGCATAACGACAGTCCTTTAGTTTTAAAAATGTTCGGCCATGTCATCTCGTGAAGGGGAAAGATGCGAAAATAGTTATTTTTATTCATCGCCGGCAATCCTTTAAAATCTTGGTATGATTTTATTTTTTTTGGATTGATTTTGTGCTGCTTGAGAAATTTTCGGTAGGCTGGCACGTTTTGGGCGGCATGCTGGAAAAGCTTTAGGCTGATACTTTGTTGCTGTTTTTGCCAGAAATTGCAGCTTTTGATGCCGTAAAACTTAAATAATTGTTTAGTATTCAATTTTGGGTTCATAGAGGCGACGGCTAGTTAAAAATTATTTGTGTCAAGGGTAAGCGCGGCGCAAACGGCGGGATTTTTTCGCAATATCCTAAACGGAAAAAAAGTTGAGGCCTCTCATTGATATTCAGCAGTTGTTGCAGCCTGCGGAAATGGTTGCCAATTTCAATTGGCGCTGCCAGCAACGCGAGTCGCAAATTTTGGATTTCCGTTTCCACCGCCATTTTTTCAAAAATATCCCCGCACCGGAGCCACGCGGCGGCGTTGTCTTCAGGCGTGCTTAAAACCATAAAAGCTTGTGAGGCATAAAGCATGTCGCCGGCCATTTTGGACTGGCTGCCGCCCAAAGGTAGATGTTTAATAGCCCAAGGCATAAAAAAAGAAAACACCCAAGGAATGCCGATATTGTAGCCTGGCATGCCGTCCGTGTATTTTTTCAAGCTGGGTTTGATCCAACGCGACAATTCATCAATGAACGCTTTATCCTTAAAGGCATCTGTTGTGGCTTGTTCCGCGATTGTTTGCGCGATCTGTTTTTGTTTCGCGTCGACGATGGCATCGGCACGGACATCTTGTCCAGCAATATCGATAATTTTTTGTAGGGTTTGTTCGGCGATGGGGCGATTGTCATATTTGAACCGGTTGCAGCGGCGGGTTAAAATAGCTTTAAGCCGGATTGCGTCATAACGGGAAGGCGTTAGATTGGTAAAGGAGACTACGGCGATGGGGATATCACTGGAAGCAGGCTGAGGTTTTAAGTTGTATTGGTAATTTAAGCCCAGGGCATCCGAAGCTATTATCACGTTGGCTAGTGCGGCTCCGAGACTGATATAAAACTCCCGCCCTGTCGGATCGGAAGCGGCTAGTTTTCTGGTCCAGTTCGCCCAAAGTTCAATAGTTTGGCCGGCGCACTTAAAAAGCCAAGGTTGAGTGTTATGGCTGGAAGGCGCGAGTGTCGCTAAAAATGTCAAATAACGAAGCTTTTCTATATCTGGCAGTCCAGCAAAGTGCTCTAATGCTATATAGTTTGTTCGCGTATACATTTATTTTTATTTTTTTATCTTTTTGGAAGGGTTTCCCCTTTATTATAGCATAAAAATAGAATATATGCTATAATCTGCCAGAGGGGAGAAACATGCCAGAATTGAAACAAAAGAAAATTTTAGTGGTGGAGGACGATTCGGCTATGCGGGAGATTGTTACCCACAAGCTTATCTCCCACGGTTTTGCCGTTAACCAGGCGGAAGACGGCCGGCAGGCCTTGGAGGTTTTTATCGCGGAAAAGCCGGATTTGGTTTTGCTGGATTTGCTGTTGCCGGAACTTGACGGTTTTCACGTGCTGCAAGCTATCCGGAACAATCCCGATTTGGCTTTGGCCAAGACGGCCGTGATTGTGCTAAGCAACCTGTGGAGTAACAAGGATATTTTGAGCGTTCAGGCATTGCATGCCGACGCGTTTATGGTCAAGGCTTATTTTACGACTGAAGAGATTTTGGCCAAGGTCAATGAGATTTTGCTTTTGCACGAAAAAACCGGTTGACGGTTGTTGATGGGCACCTTCGTGCCAATACATCACTCGACCGTTATTTATCACTAACCGATAATTATCAGTTGGATTTTGTGGAACCGCGAAGGCGCCCATCAAACTCTAGGGACTGCTGCACTAACCTGTTGGTAAAGTTAATCGATAAACGGCAAAATTATCGATAAACGCTAATGTTTACCGGCGCTTGATGATTAACTGATTAGCATAAAAGCAAAACTGATTTCATAAACGAAATTAGTAACGAAAAAATACACAAAATCGCCTGTAGCTACAGGCGATTTTGATTTATCCACCAACAGATATATGCACCAGTCCCAAACTCTAAATTCATCCATCCAAATCAAAAACCCTCCGAACGCCGGAGGGTTTTTAAAATTGCGATTACAGGATGCTGTCTTTGGCGGCTTTGGCTACGCGGAATTTTACCACGGTCTTGGCGGCAATCTGGATGCTTTCGCCGGTCGCGGGGTTTCTGCCCATTCTGGCGGCGCGGTGCTTCTTTTGCAGTTTGCCCAAACCCGGAATGGTGAATTCGCCGGACTTTTTGGTTTCGGCGTAGGCGATGCCCACTAACGCGTCCAGCATTTCGCCGGCTTGTTTGCGGGTCACGCCGAGCTTGTCGGCCAGGGCCTGCAAAGTCTCTGACTTGGTCATGGATTTTGTGTCCTTTTTCTCTTTTCCCTCCCCTCCGTGCCCGTCTCGCTCTCGGCGAGCCGAGGCGGAGGGAGGGATAAAGAGGGGTAAAAGATTTAATGATTTTTTAACTATGGTAAGTTTAGCAAAAAGGCCAATAAAATCAAGGATTTTTTGCCAATGTCAAGGGTTTTAAAGGGGTTTTTAGAGTTTTATGTAGATGAATTTTTAAATTAAGGCTTATTTATAAGGAAATAATTTTTAAGCAACCTCTAGGTTTTTTTTAAATATCCACAGATTAAGGTAACAGCAGCATGCCGTCCCCAAAGGAGAAGAAACGGAGGCGGCAATTGATGGCGCGTTGATACAAATCAAGAATAGTTTTTCGACCAGCAAAAGCGGAGACCATCATCAGGAGACTCGATTTGGGTACGTGAAAGTTGGTAATGAGGCCGTTAATGAATTTGAATTTGTAGCCTTCCCGGATGAAGAGGTCGGTGTTGCCCGTCAGTTTACTCAGATGATTATCGGCTGCGGCGGATTCAAGCGTGCGCGCGACCGTGGTGCCCACGGCAATAATGGGGCGGCCTTGGGCTTTGGCAAAATTGAGGAAGGTGGCGGTTTCGCGGTCGATGGAATAAAATTCCTGATGAAGTTTGCCGGTTTTAAGATTATCCTCGCGTAGAGGCGCAAATGTCCCGAGGCCGACATCCAACCGTACGAATTTTACGCCAATCCTCTGTTTGAGCAAATTATTCATCAGGCGTTTGGTAAAATGCAAAGATGCGGTTGGCGCGGCCACGGACAGGCCGATTTTGGCAAAGATTGATTGGTATTGCTCCCGTTTTTGTTTTTCGGTCAGCGGAGAATTCTTGATGTATGGCGGCAACGGCGTGTAGCCGTATTTTTTGATGATATCCGGCAACTGTGATAAAGAAAAAGAGGGTTTTAAGAAATAAAATTGGCCAGCTTTTTTTACGACTCGCAGCGTCGGTTTCTTAAACTCACGGCCGTGAATAAAGCAAAGCAGAGTTTTGGGGGTGAGTTTCCTATTAGTCAAAACTTTGATCAAGTTTTTATCACGCGAAATATAAAGTAGCTCCACTTTGCCCCCGGTCGGTTTTTGCGTGATTAAGCGCGCGGGCCAGACTTTGGTGTGGTTAAAGACCAAGACGGTATTGTTGGGCAGATATTTGCCTAGATTGGAAAATCGATCAAACCTGATTTTTTTTGATCGGCGATTATAAATCAAAAGCCGCGCGTTGTCGCGGGGTTTGGCCGGTGATTGGGCGATTAGTTCCGGCGGCAGGTAATAGTTGTATTTTTTTAGGAATTTGTCGAGCATTTATTATAGTTGTTAGTTGATGGGCATCTTCGTGCGGCTATAACAGTTAGCGGATGGTTATCAATTGGCGTATCCATCATCACAAACTAAACTATAACCTCGAAGATGCCCATCAAGCTATAATATGTATCACCTCAACCAGGCCCCAAACGGCCAGGCCAATAAACACCAGCGTGCCCAAAAATGATACCCATGCGTTGCGTACCGCGGCCGTGGTTTTGGCCGGGCTGACGAACAGGGCGATGTTCAGCGCGGTGTGCGCGGCCAAAACGCCCACGGAAAAACCAAAAACGTTGACTATGGAAAACAAGGGCACATAACCGGCAAAGTCATCCAAACCCAGTAAGAACGGAACGGTAAAAGCAAACCACAATAGATTTTTCCAGGGCAGGCTTTCATCAGCTTTAAGTTTTTTCCCAAGGTCGGGAAGAATTTTGGAAGTCAGCGGCCGGGTGATTTTTAAAATGACGGATAAAAATCCATCAAGCGTCAAATATACCGCGCGCTTTACTCCCCCGCTTGCTTCCCAGCTCACAAAATGTTCCAGCCCGCCGTAAGCCAACTCAAACAAAACCAGCGCCGCCACAAAAATCATAATTGCCAAAAGCCAGTGGATTTGCCTGAAAAATATCCACAGAACCAAAATCAAAATTGTGCCCAAAGTGTTGCCCAAAGCCGTGCCGATTTCAATGGCAATCCGGTTTTTCCAGCCGGAATTGGCCGACATCAGCCGCCCCATAAAAATGGCAAAATCCACGGAGGTTTTCAGGTAAATAATCGCGCCGACCAAAACATCGCTCCAGCGCAAAACTGGAGAGATATTTCCTGCAGCAGGCAAAAGATTCAGGCCTTTGACCGTCAGCCACAGCAGCGCCGATAGGCAGGCCAAAACGACCAGAGTTAAAGCTAGCGGAATGATTTGTTCCACAACCAGGCCGGGTTTTTTTATCAGGGACATACAATCAGTAATTGAGTAACCAATCAAATTTCCACTCCCAACCGTGTTTATAGCCGCCTTTTAGAAACATTTTTGAAAGAATTTTCAGCAATTGCTGTTGGGTTTTAATGTCTCCCTGTTTGGCTATTTTTGTTATCATTTTGATAAATTTCGCTTGGGAAATAGGAATTTTTTTTAGAGGCTCGCGTTTTAACTCCCATTTTAGGTATTTATAATAAGGTTTAAGCCGCCCGTGCCAGGCAAATACCGCGTTTAGCATCGGCTGGATGGATTCGTTACCTTCCAGCCTGGAAGCCAGCAAATCTCCGTCGCGATGGGTTTTTATAGAGCGGTATACCTGGTTAATGTAGTGATCTATGCTGTCTTTTATAAATTGTTTTTTATATTTTGCCGGAAGAGAACCTTTTTCGTCAACAATTTTTTGTATCTTACCCGTTTTGTCTAAAGGCGCTTTTAATCTTGCAAAATTGTATCTGTCCCAAGCATAATTTCCTCCCCATGATGCATAGTTTTTAAAAGCATTCAATTCCATTACAAAGAGATCAAAGTCAAGCTTGCGGAATCTGAGGAGACTCTTTACGATTTTTTTTGGGGTTTTATTCTTTACCACAAGGAATACATCGTAATCAGAGTGTTTTGTAACTTTACCTTTCCCTCTTGAGCCGGTTAAAATTATCCCAATAACGTAAGGATTTGATTTTGCCTCGTTTAAAAGATTCTTATAGTGTTTGTCTAAATTAACAGGCATAAAATTAGGTCAAATATTTTTTATTTTTTAATTTTTCGGGTAGATAAGAATCTTTGTCGTATTTTCCGTAATCTTTGCCGTAGTCCAGTTTTTCCATTAATTTGGTGACGGGGTTGCGGATTTTTAAGGGCACGGGGAGATTGCCTTCTTTTTTGACGTCGGCCAGCGCGGCCATGTAAGCGTTATAAGCGCTGCGGTCTTTCTTGCATAGTGAAAGATACGCGACGCCTTGGGCGAGATTTTCCCGGCATTCGGGGTAGCCGATGGTTTCGCAGGCGCGGAATACGGCATTGGCCACTACCAAAGCGGTAGGCTGCGCGAGCCCAATATCTTCCGAAGCGAATACTACCATCCGGCGCGCAATGAATAACGGATCCTCTCCGGCTTCTACCATCCGCGCCAAATAATAGAGGGCGGCATCGGGCTGCGAAGCGCGCATGCTTTTTATAAAAGCGGAAATGACGTTATAGTGTTCCTCTCCGGCTTTGTCGTAGCGCAGGAATTTGGATTGCAGGGTATCTTTAAGGGATTGTAAAGTTATTTTACCGTAAAGTTTTTTGGTGTTTTCAATCATACTAATGGCTTGGCGCGCGTCGCCATTGGACATTTGCACCAGCCACGATTTTGCGTCAGAACTGATTGCCGAGGGTTCCCCTCGGCTTCGGGTTTTCTTAGTCCGAGGGGAACCCTCGGTCGCCAACATTGCTTGATCGATTATCTTTCCAATATCCTCATCTCTTAATTCTTCCAGCACAAACACGCGGCAGCGGGAAAGCAGCGGAGCGATGACTTCGAAGGATGGGTTTTCGGTGGTTGCGCCTATCAGATATAATTTTCCGGTTTCCACGGAAGGTAGTAAAAAGTCCTGCTGGGCTTTGTTGAAACGGTGAATCTCATCGAGGAATAATATTTTGGGTTTTTGTGTCCCCTTCTCCCCTGGCGAGGGGAGATGTCGCGAATGCATCTGAGCGACAGAGAGGTCGAACGGCTGTTGCCCGCCAGATTCTTGATTTTTATCAAAGGAGTCTTTTTTCGAGTCGTTCTCCACAATTTTTTTAATGTCGTCTTTGCTGGCGCTGACTGCGGACAGCTCAAAATATTCCGCGTTGAGGGCTTTGGCATATATCCGCGCCAAAGTGGTCTTTCCCACCCCGGGCGGCCCCCAAAAAATAAAACTGAACAAATGTTTTTGCTCAATGGCAATCCTTAAAGGCTTGCCCGGGCCGACCAGATGCTCTTGGCCGACAAAGTCCTTTAAGGACGTGGGGCGGATTTTATTGGCTAATGGTTCCATATGCCGCTGATCTGACGCGGATCAGCTACGCGGATTAAACGCTGATAAAAGTGCGATTATTTTTTATTATACTCCCCCACCCGGTAAAGTTCCAGATATTGGCCGGAGAACAATTTTTGGGAATTTTGTGAAAATTGCTGCGAGGGCGCGTACATTTGGAACAGCTGCGCGGGAACAATCAGCAAGTATGGCTCCGCGGGAGTCGTGCCGGGCAGTTGCGCGATTTGTTTGCCGGCGTAAAAAGGTAGGGTTTCGTTCCATGTCCATAAATAGCTATAGGACTTTTGCTCCGGTGGCGCCGCGGCAATATCCTGGCCGATAATTTTTTCTTCATCGGCCACAAAAATATCCTCGGCCATGCCGGCGCGATAATAAAAACATTGCCAAATAACGTTTGCGGCCCCGGCCAAAAATAGCAGAAGTAAAAATCCCAAAAAGATTTTTTTTACCCAGCTTTTTTGCAGACTCTTGTACATCAAACCAAAAACAATTGCTAAAAATATCGAAAAATAAGGATAAAGCGGTTCTAGGTAATAAAACAGTTTGGTTTTGGCAATGGCAAAGACCGTAAAAATAAACGCGGCCAAAGCCAGCATGGCAAAACCCGCCCGAAACAACTGGCTGTTTTTTTCGCGGGTTGCAAAAGCCGCCGCCGCAAACCAAATTGCCGCTAAAACAAACACGGCCATCCACGGTTCCACCAGCAAAAATAAGAATCTGATATAGTTCCAAACCGTAATATTGCCTCCCAAAATCGGCGAGGCAAAACGCTGGAGTACGTGATAAAACAAATAATCATGCCAAAATTGCAGGCCAAACCGCGCGCTTTCGTACCAGTGCCAAGGGACAATAATCGCGCCTGCTAAAATTAGGCCGCCCCAAAAAAAGCGGTTTTTGAGCCAACCCCAGTTTTTGTAGATTAAACTTAGTATCAATATCAGCGGCAAGGGAAACAAGCCGACCAGGTTTTTGGTCAGGGCGGACAGACCCAGGGTCGCGCCAAAAAGCAAATAGTATTTTTTTTTAGTCCAGGCTTTGGCAAAAAAATACACGCTCGCCAAAGTCATTGCGGCCAGAGGCACATCCAGCCTGAGTTCGCGTCCGGCAAAAACAAATTCCCCGTTTAAAGCCAAAATCAACCCGGCGGCAAAAGAAACATAAAGATCGCCGCTTATTTCCAAAGCCAGCAAAAAGGTAAAAATTATTCCCAGTATGCCGAACATGGCGTCCGGCAGGCGCAGGGAAAATTCGCTAAAGCCAAAAGTTTTAACCGAAAGCTCAGCCAGCCAAAAATACAGCGGCGGTTTTTCAAACCACGGTTGGCCGTTGCGCGTTAAAGTCAGGTATTGATGGTTTGCCACGGCTTCCTTGATGACTTGGCCATAAGTGGCTTCGTCGTAATCTATAAGCGCGGTTTTGCCCAGCCGGAATAAAAAAAATCCGGCGGACAGCAAAATTAGCAGAGCCAGTAGGACGATTTTCTGCGATTTTTGGTTAAGGGCGGGCATGGTTAGTGTGTCATTCCGGAATTTTTGACTGAAACTCGGTCATCAGCGCAGTCAAAAATATCCGGAATCTGGGGACAAGTTGTTACTGAGTATTGGATCCCGGATATTTTTTGCGGCTTATGATGTTCATCAACGCAAAAAATTCCGGGATGACAGCAACGGGAAAGGCTTAATTAATTTTGACTAGATAAGTTCTTTAATAACCGGATTAACCAGGGTTTTATAATCCGCTGATTTCACGGCTACGCTGAACCCCCGGTCGCCGGCGTTAAACACGATCTGCCCGTTTTTAAAAAGAGATGGGTCGGCGTATACATCAAGATTAAACAAATTGCCAAACGGCGGCACGCCGCCGATTTGTACGCCTCCTGTAATATCGGCAACTTCCGATTCAGTCGCGAATCGGAGGCTCTTGATATTAAGCGCAGCTTGAACTTTTTTGGAATTAAATTTTTGGTCTGCCGGAAATACCAGCATTACAAAATTCCCGTCGGATTTTGATCGATAGGTTTTTACTATCATCGCCTTGGCTCCCTGGTGCAAAGTATATCCCGGGCGCATCAAAGCCGCCTGTTCTGATGTCTTAACTGGCTCGTGCTCAAATGTTTCAAACCAAAATTTGCTCTGCTTGATAAGGCTGGTGATTTTTTGGACGGTGGGATGATAATTATCCATACTGGATAATTATAACATTTTTTTAGAAAAAAGCGCTTTTAGAGGCTCTAAGATTGCCGGATTCTGGATCCACGCCGTCGCCAAGGCTTTGGCGGGCAGGCCGGATATTTTTTGCGGCCCGCGATAATCATCGCGCTAAAAACTTGTCCCGTACCCCGATACGGGATTCCGGGATGACACGTTATTGTTTACTGTTTTGCAATTCCTCTAAATCTTTTACCGAACTTTCCATGCGCTGGGCCAGGGGCTCAATTCTAACGATTAAATATTTTATCAAATCGAACATTTTTTGCAGCTCGGTTTTAGTGGTAATAATGCGGTTATAGAAAACGATGATTTTATTGCCGTTGAATTCCAAATTAAACTCCGGCCAGCTGCCCAGCATCTTTACCATAAAATCCGGGGAGAAAATCTGCAAAGCCTCTATTTCAAATTCTTTTTTGGTGTAAAGGTCAAAATTTTTGTCAAAATTCCCTTCCGGCTTGATTTTTTCCCAAGCGCCGAAAAACGGCACAATGCCGCCAAAGGACTGGTAATCTACGGTGAGCAGGACGGGCGCCAGAACGCTTGGGTAATCTATTTGCGTCGCGGTGCAGGCATAGGTATGGCTGTTTTTGCCCGAACCGATGGTATATTGATAATCAAACAAACTTAAATTGTTGTCGGTAAAACTGCCGCTGACCACATTGGTCATGCTGTGGC
The DNA here is from genome assembly GCA_963749445.1 of uncultured bacterium. GTDB lineage: Bacteria > Patescibacteriota > Doudnabacteria > UBA920 > UBA920 > CAVVMJ01. The sequence goes on from CAVVMJ010000004.1 coordinate 158,905, forward strand.
TGTGGCCTAAATTAAACAACGCGCCGGTAAGGCTGCTTGCGTCGCCTTTTTGGCTGTACGTCATCTTATTGGCCAAGGCGAACTGCTGCATAAATTCCCGCAGGACTTTGTTTTTAAAGACCGAATAAGCGCCGATTAAAACAAAAACAGGAACCATTAGGCCAAACTCGCGCGGATCGTCCTTGACGAAAGGTCCGCCGGTTACCATAAAATACCACATCAAGCCCCACCAAGCTGCGCACGCCAAAATAATCGCCCAGGCCGCTTTGCCGTGTTTTTTAAAAATCAACTCGTTCGTGCTTTTGTCCACGTCTTCTATAGTCTCGTCCAGTACCCAGCCTTGGGCCGCGGCTTTGGCCTCGGGAATCGGCACCGGGATATCATCGTTTGCATCTGATTTGGTTGCCTGCTCACCCATCCAGTTGGAAGTTGGCATATGTTTGTTTTATGTTTATGGTTAATCTTTAAGCGTTTATGAATAAATTATACCATATTTAAAAGGATCAGCCTTTCGGCAAGCACAAGGCTTGCGGTCAGGCTGATCCTTGAATGGAGTTTGGGAATTCACGATTACTGGAGTCCGTTGGGAGTGATGCTGCGCACGCCGGATTTCCAATCCGACATGTCGTGGCCGATGCAGGCCGTCAAAGTGTAGGTATCGCCGTTGTCCGACACCTGGTACCAGTAATTGTTAAAACCCGCGCCCACGCCGTCTTGGCAATTGCCGTCCGCGGGTGTCGGTGACACCGGCAAAATCGCGGTATAGTTGGGGACAAACGGTTCGCCGCCTCCGTCCAAGGCGGCCGGGTCACTAAACAGCGCGCCGCCCAAGCCGGCGCTGTCGATTGACTCCGTGCCGGTAGGATAGTGCCCGTTTTGGATATGGTATTGTTCCATAGATGTGGACAATTGCTTCATTTCGCTGACGCGTTTGGCGTCGCGACCTTTGGATCGGGCGTCTTTGGCCGCAAGGACAACTACGGTGGCCAAAATGCCGATAATGGCAATGACCACCAAAAGTTCAATTAACGTAAACCCAGCGGTAAAGCCCCCGTGGGGACTAATCTTTTTTGTCATAGCTTTAATTTTAGGTTAGTTTTGTTTCGGAACGATGATTTTTATCATCACCGCCAGAATAGTCCGAAGTTCGGCTTCGGGTTCAACTTCAGTATTATAGCATCTTTTGGTTTAGGCCGCATCCGCGGATCTTTTTTGGATGAATTTAGGCAAATTCCCTTAAAATTGTAGGGCGGAAAATCCACCGGCCTTCCGGCTTTACTCAAGCCTTTCGGCTTCTGCGAAGCCTCCCTTCGACCCTTTCGGCTTGCGCTCAAGGTCGTTTTGAGCAGAGCCGAAAGACGACAGGCTCAGGACGGATTCTCTAAAACTAGATCGGAGAGAATCCGCCGGCCTGGATTTGCCAGAGTTTTTGGTAAGTGCCCTGCTCAACCTTTAGCAGTTCTTCGTGTTTGCCCTGTTCCGTGATTTTACCGTTTTCTAAAACAATAATCCGGTCCATTTGCATTATGGTGCTAAGGCGGTGCGCGATGACAATCACGGTTTTGTTTTCCATTAAATTTTTCAGCGCGTCCTGGATGTAGCGTTCGCTTTCGCTGTCTAGGCTCGAAGTGGCTTCATCTAAAATTAAAATGGGCGCGTTCTTTAAAATGGCGCGCGCAATGGCCACGCGCTGGCGCTCGCCGCCGGAAAGCTTAATCCCCCGCTCGCCCACGTAAGTGTCGTAGCCTTCCTTAAATTTGGAAATGAATTCATGGGCGTGCGCGAGCTTGGCCGCGGCAATAACCTGTTCGTCGGAGGCCTCGGGCCGTCCGTAGCGGATGTTTTCCAGCAAGCTGCGGTGGAATAAAATCGGGTCCTGGGGAACCAGGGCGATGCTGGCGCGCAAAGATTCCTGCGTAACTTTCGCGATGTTTTGCCCGTCAATTAAAATTTTTCCGCCCTGGATGTCCACAAATCTCAGCAGCAGTTTGACAATGGTGGATTTGCCGCCGCCGGACGGGCCAATCAGCGCGGCGCGTTCCCTCTGCTTAATCTCTAGGTTAAAATTTTTCAGCACCGGCTGGCTGTTTTCGTAGGCAAAATCCACGTCGCGCATTTCTATGAGTCCGTTTGTGACTTTAAGCTTATCGGCGCCGGGTGCGTCCTGGACCTCGTGCGGGGTTTGCAAAATTTCCGTCATTTCATTGGCATCGGCTACGCTTTCGTAAATCCGTCTTACAAACCGGCCAAAGTTCCAAAGTTGCTGGAAAATTTGAATCAAATACGCCTGAAGCAGGGCAAAATCACCAACCGTAAGGCGGCCCTGCTTCCAGAGCAAAACCGCGCCGTACATTACGCCAAATTCCAAAATCAAAACCAAAGCGCCCTGGACGGTTTCCGAGGTCTGGCCCAAATTCCATCCCAACCGGCGCAAACGGTAAAGTTCGCCCGTTAAATTTTTGTACTGGGCGGACTCCCGCCGGTAGCCGTTGAATAATTTTAAGTTGATGTTATTGCTTACGGTGTCGGCCAGCTGTCCGCTGACTTTGGTGTCCATGGCGGCGCGCTGGATGTCGTATTTGATTTTCCAGACGGCAAAGCGGTAATTAAAGTAAATGTAAACCGCGGACCAAACTAAAATTATTATTCCCAAAGGCCGGGCGTAAAAAAACATCACAATGATAATAAGGCCGATTTGCAGGGCGGTTTGGCAGAGGTTGGAAAAAATAATGTCCGCCAAATCTTCAAACGCGCGGCTATAGCGGTTAACCTTGCGCACCAGGCTGCCGGCAAAATTGTTGGAAAAAAAGCCGAAAGAATGTCGCTGCAAATATTCAAAGCAGGTGTTCAGCAAATCCGACATTATTTTGGCTTCAAAAAAGTTGAGCGCGAACTGCGAAACGCGCCAGGCCGCCCAGGAACCGGCGCCCACGGCAAACACCCACCAGATTGTTGTGAGCATTTGCGGCACGGCCGCGCGGTTGCCTGCCGCCAAAAGGTTGAACAGGGTTTTAAACAAAAACGGCTGGTAGGTGTCAAACGCCACGCCAAAAACCAAACTGCCCAGAATTAAAGCCAGCGCTTTGGCGTAAGGCTTTGAGTGGTTTTTATAGATGGCAAAAGTTTTTTGGGTGAGGGATTTCATGTAGTAATCGCAAATATACAAATCAAAGCAAATATACAAATGAATTATAACGGTAATTTGGAGCGTTGACAAAAGGCTTATTTGCCGATAAGATTCAGGGCAATATGGCCAACTTGCAAGAGGATCCAAGGAGTCCGGATCAGAAAAAGGCGGATGAGATTAGGGCATGGCTGAATAGTCAGGACTTAATCGAGGACAGGGCATATGTTTCGCCAGCAGTCGCCGCACTTCTGGCAGCCAACCCTCCCCGCCCCCGGACTGCGCAGGCAGTTTCCGAGTAACGCCGGCGTTATCACCGTTGCTTGCCAGTGTACTTTTAACCCTCTGACCGATTTCGATCATCGGGACACGGTAATGATGCACTGGCAGGCATCATCTTATAACCAATGCAAAACCCGCAGAAGCGGGATTTTTTTTGTGGCAGAAAAATTATTTACAAACCGTGAACGTAATATATAGTGTTGTTGGCAATGTAGGCAATGCCGCCGGCGTTGGAAGTGTAGGCTGTGTATTTTAAGGCGGGTTGGCCGTTGTAAACGGTGTCGGTAACTGATTTTACGGACGGGCTGTGTTGCAAAATTTGCCGCACATCATCCAGGGTGGTGTTGTTGGCCGGGTAGGTTTCTATGTACGGTTGATATATTGGCTGGGAATTTGAAGCCGGTGGAATAACAAAATTGTTTTGTCCGGTTTGCGCGCCGGCTACGGCCGGTCCGCGCGGCGGATATGTCGCGGGAGCGGGAAAAGAATTTTGGGCAGGCGGCGCAAATTGCGGCGTCGGTTGATTGGGTTGATTGGATGAATAACCGACGGTCGGCGCCGGCGGCGAAAAGGTCGGCGTAAAACCGGGCGGCACGGAAAATTCCCGGCGGATTTGGTCTGCGGTTTGGGCCGGTTGGCTTTTATTTTTTTGGGTTTTCCAAACCAAATAGCCGCAGCCGCCGATGATAATCAGACCTACGATGATTGCCGCGACAAACGCGGCGGTATGTTTACTTTGTTGGGGTTGATGGTCGGGGGGCATATTGTTTGATTGATGGGAGTCTTCGAGATTGTAGTTTAGTCGGCGCTGATGGACCCATCGATTAATAAATATTGGCTAACTTTTATAGTCGCTTGAAGACTCCCATCAACAGAGAGTCATTTAACCAAGCTCGTTCCAGTCATGCTTTTGGGTTTTGGCAAATCCATAAGCTGTAAAATGGTGGGGGCCACGTCGGCGAGAGTGCCGTCGCGAAGACTGATTTTTTTGTCATCCCGACCGACCCCGAGCGAGGTACGGTTTTTATCAGAACGAGTCGAGGGGGAGTGGAGGGATCCCTTATTTTTCAGTTCCGCCGATGTTAAGGGATTCCTCGGCTCGTCTGACTCGCTCGGAATGACACCACCGATTATAATAAACGGCACCAGGTTCAAAGTGTGGGCCGTGTGCCTTTCGCCGGTTTGGTCGTCTATATTGAGTTCGGCGTTGCCGTGGTCTGCCGTAATAATAGCCGTCCCGCCGCGTTTGAGAATCTCATCGGTTATCCGTTTTAGCTGGGCGTCAACCGTTTCCACGGCCGTAATTATAGCCGGCACATTGGCCGTGTGCCCGACCATATCCGCGTTGGCAAAGTTAACCAAAATAAAGTCGTCGCCCTTGGCCAGCCGCTCCAGGACTTTATCGGATATTTCTTTAGCCCGCATTTGCGGCGCCTGGTCGTGGGTTTTTATGTCCTGCCGGCTTTGGATTAAAAAGTGATGTTCGTTTTTATGAGGCTCTTCGCGCCCGCCGTTGAAAAAATAAGTGACGTGCGGGTATTTTTCCGTTTCCGCAATGTGCGACTGCGAAAGTCCTGCCTTGGAAATTTCGCCGGCCAAAGTGGTATCGGCCCCGGTTTTAGGAAAAGCCACCAAAGTTTCCATGGTCTTGTCATATTCCGTCATGGTCACAAAACATAAATTCTGCGAGCGTTTTTTTTCCAAAATTTTGGCGCTAAGCTCGCGGGCGCGGTCCGGGCGGTAATTAAAAAAGAATACGCCGTCGTTTTCGGAAATGGGGTAGCCTTTGCCCGTGTCATCCAAAAATACCAGAGGTTCCAGCAGTTCATCCACTATCCCCTTTTTATATAAGTCGCTGACGACCTGAGAAGGTTTGAGATGTTTGTGGGTTCGGCCCTGCGCCAAAAAAATTGCGTCCTCGGCCGTTTTGACGCGGTCCCAGTTTTTGTCGCGGTCCATTGCGTAAAACCGGCCGGTGACCGTGGCAATAAAACCGATTTGGAGCTGCTCAATAATTTCCTCCAGTTGTTCCAGGTATCCGGAAGCGGATTTGGGCGGCACGTCGCGGCCGTCGGCAAAGGCGTGGATGGCCACCTGTTTGACGCCCGCGGCTTTGGCGGCCATCAAAAAGGCGTACAAATGGTCGCGGTGGCTGTGGATGCCGCCCGGGCTCACCAAACCCAAAACGTGCAAAGTGGAATTATATTTTTTAACGTGGTCAAACAGTTCGGTGAACGCCGGGTTGGAAATAAATTTTCCGGATTTTGCGGCTTTGTTGATTTTAACCAAATCCGCGTCCAAAACGCGGCCGCAGCCAATGGTCTGGTGCCCGATTTCGCTGTTGCCGATTTGCCCTTCCGGCAAACCAACGTGGCCTTCGCTGGCGTTAAGCAGGGTGTGCGGATACTTTTCCATCAGCGCGTCAAAAAAAGGCGTTTTAGCCTGCGCGATGGCGTTGTTATCAGGCTTCTCCCGATATCCCCAGCCGTCTAAAATTATTAGGACTAAAGGCGATTTTTTGGTCATATATTGCTATTTTACCAAAAAAGCGCTTAATATGTAAGGCGTCACCTTGATAAACCTTAAATTACGAAGTAAAAAAAAGAAGTGGAAATTGCGGGCCCCGATGCAGAGAGCGGCGCGGCAATCCCCTTTAAGTATCGGGATTGCTTCCGACTTCGCCAAGGCTTCGTCGGACAAAGTCGCCGCCAGTTAAAGCCCTGTCTCTTCGCAATTTCATCAGTATGGGGGCCGCGATTTTTAAAAGCCCCCGCCGAAACGGGGGCTTTTATCCTCTCTTAATGTCCATTAATTCTATTTACCCATTACATTTCCCATTTTTCCGATGCCAATTTTTCCGTCCATAATTCTGGTCGCGGTAATTTGGCCGCCGGACAATGCGCCGAAGACGCTGACTATGTCCCCGTTTTGCACGCTCCCGTTTTGCAGGGAAGTGTTTTGCTTGTTAATGCTGATATTTTGGAGAGATGTTGCGTCAACCGTGTAAGCGGTCCCCGCGCTGTTGGTCAGGGTAAAAGTATTTCCGCTTAAATTGGATACCGTGCCGGTGGCAGTCGGGGCAATAGGCTGAGGCCTTGCCGGCAATGTGCCGTCAATAATTGTTTTGGCCGCAATGTTAGTGCCGGAAACTGTGCCTGAGACGTTAAGCGTGTCACCCTTTACGATACCGGAGATTTGGATTACGGCCTTGGTTGTGCCGCTAATTTTGGTGATTTTCGCGCTGGTGGCGTCAACGGTATAGGTTGTGTTATTCGGTCCGGCAAGGGTAATTGTGCTGCCGGAAATTCCCGAAACTGTGCCGGTTATCGGCGCCGCGCCGAAGCGATGCATGGACCATTTGGGAGCGTTAGTGCCGCTCGGGTTGGTTGTGGTCTGCGCCTGGGTTAAACGGGCCGAGGTAATGGCCATTGCTCCGGCAAAAATTATGCCGAGCACGGCCACTGAACCGGCGATTGTCTTAAAATTCAATTTCTTCTTCACAAAGGTGTACTTTTTTAATTTTTGAAAGTTTGTTTCGACCTTTTTCATACACCTTAATTTTAAGCTTGTTTCCCGGAAGATTTTAAAAACCAATAAACTGTGGATGGTTTTAAAGTGTTAAATCATAGGGATTAAAATTATGGTGTACAAGTGATGGTTGTACGGCCGCCGCGCAGGCAATGTTTCAAAATTTTTTGTGTTTTTAAATATCAGCATTAACTGCGCCAAAGAAAAAAATCTTCCGCATACTTGATTTCAAGGGGCATCCTTGCGCAGCGCAAGGATGCCCCTTGAACACGCAGTTGATGTAACCCGGCAAGTTTTTGTCCATTGTCGCAAGCCAAATTTTTTTATCCGGCTGGGATTTTGGACTTTCAGTAAAATATCCTTTATAATGCAAAACATGAGTTTATGAGCAAATATCCCACTAAAAACCGAAAACTGATTGTTTGGGTCAACCAGATGGCCAATTTGTGCCAGCCGGACGAGATTGTCTGGATTGACGGATCCGCAAAAGAAGCGACTGGAAAATAAAGCCGTAAAAAGCGGCGAATTATCAGGCTCAACCAGAAAAAACTTCCAGGGCTGTTTTTTGCACCGCACCAAACACGATGACGTGGCCCGCACCGAGCATCTGACTTTTATCTGCACCAAAAAAAACGCACGCCGGGCCGACCAACAACTGGATGCCGCCGAAAGCGGCTTACAAAAAAGCCCGAGAATACTTTAAGGGTGCAATGAGGGGCAGGACAATGTATGTGATCCCGTTTTCCATGGGGCCGGTGGGTTCGCCTTTTAGCAAGATCGGCGTGGAGCTGACGGATTCGCGCTACGTGGTTTTGAATATGCTGATTATGACCCGGGTGGGCGAAGCAGTTTTGCGGCAGCTGGAAAAGGAAGACGATTTTACCAAATGCCTGCATTCCAAGGCGGATTTGGATATCAATAAGAGGTTGATTTTGCATTTTCCCGAAGACAATACCATCTGGAGCGTGGGTTCCGGTTACGGCGGCAATGTGCTTCTGGGTAAAAAATGTTTGTCTTTGCGCATTGCCAGTTATTTGGCAGAAAAAGAAAAATGGTTTGCCGAGCACATGTTGATCATGGGCATAGAAGAGCCGAACGGCCACATTGAATATATTGCCGCGGCTTTTCCCAGCGCCTGCGGTAAGACCAATCTGGCCATGCTGATCCCTCCCGAGGGCTTAAAGAGAAAAGGTTACCGTATCTGGACCGTGGGCGATGATATTGCCTGGATGCGAATTGACTCCGACGGTTCGCTTTGGGCGATAAATCCGGAAACAGGATTTTTTGGCGTGGCGCCGGGCACAAATTCCAAAACCAACCCCAATATGGTGGAGACCATAAAAAAAAATACTATTTATACCAACGTGCTTTTAAAGCCGGACGGAACCGTCTGGTGGGAAGGCGCGGACGGTGAAGTCCCGCAAAGAGGAATTGACTGGCAGGGCGGCACTGGAAGCCGGGAATGCTTGATGAGAATGGAAAGCCGGTACTGGGCGCGCATCCCAACAGCCGTTTTACCGCGCCGATCGCGCATTGCCCGACTTCATCTTTCCGGCTGGACCAGCACCACGGCGTGCCGATTTCGGCGATCATTTTCGGCGGCCGCAGGCAGCATCTGGCGCCGTTGGTTTATCGAGGCGTTTAACTGGCAGCACGGCGTATTTGTGGGCGCGACCATGGCTTCGGAACTTACCGCGGCGCAAGTGGAACAATCGGGGCAGGTGCGCCGCGACCCCATGGCCATGCTTCCGTTTTGCGGCTACAATATGGGCGATTATTTCGGGCATTGGCTGGATATGGGCAAGAGGATGACCATAACCGCCAAAATTTTCCACGTGAATTGGTTCAGGACGGACGAAAAAGGAAAATTTTTATGGCCGGGTTTCGGCGAAAATTTGAGGTATTGGAATGGGTTTTGGACAGATGCAGGAACGAAGTAAAAGCCGTAAAAACGCCTATCGGCTATATGCCGCGGCCGCAAGACCTTGATATGACCGGCCTTAAACTGCCTCCGCAAACTTTAAAAAAACTTTTGGAGATTAACCCCAAAGATTGGCAGCCGGAACTGAAATCCATCAAAGAATTCTTCTCCCAATTCGGCAAAACCTTCCCCAAAGAACTCTGGCAGGAATACAGAGATTTGCGAAAAAGATTGAAGCTGAAAGCCACAAAATAAACCAACAAACATAAAAACCGCAATCGATTGATTGCGGTTTTTATGGCAGGACGTTGTTAGGGATATTAGAACCATTATACAACAGTCTACCGAATATATCTATATCCCCGATTTAGCGGTAAAAGGTGTATAATTTATTAAGAGCGCCGGAACGGCGAAGACTGTTTGAGCGCTTTTAACTAAACTTATGGGCAAGCTAACCAAAAAACAAAAGGGCTTTATCAGCGACTTTGTGGAAACCGGCAACGCAAGTTTGGCGGCTAGGCAAAACTATGATGTGATTGATGAAGCGACCGCTAGGTCAATCGGCAGCGAAAACCTAACAAAGCCTAACATTAAGCAAGCTGTTAGCGAGGCGTTGGCAGTCCACGAGATAACGCCGGAGTGGATTGTTGGCAAGCATAAAGACTTGGCAGAGCACAGCAATAACGATATGGCCAAGACCCGCAACCTAGAGGACTTAGGGCAGATAGCTGACATCTACCCGAACAGACAAAACCGGATAGACATTAACAGCACAGGTTTTACCAGTATTTCTTGGTTAGAGTAGAGGCGGGGGGTGAGTCGGTTTAGGTTTCGTTTTTCTGTTTTTATATTTTAGGGCTGATATGTGTCAGTCCTATTTTTTTACTTTTACCCCACACCCCTACTCACTATTGTTTTGGGCATAGGGGGGACTCCGATGGTTCAATTTAAGGGATTCCTTATAATATAGTATCTATTGAGGTATAGAGTTTTGATAAAAAAGATTTATTTTGCTATTGAGAACCAGAATCAGTACAAATGAATTGCAAACTGTTTACAGATTGATTAAGAATAATACTATAACCAGTAATAAGCCCTCCCACGGCATTTGACTGAAAACTGCTTATGTCATTTGCGGATGAACTGGATGGACTAGAAGCAATATAAGGCCAAGGGCAGGCTGCTGTAAATTGAAGTTTTGTTGAGTCGTAGTAGGTAGTAATATATGAACTGGAATCTAGTACCGCGCCGGTATCTGAATCTTTTGCCACCCCTGTATATTGAGTGCTATTGAAAATTTGGGAAATCGTAACGGAATATGAATGAGGCCGGTAGGGGGTCGGCGTAAGTGCGCATTTATTAGTAATTGTATTAAAAGAATAACCAAAATTGCAATAGCATTTAGCGTCATTGCCAAGATAACCATTTACCATATCGGGGCACGTTGTGGGATTATTTGCAGGCGGGCTATACGATGGGAGTTTAGGAGTTGGAGTTGATGGGGTTGTAGCTAGCGTTGGTGAGTTAGGGGTTGAGCTTTGTGTTGAGGAATTATTATTGCAAGCATTTATACCGGCAATAATTGCGATAATAATTATCGTCCTAATTACAATGGCAGTAGCACTGGATTTTTTACGGACTTGCGAAGTGGTATTATTAAAGCCCCTATCAGTTTGAGGGGGTGGAGTATTGTTATAATTACTTTTTTGGGGTTCATTTTTATTTTTATACAGCCTGTCATAAGCCGCCCTTTTATTTTTATCTGTTAAAAATTCGTAGGCCTCTTGGGCTTCTTTGAATTTATTAGCGTCCGCTCCCTCCCCTTTGTCAGGGTGGTAGCGATGAGCTTTACGCCGGTAGGCTTCTTTAATTTCGTCTTCTGATGAATCTGGGTGAACACCTAAAATTTTATAATAATCTTTAGCCATAGAAAATTTAAGATTGGCTAATATTTTTACCTAATGCGACATACAAAATTATTTTATAATAAACTATTTGGATTAAATAACTTATGATTAAAGTAGCAATAATGGCTACTATAATATTAAATCCGGTATCGGGTTGAAAGACCGAACAATTAGCGTCCATTGCCTGCAAAGCATTTGTCGGATGTAATTCAATCTGCATTGAAAAACAATTAGCTCTATTGTTAATCTCGGGGGTTTGAATAGAGGAAAAAACCCCGAACAGAGAAAAAATAATAATTATCCAATAGGCAACAATAGCAAAACGATGCCACGAATGTTTGATTAAGTGCGTATACTTTATTGCAAAAGGAAAGAATATTTTTTTTATAGACATAATTTTAAATTGTTAATCATAAGGATTATAATCATTTTTTTCTTCTTTTAAGTTGTCAATTTTCTCTGTCAATTCCTTTATTTCCTCCCGCAATCCTTTTTTAGCTTCGTCAATTTTGTCGGTTATTACTAAATCCAAACCATACCCAAGAGCACCGGCACCTAAAATAAAGTACCAGTCGCTCGCGTCTTTTAATATTGCTCTAACTAATATTCCGAAACCAGCAGCCAGCAAGAAAAAACCTAAAACGCCTTTCATATAATTTTCATAGTAATATTTTTACACAAAGCCCCGCGCCAGCAGGGTTTTTAAGCCCCATACCCCTTTCGGGATACGACCCATCAAAGAATCGCTGAACACGGGGTTCAGTATCTTTGATGGGAGTTTTTAGCCGTGCCGGTATTACGACCGGTTTAGGCGGTTAAATTGTCGCTTATAATATACAACTTTACCGGTTAAAAGTAAAGGAAAAGGTCTTTATTTTATGCCCAAAAAGTGCTAAAATAACCTTATAAATATTATGTAATGTAAATTTTATGAGCCCTATTGAACAACTAAAGAAATTCCAAGATAAAATAAATTCTTATGATGTTATTGACCAAGTTTTAAAGAATTTAATCGCCTTTGAATTATTTGATTGTATTGACAAAAATAGCTATCTAAATAAAGAGTTTAATTATCGGGTTGGGTATTTCCCGAATTTAGGTAAAGATAAAAACTTTTTGCATACCCAAGATTCGCTAATTGAAATTGTAAAAAAAATCCTACAGCTTGCGACCATAGGCGAGATTAGGCAAGCTGACGTTGCCTTTAAAAACAGGTTGGTAAATAGGTTCAGAATTGATGAACAAAATCAGGCAAACTATAATTATAAAAGTGATTTGTCTGTTGAAGAACTTTATAAATTCCTCCAGGACAAAAATAGCTATTATGCTTATGAACAGGAGCAAAAATCGTTTCCCTCTGTAATGTCAGAAAAAATTGCGATATTTTTTTCGCCAGAACCTGTTGAGGAACAGTATAATGCAATAGAGCATTATTTATTTCCGCAGCTAAACAAGTATATTTTTGCTACCAATATTAAAAAACAAAAGGAATATACAAATCTTTTAGAAAAGTATAAAAATATATGGTCTGAATTTTACCAAAAAATTCATTCAGAGCCTGTCAAATTGCATATTAAAGACTTTGAAGAATTTTTTATTTTTTGTGCACGGCAGCGACCAATAAAAGGTGCCGAACTTTGGTATCAAATTGAAAAAACGGGAGTGCATAGTGCTTATAAAATCTTAAATTTAAAAAGATTTATAAATGCTGTAATTGATGACTTAATTAAAATTTTACCAACAGAGGTTATAGAAAAAGTTAGTGGGGAAGAATACCAGAAAAATTTAATTTATATATCTCAAAAAAAAGGCATTTACAGGAGCAGGAATGGAAATGAGTATCCCCCTTATAAGATTAAAAAAAGAGGTATGATTTAATTTCTTTTTTAAATCATAATCCTAACGGAATCTCAACGACTAAGTTAGCAGAAGCATTAAGCCAGCAGGTTTCAACAATTAGCAAAGCTAAAACAAGTATAAATGAACTGTGTCGGTCTAAATTAAAACTATCTGACGATTTTATTATTGACGCGAGGGAGGGATATAGGCTAAATACAGACCAATTTGAGTTAAAATTTATTGATTGACTTTTGTTGGCCTTTGTTGTTGTTAATAAGTTTTATAAAACGGCTTGAAAAAGCCGTTTTTATTTTGGGCAAGTCAACAAAAAACAGCAGAAGGTTGTTTTTATTTTGTCTAAAATATAAATATGTTATCTGATGAACAAATTACCAAATTCCAAAATTTATACCAGCAAAAGTTTGGTGTCCAGCTTTCAAAAGAGGAAGCACTGGCAAAAGCCATTCCGCTTGTCCGGCTTTTTGAACTCATCTACAAACCTATGTCCATTGAGAATTATAAAAAGGTTTTAAAACGTCAAAAGCAACTCCAAAATTTATAAAATTTATACTTAATGAAAAATTTATATGTCAAAAAATGCACAAAACCAAGTTATAGAATTTTACAAAGTCAAAGACCAAATGCTTGCCAGTTTGCTTTACGCAACAGGGCAAACACTTGAAACTACCGAATGGGAAAATGGCGTTTGTTATTTTGTGTTTCAAGATAAGCCAAAGTGCGAGGCCATAATAGCGGACTATTACAAAGGCCAAATTACACTTAATGCAAAAATTATTATAGAGGCCATTAAAACCATAAAAGGAATTTTGTTTAGCAAGTAAAATTAAATTTAATGTATATGTATGATGTTAAAAAAGCCGAGCTTTTAGCTCACGCCCAAAGCATTAGGGATAGAGGGCTGATAAAAACAAAAAGAGATTCTTTAATCCGAGCATTGCGGGGCACGTTTGACCCGCACGAGCAAGATATTATTAAGCGGCAGATTGCCGATTTAGAGGAGCAAATGCTATATGTCTAATGTAGATTTAAAACCAATGACGGCCAAAGATTTAATTGATGTGCTTGGGCTAACCATTAAAAAAGATGAAGAGAATAAAATCGTTTCATTCCTTTGTCAACTTTCTGCCTATACCGATAGCTGTCAGTTTAACATCAGCTTTAATGCGCCGTCATCTACCGGCAAGAGTTTCATACCCACTGAAATAGCCCGACTGTTTCCAGCGCAAGATGTCAAAGAAATTGGCTATTGCAGCCCCACGGCTTTTTTCCACGACACCGGCGAATACAACAAGGAGCTTGAGGGGTATATGGTGGATTTATCACGCAAGATTTTAATTTTCCTTGACCAGCCACATACTCAACTGCTAGAACGCTTGCGGCCGGTATTATCCCACGACCAAAAAGAGATTAGGCTAAAAATTACAGACAAGAGCCAGAAGCACGGCTTACGGACTAAAAATGTAATTGTTAAAGGTTTTCCGGCGGTCATCTTTTGCACGGCAGGGTTGACGATTGACGAGCAGGAAGCAACTCGCTTTTCTATTAAGCCCAGAGGTCAACCAAGAGAAAATCCGGCAGGCTATTTTGGAAAAAATCAAAAAGGAAACAGACAATGCCAGTTATAAGAATTGGCTGGACGAAATACCGGAGCGCAAGGCTCTTAAAGAGCGAATTTTGGCTATCAGAGAGGCCGGAATACAAGAGGTTAAGATAGCTGACCCCAAGAGCATAATTGACCGATTTTTTGCCAATAACCGAATTTTGAAGCCAAGACACCAGCGGGATATTGGCAGACTTTTGGCGTTGGTAAAATCCTTTGCTTTGCTTAACTGGCTGTGGCGGGAGCAGGACGGCTCAACCATCACGGCTAACCAAGATGATATAGAATCGGCCTTTGCGATTTGGGATAAAATATCAGTAAGCCAAGAGCTGAACTTGCCACCTTATATTTACAAGCTCTACCAAGAGGTCATTTTGCCCCTTTGGGAAGCCAGAACGCCCAAGCTGGGGGAAGATGACAAAGAGGGATTATCACGGCAGGAAATACTGCAAAAGCATTATGGGGTTTACGGCCGGATGTTGGACAATACCCAATTACGCCAGCAAATTTTGCCAATGCTGGAAACCGCCGGACTGATTACCCAAGAGCAACACCCCACGGACAAGCGCAAGTGGCTGGTTTACCCCACACTGCCGCTCACTATATCTCAAGACCAAAACAATGATGAAACGAGGGGTGGGGTAAATGAAACTGTAAAAGAAATGACGGCCGAAGAAATAGCGGACAAAATACCATTTTAAAATTAACTTAAAATTTTATGCCAAAAAAAGGATATAAAAAGGTTGAGTATCACGCTTTCAAGCAGGGAGTTGATGAATATTTAAACGATTGTGTTCAACAAAATAAAACGCCGTTTTTAGTGGAACTGGCTAAAATATTAGGGATTAGTGATGACACCTTGTTGCGCTATCGCACAAAGCCCCCCAGTATGCGGTGCTAATAAAAAGACTTGATAGGGAAACCGAAACCAGATTATTGCGTAAGGTATCTGATGAAAAACAAGCCGGTTGGGTCAATTTTTCTGCTGAAATCTAAATTTGGTTATCAGGACACCCAAAAAATTGATTTTTCTACCAATGGCGAGCCTTTAGGCATAGTGGTTATGCCAGCTAAAAAGAAACCAGGCCAGGTTGATTAAATTTGCTTGAAATTTGCTTGAAACAAGAAAATGGGCTATAATATTTATGTTCACCCCTCCACAATTTAACTCAATGGCTTTTTTCTTGGCTTTACCGCTTTCAGGGCGGCCTCTGCCAGCAAAGCTAGCCTTTGGGTTAGTGGAGTTGGGTGAACCAGAGGTCGCCCTTTGAGTTATAATTAAAATTATCACTATGAGCCAAGACCAGACAAAAATCAAATACTTTCTATATGCCCGCAAGTCCTCCGAAAGCGAAGACCGACAAGTGCAGTCCATTGATGACCAAATGAACCGGCTTAAAAAATTGGCCAGCTGATTCGGATTTGGATATTAGAAAAGTCTATACCGAAGCCAAGTCGGCCAAGAAGCCAAATAACCGCCCGGTCTTTGACGAAATGATGGACACGAATTGAAAAAGGCGAAGCTGACGGGATTTTGTGCTGGCAGATAAACCGCCTATCCCGCAATCCGATTGATAGCGGCAAATTCGATGGCTGTTGCAAAAAGGGTACTAAAATCAATCCAGACCATAGACCGACAATACTTGCCGGAAGACAATGTGTTATTTTTAGTGTTGAAAGCGGAGTAGCCAACCAATACTTACTGGACTTGAGCAAGAATGTTAAACGGGGCATAGAAAGCAAACTTGATAAAGGATGGCGGCCAGGTATCGCACCCGCGGGTTATATAAATGAGTAAGCCGAGCATACCATAAAAAAAGACCCAGAGCGTTTTATCTTAATCCGTAAAACTTGGGACTTAATGCTAACTGGCAATTACACATTGCCCAAATTTTGACAAATTAAATAACGAGTGGGGTTTTACAACCATTAAACGAAAGCGAAGCGGCGGCAAACCTTTGGCCTTGAGTGGCTTATACGCAATTTTTACTAACTTATTTTACGCCGGAATTATTGACCATTCCGGCCAGCAATTCCCAGGCAAGCACAAGCCAATGATGACGCTTGATGAATTTGACCACGTGCAGGTCTTGCTAGGGCGAAAAGGCAGGCCGAGGCCTCACAGCCACGGTTTGCTTTTACCGGCATAATGCGCTGTGGCGATTGCGGCTGCCAAATAACGGCGGAAACAAAAACCAAACTGGTAAAAGCCGAGGGCAAGCTAAAGGGCTATACCTATTATCGTTGCACCCAGAGGAAAGTGACTACCCCTTTTTTCAAAAAGGGGCTATCACGCTGGATAACTTGGAAGAGAAAATAGCAAAGGAAGTTATGAGCCTTACCATTCTACCGGAATTTCGGCAATGGGCTTTGGAATGTTTGACCGTAAGAATGACCGAGAGATTGACGACCGCACCAAAATTTACGAATCCCAGCATAAGGCTTTAACCGAAGCGCAAGACAACTTGGATAGTTTAACCAAAATGCGCTATAAGGAGCTGATAGATGACGAAGAGTTTGAAAAAGAAAAAACCGAACTGGTAAATAAAATTAACCAGCTTAAGGACCAACTGCGGGAAACAGAGACAAGGGCAGAACGCTGGATAGAGTTAACCGAAAGACTTTTAATGTCGCCTTATACGCTCGCAAGGCATTTCTAATCGGCGGGTTCAGGCCAAGCAAGCAATTTCGCCGCTTTAGGTTAGGACAAACTCCTAAAAGACAAAAATCTCAATAATTCTTACCATAATTAACTTTGTTACCGTCATAAAACACTATCCGGCCCTAGAAACAGAATACAAGCGGTTAAACTGAACAAAACCCTCAAAGAAAAAACTAAAACAGCCGCTTTAGCGGCTGTCAAGACATCTGGCAGGGGCGGTAGGAGTCGAACCCACGCAATTGGTTTTGGAGACCAATGTACTACCGTTATACGACGCCCCCAAGCCAATCATGAATAGTGGTGATTGGAAATCCGAAATTCTAAAATCGAAATTCGAAACTATTTGGTTTCCTTATGGAGTTTTTCTTTCTTGCAAAATTTGCAGAATTTTTGCAGTTCCAGACGCTTTGGCGGTGGTTCTTTCTTGTTTTTGTTGGTTTGGTAATTCAAATTGTGGCAGATTGTGCATTCCATGTTTATCAGGTTATCTTGGGACATAGATAATTATTTTAATGATATTTTCCGCCTGAAGGCGGATAACCGCCTTTGGCGGAAATGATTGAAAATTGAAAGATTTTCCTGGGCGTTGGTGCCGGTCGCCGCGATCATCCGCAGCGTGCGCGAGAAGGTTGTCCGTAGCGACGCGACGCAATGTGGCCGAGCGCCTGCGCCGCTCCGCTCACACGCACGCGCGTACCCGCGAACACCGATGGCGCAACCTCGTGCTCGCTGACCATCGCGACCGCGCCTCGCGCCGCCGCTTTGGCCGCGAACACGGTTCGTCAACGGTCTGCCCCGGCAAGGCGACAAAGAGATCCCCGGGCTTAACCTGACGTGAATCGTCCCGCACTTCGGCTATCTCGCTTTCGGTCAATCCATCGACGGAGAGCGGCGTCACCGCCCGCAGCAGTTCTCCAGCTTCATCAGTTACTAGTTCCTTCCTCAGTCATCAAGCTTGCCGTGGTTGGCACCGAAAAACCAGAAGTTCGCATCCAATCATCTCTTTCTATTCTTATGGCTATCCCGATGGCGAAAATGAAATTCGACAGCGTACGCCGCGCCGCGCAAAACCAGGGCCGGGAGATTGTCCAACGGCCCATCCTGTCCAGCGATGTCGACCGGGACGCGTGCCTGGCGCGCAGAATGAGGGCCTCGCCAATCGATAGACCAGTAAAGTCCGGAATCTCACGTTTCTCCAGTTCGTCCCTTTCCGTCATGGTGGTGCGAGGCTCACTTTCCTCGTCGGTCACTGCCATCACGTTCTCATCAGCGGGAATTTCTGGCAGGGCTGACGCCACGACCATCCGGGAATTCGATGCGGGAGCGGCACCGGTCATCGCCGCGCCACTTGACGCGACGTTCAGATAGCGCAGCGCCGCCGCCATCGCATCGTGCCGAATCGGGCCTGCCACCGACGACCCATAGTGAACTCCTTGCGGTTCATCGACGGTCACCATCGAGAACCAGACGCGGATCGTCGATGGGCGCAAAGCCGATGAACGATGACATCCATTTGTCCGCCGAATAGCGACGGGTCAGCGGATCCACCTTTTGCGCCGTTCCCGTCTTCCCTCCCGCCGGGTATCCCGGAATCGCCAACTTCTCCCCCGTGCCGCCCTTCTCCATGACGGCGTGGAGCATCATTCGCATGGTGCGTGCCGTCTGCTGCGTCACCACGCGATGGCCAACTGGTTCGCTTTCGCTCACCAGTTTTCCCTTCGTCGAGAATCACCACGCAAGAGATCGGAGACGATGAGTATCCCCCCGTTGGCGATCGCGGCATCTGGCCGCCAGCAAGCTGCGCCTCGGTAGCCGTCACTCCTTGGCCGAACGCGATGGTCGCCAGTTCAATCTCACCCCAGCGTTTCGCAGGGTCGCAACGCGCCGGATCGTTCCCGGGCAGGTCCACATTCGTCGGCGCACCGATGCCAAAGCGCCGCAATGCCGCCTCGAAACGTTCACGACCCAGTCGGCGCGCGATCTTCAGCCGCGCAGATGTTCGACGATTGCGCCAGCACCTCGACGGTCGTCACATCCCCAATCTTTTCGGCATCATGGATGGTCGACGAACCGACCATGTACTTCCCGTTTTCGCAGTACCAATGCTCCTCGGGCCGCGTCACGCTGGCTTCAATCGCACCCGCCAGCGTGAGCGTCTTCATCGTCGAGCCGGGCTCGAAGGGGTCGGTCACCGCCCGGTTGCGCACCCCTCCTTCTTCGACGCGGCTTGCGCCGACGCAGGTTCATTGGGGTTTACCGAGGGCACGGTGGCCATTGCCAAATCTCTCCCGTGCGAGGGTCCAGGCAAGCGCGGCAGCCTTGGCATGATGTTCACGCACACCCACTTCGAGGGCACGTTCCAGCCGATATTGGATGAACTTGTCGATGCTGGTGACCACGTCATGGCCCGCACGCGGCTGTGCGTCGCCAATTCCCGAAATCAACACGTCGTGCCCCAGTGCGTCGCGCAGCCCTTGCACCTCCGACGGAGAGCCCCGCAATTCCTGGTCCAGGCGCAATTGAGTCCCTCGATGCCCAGGCGCCATGGAGCCGCCCAACCAAGAAGTGGCCCGGCCAGGGTGCGATTGGGGTAGTAACGGCGAGGTTCCTTGGTGAGGTAGATGCCTCGTGAGCTTGAGCAACTGACCGCATGCGCTTCATCCGGCAGCGCCCGCCGCTTGAGCCATGCGAAGTAGCGTCGGGAGCCGAGAGCGTTCGCAAGCTCCTTTCCTGAACGTCGAGCACCCGGGCGAGCGCGCTCGCCGCGACCTGAACCATGTGCCCCGTCTGCACCTGCCGCGGATTCGCGAACACGGAATCCACCTCGGCGGACACCGCCAGTTCCGTACCATTGCGATCGAGAATGCGGCCTCGCCTCGCGGGTAGCTCAACCTCACGCAAGTATTGTTCTTCGGCCATGTCTTTGAGGCGCTGGGCTTCGCGCACCTGCAACACCCACGCGCGGTAGACGAGAGTGCCAGGAGCACGCTGAACAGAGACGTAGTCAACAAGATGCGCACGCGCACCCAGCGCTCCCCGCGCGCCCATCCACGCATCTGAATCATCGGACATCTCCGCGTACCGGCTCACGCGCGCCGTCGAGCGCGCGAATGGCACGGGGATCGGGCGGCGCCATGTGCAGTTCCTCCTGGGCGCGCCTTTCGATCACCGCGGGATCCTTGCGCACGGCCAGCTCGAGCCGCAGCTTCTGATTCTGCTCGGCGTAGTCGTGGCGCAGTTTGGTTTCGCGCGAGAGTTCATATCCCAGAGTGATCACCTTCAGGCGCATGTAGACGTGCGCCAGGCACAGCACGACGGCCAGCGCCAGCAATCTTTTTTTTTTTTTTTTTTTTTTTTTTTTTTTTTTTTTTTTTTTTTTTTTTTTTTTTTGTACTTGGTTCGGTTGGGTCTTCTTATGTTTCACCCTTCCTTCGAGGGATGCTCTTGACCCTGCGCCGTCGATAATCGTCGTATTGTCTTTATCTATAGAAATTCTCTTGGCCCGGCCAAGGTCTTCTAATTTTGTATTTTCAAGTTTCTGACCCAGGTCTTCAGAAATCACCTTCCCACCTGTCAGAATGGCGATATCATCAAGCATGGCTTTCCTTCTGTCGCCGAAACCAGGGGCTTTCACAGCTGCAACCTGCAGGGTGCCGCGAATCTTGTTCACCACGAGGGTAGCCAAAGCCTCACCTTCGATATCTTCGGCAATGATCAGGAGGGGCCTTCCCATTTTAGCAATCTGCTCCAGGATGGGAAGAAGATCCTTCATGGTGCTGATCTTCTTTTCGTTGATAAGAATCAAGCAATCCTCAAGGTGTACCTCCATCTTTTCGGCATTAGTCACAAAATAGGGAGACACGTAACCTCTGTCAAACTGCATACCTTCTACGATCTCCAGTTCGGTTTCCAGTCCTTTAGCTTCCTCTACGGTAATAACACCTTCTTTACCGACCTTCCCCATGGCCTCGGCAATAATTGCGCCGATTGCCTCATCGTTATTAGCGGAGATAGTACCCACCTGTGCAATTTCCTTCTGGTCTTTAGTCGGTTTGCTTAACTTAGCCAGTTCCTTGACAACCGTCTCAACGGCTTTATCAATACCCCTCTTTATATCCATGGGGTTACTTCCCGCAGCGACACTCTTTGCACCTTCTCTGTAAATGGCCTGGGCAAGAATAGTAGCCGTCGTGGTGCCGTCACCGGCCACATCACTCGTCTTGCTGGCGACTTCCTTCACCATCTGGGCGCCCATATTTTCAAACTTATCCTCGAGTTCGATCTCCTTGGCCACTGTAACGCCGTCTTTTGTAACGGTCGGCGCACCAAAAGATTTATCAAGAAGTACATTCCTGCCTCGGGGGCCGAGGGTTACCTTGACCGCATCTGCAAGGGTGTTTACACCCTTAAGAATCGATTTTCTTGCTTCTTCATCGTATTGAAGTATCTTTGCTCCCATCTAACATATCCTCCTTATGATCATATTATTACTTTTCAATGATTCCCAATATATCATCTTCTCTCATGATAAGATGTTCTACGCCATCGATCTTGACTTCCGTACCAGCATACTTACTGAAGAGGACCCTATCTCCGGCTTTGACATCCGGCTTCACCAGTTTGCCGTCTTCTGTTGTTTTGCCCTTGCCTACGGCTACAACCTCGCCCTCTACAGGCTTTTCTTTGGCTGTGTCGGGGATTATAATCCCGCCTTTTGTCTTTTGTTCTTCCTCTAATCTCTTGATAATCACACGATCCTGTAATGGCCTAATCTTCATGACCTCATCTCTCCTTTCCTTAATTTTTATATTTTTTTGGCATTTTATAAGGCAATCACGTCTGTAAATCGATTTTGCGCCTAACATAAACACAAATTCCCTCATGTCAAGGCATTTTGAGCAAATTTTTTAAAAAAATAAGGGAAAAGAGCATTTTTTTAGTAAAAAAGCCCTTTCCCCTTCAATTTTCTCTGATTTTTATGCTTTCGGCACCCGATTTATGGGAAAAGCAAGAGAAACCGTGGTACCTTTTCCCACCTGACTTTCGATATCAATGCTGCCGTTATGGGCTTTCATGAGATGTTTTACTATTGACAATCCTAAACCGGTGCCTCCCAACTCTCTGGAACGTGTCTTGTCCGCCCGATAGAACCGTTCTCCAAGCCTGGGAATTTCACTTTTCTGTATGCCCATGCCCGTGTCGGTCACTTTCACGACCACAAAGCCGCTGTCATCTTGAAGCGCAGAAATGGAAATCTTTCCGCCACTTGGCGTAAACTTGACGGCATTATCAAGGATGTTCACAAGAATCTGCGCCATCCTATCCCTATCTGCCCAGATCACGGGAAGCCCATCGGAGATCGATTTATCAACAGTCAGGGATTTTTCTGCTGCTTTCGTCTCGAACATGGGCAACACGCTGTCAATTACACTGGCTATGGAGATATTTTCAAACCGCAATGTCATTTCTCCCAGCTCAATGCTGGAAAGGATCAGCAGGTCATCCACCAGCCTTCCAAGACGATGAGCATTTTCGGAAATTATGTGAAGAAATTTCTTTGCCGTTGCTTCTTCCTTGATGGCGCCCCCCTCCAGGGTCTCAATAAATCCTATGATTGCCGTAAGCGGTGTCTTGATCTCGTGGGTGACATTAGCCACGAAGTCCTCACGTATCTTTTCCAGCTTCTTAAGACGTGTAACGTCATGGAATACCATCATCGTCTTTTGTTCCTCTTCGGGCAGTCCATGAACGGCTGATATAGTGACATCCAGGATAATCGGCGCTTCCTGGCCAAGGCTAATCTCCCGCAGGACAGGTCCCCCCGAATCTCTGAACAGATCAAGGGCATCCTGTAACTCGACATTCCTGAATGCCTCAAGAGGCGTCTTATCGAGAATATCAGTGATGCCTTCATTTCCGAGGATCTCTTTCAGACTTCTATTGAGAAACTCAATACGGTTCTGATTGTTTATGACAAGAACACCCTCCGCCATACTGGCAAAGGCCGCTTCAAGTTTTGCCTTCTCCTCATATGCAATCCTCACTCTTTCCTGCTGTTCTTGCACCATGCGATTGATATCCTTCTCCAATTGCCCAACATCATCATTTGACTCTATCAGAAGTGTTCCTGATGCCTCACCGCTGCATACTTTGTGCGTATATGAAATTACTTTCTCAATTGGCGATATAAGTTTTCTGGCCAGAAGAAATGCAATGATAAAGGAAGGAATGATGGCGATCAGGAGACACTTATATATATAGCTGTACTGCTGATCAACGGATTTTTTTACCTCGAAATAGCGGACGGGCAAATCGTATGTAGCCCGTAACTTCGGAGCCTTCCGTAATCGGAAAGGCGATGTAGAGCATGTCTACACCGAGGGTGCGGCTGTAACGAATTGCTTCTCCCTGTCCCTTGATCCTGGCTTCCTGTATTTCCGAACGGTTCAGGTGACTGTCCATCTGCGCCAAGTCTTTCTCTGAATCCGCTTTGACCCGGCCCGAAGCATCAATCAGGGTAACACGGGAGCGGGATATGTCAGCCAGATGTGACAACTTCCTTTCAATATCACCTATCCCTAATAATGCCGCGATTCGTGCTTGAGCAATCAGGTCATTCTTTATCTCGTCTATCAATTCAGTCTTGACCTGCCGGGCATACATCAATCCCATGACTATGGCGGTTACGAGTATCAGCGCGACATAGCCGGCAAGAATTCTGTATAATAGGCGGTTCTTCAATCAGTCACTCCTGAAGCCTGGCAGCTTGGTTCGTGCCTGACAATCTTTCCCGTCACCATATACATGACCATGTCTGCAATACCCACGGCATGATCGGAAATCCGCTCGAGGCTCTTGGAAATCTGCATGATTATGAGAGCCCTGTGGATCTTCTTGGGATCTTCCATCATGAAGGTGAGAAGTTCCCGGAAGACCTGTTCATTGAGGTTATCTATGGTTTCATCCTCCATCCGGACCTTGCGCGCCAGATCAGTATCCTCATTCACGAGGGCATCGAGGCTTTCCCTGATCATTCCCCGGGCAATTTCCGCCATCCGGGGAATATCTATATAAGGCTTCATCGGCGGCTCTTCACCTAAGATAATCGACTTCTCGGCAATGTTTGCCGCCATGTCGCCTATCCTCTCCAGATGTCCATTTATCTTAATGGCTGTCGTGATGAACCTCAGGTCCCTCGCTGTCGGCTGCCTCAAAGCCAGAATGCGGATACACTTTTCCTCGATTTCAACATCAAGCTGATCGATCACATTGTCATCGCAGATTACCTTGTGGGCCAGCTCTGCATTCCTGTCCACAAGGGCCTCGGTTGCAAGTTCAATTGCCTTTTCCACGAGGGCTCCTAAATAGATGAGGCTTTCCTTGATGTCCCGAAGTTCTTTTTCATAGTGGGTGCTTGTATGCTTTTTTTCAGCCATCTGTTATCTCCCTAAATCTAAGCAACAAATTAAATTGCTTGCTAATTCATTCTTGTGTTTTCACCGGATACAATGCAATCAACCGAATCTCCCTGTAATATAGTCTTCCGTCTGTTTCACATCCGGATTGGTAAAGATTTTTTCCGTGGCGTTATATTCAATGAGCTTCCCTAAATAGAAGAACCCGGTTTTCGATGAGACCCGGGCTGCCTGCTGCATGTTGTGAGTAACTATGATAATGGTATATTTCTTCCTCAATTCATCGATCAACTCTTCAATTTTCGCCGTTGATATAGGATCGAGCGCCGATGTCGGCTCATCCATGAGGATGATATCCGGTTTCATGGCGAGCGCTCTGGCAATACACAGGCGCTGCTGCTGCCCTCCGGAGAGGGTCATCGCCGATTTATCCAGAATGTCTTTTACCTCTTCCCATAGAACCGCCTGTTTCAGGCTCTCTTCAGCAAGGAATTCTAAATCACTCCTTTTCGTTATCCCCGCAAGCCTTGGCGCATAGGTAACATTGTTGAATATTGACTTCGGAAACGGATTGGGCTTCTGAAAAACCATGCCAATCTTTCTCCGAATGTCGACGGGATCAACATCAGGAGCATAGATATTCTATGCCTTCAAAAATGATTTCTCCCTCGACCCTGGTTCCAGCGATGAGATCATTCATGCGATTGAGGAGCCTTAACAGCGTGGACTTGCCACAGCCGGAAGGTCCTATCAGAGCGGTAACCCGGTCCTTTTCGAAATTCATGGTGATATCGGTCAGCGCCCTGGTCTGTCCGTAGAAGAAATTTACATTCCTCAATTCGATTATACTGTCACCTTCCACAATTACCACCTTTTTTTCTTCCTGACATAACTCCTGATGACAATGGCAATAAGATCAACTCCCAGCACAAGTCCGACAAGAACAAGCACCGTCCCATATTGAATCGATCTCGTCTGTTCTATGTGGGTACCAGCCGTAGCAAGAACATATACGTGGTAGGGAAGAGCCATGACTTCATCGAAGATGGAACCGGGAAGCTTCGCTGTAAAGAATGCCGCCGCAGTAAACATGATCGGCGCTGTTTCGCCTGCCGCCCTGCCGATACCCAGGATCGACCCTGTCAGTATTCCGGGCAAAGCATTCGGCAAGACAATCTTATATATAGTCTGCCATTTGGATACACCGAGGGCCAGTGACGCCTCCCGGAACGTTTGTGGGACCGCTTTCAAGGCCTCTTCCGATGCCCCGATAATTGTCGGCAAGACAAGGATGCCAAGGGTTAAGGCTCCGGAAAGAATGCATGATCCAAAATGCAGAAAAACAACAAAGAACCCGAGTCCGAACAATCCGAAAACAACTGAAGGAACTCCCGCCAAACAATTAACGCCGATGCGTACCACTCTGATAAACTTTCCCTGCCGTGCATATTCAGCGAGATAAATTGCTGACGCTACCCCGAGGGGCAGGGCTACGGCAATTGCTCCTATTGTAAGGTAGAAGGTCCCCACAATGGCAGGCATGATCCCGCCCTTTGTCATGGAATCTGTTGGCGGGAGGGTGAGAAAATCCCAACTGATGGCTGAGATCCCATTGACAACGATGTAAGCGATAAGACCGCCGAAGGCCAATGCAATCAGCAGCGCCGACAATCGAACGACGGTAAAAAACGCCTGCTGTTTGAAATATCGAAATTTCATGGATGCCATGAGCACATCCTGCATAATATAAACTCCCGGTTTCCCTTTACAGTGTTGCTGATCCCACTTCTTTGAATTTCTGGGAAAGATAATCGGCAATGAGATTAAAAATCAGGGTTAAAAAGAACAGGACAATGCCGGTGGCAAAAAGGGCATGGTAATGACCGCTCCCGAACGGCGCCTCTCCCATCTCCGCGGCAATGGAGGCCGGCATCGGCCTTACGGAATCAAAGATACTTTCCGGAATGGCTGCCGCACCGCCTGCCACCATGAGCACAACCATCGTTTCTCCCATAGCCCTCGCCATCCCGAGGATCACGGCCGTGGAAATTCCTGACAGTGCTGCCGGCATAATGACCTTGGCTATCGTTTCATATTTCGTAGCGCCCAGGGCATACGATGCCTCCTTAAACTCACTGGGCACGGCGTAAAGGGCATCCTCTGAGATGCTTGAAATCGTAGGTATCGCCATGATTGCCAGAATTACCGAGGCATTCACAATGTTAAGACCCGTCGGGAGATCAAAAGTTTTCTGTATAAACGGGGCTACAACGACCATGCCGAAGAAACCGAGGACCACGGAGGGAATTCCCGCCAAGAGTTCTATAATCGACTTCGTAATATCTTTGATTGAAGCGGGCGCTATTTCAGAAATGTACACAGCGGAAAGGACCCCCAGCGGAACGGCAATCAGACAGGAGAATACAGTGACGATCACAGAACCGAAAATCAAGGGCCATATCCCGTAGGACGGAGGATCATACGTGGGATACCATTCCTGTCCGAACAGGAAATCTGCAACGGAAACCTCTTTGAATATGGGCAATCCTTCACGGAACAGGAACATGACAATGAGCGCCAGAATAAGCACGGACGCAAAGGCGAAAAAAGCAAAGATACCCCTGATGAAGATTTCTTTCTGATGCCTGTTCATGATCTATTTTTATTTCTTACCCTTCTTAGCAGGCTTCCTTATTTCTTCCGCAGTCAAAGGAACGAACCCCTCCTTGGCGACCAGTTTCTGTCCTGCGGGACTCAATACAAATTTGAGGAAATTTGCGACTTCACCTGCAGGCTGTCCGTTCGTATACATATAGAGAGGTCTTGCGACCGGGTACTCTTTGGAAAGCGCTGTCTTCGCCGAGGCCGTAATGCCGTTGACGGTCAGCCCTTTGACCGATGTGTTCAAATAGCCCAGACCAATATAACCGATGGCATATCTGTTTTTTGAAACCGCCTGAACAACCGCCCCGTTTGACGCCTGCAACTGCGCCTTGGGAGTTACGCGGGCATTGTTTAGTACCAGGTGCCCCCAGGACTCAAAGGTGCCGGAACTGCTGTCTCTTGAAACAACGATGATCGTGAGATTGTCCCCGCCTACTTCCTTCCAGTTCGTGATCTTTCCCTGATATATCTGGCTTAGCTGATCAATCGTCAGCCCCTGCACTTTATTCTTCGGATGCACGATGGGCACAATGGCGTCAATAGCTATCGTATGGGCAATGGGATTAACTCCCTTTTCCCTGGCCAGGGCAATCTCCTTATCTTTAATTTCTCTTGAAGAACTCGCTATGTCCGTAGATTTGTCGATCAGTGCCTTGATCCCATCTCCGGAACCGCCAGCGGAAAGGGATATATTCACTCCGGGATGCGCCTTCATGTAGGCCTCCAACGCCGCCTGCGCAATAGGCAAAACCGTTGTCGATCCCTTGATGACAACGTTTTCCGCGGCAACAGCCAGATTTGTACCAAAAATTAGCCATATCAAACCGACCACCAACAATTTTCTTACCATTTTCAAAACCTCCATTGAAGCTCTCCGCAGCAAGCTGCGGAGAATCTTCGATTCTTAAGGAACATTATCGTTCGTCATTCGCTCGCTTACCCCGCAGCAAGCTACGGGGAATGCGCTCGCTACCGAATTCAATTTTACTTTATCTTCATTGAAGACATCTTTTGCTGTTTCTCTCAGGAATTAAAAAGCATTCATCGACATTTTGGCGCTACAAAAAAGATCAGGCCCGTTACAGAATTCTTTGAGACGGATTCGTTTCCAATGACAGTATATTAATACACATTAAATGTTTCAGATTTGTTAAAGAATGATGAAGAATTTGTTAATCGGAAAAAAACGCTCTTGCAACCGGCGTTATTGACGGTCAACCGAGAACTGTGATGGAGGGCTCACGGGGCACCGCCTTTTACAGCCCTCTTTCACTGGGGGTTGCAGGAGAAATCATATTGGGTCTGAGTTTTAGCAATGCCTGTATCAGGATTAATCTCAGCAGCCCTGTACCTCTCTTTGCTTGCAATTAGTCAGTTCGTCTTGTATTCTTCCGAATAAACGCCGGTGATGTAGTGACCATATAGATACTTATAATTTGAAGGGGGTTATAATATGAAACGCTTCTTGGCGATATTCTCCTCGTACCTGATCCTGGTCTTTCTGATGATTGCCGTCCTGGACTTTTTTCTCACGCCGAAGATCCGCGACATAGTTACTAATAACATCGAGAATGAAATGTCAGGCATAGCAAGAATCATCACCCTTATGCCCAGGGAAAACGTTACAGACAGGGTCTCCGGAAATTGCCAAACGAGTCGAATATGCGGGTAACACTCATCGATCAGTCAGGCCAGGTAATATCGGATTCCCAGGCAGATGCGGCAAAAATGGATAATCACCTGAACCGTCCCGAAATACAGCAAGCCGGAAAACAGGGTATGGCAAAGCTACGCGATTCAGTGCAACACTTCAGGAAAGCATGCTTTATATCGCCCTTCCCATTAAAGAGAACGCCACGGTCAAAAGTTATGTCCGGCTGGCCCGTCCGCTTGTAGAAGTCACGGAAGCTCTTAATCAACTGTATCGTGTGATATACCTGACCCTGTTCATCATTGTTCTTCCTTCAATTCTCCTGGCCATAATCTTTTCCCGGAGCATTGTATCGCGACTCACACCAGAGGATACGCCATGAACGATGTAGCAGGGAAGCGCCAGGCGTTAATCAGCAAGCTTTTTCCTTACGGCAGGCGCAGATTATGGTGCCCCCTCCTCACACACTACAGGAGCGATGGCACAATCGACTTTGACAGGATGCATGTCCACTTCAACCATGTAGTCCCCTGGGTCAAGGGATTTCTCATTCCCGGATCAACCGGTGATGGCTGGGAACTGACAGAAGATGAAACATTAGAGGTCGTGAGCTTCGCCATACAACAGGCCCGGACGCACGAGATCAGTCTTCTCTTCGGTGTCCTGAAAGCTGATGTTGAAACCATGAAACGGACGATCTCAAGCATGATTAAAATGCTTCAAGAAAATCGGACGGGAAAAGAGGATGCCGGCCAAATTCTGCAAGCCAATCATGTTTGCGGTTTCACCATCTGCCCGCCCCGGGGAAAGTCGCTTACACAGCATCAAATTGAAGCCGGTCTTTCCGCAGTCCTCGATATGGGGATGCCTATCGCCCTGTATCAGCTTCCCCAAGTGACCGAAAATGAAGTGGCGCCTGAAACCTTTGAAAGGCTCGTGCAGAAGTATTCCAACCTGGTTTTTTTCAAGGACTCAAGCGGTCAGGACAGCATCGCAACTTCCGATGTCTACAAGGGTGGTGTTTTTCTCGTCAGGGGCGCCGAGGGCAACTATGCGCATTGGCTCACAGGCACAGGCGGCAGCTACGACGGTTTCCTTCTCAGCACTGCTAACTGCTTTTCTCAAAATCTCTCTTCCCTCATCGGAAGTTTTGAAAAGAACAATCAGGAAAAAGCAAGGGAGATATCGGAGAAGTTGACTATCGTTATCAGCGAGATCTTTGCTCTGGTGCAACCACTGCCTTATGGCAATCCCTTCACCAATGCCAATAAGGCCATTGATCATTTTCTTGCCTTCGGGCCTTCAGCAAATACAAAAGAAGGACCCATGCTTCACGAAAAAATTCGCATTCCCCATGACGTCATCCAGACTACAGGCGCTATTCTGACTCACTATAGTCTAATGCCTGAAAAAGGATACATGGGGTAATCGGCTGCATTGCAAGGGCTTCGCATGCTTTCAAATAGAAAGATACCTGTACAATAACCATTGCCTCCACTGCCGCAGGGCTGAATACCCCATTAACAGCCTACTGGCAGCCTCATTTAAAAAGTGGATAGATGCGGTGCAGTTTTTTATGCTATGAAATTGTACGTTAGAATGGAGGTGTAAAATGACCGACAAGAATGCTGTTAAGAAAGTGCTCGTTTTACTGGGCAGCCCCAGGAAGAAAGGCAATAGCGCTCTACTGGCGGAACAGGATTGCCCAAGGAGCAAAGTCCGTTGGCGCAAAAGTGGAGACTCTCTATATCCACGGGATGAAAATCGCGCCGTGCAAATCATGCTACGCATGCCAGAAACCAAACAGCAAAGGATGCTCTATCAATGACGACATGCAGATTGTCTACAAGAAGTTGCGGGAATCGGATGCGTGGGTAATTGCGAGTCCTGTTTACTGGTTTACCATGTCGGCGCAGACGAAACTATGGATGGATCGCTCTTTTGCTTTGCTGCCTTATGCCAAGGAAGCATTTGCGGACAAACGGATCGCAATAGCCATGAGCTATGGAGATTCTGATCCGTTTAAATCCGGCTGCGTCAATGCTCTTCGGACTTTTCAGGATGCATATGGATATGTTGAGGCATGTATTGTCGGGATGGTTTACGGAAGCGCTATGGATGCCGGAGAAATCAAGAATAATAAATCCTTAATGAAGGAAGCTCTCGAACTTGGAAAACGGCTAGTCAGCGGCTGAAAGAGCTTTGAGAATGACTTCTCTACCCGGACACCTATCCGTGCCAATGGCAATTCCTTCCTTCGTGCCACGGCGGTTGAAATGTTCGGTTATTCGAGTAAAGAGGAACTAAAAGTCAGGCAATAAATCGCAAGGAGTTACTACGGCAGCAAACGGTCCCAGCATTACTGCGCAAAGAGCCGCAATGATTCGCTCTGCACACCAGATACTTGATGAACCCCGGGTCTTCGATGATCCCCTAGCACTGCGTATTATCAGTGCAGAAAGCTCATCGGTGTTGCAGGCCGCGCCAGTGTCGGACTTACTTAGAGCATTCATTGCAGCACGTTCCCGCTATGCAGAAGACCTACTTGGCGAAGCAGTCGGAGGGGGCTTCGCCAATACGTAATTCTGGGCGCGGGCCTTGATACGTTTGCCTATAGAAACCCTTACACTCAAGCCCTCTTGCGGGTTTTCGAAGTTGATCACCCGGCTACGCAGAGTTGGAAGCGCGAGCAACTTGAGGCAGCCGGTATCTCTATCCCTGCTTCTCTCACATTTGTCCCTGTGGATTTTGAGAAACAGACGATGGCGGATGGACTGGGGCAAGCGGCTTTTGATCCCGATGAGCCAGCCTTCTTCTCGTGGTTGGGAGTAACCCCTTATTTGACGGGAGAGGCCATTGCCTCGACTCTTAAATTTATTGCCAGCCTGAAGACAGGGAGCGGTGTCGTCTTCGATTACGTTATTTCACCTTCATTGCTAAATCCTCAGCAGCGGTCAGCGTTCGACGATCTCTCGAAGCGAGTCGCCATGGCAGGCGAACCCTGGCAAACATTCTTTGATCCTTCGTCTCTGGCTGCCGACCTCTACGCATTCGGTTTTGCGGAGGCTATAGACATGGGGCCGGATGAAATAAACGCACGCTACTTTGCAGGCCGTAATGACAATCTGAATGTCCGCGGTTTCGGCCATATTATGAAGGCCATAGTGTAGGGGAGGACGAGAAATAAAATGGGGATGAGACGCCCAAAGCGCCTCCCCGTAAGGAAGGGCGTGTGCAATGGTCTCAAGAGTGACAATCGTAATTTCAAAAACATTTTCTATAAAGGAGTAATAAAATGAAAAAAACCATGCTGCTTTCTATTATTCTTTCCCTGCTGGTGCAAAGCGCCTCTTTTGCGTGCACTGACTTTCTTGTAAAAGCGAAAGACGGTTCCGCCGTTGTGGCAAGGTCCATGGAATTTGCCATCCCCACAAAATCCCATATCCGGTTTTTCCCAAAAGGAGATAAAATCCAAAGCGTCATTCCGGAAGGCCGGAAAGGCATTTCCTGGGTCTCCAAGTATGATTATGTGGGCATTAATGTCTTGGGAAAAGATAACAGTGTCGATGGACTCATCGTCGATGGACTCAATTAAAAGGGACTTTCCGTCGGCGGGTTGATGTTTGACGACAGTGAGTATCAGGAATTCAAACCGGGGAAATCACTTGCCTTAACAGACCTGGCAAAGTGGCTCCTCGGCAACTTTGAAACCGTTGATGAGGTGAAGCGGGCCATTAAATCGATAAATGTCGTTGGCGTATTTGTACCTGCATTGGCGCAGTATCCGGGTATACATGTTGCAGTTCATGACGCAAACGGAAAAAGCATCGTTATAGAGTTTATTAAAGGAGAACAGAAAATATACGATAACCCCATAGGCGTCATGACCAACCAGCCGGAACTTGACTGGCAGCGCACAAATCTGAGGAATTATATAAACCTGGATAACCAAGACATTGAATCGAAAAAACTGGGGAAAGTTCAAATCGAATCTATTGGGTCCGGCAACGGATGGCATGGACTTCCCGGCGACTGGACTCCGCCTTCGCGCTTTGTACGGGCAGCTCTGTTTGCCAATAGAGCGCCACAGCCCAAAAACGTGATGGAAGCATTGATTCTGGCAAATCACATTTCCTATACGGTTGACATCCCACATGGATTGATCGAGCCCCCCTGATGTCCGGCACATTATTTTCCGATTCTACGCAATGGGTCGTGCTTAAAGATTTGAACAATAAAATCCTTTATTACAGATCCTACAACGATGGAACCCTGAAGATGATTGATATGAAGAAATTAAGGCCAGACTCTGTTGAAAAATCGATATCCATGGACGATGAAAAGCCCACTGTCATTGATAAGACCGGAGAACTGAAAAAATAACTTTGCGTGGTAAACGATCGTAAAGAACAGTCCATTCGGATGTAAGCTGAAGGAGAGATTAGTGGGATTTAAATTTAAAAATATCATAAGAACGAAACTGTTTCATTCATTCCTATACCGGTTTATTCGTCTCTACAGCTCGACCCTCAGAATCAACGTCGAAAATGAAAAAGAATGGATGGACTATTTATATAATGGTGGAAGGGTTCTCTTGTGCGCCTGGCACCAGCATTTTTTTCAGCGATCCGACATTTCCGGAATTATAGAGACTTCAAACCATCTCTGATGATCAGTAAGAGCAATGATGGTGAACTCATCGCAGGCGTGGCCGAAAGAAGCGGCTGGCATGCAGTGCGCGGATCTTCTTCGAAGGGAGGCAAGGAAGCCTTAAGAAAGATGGTCGATCGTTTAAGACAATATGGGCTTGCCGCCCATATCGTTGACGGCCCAAGGGGACCAGCAGGACAGGTGAAGGCCGGGGTGATTCAACTGGCCCACGCCGCAGACGCGGTCATCATACCAGTTTATACCTCTGCTGACAGGGCCTGGTATTTCAATAGCTGGGATAACTTTTTCATACCCAAACCTTTCGCCAGGGTTAACATCTCTTTCGGAGCGATGATCAAATTTACCCCCACGAAAGACCCGGGCACATTTGAAAACCAGAGGCTCTCCCTTGAGAAAATTATGCTTCCGGAGTTGAGGGAAAAAGAAGGGAATAGATTCGGGTGTCGACATTGAAGAGATATCTGACCACCTTTTCTACCTGACTATCAACTCAAGTCCGCCTTGTAACAACTAAGAATAACAGATAATAATTTATTCTGATTCTCTTTAATGATCCTAAACGAAACTTGACCTGACGGCAATTGTCAAATTTCGTGCTATCTTGCTTCCTGTAAGTGTTACCCTCACTTTTTATGCATGGATACAAGGTTTCAATGTGTAGTGATTTACACCGATCCCGATTATTCCCGGGATGCATACATTCTGTCATAACAGCTCACAATTTCGAGGCGAACAGAATATGGCTGTCTGAATTCTGCCGAAGGAGTTCCTCGTAACGGGCGAAACAGCCGAAATCAGGATTGCTCAACCGATAGATTGGCCGACTCGATCCACACCCTTCATGATCATCGATACCACAACCCATATTTGGGGTGGTAAAAACCCATTGACTGACAATACCGTTCTTCGTATACTCCCAGTGTGAAAAAGCAATGCATTATCAACCCAATTTAACTAGAGAAAGGAAAAAAGTATGAAAAAATTGTTATTTATCATCCTGATATCCCTTGTTGCCGGATCGGCATACGCTGCTGATGTCAGTGTGTCCATCAGCGCTGGGCAGCCT
Organism: uncultured bacterium; assembly: GCA_963749445.1. Classification (GTDB taxonomy): domain Bacteria; phylum Patescibacteriota; class Doudnabacteria; order UBA920; family UBA920; genus CAVVMJ01. Next base: position 193,256 of record CAVVMJ010000004.1, read on the forward strand.
GGCTTTTATGGTCAAATCGACATTGGAAGTGCCCCTAAGCCGGAACTCATTAACCCAAGTCCAGTCGTGATTCAACCCGGCCCCACTCGTGTTGTTGGAGAGCCGATTTATCTGCGCGTACCGCCCGGCCATGCAAAAAATTGGAAGAAGTTCTGCGCCAAATATAATGCTTGCGACCGACCCGTCTATTTCGTTCGCGACAAATGGTACAATAATGTCTATGTGCCGCATTATCAAAAACATAAAGAGGAATATAAAAGGGGAGAATCTGGTTCTAGAGACGTCCGGGAGCGGGGCGATAGAGACAACCGTGATCGACGCGACAGAGACGTCAAGGAGCGGGGCGATAGAGACAGCCGGGATCGGGAGCGATAAACAAGGCCGTGAACCCAGCGGTAAGCGAGAACATGGCCAAGGTTGCCATGGAAACTGAACCGCATTTCTACGCAACTTGTTGTAGCAGTTTTCCGAAAAGGTGGTTAACGCACGGGTCAGGTCAATCTTGCCGACCTGACCCCATTTTTACCGGCATTTAGTCTTCAACAGCCCGAAATTTCTGCGCCGTTACTTTTTTTATTATTAAAGGTATGAATAACGCTATATCTGCCAGTACAAACGATAATCATTGTTTGTCATTGACACGGCTATATGCGCCTTCGTAGGTGTTGTCTTGATTTTCATGTTTGCCCCTTCCAGACAACATTTGAAGCTCTCCGCAGCAAGCTGCGGGGAATGCGCTCGCTACCGAATTCAGTCTAAAAAGCACACCATGAATTCTAACCAGTAGGCCTGATACCGTCAGCTAAGTTCCACAAAAGAAGATCCCTCCCTTCGGTCGGGACAAGGATTTCTCCCGGAGTTTACCCCGAGTAAACCGCAGGGGTCGAAATGATAAATGGCAGACTGGATTCCCGCCTGCGCGGGAATGACATGGGGGGCGAATATCCATCGTGGAAATTATGTGGATAGGAGAGGAACGATTGCGGAGGAAAGGCGCTCTTGCAAAGTCTTTAAGTCATCTTCCCTCGTAGAGATGAAGGAGAGGAGAGCGGCGTCGGTGATCTGCGGGAACCGAAGGAGAAATATGTGACAGACGCCAAGGATCATGGCGAGGGCAACCCTCTTCTCCCATAAATCACCCGTCAGAATGGGAGGGATTCCCCTCCCGAACAGGCGATACGTTTCGGGAAACGTCTATCGTGCGAGGAGGGTTGTCAGACACGACTTTATCTATGGCATGGAGGTATTCCAGCATGGTCCCGCCTTCAGGGAGCCGCTCCGCAACGCCGGCGGGATCAAGGCCACATTGCAGGCAGCTCTGCAGAATGGGCAGAATATTCTTTCTCACCTTTTTGGCAAGAGCTATGCACCCCGTATGATCGAGAAGCAGAAGACCGTCCTCGGAATTTTGCATTTCCTTATTTCTTGGATCATGCCATGAGTACCTTACATGGGTCATGCAGGGTGAAGGGCAGTGATAGCAGGCCATGTCCTTTTTCCTCTCTGCCTTGAGAAATTTTCCCGCGTCTTTCCCGCCTTCCAGATTTTTCAGGACGGAGAAGAATCCCCTGCGTTTGAAATTCTTATCCGCGGAGATTATTTTTTCGAGTTCCTTCCCCTGAAGCGGATTATCCCTGTTGAAGGGAAGGCCGTCCGTGCCGCCCAGCATTATCCCCTTGAGGTTTTTCGCGGCCATGAGCGATGCAAGACCCGCTTTGTCGAGGCTGCCATTTGTACCGATTGAGAGGGATGCATAGGAACTTCCGCGGTCAGCCGCCGGTCCTGTTATAATGACAGACTGAAAGGGAGGAGATGCTTTTTTCAATTCCCTGATCGCTTCGGGAACAGGCAGATGCTGAAGATTCCCGGCGGGGAGTATCCGGATCTTTCCATGATTTACATGGAGAATGGATGGTTCCGGCGCAGTACCTTTCACCACGAGAAAATCAACGCCGGAAAATTTCATGTCCGGGCCGGTGCGGAGCATCAACGGGACGTGGCAGATACTGTTGAAAATGGGAGACGCAAACGATGCGATCATGAGAGACGAGGCGGGAGCGAAACTTCCCGTCAAAGGGCCGGTACCGAATACCAGAGCGTCATTCTCATATCCTGCGAGGATGGCGCTGTTCATGGCCGCCCCGCCAAGATACCTGTTTACCTGCTCCTCTGTCGAGAGGAATGACTTCAGCCCTTGAGGCGGAAAGATCGACAACGCCGATCTTCATATTGTAAAATGGCTGGAAGGGATTCATATCCTGACTTCTCCCGGTGCCGCCTTCTGCCAGCGAAAGCGGATCTTCGCCGCATCATAGGGGCATCGATCAATGCATCTCATGCACATGATACATTCCGTCATGGGAATTTTCGGTGATAACCCTTCCCGCAATTTGTCCGCGTCAATAATCCCTACAGGACAGACCTCCGCACACTGAATGCAGGAGAATTTCTTGCACCTCTTTGCCCCGATGACTATTTTTATCATACGCAATAATGCCGTGAGCCCCAGTACAGCCCCTACAGGGCAGAAATATCTGCACCATGATCTTCTCTCTCCGATCTCAAGGCTTGCCAGGGCGGGGACGATGGCGAGCTCGGCACTCCTGAAGAAGGACTGCACCCCGTAGGCACGGCAGAGCGTCCCGATGGGACAGACGGTGCAGAAGACCTGGAAACCGAGGGCATAGCTCCCCCCGACGGCGCCGGCCAATACCCCGTACTTTGTCATCCGGCTCTTGAGAAACGACGGCCAGCCGATTTTCTTGGGAGTTATCTTATCGACAACATCGAGGACAAAACCAAAGGGACAGACCCATCCGCAGAAAAGTCTTCCCGCAAGAACTGTGAGAATGATGAGGGCCAATGCCGATGAAACACCGACAAGCACAATGGTCCCCGACGATGCGATATTCTGAAGGGTCCCCGTGGGACAGGCGAAACTGATGCTTCCCGTCTTGAAGTAGCAGAACGTGCCGACAAAGACCATGACTAAAAGCAGAAAAGATATAAGCTGGGAAGTCCAGCGCAGTCCCTTTATCCAGCGAACAGCCTTCCCTCTCGTAAAGGTGAGAGCATTCTCAGGGCAGTGTTTGACGCAGAGAGGATCGCCTTCGCAGAGGTCGCATTTGTGTATTTCCTGACTGCCCGGGTCTTTGATCGGGGCTGCCGCCGGGCAGGCCATGGTACAGAGGCCGCACTCGGTGCAGAAGAGTTTGTCTATGCGCACGATGCCGTCATCGCCCTTTTCGATGGCCCTTGTGGGACAGGCGGGAAGGCAGAGGGGTTTGCGGCAATGCTGGCAGAGTATGGAGAAGTTCTTGCCCTCCTTTTCATCTCTCACAACCTTCACGCTTGCGGAGACAGGGGCGACTTTCTCCACGTTCCTCGTGGAGCAGATCATCTCGCAGGTGCCGCAGCCCGTGCACCTGTCGGGATGAAAAATTATAAACGAATGGCGTCGCGGCATGAAGTATTCGGAAAGATGCTTCTTCTCCGCCGGGCGGGGCCGCAGGTCCTCAAGGTTGAGGGAAAAATCCTGCTCGGCCATTGGTTTCTCTGTAGTCTGTTGTTCTTCATTTACGCATTTCTCAGAAGATAAATCTCCCGCCTGCATGGCGGACATATATCGAGCACCCCGAACACATTCGGTGGTTCATCCTTTAACCTGGCAAAGACGAAGTCCTCCACGGGAATCGCCACAAAGGCCCTGCCGCAGCATTTGCAGGTCTTCGCATTTTCCAGGAGGTTCTCATCTACGGCCGCCTCCCTGAGCTTTCTGATCAGATCCCTGCAGCTCACCCCTTGCGGGCATGTATCCGTACCGGCGTTGCACTCCGTGCAATACCAGATGTTCTTGTCTTCAATTACCGGATCGCCCACGAGCGTCTTTTTTATGATGCCCCGCGGCGACATCTCGATGGAAAAATTCGCATACATCTCCGCCATGGGACAGGCGGCAACGCACCGCCCGCACTCCACGCAGGAATCGGCGCCGGATACGCGCTTCGCCTCGGCAATTTTATCTTTCCTGTTTTTCATTCGGTTCCTTTTCTATCTTCGCAGCGCATGCCTTGAACTCCGGTATCTTGGAGACGGGGTCGAGAACGGGGTTCGTCAGGATGTTGGCACGCGCTTCCGTAAAGTGGAAGGGCGCAAAAACAGAGCCTCTGGCAACCCTCTTCGTAATTCTCGCAGCAGTGACGATGCTCCCCCGCCTGCTCGTTATCCTGATCCTGTCGCCCTCTCTGATGCCTGCTTTCATTGCGTCTTCGGGGTGCATCTCTGCGTATGGCCCTTCCATCTCCCTGTTGAGAAATGCGGACCGCCGCGTCATCGTGCCCGTGTGATAGTGGGCAAACATCCTTCCCGTATTGAGCCAGTACGGATATTCGCTCGTCCGGCTTTTCAAAGGGCGGCGTGTATGCCGGGACGATGAAGAGCCCCCTGCCCCGTGTAAATTGGCCCTCGTGAAGAAATCGTGTCCCTTCATGTTTCAGGTCGGGACACGGCCACTGCAGGCCCGCCTTCTCCAGCCTGTCAAAGCGAATGCCGCCATATTCGGGCACAAGCTGCGCGATTTCCTCCATGACCTCACCCGGATGCTTGTATCGGAAAGTCGAGCCCCAGGGCGTTGGCAAGAAGACAGATAATCTCGAAGTCTCCCTTTGCCTCGCCGGGAGGTTCCACCGCCTTCCTCAATAGCTGGAATCTTCTTTCCGTGTTCGTGTACGTCCCCGTCTTTTCGGCAAAGCAGACCGCCGGCAAGACGAGATCGGCGAATTTCGCCGTCTCCGTAAGAAAGATATCCTGGACAATCAGGAAGTCCAGCTTCGTGAGAGATTCCAGTACGTGGTTCACATCGGGATCACTCAGGGCGGGGTTCTCCGCCATGATGTAAAGCGCGCGGATTTTTTTTCCGGCAGAGCCGATCATCTCCGTTACGGTAAGGCCGGGTTTGCCGGAAAGCTCCCTTCCCCAGGCCTTCTCAAATTTTTCTTTGACGGCCGGAACGCTGACGCTCTGGTATCCCGGGTAGACATTCGGGAGCGCTCCCATGTCACAGGCGCCCTGGACATTGTTCTGCCCGCGGAGCGGATAGACGCCGGAAAATGTTTTGCCGATCTGGCCGCAGAGCATGGCAAGGTCGCAGACAGCATGGACATTCGCCGTCCCGCAGGCGTGCTGGGTGATTCCCATGCAGTAAACGGCGGCGGCGTCCTTCGCCTTTGCGTACATCTCCGCAACTCTTCTAATCTCTTTTTCGTCGATGCCGCATTCTTTTGCGGCCCGTTCCACCGGCCAGGACTGGAGGAATTTTTTTAGTTCATCGAAACCTTCCATCCTGTCGTTGATGAATTTCTCGTTATGAAGACCCGCATCGATAATGTGCCTCATCATGCCGGTGAGGAGGGGAATATCCGTTCCCGGATTTATCCTCAGATGAATCCGCGCGTTTTCGGCAACAGCCGTCTTCCGTGGGTCTACGACGATCACTGCCGCTCCGCGGTCCACAGCCTTATATATCTCGCCCATGATGATGGGATGGCTCTCCGCCGCGTTGGAGCCGATGATCAGGATGCACTCTGCCCCGGCCAGATCGGAGATGGAGTTGGTCATGGCGCCGCTCCCCGTCGTCTGGCCCATGCCCACAGCGGTGGGGGCGTGGCACAGGCGCGCGCAGTGAT
>CAVVMJ010000005.1:0-173017 GCA_963749445.1 uncultured bacterium
AATGTTACTTGGCACGTGTTTTAAAAGAACGCTGGGGCGATTGGGGTTAATTTGCAAACCGCGCAAAATGTCCGCCAGGCTTTGTTCGGTTTCCGGCGTTCGGTAAGCCGTGCCCAAAATCTGCAGGCCCTCAATGTCCATTTTTTGATTTTCCAAAATCATAATGCCCGCATCCATAAGTGCCCCCTCGCATTCTTTCATGCCGGCGTAAAGCTCGTGGTTGCCGGAGCAAAAATAACTGCCAAAGGGAGCCGTGAGATTTTTAAACGGCTCGGCCAAAATTTTAAAGTCTTCGCGCATGCCGTCAAAAATATCGCCCGGGATAAATACGATTTCCGGTTTGAGTTGGTTGATGGCGGACACGATTTTTTCGGCCGTTTTTTGGCGCAGGACATGTCCTAAATGGAGGTCGCTTACCATTACTGCCGTTTTGTTTTTCCAGTACTCCGGCAGGTTGGGAAGCTTAATTGTTATTTTTTTAACGCGGATAACGCGCGCGTTAATAACGCCGTAAAGAACAATCAGCAAAGCGGCGCTAAAAATTACAGCCGCAAAGTTTTGGATGCCAATGTTCGGCGCGATTAAATAAACAAGTGATAATATTGCGGCGGCCATCAACAAATAAAACCAGGCCACAATCCAGATTGACGATATAATATAAATCCACCTTAGCAGCGCGCTATCTTTTTTAAAATTTAGAACCGAGGCAACCAAAAAGCCGACTGACAGCAACAGCAAAACAACCAGCAAAATTTGCCAATGCGCGGCAAAAAGCGGAAAGAAAAACAGTAGCGCGTAATAAAGCAGCAAATGCCCGGCGGTCAACACCGCCTGCGCCAAAACCAAAAAAATTATAAAAACTTTTGGGAATTTCATATTGTTTTGTTATATAACCATAATTTCGGTATTTAAGCAAAAAAAAGCGGCGCGTTGGGTGGCGGGATCCCGAGCGCGCCAGGCGAATTGTGTCGCATCGTAGTTCAACCCCAGCCCTTGAGTACCATCATCGCGCTTATCAATATGGCACAGCCGATGATGTAAGCCCAGGGACTAATCACGGCCAGCCGCTTGTAGGCGGCTTGGCCTGCAGGGTAAGCGCGATGAGCTAAGCTGCTTAAGCCTAAGGCAGTAGCAGGCTTATTGTGGTCCCTAGAAAGGCATACCACCTTGAGCCGAGTGGCCGGGCTATGAACCAGCCACCCACAAGCGGTCCGAAAAGCATGACTGCCCAGGCCGCTAGCCCCAGCCAATCCGAGTCTTCACGGTCTTTGAAGCTGGGCTCCCGCCACTTTTCCCACAGGGTGTAAGCGGCGATGGCCAGCCAGAGCGCTATTGCCCATTCCGCCCATGGCCGGACAGAAGAGTAGCGGGCGCTAAACAGCGCCGCGGCGAGGATCAAAAGCAGAGTCACTAACGATTTCATTCGGTCACTCCTTTGGCCGGATTATACACCTTGGGGTTTTTTGGTCAAGGGTTTAAAATCAGACGAAAAAGGTGTATGATTTTTTTAAGAGGAGGATTTCTCCTTGATTGCTGCCGTTGCGATTTTGTGACGGCGGAAGCAGCCCGACACTTCAATTTCGCTCCGTGGCAGCCGGGTAGGGCGGCAGCTGGGGACGGCATCCCAAGGTGAGTGCCAAAAAAACGTCCGGCGGATCCCTTCCATCCGCCGGTTTATTTTTTGATATAAATTTTCCCTTTGACCTTGGGGGTTATTTGGTAAACAGCGCCAATACCGAGCCAATACCGATTGGCGCTGGAGGAATTATGCCGAAAGCCGAACCGCTGGAACCCAGGCTGCCTGCAGCGCTACCGTTACCGTGGGAAATGATAGTTCAGCATCCCGAGTGTTATCCGCCCGCCCACGAGGTGACAGCAGTCCAGCGCGCTGCCCAACAGGCAGCGCCCGGCAAGACAAGACGCAATTCGGGAGACTTTCCTGAACCCGGAATCGGGGGGGGGAGGACCCCGACGTCTGGATCCGACGTCAAAACGCAAACCCACCTTGTCCGTCAGTTAGCGGATAGGGCAATCGAGCCGTCTTCCGCCTTTCGGCGGATGGCGAAACTTGGGCGTTAAAGGGTTCTTTTTTTTGGGTTTGAAATAAGCCCCATTAGAAGTTTTGTGGTCAAAACTTTAACTGGATAAAGCAAAGAGAGGTATGGTACTATTCGCGCGAATAGTAGAATAGTAAAATATGTAATTAAGTATATACCGAAGTATATACTTCGGTATATACTTTTTTAATTTTTGGGCAAAAGAAAATGACCACCATGATGCTCGAGGGTGGTCGGCTCGGATTGTTCTCGTGGGGGCGATTGCGGGTTGGCGGGTCGGGCGGGGACGGGGATGTCGCACTGGCAGGTCAGTGCAGCGTATATTAACTCTCTACTTTCGGTGATTGGGTCGAGCTCTGTTCCAGAGATCCGGGTGGAGGGTCACCCTCACGTGTCTGTTTTCTGTTGTCTGGATTTCGGTCTCAGCTTTGTGCCAGTCTACTTCCGGCGACCCCCATGGGCACCCCCGCTGAAGCCAGAGCTGGTAAGCCCGTTCTCTTATTTGGTCTTTTATGGTTGGTCCCATCTTGGGACACCTCCTTGGCCGGATTATAGCACAAAGGTAAAGGGTTTGAAATAAGGCAAAAAGGGTATTGCAATTATTTATTAATGGGATTACAATGTTTGACAGAAGTTTAAGGAGGTGATGCTTAGTGAAGGAGTAGAAAGACCATCACTGGCATGCTTAAAAGCATAACACTACGTACCGTTTCCGAACACGGTGGAACCTTGATCGTTCGGGTCGTCAACGGCGTTTCTGCCCTTGTTGATCCTTGCGACGAGGAAACCGTCGTTCAAGTCCAATCCGGCCGCCGTGCCCGGCTCGTCCGCTTTAGCTTTTGCGGACTTGTCCGACCCAGCGGTCGCGACACCTTAACTGCAGTGTTAAATAGCTGACGATGGGTACTCGTTTTGCTGCCGTAGGGCGTCCCAACTCCAGCGTGTTACTTCGGGACCTTCCCGAAGGCCAAGTTGTGGACATCCTGCCTTCCGCCGAAACCGCTGCCGCATATGTCGCGGCATTCCGCCCCCTGCCTGTTCTTTACGGGGCCGCTGCCGTGCAACCAGTCTATGCCGCCATCGCGGCATGACATACTCATCCACTCACCCGCCGGATAGACAGGCATCCGGCGGCGTTATTTTTTAGTTTGAAATAAGGCAAAAAGAGGACGAGAGACTTGATTTTTATTTTCATTCGTGCTAATATATTTTGTAGATGAAATATGAAAGTATTTTTTAAACATCATCAGGCTTACTCTGGGCCGTTGCCCTGTTTAAATGAGAAGTAATTCTCCATCCGGTGATCTTGGGAAGCGGACTCTGTGAATCACGGCCTTTTTGAGGCCTACGGATCAAGGGAGCCGACGACCGCTAAATGGAGCCGCCCTGATGAAGGCGGTTTTATTTTTATATCGATAGTAGCTTGACACCATATTTAAAATCGTTTATAATGCTAAGGATTTAAGGAGTTAAATCTTAACGTTAAAAACGGCATAAACTTTAGGTTCAATTTTGCTTTAGTGTAAGCCAAAATTTGGCTGATTACTAGGGATCCCTAATTTTGGGGAAATGGACACTATCCTGTAGGACCGGGATGTGTTTTTTGTTCGCTAAATTTACACTGTTTATCCCCAGTTAATTTATATCAGAATATCGCACCCTCTCTGCCCTTCGGGCATCTCCCCCAGAGGGGGAGAAAGGGAACACGATAAACTTGGATAATTGCGCCAGATCGGCGATCGATCCGCGTAGCTATCCGCGTTTAGATCCGCGGTGTTCTTTAACAGCTGAATAGTGACAAGAAAATTACCCGGACGGTAGTAATGCCGTTTGGGTATCTCAGTATTATTTCCTTCCCAGGAAATAGTATTGGGTGTACAAAACCATCGCACTAGAAATAGTGCAATAGTTACGTCAATTCACCCGCCAAAACTTTGCCCTGACTTACTTAGGCTAGGTTGGCAGTTAAGTAACATTAACTACCCAACTTTCCTAAAATTCAATCGCAAAGTTTAGGTGGGTAAAATAGAGTTCAATGAAAATTTAACTTTTGATAGTTGTAGTTTTTCCCAAACAACTATCGCCAAGTTCAGATCTGACTCTCGATGTATTTCGAGATTAAGTCGGTTCAACAACTTAAAACTTCTGCCGGGGCTCGGTGTCCCGGCGGATTGCAATAAGAGTTTGATCCTGGCTCAGGATGAACGCTGGCGGCGTGCCTAAGACATGCAAGTCGAGTGGGTTTAGACCCACGGCGAACGGGTGAGTAATACCTAGGAACGTATCTTTAGTCGGGCATATCCCATCGAAAGATGGAGTAATTCCCGATGTGGCCGCAAGGCTAAAGTCGCAAGACGCTAAAGAAGCGGCCTGGGCACCATCAGCTAGTTGGTAAGGTAAAAGCTTACCAAGGCTATGACGGTTAGGGGTCCCGAGAGGGAGAACCCCCACACTGGAACTGCGACACGGTCCAGACTCCTACGGGAGGCAGCAGTTTGGAATTTTGCACAATGGGCGAAAGCCTGATGCAGCGACGCCGCGTGGACGATGAAGGCCTTCGGGTCGTAAAGTCCTTTTGCTCGGGAACAATTTTTGAGCGTACCGAGAGAATAAGAGGTTGCTAACTCTGTAAGTCTACACAGGTAGACTGGTGCAGAGGTACGATAGTAATATCGTACAAGAAAATTTTGCTATATGCTGGAACACCTCGTAAATGTTTTGGTACTTCGATGATATCGGAGTGACAATCCAAAACAAACCCAAAAAAGACCACCGCTGGTCATACGGGTTGCGAGACAATCAGCAGGGAACCCCGATCTATATCGGGGACACCTCAGAGACTACACGCAAAACTCCGCCTAAGGCGGATGATGATATAGTCCACGCTCCATGGCGACATGGAGACCTGGTCCCAAGTAGGTATTTATCTTTAGATATCAAGTTGGGGCCCCCCAAATTTCCGAATAGGAAATTTACAACGGGAAATTTGGGGAAGAGGAGCACTTCACGGAGACGGAATAAAATAAATTTGTAATTTATTTTATGAAGTCGGAGTGAAGGGCGACGAGAGCCAGCAGCAGCGGTAATACAGAGACCTCAAGCGTTATCCGGAATCATTGGGCGTAAAGCGTTCCGATAGGTGGTTTTACAAGTCAGAAGTGAAATCTTTAAGCTTAACTTAGAGACTGTCTTTTGAAACTGTAAAACTAGAGGGGCAAAGAGGAAGCTGGAACAAGCGGTGTAGTAGTGAAATGCGTTGATATCGCTTGGAACACCAATAGCGTAGGCAGGCTTCTGGGTGCCACCTGACACTGCTAGGACGAGAGCGTGGGTAGCGAATGGGATTAGATACCCCAGTAGTCCACGCTGTAAACGATGCACATTAGGTGCTAGGGAGTATCGACCCTTCTTGGTACCATAGCTAACGCGTTAAATGTGCCGCCTGGGGAGTACGGCCGCAAGGCTAAAACTTAAAGGAATTGACGGGGACCTGCACAAGCGGTGGAGCATGTGGTTTAATTCGACGGTAAGCGAGGAACCTTACCAAGTCTTGACATGTACCTGCATACGTTGGAAACAGCGTAGCCTTCGAGGGTGGTACACAGGTGCTGCACGGTTGTCGTCAGCTCGTGCCGTGAGGTGTTCACTTAAGTGTGAAAACGAGCGCAACCCCTACGGTGAGTTACAAGTGTCTCACAGAACTGCCCGCGTTTAAGCGGGAGGAAGGTGGGGATGACGTCAAATCAGCGTGGCTCTTACGACTTGGGCTACACACGTGCTACAATGGGTAGAATAAAGGGACGCCAAGGCGTAAGCCGGAGCAAATCCTATCAATCCTACCCCCAGTTCGGATTGAGGGCTGCAACTCGCCCTCATGAAGCCGGAATCGCTAGTAACCGTAAATCAGCCTCGTTACGGTGAATACGTTCTCAGGTTTTGTACACAAGTTGAAAAGCGCCTGGCAGCTTATAAAGCTAAATGGTTAAAATCCATTTTTCGGTTTGTCGTATATATAGATAAACCATAATAGTGAAAGGGTAGGCCTTGGGCCGTGAGGAACAAGTCCGAAGGATCCTAGTAGCAAAAGACAGCGTGATCATGTTTGACGCATAAAAGGATAATGTGACCCATACGGTGTGTATTGGGGAAACATTCACGAAAGTCCGATCATGATGCCCGGAACAGTTTTATAAATGACCCAGGGAGATCTCGTAATCTTAGAGTCAGAATATTTTACGAGAAGTCAGCTGAGTCGTAGTAGTTTGTACGTTTGTTCACCTTTCCCCTTTTTTATGCTATTATTAAAGGGATAAAAGTAAAACAAACATATGTACAACCGAAGGACGAAGCCGTTGGTGTCCGTAGATTACATTGTCGGTTTAACCGACGGTGAAGGGTGTTTTTATGTTCGCGTGCAGCCGCCCTATAATTTATTGGGCGGGGCAAGAATCCAGCTTAATTTTTTTATCAAAGTCCAGCAGGCCGACAGGGGTATGTTGGAGAAGATAAAAAATACGCTCGGTTGCGGTATGGTCTATTTTCAAAAAGAAAATAGGCTTAACCACAGCCAGTGTTACCGTTACACTGTGAATTCGCACCGTGACATATTGGGAACAATTATCCCATTTTTCCAAACTCATAAGTTACAAGGCAAGACCAAGCAAAATAATTTTAAGTTATTTTGCCAAATTGCACGACTGGTTGAGAATGGCAAGCACCTGACGCCTTTAGGTTTGCAAAAAATCGTCAATCTGAAATCGCGGATGAACCTTCGGACTCGCGTAGTGCGGTAACGCCGCACGCTACGTGGGAACGCGAAATAACTCAATTATCGCAATCCGCCCGTCAAGCCATGGAAGCGGGAAGCGGCTAAAGTTCACCGTAAGGTGGCCTAAGCCGAAGCTCGTAACTGGGGCTAAGTCGTAACAAGGCATCGGTAGCGGAAGCTGTCGATGGATCACCTCCTTTCTAAGGAATATAATATATACCCTGTTCTTTTTCGAAGGAACTGTTGGTATACATTTCCGTGGTCGTTATCATTTATTCCAGCTTCGCTCTAGACGCAAGTCTAGGCGGGTCGATAAATGGTACACATACTTTAACGATTGTACGTAATCGGTTTTGGCATCTTTCTTGTCACTATTGAGCCGTTAAGGAAACGGTTTGCATAAAGAAATCCGCCCATAAGGCGGATTTTTAAATCCATCCAAACTATCGCCAAAATCGGCGAAGTATAGTATAATAAACAATATCATCCGGTATTTAATTTCCAATGTGGCAACACCATCGTAAAGCGTGGCAAAAACATAAAACTTTTTGGCTGCAAAAACCTTTCCTTTACAGCGTGCTTTTAGGCATAGGGTTTTTGGTTGTGGCTTTTTTTGCCAACCAATACGCCAATTCCTACACCATGGCCCACGCCAGCAATTATGTTACGGATATTTTTTTGGACAACTTGCCGGTGGTGGATGTGCATCTGATTTTTGATGAAGGAGCTATAATATTTATATTGGTTTTGGCCGGCATTCTTTTGTTTGAACCCAAATACATCCCTTTTGCCATAAAAAGCATCGCGGTTTTTATTCTAGTCAGGTCTTTCTTCTTGGTTTTAACCCACCTGGCGCCGCCGTTGAACGAAATCCACATTGACCCCACCGATTTGATTTCCCGGATAAGTTCAGGAAACGATTTGTTTTTTTCCTCCCATACCGGTCTGCCGTTTTTAATGGCTTACATTTTTTGGAATCAAAAACCGTTGCGTTATTTTTTCTTTATTTGCAGTGCTATCGGCGGCGTCGCGGTGCTGCTGGGGCATCTCCATTATTCCATAGATGTTTTTTCCGCCTTGTTTATTTCTTTCGGCATTTTCCATATTTGTAAACATTTGTTTCCCAAAGACTATAAGCTTACGGTTTAAGATTTTCATGCTCGCATTGGCTTTTGGGTTTTTAGGCGGAACGTGTATAATACCTTTATCGTTTAAAATTAACTAGACAAGATTTAAGATTTATGATAAAAGACAACATTTGGAAAAAGACTTTTGTTAGCTGGCTGCCGCTTGCGGTGGTCATTGTGATTTTTAGCGGCTTGGTTTATGCGGCCGTGCAGCAAAATTTTCGGATGTCGGCCAATGACCCGCAAATCCAGGTGGCCGAAGACGTGGCTCTTGCGGTTACTACAGGCCAGGCGCCGCCGGAAAGCATTGTTCCGGCCCAGCCTACCGCTGACATGGCCAAAAGCCTGTCTACATTTTTAGTAATTTATACCGCGACCGGCACGCCGATAGGCGCTTCGGTGGCCTTGGACGGCAAATTGCCGGTACCGCCTTCGGGCGTGTTTGATTCCGTCAAACAGCACGGCGAGGACCGTTTTACCTGGGAGCCTAAACCCGGGTTAAGAATCGCCGCGGTCGTGACCCAATACAGCGGGCCGCAGTCGGGATATGTCTTAGTCGGCCGTTCCCTGCGCGAAGTGGAAATCCGCGAAGCGAATTTGGAGCTAATGGCGGCCGTGGCCGGAGTTGCGGCATTGCTGATTACTTTTTTGTTGATGCTTTATTTCGCCAAAATGTCCGCGCCGGAAAATTCAGTGGCCAAGGCGGAACCGGAAAAGGCCGCGGAACCGGAACACCATCACGAACATCATTCCTAAGCTAAAATTTCCCCCGTCCGCCAACTGGCGGAGGGGGATTTTTTATCAAGGAGCTAATAGTGGCTCGTCATAAATAAATCCCTTAGCCAACGCCATTTGCGCTAAAATTGGCTTTAGTGTATAATCTTTTTATCATCTTAATTTAAGTGGTGTTTGGCCTTTTGAGTCCATCTTAAGCGCCTAGTCGTCACTAAATTGTTTACAAGTTTGTTTAAGGGTCTAAGGTGAGCTCTTAACGTAAGAAAGGCCAATTTTTTATGGCTAAGAAATTGTTTGTCGGCGGCATCCCGTGGGCGACCACATCCGACGACTTACAACAGCTGTTTAGTGCTCACGGCACCGTGAGCTCGGCAACTGTGATTACGGACAAAATGTCCGGCCGATCCCGCGGTTTCGGGTTCGTGGAATTCGCCAATGATGCGGAAGCTGACGCGGCTACGGCGGCATTAAACAACAGCCAGTACGGCGGACGCACCTTGGTGGTCAAGGAAGCCCGGCCGCTGGAAGACCGCCCCAAAAGAAGCTTTGGCGGCGGTGACCGCGGCGGCTACGGTGGCGGCGGTGGGCGCGGCGGCTACGGTGGTGGCCGCGACCAGTACTAAAATCAGTTTTAGATTTTACTCCCCCTTTATAGGGGGAGTTTTTTTATATTAAGTTTTATGATAGAATGGATATTGACAGGGTTGATCAAAATTTACAAAAATAAACTACTGATGAATTTATGCACCGGCGCCACAAACACGACATCATTGTTATTCTCGCCATGCTCGGATTTGCCGACAGCGTGTATTTGACTGTGTATAAAGTTTTGGGCATTGCCATTCCGTGCAGCATTACCCATGGCTGCGAAACCGTGTTGTCCAGCAAGTACTCCGTTTTTTTGGGCGTGCCCCTGGCGGTTTGGGGCATTGTGTCTTTTTCCGGCATCATTATCGCGGCGCTAATGGCCAACCATTATGCAATCTGGCGCAAGCTGCTCACTTTGGGCTTATCTTTGGGTTCCGTGGCGGCGTTGATCTTTTTATCCCTGCAATTTTTTGTCATTAAGCAAGTCTGTGAATACTGCTTTGTATCGGATGTTTTGGTCGTTATTTTACTGCTTTTGGACATTAATATTGAGCATCGCCGCGACATTTAGTCAAAAATCGAGATTTGTGCTATACTATCATAAAGGGTAATCAAACTAGAAACAAAATGACGATCGATGTGAGCAATTATTTTTATGCGGCCTTAGGTCTTTTGGTTTTGGGCAGCATTTACCTAATTATCGAGGGATATAAGGTACATAAGTTGTTCGCCGATTCCATTGTCGGCCAGCTGGTGAAGACTTTGGTGGTCGTGTTGATTATCCAGCTTTATAGCCTGGGCATTGTCTGTTTCGCTTTTTTGATTTTTTACGCCAAAGGGATTTGGGTGCTGTTCCCGATTGTGATTTTGTGGATGATTTGCCTGTTGTTTGCCATTTTGGCCGTGCGTTTAGCCAAAAAACAAGTTACCAATTTAGTAAAATAAACAAAAAATTCCGCCAATGGCTCGCCTCGCATTCGCGAGAGCGAAGCGGGCGGATCCGCCTCCGGCGGAAAAAATTAAATTTTATGCCTACGCCAAATTTTCCGAAGCCGTCGGTCCAAAATACCTATGACCCGCGCTGGTTTATCTGGACCATTGTGTTTTTGCTGGTTACCGGCATTTCTTTGGTCAGTTACATTTTGTTCAGCGACACCAGTTCGGCCGACGACAGCAGCCCGGTTGTGACCCACGTCATGTTTCACCAAAAGAAATAGTTTCGTCTTGCCTTGCCCGATCAAGCCGGATTTTTGCGGCTTGATTTATTTTTGCAGATGTGCTATAATATATATAGATGAAATTTAAAGAAATGATGCCAAAATTGATTGTTTTCGAGAGTCAACAAGAAACAAAAAAGCGGTTGCCAAAACGGCAATCATCAAAACAAAATTCATCCGTTAAATTATCGCGAAAGATCTGGCATTTAATCCGCCAACTGCCGGATAATTTAGAGATTGTTCGGGAAAACAAAAACAAAATGGAATATTTGTTATCGCTGATTGAATTGCCTGAGTTCGGCCTGATGCAAGGCAGGCGATTTCTGCGTGGACGGGTTGCGTCACTTAAAAGACCACTTTATCCCGCACGCCCGTAACAATTACCATCCCCATATTTTGGGCGACCGGGCTTTGGGCTTGATGTCCGTGGCTCTGGTGGGCGTGAAAATTTTAACCATTGCCCTGCTGTCGCTCGGGCCGGTGTTGCCGGCGTTTTCTTCGGCCATCACTCCCCAAAACATCATTTCCCTTACCAACCAATCCAGGCAGGATTATAATTTATCGGCGTTGACAGAAAATAATATTTTGGATAAGGCCGCCCAGGCCAAAGCCGACGATATGCTGCAAAAGGGCTATTTTGCCCATGTCACGCCTGACGGCAAAACCCCGTGGGATTTCATTACGGCCGCCGGGATATAATTATTTGATGGCCGGGGAGAATTTGGCCGTAAATTTTATCCAGGCCGAGGACGTGGAAACCGCGTGGATGAACAGTCCCGGGCATAAGGCCAACATCCTCAATAAAAATTTTGCAAACATTGGCATTGGCATTTCTCAGGGCCAGTTCCAGGGGCATACGGCGATTTTTGTGGTGCAGGAATTCGGCCTAGCTGCCGAACAAAAAGTCGCGTTGACCGACACGCCGACCAAAGTGCAAACTACGGCTGTGCCGGTTCCCGCGGCTGCGGCGGCGCCCACAACTTTGGCGGCCGATGTCCGCGGCGCGGAGGTCAAAGCGCCGCCCGTGGCGGTTTTGGCCATCAGCGCGGCCCAAACCGAAGCCCAAGGCAATCAACTAGCGGTGTCGGCCAATGTTAGCGGCAATCCGGTGAAAGTTTTGGCCTATTTTGGCGACAAAGCGGTAATGCTGTCGCCCAAGGACAATAATAACTGGAGCGGGCAAGTCAGCTTATCTGAACTGGCCGCGGGCAATTTAACCGTGCACGTAAAAGCTTTTGACATTGCGGGCCAGAGCGTGGATTACCAGCTGGCGGATTTTACCAACAGCACAATCGGTAACTTTAACGTGGTCGCGTCTTCCAATCCCGCGCCGGTTTCGGTCGCGTGGTACGGGCACGTGTTTGACCCTAAATCCGCGGAAGAAAAATTTTATTTGTTTTTCATCGCGGGGATATTATCTGCCATGGTCTTGGCCATCGGCATAAGGCGCCACATCCAGCACCTGAATTTAATCGCCAACAGCTCGTTTGTGGTGATTTTGGCGTGTTTGCTGTTTATAACGGGATAGGATCTATCTTGTGCAAAAATTAATGACAGAATTTTTTTCAATGAAAAACATCTTTAAACGCAAAAGCTTTCTAGCCATAATTATTTTAGTAATCATAGCGGCGGGTTTAAGTATGTTTTATCTTTATAGCCAGCATAATGGCAAAAATTTTATTCAGATACCTAACTGCAATAAAGGGCCATGTTAACAATGATGTAAAACCGCCAAGCGATCGCTTGGCGGTTTTTTGGCGGCTGTGGTATATTGAATAAGTGGAAAGTTTTAAGTAAAAAGGATATAAACCAGATATGACAGATAAACATCAAGTTTTAAAAAAAGTCCTGGCGCCATACCGCAATTTAGTCGTGGTCGGAGGGAATTGGGGGGATGAGGGCAAGGGGAAAATTATAGATTTAGTGATGGCGCATTATGACGTCACGGTAAGGTTTAGCGGCGGAGCAAATGCCGGGCATACAGTTTATGCTTCTAATGGTAAAAAACTAGTTAGTCATCTTATCCCCTGCGGTTTGGCGCAGCACAAAGAGTGCGTTATGGGACGCGGCGAGCTGGTTGACCTTAGGCTGTTTTTGGAAGAGCTCGAAGCGGCAAAAAAAGTTTTAGGCAAAAAGTTGCCGCCCATCCATTTGGACCAGATGTCGCCGTTGTGGACGCCGTGGCACGGGCTGTTGGAAGCCTGGCTGGAATACGCGCGGGGCAAAGGCAAAGTCGGCACCACCGGAAAGGGCATCGGCCCGCTGGCAGGTTTGCATAAATTGCGTGTGGCGCCTTTGGTGGGGCAGATTTTCTTACCTAAGGCGGAATTTGTAAAAACGCTAACTCTTTTATACGAAACCTTAAAACCGATTTTTAGGGAGATGAAGAAGCGTCGGCTCATAGAGGAAACTGCGAGTGCATCCGAAGCAGTCTCAACAAAGAACCGGATTGCTTCGTCCGCCTTCGCCAAGGCTTCGGCGGATAAATCGGCTGCACTCCTCGCAATTTCCGGATTTCCGACCCCACCCGAAGTGGCCGATACGCTTAGGGCGTTCGCGCCAAAAATTAAACCTTTTGTTACCGATACTTCGTTTGTACTTCATCAAGGAGTCCAAAAACACAAGCGCATGCTGTTTGAAGGCGCCCAGGCTTTGGGGCTAGACAGTCATTTTGGCACGTATCCGTTTGTGTCTTCGGGCAACTCCGCGGCTTTTGGCGCGGCCGTGGGCACGGGGCTGCCCATGCAGGCTTTTGGTGCCACGCTGATGGTGGTAAAAACTTTGCCCACGCGCGTGGGCCGCGGGCCGTTCCCTTCGGAAATGTGGGCGAGGGACAAAGCAATGTCGTTTGCCAAAGAACATCCGCAATTGTTTGTTAAGGGAAAAGAACGTGATGAATTTTTATCATCCGCGCTCCAAAAAATCAATAGCGGCAGAGCCAGCGGAGCCGAGTGGTCGCAGTATTTTCAGGTTTTGGGCGATGAGCGGGGCGCGACAACAGGGCGCGGCCGGAGCGTGGGGTTTGTTGATATCCCCTGGCTGACTTATGCCATTCGGGTCAACGGCCCAAAATGGCTGGCGCTTACGCGGTTTGACATGCTATCTGGAGTCAAAAAAGTTCCCGTGGTGGTTGGTTATCGGCTTAAGGGAAAACTGCTGGACCCGGGGCAGTTGCCCCCGCCCTGGGATATGGACAAAGTTAAGCCGGTTTTTGAACAATGGCCGGGCTGGAGCGAAAATATTTTTGGGATCAATCGTACATCCAATTTGCCAAAATCCGCCCGGGATTTTTTGAAACGCCTGGAAAAATATCTGCAAACGCCGATTTTGTTGGTCGGCACAGGACCCGAGCGGAACGCCATTATAGTTAGGACTGGACAGAAATTGTAAGTTCAAGTATACTAACTCAAATTATTTTTATTGGAAATTGGTAATTGGAAATTAGAAATTTATGAATCCCATCCCCAAAGCCTTAACTTTTGACGACGTCCTGCTCAAGCCGGGTTATAGTGAAGTTGTGCCTGCTGAGACCGATACTAGGACCAAAGTCACCAAGAACATTTTTTTGAATATTCCTATTATCAGCAGCGCCATGGATACGGTGACCGAGAGCGGCTTGGCTATAGCGCTGGCCCAGGCCGGCGGCCTTGGCGTGCTGCACAAGAATATGAGCGTACAGCGGCAGGCCGCGGAAGTGGATAAGGTTAAGCGTTTTGAAAGCGGCATGGTGGTGGACCCGATAACCCTGCGGCCTTCGGACACCATTGCCTTTGCTTTGCAGGTCATGAAGCAGCGCGGCGTTTCCGGTTTTCCCGTGGTGGATGCTAAAAACAAGCTACTCGGAATTCTGACGCACCGCGATTTGCGGTTTGAATCGCGCCTGCATTTGCGCGTCAAAGATTTAATGACCAAAAAAGGCTTAATAACGGCATCGCTCGGCACGAGTTTGGAACAAGCCAGGGAAATTTTTAAAAAGCACCGCGTGGAAAAATTGCCCGTGGTGGACAAAAATTTTATCCTAAAGGGTTTAATTACCGTCAAGGATATTCAAAAAACCATTTCGCATCCGCACGCTTCCAAAGACCATTTGGGCAGGTTGCTGGTGGCTGCGGCCATTGGCGCGACCGGAGATTTTATGGACCGCGCCCAGGAATTGGTGAAAGCCAAAGTGGATATTTTAGTCATTGATACGGCCCATGGCCATACCAAACGCGTTTTGGAGGCGACCAAAAAGATCAAAAAAAGTTTTGGCTCGGTGGATTTGCTGGTCGGCAATGTGGCTACTGGCGACGGCGCGAAAGCTTTGGTCACGGCCGGCGCTGACGGCGTCAAAGTCGGCATGGGGCCGGGCAGCATTTGCACCACCAGGATTATTTCCGGCAGCGGCGTGCCGCAAATTACCGCGATTATGGACTGCGCTGCCGTGACTGCCAAGGCCAAAGTTCCTTTGGTAGCTGACGGCGGGATTAAATTTTCCGGCGACGTGACCAAGGCTTTGGCCGCCGGCGCGGATTGCGTTATGATCGGCAGCTTGTTTGCCGGCACTGACGAAAGTCCGGGTGAACTGATTTTGTATCAGGGCCGGAGTTTTAAGAGTTATCGCGGCATGGGTAGCTTAAGCGCTATGAAAGAGGGCAGCCGCGACCGGTACGGCCAGGAAAACGAAATGAACTTGCAAAAATTGGTGCCCGAAGGCATTGAAGGCCGAGTGCCTTACAAAGGGCCGCTGTCTAACGTGGTCAACCATCTGGTCGGCGGACTCAAAGCCGGTTTGGGATATTGCGGTGCGAAGAATTTAACGGAACTTCATCAAAAAGCCCAGTTTATCCGTATTACCAACGCGGGGCTGAAAGAGTCCCACGTGCACGACGTGACCATTACCAAAGAAGCGCCGAATTATCAGAGGGAATAATCTGTAAATCGTCGTCAAACCGCAATAAAAAAAGCTTTCCCTTATGGGAAGGCTTTTAAATATTTGGGTTAATCCAGTTTAGGGCTGGCTTGGCTTTGCAAAATGCTTTGGATTCGCTCGCAGAGCTCTTCAATTTGGGTTTGTGATTTGACGTAATAATCGTTGATGTTTAAGTTTTTGGCCTTTTCAAAGGAGTCAGGTTTGTTTAAATTGCTGTAAATAATTACCGGCGTTTTGGTCAGGTCCATTTGCCGTTTCAGCGATTCCAAAACTTCGAATCCACCCAGTTTTGGCAGCAATAAATCCAGGACCATCAAATTAGGGTGCTGATTGAGGAATTTAGATACGGCTTGCTCGCCGTCTTCGGCTTGGATGACTTCGTGGTGCAGCTGCATTAATTTATTTACCAGCGCCATGCGCATTTCCGCATCATCCTCAACCACTAAAATTGTCGCGAACATACGGGTACTATTTAATTTCGTCTTAAGTATAGCAGGTTTGGGAAAATATGCAAAATTATCCCCACTCAATAGTAACGGGAGGTTTATCGGAAATGCGATAAACCACTGCGCCGACTTCTCTTATCTCGTTAGTGATGCGTCTCGATACGTGCTTTAAAAAGTCATAGGGCAATTCCGCGGCGCGGGCGGTAAAACCGTTTACGGACCAAACTGCCCATAAAGCGATGACATGCCCTTCGGCCGCGTCATCGCCTTTGGTGCAGGTGGTGTTTGATGTCGTGACTACGGCGCCGGCTTGCCAGATGGAATTATATAATTTCCATCTTTTCATTTCCTCGATGAATATGCCGTCAACTTTACGTGCGGTATGGAATTTTTCGGCCGTAACTTCGCCTTCAATCCTCACGACCAATCCGGACCCGGGAAAGGATGGCGGATGAGCAATTCATCGGGGACAGAAATGGCGCGGCCCAGCTCGCGGCCGGTATCTTTGACGCAGTCAATAAGTGGCTCTATTTCCGGCAGGCTAAATTTTAAGTCAACATTATGGTGGATTTTGATTTGCGCTTTTTTGGAGCCTGAGTCGTAGCCGCCGCCGGTTTCGGACACGTCGGTGTAAAGCGTGCCCTGGGCAATAAAATCCGCCTTGAATTTTTTTGCCTCTTGCTTCCAGAATTTTTTTGTAAACGCCCCTCATCGCGATTCTTTTATCGCGCATTGAATGTTTTGCCTTTAAGCGCGGTGAGAAATTCTTCGGTCGCGTCAACGATTTTAACTTTTATCCAGTTTTGGCCGCCAAAATACTTTTTGACATTGGCTTCGTCGTCGGGGCGGTCAATGCCTTTGATGTAAATACCGAGTATCGGGCAATCAGATGAATCGGATATATCGGAAGTCGGATGTGGTATTTTTCCGATTTTCCGATTTTCCGATTTTCCGATAAAGCCGATTTAAGCAAATACGCCACCACCGAAGAATCCGTGCCACCGGACAGTGCCAGCAAAACTTTTTTGCCTGCTCGACCGAGCGTCGAGTTGCCGATATTTTCTCAAATCGGCAATTTTCTTTTTGGCAACTTCCGTGGCGGGATACCTGTCGCGCGCGCCGCAGATTTTAAAGCAGAAATTTTCGTAAATTTTTGTGCCAAATTCGGTTTCCGTAACCTCCGGATGGAACTGCACGCCCCACAAATGTTTGTAATTTCCCGGCGGCCACCGGCGCGTTGTCTGTTGTGCCAAAAATTTTTATCTATCGATCGAGCGGATAATATTATCGCCGTGGCTTTCCAAAACTTTGATTGTTTTGGGCCACGCCTTGGCAAACAGCGGATTATTATCGGTAAACTTGAAAGTATGTGTGCCAAATTCGCGCTTATCGGAAAGCGTTACCGGCAACGCCAATATGGTACGCCCACATTTGGAAACCCAGGCAAATACCCAAAACCGGAATTCCAAGATCAAAAATTTTCCGTCAAACGGCGGCAATTCATAAGCCGAAGCCGGACCGCCGGAAAGGATAATGCCAATAGGCTTTATCATCCGCACATCATTGGCTGTCACGGAAGCCGGATCTGCCACCAAACAAAAAACGCCCAAAGCGTCTAGTTTTTGCTTTATCAAATGGTCAAACTGGCTGCCCATGCTAAACAACAAAAAAAGCTCGTCCGTCTTGCGAACCTTTTTTTCATCAGCAATTTCTTTTAAGGCGGCAGCGGTAGCTTTTTTGAAAGTCTGAAGCATATATCACATTATATAGAAAATACGCAAGATAATCAAAACCGCCTATTAGGCGGTTATCGTCTCATGGCAATTCTGGGAACACAAAACTCGCTTCGATTTGGCCGGAGACCACGAGCGAGTCCCGCTGAGCGGGATGATTCGAATGGTGGACCTAGGCGGAATCGAACCGCCACCCCTCGGATGCAAACCGAGTGCACTACCACTATGCTATAGGCCCTTGTTAAAAACAATTAACAATTAACAATTAACAATTGACATCACAAGTTTGAAAAACCCGAAGGATTGGCCCTCGGGATTATTATTGAGCTGTGTAGGCGAGTCTGTCCCGCTTGCGGGACAAGCGAGCCGAGGAGCTAAGAAAGTTTTTAAGCTGATCCGCTGGGATCTTTATATCATCATCTGTATTGTCATCGAAGTCGGACTGCCCAGTTCCTGGACGTTATTGCCGCCGCCGGGCAATTTGTTAAAAAGCCACAGTACGCTCAAAATGCACAAACATAATCCGAAGAGTTTCCAAAAAGTATAAGTGCCGGCGCCGATGCCGGTGCCCAGGTATTTTTCCGCCAAATCGATTTTGCCGGAAAACTGGTCGGTAACCTGCACCGAATATTTCATCAGCAGGAAGCCGGCAATGAAAACAAGAGGGGAGAGAAAGAAGCGCATAGCTATTTTTTTAGAAAATGTTTATTTAAAAATGCTCTTCCGGATCCTGTTTTTAGATAATATTCAAAATCTTTTGCGGTTTGTATGTCACTAAATGCAAAATATCCAACTAATTTCCAAGGCTTAAATTTGTTGGTATGTACTGATTTGCCGGAATTGTGGTCTTTAAGGCGCTCTTTTAAGTCTTCGGAAAAGCCAACATAGTGCTCTTGAGGACGTAGAATGCTTTGTAATAAGTATACGTAAAACATCCGGCCCGCCTTCGTCAGACTTCGGCGCGCAGCCTTCGCTTGCTGCGCATTTATAGAAGGCTGACAGTACATGAAAATTTGTTGTTGTGGCGAAGCCAGCCGAAGCTTTAGCGAAAGCTGGTGGTGTGGCAGGGATCGGACCTGCGACCCCGTCATTATCAGTGACGTGCTCTACCACTGAGCTACACACCCCTGCTTCGTCGAGACTTCGCAGGGCAAGACCGCTATAATATAATTGATGGTATAATTATTGTCTCGCCCTCCGTAGCTTTAGCGAAGGAGGGAGCTACACACCCCTGGGCGATACTAATCCACGAATTGCATACGAATGCCGCGAATTCGTGTCATTAGTATGCAATTCGTATATTGGTATCGCTTCTTATTTTATCAGATTGACGGTTTTTTGACAACTGTCCGTAAATGTATTATGATTAATGTGTCTTTCATAATCACTTTCCCAGAAACCAAAGTTTTCCTTTATTTTGGCAGATAATCGGAAATCAAAACTAAGGCCAGTAAAATACCCATGCTTTTTTCCAAGTTTTTTGCCAAAAAAAAATCCATTTTGGGGGTTGATATCGGGACGGCCAATATCAAGATCGCGCAAATTGACCACACCGGAAACCCCAGGCTGGAAACTTACGGTATAGTCAATACTCCTTATCAGTTGGGCGGGAAAAACGATGAAATGGCGCTGCCGGAAATGGCTAAACTACTCAAGGCTTTGCTGGCCCGTGCCGGAGTCACCACCCACCATTGCGTCATCAGTTTTCCCAATATTTCCGTATTCAGTTCCGTCATTGAGCTGCCGCCTATGAGCGCCTCGGAACTCGGCAACGCCGTGGAGCATGAGGCCAAAAAGTACGTGCCGTTGGCTTTGACGGACGTTGACATGGACTGGGTGGTCATTAGCAAGGACTCGGGCGGTAAGGAGGCGGTGAAAATTTTACTTACTGCGGTACCCAAGCAGGTGACCCGCAATTATCGCCGGCTGTTTGAGGCGGCCGGGCTGGAGCACGAGGTTGGGGAAATTGAGGGCCTGGCTTTAATCCGTTCCTTGGTCGGCAATGCCCCGATGAATTGTGTTATAATAGATATAGGGGCAAAGAGCACCGGGTTGAACATTATTGAAAACGGCTATTTGAGGCTCAGCCGCAACCTGAACATCGGCGGAGAGACGATTACCGATAAAATCGCCCAAACTTTGAATATCAGCATCGCGCGGGCGGAACAGTTTAAGCGTGATTTCGGCGTTTCCGGCACCAGTTTTATTCCCGACGCCATTAAGCCGATCTTCAGTGTGATAAAAACCGAAGCCAAACAATTATTGATGTTATACCAATCGCAAAACAATAAAAAATTGGAAAAAATAATTTTAGTGGGAGGCGGCGCCAATTTGCCGGCCATTAAGGAGTTATTTCAGTGATTTGCAGGTGGCCGTGGAGTTGGGGAATCCCTTAAAAACCATCAGTTACGGCAAAAGTTTGGCTCCGGTGCTTGAACGTTACTCGCTTAGCCTGCCCATTGCCATCGGTT
This sequence comes from uncultured bacterium, assembly GCA_963749445.1. Taxonomy (GTDB): domain Bacteria; phylum Patescibacteriota; class Doudnabacteria; order UBA920; family UBA920; genus CAVVMJ01. The sequence continues at coordinate 20,055 of CAVVMJ010000005.1, forward strand.
TAGCGCTTCGTCAAGAATGATAGCAATTAAGTAAAATTTAGAAATTAAATAAAATTAAGTAAAATTTGCTGCAGTAAATCCCACAATTTTATTTAATTATCAAATTTTATTTAATAAAAATATGGCTCAAATAAACCTGCTAAAACAAAAAACTTCCGTTGAGACGTTTGGCAGACCGCCGCTTCGGTCTTTGTTAAATTACTGATGCTGTTGGTATTGCTTTGTTTGGTTTTTACGGTTGGCAGTTTGTTAAACCGGCGATATAGATAAAAAATTATCTGCGAGCAAGTGGCGATCAGTCAGGCACAGCAGACTGTCAGCGGCGTCAACAATCGGGATGAATTATATACCAGGCAGGCGCAGCTGCAGCAATTTGACGGTTTGATAGGCAAGCACCTTTATTGGTCCAACCTGTTTCCGGCTTTGGCCAAGGTAACTTTAAAGCAGGCCAGTTTCACCAGCATTAGCGCCACCAAAGACGGCCAATTGGACGTTGCGGTTTCCGTGCCGGATTTACTGGCCGTTGATAAATTTTTGCAGGTGTTTGACCGGCCGGAATTTAACGCTAATTTTAATAATCTCCGCATCGGCGCGGTGGGAAAAATCGTCTCCGGCGGCCAGACGGCTTACAGTTTTGACGCCAGATTTAATTTTAATTCGTCCTTACTCCAATACCAGGACCCTTCCAAATTAAGCGGGCAGTAATTTATGGATATCAATTTTCAAAACAAAATGCCCAAACTGCAAGTGCCTTCTTCCATCAAGGCTTCCCGCAATGCCGTTTTGGAGGCGTTTTTGCTGGTGGTGATTGGGATATTGTTTTATTTCTTTTTGCTGACTCCCAAACTGGCTGAGGTCAAGAGCAAACAGGCGCAGTTGGACAGTTTAGACACGCGGCGGCAAAGTTTGGAAAGCGACGTAAAAACCCTCCAGGATTTAAGCCAGCACTTAATTCAATCTTCGGCTGATGTCAGCCGTTTGGACCAGGCGCTGCCTTTAAACGAGCGGGGAATAAGAACCCAAATGCTTTTGCAACAGTTATTTTCCTCCAGCGCGGTTTCGGTCGGGGACATTAGCGTTAACGAAACGGGCGGTGGCGTTGACGCCGGCAATTTGGCGCTTTTAGAAAATCCTTTTGCGGTTCAGCGTTCGCTGAACAGTTTGACTGTAAATGTCAGTGTCGGCGGCAGCTTTGGGCAGTTGGTGGATTTGTTGAAAAAACTGGAAAACTACGGTCGGATTATGGACGTTTCCGCTTTGAGTTTGAGCGCGGGCAGTAATGGCCAACTGGACATGAAACTGACTTTCACGATGTATTATTTTGCCCCTGCCAGCGCGCCTTAATTTTAATTTAATTGTAAAGAAGTTTTACCGGGTATGGATAAAAAAAAGCTCATCCAAATTATCGTGATTATTGTGGCTTTCGGCGGCAGCGGAGTTGTTTTGTATAACGGTTTGTATAAGGGTAGCGCTCCCCCCCCTGCCGCGGTTTCGGTTTCTGCGTTGCCTGCTTCGGGCGTTGCCGCGGGTGCGGCCAATCCTTTGCTGCCTTATGGCGGAAAATTGGATTTTACGGGCATCCTTTACAAGCAAGGCCTGCAGTATGACGCGATTTTTTTCCCGACCTTAAATACCAGCACGGAAGTCGGCATTTATGACCAAATCCACCAGGCGTATACCCAGCCTCTAATCCAAGTGCCGGTTTCCGCGCCTTCGCGATAATCTAATTTACCTTAGTATGGACACGCAGCCAAAGACCAATACTGCCGAGAGCTTTGAACAATTTTTAGTGACCAACGGTTTTGTCAAGCCGCAAACGCTGGCCGAGGTAAAATCCACGCAGAAGCTCGGCGGCCCCGGTTTGGTCCAACTGCTGGTTGCCCAGAAAGTTCTGGATGAGGAAGATCTGGCCAAGGCGAAAGCCGCTTTTTTTAATATTCCCTATGTGGATTTGCGCCAAACCCAGGTGCCGGTGGCAGTGCTGACGCTGATTCCGCAGGAATCCATGAATTTTTATAAGTTCGCCCCGTTTGACCTACAGGGGCAGGTGCTCAGGGTGGCGGTGACCGATCCGGGCAATTTTTCCGCTCTGGAGGCTTTGGAATTTTTGGGCCAGAAGCAGAATTTGCAGGTGCAGCTGTACCTGGCCTCGGAGACTTCCATTGACGTGGTCATCGGCAAGAAGCGGAATTTAAAGAAAGTGGTGGGGGAGGCGCTGAAAGATTTCCAGAGCAAGGAAACCGTCGGGGAGAAAAAGCCGACGGCCAGAAGCGCAGGCGGCAAAGCCGCCGGTGATCGAAGAGGCGCCGATTATTAAAATTGTGGACGTGATTTTGTCCAACGCCATTGAAGGAAACGCTTCGGATATCCACGTGGAGCCTTCGGAAAAAGACGTGCGCGTGCGCTACCGCATCGACGGCATTTTGCATACTTCCCTGATGCTGCCCAAAAGCATCCATTCCGCCATTGTCAGCAGGATTAAAATTTTATCCAACCTGAAAATTGACGAGTCACGGCTGCCGCAGGACGGGCGCTTCCACGTGGATGTCGGCAAAAAATCCGTGGATTTGCGCGTCTCCATTTTGCCTTTGATTTATGGGGAAAAAATCGTCATGCGCATTTTGGACAAGACCACTAACGCGCCGACGCTGGAGCAGCTGGGCATTCGCGGCCTGGGGCTGACCTGGATTAAGGAGAATATCAAGAAAACCCACGGCATTTTTTTGATTACCGGCCCGACCGGCAGCGGCAAGTCCACTACGCTGTATTCAATTTTGTCCATTTTGAACACGCCGACCGTCAACATCCTCACTTTGGAAGACCCGGTGGAATATTTTATTGAGGGCGTGAATCAGAGCCAGATTAATCCCGACATCGGCCTGACTTTTGCCAACGGCCTGCGTAGTATGTTGCGCCAGGATCCCAACATTATTATGGTCGGCGAAATCCGCGATAAGGAGACGGCGGAAATCGCGGTGCACGCGGCGCTGACCGGCCACTTACTGTTTAGTACGCTGCATACTAATAATTCCGTCGGCGCCATGCCGCGCATGATTGACATGGGCATTGAGCCGTTTTTGCTCACCGCTTCGGTCAATCTGATTATGGCGCAGCGCCTGGTGAGGAAAATTTGCCCCGATTGCAAGCAGGAAATTCCGCTGACTAAGGCGGTGGAAGAAGAAATCCGGAAGTCTTTGGAAAACGTGCCCGAAGAATATTTTGAGGGCCTGGACCGGAAAAACTTAAAGGTGTTTAAAGGGGCGGGCTGCGAAAAGTGCGGCCACACCGGCTATAACGGCCGGTCCGGCATTTATGAAGTGCTGCCGGTGACGCCCGACATCCAGGACCTGGTACTGTCCAAATCTTCCACCCGCAGGCTTTACGAAGAGGCGGCCAAGCTGGGCATGATTACCATGAAGCAGGATGGCGTAATTAAGATCCTGCGCGGCGAGACCACCATGGAGGAGATTATCCGGGTGACCACGGAATAATGTAATTAAATAAAATTTAGAAATTAAATAAAATTAAGTAAAATTTACTGCAGCAAATTCTACAATTTTACTTAATTATCAAATTTTATTTAATGAATTTATGGCTTATATTTTTAAACAAAAATTTGATGTCCGTGAGTTGACCGGCCGGCAGCCTTTGCGCAAAAAAATTATGATCGTGGAGCCGGAAATTTACGCCTGCGCCCTCTATGCTTACCACTTGAGTGCGGCAAATTATTTTGTGAAATCCTGCGACCGGCTGGATAATTTGGATGCCGAGTTAGTCGAATTTGTCCCGCATTTGTTGCTGGTTGATCCTTTTGCCGCTGAGCACAGAGCCTCTGCCCCGCATTTTTTAACCCGCATTAGAGAAAGTTATCCGCAATTATTAATCATAACAATCGGACTAGGAGCGGACTTGGCTGCAGTCAGAAACTTAACGGTTGCCGGCATCAATGCCCACGTGGACCGCAAACTGACCAAGCCGCAGGATATAACGGCGATAGTAAAGATGCTTTTAAAATGAACATTTAACATTTGACAATTGACCTTTGACAGACTGCGGCCGCAGAACGTCAAATGTCAAAAGTCAATGGTCAAAGGTTTTAATATGTACAAAGCCAACGAACTGGAATTAAATAAATTGCTGTCAATTGTGCTGGAGCGCGACGCTTCGGATTTGCATTTGATTGCGGGCGAACCGCCGATTATCCGGGTCGATACGGCTCTCCTGCGGCTGGACAATTATCAGGTCCTCAGCCAAGACGTCATCTCCGACCTGCTCCAGGTGCTCTTGACCCCGGTCCAACAAAAATTGTTTGGCGAGCAGATGCAAATTGATTTTTCTTACGCCTTTAAGGATAATGTCCGTTTTCGCGTGAACGCTTATCGCCAAAAAGGGGTTATCAGCGTGGCTTTGCGGGTGATCCCCAACCGCATTAAGACTTTGGAAGAACTGAATTTACCGCCGATCCTAAGAAGTTTCATTGAGCGCAAACAGGGACTAGTTTTAATTGTCGGCCCCACCGGCCACGGCAAGTCCACCGCTTTGGCTGCCATGATCAACGAAATTAACAATACGCGGGCTGAACACATTTTGACCATTGAGGATCCGATTGAGTTTGTATTCACGCCTAACCAATCAGTCATCAGCCAGCGGGAGTTATTGTTGGACACACCAACGTTTGGGGAGGCTTTGAGGTCCGCTTTGCGGGAAGACATTAACGTCGTGCTGCTCGGAGAGATGCGTGATTTGGAATCCATCTCCGCGGCTTTGACTATTGCCGAAACCGGACATTTGGTGTTTGCCACCTTGCATACCAACGACGCTGGCCAAAGCATTGACCGCGTCGTTGACGTGTTTGGGGCGGAGCAGCAGCAGCAAATCCGCAGCCAGCTGGCCTCGGTGCTGGCCGGCGTGGTCTCCTTGCGGCTGCTGCCCAAGGTCGGGGGCGGCAGGGTACCGGCCTATGAGATTATGGTCACTAACCACGCCATCCGCAATGTCATTAGGGACAACAAGATTTACGAAATTCCCAATATCATCCATACCAGTCTGGAGGAAGGGATGGTACCGTTGGACAAGACTTTGGCGCTGTTGGTCAAGCAGGGGCAGGTGGAGTTTGAAGTTGCCCGGAATTACGTGCTGGATAATGATTATTTTCTCTCGTTAGTGTCTTAAGGCCGCGGATTAGACGCGGATAGCGACGCAGATAAAACGCGGAAACGCGGGCATCAGCGTCAGATCCGCGTAGTAATCCGCGTAATATATCCGCGGTATATGAAATTTACTTACAAAGCCCGCAATAAAGACGGACAAATCAAAGCCGGCGAGGTTATCGCGACCGACGAAGGCCGCGCCGAACAGCTGTTGGAAGAAAACGGTCTGCTTGTCCTCAGCATCAGCCAAAAATCGGAAGACAATTGGGCGCGCCTAAACCCTTTCGGCCGTTCGGTCAGTAACAAAGACCTGGTAATGTTTTCCCGCCAGCTGGCTACTTTGATTTCGGCGCGCGTGCCGATTTTGCAGTCTTTGCGGATTCTGCTGGAGCAAATTAACTCCAAACATCTCCTAACGGTCATAAAAGATATTATCGCGGCGATTGAAAACGGGGAAAGCCTGTCGCAGGCTTTGGCCCGCCACGACGAAGTTTTCAGTAATGTCTATATCAGTCTGATCCGCTCCGGCGAGGCTTCCGGTTCTTTGGACAAGTCGCTGGTTTATTTGGCTGACCAATTGGATAAAGATTATGAGTTGCGCCGCAAAGTTAAAGGCGCCATGATGTATCCGGCTTTTGTGTTAAGCGCGATGTTGCTTGTCCTCGGCCTGATGTTCAAATTTGTTCTGCCCAATTTGACCTCGGTGCTGGAGGAACAAGGCGGCAGCCTGCCGCCGATTTCCGTGGCGCTTATAGCTTTTACCGATTTTTTCAACAAGTATTGGTGGGCGCTGCTTTTGATGATAGCCGCAGCGGTGTTTGGGGTGCGTTTTTACGCCAACACGCCTGTCGGGCGCCGCCAGCTGGACGTGGTAAAAATTAAATTTCCCATAATCGGGGGGATTTTTACCAAAATATATTTGGCAAGGTTTTCCAGAAACCTCTCCACATTAGTTAGGGGCGGGATTCCGATTATCAAGGCTTTGGAAATCGTCAGTGATATTATCGGCAATACCATTTACCGCGACATTCTTTTGGAAACCATCAGCAACATTCAGGCCGGAAAATCCATCAGCGACGGGCTGTTAGGCCACAAAGAATTTCCCGCGTTGGTGGTGCAGATGGTCCGGGTCGGGGAACAGACCGCCCAATTGGATGAGATTTTGGGCAAGCTGGCGGTGTTTTACGAGCAGGAAGTTGACGCTTCCGTCTCAACTTTGACGACTTTGCTGGAGCCGCTGATTATGATTGTCCTGGGCATTGGCGTGGGGGTTTTAGTGGCCGGCATTTTGATGCCGATATACAATTTGGCCAATACCGCCGGGTAGTATTCGCAAACGTTAAAAGGTGAATAGTTATAAGTTGTGGCTGCCAGTTTAGTTGTAAGTGATAGGTTTTCGGGCAAAACCAGGCCAACTCCTTAATACTTATTACTGTACCGGCCGCTATAACTTACAACCTATTACTGTTCCCAAAGCGAATTTGTATATTTGCGAATGCTCTGTGTATAACTTGGCTTGCCTAATATCCATGATTTTAGTATAATTAATTAAGTATTAAGCATTTTTTTGCGATCCCACTGGGGGTTTCAAGAATGTGCCCTAACGCAGTAGGCCCCTGGCTTACTCCTCGATTGGGGGTGAAAATATTGCGAAACAAAAATAAAGGTTTTACTTTAATTGAATTGTTGGTCGTTATCGCCATCATCGGTTTGTTGGCTTCCGTGGTCCTCCTTGCCCTTAACTCGGCTCGAGCCAAGGCCAGGGACGCCAAAAGGATTGCCGATGTCCGCCAGCTGGCCAGCGCTATGGAGCTGTTCTTTAACGACAGCAACAGCTATCCAACCACGACGGCCGCCGGCACTTGTATCTTGGATAAGTGTGTTTTTGCGGCTAATCAGAGTATATCGCCCAAGTATATCGGTACGATTCCGGTTGCTCCGACCCCGGCCGATGGTACCAACCCCGTCTGCACTTCTCCGGGAAGCAACGATTATCAGTATGTGGGATCAACCGGGCCGCTCACCAACGGTTACGCGATTAGTTTCTGTCTCGGCGGAACGACCGGCAGCCTTTCCGCTGGTTATCACACCCTGACTCAGGCCGGAATTAACTAATTTAGTCTGAAATTCAGAATATTTCCCCCCGCTTGGCGGGGGGAAATATTCTGGTGAGTTTACTATTTGTGATTTTGCTACCATCAAAATATCTTGCACAATTACTAACAGTCCTGGCCGCGGCTGTTATTTTGTTATTGACCGTCTCGGCCGGCGCGGACGAAGGCAAGGCCCTGGCTCAGAGCGAGGCGGTTTTAAATAACGCCGGCAGTTTGGCCAAAGGCCTGCACTATTTTTATGGTGACCAGCAAAGGTATCCTACGGCCGCGGAATATAGCGGCGACGCCAATTTGATGTTGAATTATTTTAACGCTTTTCCGCCGCGCGATTTGTCTTCCGGCCAATGCCCGCTAAGTTTTGATTATCAGCGCCCGACAGCACAGACGTTCAAGCTGGATTATTGCCTGTCGGCATCGTGGAGTGGTTTTCTGGCGGGGTGGAACCAGGTTAATCAAGATAGTCAATTTTGAAATTGTTCAGGCTTCTTTCCAATAATTCAACAATCGAGCAATTAAACAATTGTTATATTGTTAAATTGTTGTATTGTTAATAGACACAAATTTTCCTCCAATGAAAGTTAATCTGCAAAAACTCCGCTGGCCCTACCGTGATGACGCGCTTTTTTCCACTTTGTCCTTTATAGTTTTTTTGGTCCCGCTGGCTTTGAGCATCTTTGCCGACGAAAATTTTGAGACCGCCAAATTTGCCGTTTGGCTGATTTTTTTCGGTTGCGCGTTATTGGTTTGGGCGAGGCGGAAGGTCGGAACGGTCGGAAGGTCGGAAAAATCAGACGGGAGAATCTTCCGATTTGTCCAATTTCCGATTTGTCCGACTTTCCGCAACGCATTGGTTTCTAATCGGGATTGTAATCTGGGCGTTTTTGGCCGCTGCTTTCGCGCCGGACAAGTGGTACGGTTTTTTCGGCTTTTATTACCGGTTCACCAACGGTTTTGTATTTTTGGCCCTATGGGCGCTGACCGTGGCAATGCTGTGCGATTGTTTGGATGGTGAGCGCTGGCGGTTTTTATTGAAGATTTTATGCGTGGACGCTTTGTTGATTGCCCTGAAATCACTTCTTGAAAGTTTTGGCCTGACTTTATATTTTGGGGACACCACTGACCTGTTTTTTCGCGCGGCGCCGAGTTTTTTGGGCAATCCGAATTTTTCTTCCATGTTTATGGCCTGTTTAATGCCGCTGGTTTTGGTATTCTGGCGGCAGAGCAAGGCGTTTGCCGCCAGAGCGTTTTACGCGCTGGCTGGATTTTTTATGTTGTCGTCCCTGGCGATTTTGGCCAGCCGCGGGGCCTTGCTCGGCCTTTTGGGCGGGGCGGCGGTGGGGTTTATATTGTTAATCGGCAAATATCGGCGGAGGTTTAAGCCGTTGCCGACTGTCGCTGCTGTAGCCCTGGTAACCGCGGTTTTGGCTATTGTCCAAATCGGGCGGCCGGACAGCTTTTATTTGAATTTTAATGACAATAATATCGATTTTCGGCTGGAGGTTTGGCAAAAGTCTTTGCAGGCCATAATCCAGCACCCTTTGGTTGGGGTCGGTTTGGGAAATTTTGCCTTATTTTATGAACATCTACCCCGGCCCGCGGCTATCGGTGTTTTTGACGACCCCCATAATTTGTGGATTTTTTTGGCCGTTACCGGCGGATTGCCGCTGCTAGTGCTGTTTTTCGGCCTCGTCGTCCTTGCCGCCGGACGGGGATTGCGCCGGTTTCGCGCGGACAGGGACCCTTTATTGCTTGGTGTCTTATGTGCTTTGACGGTGTTTGTGATTTCGGCGGCCTTTACCCCGGTGTCAATTCCTTTGTATTTGCTGCTCGGCGTGTTGCTCGGTGGAATTTTATCCGAGAGCTCGGTCCCCAAACAAAGCGTTAAGCTGCCGCTTGCTTTTCTCGTTCCGGCCGCGGCCTGCGGAGTATTTTTTATTGTCTGGGGCGTCTGTTTGTTTTTAGGTCAAACGACTTTATACTTTGGCCGCAGCGCTTACTCGGCCGGCAATTACGGCTTGGCCGATTCCCTGTTGACTGTGTCCGCGCGCCTTGACCCGGGAAATTCCTCGCCGCGGTTTTATTTGATTGAAACCCAAACTCGCCTGCGCGTTGCCCCGGCCAAAGTTGCCGGCCAGATCGGCGCCCTAAAGCGGCTGCATCCGGACCAGGCTGACACCCAGGTCCTCGCGGCCAACGCCTATTTTGATCTTTACGGCTTTACCCAGGACAGCCGTTATTTGGATGGCGGCATAGCCGCCATGACCGGGGCCCTCAAGATTGATCCGACTTCAGCCGATCGTTACGGCGAGCTGGGATTTTATTATTTGGTAAAAAAAGACTACGGGCAAGCGCTTCATTATTTAGATTCCAGCCTGGTCTTAAAGCCGGACTTGTTGCCTTCTTTGTTGCTGGAGGCGAAAATTTATCAGGAACAGAATGACCGGGGTAATTTTTTAGCCACGCTGGAGCGCGCTTATAAAACCAATGTCAGCGACCCCAAGCTCAAATATTTGTGGTTTTTGGCCAAGCGCGGCCAAAACATCCGGGACGTACCGTTAACCTTAATTTACCCGAAACTCTAATGCAATTTCTTGAGTTGGCTTTAAGTTTTATCTTCGGCGCCGTGGTCGGCAGTTTTCTCAACGTGGTGATTTTGCGTCTGCCCGAAGGCCAAAGCCTGACCGGGCGCTCCCATTGCCCGGCCTGCGGCCGCGTTTTGCCGGCCTCCGACTTGGTGCCGCTGTTCAGTTTTATCGCCTTGGGCGGCAAGTGCCGCGGCTGCGGCAAAAAGATTTCTTTTCGTTACCCGTTAATTGAGTTGCTGGCCGGCTTGTTGTTTGCTCTGGCGGCCGCTTATTTTGCCCCCATTTCCGTTTTTTCGGTTTTGGTTTTGGCTAAAATCTGTTTGATTTTATCGTGTCTGTTGGTGATTTTCGTCATCGATTTGGAGCATTATCTAATTTTGGACAGCGTGCTCATAACCGGCGCCGCCGGAGTCTTGCTTTTAGATATCGCCATAGCCATAGCCGGCCGTTTGCCTTTGTTTAGCCGGCAAAGCGAAATCGTTTTGGCATTGGCAATGGCGGTATTTTGCGCTTTGCCGTTTTTTTTGCTGTGGTATGTTTCCAAAGGGCAATGGATGGGCTTTGGCGACGTCAAGCTGGCGGGATTTTTAGGCTTGGCCTTGAGCTGGCCGCAGGCTGGAATTGCTTTATTAGCGGCTGTCTTTTTAGGGGGAGCGACCGGTTTGTTGTTATTGGCCATTGGCAAAAAAACCCTAAAAAGCAAACTGCCGTTCGGCACTTTTTTGAGCTTGGGAGCGGCAATAAGCTTGTTTTACGGTCCGCAGCTGCTGCATTGGTACTTGTCTTTATTGGGTTTTGGCGGCTAATTCATCCAGAAATGACAAAATACATAATCCTGTTATAATTAATATATGGGGATAACGAGGCCAGGAGCTAAAATTAAAAACAAAACTACTATCCTTTTTGCGAAAAATGGAGTTGGATTTACTATAATTGAATTATTGGTTGTTATTTCAATTATGGCCGTTATGTTGCTGCTGTTCACCGTCAATCTTCCGGGGCAGCGTGTGGATCGGAATCTGAACATCGCGCAAAACGAGTTGGTCACGAATTTGCGCAAAGCCCAGAGTTACACTTTATCCGCCCGCCAATTGCCCAACGGCCAGTACGGGGAGTTTTTCCTTTTAAAGTTTGACGGTGCTACCGCCCAAAGCCGGCAGGTCTACACTTTGCAGGCAATCTATAACGCTTCCGCCACGCCCACGCCGCCGGGTCTGGTGAGCGTGGAAAGCTATACTTTGCCCCCTGGTGTACAGGTTTCCTCCACGCCGGTGACAATCACCATGGAGGATTCAACCGTGCCCCATGTACAGGCGGCGGGCTGCAGCCTACTGGGCTTTAGCGCGCCGTTTGCCCAGGTTTATTTTAATGCCGGCTGCGTTTCCAATAATTTCCAATCAGGTGACGATTACGCCAATATTTTAAATTACGTCGTAAATACCAGCGGCTACAATACCACTACCGATTCTTACGCGGTTATAACTTTGGCTGATTCCTCGGGGTTAAACATCAGGCAGGTTATGGTCCGCGGAGTCAGCGGCATAATTTGTCCTACTAAAGACGGAGTAAGCTGCAGTAATTAAGACGATCGTTTGTTGTAGGCGTAGCAATTAAACAATTTAACAATAAAACAATTGTTATCATTGCTTAATTGTTAAATTGTTGAACTATGGATAAATTTATAAACTTAAAAATAATTACGGAACAAAACGGCCAAACCTTGATTGAAACTTTGGTTGCCGTGTTTATGCTGGTGATGGGCGTGAGCGCCGCTTTGGGCTTGGCGATTTACGCGCTCAGTACTTCTACCGGCATTACCAAGCAGATTATCGCCACCGGTCTGGCCCGGGAGGGGATTGAAGCGGTTAAGGATATGCGCGACACCAACTGGCTGCAGCAAACTACAATTGATACAAATTGTTATGATTTTACCTCTACGCCGGTCGGGCAGCCCGATGCTTCCTGCTATAAAAATTGGCTCGGAGACAAAAATCTTCAAATCACGCCTTATTGCCTTAATCCGAAGAAAAATCAAGGTGTGGGCAATTGCCAGGGCGGCGACTCATCGGATAACTATTTTTTGAGTTCGGATGAGACCAAAACCACTGCTGCCTATTGGATTTTAACCAATGACAAAAATAATAACTTTAATTTCGGCTTACAGTACGACCCAATTAACGCCAACAACCAAGGATTCTACTATTCTCCCAACGGCGGCACGCCCTGCCAAAACGGAGTAAATATGTCTGATTATTGCCGTAAAATTATCCTGACTTTGGATTTTACCGCGCCATACAACCATCCTAGCCCCCCGCCTAATTCTTATGACGACAGCGACATCGGCCCCATGCTTAAAGTGCAGTCCCAGGTTTGGTGGGTGGACAAAAAGTGCCCGCGGGCGACGGATTTCAGCCAGGCCAGTCCGACCTGTCGTTTGGAACTGGATTATTATTTGACCAATTGGAAAAACTATTAACCGCGGAAATTACGCGGATAGCGACGCGGATTAAACGCGGAATCTATATGGATAATTTATTATATAGAGGTATCACATTTGACATCAGGGGCGCGAGTTTTTCGGTTTGGAAAACATTTGCCGGAGCATTTAAAGAGAAGGTGGTGGAAAGAGCGTTGGTAATCGAACTTATAAAAAGAGGCCGTAAAGTAGAAACGCAAAAGAGAATCACAATTTATTACGATGGCCAGAAAGTCGGCTACTATGTCCCCGATGCGGTTGTAGAGGATAAGGTTCTGGTTGAAATTAAATCAAAGGACTTCTTAACCGAACAGGATTACGATCAATTTTGGAAATATTTAAAAGGTTCCGAATACAAAGTGGGCTTGCTGATAAATTTTGGGCCGAAAAAATTGGAGATCAAAAGGGTGGTTTACGACAGCGCGAGGGATAAGGTATCCGCTTCGCTTCCGCGTAGTTATCCGCGTCCTTCCGCGGAACAGGGATTCACTTTGATGGAGATTGTCGTCGCGACCACGATTTTTGTCATTGTGGTGTCGGCTTTGATGACCATGTTCAATTACACTTTAAAAATCAACCGCCGCAGCGAAGCTTTGCGCCAGGCCAGCCAAAGCATGCGGGATTTAGTGGAAAATATCGCCAAAGAGGTGCGCAACGGGCAGATTGACTATCGGGTTTCAGGCGTCGGCGCTAGCATCACGGCTTTGCCGGCAGTTGGGCCTTGCGCCCCCCCTGCCGTTCTTTCGCCTGTTGGCAGTACTTACGCCGCCAAAGATAACCGGCTGTCCATCCAAACCGCAGATGGCGATGCCGAATGTTTTTATTTGGCTTATGGACCCAGTAATACCGCCGGTAAGACGGCCGGCGCGTATGTGGACGTATCTTTTCCGCCGTCCACTTTTGGCGTCACGGGCACCAACTCTAAACCCATTTTGGCGTTGCAAAAAAATAGTTTGCCGGTTGAGATTTTAACTTCGCCCAATGTCAGCGTCCGGCAACTGTATTTTTTTGTCCGGCCGATTTGTGATCCTTACGCTTCCACTTGCACGGATTATTCCGCCAGTTATCCCAGAATCCAGCCGTTCGTAACCATTGTGGCGCAATTTCACGTCCTGTTGCCGACCGGAGAGCAAACCGACATTTATTATCAAACCACGATTTCCAGCAATGATTATAACGTTCTTCATTAGTTTATTTTATGCCAAGTATGGATGATCGGCAAAAAAAAATGCGGAAATTTGCTCGGCAGCAAGGCGTAACCCTGCTTTTGGCCATTTTGGTGCTGTCTTCCATTTTGGCCATTAGTTTCAGCGTGGCCACGATTTTGTTCGTGGAAGTCAGGAGCAGCGGCGATTTGCTGCGGACGGAACCTTCCTATTACGGCGCCGCGGCAGTGGCCGAGCAGGCTTTGTATAATCTGAAAAGGGGGATCAATACCGTCCACAGCGGCCAATGCGACACTTCTTTGCCGAACTGCTTTTCTACTTCGGTGGGCAACACTGTAATTAACAGCGCGGTGACCAGTTCCATTGCCGACCCGGTCCAGCAGGACAGCATCCCGGTTTCGCCCGACATAGTTGGCAACCAGTTTCCCGCCGCGGCTAAACATTATTTATTCTATGACCCCCAAAATCCCACCGGCGGCAGCGGTTACGGCAAGCTCACCCTCACTTATCTTTCCACCGGCAATACTAATCATTTGAAAGTTTATTTGTGCGAATTTGACGCTAGTGGCTCTGCTGGTTACGTTACAGTGCCCTGCAGTGTTCCGTCCCCGGCCGATCCCAGCAAAGATAATTATTGGCAGCCGACCACCGGAGGCGGGCAAGCTTTTGCCGGCGCTGATATTTATCCCCTTACCAGCTTTCTCGGCTGTGTGAATGGTTCTTGCACCTGGATTTTGGATCCAAGCATGCAGCAGGAATTGGTGGTGTTTAATCCAAACCCGGGGGGCAATCCGATTTATATCCAGCTGGAGACCTTTGATAGTACTGGTCAGCCCAAAGGTATTCCATATTTTGAGCAGACGGCGGTGGACGTCAGTTCCCAAAACAGCGACGTCGGCAGAAAAATCCGTGTTATGGTCCCAAATTCTTCCGGCGGTTCCGGCAGTAGCGTAAATACTACGAATTATGCGGCCGCCATAAACGGCGGAGTGACTACCGCGTCCTCTCAGTACAGCAGCTCTTACCCGATTGCCGATATTAACGATGGCGACCGTTTGGGCAATAATTGGGCCAATGGCGGAACCGGAGGCGGCTGGAACGATGCCAGTGGGCCGCCGTCATGGGTGGAAGCAGATTTTAGTGGGTCTAAGAGTATTAGCGAGATTGATGTTTATACTTTGGCAAATTGTTTTGGCAGTTGCGTGTCAATAGACGCTACTACGCCGGCTGACAATTATGGTATTTCAGATTTTCAGGTACAGTATGATAATGGCGGCGTTTGGCAAACTGTTAGCGGAGGTTCGGTGACGGGTAATACTTTCAGCCTGGCGAAAGCTTACCTTTTCTTCGGTAACCACGGGAAAAATCCGTGTAAATATTACTGTTGCCCGGGCTTCTTGGAGCAGACTTGTGGAAGTGGAAGCTTACTGATAACCAAAATCAAAAAATTTGTTTGGTATCCAACCCAATCTTCGGATAAATCAAAACGGCCTGCAGATGCAGGCCGTTTTGGGACTGGTGCACATCTTGGTTGGTAACCGCTCAAACTTTCTTCCTCAAAAAGTAATGGATGGCATTTAATATCCGCCCGGCATTTGCCGGGCTTTTAAGTCCCCGCATGGTCTTAAGGCGGGCATTAAGATGGCTGATGTAACCCTCTACGGCATTGGTAGTTTTTGGGATGTTCCAAAGCTTTTGGTACTCCATGAAAGTAAAAGCCAAGGGCAAGGTTTTAATGAAGCCATTAATGGCATTAAGCTCCACATCTCCGCCGCCGATCCACATGGTAAAGACGACCCGCTTAAAATGTTCCAACCTTAAAACTAATTGTTGTTCACTGCTAGAATTTAAAACTAACTTGGCGTATTTTACCCAGTAATATTTTCGCAGTACTATCCTCGGCCTCTTGGCGTGCATCCTTAGGCCGGTCTTTAAGTCCCGCAAAAGATGGATATGGCACCTTTGGTGCTTTCTAATGCCAAAATGCCTTAAAGCGCTGTAAATGCCCGTTCCGCCGTCACTTACGACCACCCTGATGGCATAACAGGCCTCCTTTAACTGTTTAAATATTTCCCTGTAGCCCCATGTGGATTCGCCGCCCTTACGGTGACATCTGCCGATTAAACGGACGGCAGTATCATAGGCCAAATATTCGCAGTAGTCTTCTCCTCTGATCGGCACATGCTTGGCATCGATAATCAGAATACCGGAGGTCTTGATTAAATTTTTTTTAGAAATTCTAAAGGTGTAGACACAGACCTTAACTCTTTATGCAAACCTCGCATGACCGTTGTATGCAGACGGTGGGATTTAAATCCTATGCGCCGAAAAGTCGAGCGGTCAAGTAGATACATGCCTGTCTTTTTGGTCTTTTTTCTGCCTGCCATTTTAACCCTAAAAGTTTTATCGCAGGACCCACAATACCTGCGCCTGCCACCCCAGCGAACTAGTTGATTATTGCCACAATATTTACATACTGATTTCATAAATGAAATTGGTTAATTAAAAACAAACAAAAAAGCCTTTATTCAAGGCTTAATTGTATTATATCATCAACCAATTAGTGCACCAGTCTCGCCGTTTTGGCGTAGTGATTTTTTATTGCGGTATCTCCAGAGTCTGGCCGGGCTGGAGAACGAAAGGGGCTTTTAAGGTTGTTTAACGTGGCCAGCACGGTCCAGCTGATGTTGTATTTTTGGCTGATGTTGAACAGGGTATCTCCGGCCGTGACTTTATATTCAATCATTTGGGGGCTGGGGGCGGAAGTTTTAACGTCGCTGGCTCCTAACACTTGAGGTGCGGCCTGGTCGGAACCGCCGCTGGTAATTAGGTGGAAGGCGTAACCGGCGGCGCCTAAGGCGAGCAGCAGGCAAAGCACGGCGGTAATTTTGAAAATTTTGTTGTGTTGGCTGCGGCCAACGCCTAATTTCAAGCGGGGAGAAAGTTCAAACTTTTTGCGTGAAGCAGGCATTGTTATAAAAAGAGTTAAAATTTGCCGGTTTTTGGTATTTAAATGCGTTTCCGCTGTTTTTCAGAGGTTTTACCGCCTTTATTATATCACAATTTGTCCACAAGGGCTGTGGATAAACACCCGAATTATGGCGGCTGTCAAGGCGTTATAGTATAATAAGTTTATGCCCGGTAATACAACTTCCAATATGTTCTTTTATGTATACGTTTTGGAGAGTTTAATAGACGATAATAGATACATTGGCTATACTAGCAACTTAAAACGGAGAATAAAAGAACATCTGGCAGGTTATAACTTTTCCACTAAATTTAGTCTACCGTTTAAACTTATCTATTTTGAAGGCTGTTTGAGTGAACAGGATGCCAAACGCCGAGAGAAATATCTAAAAACCACCCAAGGCCGAAGATTTTTAGGTTTACGATTAATACAATACAAACGTCAGTCGGCGTTTGGAATTGGAAGTTGATATACCGGGTATGGATAAGAATCAGGTTCAAAAACGTATAGAAAAATTGCGCGAACAGATTGAGGATTTGCGTTATCGTTACCACGTTCTGGACGACCCTAAGGTCACTGACGATATTTATGAATCCCTGCAGCGCGAGCTTAAGGTTTTGGAAGATCAATATCCGGAATTTAAAGATGAGTTTTCCCCGACCAACCGCGTAGCCGGCAAGCCGCTGGAAAAGTTTGTCAAAGTCAGACATGACGTGCGCATGCTGTCTTTGAACGATGTGTTTTCCAAAGAAGAACTGGAAGCGTGGGAGAAAAGGATTAAGCGATTGCTGCCCGGCGACGCCGAAATAAATTATTTTTGCGAACTCAAACTGGACGGCTTGTCCGTGTCTTTAATTTATCGGGACGGGAAATTCATCCGTGGTTCTACGCGCGGAGATGGTTTTATTGGCGAGGATATTACGCAAAATCTAAAGACTATCCAGTCCATCCCCTTAAAGTTGCGCGCGCCGTTTCCGGAGTTTTTGGAAGTTCGCGGCGAAGGACTAATGGGCAAGAAAGTATTATCTGATTTAAACCGGAAATATGAGAAAGAAGGTAAGTCACTTTTGGCTAATACCCGGAACGCGGCGGCTGGTTCTTTGCGGCAGCTTGACGCGAGTTTGACGGCCGAACGGCGGCTGGATTTTTCAGCGTGGGATATTGCGCAAATCAGATGGTCGGAAAAATCGGAAACCGGAAAATCGGATGTAGCGGCACGCCGTGGCGTGCCGTTGATGACACATTCCGATAAACATCGAATATTGCGGGAATTGGGGTTTAAAGTGGACAGCCACGAAAAAAAATGCGCGGCTCTTGCCGAGGTGGAAAAGTTTATAAAGGAGATTGGGAAAATCCGCGCCGACTTGCCTTATGGTACGGACGGGGTGGTGGTATCGGTAGATGATTTATCTTTGCAGGATCGCTTGGGAGTAATTGGCAAAGCGCCGCGTTATATGGCGGCATATAAATATCCCGCGGAAAAGGCCACAACCGTCATCAGGGAAATTAAATTCAATGTCGGGCGCACCGGCGTACTCACTCCGCTGGCGATTTTTGAACCGACTTTGGTTGCCGGCTCTACCATCAGCAAGGCCACTTTGCACAATATCGATCAAATTAACAGGCTTGATGTCAGGGTGGGTGACACCGTGGTTATTCAAAAGGCCGGGGATGTTATTCCCGAAGTTGTGGAGGTTTTGCCAAAAATGAGGACGGGGAAAGAAAAGAAAATTAAAGTTCCCGATAACTGCCCGGTGTGCGGCGCGGGTGTAGAGCATCGATTAACGGGAACAAAAGAAACATCATCGGTTGCCTATTATTGCACGAACGCCAAATGTCCGGCCAAGAACCGCCGGTTTATGCAGCATTTTGTCAGCGTGCTGGAAATTTATGAAATCGGCCCAAAAATTTTAGACCGTTTCCAGGAAGAAGGCTTAATCAGTGATGCGGCGGATATTTTTAGTTTGAAAGCTGATGACATAAAAGGATTGGAGAGATTTGGCGAAAAATCGGCGGATAACATTATTGCGTCAATTAACGAACATAAGTTGGTTTCTTTATCGCGGTTTATTTATAGCCTGGGCATTCTGCATGTGGGGGAGCAGACGGCCGATGATCTTGCGGAGCATTTTGGCTCGCTTGATAAACTTATGGCGGCCTCCCTAGACGAAATTAATTTTATAGAAAACATCGGCCCGGTGGTAGCACAGAGCGTTTATGATTATTTTCATCGCAAAGAGAACTTTAAGTTTATTCAAAAGCTGATTAAGAGTGGCGTTAAAATCCATCACGAGCAAAAAAAAGCCGGCAAACTGACCGGCAAAATATTTGTGATTACCGGCACGCTGGAAAGTATGTCCCGAGACGAAGCCAAAGCCAAAATAAAAGCCCTGGGCGGGAAAACCTCGGAAAGCGTTTCTAAGCTTACATCGTATGTAGTTGCCGGCAGTGATCTGGGGTCTAAATATGACAAGGCGATGAAGCTTGGAGTGGAAATTTTGGATGAGAAAAAGTTTTTGGAATTTATCAAGCCCTAGTGTCAAGGGTCACCCATGACACTAGATGTTGTCATTGTAAGAAGTCAGGGCTTTATCTGGCGACGAAGCAATCTTATCCAGAAATAGATTGCCTCGCCCGTCGCCCGTTCGGCTTAGCTCAGGGCGCCTTGAGGCCATCTAAAGGCGGATGCTACTTTGGGTTCGCAATGACGAATATCTGAATTGTGGCTAAGCTGGGGATTAGTGTTTATCAAAAATAAAAACTCTCATATATAAGACATAAAAAATGCCTCTTTTTATTGGGCGATTGGCTTGACAATTATAGGGCAATCATTTAAAATATATAAACAATAAGTCATTCACACAGGCGATATGAGAAAAGCCCTATTAGCATTAAGCAATAAGCGGTTTATGTAAACGGCCCAATTTAAATTGTGCCTTCATAGCCGCGAAAGCGGTTTTTTTGTCGCTCATTATCAATAATCAAATCAAATATAGTGCGACAATCCGTCGAAGCTTTAGCGAAGGCGGATTCACCCAAAAATTGTCACCAGATAAATACTGCTCTGCGGGTCTCAGCGTTCCGTAAAACCTAGGGAACACAGGCTTGTAGAACCGTTTTCTAGAGCAGTAGTTATGTGGTGGTAATACATCAGCTGATAAGCCAGTAAGCTAGTAAGCAAATCAGGCTATTACAGACCAAGCACTTTAACAACAGAATAAAGATTATCGTTCTTACCAAGTAACGATAATCTTGGGTAGAAAACATTGTAAGTAAAACATTGTATCCAAGTAATTTGTTGATGATCCGCTTTGCCGCGGATCGTCGTCACAAATTGCTAGTCAAATATTAAACACAGACTTTTCGGACAATAAACGGACTTTGGCGGACTCGTTCCGCTTTAGTCTGTTCCCAGTCCGCAACAGTCAGTGTACATAGATTAAAACAGACAAGGGTATACGGTGGATGCCTAGGTAATATGAGCCGATGAAGGACGCGACAGCCTGCGATAAGCCTCGGGGAGCTGGCAAATAAGCTTTGATCCGTGGATGTCCGAATGGGGAAACCCACGTACTGGAAGAGTACGTGCTGCTATGCCGTGGGGTATAGTATGCGGGAACCATGCGAAGTGAAACATCTCAGTAGCATGTGGAAAATAAATCAATTGCGTAGCAATACGCAAAGAGATTCCGTCAGTAGTGGCGAGCGAAAGCGGAAAGATATAGAAATTTATTCGTTGGGTGGGCTATAGTAGCGCCCGGCGAATAAATATCTATTAGCCCAAACCTAATTAGTGTTTTCAAAGTCGCAAGACAGAGAATTAAAGATTACAGTCGTTGCTAGTTAGGCGTTATAAGTGGAAGTCATTGCCCCTCTGTAAAGGGGCAGGGAATTATGTTTGTTGTTTAGCAGAACACGCCTGGAACGGCGGACCAAAGAGGGTGATAGTCCCGTATCGCGAAAAACCATGCAATTTCCTGACTTTTTCTTGAGTACGACCAGACACGAGAAATCTGGTCGGAAATCAGGTCGACTAAGATCTAAGGCTAAATACTCATATTGACCGATAGTGAACAAGTACCGTGAGGGAAAGGTGAAAAGCACCCCGGAAGGGGAATGAAATAGTTTCTGAAACCGTATACTTACAAGGAGTGGAAGGGCTTACAGTGCGAAGCACTGTAAACTGTTAACAATTAACAATTAACGATTGACCGACTGCAAACTGCAGTTGTACCAGCGTTAATTGTTAATCGTAAATCGTTAATTGTTTGCAGCGCTTCGCGCTGTGCCTAACCGCGTGCCTATTGAAGAATGATCCAACGAGTTAATCTTTAGCAGCTTGATTAAGTTCTATCAAGAGACGAAATCGTAGTGAAAGCGAGGATGAATAGTCCGTAAAAAGAATAGTAGTTAGTAGTAGGTAGTTAGTAGCCAGTACAACTTGCGCATTCAAAATGCCGGTTGGTTTGCTACTATCTACTTACTACTTACTACTTACTCTTTTATGTTGCTAGAGTTAGACCCGAAACCCGGTGAGCTACGCATGGCCAGGATGAACGTGGTGTAACAACCACGGGAGGTCCGAACCCACTATTGCTGCAAAAATAGGGGATGAGCTGTGCGTAGGGGAGAAATTCCAATCGAACCGGGTGATAGCTGGTTCTCCTCGAAATAGCTTTAGGGCTAGCGTCAAGTGTTCCCAATAGAGGTAGAGCACTGAATAGAAACCTGCTGCGCAAGCGGTAGGCTCTAACCAAACTCCGAATTCTATTGGCCAAGAACTTGGCAGTCAGTCCGTGAGGTCTAAGCTTCACGCGACAAATGGAGAAGAATCCACACCACCGTCTAAGGCCCCCAAATCCGAGCTATAGTGCAAAGGATGTGGGGTTGCTCATACAACCAGGAGGTTGGCTTAGAAGCAGCCATCCTTTAAAGAAAGCGTAACAGCTCACTGGTCAAGCGATCCTGCGCCGACAATATATAGGGGCTAAGCTTGGTGCCGAAGACGTGGATCAGTTTTGGAGATTAGAGGTTAGAAATTAGAGATTGGAGCTGCAGTTCCAATATCCAACTTCCAATTTCCAATCTCCAAAACTGGTGGTAGAGGAGTGTTGTACATGGGTTGAAGCGGTATGCGTAAGCGGCCGTGGACTTTGTACAAGCAAGAATGTTGGAATAAGTAATATATATAGAGGTGAGAATCCTCTTCGCCGAATATCCAAGGGTTCCAGGGCAACGATCGTCGTCCCTGGGTTAGTCGATCCTAAGAGCGGGCCCCAAAGGGTCCGTCCGATGGAAAATACGGTTGATATTCCGTAACCACCTTAACATTATCCAAGGCGGAACGCATCATGGTAGCGTCAGCGTTATCTGACTATTAGCGTCGTTTCAGGCGTAGGATGGAGTTGCAGGCAAATCCGCAGCTCCTCAATTTCCGATTACTACCTCGCAAGAGATGTGACCGGCAAATTGGAAGTCTGAATCTGAAAAGAAACCTGGCAACGGGGATTAGCGCGAACCAAGGTGCCAAGAAAAGCGTCGTGGTCAGGTGTTAAGGTGCTCGTACCGTAAACCGACACAGGTGGATGGGGAGAGAATCCCAAGGCGTCCGGAACAATGTTCGTTAAGGAACTCGGCAAAAAAGCAGGTGTACCTTAGGTATATACCTTGCCCAAAGTTAGAGGTTGGGGGTTAGAGGTTAGAAGTTGGAATGTGATATAATCAAAATATGAAAGATTTTCACGATCTTGATTGCTATAAAAATTCCAAAAAACTCTACCCCGTTATAGTAAAGGTGACAAGAACTTATCCTCGAGAAGGATATCAATTAGGCGACCAAACACGTAGAGCAGCCAACGGCATTCACGCTTGTATAGCGGAAGGTTTTGGCAGATCGGTCGCCGAATTTAAAAATTATTTAACCAGATCGCTTGGTTCAAATAATGAAGTGATTAGTCACATAGAAGACGCGGAAGCAGTGGGCTATATCAAGCCCGAGACCGCTAAGGCGTTGATTGAAAAATATACTATAGTGGGAAAGCAAATTTATAGGCTGAGAGAAAAATGGAAGTAATCCAATTTCCAATTTCCAATCCCCAACATCTAAATTTGGGCCGCAGCAAAAGACCTCTCCCGACTGTTTACCAAAAACTTAGGTCCGTGCTAAAGCGCAAGCTGATGTATACGGGCTGATGCCTGGCCAGTGTCAGAAGGTTAAACCGGTTGGCGCAAGCCGATCGGCCAAGCCCTGATGAACGCCGGCAGTAACTATAACTGTCCTATGGTCAACCGGAATTTGCCTTATCTAAGCAAAATTTAGATAAGCATTGAGCTGCCATAGTAAAACTTGACTATTTGCTGGAATATCTGTGAATCTGAGTGTACTATGGTATAATATAACCATAGAGAAATCTATGAAGTATTATGCCAAGTGAAAATCATTTCAGTGCAGACAATCAGCAGGAAAAGCTAGTATATTGGATAGTTGGCTTTGTTGATGGCGGAGGAACCTTTTCCGTTAGCTTCAACAAAAATTCAACTACGAGTGCTGGTTGGCAAATTTTTCCTGAGTTTGTGATTACTCAAGGCGCAAAAAGTTTAACTGCTCTTGAAGAAATTCAAAAATTCTTTGAGTGCGGGAAACTTTATGTAAATCGCCGGAAAGATAACCATAAAGAAGATCTTTATCGCTTTTGCGTTAGATCTTTTAAAGACTTAGAAGAAAAAATTGTCCCATTCTTTCAAAAGTATCCTTTACGGACTGCAAAGAAAGAAGACTTTAATAAATTTGTGCAAATCCTTTCTTTAATGAAGAAAGGAATTCATTTAACTCCAAAAGGAGCAATTGAAATTGCCAAAATTATTGAGACCATGAATCGTAAAAAACAATCCAGATATTTGCTCTCCTCAGAGACTACACGCCAAGCTCATCAATCTGATGGGAAGATATAGTCCGACCTGCATGGCGACATGCAGAGCGTCGCAGAAATGTAGACGCCGATGATTATGAAATCATCAGTAACAAATCGAGCGAAATTCCTTGTCGCGTAAGTTGCGACCCGCACGAATGGCATAACGAGTAGAGGACTGTCTTAACGAACACTCCGATGAATTTACAATGGCGGTAAAGATGCCGTCTACCCGCAGCAAGACGGAAAGACCCTATGAAGCTTTACTATAGCGTGTCATTGCAATTTTATTTTTATTGTTTAGCCTAGGTGGGAGCCTTTGAAACTCTGGCGCCAGCCGGAGCGGAGGCAACAGGTGAAATACCACCCTGTAGAGATGAAATTGCTAACCAATGTTTAACCTGCATTGGGACAGTGGCTCGTGGGTAGTTTAACTGGGGCGGTTGCCTCCTAAATGGTAACGGAGGCGTTTATTAAGGTAGGCTAGGCATGGATGGAAATCATGCCGGTAGTGCAAACGCATAAGCCTGCTTGACTGCAAGGGCGGCGACCCGCGCAGGCACGAAAGTGGAAGTTAGTGATCCGATGCGTTCGAGTGGAAGACGCAAAGCCCAACGGATAAAAGTTACTCTAGGGATAACAGGCTGATCCTCTCCAAGCGTCCACAGCGACGAGAGGGTTTGGCACCTCGATGTCGGCTCATCGCATCCTGGGGGTGTAGAAGCTCCCAAGGGTTAGGCTGTTCGCCTATTAAAGCGGTACGCGAGCTGGGTTCAAAACGTCGTGAGACAGTAAAAGGAATAACCATGCTGTCTATAAATTTGGCTAAATCGGTGAAACTCTCGTGGTAGAAAACGCGAGACAATACCGAGGGAAGATTCATCTGTTAGATGAAAACCCGTAGAGACTACACGCCAGACTATGTAATTATCAACCCGATGATTTATCGGGAACCAGATGAACCGCTGGGATAATACACTTGAAGATATAGTCCGAACTGCATAGTGATATGTAGAGTGCATTAGAAATGATGCGCCACTTAGTTCAGCGTCTGATCAGCGTTCTAATCGGCGACTAATCAGCGGCGAACTAAGAAGTAACAAAGTGTTGGTCCTTATCTGCTGTGGGTGTACGAAACTTGAGTAGTCGCATCTCTAGTACGAGAGGACCGAGATGCATAGACCTCTGGTGTACCCGTTGTCCTGTCAAGGGCATGGCGGGGTAGCTAGGTCTAGTTAGGATAAACGCTGAAGGCATATAAGCGTGAAGCCGTCTACAAAACTAGGTTTCGTTGTCTGGCGCAAGCCGGACGAAAGGTTCGGGGAAGACTACCCCGTATCACATTAGGTGGTAGTAAGTAGGGAAGTAGGGAGTAGCAGCAATGTTACTAACTATCAACTGCAAGCTATTAACTAATTTATAGGCTGCAGGTGTAAGCTTAGTAATAAGTTCAGCCGAGCAGTACTAATCAACCAAAAGTTTTAATCTATTTTTTGACTAGCAATTTGTGAAAAGAGCGAAGCACCTTATTTTTCTCCCCCTTTGGCCGTTCGACTGTGCTCAGGCCACCTCGAGCGAAGTCGAGAGGTGGGGGAGATGTCCCGCGGAGCGGGACAGAGAGGGTGTAACTAACATACAATGTTCAAATCTACCTGTAAGATTATTTTGGCGCTGCTTGCGGTTATTGGGGTAATTGGGCTGTTCTTTGCCTTTTGTTCCCCGATTATCCATCAAGTTAAGGCTTTTTAGCAGATATTTGATTTTTAACATTTGACAAACAAGGGAGTGCGTCCTGAAAATTTGTTAATTAACAAATTTGTTAATTAACAAATTTTCAGGGTGGCATTTCCAGCGCGGTCCTACCTTACTCCATCCCGAACTAAGAAGTAAAACGCGCTTGGGCCAATGATAGTCATACGCATGTATGCGCAAAAGTAGGTGGCTGCCCGCTAATGATAAACCTCTCCTTTACCGGAGAGGTTTTTCTGTTATAATGTTTATATGTTGCTTACGGTTTTTTTAATCGGCATGGGGTTGTTTGCCGTATTGATGCTTTTTGTAATCAGCAGTTCTTTTTTGGGGTTTCTGCTTACGCGCGTCCCATTTGTGCCAACGTATAAAAGCGAGATTGAGTTTATTGTCAAAAAGCTCGGTATATCACCGGCCGACACCTTTTACGATCTCGGCAGCGGCGACGGCAAGGTGGTGTTTTTGGTCAATCGACTATCAGGCGCGCGGTGTGTGGGTTTTGAGCTCACTTGGTGGACGCACCTATTGGCAAAAATAAAAAAATCAGGACTGCGGCTTTCTCCCCTCCTGAGGGGAGATGCCCGAGTGCAGCCGAGGGCAGAGAGGTTGCAATTCATCAACCGCAACTTTTTTAAGCAGACATGGTCAGAGGCAAATTATATCTATGGTTACCTCTACCCGCCCCTTATGGGCCGGGTGGAACAAAAGTTTCTGGCAGACTGCAAACCCGGCAGTATAGCTATTATCCGCGACTTCCCCTTTCCCACTCTGAAACCCGCTGATATTTACCGAATGCCAAAAAAGCACGAGATTTATATTTATAAGAAATTGTAGACAAAAAGTTTATAAAATTTAATAAAATAGCTTATAAATATAAGCTATTTTTTATTTATCCACAAATGTGTAGAAAAAATCTTGACAGATAAACATTGAAGGTATATTATCATCAAGTATGGAAATTCAAGTAATCTTAAAGAATTTTGGCTTATCGGAGAAAGAGATAGCGGTTTATCTTGCTCTTATTGAATTGGGGCCTTCGTCGGTTAGGGAAATATCGGCCAAATCTAAGGTTAACCGCGGCACGACTTACGATATTTTAAAGTCGCTTATTGCTATCGGCATCGTCTCCTATTATAATAAGGAATCTAAGCAGTATTTTATGGCCGAGGAACCGGAAAGGCTGCTTAGCGCGATTGACCAAAAAAAGGAAGACCTGGAAGAAGTCAGGGAAAGCGTGCGAGAGAACCTTCCCCTAATAAAGACTTTGTTCGAAAAACAGGGCGGCAAGCCGGTGGTAAGGTTTTATGAGGGAGCCAAAGGCGTTAGGCAAATTTTTGAAGACGTTCTGGAAACAGTATCATTAGCGGCGGTTCGGTCGTATTACCTGTATTCCTCCGCCACTGCCGAAGACCGGAAAAATGTTTATGGCAGCATGCCGGACTTTAGCCAAAAACGGATTGCCAAAAAGATATCGGTAAAAATTATTTCCCTGGGCGAGGGCGGGCAGTTGGCGGGTTTGGATGAACGCAAACAAATGCCCATCGGCCAAAAAGATTTAAAGGCCACGCACGAAATAATTTACGCCGGCAAAGTCGCGCATATCGGTATTGATAACAATGAAGAGCCGGTCGGGGTGGTAATTCAGAACGACGAGATTTATAACATGCAGAAGGAAATATTTGAATATAATTGGAAAGAATTATAGCGGCTAAGGGTTACGGGTATACAGATACTGCACAATCCGTATATTCGTAATAATCAGTAATCTCTAACCCATATGTGTGGCATAGTAGGTTATATCGGTAAAAAACAAGCTTTGCCAATCCTTTTGCAAGGATTGCGCGATTTGGAATATCGCGGTTACGACAGTGCCGGGATAGCGGTTCTTGATGATGGAAAAATCGATAGAGTTCGCGAAGTCGGTAAAGTGGATATGTTGGTTAAAAAAATAAGTGAAATTGCGAGGAGTGCATCCGACGAAGCAATCCCGGCAAAGCACCCCGGGACTGCTTCGGCCGCACTCGCAGTTTCCATCCGCGGCACAATCGGTATAGCCCACACGCGCTGGGCCACGCACGGCGGGGTGACCGAAGCAAACGCGCATCCGCACGTGGTCGGCAAGGGCAAGATGGCCTTGGTTCATAACGGGATAATAGAAAATTACCGGGAAATAAAAAAACAGCTCAAAGACCAGAATTTAAAATCGGAAACCGACACCGAAGTTTTGGCGGAATTAATTTACGAAAACTATGACGGCGATTTAACGCAGGCCGTAAAAAAAGCGCTGCTAAAAGTCCGCGGCACGTACGGGATTTTGGTTTTGCACGCGGACCATCCCAACCAGCTGGTGGCCGCGCGCCTCGGGAGCCCTTTGTGCGTGGGAATCGGAGACGGGGAATTTTTTGTGGCCAGCGACGTTACGCCGCTGCTCCCCTACACCAAGCAGGTTACGTTTTTGGATGACGGCGAAATCGCCAACATTGGCAACGGCAACGGGTTAAAAATTACCAACCTAAAAGACGAAGTCATCATTAAAAATATTACCCAAATAGACTGGGACAAGGCCAAGGCGCAAAAGGGCGGTTTTGAGCATTTTATGCTCAAGGAAATTTTTGACCAGCCCACAGTGTTTGAAGACGCCATCCGCGGCAGGCTGGATATGAACGAAGGCACGGCCAGGCTCGGCGGGTTGAATATGACGCCGGATCAGATGCGCGAAATAAAGAGGGTAATGATTATTGCCGAAGGCACGGCGCGGCATGCCGGGCTTATTGCCAAATACGCGTTTGAACGTTTGGCCAACCTGCCGACGGAAGTGGATTTTTCGTCCGAATTCCGTTATCGCGACCCGGTGGTCAATAAAAGCATGCTGGTATTCGTGATTTCTCAGTCCGGCGAAACCGCGGACACGTTAATGGCCGCGCGCGAGGCCAAACGCAAGGGCGCGGTTGTGCGCGGAATAATAAACGTGGTAGGTTCCACCATCGCGCGGGAAACCAAAGGCGGCACTTACATTCACGCCGGTCCCGAACTTGCCGTGGCCTCCACCAAGGCTTTTACCAATATGGTTGCGGTAATGATGTTGTATGCTTTGCAGTTCGGGCGGATTAAACACACTTCCGTGGCTACCGGCCAGCGGCTGCTCCAGGGGCTTTTGGAAATACCGGAAAAGATGAATTTAGTTCTAAAGCAGAACAACGGGATAAAAAAAATCGCCGACCAGTATCAGTCGTATAAAAATATTTTGTTTATGGGGCGAGGCATAAATTATCCGGTGGCTTTGGAAGGTGCATTGAAACTTAAGGAGATTTCTTATATTCATGCCGAAGGCTATGCCGGTGGGGAAATGAAGCACGGGCCATTGGCTTTGGTGAGTAAAGACGTGCCGGTGGTGGCGATTTTAAGCAAAGATCAGCTATACGAAAAAATGAAAAGTAGCATCCAGGAAGTCCGCGCCCGCGGCGCCCGCACTTTGATTATCGCTACAGCGGGAGATGATGAAGCCAAGGAAGTTGCGGACGAAATAATTTACGTTCCCGACACTATGGAATTGCTTGAACCTTTGTTAAATACCATCCCCTTACAATTATTCGCCTACCACATCGCCGTCGTTTTAGGTAGAGACGTAGATCGCCCAAGAAATTTGGCCAAGAGCGTAACAGTTGAATAACCGCGGAGCTTTCTCCCCCTTCTTGTCCGCCGTAGCTTTAGCGAAGGAGGATGGGGGAGATGTCCCGAAGGGACAGAGAGGGTGCAGTATGTAGTGCAGGCCCTCGGCCTGCCTGTAGCGCGCCGATCCCGTGTCAAGCACGGGACAAGTTTATCGGCCCCCCATTGATTAACTTTTTTATGAAAGCATTAATATTTGATAAAAATAAAACCAACTGGGAAACCTCGCGCGGGTTTGAGTTGGTGGACGTGCCCGAGCCGGTTTTGGGTGTGGGAGATGAGGATAAAATTATTATCAAAGTCGCTTATGCCGGCGTGTGCGGTACGGATAAGGGGATTTGGAATAGGCAGGCGTTTAAGGACGCGGTGTTAAGTTCCATAGACGCGGAAGAAACGCGGAATTTAACGCGGAAAGATACGGAATCAAAAATTCCTGTCATTGCGAGTGCAGCCGAAGCAATCTTATCCAAGGAAAAGATTGCTTCGTCGGCTAGCCAAAGCCCTGGCCTCCTCGCAATGACACAGAAGAAAACCTACCGCATCATCGGCCACGAATTCTTCGGCGAAGTTAAGGAAGTTGGATCGTCAATAAAAAATATTAAGCCTGGAGACTTTGTGGCATGCGAGTCGCACGTGGTTTGCAATAAGTGCTACCAGTGTTTGCACGGGCAAAAGAATGTTTGCACTAATGAAAAAATACTTGGGATTTCGGTAGACGGCGGGTTTGCGGAATTTGCCAAAGTGCCGGCACAGGTTACGTGGAAAACCGATACTTCCAAAATCCGCCCCGAAGTGGCGGCCATGCAGGAACCTTTTGGCAACGCGGTGCACGCCGCAAGCAAAGTGGACGTAAAAGGAAAAACCGTCGCGATTTTTGGCCTGGGACCGATTGGAATGTTTTTAACTATCATTTTAAAAGGTCTGGGCGCGTCGTCAATAATCGGTATAGAGCCAAATCCCATTGCGGAAGATATGGCAAAGAAGTTGGGGATTGATTATGTAATTCCTTTGCGCACCACCCCGTCGGCTAACGCCGCCACCCCTCCCAAGCTCGGAGGGGAAGCTCCCGCCTTCGCTAAAGCTTCGGCGGACAAGCCGCGGTTATCCGCATCATCCGAAAAAGTGCGGAGCTTCTCCTCCTTGTTAAAGGAGGAGTACCCCGCGCAGCGGGGGGAGGTGGTTGGAGTTGATACAAAGCCTTACGCTCACAACCCCGCCGTCGCCGAAGAAATTAAAAAAATCACAGGCGGGTTGGGCGTTGACGTGGCGTTTGAAATGGCCGGGTTTAATTCTTCGGTAAACAATGCCATCGCTTCCGTCAGGCGCGGCGGGGACGTAATTTTATTTGGTTTAAAGAACGGGGATTTTGTGTTTGAGGATTACAATCGTCTGGTTATGAAAGGTATTACTATGCACTGCGTAGCCGGTCGGCAGATTTGGCAGACCTGGGACATCACCAAATCGCTGATGGAAAATGTTTCCAACGGCGTCCAGGAAAAACTTTTCAACGTTATTTTAGACCGCGGTCACGGGACAATCTTACCCATAGCCGATTATACAAAGGAAAAGTTTGAAGAGATGATGGTTAAACACCCTAAATTTTTATTACAATTTTAATTAATAATATGACAATAATTGGAAAAAGACCAGAAATTTTTGTTGTACCTGATCCAGAGTCAATAACGCCGAGGGCAATTTTAAAAATTAACCCAACGGCGGAGTCATTTTTAAGATCCCTGGGTGCCGAAATAACAGATAGTAAAATAATTTTAAATCCGAAATCCGGAAACAATAGCTATCTTATTGCAAATATAGGATTTACTGACGCAGGCAAAGAAAGCGAGGTTGATCTTATTGAGGTAAAAATGAGGAATAAAAATTGTATTATAGTCTACAGACGTAATCGAGACACGAAAGGGATAATAGATGACAGGTATGAGTATGAACCAGAATCAGGATTATTTAAAAGAATAGAATTTTAATTTTAATTTTTATGTTTTTAAACTATAAAAAACAATTTGAAAATGAACTTAAAGAAATCCGTGACAGCGGAATGTGGAAAGATGTGGGGGTGCTGGAAGGAAAACAGGGGACGGAAGTCAAGATGGGCGGAAAGATTTTGCTGAATTTTTGCGCCAACAATTATCTTGGGCTCGCATCGTCAGACGAACTCGCGCAGGCGGCTATTGATGGCGTAAAAAAATATGGCTTCGGTGAGGCATCCGTTCGCTTTATAGTCGGTACGTCAACCATCCACAAAGATTTGGAAAGCGAGATTTGCAAGTTTTTTGGCACGGAAGACGCGATTACTTATACTTCGTGCTTTGATGCGAATACGGGATTGTTTGAAACAATTTTAAAGGAAGGTGACGCGGTGTTTAGCGATGAGTTGAATCACGCATCAATAATCGACGGTATTAGGTTGTGCAAGGCGGAAAGGTTTAGGTATAAAAATTCGGAGATGGAAGATTTGGAGAGTAAACTCGTTGAGTTTACTTCGCGGAAAACGCGGAATCTGACGCGGGAGGACGCGGAAAGGAACCCCGGATGCTAATCGCGACTGACGGTGTGTTTTCTATGGATGGGATTACCGCTAAAGTAAAAGAAATTTGCGATTTGGCGGATAAATACGGGGCAATGGTTATGGTAGACGACAGCCACGCCAGCGGGGTGTTGGGAAAGCTCGGCCGGGGAAGCGTTGAAGGGTTAATGGACCGCGTGGATATTTTAACTTCAACTTTCGGCAAAGCCTTGGGTGGCGCCGGCGGCGGGTTTACGGCCGGACGCAAGGAAATAATCCAGGTGCTTCACCAGCGCAGCCGCACGACTTTGTTCAGTAATTCTTTGCCGCCAATGATTGCCGCGGCCGCTTTGTTTGTTTTGCAGAATTTTGATAAGAAATTCATCAAGCTGACAAAACAATTACAGGAGAATACTGTTTATTTCAGGTCGAGGATGGAAAAATTGGGTTTCAAACTCGGTGGAGACGGCAAACACGCGATTACGCCCGTGATGCTGATGGAAGAAAAATTGGCAACCGAAATGGCCGGCAAGTTATTTGCGGAAGGAATTTACGTGCGTGGGTTCACTTATCCGGTAGTGCCCAAAGGAAAAGCGCGCATCCGCGTTCAGATATCGGCCGCGCACACTAAGGAACAAATGGACAAAGCCGCAGCCGCGTTTGCCGAAGTCGGGAAACAGATGGGGATTATTAAATAGTATGTAGTGTGCCGATCGATTGGTTTTAGTCTGCAGCCCTTCTCCCCCTTTGGGGGAGATGCCGAGTGCATCCGAGGCAGAGAAGGTGCAGTGTAGTCTGTTAATTTTATGCAACTATCAGAATTCAAAAAATTATACCAAGCCTCCATTTCCGACCCGGAAGGCTTTTGGGCGAAAACCGCATCGGAAGGAATCGAGTGGTCCAAAAAGTGGGACAAGGTTTTTGAATGGAATTACCCAAATTACCAATGGTTTTTGGGAGGCAAGTTAAACGTTACTTACAATTGTTTGGATAGGCATATTAAGGCGGGCTTGGGAGAAAAGATTGCCTATGTTTATACAAATGAAAATTATGAAAGAACAATTACCACGTATCGGGAATTACTTAGTCAGGTTAATAAGTTTGCAAACGGCTTGAAATCGCTCGGCGTAAAAAAGGGCGATAAGGTAGTTTTGTATATGCCGCTGGTAATTGAGCAGATTGTCGCCATGCTCGCCTGTGCGCGCATCGGCGCAATCCATAGCGTGGTGTTTGCGGGTTTTAGCGATAAAGCTTTGCGGGACAGAATTATCGATTTGCAGGCCAAAGTTATAGTTACTGCGACGTGGACATTGCGCCGCGGCGCGAAAAAAGAGTTAAAGTCCACGGTGGAAGAGGCGGTGAAGGGGTTGGGGTTTGTGGAGCGGGTAATTGTTTTGGATCGCGGTATAGAAAGTGTGAATTTTGCCATTCCGAGTGAGGCTTTAGCCGAGTCGAGGAATCTGCCAAATAAGGGAACGGATAGATCCCTCCACTCCTCCGCCTCCGCCAAGGCTATGGCGGACAAGTCGGATGCACTCGTCGGTCGGGAGGGTACTAATAAAGAAATTGATTATCATCAGCTTATCGTAAACCAAAACGAAACCTGCGAACCGGAAATAATGGATAGCGAGGATGTTTTGTTTATCCTGTACACTTCCGGCTCCACCGGCAAGCCCAAAGGCATTGTCCATACAACCGGCGGCTACAGCATTTACGCGCATTATACTACAAAAAAGGTATTTGATTTAAAATCAGCTGACATCTTTTGGTGCACTGCTGATCCCGGCTGGATAACCGGCCACAGCTATTTGGTTTACGGGCCGCTCTCCAACGGTTTGAGATCGGTCATCGCCGAAGGAGTGCCGGACTACCCAACACCGGACCATTGGTATAAAATTATAGAACAGGAAAAAGTCACTGTTTTTTATACTTCGCCGACGGCCATTAGAATGCTCCGCAAATACGGCGAGCGGCATCCCAAAAAACACAATCTAGCTTCCTTAAGGATTTTAGGCACGGTCGGTGAACCCATTAACCCTGAAGTCTGGCAATGGTATAATCAATATATCGGAAACGGCAAGTGCCCCATAGTTGACACCTGGTGGCAAACCGAAACCGGCGGGCAAATGATAACCACTTTTCCCGGTTTGCCGCAAAAACCCGGAATTGCGGGTTTACCGTTTTTTGGGATAGAAGCGGAAGTGGTAAACAAAGAAGGTAAAAGCGTGCCCGCGGGAGAAAAAGGATTTTTAATTATCAAAAAACCCTGGCCCGGAGCTTTGCGGAATTGTTTGAATGACGCTGGTCGGTTTAATCAATATTGGAATGAAATCAAAGGCGTCTACCCCCACACCAATAAGTTGGGGTACGAAAGTCCGGCTGATAATTATCAATCAGAGACTAATCAAAAATTAAAGAGCATACAAAACGGTTATGGTGTGGGGGTGTATTTTACCGGCGACTTTGCCATTAAGGACAAAGACGGCTATATCCAAATTTTGGGAAGATCGGACGACGTGATAAATATTTCCGGGCACCGGATAGGGACCGCGGAAGTTGAGAACGCGCTGGTATCGCATAAGGATGTTTCCGAGGCTGCGGTTATTGCCAAACCCGATGAGATTAAAGGCGAAAAGATCAAGGCGTTTATAGTGCTTAAAGCATCTGTTTTGGCCGATGAAGGGCTGATTAAAGACATTAAGCGGCATATGCGCCGCGAAATCGCGGCCATGGCCGTGCCAGACGAAATTGAATTTGTGGATGCGCTGCCCAAAACCCGTAGCGGAAAAATAATGAGGAGAGTGCTTAAGGCAAAAGAATTGGGGTTAGGCACCGGAGATTTGTCGGTGCTAGACAGGTAGGGAATAAATTTTTGGGCATAGCGGCCAGTATAGTAGTAAGGCGATGGTAGTAAGGTACTTATAACTTATCACCTATAACTATACCGACGGCTATAACTTATAACTAATAACCATCAATCATGAAGAATATAATCATAATAGGCGGGGGGACAGGTACTTTTACTTTATTGTCCGGCTTGCGTAAATATCCATCCAATAATACGGTAATTGTTAGCAGCGCAGATGATGGCGGCAGTACCGGCATCTTGCGCAAAGAATTGGGCGTGTTTCCGCCCGGGGACATCCGCCAGTGCCTGGTGGGGCTGTCTTATACCCAGACGGAAATGCAAAAATTGTTTAATTTTCGGTTTGACAAGGGATCGCTCGCTGGGCATACCGCGGGCAATATCATTATTGCGGCTCTGGAAAAAATTACCGGCAGCGTGGATTCGGCCATAGAAATCGCGTCCAAAATGCTTAACGTGCGCGGCCGGGTTTTACCGGTAACACTTAAGCCAGCGCTTTTGTCCGCGGAATTAATCAACGGCAAAAAAATAAGCGGCGAGCATAATATAGACGTAAGACAAAAGCGGCCAAAAATAAAAAGCATTTCCCTAAAGCCATCCGGGCCAGTTAACCCCAAAGTTTTAAAGGCTTTGGAGGCGGCTGACGCTTTGGTTTTAGGACCGGGGGATTTATATACCAGCATTTTGCCTAGCTTATTGGTAAGCGGAATTAAGCGTGCCATAGACAGTTCCAAGGCAAAAATAATAATGGTTACAAATATTGTAACCACTCCGGGACAAACCGAAAGTTTTGGTCCTGCGGATTTTGCGGAAGTGTTAAACAGCCACTTGGGACAAAAAAAATTGGATACTCTGGTGGTAAACACCAAAAAGCCCGCAGCTTTGGCTCTGGCGGCTTATAAAAAAGAGGGCGCAAAATTTGTTGTGCCGGACGCCGGCGCCGTACGGGGGACTAAAGTCATTTTAGGGGATTTACTGAGCGCCACGGTGCATAAAAAAGCAAAAGGTGATAAATTAAATACCAGGAGCTTTCTCCGCCACGACAACAACAAGCTGGCGAACGTTATTTGGAAAACGATTAATAATTGACATTAGTGTCAAGGGTGACCCTTGACACTACTTAATGCGGATAGCGCTGCTCAGGCGAAGTCCGCGCCATCGCGTATCAGCGAGATAAACATATGGAATTCAAACAAGAAACAATCAAGGAAACCGTTGCCGTTAAAATAACGGCGCACGATGGCGGCAAACAAATCGGCCGGCTGTATCTTTACATTTTAAAGAACGATTTGCACAAGGAGCCGTTTGCGTTTTTGGAAGACGTGTTCGTGGAAGAGGAGTTCCGCAAGCACGGCATCGGCAGGCAGCTGGTGCAAAAAGCCATTGAGGAGGCAAAGATGCAGGGCTGTTACAAGCTAATCGGCAATAGTCGGACTTTTAAGACTGGGGTCCACGCGTTTTACGAAAAACTCGGGATTAAAAAGTGGGGCTTTGAGTTTAGGATGGATTTATAGATCACAGATAGAACGCAAATAGCGCAAATATCGCAGTTCGCGATTAGCGCAATCGGCGATATCAGCGATTAATCAGCTATCTTATATGAGGAATCAATTTGTAATACTCGCGGCGGGCAAAGGCACAAGAATGGGGCAAAGCAATGTCCCGAAAGTTTTGGTAATGCTTAAAAACAAGCCGTTGATTTTGTACGTCCTGCACGAGATAGAAAAAATCAACCAGCTTATAAAGCCCGTAGTCGTTATGGGATACCAATCGCACAAGGTCCAGGGAGTTTTGGGCGACGGCTATTTGTTTGCTTATCAGGATAAACAACTCGGCACCGCGCACGCGCTACTTGCGGCCAAGCCAAAGGTCAAGGCGGAAAATATTGTGGTGCTTAACGGCGATATGCCGTTTATAAAAGCCGAGAGCCTGCGGGAACTTATTAAGATGCATTTCCACAGCGGCAGCAAAATTTCCATGATGACATCCCAAGTGGAAAATTTCCGCGGCAAATTTGAATCGCTTAAATCTTACGGCCGGATTGTCCGGGATGTCCTGCATAATGTTATCGGCATTATGGAGTTTAAAGATGCCTCGGCCGCGCAGGCCAAAATTAAAGAAGTCAACCCCGGCATTTATATGTTCAATACCAAATGGCTGTGGGAGAATTTAAAAAAGGTAAATAACCAAAATGCCCAAAAGGAGTACTATCTTACCGATATTATAGATATAGCCGTTTCCCAGGGCGAACAAATCCGCTCGTTGTTAATCGCGCCTGAGGAAGTTGTTGGGGTTAACAGCAAGGAAGATTTGGTTGTTGCGGAGAAGTTGCTGTGACGTTAACACGGATTTACTGATTCATCACGGATCAACGGATGCCTACGGATTCTGAATATCGGCATCCGTAGGAATCGGTAGATCCGCATCTTGTCCGTAGATCCGTGTTAGACAGACCGGTGGATATCATACTTTAATTTGCCTTAAACAAGGCATTTTTTATTGCTTGACATAAAAAGTATGATAAAGTATGATAATATATGAAACGGGAGTTTGAGGTCTGCGTTATAAAAGGCAGGTGTGGGAGTCAAAAACAAAATATTTTCGACCCCGCCATCTGCCTTTTTACACCTTAGTGGCAAGTTGAGGGAGCAAAAAATTGCTGTCATTCCGGAACCCCCCTGTAGGGGGATATCCGGAATCTAGATTACCACTTTCACGGAAACGATAAGCATTTTTACTTCCTCAAATTGCCGCTGGTTTGTCCCAGCAGCAAGAGTTCATTCCAAACAAAGTAACGGGGGATGGATGTAGTAAAAAATACAACACAGGGAGAATCTAACAGGTGAACAGGCTAATCGCAGAGAGTATTGATTTGGGGTCGTTCTCGCTTATCGATGGTCTGCCCGAGTATGTCCTTAAGCGCGTGGTTGACGCTAAGGCCAAGGCCAGACGGGCAAACATCGACGTGGTCGATGTTGGGATGGGTAATCCCGACGGCGCAACTCCGAAAGTCGTCGTGGACAAAATCGTCGAAGCGGCGCGCAACAAACGCAACCATCGTTATGGTGTCTCGCGCGGCCTCTTGAGGCTCCGCGAAGACATTGTCGTCAAGTATCAGCGAGACTACGGTGCTGAATTTGACGTCGATACCGAAACGGTAGTAACAGTCGGTGCCAAAGACGCAATCAATAACACCCTTCGAGGGGTGTTGTCCCCCGGCAACCTCGTAGCTTCCCAGAATCCGGCTTACCCCATCCACCACCAAGCTGTCGTGTTTGCAGGTGGAGTACCGGTCATGCTGGACACAAGCGACCCGAGCGAGTTTTTGAATCAGCTGGAGGACTTGTGCAACACTCGCAAGATCCGGTTGATTCTCATCTCGTTTCCGCACAACCCGACCACCGTTTGCGTCGACCTCGCTTTTTTCGAGGAGGTCGTGCAGATCGCCCGCAAGCACGGGATCATGGTCGTCCATGATTTCGCGTATGCCGACTTCGGTCTCGACGGCTACCGCCCGCCAAGCATCATGCAGGTGCTGGGTGCCAAAGACGTTGCCGTCGAAATCTTCTCTTTTTCCAAGAGCTATAACATGGCGGGATGGAGAATCGGGTTTGCTGTCGGTAATAAACGCATGATGGACGCACTGATGAAGATCAAGTCTTATCTGGATTACGGAGTACCGCAGGCTATCCAGATCGGAGCCATCATCGCGCTGCGCGAGTGCCGAGACTTTCCCAAGAAGATCTGCGGCGTCTACCAGTCCAGGCGGGACGTCCTGATCGACACGCTTAAACGCGCCGGCTGGGAAATCGAAAAACCTAAGGGTACCATGTTCGTCTGGGGCCCTATTCCCAAGCAGTACCTGAAGTTGGGGTCGGTGGGTTTCGGGGAGTTCCTCTTGGACAAGGCCTTGGTCGCGGTAGCGGCTGGTACGGGATTCGGCGAGAGCGAATACGCGGACCATCACGTCCGATTCGCTCTAATCGAAAATGAACGTCGCTTAAGGCAAGGCGGCCGAAATATCGGCCGGGCTTTCCGTGGGCTGCCCCCGTTGGGTATGCAGAAGCACTTCCGTAACCGCAACGGTGACGAGATCGCAGTAGTCGCTTAGTTGGCCAACCTTTTTGACCCTGTATAGTAGTTGCATGGTGGCGGGGAAATTGCTGTTAGTCTGCAGACCAGCAACTCCCCGCCCGCCATCCTTAAAATAAAATTCCGGTCAGCGGTGGGGCCATAGTTTAATTACTAAGGCTCCGCCGTTGTTCGGAAAAAGAGTTTTTGATTTTTAAGCAACTTTGTGGTATGATATTGTCATACTTGGTGTGATAAGCGAATTGTTCCTTGCAAAATCAGCCGTAAAATTTTTAGGACTAATTTTGCAGGGTGGAAATCCCTGTGTGGCGGGGTCAAACCCGCCATGAACCTGTAATTGAGGTGTAAGAATGAGTGCAACGACCCATGCAGGTGCAGCAGCCGCCGAACCTGGTGCGGCTATCGGGCCGCCCCAAGGGGCGGCGGCAAACAACGCGGCGGAAACGCCGCAAGACAAGGGGGGCTACAAAATCGCCGGGATTGACTTTGACATCCCGTGGGCCCAGTTTGGGGGGTTCCCCAACGAGGCCGCAAGGGCGATTTATTACGGAGGTGCGTTAGCGCCGAGTTAGGAGCCGTGGTACGGTTCTCGCGAGGGCACCACGTCTCGCCTGACCGAAGGCGCTTGTAATGCGCCCCGATGTTGTGCTGAAGGCCGGTTTATCCGAGTTTAGTTCGCGGGCATTCCTCCACCCGCAGCTATTCGTTCCAAGGAGACTTCCGGCCTTCTCCTTTTTTATTTGTGTTTACCAAAATTAAAAAGTATGATAAAGTATGATAGGCGATACTGATTAGATAGACTGTCAACAATAAGATGAATTTGCGAGGAGCCAGGGCTTTATCTGGCGACGAAGCAATCCCGTTAATTTAGGGGATTGCCACGCCCCTCTCTGCATCGGGGCTCGCAATTTCCATCGGTTTTGAAGAGAAAATTTAAATGAATCGTGAAAGGCTGACAATTACATTACGGTCGGATTTACTGGAAGCTTTGGATGCCAGCATTGACGGCGAGAGGTTAAGGAACCGCAGCCATGGCATTGAGTATTATTTGTCGCGCAGCTTGGGAGCCCGCGCGGTTAAGGTTTTAATTTTGGCCGGTGGCAAGCCGGTGTATTTTGATAGCGAAAAAAAGGTTTTGCCCAAAGCTATGGTCAAAATCGCGCACAAGCCTTTGCTTGAGCAGACTCTGCGCCGCCTTAAGGCTTCCAAATTCAGCGAAGTAATAATTTCCATTGGCGAAGGCGGGGAAATCATCCAAAATTATTTTGGCGACGGAAGCAGTCTGGGTCTAAAAATAAGTTATTTGGAACAGAACGGCAGCAAATCGGGAAATGCCCAGCCTTTGCTCCAGGCAAAAAACAGTATGGGCAGCGGTCAGTTTTTGCTGCTTTACGGTGACGTGTTAAGCGATATAGATTATAACGATTTTGTGGAATTCCATCGTTTGCAAAAGCCTTCGGTCTGCACCATGGCGCTGACCAGCACCGAGGCGGTCAATATGTGGGGCTTGGCCCGGCTGCAGGGCAACCGCGTGGTGGAGTTTGAGGAAAAACCCAAAAACCCCAAAACTTTTTCGCGGCTGATTAACGCCGGAATTTATATGATGGAGCCGGAAATTTTTAAATTTATTACCCCAAGCGCCCATAAGTTGGAAAGCAATGTCTTTCCCCGCCTGGCCGAGGAAGGCAAACTGTTTGGCTATCCATACGAAGGTTTGTGGCTGGATATTTCCAACAGCGCGGCATATCGGCAAGCAGTCAAGGAAATTTCTAATGGTAAGTATTAAGAATCAAGAATTTAGTATTAAGAATTTATTAAGCTCTTAATTCTTAATACATGCTTCTTAACACTTTGATTATAGATTATTAATATTTTAAACTATGCCCAAACAACCATCCAAAACCAAAATCGCCTTAAACGGCCTCGGAAGAATCGGCCGGATTTTTTTGCGGCAAGCTTGGAACAACCCGCATTTTGAAATTGCGGCTCTGCATTCCAGGAGCGGTTTGGAGATGTACGCGCACTTGCTCAAATACGATTCCATCTATGGCATTTGGGACAAAGATGTGAGCGTCAAAGGTAATAATCTGATCATCGAAGGGAAAAAATTTCCGTTTGTCTCGGACGAGGACGGCAAGTTGCCCTGGAAAAAACTTAAAATTGACGCCGTGGTGGATGCCACGGGCCGCTATACCAAAAAACAGGACGCCATGACGCATTTGGACCAAGGGGCGCGTTTTATGGTCTGCACCGCGCCCATGTCGGATCCGGACGAAACTTTTGTCTTTGCCGCCAACCATAAAAAGTTTGACCCGGCTGTCCACAAAATTGTTTCCGCCGGCTCCTGTACCACGGTCTGCAGTACTTTGACCTTAAAAGTTTTGGAAGAAACTTTCGGCGTGGAGCAGGCGTTCATCAACACGGTGCACGCGTATACCGGCGACCAGATGCTGCTGGACGGTTCGCACAAGGATTTGCGCCGGGCCCGAGCGGCCACGCAGTCTATCATCCCGACTTCCAGCGGCGTGTCCAAAACCATTGTGGGTTTGTACCCGCACTTAAAAGGCAAAATTGACGCGCTGGCTTTGCGCGTACCGATTCCCGATCCGTCCGTGGTGGTGCTGTCCGCGATCTTAAAAAAAACGGTGAGCATGGATAAATTAAAAACCGCCTTTACCAAGGCGGCCCAGGGCGAACTCAAAAACCATTTAGCGGTTAGCAGCTTGCCTTTGGTTTCCATTGATTTTAAAGGCAACACCAATGGAGCCACGGTGGATTTGTATTCCAGTTCCGTGGTCAACAGCCACTTGGTTAAC
The DNA here is from genome assembly GCA_963749445.1 of uncultured bacterium. Classification (GTDB taxonomy): domain Bacteria; phylum Patescibacteriota; class Doudnabacteria; order UBA920; family UBA920; genus CAVVMJ01. Next base: position 61,135 of record CAVVMJ010000005.1, read on the forward strand.
ATTTTGTCGTGGTATGATAACGAATGGGGCTATGTGCGGCAAACGGTTTATTTGTTGGAATATTTGGCCAAAAAAATGGCCCAATCAAAATAGTTTTAAAAAAGCCGTCAAATAATGATGGCTTTTTTAAATTCCTTAATCATTTGTCCGTGGATGCGGCCGTTGCTGGCTAGGAATGATTTGGAATCTATGGTCAAACTTTTTCCATCCAGCTGCGTTACCCTCCCGCCCGCCTCTGCGACAATCAGCGCCGCAGCCGCGAAATCCCAGACGTTAATTTCGCTTTGGATGTGAAAATCAAATACGCCCATGGCGGTAAAGCACATTTCCAGCGTGGCCGAACCCAGCGTCCGGATTTTATGCAGCAGCGGCAGGAGCCTGGGGAAATTAACTTGCGCTTTGTGAATATTGCGGCCCCAGCCAAAGCCCCCGAAGGCCAGCTTTAAGGATTTTTTTGAAGAGACTTTCAGGCGCCGGCCGTTTAAAAAGGCACCCTGGCCTTTGGCGGCGCTAAACAGCTGCCCGAGCACCGGGTTATAGACTACCGCGGCCAGAGGGGTTTCACTTTGCCATAGAGCAATGGAAACGCAGCACAAAGGCAACCCTTGTATGTAGTTGGTCGTGCCATCTATGGGGTCGATAATCCAGATTAGGTCGTTTTTAGAAATTTGCTGGCCGCCAAATTCCTCGCCGATTATTTTATGGTTTGGAAACCGCTTTAAAATAGTTTTTCTGATTTGGGTTTCTATTTGACGATCGATTTCGGTGACCAGGTTCCGCGGATCGTTGTTCTTGATTTGGACATCTTTGGGCTTGCCAAAAGACGCTTTAAAAATTTTTCCCGCCGTCTTGGCCGCAGAGAGCGCGACTTTTAGGTATTTTTGGTTGGAAGCCATATCAGATATTATAGCTTAAATAGTGCTATAATACCATAGTTATGAGAATTATCGCTGATTTACAAATCCATTCAAAGTATAGCAGGGCCTGCTCGCAGGATTTAAATCCTGCAAATATCGGGCTGTGGGCGGATAAAAAAGGCATTGGGATTGTGGGCACCGGGGATTTTACGCATCCTAAGTGGCTTTTGGAATTGAAGGAAAATTTGGAAGAGGCGAAACCGGGGCTGTATCGGCTGCGATCAAGCAACCTCTCCTCAACCCTCCCCTCAAAAGGGGAGGGGGTTCCGCGAGCGATGTTTATGCTTACCGCGGAGGTCTCCTCGATTTATAAACAGGGTGACAAGGTGCGGCGGGTGCATAATGTGATTTTCGCGCCGAACTTTGCGGCGGTTGACCGCATTATCAGCGGTTTGGAAAAGGCGGGCGCCAACCTAAAAGCCGACGGCCGGCCGATTATGGGCGTGCATTGCGACACTTTGGTTAAGATTGTGAAAGAAGCTTCATCAGAGGCAGAGGTTATCCCAGCTCACGCCTGGACGCCGCATTTTGGGCTGTTTGGCTCTTTATCAGGATTTGATTCCATAGAGGAAGCTTTTGGCGACCAGTCAAAATATATATTTGCCATTGAGACCGGGCTGTCATCTGATCCAAAAATGAATTGGCAAATTTCTAAGCTGGACAACATCACTTTGGTGTCCAATTCCGACGCGCACAGTTTGCGGAAAATCGGCAGGGAAGCCAATGTGTTTGAAGTTGACGAGAAAAAATTGTCTTATGCGGAAATTATCCGCATCATTAAAAATAAAGACCCGAAAGAGTTTTTGTTTACCATTGAATTTTTTCCCGAAGAAGGCAAGTACCATTTGGACGGCCACGCGGACTGTAAGTTTAGCTGTCAGCCGAGCCAGACAAAGAAATTGAAAGGCATTTGTCCGGTCTGCGGCAAGAAACTGCTGGTCGGGGTGCTGTCGCGCGTTGATGATTTGGCCGATCGCGAGTTTGGCTTTATTCCGCCGCGGGCCATTCCTTACAAGAGTGTGATTCCTTTGGAAGAAATTATTGCGGAAACTTTGGGGGTTGGGGTACAGAGCAAAAAGGTGATGGCGATGTATGAGCAAATGGTTAAACGTACCACCCCGTCTGCTATCGCAGACACCCCTCCTATTGTAGGAGGGGAGGCTCCGCAGTTATCCTTGGATGACACGCGGAGCTCTCCTCCTGGAACAGGAGGAGTACCCGCCGAAGGCGGGGGAGGTGGTAGACTTTATGGCGAATTTGCCATTCTTTTGGAAATGCCTGAGGACCAAATCGCCCGAATATCATCAGCTGACATAGCAGCCTCCATCCTCCGCGTCCGCAGCGGCCAAGTCCGCGTGGAAGGCGGCTACGACGGGGTGTTTGGTAAAATTCACTTATTTGAAGAAGGTGAACGGGAAAAGATCCTTAAAAAGCCCAAGCAGGCTAGTTTGTTTTAAGAGAAAAAACTGATATAATACCTCCATGAAAAAGACTAAGATAGTATGCACATTGGGTCCCACATCACAATCCGTTAAAACTTTAACCGAGATGGTCAATGCGGGGATGAATGTGGCGAGGTTGAATTTTTCCCACGGCGATCACGAGAACCACGCGCTACTCATCAAGAATATCCGCGCCGTGGCCAAAAAGCTGAACACCACCATTACCATTATTCAGGATTTGCACGGGCCGAAAATCCGCGTTTTAGAAATGAAGGAACCGTTGAATGTAAAAGTCGGACAAACTGTCATAATCGGCCAGGATTTTAAATTGGATTTGGACGTGATGAAATCCATCCGGCCGAAGCAGCGGATTTTAATTGAAGATGGTTTGATTGAGCTGGAAGTGCAAAAGATCATCCGCGGCCCCTCGACTTCGCTCGGGGCAGGAAAAATTTACTGCATCGCGCTGTCGCCCGGAAAAATCCAATCCCACAAAGGCGTGAATCTTCCGCGCACTAAACTAAAAATTCCCATTTTGGGCCCTAAAGACATTGACGACTTAAAATTCGGGCTAAAGCAGGACGTTGATTACATTGCCTTGTCGTTTGTGCGGAGCCGCAAGGATGTGGCCAAGTTGCGCGAATTGATTGATAAATATAATCCCAAGAATTTCCAAAAACCGTTAATCATCGCCAAAATTGAAAAGCCCGAAGCGGTCAAGAATTTTGACGGCGTATTGCGGGAAACGGACGCGGTGATGGTGGCGCGCGGCGATCTTGGCGTGGAAATGCCGGAGAACCAGGTGCCGATTATCCAAAAGACGATTATCCAAAAATGCCTGCGCGCGTGCAAGCCCGTAATCGTGGCCACGCAAATGTTGGACAGCATGATCCGCAACCCCAGGCCCACGCGGGCCGAAGTTTCCGACGTGGCCAATGCCGTTATTGACCAGACCGACTGCGTTATGCTTTCCGGCGAAACCGCGTTCGGCAAATATCCGGTTAGGGCCGTGAGTGAGATGGCACGGATTATTGAGACCACGGAAAAATCCGCCTTTTTGCCCGCACACAAGCACTTGGCCGACCGCGTGGCCAGCAAAACCGAAGCCGTGGCCGAGAGCGTGTTTGATTTGGCCATGCACACCCAGGCCAGGGTGATTGTCGGAGCCACCGAATATGGTTTTACGGCGCGCGAAGTGGCTCACGAGCGGCCGTATCACCAGCATTTGGTGATGCTGACCCCCAAAGCCAAAACTTTGCGGCAGATAAATATGATTTGGGGCGTGGAAGCTTTGCTCGTGCCGCAGGCAAAAACGTTTGAGGATTTGTCAGCGGAGATTATGTCTGCCATTAAAGCCAAAAAATTGGTCAAAAAAGGCGACAAGATAATTATGGTCACCGGCGAGCCGCTGGGGCAAAAAGAAAACCTTAACTTAGTTGAAGTCAAGACGGTTTGACAATTTTTAGCAACTTGGCTATTCTAAAATCAGTTGTAAAATTAAAGCTTATGATTTTAAGCAAAGAAAGAACCAGAACACTTTCTGACATTAGTAAAGATATCGGCTTGGTGTTTTTTGCATCTTTGTTTATTGGGCCTTTTATTGCGGGAAGCAAAATCCAATGGCCAGTAGTAATTTTGGGATTATTGCTGGCAGTAGTTAGTTGGTTATTAAGTTTGTTTTTAATCAAATCTTAATTATGCCGGATTTTTATCAAGCCATGACCAGCATTTATATTTTAGGAGCTTTAGTGGTAATCGCCATTGCCTTAGTTGCGATATTAGCAAAAAAGCAATAGAGCGGTTGAATTTGAAATGCTTTCATTTTTGGAAGAGAGTTTGAATTTGGTGGAGGTGAAGACCGTGTAAAACAGATTAACACGGATTCTGCAAACAGATTCATCCCGTTAAATCCGGCGAAGCCGGTCCGCCTGCGGCGGAATTTAACGGGGTTAACACGGATCACGGATGTAGGGGCGGCCATCGGCCGCCCTATTTTGATGTTTTGAATTGCAATAAAGATCAGCTGGCCCATTTCCACCATTTGAGCCAATTGGGTTTTGTTTTTTAGAGTAATATAGGGATATTGCCATAAAGGATTTTTTGTGTTAAATTTCCGCTAGAGCTAGACCTAAAACTGGCTCAATTCACTTTGTGAGGTGACTTATTGTGAGAACAGGACGATGGTTGTTGATAGCTGTTGTTGTGCTGTCTGTCGCGCTTTGGACTGCCTGCCGGACTTCGTCCAACCGCCAATCCCAGAAGCTCGGCGGAGCGGCCAAGGTTACGGAGCAAGCTAAGCCTGCCAAGGCGGAAACCGTCACCGGCACGATGGCCTGCTGCGAGTCGCTTTCCTTCGAGGAAGGCAATGCCGTTAAAGTCAATCGCACAGACAAAGACGGCAACGGCGAAATCCTGGTCTACAGCGGACCGGCCGTTAAGGGCGTGACGCTGAAAGATCTCGTGGACGGCAACAAGGTCAAGGCGATTAAGCTTGACAAGGGTCCCGTCAGCGTTTATCTGGCTTCTATTACCTTTGATACGGAAGGGTCGGAGCTTGAGCACTACTACGGGATCGTCCGTAAGCCTGGCGTAATCAGTAACATCGGCTGCGTCAGGTGGCCCAAGGTCCTCATGTCCCCGGCTACGGAAAAAGGCGAGGAAGGCAAGCTTAACGTGTGCTACGGCCTCTATCCGCCGGACAGAAAACCGAAGGTGCTCCAGGCCGGCACCATCTCCCCCAAAGGAGGGGAAATCATTTTCGCCACGGCGGCTACGACGCAAACGGAATCTGGCCGAGGCGGAATACCTCCAAACATCTTTGACACTCCAGTCGATCCGTGGAGACTGACTGCGATATGCGCGTTTGCTGGTTTACTGCTGTTCATTCTTTACCGTCGCGGCCCCTATTGGTGGCGAAGGCGACGCCCCAAAGAGACGTGAGAACAGCAACTGCTTTCGGAAGCGCCGACCCGTAGATTTCATACGGGCAACGGCGCTTATTCTTTTTGTATAAAAAAGATGACAAAACGCCTTTTGTCCGCTATAATGAATATAGAAATATCATATAAAGTATGATAATTCAGAGAATCGGAAAATCGGAAAAATCAGAATAATCGGAGTATCCGATTTATCCGACTTCTGATTTTCCGACTTATCCGATTAGCCAAAATTTAGCAATAAAAAATAACTAACAAAACACAACTATGACAGACAAAAGAGAAGGCAAATTCATACTTTGGTTTGACCAAATTAAAAAAGACGACGTGCCTTTGGTAGGCGGCAAGAACGCCAACTTGGGGGAGATGTACCAGAATCTGACTCAGGCGGAAAGCAAAATTTTTCCGGGCGAAAAAATTTCCGTGCCTTACGGGTTTGCCGTAACGGCTGCGGCTTATGCGCATTTTATCAAGGAAAATGTTTTAGACGCCAAAATCCGCGAAACTTTGGCCGATTTGGACACGCATAACATCAAACAGCTGGAAGACAAGGGCCAAAAGGTCAGGCAACTGATTTTGGAGGCCAGTTTTCCGGCGGATTTGGAAAAAGAAATTAAGACGGCTTTTGCCGAGCTGGGCAAGAAATTAAAACTAGCCCCAAATAATCTGGATGTGGCAGTCCGCTCCTGCGCCACTGCCGAAGACTTACCGGACGCCAGTTTTGCCGGCCAGCAGGAAAGCTATTTGAATATCCGCGGCGACCACGAGCTTATGGAAGCCATTAAAAAAGCCTTCGCTTCGCTGTTCACCAACCGGGCCATTTCCTATCGCGTGGACCAAAAATTTGACCACTTTGCGGTTAAGCTGTCCGTAGCCGTGCAAAAAATGGCGCAGAAGCGACCGCGGCGTGAGCGGCGTGATGTTTACCATAGACACTGAGAGCGGCTTTAAAGATTTGGTTTTGATTAACGCGTCCTGGGGCTTGGGCGAATTCGTGGTCAAGGGCGTGGTCACGCCGGACGAATTTAAAGTTTTTAAGCCCACGCTGAAAAAGGGTTTTAAATCCATCATCAGCAAAACAATCGGCAGCAAGGAAAAAAAGTTGATCTACGCCAGCGAAGGCATCAGTCCGACCAAGGAGTTGCCCGTGGCCGGACGCCGACCGCCACAGTTTTACTTTAACGGACGACCAAATTTTAAAATTGGCCAAATGGGCGATACCATCATTGAAGACCACTACAAACGCCCAATGGACATTGAGTGGGCGTTTGACGGCGTGCAAAAGGAATTGTTCATTGTCCAGGCGCGGCCGGAAACTGTGCAGGCCAGAAAAGACGTCAAGGTTTTGGAAGAGTATTGTGATGAAAGAAAAAGGCAACGTGATTTGCCAGGGCGCGGCCGTGGGCGCGAAAATCGGCCAGGGTAAAGCCCACTATATTAAGGACGCCACGCAGCTTTCGGAATTCAAAAAGGGCGAAGTTTTGGTTACGGAAATTACCGACCCGGACTGGGAGCCGATTATGAAAATTGCCTCAGCCATCGTGACCAACAGCGGCGGCAGGACAAGCCATGCGGCCATTGTGTCGCGCGAGCTGGGCATTCCGGCCATTGTGGGCACCGGCAATGCCACCGAGGTTTTAAAAACCGGCATGGAAATTACCGTGTCCTGCGCCGAAGGCGAAATCGGCAAAGTTTACGCCGGCTTTTTGAAGTATGAAGTGCATTAAGACCGATTTGACCGACTTTAAGCCGCCCAAAACCGACATCAAAATGATAGCCGCCGACCCGGAACTGGCTTTTAGCCATTCCTTTTTGCCGCAGCGGGGCGTGGGGTTGGCCAGGAAGAATTTATAATTTCCAATTTTATAAAAATCCATCCCAACGCCTTATTGATTACGACAAGCTGGCGGACAAAAAAGTTAAAGAGCAGATTGACGAGCTCACGGTCGGGCTACCCGGACAAGGTACAATATTATTGTGGAAAAATTTTCTTACGGCATTGCGCCAACTGGCCGCGGCGTTTTATCCTTTTGACGTGCTGTTGAGGTTTTCCGATTTTAAGACCAATGAATACGCCAACTTAATCGGCGGCAAATTGTACGAGCCGGAAGAGGAAAACCCGATGATGGGCTGGCGCGGGGCGAGCCGTTATTATGACCCTAAATTTGAAAAAGCGTTTTCTTTGGAAGTGGCAGGCCGTTAAACTGGTGCGCGAAGAAATGGGCTTGTGGAATTTGAGCGTGATGATTCCGTTCTGCCGCACGCCGGAGGAAGGCCAAAAAGTCGTGGACACTCATGGTCAAATACGGGCTGACCAACCGCATTAAGCCGGCTGACCGCAAGAAAAAGAAGAACGGCGATTTGGTGGAGGCTTACGAGTGCTGGGTGATGGCGGAAATTCCCTCCAACATTTTGCAGGTGGACGAGTTCGCGGAAATATTTGACGGCTTTTCCATCGGCTCCAACGATTTGACGCAGTTAACCCTTGGGCTGGACCGTGATAATAAAACGATTGCCCCGATAGGAAACGAACGCAACAAATCCGTCCATAAACTTATCGGCATTCTGATTCCCGAGGCGCACAAGCGCGGCCTTAAAGTCGGTATCTGCGGCCAGGGCCCCTCTGACTTCCCGGACTTTGGCGAATTCCTGGTCGGCCTTGGCATAGATTCCATCTCCCTTAACCCCGACACCGTAATGAAAGCCACGGTCAAGATTAAGGAAGTGGAAGAGAAGCTGGGGAAGAAGTAGATAACGGTAATTGATAATAATAAGGGCCAACCGTACGGCTGGCCCTTTAAAGTTGCCTTGAATTTTTAGCCCATTCGGTGTATGATATTTGTATGGATTCAAATATTCAACAAATTAAACAGTTATGCGAGCCGGTGTTTCGCCGTTTCCGGATTAAACGCGCCGGCGTTTTTGGCAGTTACGCCAGAGGAGAGCAACGCAAAGACAGCGATGTGGATCTTTTAGTGGAGATGGATTTGTCTTATGATTTGCTTGACTTTATTAAATTTAAACGGGAGCTGGAAAATAGCTTGAGCAGAAAAGTCGATGTAGTTGAATATAGTGCTATCAAGCCTGTTATCCGGCAAAATATTTTAAATTCCGAAGTCGTAATTTATGAACCACAACTATAAATCCGCAGAACTTTATTTGCAGGATATTTTAGAGAGTATAGGCATTCTTGAGGATTATGTCGCTGGCAAGACTTGGGAAGATTTTAATTCCGATGTGGGCTTGCAGGACAAGGTTATCCGAAGAGTGGAAATTATCGGTGAAGCGGCAAAATACGTTACGGAAGAAATGCGGCAAAGCACGCCGGAGATTCCCTGGACGCTGATTACCGATATGCGCAACGTACTGATTCACGAGTATTTTGGCATAGACTTAAATCGCGTTTGGACAGTAATACAAGGGACGAAGTTAAAGGAATTAAAAGTCAGCGTGGAGAGGTTGTTGCAGGATTTATGATTCAAGCTGATAATAAGTTTTAAATATAGTATATGCCAGAAAATTTAACATACTTGGAGATAGCCTATAAAATTTTGAGTGAGGAGCCGAAGCTCAAGGAGATACACTATCGCGATTTAGCAAATAAAGCTTTTGATTTAGGGTTAATAGAAAGCGATGATTTAATTATTGCAGGAAATATTGCTTCCGCGATTAATGCCGATATAAGGAAGTCAAAATCACAAGGGACCGAGTCAAAATTTATTTCTTTTGGGAATGGTTTATATGGGTTATCAGAATACGAGCCAAAAGGAATCTTTGCAGACATAAGAAATAAAAATCAGGCGGTAAAAAAGCAGTTATTAGAAGCATTGCATGCGATGCATCCTTCTAAATTTGAAGAATTGGTAGGAGAAGTTTTAAGGAATCTTGGGTTTGAAAAGGTTCAAATTACTGGTAAAACAGGGGATGGTGGAATTGACGTAACTGGTGAGTTGATTGTTGCGGGTATAATAAGAAATAACGTTTCCGTTCAAGTTAAGAGATGGAGAAATAATGTTCAGAGGGCTAGTATTTCCGAGTTAAGAGGGAGTTTAAGGCCGCATCAGACTGGTTTATTTATTACCACTTCTAATTTTTCAAAACAATCAGTTGAGGAAGCGGAAGATCCTTATAAAGCCCCAATTTCGTTAATGAACGGAAATGAACTTGTTGATTTACTTTGCGAATTCGGTGTTGGCATAATTCTTGAAAAAGTTACCATTTATGATATTAATAAGAATGAAATAAATTTTGATTTTCCAGAATCGATCGCAACTGATGAAAAAGGAATTGAAATTTTTGCTAACTATAAAAATCATAAACATTTTGCAATCTATTTTTCCCCGACGAAAATTGTTTACGAAAATGAAGTTTATAATTCTCCTTCTGGCGCTGGAATGAAGGTGCAGAATGGATTGCCCGTGAATGGCTGGAAATTTTGGAAATTTACTGACGCAAAGACAGATAAAATTTATCCAATAGAAAGACTTCGTAAAAAATAAAATTATGACAAAACAATATATAAAGAAAATTATAAAAAAAGAATTCCAAGAAATTGGCAGAGAGTATAAAGATTGCAATTGGAAAGAATACGGTATAGATGAGGATCAGGCAGAGGTATATAACCGAGGCTGGCATGATGCATATCGGAGTATATTATCAATGTTAGAGTAGTATCGAGAAGTGTGTACGGGTTTTGAGACTTCCTGGTTATTCAGAAAAAGCGAAATACAAAAGCCCTGACATTAAGTCGGGGCTTTTGTGGCGGAAGCGGAGGGATTCGAACCCTCGAAGCCTTTGACAGCTTGCGCGCTTTCCAAGCGCGTGCACTAGACCACTATGCGACGCTTCCTTATGGTCAAAACTTTCATCATTTTAACATAAAATCAACGGTTCTGTCGAGGTTGCGGTAAACATCAGATGCGGCTAAAATAGAGGTATACATTGATTTATCACCCCTCCCTAACCCTCCCCATCAAGGGGAGGGAATGAAAAATATGGCGTATAACGACCCGACATTACAGGAGATTAAAGATCGGCTGAATATCGCGGATGTGATTTCCTCTTATATCCAAATTAAAAAAGCGGGCAGCAGTTTTAAGGCGCTGTGCCCGTTTCATAGTGAAAAGACGCCGTCTTTGCAAATTTCCCCGCAAAAACAGATTTGGCACTGTTTTGGCTGCGGCGAAGGCGGGGATATTTTTGGGTTTGTGATGCGTTATGAGAACGTGGATTTTAAGGAAGCGTTGAAAATTTTGGCTGACAAGGCAGGCGTGCAGTTGCCACAATACCGGCCGGCTGACCCAAGAGAACAAAGCGAAAAAGAATTATTATTGCGCATCAATGATTTTGCCTCGCGTTTTTATCACAAGATTTTGCTTGAGGACAAGGCAGGCGGCCCGGCTTTGGAGTATTTAAAAAATCGCGGATTGACCGAAGGCACTATCAAACAGTGGCAAATCGGTTATGCGCCAGATGATTTTTACGCGCTGGAGCAGGCGCTCACCAAAAAGAAAGTTTCTCCTGAGGATATGGTCAAAGCCGGAGTTTCGGCCAAGAATGAGCGGGGACAAATTTATGACAGATTCCGCGGCCGCGTAACTTTCCCGATTTTTTCCTACATGGGCGACGTGGTCGGTTTTTCCGCCAGAATTTTGCATGATGATGGGAAATCAGCGAAATACATTAATTCCCCCGAGACGTTAATATATAATAAGAGCCAGACTTTGTTTGGCCTGAATTTTGCCAAGGACGAAATCCGCAGAAAGGACGAGATGGTCATCGTAGAAGGGCAAATGGATTGCATTAGCCTGCAACAGGCGGGGTTTAAAAACGTTATTGCTTCCAGCGGTATTGCTTACAATGAGCAGGCCGTGGCCTTTACCCTGGCTCATCGGTTGAGCAAAAATATCAAATTGTGTTTTGACGCGGATTCCGCCGGACAAATGGCTGTAAAAAAAGCCGGGGAAATGTTAGTTAGATTGGGTTTTCGGGTAAAGGTGGTAGTTTTGGAACAGGTCAAAGACCCCGACGAACTGGTACGCAAAAGCCCGGGGTTGTGGGAAAAAGCCGTGGCCGAGGCGGTGTGGTTTTTGGATTTGCAAATGGATATTGCCGAAAAAAAGTTTGCCCAAGACCCAGTTGCGCAAAAACATTACTTGAGCGAGGAAGTAATACCTCTGCTGGGCGCCGTTACCGATCCTTTGGAGCAGGACCATTATGTGCGCAAGCTCATGGAAAAATTTAATATTTCCGAGCGGGTCATAAGGGACCAAATCAACAAATTCGGTTCCGGCAAGCCGAACAATCAAGCCAAAAAAATAGAAACCGCCGATGTCTTGTTCCGGCCGAATGTTTTGGAGAAGGAAATCTTAGGCGGATTGTTGGTTTATCCGGAATTTAAGGCAATGGTCTTAAGCCAAATTGCCGAGGATGAATTTGAAGATCCGGTTATCAAGGATTTTATCAGGAAGCTCTTAGCCAAAGATGAAGCAGCCGCGGCGCGGGAGACAGTAGCCAAAGAAGCGGTGTTTATGGTAGAATCACAACGAGACGTATTGGAAGGCGGTGCCGGGCAGCAACTCCGTGAATTGAAAAAATCTTTCGCTTTGTTTAAGGTTAACGCGCTCAAGCGCAAACAGCAGCGGCTGAATTTGGACATTCGGCAGGCAGAGGCCACCGGAGAAAAGCAGGCCTTGGAAAAGTTAAACAGGGAATTCGCCTGGCTTTCCGAAGAGCGGATGAGGTTTGAAAAATTAACATAGTAATCGCAAATGTACAAATCAACACAAATATACAAATTGCCGCACAGTAGGTTGAAGTTTTGTTTAGGCGTCTACGTTTGATTTGTATATTTGTTAATATTTGTATATTTGCGAACACTACAATATGAAGAAGAAACCTGCAAAATTCAAGAAAAAGCGCGGCAATAAACCAAAACCGCGGCGCGTTAAGTTGGCGCGCAGAAAATCTGTAAAAATCAAACAAAAACCGACCGCCAAGGCGGCGGAAACGGTGCCTTTTGTCGTGGACGAAAAGACTTTGCGCAAGCTTATGGACAAGGCCAGCGAGCGCGGGTTTGTCACCGAAGCCGAGCTGCTCCACACTATGCCTCAGTTTGAAGACGACATTGGGGCGCTGGAGAAAGTTATGGACGATTTGGAAAAACGCGGCATTGAAATTGTTGACCAGGAAGTCGCCTCGGTTTGGGAGCAGAATAAAAAGCCGGAAACCCCGGCGGAAACCAAACCGGGCAAGGGCAAAAAATCCCGCGGAGCGGGATCCGCCTCTGGCGGAAAGAAAGAAGACATGGTGGACGCTTTTGACCTTGGCGACATTTATGACGACTCCATCCAAATGTATTTGCGCGAAATCGGCAAGGTGCCGCTACTCACCGGCGCAGAAGAAATAGATTTGGCCAAGCGCATCGGCAAAGGGGATGTGGCGGCCAAAAAAAAATTGACCGAAGCCAACTTGCGTTTGGTGGTATCTATCGCAAAAAAATATATGGGCCGGAATTTGGGGCTTTTGGACTTAATCCAGGAGGGGAATTTGGGGCTGTTTAGGGCTGTGGAAAAATTTGACTGGACCAAGGGCTACAAGTTTTCCACTTACGCCACCTGGTGGATCCGCCAGGCCATTACCCGCGCCTTGGCGGATCAATCGCGCACGATTAGAATCCCTGTCCACATGGTGGAGACGTTGAACAAATATGCCCAGGCCGAACGATCGCTCGTCCAGGATTTGGGGCGCGAGCCTTTGCCCGAAGAAATCGCGGCGGAAATGGGCATAGAGGTGGAAAAAGTTTACCATCTTAAAAAAATCTCCCAGGAAACCGTGTCCATTGACGCGCCCGTGGGCGAGGACGACGGCGAGGATTCATATCTCGGCGATTTTATTGTCGACGAAGACACCACCAAACCCAACGAAGTGGCCGGCCGGCAGATTTTAAAGGAATACGTGGGTAACGTGCTGAAAGATTTGGACCCGCGCGAACAGAAAATTTTAAAAATGCGTTTTGGCCTGGAAGACGGCGTGACCCACACCCTGGAAGAAGTCGGCGAGGAGTTCGGCGTCACCCGCGAGAGAATACGCCAGATTGAATCAAAGGCTTTGGAGCGCATCCGAGAGCACATTGATATAAACAAGCTTAGGGATTACTAGAAAAGATATTTGTTGATATTGGGATATTAAGATAATGATTGTCGCCGATGTCAAATTTAGATTGATGGGCATCTTCGTGGTTCCACAATCGTTAACTGATAATCATCCGATGACGCTTGGTTGAGGCCTGGGGTTGTATTGGCACGAAGATGCCCATCAACTTGAATCCGCATCGGTAAAATAATTTTAAATCCGCCTTAAAAAAAGGCGGATTTATGTTTTTGCTTTTTATAAAAGGTAGTTTCGCCGTTTAGTGGATAACTTTCTTGACCCTGATTTTTTACGGGGGTAAAATTAAGGCAGAAAGGAAGACAATAGATGCTAAAAGGTGTACCAGCAGGGTAGCTTTCCCAAGTCCTTGCGAATAAGCCTTATGGCCGGCTAGGCCAGCATGCATCAAGCATTAAAAAAGAACATCGCTATGGGGAAAGCTAACCCTTTATAAACCCAGCTCCAATTTCCTTTAATAAGGTGCGAGCTGGGTTTATGTTTGTCTTCAAAATTACGAAACACGATTTTATTTTATCAAAAATTGGGGCTGGGTAAACTCCCTCACTCCATATTAGGATGAGGGAGTTTATGTTTGTCCTTAAACTCACAGTTGTGATTTTTATTTCATCTGAAATTTGGGTTGAGTTTATTGTCCATGTTTGTGCTCAGTAGAATTTGTAGCCGATAAGTTTATAAACCAGTTTGGCAACCGTAAAATCCGGTGCGTGGAGGCCTTCTATCGGAGCTAGCTCTACCACGTCCGCGGCAATGACATTTTTGGATTTGTAAACGGCTTTGAGGATGTCAATCACCGGCCACCAAAGCAGACCGCCGGGTTCCGGCGTGCCGGTGGACGGCATTATGGACGGGTCAAAAACGTCTACGTCAAAACTGATGAACACATCGCGTGTGGAAATCGCACGGACAACATCGGCCGGCGTAAATTTGTCCCACGCCCAAAAGGTTGTTATCTGATTGCGGTTTTTTTTGCGAAAATTCCATTCGCCGTCCTGGTCAGAGAAACTGCGAACGCCGACCTGGACCAGTTTTTTTACCGGATACTTCATCAGCACCTGGCTCATGACCGCGCCGTGGTTGTATTTTCCGCCAATATAATAATTCAGGCGCGTGTCCGAGTGCGCGTCAAAATGCAGAATCGTAAAATTTTTATACTGCGCACACAGGCCCTTGACCGTGCCTTGGGTCAAGGAATGTTCGCCGCCCAAAATTACCGGAAATTTATTATCGGCAACCACGCGGCTGACCATCCCCGCCAAAAGATTTATGGCGGTTTTTTGATCTTTGGGGATGGCCGGCTGTTTAAGCGTGGCAATGCCGCAACGGCTGAAGGGTTTTAACATTTGTTCATCCAATATTTCCATATAATGGCTGGCGGCGATTATGGCCGCGGGCCCGTTTTTGGTCCCGTGGCCGTAAGAAACCGTATTTTCCAAACCAAAAGGAATTACCGCGGCTTTGGCTTTTTGGTAGGCAACTTCAAAAATACCCCCTTGGTTAACGCCTAAAAAGCCATTTTTCATTATTTTGATATCGGCATTCATAATACTATTTTACCTTATTTTTAAGGGGAAATCAACGCGTTTTTTTTATGTCTAAAAAATGTTATAATCATTTCATGAGCATTAGTGAAATTAGAGATAATATAATTGGCTTTTTGTATCGTAACATACTTAAGCCGATTTTCTTTTTGATGGACGCGGAAAAAATTCACGACCGGATGATTTTGGCGGGTAAAATTTTAGGCGGCAACCCGGTCACCAGGGGACTAACCGGACTGCTGTTCGGTTATCAGAATCCTAAGCTTACGCAAAACATCGCGGGGCTGCATTTTGAAAATCCCATTGGTTTGACCGCGGGATTTGACAAGGAAGCTTTTTTGCCGGGGCTTTTGCCCAGCGTGGGTTTTGGCTTTGAAGAGGCCGGGTCAATTACCGCTTTGCCGTTTGCGGGCAACGAGCGGCCGTGGATGTGGCGCCTGCCAGAGCAGCGGGCCTTGCGGGTTAACTACGGCCTTAAGAATTCCGGCGCGGTAAATATCCATAACCGTCTGTTTGGGAAAAAGTTTGGTTTTGTGCTGGGCATCAGCCTGGCCAAGACCAATTCCGAACAAACCTCGCACGTCCAAAGCGGCATAGCGGATTATTTTGAAAGTTATAGGATTTTTCAGGATGTCGGTGATTATTTTACCATCAATATCAGCTGTCCCAATACCAGCGAGCAAAGTCCGATTTTTGCCCAGCCGGAAAATTTGGATTTGCTTTTGGCCAGACTTTTCTCCATCCCCAAAACCAAGCCGGTATTCATTAAGCTGTCGCCCGATTTGCCACAAAGTCAGTTGGAAGTGGATTTTGGCGGTGGGACAAAAATATCCGGTTGATGGTTTTGTCTGCACCAATTTAACCAAAGTCAACGCGTCCAGCCATGCGGGCAAGGGCGGGTTTTCCGGCAAGGCGGTGGAAGAATTATCCAATCAGATGATAGCTAAAGTCTATAAATTTTATCACGGCCCATTCGACAGGGCTCAGGGCCGCCTCGAGCGTAGTCGAGATGGCGGCCAAAAAATCGTTATCGGCTGCGGCGGCGTGTTTTGTGCCGAGGATGCCTATAAAAAAATCCGCCTGGGCGCGTCTTTAATCCAGCTGTTTACCGGTATGATTTTTCAGGGGCCGCAGCTGATTGGCGAAATTAACCGTGGGCTGATCCAGTTTTTACGGCGCGATAATTTTAACAACATTGCCGAGGCGGTGGGCGCGGATAACAAACCTTAATTTTAAATGATCGCGATATAAGGATTCCATAACTAAATAGATTTTCCATCCCGACCGACGACGAGTGCATCCGACCCATTCGGCTTACGCTCAGGGTCGCCCCGAGTGAAATCGAGGGGCGAGGAGGAGCGGAGGGGTCTGTTAAAGTAATAGATTCCTCGACTCCCCAGCACTTTCTGATTTGCCGATGATGCCCTGAAAGTGCCGGGTCGCTCGGAATGGAACTTAGAAATAAATGGACCACAACTGGCTGAATTTTTTGGATAAAGAAATTACCCTGCCGAAACGCAAACCGGTTAAAATTATGGCCAAACCTCCGGGCTGTTTGCGCGTGGCGACGTTTAATGTGCATTTTGGCAAAAAAGTTTTGGCTATAGCGGAAGCCTTAAGATACAATCCGAATTTGGCCCAGGCGGATATTATCTTATTTCAGGAGATAGAACATCATGCTAAAGAAATAGTTTCGCGCGCTGCTAAAATCGCGCGGGTTTTGGGAATGGAACATAGCTATGTGCCGGCCCGCAAATTGCAATTAAAAAATGGCACTCACGGAATAGCAATCTTAAGTCGCCAGCCTTTAAGGGGCGCTCAGACTATCAGTTTGCCTTACTATATTAATTTTCCCTTGCGCCACAAGCCGCGCATTGCTTTAAGGGTGGAAATAAATTTTGTTGGCAAGGCTGTAAGCATTTACAATATCCATTTAGACACGACTTTGAATTCGCGCGAGCGTCTTGCCCAGCTGCAGACGGTAATGAATGATATTTATCTACAGGCGGGCAAGAGCGCAATAATATTGGGCGGGGATTTTAACACGGCGCCTTTATTTTTTTTGGGCCGGATGATCCCAGTTTTTTATTCCAACCAGAAGAAGAAGCTCCGTACCTATTTAAAAAGTGTAGGGTTTGACACTCGTTGCCAGACGGTTGGGCGCACTATGCGCCAGGGCGGTATGTATTTCCAACTCGATGGTATTTATACAAAAACCGCGCCGGTTGTCCAGTTCGCGGTGGAAAAGTCGGTCAGGGTCTCCGACCACTTCCCGCTTTGGGCGGACATAAAAATTCCATGACTTTGACATCACCCGTAAGCAGGTTATAATTAAATCATCATTAAACGAAAGGAATTTTATGTGGCACAATTATCCGGTGTTCAGTTTAACTCCGGGACAAAAGCTGGGCTTGGTTTTGTTGATTATTTGGAGCCTGATTTGGAAAGCCGCCGCGCTTTGGAAAGCCGCCCGCAATAGTCATAAGGCCTGGTACGTGGTAATGCTCATAGTCAACACCGTCGGCATTTTGGAGATTATTTACATTTACGGTTTCAGCAAAAAATCCGCCCCGCTGCAAATTTCTTAGGCTAAAAAACGCGCCACGATGTGGCGCGTTTTTTTCATTGATACTGGATATATACTGGAATTGGGGTAAGCTTTAACAAATCGTCCGGCTGGAGCATTGGCCCTCTGGCCGCGTCGTTATTATAAAAGAGTTTAAAGCCGGTGAATTGCACGGGTTCTTTATAAATATATTGCTTGTAGGTATTGAGCTTGTTGGCCTGGCCGCCAAAGCCGTCCATGTTCATTACAATCTGCACCTCGGGCAGCGGGGTGATTTTCTTATAATTGGTCACCATTTTTTCGGTAAAGCGATGGACAACCAAAATTTTTGGCGGTAAATTGTTTTGTTGCACGATTTGCGATAAACACCCCGCGGCGAAATTTATATCATCAGCGTCTAAAGTCCCAATGACCGTGCCCGGCGTTTGACCGTCTTTCATCGCGAACTCCGGATCTATCCCCAAATGCACGTTAGGCAATTTTAGATATTTTTCAAGTAGTGGAATTTCGGTTTGCACATTGCTTTGGCCGAGTTGGACATCAAGGAAAACTATTCCGTGAATTTTATCAGCCATGGCCAAAACTTTGTCAATTTCCGAATCCGGCATGCGCGCGCGAAACTTGCTGTCTTTGCCCGGGCCGCCCTGCGCCACCACGGCAATGTAGTGAAGCGCGGGAATTACCGGCGTGCTTGGGTCTGCGGTTTGCCATTTATTTACTTCCGCCGTTAACTTATCGAGCATTATATTTTCCGGATACTCGCCCAACACCCCCATGCCGGTTGAATACAGATTGCCGTAATACGCGACAATGCGGTTAAACGGCAGCAGCGCGCCAAAGTTTGGATAAACGGTTTTTATCGGCCATAAAGCCGGCTTGGTAGACGAAGCTGTTGTTGTGGCAACGACCGGCAGATTTGCGATTTCCATCAGTTTTTTATCATAAGCGACAAAATCCAGCTGCGGCGGCGGGGGAGGCGGGACTTCGGCGGATTTAATTTGCGTCCCGCGATTTTTATCAGAAATTTGGTTTGCCCGATGGTTTTGTATCCTGAAATAAAAAAACAGTTCAAAACCCAAAACTACCAAAACCAAAACCAGCCAAAAAAATGGATTTCTGAGCAAATCGTTTGGATTTTTATTTGAGTCTTTTCCCATATTTACCTAAGTATACGCCCAAACCGGTAATATCAAAAGCGCCGCCCGGGCTTGATGAGATTACTCGTCCACAAAAAAAGCGCACCAACCTGATGCGCTTTTTTTGGCTCGGCCTGCTGAACGACGTTCGTACCTGTCTACAAATTGCTACAGTGTACCCCGATGCTTCTCGCGGTATTCCCGGAGAGATTCACGGGGTTCACTAATTCATTACTCATCCAAACCCACTACAATTAAATAACGAACTTGGATGATGGGGTGATTGTGAGCCAAAAGGAGTCCTTAGTTCCTTTTGCTTACTCACAATCGCCCCAGATGTTGTTCTGACCAATGTCGGATGCTGGTCCGGCGCCTTTCACACCTGCTCGGTAGACGGCGGTATCGCAGCGAACGCTTTCTGCATCAGGCTGGCCATCAGGTTAAACTGCTGGATGCCGGTCAGAAAAACGGGCGGGAGAGACGAGTCGTCTGGCACAGTTGTAGCGTCAGCGATCGCTTTCCAATCATCTGCCGCCTTAGCGTCTTTATTAAGGAAAGCGATATCGGTTGCGACAGCGGCCAGGCAACTGTATTGCGCGGTGAGGTGAGTAAGCTTCACGTGATCCTCCCTCATGTCGAGTTCTTTTGCTATCGCATTCAGTTGCTCGATACTCTCCTTCAAGGCAACCAGCACAATAGCCAAAGCTGGATTCACCATTTTTGGAAGTTCCTCCTTCCTTCTAAATTCTTCGGTCAAACACGGCCGAGAGTGCTGCTCGTGGCTGAGTGTAACATCCGTTTCTCTAACTAATAGTGATGCTCTTCACTTCTTCTTGCTGATCTTTCTGTGAACCGGTTTGGGCGACCCTTCGACCGAAGTGTGTCGAAGCTTTTCCGCGCACAATTCGATTGCCTGCCGCGCGTCCTCAGGAAACTGGATGTTTACGTCGCGTAGTGTGTCGCGGGCCAGGGACTCGACGCCTACAGCCTCGTCAAAAGTCTTTGCCGAGCAGGCCCGCTCTTGGCCTAATTTGACGAGGGTATTGACCGTCGCCTGCAGTTGCACTTCAACCTTTGCCGCCTTCTGGTGAGCCGGCTGAGCAACGGCCAAAAAAACAACTGCCGCCCCGACTACCACACCCAGCAGAAGCAGACCCAAGATCCGAAAAAGACCAATCTTCGTGGGTTGCGGCTGGTTAGGCGTTCCCATTAAAGTTTCCACAACTCCTCCTATAAGGACCAGTTCTACCTATCACGCGCAATCACTACACGGTGAAAATCAGCCGTACTGGCAAGGCTGACTGATCATTGTAACAAAAAACCCTTGAATAATCAAGGGCTTTTTTGCGGAGGTTCGATTGTCTCAAGTCCTGTAACAAAAACACCCCAGATTATGGGGTGGAATTTGTGGCTCGGCCTCCTGAACAACGTTCGTACCTGTTTAGAAGTTGCTCTTGTTTAACCCCCACCCCGACTCACGGTACCTCCGGGGAGGTTCACGGGGTTCACTGATTCATCTATGGCTTTCTCCATTTGTCCCGGCCACCGACTTTCGTATCCCGCACTCGTTCAATATGCGGACCAACACCTGGAAATAATTTTTGTGCTTTCTTAATTGCTTTCCCTTGGGTTGGGGCTATTGCGGAAGCCCTTTTAGCGCCTGCCTCTCGCACAGCGTAATCTTTTTGTGGTCGCTGTTCCACATACACTTTCTTGTTTGGTTTATTCATGTGTTTAATGTTAATGATTAAAAAATTTATGGTGAAAATAGTTTCCGTAAGCCTTTACATTTTCATTTAGCAGTCCATCCATGCTATGGGTTGTGCGGATCACCTTAAGCCCATCTCCGGTAAATCTGTCTTTTTTATGAAATACGGCGTCAAGCGCCGGGGCTTTCATAGCTATGCGAATCTGTGAGTTATAATCTACTAAATCAGGCAAAAAATCCCGCGGTGGCCCCTCCAGTAATAAATTGAGTTTGCTCCCTACAGAATTTAGCATGTATTTAATGCCGGCCTGGATTATGCGATAGTCTGCCCGGCCATACCGCTGGCAATTTATGGATGCCATTTGTACGAGTGGGTTGTCCTGTAGCCATTTGACCCACCTGTGAAGTTGCGGCGTGTTTGACCAGTAAACGTGAGGAACAATCGGCAGACCGGCCGCCTCAAACAACTCAAAGGATTTTAGGCTCTTTTTTAGGTTGAGTTGTTGCCCGACTACGCATTCGTAGAAGAACACGGAAAAATTTATGGCCGTTACCAAAGCAAAACCCATTTTTACCAATCGCTCCGCCAGGCTTAGGCCTTCCTTTTCTTCCCAGGCTTTTTCGATTAGCGTGTCCGCACCCGTCATAAACAGTAGAACTTTTTTGCCTTCAAAGAACGGTTGTTTTAGTATGTCTTCCCGAAGTTTAATTTTGGGGAGGTGCATCCCTCCAGCGTATACGGACGGCGGCGAAGTGATAATGTCCTTAAGGGAAACCCCGACGAACTCCGTGTCAACAAGGTCAGAGTTAAACTTAAAGAAATCGCGAGAGACTATTGGAATGTAATTAGGGATATCAATTTCGATCTTGTTTTTTGCAATCACGGAATTAAAGCCTAAACCATCAATTTTGTCTATTGTCGACTGAAGGCCAGGGTTTTGGCAGGTTATGATGTTCGTGGCGATTGAGCCGCACGAGCCGCTAACCTGTTCCGCTTCACGGGCAAGTACATAGGGCTCAAATTCCCCTTTGGAAGCACGACAGTTTTTTGGGTACAGCGGTAACTCAGATTGTGCGGCGGAAGTCACCATAGGCATCCTTTCCTTTCCTACGGACAGCACCCTGATAGCGTACCCCACCTTTTATACAGAGTAAAATCAGGGGAGCTTGGCGAGACGTCAGGATTGCGATCTTGGCGACGCCAGCGTATATTTCAATTTTGTCTTTTACGATTACGAGTGTCAATTTTGTCCCCGCCGGTAACGCCGGGCGTTCCGGAAGCTTTGCGACAAATGATACTGGGCAGACACTCGGATTAAAGTTTTGTTTTTGTGAAGACACGCTTCCTGCCACCCCTTGACTCTTCGTTGGGGTTGTAGCCGCATGGACGCTCGGTGCGCCCACATCCGACGGCTTCCTTTTCCCTGAACCTGAACCCATAAATTTCCTTTCGACGGATTGGCTTGACCATCCGCGTAAATAATGTTAATTTGTATACAGGAGGTAAACCAAATATACAATCTTAATCTGTATGATAACATATCCTTTTGTATAGTCAAGGGCTTTTCCAAGACAAATACTAAGGATTTTATAATTCAACCTTAAATATGCAGGAAATTAGCAAATATATTGGCAAGAAAATACGCGATATAAGGGAAGAAAAAGGTGTTACTCAAAAAGAACTAGGGGAATTATTAAGCTATTCCCCCATGGGAATATCCCATTTTGAAAATGGCATACGCGATCTTAGACTTTCGGACATAAAGAAACTGGCCGAATATTTTAAGGTCGATTTGTCTTACTTTTTACCTGAGGGGAGCAACCCAGTACCAGAACCCACTTTTTTTAGGGCAGACGCGTCTAACGATCCCCATGTAGAAAAATCGCTTGATGATTTTGATGCTTACTTGAATAAACTACAAAAATAAATGAACAATCACAGGTCATACATAGAAGAATTGGCAAATAAAGCTTTGGAGAGTGGCGGCTGCACAAAGCCGCCCGTACCAGTAGAGGACATCGCCAAAAAAATTGGTTTGACGGTGGTTATGTTTGATTTCCCCCAGACAATTTCTGGCGTGTTAAAAAAAGAAAAAAAAGCTATTGGAGTAAATCAAAACCACCACCCGTTGAGAAGAAGGTTCACAGTTTCTCATGAGTTGGGCCACTTCCTTCTTGGTCATGAAGGATACAAGGACGAAGAATTTATTGATGACAGGTTTGATCGGCCCATCCCTCTGGAGAGGGAGGCTAACCTTTTTGCTTCTTTTTTGTTAATGCCTAAAAAGTGGGTCGAGGAGAGTATTAAAAAAAATGGTATGGAAATTCCAAGGCTGGCCAAGGAATTCCAGGTTAGTGAGCAGGCCATGACTATAAGATTATTAGAACTAAACTTGATAAAATAAAACAGCCGCCCTGTAGGGGCGGTTGTTTATAAACCTTTAAAATTAATTTACTTTGGTATAGGCGTGGCATTTATCTCAAGCACCTTCATCACTTCATCTCCATAATGGTTAATTACCTTTACAGCTATCTTGCCAGTTTTAGGTTTTGGGAATGGACGGGATACTGTGGAATATAACTCGTCCCAGGATTCTTCGCTAATATCAGCCTTTAGGGCTTTCTTAAGTTTTTCGTAAGGCTTGTCTGCACCAAGAAAGTAAGCGTGAGTAATAAAAAACGCTTCGCTGTTATAGTTGGTATCTATGAACCATGCCGCTATTTCGTGTTCTGTATCCCCAGAGCCACTGGAACGAATTTCGCTTTTGACTGGATCGTAAATATCTACGCCCATTACCTCCACCACCACACCGTCTTTGGTCTCTTTGACTTTTACGTCCGGTTCACCGAAGGCGAGGAATAAGTTACCTGAACCGGTCTTCTTGAGCAAATCACCCATGGACAAATCCGGATTGATTTTCACTTTCATTATTTGTAATCCATTTGATTGTGTACCTTCTGAAAACGCAGAAGCTTCAAATGACGTGGCGGCAACAACTAAAAGATCGGCAAATTTTTTGGCAACTGTAGCGGCGTCACGGATGAAATCGTCATCTACACTACCGAATTCAGGGCCGATAGAAACCGCCACTTTTTTGAGTCCGTTATTCGTTTTATATTCTCCAACAGCTTGCACTTCTGGACCGCTTGGTAAAATATCCAAATTTACAAACTCTACTCGCGCGCCTTTTTCACCAGTTTGTACGCCGGATTTTAAAAGATTACTGACAACAGTTTCCGCAAATCTTTCGGAAGACAACATCTCCTGTGCGTCAGAAACGCGATGCGGAGAAAGTGATTCAACGGTAAAAGGTCCAGTTACACGAACAACATTTTTATTTTCAGTAGGTTGATCATATAGAATCTCCTGCTCCGCCGCTTCATCATTGGCAAGCGATTTTAAGGTTATATGAGGCACATTTTTATATTCAAACCCAGCCGAAACAATGTGTTCGTCTATGAGTTTGTAATATGGAAATTTGGCAGTCATTAAACGAGTCCTTGCGAGGGCCAATGAAACACGCGAAGTATCAATTGTAATCCAGCGTCTGCCCCACTGCTCGGCTACAAAAGCAGTTGTGCCGGAACCGCAAGTTGGGTCGAGTACAATATCTCCCGGGTCTGTGGTCATTAATAAACATCTTTCCACTACAAAATTTGAGGTTTCAACAATGTAACTCCTTTGACTTGGTCCATTTGTGTCATACCAAAAATTAGTAATTTTTTGATAAGGAAAATCGGAACTAAACATTGCATAAGAGAGGCTTTGACCCTCTGACTTTATACGGTCCAATTTTATTAATTTCTCTAATTTATCTTTTTCAACAATCCAACTAAACCCGCGTGGAAAAGAGTACTCCTTACCTTTAAAACTAATGGAATAATCATTCCCAGAAGAATATCCTGGAGCTCTTAATGAAACTAATCTGTACCAATCACCGCGCTCATCTTTGTTCCACCTTGATTTATTATCCGGGATATACTCTTGATAAAGTTGTCTATATTTTAACCTTTCTTTATCTTTTCCATACCAAATGATAAAATCATTCATTGTATCTAAATATTTAGCACCTAATGGCATTGTTTTTTTTCTAAATGGAATTAGCGAGACAAAATTATCTGGACCAAAAACTTCATCTATTACATTTCTAACAAGATGAACATTTTCCTCGTTGATTTGAACAAAACAACTTCCGCTCTCAGTTAACAGCTCGCGCACCACTAATAGACGATCTCGTAAATAAGAAAGGTAGGAATGGATTCCAAGTTCCCATGTATCACGAAAAGCCTTAACCTGCTCGGGTTGACGGATAAAATCCTCCAATTTATTGTCTTTCACATCTCGGTTACGTGTGGATACCTGCCAATTGGAACCAAACTTAATACCATACGGTGGATCAATATAAATTGTTTGCACCCTACCGCGCATTCCCTCTTTTTCCAACAAACTATTCATCACAAGTAGTGAATCACCCAGAACCATCCGATTCTGCCAATTGTCCTCGTGCTTGTAAAAATCTACGGCTTTGCTAAATTGCGCTTCGGCCGTTTCACCAAAAAGCATCTGCTGTGAATTATCACTGGTACCTGCTTTGAGACGAGCAATAATTGCCTCGGGTGCTATTTTTTCCTGTACATAAATAGGTACCGTTGGCACGGCAAACTCGGTTCCTTGTTCTTGTTTTCCAGCCCAAACAAGCTGGGGGTCAAGCGACGGATCGTAAGCATAATGCGTTTTTACTGGCTGTTTATCACGGGCAGAAAGTTTAACGGATTCTTCTTGCGTAGGAATACGTACGCGTTTGGCGTCATGCGTGTATGATTTTACGGGTGCGGCGGTAGTTGGTTGTGATATTTTTTTCTTTGGCATAATTATTCCTTAGTAAATAAATTATCCGGTATGAGGTTATCAAAACCTCTTGCCATACCGGCGCGAATAATATTTTGCGTCTCGTGTATATCCTGCACTTCAAGGATCGCCCACTTGCCGTATTTACCGATATTATTAATTGCTGGCACCCAAAGATCTTGCGTGGTTTTTATTTTCATCTTTTTTTTATCATCTTTCTTGCCAGTTACTTCTATAAGCAAATTTAATTTTGATTTATCTGGCATTTCCAGAACAGCTATAAAATCGGGCACATAATGATGAGATATGCCTTGATGTTCGTAGGGAATAGTAAAGCCAAGACTTTGATTTTTAACATAAGCAAGAATCTCTGGCATTTGTTCCAATTTTTTAGCAACTCCTTGTTCCCATTCTTCAGTATCGGCCACCACGTAATTTATGTGGCTCTTAACTGTTTCGCGGACTGGTTTGGTTGTCAAAAAATCTACATATTGAGTGGAGCCCAGAGTATCGTATGGTGCGAGAATTGGTAACAGCCTTTTGTCTTTTTGGTCTTCTAGATTTTCAGCAATAATGGCTTGTTGGATTTTAGTTAGAGCACCAGAGAAATATTCGCCAATGGAGAGGTAGCCTATGACCATTCGATCCTTTAAAACTACATACTTTTTGACATATTCCTCGGCAATTTTGCGCAATTGCGGGGTGAGCCAATATTTTTCGTTGCCTTCGGCATCGGTATAGTATCGTTTAAGAAGCGCCTGCGTGAGGCGGATGATTACTTCACCATCGCGACGTTCTCTAATCTTTTCTAAATTTTCTTTGACTTCCTCGCCGATTACGCCGCTACTTGTAACCTCAGTCGGTTCATTTTCAATAATAGTTTTTGATTCTTCAGAAAAACGGGCGATAAGTTTGGTCTCGTTGAGTTCGTAACGATAACCGTCGACACGCGGGTAGGTAATTTCGTATTGTTCACGGTCAGGGAGCGCATGGACACGATGAATGACTTTAGGCGGTTGTGGTGGCGTATTACCCTCGGCTTTTAGGAAGCTAAACGGTACGCCATAGACTTCGGCATATTCCGGCGTAAATTTTTCTATACCGTCTTCGGGATCAATGGTAGTTGAATAATCTACCCGGCGCAGAGCGCGACCGACGACTTGCTCGCAAAGAAGTTGAGTAGAAAATGCGCGTACACCAAGAACATGAGTCACTGTGTTCACGTCCCAACCTTCCGTAAGCATAGAAACGGAAACAACGCATTTGATATCTTCTCCAAGCTTTCCAGGTTTGCCCACTGTGTTCATTATCTCACGTAGAAGCTCCTCGTCTGTCGGTTCGTCCCGCCCAGGGAAACGCTTGCGGTAATCTTTATGAAAGTCCTCAATTTCTTTAGTAAAAATTTGTTTAAAATCATCGTTAACTTTTTCTCCACTTTCAATCTGAGCACTGTCAATAATGAGGGTGTTTGGACGATCGTAAAACCGCACACCATCTTCATTGCGAAATATATCCAAATTTCCCTTTTCAATCTTAAATTGACCACTGGCAGTTTCCCGTTCATAGCCAGCAATCCAACGATAAACCAATTCCGATACAGCGGTGTTGTTGCATACGACTATCATAACCGGAGGCATGACATTTCGATCGTCTTTTTTATGTTTTAGGTACGGTTGATAGTATTTCTTATCGTAATTTCCGTATAGAGATTCCAAGGCCTCTTGCAATTTAGTTGGCAAAGTATTTGACGATAAATAATCCTTCCCGCCAGTCTTTAGTCCCTTTTTGGGCAAATCATCCCGGACATGAAGCCACAAATTTCTGAATTCCGGTTCATCATCTTTTGAGACGGTATCTGATTCAATCGGAAGTCGAGGAATTTTTACAATACCGCATTCTAAAGCGTCCAAAAGTGAAAAATCATAAATTGCCCACGGGAACATAGTGCCTTCCTGATAGCCGGAACCACGCAAAAAATAAGGCGTCGCCGAAAGATCAATTACCGCATTAACATTAATTTTCTTTGCCAATGCTTCAATACCACTAATCCATACGCGGGCCGCTTTATTGTTTTCGTCTGCTTCTTTCCTCTCTTCTCCGGACAATTTTTCCTCGCTTGGCTTTTCGCGATAACAGTGATGAGCTTCATCATTGATTACCAAAACTCGTGGTTTACCTAAAACACTTTTGAATGCACGATTAACCATCGCGTTTGGAGTTTCTTTGATAGCTTCTTCTTTTAATAATCCTGTCGCTTTCATAACCGCGCCGACTTGGAATCGTGGGTTTTGTCTTAGTTCAAGCTGATGAAAGTTTGTAATAAAAACAGTGGCTTGTTGCAGCAAATCAAAATCTTGATATGAAACTATATCGCGTTCACGATAATAATTTTTTGGGTCGTTTGGCAAAAGAACATTTAAGCGGTCGCGAATAGTAATGCCCGGTGTGATTATCACAAATGCGTCAGTAAATCGAGTATCTTGAGGATAACGAATTTTGTTAAGTGTATGATAGGCAATAATCATTGCCATGACGACCGTCTTCCCGGAGCCAGTTGCCATTTTAAAAGCCAAACGGTACAGACCGGGATTTGCATCTGTGTTGGCTTTTTTTAATTCATTGATAATCCAATTTTCACCAGATTTTTCTGCCACCTCATTAATGTATATCAAAGTCTCCAGCGCTTCTATTTGGCAGAAAAAAAGTTTGTTTTCCCTAGTTTCATCACGCCAATAAGAAAGTAGATCGCGGGATGTTTTAGTAATACCTGAATATTCCGACCCTCGCCATTCTTTTATTTTTGCTCTGACTTTATTTATAAACTCGTTTTCTTTTTGAAGTTCAGTACCGAAAGCGCCGTCGGCAATATTTAAGTCGAGCTGTTTTTGTTTGGTTTTAGCCCTGGGAACGGGAATATAAAAGCTGCTCGGGCGACGAGTATCTAATATTTCATCAGTGATCCCGCGGTCATCTGCCTTGAAATGGCGACTGGGTTCAATATATGGCGAGTTTAAAATTGGATTTTTCATGAGGGGTGTGACAATGTAAAACTGACTTAATTTTAGCACTTTTTGAGAAAATAATCACTTCACAGAGATGGCCTTTGAATGTTATACTTTAGGTACAATTTATGCCTAAACTTTGGGGAAACCCGGGGCATGGCGCAGAAAAACGAGAAAAACATAAAGACGGTCATCTGTCTTGCTTTACGTTTTTCTCGTTACCAGCCGAAAGGTTGGTAGACCCGCAAGGGTCGGGCAAGCGGGTGGCCCTTTTTGTTTGCCCGCGGAAAGACCAATCAGCCATGAAAAAAATAATTGTGTTAAGTTTTCTTGTTACGTTACTGGCTGCGGCTTGCAACAAGGCTGTCACTAAAAATGGCGAGGCGTCTCAGCCCCAAAAGCCAACGCAAACTCAAGCGGCAACTTCCACAACCCAAACCGCGACGACCACTTCAGGTTCTGACAACTTTGCCCCCGAGCCTTACACAATAGACTCAGTCAACAAATTGGCTGCCAAATTGGCTGCCAAGAACGGAGGCAACGCCGCAACCCCAACTAAAGCAACGCCTGCTCCAGTAACCGAACAAGACTTTCGTAGTCAACTTACAGCCTTGTATCAAGAAAAGATAGGCTTTTTGGATGATAAAATAAAAACTTGGAAACTTACAAAATTTGCGATCGGCTTAGGCATCGACCAAAGCAATAAAGATATTTCTTTCTACAATCAAAATTGTACTGATACGGGCTATTGCGACCCATATGCCGTTAAAATGTCCCAGTTAGAGCTTGACGAGGATACAAAGTTTTCTGGAATTTGGCAAAGCCGCATTGACCAAGGGAGTCAAATTGAACAAAAGTTGAATGACGAATTGACTGCGCTAAACGCAGACAACTCCACGGTACCGCAAGCCGAGTACGCTCTCCGGCAGAACGAGCTAAACACTCTAGTTAATGAATCCGACATTGAGCAGGCCGACGCTTCCATTAACCAAGCAACTTACTTCACAGCAGACAAAAAGGCTGAAATTGATAATACAATTTTGTCTCATGCACAAACCGCCAAGGCATGGGCAGACCAACAGCTTGCGACAATCAACGCCGAAGCTCAAACGGCCGCGCAAAACATTCCGCCAATAGTTACGGCGCCAATAACCACGGTCCCGATTCAGCCGACATCAATCCATTGCAACACCACTGCGGACACACAGATGGGGTTCCCTAAGAGTGAGACGGAGTGCACGGAGTTTCCGACAATGAAGACGATGGTCTGTAACACTTCCACTTCTGGGTACGGGAGCCTGCAAAAGGATTGTTACTTTATAAATCAGTAAGATTTTAAGAAAAGCCTATGAAAAAATTATTAGCGATGATGAAGTCCAAACCCGGGGAAACGCCGGAGCGATTTGCACAGCGAGTTCAACAGAGCTTGAAAGAACGCGGATTGCTGGACGAACAGGGTAAACTAAAAGATTCCCAAAAAGAATACGAGGAATGGCTTCGGCGCGTATTTGGTCTTAAATAAAGCCAGCGGGTAGCTCTTTGCCCGCAGAAAGTTGAATTAAAAATGAAAAAAATATTATTTGCTTTGCCCTTAATAGTTTTATTAGCCGCTGGATGCAACTCAAACTCTGACCAAGTCAGTCAGCTTCAACAACAAAACCAGAAACTCCAAAATCAAATTAACGACATGAACCTCGACGCACAAAGCAAATGCGCTGACCAGGCGGCCAAAGTTTTTAAGCAGGAAGACTCAACCCCGCAAGTATTTGATAACTACACTGACCACTGGAACAAGAGCATAAATAAGTGTTTTATCTTGATGACTTTTAACCAAAACGGCGGCCAGATGACTGACGAAGAATTGATGGATGCTTTTGGGGGCCAGACCTACGGGTCGTATTGGTCTTCTATTAGCTCGGATTTAAGCAAGAAGAGCCTGGGTTGCAACGTCTACCCGGACGGCACAAATACCAATAGCCAAACATGTACTTCCCAAGAACAATTTGATAGTTTGGTTAAGCCTTTTATGACTAATTAAAGAAATGCCCTTCCCTTGGCCTTTTGGGTTTTAAACTTGTTTATATAGCAATTGGCTGTTTCTGGGGGCTTCCGTGGGCAAAGGAAAACACTGAGGAATATGCCCCGTGTTTTTTGACGACAAAAAGTGGTAGAATATGGTTATGGAAATTAGCAAGAATCATTTGCGTAGTTTAGATAGCTTTATTTTGCGGGGAAAATACATATTAACTGCTTGGCCCTCGGAAAGGGACGAGCGATTTAACAAGTGGCTAGGTGAATTACGAGTATTCATACATGATTTAGGGGAAGGTTATTATAAGATGTTTACTGATGTAGAGAAAGAAGCCGCTAGTACTTCCAGAGGCGTGGCTGAACTTAAAGTCCCTATAATACTTAATTTTTTACGCCCTTTAAGAGAGTCCTTGTTGCACAAGTCTAATACAACAAAAGTACCGACTAATTTAAACTCCAAAACCGAAATTAGCATTGGTAAACTAACCTCGCATACGGACGGATCCATACGATATGATGGGAATTTCATACGTATGCCTAATCAGCAAAAAGATTTGTGCCGTCTTTTTATGAATAAACCTGAAAAACTAGTTACCATAGATAGGATTAGAGATGAATTGATACGGGCTGACCGCAGGAAGGAAACAACATTTGCCACAATATCTAAATATGTCAGTAAACTTCGCAATGTCTTGAAAAATTATTACAAAACGAATGTGCTAATCAACCAGCAAGAAGAAGGCTGGTACTTCCGCCCTCCAAAATAACTTATTCATATGTGAAAAGTGAATGAATTGACCCCTCTACAATAGAGAGGTCTTTTTAATTATGGAAGTTATTTATGCAGTTGAGCCAGAGCGACCTCGAGGAGTTCAAACAAATATATAAGGCCGAAACCGGCCTAGAAATTACGGATGCCGAAGCCGTCGAGCTTGGCAATCGGCTTTTAGGATTGGTTAAATTTGTCCTCTCCGATGACAGGCCTCCATAATTTAACTTAGCTTTAAGTTTCATTTAACATTAATTTTATTTTATGAACAAAAACTTAACGATGAGAGAAGTTATAAGACAACAAACTGACGCGTTTATGAAAAAAGTTTGGGATAACCATAAGGCACTTCAGGAGGAAATCCCGTGCGAAGTCAAATTAACCTTCCAATTTGTGGATTCTAAACAAGCCCTCACACAATATAAAATCTTGAAATATGACGGCGCAGATGATGAGGATGACGATTACGATTTTATTTAGACTAACATAAATATTATTAACTAAAAAATTATGCCAGACTCTCAACCAGCAAAACGACAATACACCAAACGCAAAACGGAGGAAAAGGACAAATCTGTAATGGCGGTATCACTTGTAACGCCGGATCATCTTATTGAAACCATTTATGACCCCCAGCTCGATATGACTAGCTATGCGGTTTTTGTCCGTCAAACCGGCAAGTGCGAACGCCACGATCAGTTCATTTATAAATCCACGACCTACGTTCCACCCGACCGAAACAACCCTCTGGTTAAAAAAGGCTTCGTCCTTCTGGCGTCCCGGCCCAGGCCTTTAATGGAAACGGCTACGCTCTTAGAGGAAATACGCAAGTTCGTTTCTGATTACCTGACTGTCAGCCCGGAGTTTGAGGAAATCATTCCGTACTTCGTCCTGCTGACCTGGATTTACGACCGCTTTGACACCGTGCCGTACCTTAGGGCTTTGGGCGACATGGGCAGAGGCAAATCCCGCCTCCTGTTCGTCATGACCGCCTTAAGTTACAAAGCGTTTTTGGCCAATGGTGCCGCAACAGTCTCCCCGATATTTCGCATACTGGACTCCTGGCACCCGACCTTGATTTTGGACGAAGCCGACTTTAACCGAGCAGATGAGAAGAGCGAAATTATGAAGATATTCAACAGCGGCTTCGCAAAAAACACCCCGGTCTTACGGAGTGAAGATGACGGCAAGGGCGGATTTACTGTGCGGGCATTTGACGTCTACGGCCCCAAGATATTCGCTTCCCGCCATCAGTTTGGCGACGACGCTTTGGAAAGCCGTTGCTTTACCCACGACATGGACATGATTGAAAGAACATCAAACGTACCGATAAACCTCGACGACAATTTCCGCCAGCGTGGCCTAGAGCTACGCAATAAACTGCTGACTTGGCGATTCCACAACTTTGGCAAAATAGAGATCAATCCAAAGCTGACCGACCCGCGCGTAACTGACCGGCTCAACCAAATTTCTTTACCCCTAAAAAGCATCGCTCTGGCAGAGGAAGCCCGCAAAAAGATTGAAGGTGTAATTTACAGCCTGCACTTGGACATGATTGATTCCCGTGGACTCTCGTGGGACGCAGGGGTATTGCACGCAATTATTACACAAATTACCGGCTTAATTGACCCCGAGGAAATAACCGTCAAGATGATTGCCGAGGAATATAACAAAGAGGCGGATGACAAAGACAAACTAACCAACAATAAAGTTGGCTGGATTTTACGGAAGAAGCTCAAAATAAAAACCGTCCGCCGGGGAGCGGGTTTTACATTGGTTTATGACGACGCTACAAAGCAACGTCTTGAACAACTAAAGCTAAAATACGGACTGACATAACCCCACCAGTGAATCAGTGAATCTCGTGAACCTCCCTTGGAGGATATATACTTGTAAGCCTATATGTCTCCGTGTTTTAATTTATTTGGGAGTTTTTGAAATATTAAACAAAGAAAAATAATATGACGAGCGTCCAAAAAAATAAGTTAATTAAAGTAGCTAAAAAGTTGCTTTGGGGGTTGAGTGAAGAAATTGCGGCTAAGGTCGATGCCGCAATGCCGACGGCCACGGAAAAGGAAAGGGAGACGGCTGATGAGTTCGTTTGGCAGGAATTATTTAGGCAAGCAAAGCTAAAATAATTAACTTCTATGGAATGACTATGGAACAAAAAACACCACAAGCCAACCAATTTACCGGCGATCCCCGGCAGGACAAGATGTGGGAATATTACATCCAGGGCATCATGCGCGGCCAAAAAAATGCCTTTCAAGCGGCAATACTGGCCGGGTACAGCAAAAGCTATGCCAACGTTATTACCATGTTGGGTTGGTTTAAGGACAGGGAGGTTAAATTGAGGCGAGCTGGTTTTTTAAGCAGAGCCGAAGAAGTTTTGGACGAAGCGCTAGAATTGGAAACGCACAGACCTGACGGCACGCGCGACATTAACAGCTTAAGGATAAAGGCAGATGTGGCCAAATACGTTACTTCCACGCTGGGCAAGGAATTTTACAGCAAGCGCACGGAGCTGACGGGCAAGAATGGAGAGCCTGTAATTCCCATTTTAGGGGATTTGAAGGTTCCTGACGGTTCAAGCAATGTTATAAAAGACCAAAGTTAAGAATATGTTAAATCAAACTAAAAAATATTTCATCTATTCCCGAAAGTCTACGGAATCGGAAGAACGTCAAATCCTTTCGATTGATTCCCAAATTAAGGAGTTGCAGGAGTTGGCCGTCCGGCGTGGCTTTCGGATTGTTAAAATATTCCGGGAGTCTCAATCCGCGAAAGAGCCTGGCCGTCCCGTGTTTGCAAAGATGATGGAGGGCATTGCTAACGGCGACGCCAGCGGCATTCTTTGTTGGAAGCTTGACCGCTTGGCTCGTAATTCTGTGGACGCTGGCGCCATAATTTGGGCGCTCAAAGATAAAGGCATTGAAATAAACACGCCTACACAGAGTTACAGCCATGCCGATGAGAATAGCATTTTGATGTATTTGGAATTTGGGATGAGCCAGAAGTACATCGACGACTTGTCTAAAAACGTAAAGCGCGGTTTAAAGACAAAAGTCGGGCAGGGTTGGATGCCCGCTTTTGCCCCGATTGGCTACATAAACACTCGGCTGGCTGACAGAGGGGTCAACACTATCGTTCCCGACCCCGAACGTTTTCCTTTGGTGCGGCAGGCTTGGGATTTTATGCTTACGGGGCTTTACACACCCCAACAAATTGTTGACAAATTAAACAAGGAGCTTGGTTACCGATCAAGACCGACAAAGAATTGCCCAAGCAGGCCGCTCGGCGACACCACGATTTATAGAACTTTCAACAATCCGTTTTATTTTGGAATGTTCCGTTATAATGACCAGCTCTGCGAAGGGCATCACGAACCAATGGTTTCCAAAGCGGAATTTGATCGCGTCCAAGTGCTTTTGCACAAACGCGAGAACCCTCGCCCCATAAAGTACAGTTTCACCTATGGCGGGTTAATTCGGTGCGCCTGTGGCTTAAGTATAACCGCGGAGAAGCGCGTTAAGCACCAGCAAAACGGGAACACGCACGAATACACTTATTACCACTGCACAAAGTCAAAAGTGCCACGCTGTGCCGAGCAATCCATTTCAGAGGAGGAGTTGGAGGCCGAAATCGACAGGGTAGTGTCGGAGTTGGAAATCTCGCCGAAATTTCGGGACTGGGCTTTTTCCAAACTTCAAAAAATGAATGAGCAAGAATCGGCCGGGCGGCGGGAGTTGTTAGCCCGTCAACGCAAGGCTTACGATGAATGTTTAAAAAAGATTGACGGGCTGATAGAAATGCGCGCGGCTAAGGAGATTGGCGCGGAGCAATTTAAAAGCAGGAATGACGCCTTACTTGCTGAAAAGGGGCGGCTGAACGAGGCATTAAACGGCACGGACGAGTTGGTTTCCGACTGGGTAAAAAAAGCCGAAGCCGCTTTTGATTTTGCTACTCTGGCTAGGAAACGTTTTGTTAAGGCAAGTCCGGAAAAGCGTCGTGAGTTTGTTGCGGCTATGTCCGAACCTTCGAACCTCATTTTAAATAACAAAACACTCGATTTTATAAAGAGTAGTCCGCTGTTTGTGATTAAAAAAGCCGTAAAGGGCCACAAGGAAGTTAAGCCAACCTTCGAACCTCTTTTTAATACGGCGGACAAACGTAAAGGCCACCCTTTAGGGGTGGCCAATTCACGATGGCTCGGGAGGTGGGATTCGAACCCACGACCCATCGGTTACACCTACCCTTAAATTTCTTTAAGGAGTGGACTATATCATCATCCTGTCTGGCTCGTCATGTGGGATTCGAACCTAAAGGATGCGAGGCGCTTCCCATCCGCCTATGGCGGAAAGTACTCCCGTAAAGGGATAGTCTCTGAACCTTCCCCAAAAGTTGGGGCTTGGCTGCTGATTGCCATTTTAAAGGCTTCCAGCAATTCACCTCGTGTTTCCATTCTCAATTACTTGAGAAGGCTGCAACTTATGTATTACAGCCGATTGCTCTACCGCTGAGCTACTCCCGAACGATTCACTTTCTATGATATCTTAACAGTTTATGCGGTTTTTATCAACCCTTCGCGATTTACTGTACCCAGTTCCGCCATGCCCTGGGTTTCCCCGAGGTTTAGGCATAAATCGTACCTAAAATATAACATTTAAAGGCCATTTTTGTGAAGTGATTATTTTCCAAATTAGTGATATAATCTTGATAGACTTTCGTACAGATAAACTAATAATAAACATATGGATTCATTCAAGGAAATTGCTTATAAAGTTTTAAAAAGGGCGCACAGACCGCTTCACAGTAATAAGATAACCGAAATCGCTTTAGATCGTGGCTGGCTGAAAACTGCCGGTAAAACACCAGCGGCAACCATGAACGCGCAGCTTGTTACGGACATCGGGGATAATGGTAATAAGTCAAAATTTATTCAAACGGGAAAATCAACTTTTTATTTACGCAAATATATGAAAAAGCACAAGCATAAGCACCCAAACGGCAACCGTGGCGTATTGATTAAGGGAATGTCTAAACTTTTGCCTAGCGATATATTAACCGATCCGGTGTTTAAGGAAAGTCTGGAAAAGCTGATGCGGGGCTATGGCGGCATCTATGCCTTGTATAAAGGTGAAAAACTTTTTTATGTGGGGTTAGCCACAAGTTTGCATGGCAGAGTTAAATGGCACCTTAGAGACAGATTAAAAGGCAAATGGAATAATTTTAGAATTTTCAGAATTCGCAGAGTAAGATTCCTTAAAGACCTTGAAACTTTAATTTTGAATATCATTATGCCTAAAGGCAATCGTGCAAAAGGCCATTTAGCCAAGGATGGCGATTTAAATCTTATCTTACGGAAAGTTTTAAGGGAATATGAAACAAGAATAAAACCCATAAGAAAGGCTTTGAGATAGAAATTTTATATAACTATGATAGATGAAATAGGCCAATATTTCGACAAAATTGATTTAGATATTAGAAAAAAACCTCAGGGTTATTCTAGATTCATGGATCAAAAAGTAACCCCCGATGTTTTGTCTTTTATCAGTGATTGTATTCTCCAATATACCAAAGAAGATAAAAACAGAGAGTTTACGATTAGTGAGATATTTAAGTCGTCCTATTTTGTTCAGGTTGTGACAGAGATTTTTGGCAAACCATCTCCCCTAGACAAAACGACTAAAGCTGAATACGACAAGTTTGCCGGTCAACCTATTAAGATGTTAGCTTTTTCCAAAGTTCTCTCTGAAAAAGAGAATAGCAAGGCAAATACATATAAGGTAAACGATTTAGAGGTTTTAAAATATATCGCATTAAGAGAATTTAACGCTTTCAGATTTATTTACGCATATTTAACTAAAGCCTTAACTGATAGCGGTTTTATTGAACGACTGCAAAAATATAAAGAAAAGTATGAGCAAGGAAGCTTGATGAAAGAAGACTTTAATGAACTTAAAGATAAATTTTTAAAATTTATCAGGTCTTATACTAATATCAAAAAGGACTATGAACCAAAAAGAATATTTATTAAAGTTCTTAATCCTTTTGCTGCAGAAAATCGCATACCCGGAACGGTTGCGGGTAGAATGTCCAAGTTTCCATTTACTTATAGTGACTTAATTTATAACAGGATTAATTTCAGAGATACAAAAAAATCCAAAAATGAATCAAGGTCTAAAGCGAATTTTGTTAATCCAAAAGGGACCACTTCAGAATACAGAATTGCAAAAGCAAAAAAGATAATCGCTGAGAGATATAATAAATCTAGCGAAGTGAAAGACCAATGGTCTAGGGGTGTTGCAACTCATGTCCACCATATATTTCCAAAAGGTGAATTTGCTGAATTAGCAGATTTAACCGAAAATTTAATACTCTTGACCCCAGAGCAACATTTTTCTAAAGCTCATCCGAATTCACATACTGATAAAATTGATCGGGATTATCAACTTGTCTGCCTTTTAGCAAAGCTAGATAATATCGAAAATTCTATAAAAAATAACGAGAGTATATACTCAAAAGACCAGTTGATAAATGTTATCAATACTGGTCTTAAAACAAGCCTATCGCTTGATACTCCTTTTGGTGAAATAAGAGAAACTATAAAGAAAGCTTACTAAACCTTTTCCGGAATTCCCCAAAAGAATACTGAATTTGTATCTATGTTTAAAGATCTTGTGCCATAGTTTCTGGCGATTCTATAAAATTGGGAAAACTCATCTGTACTGAAATATTGCAGATGTTTTTTTGTTATTTGTAAATCTTCGATTTTCGGGATTAGTACCGCTACTGAACCATCCATTATTGAGTTATTGGGTAAGAATGTTGCCCGTGGGTTATAGGAAAGATTGGGAACCAAAACAGCATTATTATTATTTAGGAATTTAGCAATAGCAAACGAATCAATGTTATTTATATATGAATCATAACCTTTAATGTCTACGACTCCCTGATTAACAATGTTTCTTGACTTCAGAACCCTAATTTTCCCCTCACTTGATGTATGCTTTTTTGTTATTTGACGGTCACGGTAAGCCTTAAAAATATTAAACTTTAATTTTTTAGCTACTTTATCAAAAAAGTTTTCCCTATATATTAACCAGCAAGGGAATTCTTTTGAAAATATATAATCCTGCCTCTTACTTTCTATCTTATTATTTATAAGGGATTCTATCTTGATAAAATTATCTAGAGGTATTTTTTTTGTTTCAAAAAGTATGCTTATAGTTTCAATTTTGACGCCTTTAAAGCCTTTTTCCCCGTAGTCAAAAATTTTATTAAATTTATATTGAGATAAAAGCTCTCTGGTCTTATTAAATTCTGGGGCGGAAAGTAGGCTTTTTGGAGTAATTAAAGCAACAAAAGAGCCAAGTTTGTTAGCTTTTTCAATAAAGAAAGAGAATAAGTTATTTGTATCTTGATTAAAAGATTGGGATTTATATTTGATGGACAAATTTTTGTCAGTAACCTTGCCGAATGGAGGATTACCCACAACTATGTCATAAGTTTCTTTAAAATCATGCAATAAAAAATCATCATTTATAAAATTTATTTTAATATTTTCCGGTATACTTATTTTTTTTAACAAAACTTTTAAAGACTTTAAAACTTCATTGTCAATATCTACAACATCAATTTCAACTTTTGGAACGCCAGAGTATTTTTTTATAAGGCAAGGCAAAAAATTACCCATACCCACTGATGGCTCAAGTATTTTTAGATATTCAAATTTATCAGCATCTGGTAAATCTTTAATTAGGGAATAGCAAATATCTTGCCTTGTATAATAAGCAGCCGTTTTTAGCCTTTGAGCGTTTGCTAATTCATAAATTCGTGAAAGTTGCGAGTAAGAATAAGCGTCCAAATTTTTAATTAGGAATTCATTTAGGTTACCATTATTAAGCAAGCTATTTTGCTCTATAATCTTATTTATCTCTTGCTCTGAAAAATTAGCATTAATCAATGCAGTTTTTATATTTTGTGCTAATTGCCTAAAAATGATAGTAGGAACAGCTTCACCAAGACATTGTCTTATGTTCATTTCTTCAGAATAGAGATATTTTTTCTTAGATTTTTCATCTAATTTATTTAGTTCCGGGTAATTTTTTTCCGACCACTTAAAATCATCGGGAATAGACATAAGCCTCATTAATTCCCTTATACTAAATACCCTATTATCTTTTGGGTGCACAGTTACCTGACTGGCTAAAATATCGTTTCTCGTATGTACGCAAGGACCGACTTTATCCCAATAGGCACGAGTATACTTGTCGCCATTTTTATTTGTATTGGATACAATTTTCCCGTCAATGATTTGGTGGGGTCTCTTTTTAGGATCTTCGTTATCAAATGCTGACTGACCCTCTTTGGTGTCTTTAATCCAATCCAACATTTTTTCTGTATATGGCCTAAAGTTATGGTAGATATCTTTGTCCCAGATTTCTCCCATATTATTTAAAGATGGTAAATCGCCGATAACTTCCCTAACAGTTCGTTCCTTAGTAAGAGAGGGTAATATTTCATATGGATTAACATCAGACTGGTCTTTTCTAACTCCAATCACAAGAGTCCTAGTCCTGCTAGATGGATTTCCGTATTCCTTAAAATTTAAAACTTTGTAAATAATATTATACGTTTCATCCAAATTGTTACCGATGGCTTCCTTAATACTTTTGTCTTTGCCGTCTATATCCGTACAAATAGTATTTAGAAAAGCTCTAACATTTTCAAGAATAAAAAATTTAGGATTAATTTCTTTTATTAATTTTAGCGACTCAATAACTAAAGAATTTCTGCCAAGCTCATTTTTTTTCTTATGATTTGCCACTGACATTCCTTGACAGGGAGGGGTCGCTATAATTACATCAATATCCTTGATGTTTTCTTTTTCTTTCCATAGAGTCAATTCCTTATAGATTTTATTTTTAACCTCAGACAATATTAAATCACCAGAAATATAACCTGTGTCATATTTGCATTTCTGGTTGTGCTTTTGCACATTTAGCCTTTTTTCTATCAGT
This sequence comes from uncultured bacterium, assembly GCA_963749445.1. Classification (GTDB taxonomy): domain Bacteria; phylum Patescibacteriota; class Doudnabacteria; order UBA920; family UBA920; genus CAVVMJ01. Next base: position 101,224 of record CAVVMJ010000005.1, read on the forward strand.
TCTGAGGTGGCAACACAGCCAAAACCCTCAAGCTTGAAGCCATAACAGCCCACGCCCGCACTACTAAATAGGCTTATATATGTTAATTTTTGTTTCTTTTGTAGCATAATAACTCCTTTCAATTATAGATGATTTATGAGTTTTTTGGAAGGAGTGGACTATCGTTCACCTTTATATTATAAATTATAATCTTAATATTGCAAAATTCACAAAAACCCTTTAAAATTAAGTAAATTTGTATAAATATTTAAGTTATACACACCCCACTGAGGGGCTTTTTTATCTATGCCACACAGGTTCGGACGTCGTTCAGGAGGCCGAGCCACAAAAGTCGCCATTTAGGCGGTTTTTTGGTAAGATAAAGTATATGGCACAAAAGATAAATAAATTCATTTATTGGACGCCAAGAATTCTGTCAATAATATTTATATGTTTTTTGGCGTTATTTTCGTTTGATGTGATTACTCCTGAATTAAGTTTTTGGCAGATAGCCGTTGGATTGTTTATGCACAATATCTCGGTATTTATTTTATTGGCTGCCCTGATAATATCCTGGAAACATGAGATTGTCGGAGGAATCGTTTTTATTTTAGCGGGATTACTGTACATTATTTTTGCGGTACAACGTGCGCCCGGATGGCATATGGTCTTGATTTGGAGCCTAATGATTGCCGGCCCCGCGTTTTTTATAGGAATTCTATTTATTATTAATTGGCGCAAAAAACGAAATAATCATAATGATGTTTCCGTAAAATAGGTTCTAATGCCGTCCACGATGCTGAAAGATTTGCCTAAGATAGTTATGCGGAATTGCGGGGATCAGGGGTAATCAAACTTCGTTAGTCCGCACCATGCCTTAGAAGCGCTTCGTTTGGTCCTATTCCACTCGAAGCGCTTCTTTTTTGTAAACTTAAAATTTTTTGGCAAAACAAAAGCCGTTCGATGTCCGCGAGGATCACCGAACGGCCTGTGGCTGCCAAAGCAGGCCACTAATGCGAGTCTGTGCGGGCAGGAGAAAGGTGTCATCTGGTTCTCGGTTTGTCGGAGAACCAGAACATATTGGGGATTGTCTGGCACTCTCCGTCCTCGAAACAGAGCACCACATCAGCGGGATGCTGTGGACCGTTATAGTCCGGCCCCACCACCGCGTCTACGACGAACACCAGCTCGCCATCCTGGTTGGTGGTGACGGGTCCCTGTTGCCACCAGTACCAGGGGTTGCCCACAAATGTGTGAACAACTCTGTTAGGTGGAAGATTTCCTAACAGCTTGGCCGAAGAGGTAGTTTCGTTAATCGGGAAAGTCTGCACCCCCGACACAAAATGCAACCCTTTTCCGCTTGGCCCTGTCCGATTGAGGAAAACCCGCGAAACAAGAGGCTGCTGAAGCAGGCGTCCGCCTTCTGCGTCCACAATTGAGACTTCCACAACATACTCGCCGTACTTCTGGTTTCCGTACCGGTTGAACTGGTAGGACAAAAGCGTCACCAGTTCGAACCCACCAAAACCTCCCTTATAAAAACCCCAGGAACCGTTGTCTGGCTCGAAGTACAAAGGCTGGACGCTCCCGTCGTAATAGCCGTTGTCCCCGGGCAGCAAAACCTGCCCGTAAATTTGGGCGTTGATGGCAAGGCCGATGGTGCCTTGCACAAAGATCAGTCTCGGCACCATCGTGTCGCCAACCTCAAAGGCTTGTTTGCCGGTGTAGAGATACGCCAAGAAATGCGTGTCCGGCGCTGAAACGCCAGCTCCCCGCGCATTAATGCTGTAGGCGGGATGCGCGGTGTAAAACTCCTGCGCACTTTGGCGACGAGGCCGGATCATGGGGTCCAACCTCGTTTGGGCGCTGACCAGCACGGCGGCGGCCAGCAGAATCGCGGCGAGCGCCGCTAGGAACTTTGCGTTCTTCATCGAGTTTCCTCCAATCCAAAAATTCCACTAAATCCTACCCGCACGTCATATGCAGGCACTACAAGTCCGCGGAGGCCGTTCACGATTGCCCCCGGAAAATTGAATACTTTCACCTGTCATTCTGAACCCCGCATCAAGTACGGGGCAAGCTTGTTTCAGAACCCATTCATTGGATTCCGGATAGCCCGCGTCCTGACATATCGGGGCTTGTGGCGTCCGGAATGACAAAAAAATCCAAATCTCCGGGGGTAAAACCTCACTCTTCCCTTTTTACCCCGACTTAATGCCGGGGCTTAAAATCCTCCTCTGTAAAAAATGTTTAAAATCCCACAGCCCACAATTTGGGATTATGGGTTGTAATTATACAACATTTATTTACCTTTATCAAGGCTCGTGTCACCTATGTATCCCATCTTTTGCAGGCTCACTAAATAAGAAAACATAATTTCTGGTCTGGACAAATTCTGGGATTTTGGTATGCTGTATAGTCTCACTGTCAACAAGGATTTGCCGAAATTGTGATTCCGTCAATTCTCTGCTGAAAGGCGGAAAAGAGCCAAACCCAAAGGGCTCTCTTGTCAGGAGGAAAAAGATGAAACATCTGTTAGGTTTGATTGCCTGGATGTTCGTCTACATCCTGGCAATGCCGCCTGCTTTGGCGCAAGAACCGCAGGAGCAGCTCTGCACCTATAACCTGGGTGCCGGTTGGTTGTTTCCGAAGGGTGTGTATGCCATCGCTCTTCATGACGGCTGGGGACCGCGAACTGCGGAATGTATCGCCGAACTGAAACGGCGAAACATAACCGCGTCTTTGTTCCAAAACTCTTGCCATTACTTTGGCGAGATCGCGGATTCGCGTTCCGTGAACTGCAAAGGGGTGGGAAATGTATCCCTGGATCTCCTCAAGGAGCCTGCAGCTGCCCATCAGTTTCTGGGCGACCACGGCGCTAACCATCTGGTTCTGTCAGCCATCCCGCTGGCAGACGCGCTCAACGAAATTAGGAGGCCGATAGAACTGTTCGGTCCCTATGTGGGCGCGGATAATCCATTCCTATTTACGCCCCCGGGTTGGGTGTGGAATGCGGGGCTGGCTAATGCGGCCAACAGCGATCCCGAAATTAGCGGAAAGCTGCAAGGACCGGTCGGAGATGAGTACGACGGTTCTGGTTATATCGGATCGGTTTACATCCCGAATGATCAGATCTGCATGACGAAGTACAGCGTCCAGCAATGCGCCAAGTTGTTTTTTGACGCCATGGCCGCCGCCAACCACGGCGGGATTATAGTCATTCATGACTTTAATCCTTACGCCCCAAACCCTTGGGATCCAACGGATCCCAAAAGCGGGTATGCGTTGGATCTTTTGGTGGCAATTTTGGACGGCTGCGCGCAGGCTGTGGGTCAAACATGCACCTTTGTCCGTCCTGATGCCATTCCCGGCATCCGCGGCAGCATGTCAGTGACCTCACTCGGAATAATATCAGACCCGCTTGACAACTTTTCGGACAAGATCGCCCCTGTCGTTGTGGGCGATCTTAACCACGACGGCCGTCAAGATGTTCTTGTTGCCCGCAATGACGGTATGTATTGCGGCATCACGGCTACGAACGGCAGGCAGTACCGGCTTTATCAATGCTTGGCGTTCAGCGGTCCAAGCATGATAGCCGGTCACTATTGGCTGGCGGATGTGGATGGAGACAGCCTTCCCTATTTGGTTTGGCTTAATAACGAGCAGGGAATGCTCGGAGCCAAGTGGGACGGAGACAGGCATTTCGGAGCAGTCCGGTTGATCTCGGGTCACTTTGCGGCCAAGTATGGGTGGAACAGCCAAACTTACAACGACACCATCCGTTTTGGCGTTGTGAGAAAAGGTGTTCTGCCCGACGTTGTGGCCATGACCGCAAGGGGAGTCGCAATTGCCCCCAACAGCGGGCATGGGACATTTGATACGCCGGTGTTAATCCCGGCACTGGGTTATGACCCGACGAATCAAGACTGGACGCCGGAGCAAGCCGCTCATAACTTGATGCTCGCCAATCTTAACGGAAACGGCTTGTTAGGTGTTGTCATTCCGGGTTCAACTGTTTTGCTCTATGCACAGAACCTGGGCGGCAACGGCTTCGCCGCGTTCCGGCCCCTAGTTACAACCGACGGGTTTAGTTACTGGAACAACCCGTCCGGCGGCTATTGGACTGCATTCAACACAACCGTGATTAAAGGCCACCCAGCCATCGTAGGTTGGGCGCCAAACGGCTTTGCCTACTCCGGCATCGCCACCGTCCGCCGTCAGTCTGCACGCACGCCCGCGCAAGTCGCGACCGACAAGGTCGGTTGGATCTGCAACGATTGCTTCGTCAGCTTGCCGGGCTGGCTGGTTGCCTGGCGGCTGGCTGGCGTCAATCTGACCCCGGAAGTCGGTTTTGCCGACTTTACTGGGAACGGCTCCCCCCAACCGTATGTGTTGTGGACAGGTGGGCTCTACACCGCTGACATGCCCCCATCAACCACTTCGCAGATCAAATAACCCGCCGGATGCACACAGCAAGCAACCGGCGGGGCTTTTTATAATACGAAAAAAAAGAAACAACGCCCAGTCAAAGACGTTTATTATTACATAGCGCGCCATATTAAGCATTAAGAAAGGAGAATAAATAAAAGAAAGGGGTGAGAAATATGATTATCGTGCATGATATTTTTGTCTGTAAGCCGGGTAACGCCTCCAAGGCCGCGAAACTGTTCAAGGAAATGATGGCCACAAACAAAGAGACGGTTAACATTATGACCGACATCACCGGTCAATACCACCGGGTGGTTATGGTTTCCAAATATGACGACCTGGCGGCCTATGGAAAAGCGCTTGAGGCGTATATGAATCCGACCGAGGAAATGAAAAAAGCCATGGCCAAAATGAGAGACTTCCAGGAGATGTATTTGGGCGGCAGCCGCGAAATTTTTAAGGTTTGGTAACGATTGTTATTTATTAAAGTTTTTTTGAATTTGCCTATTTTAGCGCCGTTCAGGAGTTCGGGATATTTGAGATGCGGCAAATTGAAGACCGACAGAGGGGCTCCACGGCGTTTGGTGTCTGCCGGGGATTGTTCTGTCGGTTTTCTGACGGTGGATTGCTAGGGGGTTGGCCAGGCGGATTTAGTTTTGCTCCGCGAAACGCCGTTTTGCGGGCAAAAACGGTGGGCGGAGCCAATTACCCGAGCCAACTCATCGTGAACTACCGGCTCGGATCGCAAAACATCGTGGGCGCCTAAATTCAGCGCTTCCGCCCAGAGGCGCTCATCCGCAAGCCGGCTGCACACAATAACAGAAGGCCTGGATTCTGTCGTCTTGGCGTGTTCCAGTACTTCTCGCCACGTAGTCCCGTCCCGAAGATCCTGTTCACAGCAAAGGACTACGGTTATCCCTTTCTCCCTCTTCAGAAGCGCCTTGACTTTCTCAAGGCCAGCAGTCTTGACTATTTTGTGCTTTAATTTGCCTTTGCGGAGAGCTTTTCTTATTTCTTGGCAGCTTATCGTCGTCTGTCCAACCAGAAGCATTTTGATTCTATTATCCATGCGTATTCCTTATCCTTCCTCCTGCAACCAAATTTCCATGTAATACGAAATTTTTTGCCTAACGTTTCTTTATTTATCGGCCAGCTCAAATTTTGGCACCATCAAAAAATTCCATCTTAAAAGATGGAATTTTTTTGTTATCAGCCGCAAATAAGCTGCCGAAAGAATCTAACGTTTTCTTTTTTTGCCTTATGAATATCTAAGCTTGCTTTTCGGCAAAATTGCCAATGTAGGGAAGTTTGTATTTTTCCCCTTTGTAAGCCTTAATTATCATTACAATCCACAAAATCAGCGAAGCCAGGCTGACTAAGGGGCTTAACATCGCTCCCAAAAGCGGGAGATAACCCAAAACATAAGATATCACCGTTAAAATGATTGATAAAACTGTGGATTGCATGGCATGGAACCGGACGTACTTATTTTTGGAGGTTAAGAAAAAGAACAGGCCGGTGATAAAACCCAAAACATACGACAGCGCGGCTGCGGTGTTCTGGTTTAAGCCATCGGCCACGGGAGGCGCGGGGCTGATGGGGTTTGGTTGGGGATTGGTTTGGTTATCCATTTGATTTTGTGTTATTGATAAGATTTCTTGTTTAAACTATAAAGTATTTTGAGCGGGATGTCAAAAAATGTGCTGCCGGGCTTAGGTTGCTTTTAGGATTTTCGCGATTGATGGGCGCATCAGGGGAAGTCTAAAATAGCAGGATAAAGCCTTAGCGATATCATTTAACTATTTGGTTGAATGTTATTATAAAAATATTTTCTCTGTCAAGCTGGGTTTTGCGCACTGTAATAAAAATACGCTTTTTGTCCCCTAACTTCTAACCGTTGAAAAGAAAAGTTGCCAAAGAACGTCAAAAACACCCTTTGCTAATAGGTTCAGGGTGTTTTTGTTTGCGGTTTGCTTACGGATTTATCAAAGAGCTAATTGTCTTTGCCGTTTTTGTTGCCGCTTCCGTTTTGGCTGCTTCCGTTATGCCCATCGCCGCCGCGTGAATTGCCGTCGGATGAAGAGCCGGAAGAGTTTGCGGAATTGGTGACCGCGGAATGGATGATAACCGCGTTGTCGCTGCCACCGGAAGAACCGCCTCCGGAAGTTGTAATATTAGCGCCGTCATCGCCGCCGATGTTGCCGGTATTGCCACCGGTATTGCCATGGGAGGAGCCGGAGTCATCGCCGCCAATTTCGTTCCCATCACCGCCGCCATTGCCATTTTTGCCTTGTTGGTAAATTACCAATTTGCCGTTTTGGACAATGTAGATGGTCGGGTTGCCCTCAAGCTGCACCAGCGTGCCGTTGGGCAATAAGAGAGGCGTTGAAGGGCTGTTTCCCACATTAATCTGCGTGCTGGTGGCGTTGGCCAAGCCGGTTGATTGGGCGGAGAGCTCAATGACAGCCGGCTGGCTAAAGCTTAGGCCGGTAAAACCGGATAAGCCCGCGGCATCGGCCATTGTTGTCGTTCCGTTAAGGATGCCAGGGGTGCCGCTGATCAAGACTGAAGAAAGAGTGACGTTTCTGGCGTTGTCAGCGGTTACCGTATTGCCGAACTGGTCCTCTACGGCAACTTGGGCGGAAAAATTGGAACTTACCGTGGTGGTGGCTGGCGGCTCGGCGGAAAAACCAAGCATACTGGCCGCTCCGGGAACCTGGGTCAATGTTCCAAAGTTGGTGGAGGAAGCGACGCCGTTAATGCTGCCGGCTGACATGGTGATGTTGCCTAAAGCCAAAGGCGTGCCGGACGCGGCTTTGACCTTAAGCGGCACTATGGAGCCGACTGTTAAGCTGCCCGGCGCGGTGGAAGTGGAGGTAATGTTCAGGCTAAAATGCGTGACATCAGGAAAACTCACGGTGGAAGAACTTGCCATAAGGCCGGTTCCGGTGAGGCTGACATTGGCCGAGGAAGCCGTGTCAAACACAAAACCCGAAGGCAATGCCCAGGTTTGAGTTCCGGTGTGGATGTCGCCTGCCGCGTCTTCCGTAACGGTTATCGCCGGCAAGGCGACCGAAGCGCCGGTCGAGCTGTCGGAAGAAATGCTGGCCGTAGCCGGACTGCTAACTGTGCTCGCGGCTTGCGCGAGCATTCCGCTAAAACCCACTCCGGCAATTAGCGCCAGAGCGGATCCTATAATGGATATTTTTTTTAACATATGCGTATTCTTAATTGTTAATTATCCCTAGCCCTAAATTTGGGTACCGAAATTTGGGTTAGGTAATGGGTACAACGCAACAAGAATCATTTTGTTTCAATCCTCGCGGCGGTGAATTTTTTATAAACCAATCAGAAGTATCGCTCATAAGTAAAAGGGATTATACTTGCCCGGAATGTTTAAAATTTACACTATTGTGGGATGATTTGACAATATAATTTTTTTTTGTTTATTATTTAACCATATGGTTGAATACCATCCAAATTTTGGTAAAATTGAAAAATTATTTAACGGGGTAAACCTAAGTTCCACCTTTCGGCTCTTTGGCAGACCCGACCCGGCGCGACATTTTACAGCGGGTGGCAAAAAGACAGCTTAGCGTAAGCGAGATAGCGAAAGCCTATAAGCTGACGTTCGCGGCGGTGTCCAAACATCTGAAAGTCCTGGAAAAAGCCGGGCTGGTAACCAAGCGCAGGCAAGGCAAGCAGCAATATATTCTTTTGGCGCCCGAAGCCCTGCGGCCGCCAAAAAAATATCTGAAGCACTGCCAGATTCTCTGGGAAAGCCGGCTTCATCCTTTGGCGGCATACCTACCTAACTTGAATCATCCGCATAAAGCTTTAAAGAAAGCTTAGGCGGCAAGGGGGAACTAAATATGAATATTATGAGCAGCCAGACTGCCGGTAATCGGAAAGTTCTCGTCATAGAGCGCGTTTTTAGCGCGCCGCGCATGCCCGTCTAAAAAGCGCTTACCGATTATGATAACTGTCCACGATAATGCGAAAATCCATGGGAAAATGCGGGACTACCGGGATATGTACCTTACCGGCGGCCGCGAGGTTTATCAGGTTATGTAGAAATTTGTCATGTTTGAACCGGCATGGACTTTCCGCGGTTTTTTTGATAAATTTAAACTGTGATAAATGGATCTTACCAGAAATCAATAAAAATTCATGGTAGACATAAGCAATAAGGCAACCTTTCAGGACAATAATTTTGAAACGGCCAAAGACGAGTATTTTGATTTGCGCTGCAAATCCTGCGACAAGTTGCTGGCAAAATTGAATCCCCAAGACGCCCGTTTGGACTTGCGGTGCCACCGCTGCGGCGGCATAAATTCCGTTTCTTACGGCACCGACCAGCAGGTGTATTTAACCGACAACGTGGGTAAAATACTCTACGTCAACGAACAGGTGGAGCAAATAACCGGCTATAGCGCGGAAGAAGTCTTGGGCAAAACTCCGGCGATTTGGGGCAGGCAAATGCCGCAGGACTTTTACCGCAAGCTCTGGAAGGATATTTTGGAAAAAAAGGAAACGGTTGTGGTCCACATTGTCAATCGCCGCAAGAACGGCCAGCTTTACAAAGCCCGCACCAGCATTTTTCCCATTTTGAACGAAAAGGGGAAGGTCAGCCACTTTTTGGGCATCCAGACAGTTACGGAAAAAATCGGCGAGCTTTTGGACTGAAAAAATTTATCTATCATTAAGGAAAATCAACATTAATTTTAAATTCTATGAAAGGTTATGCAGATAATATAGAAGAGGCGACTTTAAAAAACAGTAATTTTCGCAAAGTGCTGTATACCGCCAAGCACAGCCAGCTGGTGTTGATGAGTTTAAAGCCCAAAGAGGAAATCGGCATGGAAGTCCACAAGGATAACGACCAATTTTTCCGTTTTGAGCGGGGGCAGGGCAAATGTTTTATTGACGGCAACGAGTATGATGTCGCGGACGGGTCAGCCGTCATTGTTCCGGCCGGAGCCGAGCACAACGTGGTTAACACTTCCGAAACTAAAGAATTAAAGCTCTACACCATTTACTCCCCGGCCCACCATAAAGACGGGATAGTGCGCGCGACCAAAGCGCAAGCCGAAGCCAAGGAAAACGACGAAGAGTTTGACGGCGTGACTACTGAATAGATAATAAGTGCAAGCTTTAAGTTATGGCTGCCATTTTTTGATCATTAACTATGAGAACTTAGGCTCCGGGGTGTTCCATCCCGACCGACGACGAGTGCATCCGAGGAGGAGTGGAGGGATCTGTTCAAACAGTAAGTAATAGATTCCTCGACTCGTCCTCAGCTGCATTCGGACTCGCTCGGAATGGAACGTCAATGTGCAGTTAGAACCTTACAGCTCTGCTCCGGGGAGGATTCATTCTTATGGACACTCTCATCAACAAAACCGCAACCGCTTTGGTGGTGATTGATTTGCAAAAAGGCATTACTTCCATGCCGGCCAAGCCGCACGACGGCAAAATTGTAATTGCCAATGCCGCCAAACTGGCCAAGGCTTTTAGGAAAAATAATATGCCGGTGTTTTTGGTGAGGATTTTAACATCAACTGACGGGAAAGACCGGCTGGCACCAATCGTAGACGGCGAAAACCCGTGGTCAAGTCGCCAGATGCCGGCTGATTGGAGTGAAATTGTCCCAGAACTCGGGCCGGAACCAACCGATTTTATTATTACCAAAAAACAGTGGGGAGCGTTTTACGGCACGGACCTGGATTTGCAGCTCCGCCGCAGGAAAATAGACACCATCGTCCTTTGCGGCATTGCCACTAACATCGGCGTGGAAAGCACGGCGCGCTTTGCTTTTGAATACGGTTTTCAGCAAATTTTCGCGGAAGACGTCATGAGCGGCCGCAGCGCGGAAGAACACGAATTTACCGTAAAAACTATTTTTCCCCGCCTTGGCCGCGTTCGAAGTGCCGAAGATATTTTAGCAGGCTTGGGATAGAGATGTGTTAAAAACCAGCCTTACTCGGCTGGTTTTTTATCTAGCTCATAATCTACAGTCCAAATTTCATCGCCTTGTGCCGCCAATTGATTTGCGATGGCTTCCGCGGACCATCCAGGCGGCTGTAGTCCCGGGGAGATTCCACGGTATGTTTTATTGTTTATTACCGCAACCGCGACATAATTGTCAAAAGTACTTTTATAGATACTGACCGGTATTACTTCTGCCTTACCATCTGTTTCCCTTCGTAAGTTGGTTGTGGCTATTGGCTTTCCGGATTCCACGTCGGGCAATGTTCCCAAAGTCTCTTCACGCATAGTTATAGGTTAGCTAATTTTGATGCCAAACCGGTGTAATTTTCCGGCGTGAAAGATTTGAGTTCTTTTTTTACGGCATCGGAAACATCCAAATTATCAATGAACCGGTGAATATCCGCCAGCGTAATTTGTTTGCCGCGAGTTAACTCTTTTAATTGTTCGTACGGCATTTTTACGCCTTCGCGCCGCAAAATGGTTTGAATGGCTTCGGCCACGACTTCGGGATGGCTGTTTAGATCTTCGCGCACTTTTTGTTCGTTGATTGTTATCCGCGACAAACCCTTGAGTAAATATTCATAAGCGATCAAACAATGCGCTAAAGCGGTGCCAAAATTTCTTTCCACCGTGGAATCAGACAAATCCCTTTGAAGGCGAGAGATCGGCAGTTTGCGGGAAAAGAACTCAAACAGCGCGTTGGCCATTCCCAAATTTCCTTCGCTGTTTTCAAACTTAATCGGATTAATTTTGTGCGGCATGGTGGAGCTTCCCACGGCACCTTCCACGGGTTTTTGCACAATCCATTCATCACTAATGTAGCGCCAAATGTCCTGGTTAAAATCAATCAAGATGGTGTTAATGCGACGGAGGTTGTCAAAAATTTCAGCCTCGCTGTCGTGCGGGTCAATTTGCGTGGCAACAAGGTTTGGCTCTAAGGCAATCAAGCGATTGCGATTGAGGATTTTGATAAATTTTTTGGAAAATTCAACCCAGTTTATTCTTGGAAAGGCCGCCACGGCCGCGTTAAAGTTGCCCGTGGCGCCGCTGAATTTTACGGAAACTCTTTGGCTTCTTAATTGGTTCAGCTGTTTTTTTAACCGGTAGCCGAAGACTTTAAATTCTTTGCCAAAGGTGGTGGGGGAGGCGCTTTGGCCGTGGGTGCGGGCCAGCATGGGAAGATTTTTATATTTTTTGGACAAAGTCTCAAAGGCTTTTTGGATTTTATCGAGCCTGGGAATAATTACCTCTTCCAAGCCTTCGCTTAACATCAGCGCCCGCGCCGGGGTGTTAATGTCGTAAGAAGTTAGGGCAAAATGAACCCATTCCAAAACATCCTTAAGCGAGGTATTGGTTAATTTATCTTTGATATAGTATTCCACGGCTTTGACGTCGTGGTCCGTGGCTTTGATGTTTTTGTAGCCTTTGGTTTCGATGTCGGAAATTATTTGAGCATCGGCATCCGATAAATCGTAAAGCGAGCGGACGAGGGTTTTTTCTTTAACGGATAAAGATCGCAGGTATTTTTTTGTACCCGGAAGCTCGGAAAGCGCGATTAAGTATTCGCCTTCCACGGCAATTCGATATTTCATCAAAGCAGCTTCTCTGAAATATTGCGCGAGCGGTTCGGTGGTTTTGCGGTATCGGCCGTCGATGGGGGATATGGAATTTAGCATAGTTGTAGCGTGCCGATTTATCGGCGTCTAAGTTATTTGTAGAATTGATCAAATTTAAGCAATAATTCTTGGGGATTATTTTGAATGTATTCCCGAATTTTAGTCAGGGCTTTTTCGTTTCTGACAACGTGTTCATAATAATTCGATTGCCAAAGATTTTGCCCGAAGGTATGGGAAACCTTGGCTTTAAATCTTCGGACGATCTCTCCCAGGTGCAATTTGCAGTTGTGAAGGATGAAAATTATATGGATATGATTAGGCATAATCACAAAATAATCCAGTTCAATACCCGGGGTCTTAGATTGGAGGTCTTGCAATTCGTTTTCCACTAGAATTTCATTATTTTGAAATAAGTTTTGCCTTAATTTGGCCACAGCGGTCACGAAGTAATATCCATCGGACGTATAATCATATTGTTTTAGACGAATGTTTTTTCTTCCGTCCATAGGATTGTCCTTCGACGCCGATAAATCGGCACGCTACATAGACCGGTGGGTGTAGCGTGCCCATTTATGGGCGATCAGTGTATTTGGTATTTTTTAAGGTTATGCTCAATCCTCTCCGCAATCGGCGTTTGTAAATCCGTTTCAAATTTTTTGCCGGTAATTTGTTCGTAGATTTGTATATATCTTGACGACAGCTCGGCAACCATGTCGGCGGGGGCAGCGGGCAAAACTTTGTCTTTGTAGGGGTCGGAATGTTCCTTAAACCACAGGCGCAGGAACTCTTTGTCAAAATTTTGCGGCTCCTGGCCCGCGTTTATGCGTTCTTGATATGAATCCGCCTGCCAATACCGGGAAGAGTCCGGCGTATGGATTTCATCTATTAACGTTAATTTGCCATCATCAGCCAGCCCAAATTCGTACTTGGTATCAACCAAAATCAGCCCGCGGTTTAGCGCTACTTCCTGGCCGCGCTTAAAAAGTTTGATGGCAATATCGGCTAATTGTTTCCACAATTTTTCCGTCACGATTTTTTCTTTGATGATGTCAGCCGCGCTCAAGGGCCGGTCGTGCTCATCGGATTTAGTGGTTGGAGTTAGCACTGGTTTATCAAGTTTCCGATTTTTTTTCATCCCGTCGGGCAAAGTAAAATCGCCAAAATTCCGCTCGCCCTTTTGGTACAAAGTCCACAGCGCGGTACCGGTAACGCCGGTAATGTAGCCTCGCACCACCATTTCAAGGGGAATTACAGAACACTTTTTTACCACTACCGCGTTGGGGTCGGGGCAATCGATGATGTGATTTTGGATAATATCCTTAGTCTGGTCAAACCAAAACTTGCTGGTCTGCGTAAGCACTTGGCCTTTAAAGGGGATAAGCGCAAGATTGCGGTCAAATGCTGAATATCTATCCGTGGATACTAAAATCAGTCTATCCGCCTGGGTATAAATATCCCTTACCTTGCCCTGCCTACGTTGTCCAAAATTTTTAAATTCCGTTTTTTCCAAGACACGGTGTATGTTTTTTTCGATTGTTTGTTTGTCCATATTTTTTACTATTCTCGTATTCGCGCGAATTAGAGATCGATATTTTAATTCCAATTTAATTGCCCTTCAAATTCAACAAGCTTATTTCCTTCTTTAATGACTCCGATTTCGTAAGCATCCACGCCGTATTTTTTTAAATGCAGGATGGTTTCATCAACAAATGATTTTTTGACAACAGCGGCAATGCCGACCCCCATATTGAACGTCCTTAACATATCGGCGTCTTCCAATTGCCCGATTTTTTTTAACGTTTTAAATATCGGCAGGATTTTTATTTTATTAATATCTACCAGCGCGTTCAGGTTATTGGGTAGTATGCGGTTAAGGTTCTCTTTAATGCCGCCGCCCGTAATATGAGCCAAGCCCACTAATTCCTTTTTTGGAAATAAATCCTTCAGCGAGTTGTAATAGCAGCGATGGGGAGTAAGTACGGCTTGGATAAAAGGCTTGCCGTCAATATTTTCTTTTAGGATTTCAGGAAACTTTTCCATTAATTTTCTAACCAGAGAAATGCCGTTAGTATGCACTCCGTTGGATGCCAGAGCCAGCACAACATCTCCTTTTTTAATTTTTGATCCGTCGATAATCAAATTTTTTTCCACCACTCCGGTGATGCTTGCTGTCAAAATATAAGTTCCGGCTTCCACCACTCCGGGTTGTTCCGAAGTTTCCCCTCCGGTTAAAACACAGCCATTTTCTTTGCAGGCTGTCGAAATTGATGAAACGATTTTTAAAATAACTTCTTTTTCCATTTTTCCGCAGACAATGCAGTCCTGTACGGAAAGAGGTTTTGCCCCCATTACAATGGCATCGTTGATCAAATGGCCGATAAGGTCGTAGCAGATTGTTTCAATACTGCCATGTTGCAAGGCCAGTTTTTGTTTGGTGCCCGGCTCTTCGGTTTTGAATACCAAAATCGGATGTTTGTATTCTGGAAAAGACCCGTCAAAAAGGCTGGCGAAAGCCCCAATCCTGTTCAGGACTTTGGAGTCAGAAGTTTCTAAAGCTTTGGCCATTTGGCGTTTGGTGTCGTTGGCCACGTCTATATCTACACCGGATGTTTTGTACGATAGTTTTGTCATTTATTTTCCAAATATTTTTTATATCCCTGTTCTTCCAATTTTTTGGATTTTTCGTTTACGACTTCCGCCATTGTTTTTTTGTAGTCAACTAATTTTTTTGCTAAATTTTCATCCGCTATCGCTAAAATTTGTATGGCTAACAACCCGGCGTTTTTGGCGCCGTCGATGGCGACCGTGGCAACGGGGATGCCCGGGGGCATTTGCATGGTGGAGAGCAGGGCGTCCAGGCCTTCCAGTTTCCAGTTTATGGGCACGCCGATTATTGGCAGGGTAGTGTTGGCTGCCATAGTTCCTGCCAAATGCGCGGCACCGCCCGCGCTGGCAATTATCACTTTGAGGCCGCGCGAAACTGCCGTAGTTGCATACTCGCGCGCCCGTTCCGGCGTCCTGTGCGCGGAATTCACGCTCATCTCAAAAGCCACGCCAAATTCCTCCAAAACCTTAACCGCTTCCTGCATCACTTTAAGGTCGGAGTCCGAGCCCAAAATTATTCCTATAAGTGGTTTGTCCATAGGTCTATTTTAGCATAAGTCTTATAGGTCTGATAGGATGGATAAGACTTATTTGCCGTTTAATTTTTTGATAATGCCGATTAAATCTTTCATATTGTGTATAAGAAAGTCGGGATGGTGCTTTTTTAGGCGGGCGGTGGTGTTAAACCCTCCGGTTATTCCAACTGTATAGAACCCCAATTTTTTTCCGATCTCCAGTTCTTCTTCGGTGTCGCCGATAGAAATTACCTCTTTTGGTTTATAATGTTCTATTTTTACAAAAGCATGGAGTTTTTGCTCTTTGGTCCTGTCGTGCAAGTGGGAATGGATGTCGGCCGGTGTTCTTGCTAAAGTCTTTGTAATTAATTTTTTTAAACCTAATCTTTTAAGTTGTCTTTCGATGTCAGTAACAACATGGTTGCTGTAAATTATCGCATTAATGTTATTTTTGTCCAGCCACTCAAGCGCAGGCCTGACTCCGTTCCTGCTCCTTACTTTTGCCACCCTTTTTTCGTATAATTTATAGAAAAAATCCCATTGTTTAACCGCGAATTTTTCAAAATTTTCTTTTGGACAGCCGTTGGCTTCGTAAAATTTATATATGGGGACGTGGAATGTATCGCGAAATTGTTTTAAGGTTATGGGGCCGTACCCAAAAGCTTCCAAAGTTTTGCTGCTTATTTCCCCATGGGCTATTGTGTCGGCCAACAGGGTGCCGTTCCAGTCAAAGGCGATTAATTTTATAGCCATAAAATTTTTCTACTAAATACTAAAGGGGCTAAATACGAAAAGTTCGACCTCATCTGCCGCTCGTAGATGCTACTGGCGACATCTTCTCCTTGCCAGGAGAAGAGGGAAACACGGATAAGGATTGCTGGCCGATGTCTGTTCTATAATGCATACCGTCAAAGTTTATAAGATTTACAGCGGCGTAAGCTTTGTTGAGGGCGGATTGTAAATCATCAGCAATTGCCGTGACTCCGAGGACTCGGCCGCCGTTTGTTACCAACCTCTCCCGGCCTTCGGCCGCCCTCCCCTCATCCCTCGACTCCGCTCGGGGTGACCTTGAGCTTGCCGAAAGGTCATGAGGGGAGGGGCGGGGAGAGGTTGCAGTACCGGCGTGGAAAATTACAATATCACCAAGCTTTTCCGCTTGTTCTATGCCGGTTATTGGCAAACCTTTTTCGTATTTGCCCGGGTAGCCGCCGCTGGCTAAGACAATACAGCAGGCAAAGCCCGGGTGCCATTCAATTTTAATTTTATCTAAAGTTCCTTCCACACTAGCCATCAGGACATCAAAAAGATCGGTTTTCATCAGTCTCATCAAACTTTGCATTTCCGGGTCACCGAAACGGCAGTTAAATTCAATAACCTTGGGGCCGTCATCCGTTAAAATTAATCCGGGATATAACAGTCCCATAAATGGCGAACTTTCTTTTTTTAGGGCTTTGAGGATGGGGGTGACTATGGTATTGGCAACGGTATTTAAAAGATTTTGATTTACCCACGGCACTGGAGCAATAGTGCCCATGCCGCCGGTGTTCGGGCCCTTTCCGTCGTCAAAAATAGGCTTATGATCTTGCGCCGAAGGCAAGAGTTGGAAGTTTTTGCCGTCGCAAAAAGCGTGGATGGAAAATTCCGGTCCTTGTAAAAATTCTTCTATGACTACGTCGTTGCCTGCGTCGCCGAATACTTTTTCCACCATCGCGGCCTTTAGCGCGGCCTTAGCTTCGGTCATTGTCTTGCATACTGTTACGCCTTTTCCCAAAGCAAGGCCCGAAGCTTTAATAACTATGGGGGCTTTTATGGTTTCCAGATATTTAAGCGCGTGGTCGTAATTGCTAAAGACTTGGAAGCGCGCGGTCGGGATATTGGCTTTTTGCATCAAGTCTTTGGCAAAGGCTTTGGAAGCTTCTATGCGCGCCGCCGCCTGGGTCGGCCCCCAAATCAGCAGTTTGCGTTTTTTAAATTTATTGACAATCCCCAAAGCCAGCGGGTCATCTTGTCCCACTACCGTCAAATCAATTTTCTTTTTTTCCGCAAAATCAGCTAAGGCATCAATATCTGTGGCTTTGATGTCGATGTTCTCGGCGACTTGCGCCGTGCCGCCGTTGCCCGGGGCCACATAAATTTTCCCGACTTTGGGTGACTGTTTTAGTTTCCACGCCAAAGCGTGCTCCCGCCCGCCGCCGCCGATGATTAAGATTTTAGATAAGTTTTGCCTCATGGTGCGCTGCCCCTGGTTGATTTTTTAGGCGATATTTTATTACCGGTTTCCCATCCTCAAGGCAAAAAAAAAATTCTAAAGTGCCGCGTTTTATAGTAATCTCGTTGCCGGGTTTTACAAGAGAGAGCTGGATTCGTATTTCTTCAGGGCTCATCCCAAGTTTTTCAGATAAGTCCGGCCGTTCAGCGCCGGGTTTTTTTATATCATGTTTTTTTAAAAGATTTTTAACTCCCATGGTCGCGCCTTCCGCGCCAACGATTAGCCCTGCTCCGGCTACTGCGCCTGTTAAGAAATTTCTCCTGTCAATAAGTCTGTCTGGCATATATTTAGTTGGTTAATTTTAAAAAAAATAAAAAAGTGTAGCAAAAAATTTCGTGACGAGTAAGGTTATTTTAAGCGCTTAATTTTTCTATCACTTCCACGTACAGATGGTTTTCTTTTTCCTTGAGCCGCCTGTATAACGATTCCACGGTATCACCGGCTTGGATTTTTTCATACGTCCGGCCCAGCACCGGGCCAAAGTCAAATTCCAAAGTTAAAAAATGGATGGAGGAACCGGCAAAAGTTGCTTTTTGGCTTAAAAAATTGGCAATAGCTTTGTCGGTGAGCATACCTTTGTTCCAAAGTCCGATGCTTCCGTCGGGGTTGAGTGTTGTTCCATCCTTCGCGTCCGGAATTAATCCGGGATGAAGATTTAAAATTTTATTCGGAAAAGCCAAAATTACTTCATCAAGTATAAATTGTTTCCAACCTGCCAAACAAATGTAATCGGGATTAAGTTTTTTTAACAGCGGCAGCAGGTTTTCTTTTTTTGGGCAGATCTCAACGGCCAGATTATGTTTTTTGGCGCGTTCCAACCCCGGCGCAACAGCTTTGTCGGAAACCACGGCAACAATCTGCCCGTTAATTTTTCCGGCAGCAATTCCGTCTATAATTGCCTGCAGGTTGGTGCCGGTGCCGGCGTTGGAAATCAATACCGCAATATTCATAAATTGATTTTTCTACTAAATACTAAAATAACTAAAATATTAAACCTGTATTTCGTTATTTTTCGTATTTAGTACATTTAGTATATTTTAGTATTTAGTAGAGGTTAGAATAACGCGCCTTCCGGTTTTGTCTGCTGGTAGTTCGGTTCAACCACGTCTTTTTTTCGTTCGCAAATGTCTATGGGGTACTCGCCGGTAAAGCAGGAAGTGCAGAATAAGTCTTGGGGCAGCCCCGTGGATTCTATTAATCCTTTTAAAGAAAGATAATATAAAGAAGTGGCGCCCAGGAATTTTTTAATTTCTTCCACGGATTTGGTGGCGGCTATGAGTTTTTTCTGCACCGGCGTGTCGATGCCGTAAAAATCGGGAAATTTTACCGGCGGCGAGCTGACCAGAAAATGCACTTCGGAAGCCCCGGCCTCAAACAGCATCTTAACCAATTGGCGCGAGGTGGTGCCTCGCACTATGGAATCATCCATCACCACAACTCTTTTGCCTTTTAAGACTTCAGGCAGGGGAGTAAGTTTTAGTTTTACGCCGAGGTCGCGGCTGTGCTGTTCGGGTTGAATGAACGTGCGGTGGATGTAGCGGTTTTTTACCAACGCCATTTCCATGGGGATGCCCGAGGCGCGGGAATATCCGGAAGCCACGGGTACGGCGGTTTCCGGCACGGGCACGATTATATCGGCCTCTATCGGGCATTCTTCAAAAAGTTTCATTCCGCAGTTTTTGCGGACTTCGTAAACCGACTTGCCCAAAATGTTGCTGTCGGGCCGGGCAAAATAAACAAACTCAAAAATATCCACTTTGGTTTTACTCGGTTCTATTTGCGTTGATTGTAATCCATCCTTATCAATAATCACCATTTCCCCCGGGAGCACTTCGCGCAAATAATCAGCGCCGACTGTGTGGAAGGCGCAGGTTTCGGAAGCAATCACATACCCCGATTTGTTGATGGTGCCTATAGCCAGCGGCCTTATGCCAAACGTGTCACGAACCGCTACTAAAGAATCCTTGGTTAAAATCGTCAAGGCAAAAGCTCCTGTGAACAGAGGGTAAGCCTTAATAACCGCTTCTTTGATGGATAATCCCTGTTCCAAATAGTAGGCTAAAGCTTTAGCCATAAGCGTGGAGTCGCTGCAATCGTCCGTCGCGATGTCTTTGCCTTCCAAAAAATCCTTTAGTTTTTTTACGGACGGCAAATTGCCGTTGTGCGCCAAGGCAATTAAATTATCGCCCGCCAAAATCGGCTGGGCGTGTTTAATATGCGAGCCCTCGGAAGTGGAGTAGCGGTTGTGCCCGATGGCAATGTGGCCTTTGAGGCTTGATATGGTTTCTTCGCTGTAAACATGAGTGACCAGCCCCATATTTTTGTAGCACTCAATATGGTTGCCGTCCGAGGTGGCAATGCCGGAGCTTTCCTGCCCGCGGTGCTGGAGCGCGAACAATCCGTAAAACGTCAACCTTGATACATCAAGATTCTTTCCGTAGATGCCAAAGACTCCACATTTTTCGTTAAGATTTTCCATCTTGTAATTTTTTTTGTTTAACTTGTTCTCTTATCCAGCCTTCAGCCCACCGCAAATATTTTTCGTATTCGGTTTTGCGACTATAACGAGGCAGGTTTAGAGGGATATCCGCTCTAAAGTCTTGCGACCCTTCGTCCATTATTGAATCTTCTCCTTCCGGGGTTTCGTAGCTGATATGCGGATGGGGTTGCATGCGATAACCTACTTGCCAGCCTTCTCTCCAGCTTTCATCTTGTAAAGGATCCTTAGCGTACTCTTTGGGCATTTCCCAAGGTTCGTGACCGTTCAGCCCCGCAATAAAACCCTGATGATAAATATCATCTAACTCAGCCTCTCTTCTCCCTAAGACTTCAAGTTCGGTCATTCGATTATTTAAAATAGTTAACGGCGTTTTTAAAAATTTGCAAACCGGCGGCGTATTTGGGCAGGGGTTTACCGGCCCTTATCAGTTTCTCTTTTAAAAGTGGCCAGTTGGGGAGTTGGGTAAAGAACATGGCGCGCTCGGGATGGGGCATAGTGCCCAGGATTTTTCCGTTGGCTGATGTTAACATCGCAATGTCCAGGGTTGAGCCGTTGGGATTAGGCTTCAAGCTCTGATAGCCGCACATTTCTCCTTTATAGTATACCGCACCAATCATTTTTTGGCTTTTGATGAGTTTTAGCGTTTTATCATCTGCCACAAATTTGCCTTCGCCGTGGGCGATGGGCAGGGAGAGATGGCAGATTCCATTTAGCCATGGGCTAGTGTCAAGGGTCACCCTTGACACTACATCCACCCAGCGGTCGGTGTAGCGGTTGTTGTCGTTAAAGGTGAGCACGCCGGGCAACAGGCCAGCTTGGGTAAGGATTTGGAAACCGTTGCAAATTCCTATCACGAGTTTATCTTTGGCGGTAAATTCCAGTAATTGTTTTTTTAAATGGTTGTTTAATTTGTTGGCGTAAGCTTTGCCGCTGCCCAAATCATCGCCGTAAGCAAATCCTCCGGGAATGGCAAGAATTTGGTAACGCGATAATTTTTTTGGCGAATCAATTAAGTCATTAATATGGACAATATCAGCCTCACCTCCCGCAATGTTAAAAGCTGCCGCGGTTTCTTCCTCGCAGTTTAAGCCGTAGCCGGATAAAATTATTGCTTTGGGAGAAGTTTTCATGAAACTGTATTTACTAACTACTAATCCTTACTAATATACGAATGTGAATTTCTTGGAATTAGTATATTAGTAATTAATTAGTAGTTAGTAAAGTTAGTAATCTTTAAACGTTGACCGGTACGCCCTTAATGCGTCCGCGATTTTTAAATTTACAATGAGTTTTTGATGTTTATCGGTGATTGTTAAAGTAGATTTGGTGGTGGTTTTGCCGATTTTTGCAAAAATATTTTTTCCGGCGGAGCCGGATCCCGCTCCGCGGGACATCAGGTTTTCAAAAATAGCGATGTTCTGCGACGCCACGCTGACCAAAATTCGCCCTTGGCTTTCGCTAAATAAAGCCTGATAATTTTCCTGCCAGGAGCCGGGTACATCGGCCAAGCTGATTTCTGCGCCAAGGCCGCCGCCCATAAGTTTTTTAGTTAGCGCTACAATCAGGCCGCCGCCGTTAACGCTTATGGCCGAGGCGATTAGGTTTTGTCGGTTGGCGTTGAATAAAGTTTTATATAATAAATAGTTTTTGGCGGCGTTGACTTTTGGAACTCCAACCACCCCGTCCGCCTTCGGCGTCCACCCCTCCTTAAAAAGGAGGGGAGACTGCATTCTGAAGTATTCGCTCCCGCCCATTTCATCATCAGTCGTTCCCAATATATAGAGCGAATCGCCCGGCAGTTTGGCGTCCAGCGAAACGGTTTTGGCCGCGTCCGGCACCACGCCGATGGCGGAAATCAAAAGCGTGGGCGGAATGGAAATTTTTAGCGGCTTTCCATCATCGGAAAATCCTTTAAAGTCGTTATACATACTGTCTTTGCCGGAAATAAACGGCGTGCCGTACGCGGTGGCGACGTCGTAGCAGGCGCGCGCCGCTTGTTTTAACTGCCATAAACGGCCGGGGTCTTCCGGACTGCACCAGCAAAAATTATCCAATAAAGCCAAATAATCAATGTCAGCTCCGGCGGCCACGGCCGCGCGAACGGCCGAATCAATGGCAGAAGCGGCCATATTGTAGGGGTTAAGCTCGCTGTAAGACGGATGCAAGCCGTAAGAAAGCACCACGCCTTTTGGGGAAGTTAAAAGCGGGCGGGTAACCGTGGCCTGGGCGCTAATTTTGCCGCGGCCTTGCAGCGGTTTTAATACAGAGCCGCCTTGGACTTCGTGGTCGTATTGGGTGTTGATAAAATTGGTGGAGGCTAGGTTGGGGCGGGATAATAATTTAAAAATTAAAGATTGAAGATTGAAGGATTTGGGGATTGCCGATGATCTTGCATTTTGTGATTTGGGTTTTTGTGTTTTTTGATTTTTAATCGGTCGGCCGTTGTGTAAAAATTCCAAATCCATATCCAGCACAGTCTGTTTTTTGAATTTAATCAGGCATCTGCCGCTATCGGTAAATTTACCGATGACCGTAGTCTCTACCCCTCTTTTTTTCATCAGCTGTTGTAATTTTGCCAAACGCTTTGGCGGCACGGCCAAAACCATTCGCTCCTGGGATTCGGAAATCCAAATTTGCCAGGGCGCGAGGCCGGGATATTTTAAGCGGAACTTTATCCAGAAAGACTTCGCAGCCGCCCCTCGACTTCGCTCGGGACGACCCTGTCGGGTCGTTTGCAGCTTGGGCCATTTCGCCGACCGCTGATGATAATCCTCCGGCGCCACAGTCAGTTATTGAAGAATATAAATCTAAGTTCCGCGCTTCTTTAGCCAGTGCGTCGCTGAATTTTTTTTGCGTTATCGGGTCGCCAATCTGCACGGCCGTGGCCGGGCTGTTTTTGTCCAAGTCCTTCAGAAGCAAAAGTCGCGCCGTGGATGCCGTCGGCCCCGACTCTGCCGCCCACCATCACAATCAAATCCCCGGCTTTGGTTTGTTTAATGTGGCCGGATTTGCCGTTAATCAGCCGGGGAATTAATCCCACGGTGCCGGCAAACACCAAAGGTTTGCCGCGGAAGCGCGGGTCAAAATATACAAATCCGGAATTGGTGGGAATGCCGCTTTGGTTGCCGCCTGAGTTAATGCCGGAAATTACGCCGTCCATTATGCGGCGGGAGGAGAGCATCTTGTTGTCCGATGTAGCGGCATGCCTTGGCATGCCGTCATCATTAGGCACGCCACGGCGTGCCTCTACAGGGTTAGATCGATATAATTCTGTTTTATCGTTCGGGTCGGCAAAGCAAAAACCGTAAGTATTAATAATCGGTTTTGCCCCCAAACCAAACCCTAAACAGTCGCGGTTGACTCCCACAATTCCGGTAATGGCGCCGCCGAACGGGTCAAGCGCCGAAGGCGTGTTATGGGTCTCCACTTTGTGGGTGATTAAATAATCGCGGTCAAAAATTATTCCGCCAGCGTTGTCGGTAAATACGGAGACGCAGAAGTCGTTACGTTTTTTTTGTTGCCGGATGGTTTCCGTGGCCCCCTTAATGTAGGTTTTATAGATGCCTTTTTCCAGCTCGTCCATCGGGTCGGCAAAAATGGTGTGTTTGCAGTGTTCCGTCCAGGTTTGCGCCAAAGTTTCCAGTTCCACGTCCGTGGGCTTCCGGTTTAGTTTGTTAAAATATTCGCGGATGACTTTTAATTCTTCCAGCCCCAACGCCAGCGGCCCGCGCCTTTTCGCAGAAACTGCGAGTGCAGCCGAAGCAGTCCCGTTATTTTTTGATGGGATTGCTTCGTCGGATGCACTCCTCGCAATTTCCGGTTTTTTTTGGCGTTCCTCTATCCCCAATTTCCCCAGCTTTATCAGCTCCTCATCCGCAATATTCAAATCCACCCTGCTGACTTTGGCCGAGGCGGCAAGCTTGACTTTGGGCGCGACCATATCCATGCCGCCGTCTTTTTTAAAATCATCAAAACTTTTTACTGCCGCGCGTTGGATGAGCGGGTTGTAAAGGCTATTGGCGATTTTTTGGATATCCGCGGCTTGCCCGCCGAAGCCTTGGCGTAGGCGGGGGCTTCCCCTCCTTTTTAAGGAGGGGTGTCCTGCGGAGCGGGACGGGGTGGTTGGAGTATAAAAAGAAATAAAAAAGACCTGAGACGAATAAACATCCTGCCCCGGCTTGAATTTTATTTTCGCCCCGTCTTGCAAAGTTTCTTTGGCCGTGCGGCCAATGTTGTCCGTGACCCCGGGCAGAAAACCGATTTCCACGGCAAAATTAAAATTCCGCGGCGCCTTTAAAGCGGTGTCCGCGGATTCTGCAAGAGGATTGGCCAACAGCGTTTTGGCTTTTTGGATTTGTTTTTGGTTTAGGCGCGCGTCAATCGTATAGCAGTCCGCCAGATACACCGCCCCCAGTTTGTTTTTTAGCCCCAGCGCCTCAAACTGCTTTTTTTTGACTTTGGCCCGGGCGTCGGGGATGGTGGACTTTACGTAAATGCGATGCATTGAGAGATTTGAGATTTATGATTTTAGATTTCAGATTGGAATAAGTTGATGGGCATCTTCGAGTTTGTGGCATAGTCGGCGGTTAAAGACGCCTCCATCAATAAAAACAACTAAACTGATAAAGTCGCTAGAAGATGCCCATCAATCATCCGCAGTGGGCGAAAAACAAAAAAATCTTCCAAAGACCGGGAAGAAAATGTGAGCAGGGAATTGGTTGTAAGTTGTGGCGGCTAGTGTGGTAATAAGGTAATAGTGGTAAGTACTTATGCCTTATAACCTAATCTCAAACAGGCTGCCATGACTTATACCTTTTAACTCTCTATTTGCGGTGTCTTCCACCTGCAGTTTAGCAATAAAAAACCGGGTTGTCAAAAAAAATAGATCCCCGGAGAAGGATCTTTCTGACTGAAGGTTTTTTGGGGGTTTTGAGGTCCATTTTGAGGTCCATGTCGTCTGGTATTAGGCGGGAAAAGATCCTCTCCGGGGTTGCTCGGCGGCTGTGTCACCATTGGGGGTGTCAGCCGCCTTGATGTATGGCGTTCATCCGGTCGGTCGTCAGCCGGCCGGGAAAAATTTAAAGGCCTCCTTTTGTTTGGCTCGCTCCTGGCAGCGAGCGTCGCGCGGAATACTGGCCGCGCCCTAGTTAGCCGGATCCAGGCTGTCCGGCCCTATCATCACCTCGGTCTTCTTACCTCCCGGGTTTGCCGGCGATTGCCGGAATGCGGTCGGCCTCTATGGATAACGGCCGAGCCGCGTTGCATCTTCCTGGCCACGCCGGGCCGGAAGGAGTTAGACAAATACTTTACTGATTGCATTAATCAAAATTATAAAGATGAGAAATGATTTAGTCAATTTTTATCGAATTTTGTAACAAATCGTCTGGGTGTGTTATAGTTAAAAAATCAGGTTTGCCTGAAAATTTACGGGAGGACAATTAAAGGATGATAAGGCTTTTACTTGAGCGGGTTGCTGACCCATTGCTTAACGTTGGCGTTTGGGTTATCGACAACCCGTTTTTGGCGTATTTGGCGAGATTATTTTCACGCCGTTCTTAGCGCCATCATCAGAAGCACCAAAGAACGCCGGGTTGCACAGTAATCCGGCGTTTCAAAATTAATAGGACAAATAGGACAAATAGGACAGATAAGGCAAAATAAAAACGCTTTTTAGGCGGGAATAAAATTTAGAAAAAGGGGACCGGAAGGGAGTCCCGCGAGAAGCTGAGTCTTAACTGTACTCGAAACTTCTGCAAAAGAGTCCCTTCCGATCGGCGCTGCCGAGCTTCAACCTGTGGCGTTGCCGGTGCGTGTCCCCGCAAGGATGTCGCCCAAGTAGACGACCTCCGGCGGGGGCGCTGCGGTTGCAGCGCTATTGTTCGCCGTCAACGCGCCAGTCCAGCTAATGGCCGCGGCCGCACCTCCGGCGGTTACAACGTTGAGAGCGGCCTGCGTGTAGGTAATTGCGGCGGCCGTTGCAGACGAGGTAGCATTGGCCGTCAAGTTGCGATTGTCCACGCTATTGACCAGGTCGCCGGTCAAGGAAGCGTTGAGAGTCACCGCCGCGACCAGTTGGGCCGGAGGCGATGGAGTTTCCATCACGTTGAGCACTATGCCAGAGTCGAATCCCGCTTGTTCGGTGATGAGCGGGAACAACTGTTGCGTAGTCAGCGAAGCTGCGGGAGGAGAAACGTTTGCCATGGCGAACCCCGCGAACAGGGTCAGTACGGCTAACGCCATGATCCATGTACGGAAATTCATCAGTTCTCCTTGTGATTGTGATCCCTTCCCTGGAAGGGCTGCGTTACCTATGACAGTCGTCATTACGGGGAAAGAGTCCCGTCGATCTGCTGTACCAGGATACATGATAGGCCCGAAATTTATCTACGGAAATTTGAGTAGCTAAACTTGGGGCTTATCACGGTATGATATTTGTAAACTTGTCTTAATAATAACTTTTTAAAAAAGTTTGTCAAATAAAAAGGCCGGGAAACGTGGCCTGCGCTTGGAGGTAACATGTCGTTGGAAAGACAGCGCAAACCCCGTTTCCCGGGTGGAGTAGGAGTTATCTGGCGATGAAGAATGTGCCAGTATAAAAACAATATGAATCCTCCGATTCAAGTTACAGGAGCCCCGCGGCCCCGGTGATGCATTACTGCGTTGGCTTCGGGAATCCGAAGCCGCGGGGTCCCAAGCCTTGTTGCCTACGGAGCGTTGTTGGTGGTGGCGACCGTTCGCTTCATCTGATTGTTGTTCCGAGCATCGTTGGGCGCCGTGACGGCGCCGGTGGTCTTGGTATTCATGTTGTTTATCCTCTTCAATCGAGATGCCTGGCAATATGCCAAGTCTAAGTAAATAATACATCAACAAAAAGGGATTTGTCAAATTATGCTTATTATAAAGCGAGAAATAAAATGAAAAACATCAATCAAATATAGCCTAAGATAAGGGGGAATTTAAAATGGGCAAACATATTAAAAATTAGCTTACAAACAAGGCAAAAGTTTATCGGTTAAATAGGACAGATAGGACAGATACGACTGATAAGACCGATAAAATGTTATAATTCGGCTATGAGGATTTTTGTGGGGATTCCGTTGTCGGAGGAGTTGAGGGGGCGGGTTTTGGAGTGGGAGGGACAACATCGATTCGACCTCTCTGCCCTTCGGCTGCACTCGGGGCATCTCCCCTCGCCAGGGGAGAAGGGGAACACCGTACGATGGGTTGAGCCCAAGAATTTGCATGTGACGCTGGTGCCGCCCCTCGACTTCGCTCGGGGCCTGCGGCCGTCTGATATCGAGGGGATCATCAAAAAGTTGGAAACAGTTAAGCATCAGCCTTTTGAAATAAGGTTTGATAAGATATCGTTCGGGCCGAATGTTAGGGAGCCGAGGATGGTTTGGGCAAGCGGAAACGCGGGAGAGGAAATTAAGAAATTGAAGAAATTGATTGAAATTGCGTTAAGCGGCATTGTTGATAATTCGCGCGGCCGCGCGTTTTATCAACACGTTACGCTGGCGAGGATAAAAAACCCTCATCCGCCGCTCGATGCATCGCGGCACCTTCTCCCAGGGGGAGAAGGCGGGAACATCCAAGCGGTTGACTGGCGGATGAAAGTAGAAAAGTTTGTGCTTTATGAGTCGCATTTGTTGCCGCAGGGGGCGGATTACGAGGTTTTGGCCGAGTTTTTGCTACAGCCTTTTACTAAATGCTAAAATGACTAAAATACTAAACCAGGAATCACCAGTTTAGTATTTTTAGCTTCTTTAGTATTTAGTAGAGGAGGCTTGCGAAAGATAACCATCTAAACTAAAATTAAAGAATGAGGTTTGTGAAAAAGACCAAGTTAGCCATATTTGACATAGACGGCACGATATTTAGGTCGTCACTGGTGATTGAGTTGAGCCACGCTTTGGTGAGCGCCAAAATTTTTCCGCCCCAGGCAAGGGAAGAAATCAGCAAGGAGTATTTGGCGTGGCTGGACAGGAAAGGCAGCTACGAGGCCTACATAGACAAAGTGGTAAAAATATACGCAAAGTACATCGCGGGAAAAAAGTTCACGGCGGTGGACAAGATCGCGCGACAAGTCATCGCTTACCAAAAAGACCGCGTTTACCGTTTTACGCGGGATTTGATTAAGCGATTAAAATATCAGAAATATTTTTTGGTGGCCATTTCCGGCTCTCCGTCATATATTGTGGGAAAGTACGCCAAAGCCATTGGCTTTGATTTGTTTTTTGGCACGGAGCTGGAAATCATCAACGGAAAATTTACGGGCAAAACCGGCAGTTTGGACTCGGCTTACAATAAGGCCAAAATCGTGAAGGATTTGGCGCGCCAATATCAGGCAAACCTAAATCAGTCCTTGGCCATCGGCGATACCGAAAACGACGTGCCGATGTTAAAGCTGGTTGGCCGCCCAATCGCTTTTAATCCCAATTTACAGCTGGCCAAAGCTGCCAAAAAATATGGCTGGGAAATAGTGGTGGAACGAAAGGATGTAATGTATAATATTAAAGATTTTAATTTTTACCAATGACCATTAGCATAATCATTCCCGCTTACAATGAGGAAAAATGCATCGGCGACTGTTTGCGCGAGATTCTTCGGTATGCCCCGGAAAACTTAACAGAGATAATTGTCGTAGACAACGCCAGTTCGGATAAAACGGCGGAAGCGGCGTTGCAGTTTCCCAAAGTCCGCGTCGTGTTTGAGCCGGAGAAAGGCTTAACCAAGGCCCGGCAGCGCGGGCTTACGGAGGCCAGGAGCGATTTGCTGGCTTTTGTGGACGCGGATAATTTGGTGCCCCGGGACTGGTTTAAAACCATTAATCGCGAATTTAACGCCGACCCCAACCTGGTCTGCCTAAGCGGTCCGTATGTTTATTACGACACCCCCAAATGGCAGCAGTGGGCCGTAAAGTGGCTGTACTGGAATATGCTGGCGCGCGTAATTTATTTTTTTACCAAGTATATGGGCACCGGCGGGAATATGATTATGCGCAAAGACGCGATCATACAAGCCGGGGGGTTTGACACCAAGATTGAATTTTACGGGGAGGACACGGACACGGTCCGCCGCCTGCACGAGGTCGGCAAGGTCAAGTTCGCCTGGAATTTTTTTATGCCGTCCTCGGGGCGGCGGTTTGCCAAGGAAGGCACGTTTAAAACCGGCGTGACTTACGTGGCCAATTATACCAACATCATGGTCAACAAAAAACCGCTGACTAAAAATTATAAGGATATACGCTAAAAGTTGATGGGCACAAAAGTTGATGGGCATATTCATGCGGCTGCAAAAGCTGATTGATATTTTTTGATCAGCGCGTCCGTCATAACCAACTAAAATATACCCTCGAAGATGCCCATCAATCAGAAAGTTTGAAATCAGATGTCCGATTACTATAAACCAAAACGAAGCTACGGGATTTTTGATCCAAAGTCCGGGCAGCCGTATAAGTTAAGCCGCAGCAAACTGGATTTATTCTTAAACTGCCCGCGCTGTTTTTATTTGGACCGGCGTTTGGGCGTGGGCCAGCCGCCCGGCTATCCGTTTTCTTTGAACAGCGCGGTGGACGCGCTTTTGAAAAAAGAGTTTGATATTCATCGCGCGGCGGGGAACCCTCATCCGTTAATGAAAAAATACGGCGTGGACGCGGTGCCTTTACAGGATGAGCGGATGGATTTGTGGCGGGACGCCTTGCGCGGCGGCATCCAGTATCTTCATCAGCCCTCCAATTTTTTAGTCACCGGCGGCATAGACGATGTCTGGGTCAATCCCAAAGGCGAATTAATCATCGTGGACTATAAAGCCACGTCCAAATCTAGCGAAGTCAATATAGACGCCGAGTGGCAAATTGGCTACAAACGGCAAATGGAAATTTACCAGTGGCTGTTTAGGCAAAACGGGTTTAAGGTTTCCGAGACCGGCTATTTTGTTTATTGCAACGGCGACGCGGACAAGGAAGCCTTTGACGCCAAGCTGGAATTTACTATTAAGTTGATTCCTTATAAGGGCGATTCGGGGTGGGTGGAAAAGGCCCTGATGGATGCAAAAAAATGTTTGTCATCCGCGGAAATTCCCAAAGCGCCATTGTCCTGCGATTTTTGCGCGTACCGGCAGGTCGCGGCCGAGGTAGAACATTTATCAGCGGTTTCAAAACCAGGAGCGAGGCCGAAGCCAACATCGGCCAAAACAAAAAAGAAACAAATAACGCAAGCAACCCCATTATTTTAATATGAATTATAATCTTATTCGTTCCAACCGTCGGAGCGTGGCTTTGGTTGTTGACCGCCAGGGTATTTTGGTTGTCCGCGCGCCGAAATTTGCCGCGTTGGGTGAAATAGAGCGATTTATTGCGCAAAAGCGCAGGTGGATAAAAAAACACCAACAAGCCGCCGCGGAATTTAATCGCCGCAGGAAACAATATATAGAGGGGGAAAGATTTTTGTTTTTGGGCCAAGAATATCCTCTGAGGATTGTGGACGAGCATCATCGGCGGTTGGTATTTAATCAGCAGGAATTTTTATTGCCCGCACCGCAAGCCGCGCAGGCCAAAGAGCTGTTTGCCGATTGGTATCGCCGGCAGGCCGAATTTTTATTGCCCAAGCGGGCTGAGTTTTGGCGGCAAAAAATGGGCGTGATTTATAAAAAATTAACCGTCACCGGCGCCCGCAGCCGTTGGGGATCGTGTTCCGGCCGGGGAACGATAAATTTTTCCTGGCGCTTGATGACTATGCCGCCGGAGGTTATTGACTACGTGGTCATCCACGAGCTGGCGCATTTGGCGCACCATAACCATTCGCCGAAATTTTGGGCGTTGGTCGGGCAGTTTTGCCCGGATTTTAAGGCATCCAAAAAGGCCCTCAACGGCAACGGTAAAAACCCCATTTTGTAGCCTTGCATTTTGCCTGTATGCGGTGTAAAATAAAATTACTTTAAATCTGCGGCCAGGGGGCCGGGATTTGGCGGGGAAGAAAATAAAAATTTTACGCCAGCTTTAATCTTTTTAAGCTTGGTTTTTGTTAAGCCTCAATTTTATGTATTTTTTTGCTTACGGCTCCAGTATGAATCTGGCCCATATGCGGCGGCTCTGCGGCTGGAATTGCCGCCCCGTAGGCCCGGCTAAGCTGCTGGATTATGAATTCGGCCTGGACACGCGCGGCTATAACAATGTCCGTCCCATGCGGGGCGAATTTGTGTGGGGCACGCTTTTTGAGATTAACGAGGCGGCTTTGGCTTCCATGGATGAGTTTGAAGGCTATCCCCGGGTGTTTGACCGCCGTGAGATTACGGTTGTCGACGATTCTGGGGAGAGCATGACCGCCTGGATGTACCTGCAGCCGGCTGACCAGTTTGGCAACAGCCGCGGCAAACCCGAC
Organism: uncultured bacterium; assembly: GCA_963749445.1. GTDB lineage: Bacteria > Patescibacteriota > Doudnabacteria > UBA920 > UBA920 > CAVVMJ01. Next base: position 132,507 of record CAVVMJ010000005.1, read on the forward strand.
CATGTTAAGGCAATCTTAACCGGAGCGCGGGAGAACGGCCTGCCCGAAGACTGGATTAAAAAACTGGAAACATTTTTATAGCGATTGCCGCGGGGCGAAAAAAGCACTTAATTACGTATTTATTTACGTATTTTTTTTATTTCCGCCCAAGTGCTATAATGGGCATATGATCAGAAAAATCTTTAAAACCGGGCATTCAGCCGCCGTCACCCTCTCCAAAAAGATTTTGGAGCAGGCCGGTTTAAAGTTGGGCGACGGGGTAAAAGTTGAGGCCGATGAAGTAAAAGGCGCGATTATTATCCGTCCGGGAAACAAACAAAACCAGCTGGCGTTAAATTTGCATAGCAGGCCGAGATTGGGACCGTCATTAAAAAAATAATCCTATGGCCAAACATTTGAATATCAAAATTTCGGGTCGGGTGCAGGGGATTGGTTTTCGCTATTGCGCTTACGAAAAATTCGTGGAGTTGGGCGTGCAGGGCAGGGCGGAAAATACCGGCGACCGCGGCGTACTCATCGAGGCGGAAGGTCCGGAGGCGCAGCTGGAACATTTGGTAAAGTGGTGCCACGAAGGGCCGAGCGGAGCCAGAGTCAGCGAAGTTTCAGTCACCGAGCTGGCCGAGCCTTTTGTGCCGCAAAAAAATGGTTAATTTTGCGATGTTGATTTAACGCTCGGCCGCGCGTAAAATCAACAAAAGAGATGAAATCCGCCAGATAAATTTTATGAAAAAAGCAGTCGTGATTGTCATCGTAATTCTCATCGTCGCGCTCGCGGGATTTGTTTATTATCGCAACCGCGAAGGAAAGTTAATGTCGTATTCCAACCCTTCATCTAATCAAATTAACACTACCACGCCTATGACTATTTCGAGCCCGGCTTTTGCGCAAGGCCAAGCTATCCCAAAAAAATATACCTGCGACGATGCGGGCATCAACCCGCCGCTTAATATCAGTAGCGTGCCCCAGGAAGCGCAAAGTTTGGTATTGATTATGGATGATCCGGACGCGCCGGGCGGTACCTGGACGCATTGGATTGTCTGGAATATTTTGCCGTCCGTAACGTCAATCGCCGAGAATTCTGTTCCACCCGGAGCCATAGTCGGCCAGGGCAGCTCGGGACAAAACGTTTACGGCGGGCCTTGTCCGCCGAGCGGCATGCACCGTTATTATTTCCGTTTGTACGCCTTGCCGCTGAAATTGAGCATTTCTTCTTTTTCCGACGTTGCGGCTTTGCGCAAAGCCATGGACGGATACATTATTGCCGAGGCGGAATTGATGGGGACATATTCCAGATGACAATTGACGATTAACAATTAATATCGAAAATAATAAAACTGGCGTCTGCGGCAGGATTTTAACCCGCGGGTGTTTTTTATGGTATAATGAAAGCGGTATAATCGTCTAGAAACAAAATGAAAGAATTGAAAAAAAGGATTGGCTTGTCTAACCAAAATATTGAAGGCGGGGGTTTACCCAGTACCACTTTTGGTCAGACCAAAAGTGGTACTGGGTTTAGTTTGATTGAGGTCGCGGTGACGCTGGCGGTGTTCGCAATGCTCGCCACCGCGGTTTTGGGCGTAGTGGCCGCGCTTAACCAGGCGGTCAAAACCGCCCGCCAGTCAACCCTGGTGTCGTCTTTAGCCGACAATTATATGGAAATTGTCCACAATATGCCGTACAGCCAAATCGGCACGGTGCACGGCAATCCGGTCGGCACCTTGCCTGACTGCAACGGCACGCCGCCGACTTGTCCAGGCGCTCTTTTGGCCGCGATAGGCGGGCAGAATTATAAAATTTATTACGAAGTTACTTACATTGACGATCCGGCCGACGGCGTGGCGCCGGCGGATCCGGCGCCGGCGGATTACAAGCAGGTCAAACTGAGCGTGCAAAACGCCCAGACCAACGGGGTGACCAATTTTGTGACCACGGTGGTGCCCAAGGGCCTGGAGAATACCAACAACGCCGGCGCCTTGTCCATTGGTGTCATCAATTATTTAGGACAGTCCGTGCCCGGCGCCACCATAACCATCCAGTCGCCGCCGACTAATCCGGTTATGAACCTGTCCCGCCTGACCGACGCAAACGGCAAGTGGACAGAAGTCGGCTTGCCGGCCGGGGCGAATAATTACCGCGTGACCGCGACCAAATCCGGCTATTCCACGGACCAGACCTATCCGATAACCGGCCAAAATCCCAATCCGACCAATCCGGACGCCACGGTACTTAACGGCCACGTTACGTCGCTGACTTTTGGCATTGATGCGTTGGCCAATTTAACCGTCAACACCGTGGACCAATATTGCGGGCCCAAAAGCGGGGTCGGCATTAACATTTCCGGCGCCAAAATTATCGGCACTAATCCCAGTGTCTATAAATTTAACCAGAATTTTACTTCCTCCGCCGGCGCCGTGGTTTTGAACAATCTTGAATGGGACACTTACACGCCGGTGCTGCTAACCGGCCAGGGTTACGTGATTGCCGGAACTTCGCCGGTGCAAAAAATTGACGTTTTGCCCGGCACCGCGCAGACTTTTACCATGGTGCTGAATTCCGTGACTACGGGCAATACCCTGCTAGTCATAGTCAAAGACGCGGCCACCCAGACGGCCCAGGAAGGCGCGGCCGTGACTTTGACAAACGGCGTCCAGACTTACGGGCCGTACTATACCGGCGGCAGCGTTTGGATCCAGACCGACTGGAGCGGCGGGCCGGGGCAGGCTTTGTTTGACGGCGGAGGCAGCGCTAAGTATTGGACCGATGACGGCAACATCAACAACAATAATCCCACGGGACAAATCCAGCTGCGCAAAACCGGCAGCAGCTACGCGCCCTCGGGTTTTGTGGAATCATCCACTTATGATACCGGCACGGCCTCCAGCCAATACACCACTTTGACCTGGCAGCCCCTGGCCCAGAGCCCGAACACGACTTTGCGGTTCCAGCTGGCGGCCAATAATGACAACGCCACCTGGAATTACGTGGGTCCGGACGGCGCCACCAGTACTTATTACACGGTTTCGGGCACCAACATCAGCTCGGCGTTAAACAATAACCGTTATGTCCGCTATAAAACTTATTTATCCACCACGAACAGCAGTTCCACGCCGGTGCTGACTTCGCTGAATATTAATTACGTTTCCGGTTGCCGCACGCCCGGCCAGGTGCTGTTTAACGACAGTATGAGCTCAGGCGGCAATTACAAACTGACCGTGACTATGCCCGGCTACAGCACCTCCACCGTAAGCAATATGACGGTGAGCGGCGACCAGATCATTCAAGTGTTGGTGTCACCATGAAAAAAAAGTTAAAAGTTAAAAGTGGAAAGTGGAAAGCAAGTGCTGGGTTTACCCTGATAGAGATGCTGGTGTCTATTTTTTGCTTTAGTTTGATTGCTGTTGGCATGATCGGCCTGATTTCCGCCATGTTCACCATTAACCGCCAGCAGGGAGGGCTGCTTTCCGACCAGGACCAGGCGCGCCGCTTGGCGTTTGGGATTATGTCGGAATTGCGCAACTGCCAAACCTCGTCCTTGGGCGCTTACGCCATTGACACGGCGGGCGATCAGCAGCTGATTTTTTATTCCAACGTTGACAGCGATCAGGCCATTGAAAAAATCCGTTATTTTGTTCAAAACGGCCAGTTGTGGAAAGGCGTGACCAAGGTTAGCGGCAGCCCGCTGGGCTATTATCCGGCCAGCGAATTCATTACTATGGTGCAAAACAATTTGGCCAACGGGGCCAGTCCGGTTTTTTATTATTATGACGACAGTTATACCGGTACCCAAGGCGCTCTGGCCCAGCCTGTCAACGCCGTCAACATCAATTTTGTCAAAATTTCCCTCTCGGTTTACAATAAAGCCGGCGTCAGCAACGTTAACAGCTACACGGTTACCGCCAGCGCGGCCATCCGCAATTTAAAAACCAATTTGGGATCATAGTAAAATAATTTCAAATATCAAATATCAAATTTCAAATAAAAGTCAAGTGTTTAAAATTTTAAAATTTGGCATTAGGATTTCATTTGTAATTTGTAATTTGGTATTTGACATTTTATGGGACTGCCGTCAAAAAAGCGCATAGTTGGGAATCAATGCGGGTCAATCATGATCTTCAATATTTTGATTATTTTTATTTTTTCCACCGTGCTCATCGGCATTTTGAGCGTGGCCACTTCCCAGCTGCGACTTTTGCGCAGCAGCATCTACCGCGAGTCGGCATTTGACATCGCCGAAGCCGGGGTGAATTATTACCAGTGGCATTTGGCCCATTTTCAGACCGATTACGCCGACGGCAGCGGCCAGACCGGCTGCAACCCCTGCGGCCCCTATGTCCACAACTATACCGACACGGACAACGAAACCGTTATCGGCAAATTCAGCCTGATGATTACCCCGTCTTTGCTCGGCTCCACCATGGTGACCATCCAGTCCACGGGCTACACCCTGGCCGCCCCAGCTACCCGGCGCGTCCTGACCGTGCAGTACGGTATTCCCAGCCTGGCGCAGTATTCGTTTTTAAGCAATTCCGACGCCTGGATCGGGGGCACGGAAGCGGTGCACGGCCAGTTCCGCAACAACGGCGGTTTGCGTTTTGACGGCACGGGCGATTCCTGGATTTCTTCGGCTAAAAATAACATTCCGCCCGGGCCGGGCTACCAGTGCAGTCCGTTTTTCGGATGCTGCCCGGTGCTGACCAAGCCCGGCATTTGGGGATCCGCGCCGGGTTCTACCCAGTCATTTTGGCAGATGGGCCAGCCCAATTTCAACTTTACCGGCATTACCGCCGATTTGAACACTTTGGAAAATGACGCCAAAGCCGGCGGGATTTATCTGGCCCCTTCCAATAGCCAGGGCGATTCGTTGGTGTTTAAAAACGACGGCACCCTGGATATTTATAAAGTCACTTCGCGCAAGGCCAATCCCACGGGGTATGACACCAATTGCAGCTACAGCGCCTCTTTATGCGCCAGTTCCTGCGGCAGCGCCTGCCTAAATTCCCTCCAGTGCGAGGCGCGCAACGACCAACTGGACTATAACGCCCGTACGTTCCAAAGCAATCAGGCTATCCCGGGCAACGGCGTCATTTACGTAGAAGATAATGCTTGGGTGGAGGGCACGGTCAAGGGCCGCGCGCTGGTGGTGGCGGCCAAGCTGGGCGCCGCTTTGTCTTCCATGCCCAACATCATGATTCCCAATAATATAGTCTACAATGATTTAACCGCCAACAGCACGGACATTTTGGGCCTGCTGTCGCAAAAGGACATTGTTATTACCTACGCGGCGCCGCAGACTTTGACCATTGACGCGGCCCTGATCGCGCAAAACGGCGTGGCCAACTTTTTTGACTTCAGCGGCGGCTGCAGCAGCGTGGCCGCGGAAAAGACCACCCTGAACATTTTTGGCTCCATGGCCAGTTACGGCATTTGGACCTGGACTTGGACCTGCGCCAACGGCAAATATTCCGGCTACCTCAACACCAACACCACTTACGACGGCCGGCTGCTGTATTCGCCGCCGCCGGATTTTCCGGTTGACTCCGCCGCCGGTTACCAGCAATTAAATTGGAAGAGCAATTAATTTAATTGACAAAATTGACATAATTGAGCAAAATTGAACATAATTTGATTTGGCAATTATGTCAATTATTCCCGCCTGCCTACGCCAATTATCAATCTCAGATAAATACTAACAATCAGCTGGCTAATCAACATCATTAAAATATAACAAACGGCATCGGCGGGCAGGTAAATTATGGCAATTATGTCAATAATCCTTATGTTCAAAAAAACTTTTGCATTTTTGTCCAAGGCGTTGATAATATCGGCAATGTTTTTATTGCCGTTCGGCGTTTCGGCTATGATTTTGGTGCCCAAAGGAATGGTGCCGAATCCGCCGCCGCTGCAGCCGCATTCGCCTTTGGTCAAACCCAATATTTCCCAAAACGTCAATACGCCGCCCCAGCCAGCGCCGTACGGCCAGACTGCGACTTCGGCGTCCGCCTCCTTGCCGCCGCCTGCCACAACCAGCCAGTCAGCCGTTGCGCCGCCGCCCGATAATACGGTGGCCGCGGATGAGCAAAGCGCCGATACCACGGCTTTATGGGCCAAACCCTGGTTGTGGGCGCTGGTTTTGGTTGTCGGAAGTTCGTTGGGGTATTGGCTGGTTATGAAGGATAGGGATAAGAATTAAATCATTGACATAATTGCCATAATTTAAATAATTGCCATAAATATTGGGCCTATTATTTATGTTCAATTATGTCAATTATGTCAATAACATCATGACTCAATCCGCCGCGGGGGATAGCGAACTGTCATCAATCTACAAACTGCCGCGCGCCACCTGCCCTTACTGCGGCCACAATCCCAGCCCACATTTTTTTACCTGGTACGTGGAAAGCCTGGACATTTTATTGGCGCCTTTGCGCCGGTTAATTTTTTACAACCCCGCATCGCGTTTGGTAAGGCGGTGGTTAAAATCGCGGCAGTTTGGCTGGCGTTTTGCCTCGCTGCTGTTAAAACTGCGGGTGTTCCAAAAGCAGTCTGACATATCGGTTTGCAAAGTCCGCCGCGCCCAGGTCTTGTGGGAAGAAGCGCAAAAACGCGGCATCAAATTTTTCGGCCTAAAATTGTTCGGCAAAAATTTGGATATGTACCTGGCCGAGAAAAGCGGCAAAAGGTTGTTTATTGACGGCTTGCCGCGGCCGCAAAATTCTGACGGCGGCATGCTGGACGTAATGGATGACAAGCTGCTGTTAAAAAATAAATTGGCAGCTGCCGGTTTGCCCGTGCCAGCCGGCGGGAGCGCGACCGGAATGCCATCAGCTGTTAAAATTTTCCGCTTGATTGATAAACCAGTTATCGTTAAGCCGCGTACCGGCAGCCGTGGGAGACACACCACCACTTTTGTCCGGACGGAAGAAGATTTGCGGCAGGCCGTCAAAGTCGCCAAGCAGCTTTGCCATTGGGTAATGGTGGAGGAGCAGCTGTTTGGCCCGGTTTACCGTGCCACGATTATTGATGGCCCCTCGACTTCGCCCCTTCGGCCTCGAGCTCAGGGCCGAGAGGTCGGGACAAGCAAGCTTGCCGGAGTTTTACGCGGCGACCCGCCGCAGGTAACTGGGGATGGCAAACATACTATCGCGCAGCTGATAAATATCAAAAACTCGCAGCCGCACCCGAGGGTTAAGGACATAGTTATGGACTCATCAGCAGAGTTATTTTTGCAGCGCCAGCAATTATTCGCCGACACGATTTTGCCAGCCGGCCAGATTGTACCGATATCCGAAAAAATCGGCCTCAATTCCGGAGGGTCGTCCAGCGAAGATTTTGACATTTGCCATCCGGACAATGCGGAGCTGTTTTTGCGCGCCGCCGAGGTTTTGGGCGACCCGCTGGTGGGTTTTGATTTTATTATTCCCGACATAGCAAAATCGTGGAAAAGCCAAAAATGCGGATTCATTGAAGCCAACTCCCTGCCCTTCATCAATCTCCATCACGATCCACTGAAAGGAGCCCCCCGCAACGCCGCCGCCCTGGTTTGGGAGATGATGGGAATGTGATTGATTAGGATAATTATTAGGTATATACTAATGTATATACAAGTATATATACACGCATATGAGAAAATACGCGCAAAAAAATATCCGCAAGCTCATCAGGCTGTCGGGCAGCGTGGTGGTCAGCCTGCCGGCGGAATACGTCAGCGAACTGAAATGGAAGCACGGCCAGAAAGTCGTGGTCCGCAAACAGGGCCGGCATTTGATAGTCAAGGATTTTAGGGATTAAAGTCAAATGGAAACCAAAACGCGCATCATCAAAAATTTTGACAGGCTGGCGACGTCAGATTTGCGGCGGCGGGCGTTGACTATTGCGGAAGCGGGTTTTGCCGCCATTGATACCAAGGCCGCGGTGAGGCGGACAGTTAAATATAATCAGCAAAAACAAATTTTGGAAGTCGGCGATAAAAGATATCGGCTGGCGGATTTTGAAAGAGTTATGTGCATTGGTTTTGGCAAGGCGGCGTTTGACGCGGTGAGCGAGCTGCAAAACATCCTCGGCGATAAAATAAAGTGTGGGTTCGTCATTGACCTAAAAGAGGGATCTTTGGGCAATATTGTCTGTAAAGTCGGTACGCACCCATATCCGACCAAGGTTAACATTGAGGCCACCAAGGAACTTTTGGCCATGCTTTCGGATTGCACCGAAAAAGATTTGGTATTGTGTGTGGTTTCCGGCGGCGGCAGCGCTTTGCTTTGTTATCCGCACGAGATGTCCTGCGAGGCCGAAGTGGCCATTATTTCGGCGTTGACCGTAAAAGGCGCGACCATCCAGGAATTAAATACGGTACGCAAGCACATCAGCCGGGTCAAGGGCGGCAATTTGGCCAAGTTGATGTATCCGGCCAGCGTCATCAGCTTAATTTTTTCCGACGTGCCGGGAGACGATATCAGTATGGTGGCCTCTGGCCCCACGGTGGTGGACAAGACTTTTATGAAAGACGCGGCCGCGGTTTTAAAAAAATACGACGTGCTGGAGGCGTGCCAGATGCCCTCGTGCAAGCTGACGGAAACTCCCAAACAGGCCAAGTATTTTGAAAAAGTCCAAAATGTTCTGGCGGTTTCGGCTAAGCAGGCTTTGGCCGCCATGAAAGACGCGGCGGAAAATTTGGGTTATGATGTAAAAATTTTTTCCGACAGCTTCCAAGGCGTGGCGCGCGAGTTGGGTTCACAAATCATCAGCGCCAACAAAATCGGACAATGTCTGCTCGGCGCCGGCGAGAGCTCGGTGAAAATTAGCGGTAAGGGTAAAGGGGGAAGGAATCAGGAAATGGCGCTGGCCGCTTTATCATCAGTTGCCGAAAATCAGGTTTTGGTTTGCGCGGCATCGGACGGCCACGACAACACCGACGCGGCCGGCGCAGTTGTGGACACCGGCGTTTTGACTCGGGCCAAGGCTTTGGGTTTGGATTCAAACCAATTTTTGCAAAACAACGACAGCTATAATTTTTTTGAACAGACCGGCGATCTATTGCAAACCGGCCTGACCGAAGCCAACGTGTCGGATTTTTTTGTGTGCCTGAGACAGTAGTGTCGATAATCAATTTGCAATAGATGAATTTTTATGCTATAATTAAATAAATTGAGGGAAATTTTTGATGTAAAAATTTAGGCGGGTAAATGAAAATTGTCTTTTACGAAACGCAAAAATGGGAAGAAGAGTATTTAAAGGCAAAATTGTCGGGTTTTGACCTGTCTTTTAATATAGGCAGCAAAATTTTGCCTGATGCCGGCGCGGAGATTGTTTGTAATTTTGTGGGTTCGCCGCTTACTGGCGAAATTATCGGCAAAATGCCGCAGCTTAAGTTCGTGGCCACGCGCAGCACGGGTTATGATCACGTGGATTTAAAAGCCTGCAGCGAACGGGGGATTGTGGTGAGCAACGTGCCGACTTACGGCGAAAACACGGTGGCGGAATTTGCTTTTGCCCTGCTTTTGGCTTTGTCGCGAAAGATTTTTCCGGCAGTTAAGCGGGTGCGCGAACAAGGATTGTTTTTGACCGACAGTTTGCAGGGCTTTGATTTGCAGGGCAAAACCTTGGGCGTGGTGGGCGCCGGCCACATTGGGGTGTTCGTGATAAAAATCGCCAAGGGTTTTGGCATGAATGTTTTGGCTTATGACCCGCATCCCAAAGAGGAATTGGCGAACCAATATGGGTTTAAATACGCATCGTTGGAGGATTTATTAAAATCATCCGACGTCATTACTCTGCACGTGCCGTATATGCCGGCTACTCATCATTTAATTAACGCGCAAAACATCGGCCTGTGCAAAAAAGGTGCCATTATCATTAACACGGCGCGCGGCGGACTAATAGAAACTTCGGCTTTGGTCAGCGCCTTAAAATCCGGACAAATTGCGGGCGCGGGTTTGGATGTTTTGGAAGAAGAAGGGTTTATTAAGGAAGAGGCCGATTTGCTGATAAACGGGCATCCGAATTTGGAAGAGTTAAAAATCGCCCTGGCCGACCACGAGCTGATGTATATGGATAACGTTTTAATTACGCCCCATAACGCTTTTAACACCAAAGAAGCTTTGCAAAGAATTTTAGATACGACTATAATGAATATAGAGGGGTTTGCAAAGGGGCAGCCGATTAATTTGGTTAAATAACATTTACCTCTCCTACGAACTTACGAACATTTCGAACTACGAACTGACCCGTTATGCCAATAAAACCAAAGATAAGGAAACAAGATTTATTATATCCTGACTTATCGTATGAAATTATTGGCGCGTTGCTTGCGGTATACAAAGCTTTGGGGCCGGGACTCCCGGAAAAAGTTTACCAAAGAGCGGTCGCGGAGGAATTAAGGAGAAGAGGGATAAAGTTCCAAGAGCAGGTTCCGGTAAAAATAATTTACGAGGGCATTCCTATAGGAATTTATTATGCCGATTTCGTCATTGAAGATAAAATTGTTTTGGAATTAAAAACTTACAGATTTTTTAGCAGAAAAAATATTGACCAAACAGTCGGTTACTTAAAAAGTTTAAAATTACAGCTCGGTATGCTAGCCAATTTTACCAGAAATGGTTTGGAATATAAAAGAATAATTAATCTTACGTAAGAAGCCGGTTCGTAGTTCGTAACTTTCGTAAGTTCGTAGGATCATCAATATGAAACCAAAACCGCCCGGCAGACGCCATACGCCTCACTTACATCATCAAACTAAAATTAACCAAACCATTATGGATAAGGTCAAAATCAAAAGGGTAAAAAGGGATAAAAAGAAAGCCACAACAAAAGAAAAGATTTTGGCCGGTTTGGGCGTGGGCGGAACCCTGATGGGCGGCATTGCGGGAATGCAGGCTAAACCCAGCGCGCAGACGAAACTTGTCAGCATCACCGGCACCGAGCAGTCCAGCGGCACTTCCAAAATTAAATCCGCAATAAAAAAGCTTTTTGGCGCGACCATTGGAGCGCAGACGGCCAAGGCGGAAGAAAATACCACCACAACCCGCACAGTTACAGATCCGGATACTGGTCAAATTACCACTTATTACGACACCACTATTAATGGTATGCCTGTAACGGTTGACCAAAACGGCACTACCTGGATAAATCAGGGCAACGGAGCCGAGCAGGTTGACCCGCAGGATTACGGCATAGATCCCAATGCCATACAAACGCAGGCTACCACGTCGTCAGATACTTCCGGAACCTCCGGCACAAGCGGCACATCTGGCACATCAGGGACTTCTGGTGACGATGGTTCAAGCGGCACTTCCGGTACATTTCCGGGACTTCTGGCACATCAGGTGACGGTGGCGGTACAGCGGTGACATGGCGACAGTGGTGACAGCACCACTAATACCGGCCCCACCCTAACCGGCGCGCCAACCTTAAACTCCAGCGGCACGGGCATTGATGTGTCCGGTTTGGCATCTAGTGGCGGCAGCAGCGGCATCAGCATTGACGACAGCCAGGTTAACTACAATGTTCCCGGCACCTACACCGTAACCATCAACGCTTACGACAGTTCCGGCAACCTGACTTCCCAGACATACCAGGTCACAGTTCCGGCTACATCTGGAACCGCGGTACATCTGGGACTTCTGGTGAACTCTGGCACTTCCGGTAGTAGCGACGCCACTAATACTGGCCCCACCCTAACCGGCGCACCAACCCTAAACTCTAGTGGCACGGGTATTGATGTCTCCGGTTTGGCATCTAGTGGCGGCGGCAGCGGCATCAGCATTGACGACAGCCAGGTTAACTACAATGTTCCCGGCACCTATACCGTAACCATCAACGCTTATGACAGTTCCGGCAACCTGACTTCCCAGTCATACCAAGTCACAGTTCCGGCTACCTCAGGTACATCAGGTACCATCTGGAACCAGTCGGCACTTCTGGTACATCCGGTACTTCTGGTGCCACAACCGGCCCCACCTTAACCGGTTTGCCAACCCTAAATTCCACTGGCACGGGCATTAACGTGTCCGGCTTGACGTCCTCGGGTGGCAGCGACAATATCAGCATTGACGACAGCCAGGTTAACTACAATGCTCCCGGCACCTATACCGTAACCATCAACGCTTACGACAGTTCCGGCAACCTGACTTCCCAGACTTATCAGATAACAATTCCGGCTACCTCAGGTACCTCTGGCACATCAGGGACATCCGGAACCAGTGGCACAAGTGGCACTTCCGGCACTCTGGAACCAGCGGAACCTCTGTCGATTTAGGAGCCCCTGTTTCCGGCTCTATACCATCCCGACTCCAACAATTCTTACAGCTGGACAGCCTCGACTGCCACCATTGGCGGCCAGCAATACACTAACCTAAACCTTTCCGCCCTGTCGGACGGCCGGATTATTGCCTACATTAACCGGCTGGCACGGACGTGACTTCAGGTTTACACCTTGCGGCATGACCGGGACTTTATATTCCGCCTATAAGTGCTAGCTCCGGAGCCTGGTACCTCCGGCACTATCAGGGACTTCGGGTACATCGGGCACATCATGTACATTCGGTACTACTGGAACTTCAGGTCATCTGTCATCTCAGGCACTCGTCGCCGTCCGCCACAACCGGCAACGTACCACCCGTGGTTACATTGAACAACGGCGTGTATACGGCTTCGGTGACTATCAACGGGCAAACCTATACGGCTACAGGATCCACTTTGGGCGATTTGAACAGTAATATGCAAAAGTACAATAATCTTACCGGCAATAACCAGCAAGTTTTTGCGGCTTTGGCTCAGGCTTCCGACGCCTACGCGTTGAAGCAATATAACGCGACGCAAGCGGGTAAAACCCCGGGCAACGGCGCGCCAATTGATATATCCACCGCTTCCGTGTACGGCTCCGATGAGTTATGAAACCGCTTACAGCAAGTATTTGGCCCAGTACTAAGGATCACAACATCAACCCCAACCCCGACCCAACTAACTGACGCGCTCGCCGCTTTGGCAAAGGCTTCGACTCAGGCCGATAATAATTTCCAGACTTCGTGGTAGCCAGGATAAAGCGGACCTGATTTATGATCAGACTTACAATAACTGGTTATTAATCATCAGGTCAGACCGGATTAAATATCCAGACAACCTGCTCCCACTCCGCCTGCCGGTTATGTTCCGCCGGGGACAAGAGCTATCTCCACCAGCAATTCTACCACCGTTACCAACCAGGTTAATGGCCAAACCATTAGCTTGACTTTTGTTAATAATTCGGGCGGCAGCACCAGCACTTTGAAAGTGGGAGACAGTTGGACCATAACCGTTACCGGTCCCAACGGTCCGGTTTATTCCAGCGACAAAAACGGCAACAACCGCACTTTGATGGGTACTATTACAAACGGGGTTCTTCAGTTGTCCGGGACTGTGACTAGCAACGAGACAGGTCCCTGGAACGAGGTCTGGACTTACGGCGGCACCGCTAACTCAAACGCAAGCCAATCGGGCGGCTCAATTTCAGTTCCGGTCAGCAATTCCACCGTTATTAGCGGCGCAACAGGTTACCGGTCAGCCCATAAATCTTACTTTTACCAACAACACGAGCGGCGACACCAGCGATTTAAAAGTCGGAGACAACTGGACCATAACCATTACCGGTCCCGACGGTCCGGTTTATGCCAGCGAGCCGGATGGCAGCGACCGCACCTTGATGGGCTACATCAAGGCGGCAGTTCTCAATTGAACGGAACCATTACCAGCGACCAGGATGGTCCATGGAATGAGCTTTGGACCTTATGGCGGCACCACTAACTCAAATGCGGTCGGAACAATAGGAACCTTACAATTCGGCGTTGCCGGTTCGGCCAGTTTGAACTTTACCAATGCCGGCGGCGGAACCAACGCCTTGGGCTTAGGCAACAGCTGGGTTATTGATATCAAAAATTCCGCTCCCAATGCTCCGGTCTACGGCGTGAACGCCGGCGGCGTGAGCTATCTTGGAATGACCGACGATCAGGGCAATTTCCACTTGGTGGGCCCCAGTTTGACCCAAGCGGGCGATTGGCAAGTAAATATTGAAGTCGGCCAATCCGGCGATAGGCAAAGCGCAGGCTTACAACCGAATACTGTGGTCCATAATGTGGACACCACTAAATTGACCCAAGTCGGCGATACTTTAAAGTTCAATGTTGCCACTACCCCGGCTCTTACTTTAGCTACGTTTAACCCTACTTTAATCCCAACGAATCTTCTTACCGTGACTTTTCCGGGCGTATCAAACGGTACCTTACAACTTACTCAAAACTACAACAATCAATACTATGCCGATGCGACGACAGCTCAAAATTTAGCAACGTTCTACGGTGGCACAGCGGTTAAAGTGCCGTTAAATTATGGCGGCGTTACCCTAAGCCCGGATGCGGCTTTTTACTGGGAAATTCAGTTTCCCGACGGTACGCAAATGAACGCCGGACAGTTAGCCACTTATTTTATTAACAATCCCCCGGCGCAGTTCCCGGGTTTGGCTGACACTTACGTTAAAAATGCGATTGCCTCGGCCGAATACTACCACGCTAATCCCAACGCGCCGGCAGGTTCCTATCCTGTTGCCACAACGGGCGGCCCGATTATTACCAGCACTCCCGCGGTAATAAATCCCAATACGCCCGTTACTCCGGCCGGAACGCTGGCCATAATTTCTCCGGTGACTTCAGCCTTGTTGGTCGGTACCGGTTATAATCTCCAATTTACGGCCACCGGCGGCAGCGGTTCTTATACCTGGAGCGGCAGCGGATCCGTACCCACAGGTATGATTTTTGATGCCACCGGCAAGTTTTCCGGTACGCCCAGCAAAGCCGGAACGTATACTTTTTACGTAACGGCAAAAGACACAAAAACCAATACCGCCGTGACCAGTTCCGCCATTACCGTAACGGTGCAGGCTCCGGCTACAACCACCCAGACTGTTGCTACCCCGGTGATTAACGCCAACGGCGTAACGGCCAATGTTACGGCAGGCACTTTAACCATCATGGGCAGTAATTTTAATACCAGTTTAACCGGCAACAGCGTGCAGGTTGTCAACAGCGCGGGTGTGGTAACCACCGCCTTAACGGTTTCGGCGGTAAACGCCGGTGGCACCCAGATTACAGCTCTGCTACCCACGGGTTTAGCGGCAGGCACTTATACCTACAACGTGCAGGTCGTTAATACCGCGGATCCGAGCTTTAAAGCTTCCAACCGCGTATCGGTTACCTTTACGATTGCGGCCGCGCCGCAATCCGCCGCGGCTACCGGTTCCAATGCAGCTCAATCCCAATCCGCCGCGGCAGCCAGTTCCGGCTTATTGACCACGGCCCAGTTAAGTAATTATCAGACTGCTAACTTATTGACTATAGACCAGTTAAACAATACTCAAAGCACCGGCAATTTGACTCTGGATCAGCTGCGGGCAGGCGCGTCATCCGGTGCCGCCGGCTCCGCCGCCGCAAGCACCCTGACCATGGGTGATTTGACTTCAGACGGCGGCTCCGCTAAAACCGGTGCAGCTACCAAAACCGGTTCTACCGCCAGCTCCACAGGCGGCTTGACTATTGATGATTTGACATCAGGCGGCAGTTCCGCAAATGCCGGTAAAGCCACGACAGGCACCCTTACTATGGGTGATTTATCCGATCAAACTGGTAATGTTGCCGCAGCCGCAAGCACCGGCAGCGCTGCCGCCGCGTCATCCGCCGCCACCGGTACAACATCCGGAACTTCATCCTCCACCACCAATACCGGAGGCGGCGGTGGGGGAGGCGGCACTTCATCCGGCGGCGGCGGGATTATAGCCGGCATTACGCCGTTCTTTACCACCATCAACCCGGCCAATGGGGCAGTCGGCCAATCCTACAGCGGTTCTATTCAGGCCATCAGCAACTACACTGTGACTTTCAACCTGATTGGCGGCTCCTTGCCTCCGGGACTGTCAATGAGTTCCGGCGGGACCATCACGGGCACCCCGACTACTGCCGGCACTTATACCTTTACGGTTCAAGCCGCAACGTCGCAAGATGTTACCGCCACCAAGCAGTTCACTCTGGTTGTCGGCGCGGCCGGCAGTTCAATCGGCGGCGGAGTGTTAAACATGCAAAGCCTGGGCTCAATCCAACAGGTAGCCGGAGCGCAGACTTTCCAGGGACTTCAGATGCCGAGCGGTTACGCGGCTTCGGGTGATGGTTCAGCCACCGGCGGCCTGCAGTACCCGGGCCTGCAAATGCCCGATGACCAAACCGCCGTCCAGGACCAAACCGGCCAACAATCGGCGGGCACCTATGTCGTTAAGAAAGGCGACACCCTGTGGAAAATCGCCAAAGCCACCACCGGTGACGGCCGCAACTGGCGCAAAATCCTAGCTGTTAATCCAGACTGTTTGAGTACTCCAGGCAACACCCGAACCCTCAAAGTCGGCGCGGTGCTGGTGATTCCGAAAATCTAAGCATTGACATAATTGATCAAAACGGCATTTATGCCGTCCCGAACGGAGTGAGGGATCCCTCGACTCCCCCTCGACAAGCTCGGGGTCGCTCGGGATGACAGCTATAATAATAAATTATAGTTTGTCAATTATGTCAATGATTTTATGCTATAATAATTAAACTTAAAAAGTAAACCATACGTCATGATTCATCATCACGAAAGCGAAAATGCGGCCGCGGCCGGAGCCGATGCCGCCGATAACCCTCATTGCGACCGCTGCGGCAAAGATTTAAGCTTTGCGGCTTACATCATCGGCGCCAGCTTGCTGGTGAGCGCGGTACTTGTTTCCGCCACCCTGCTTTACATTTTTAAAACCGCGTCAACGCGGCTTGATTCGGTGGGATCAACCATGGAGGCAGCGGTGCAAAAAATCGCGGCCCAAACCGCCGCGGCTATCCCTTCTCAACAACAAGTACCGCAGCAGCCCTCGGCCGTCCAGCCTTCCGCCGCCCCCGCTCCGACCGGACCGGTTAAAATCACGCTAAAGCCTAACACGCCCTATTTGGGCAGCAATACTGCCAAAGTCACGGTGGTGGAGTACGCGGATTACCAGTGCCCGTTTTGCGAGAAGTGGTATAGCTCCGTGATGCCGGACTTAAAATCCAAATATATTGATACCGGCAAAATCAAATTCGTCTACCAGGACTTCGCGTTTTTGGGCCCGGATTCCAACACCGCGGCCGAAGCTTCTCACTGCGCGGCCGACCAGAATAAATTCTGGCAGTATCATGATTATCTGTTCAGCCATCAGGGGCAGGAGGGCTCAGCCTGGGCCACGGGCGATCATCAAAAGCAGTTCGCCGCGGCAGTGGGGCTGAACACGACCCAATTTAATAGCTGCCTGGACAGCGGCAAATACAAACAGGAAGTTTTGGATGAAACCGCGGCCGGTAAAAGCTACGGCGTCAGCGGCACGCCGAGCGTGTTTGTCAACGGACAGATTATCGTTGGCGCCCAGCCAGCCGCCACTTTTGAGAAGGCCATAGACGCGGCGTTGAAAAAATAACCCTTTGATTCTTTTCGGGTTTGAAATAACCAAAAAACCACTGTGATACGGTGGTTTTTTGATTTAAACTAGATCTGTTGGGTCTGTTAACTAAATCGGTTGGTGGATAAATCAAAATCGCGGGACTGGTGCATATATCTGTTGGTGGATAAATCAAAATCGCGGGACTGGTGCATATATCTGTTGGTGGATAAATCAAAATCGCCTGTAGCTACAGGCGATTTTGTGTATTTTTTCGTTACTAATTTCGTTTTTGAAATTAGTTTTATTTTTATCGCAATCGGTAAATTATGAATGCCTTATAAACACTAGCGTTCATCGATAATTTTAACGTTTAGCGAACGAATTTACCAACCAAAATGGTTAACAGTCCCGATCTGTTGCGTTTGCGCGTACGTACGCGTATATTAAACAAATGATATTTTAGCGAAAAGCTGTTTCCGGATAAATTGTAAATTTGTTGCATTTATTCGTACGTACGAATAAATGCAACAAAGCCCGCGGTAAATAATTCAGCCTGACCCGGTGAGTTTAAAGTGTTTCAACAAATCCTTGTCGTCGTCCAACTCCTCCAGCCTGCCTATGCGGATATAATCAATCAGTCCTGTACTTTTCAGGTACGTTATCGCCTCGCGGTTCAGCGGGTAAGGGGTCAGGTAGACGCTGGCCTGGAGTTTGAAGAATTCACCGGATTTTAGCAGCCTTCTGAGTTTGTCGCGCTTGTCGTTGGCATCGCGGGGGATATCAAACATAATCATCCGCCATTTGCCGTCCCACGTTTGTTTTTTGGGCAGCCATGCTTTGGCCATAAGCAGTTCCAGCTGGCCTTTGCGGGTCAAGCGCAAAAATTTTTGTCCCGCCGCGGTTTTTGTGATGTTTACATAGCCTTTGCGGCGGAGCCTGTAGGCGGTTTGGCGGTATTGTTCGTAAGTGCCCGGCTGGCGTTTTTGCTCCCATTGCCGTTTGGATGAAAAAATGGACGTGAAGCCGTCTACAAAGGCAAATAACAGAAAACTTTGGGGATAGTGTCTTAAACTTCGCGGCATATTTTTTGATTTATCCTATGTGTTTAATATACGCGTACGTACGCGTATTGTCAACAGATTATGTTTGGTGGAAAGCGCGGTTTTTGATTTTTGATGTGGCAACAGTTGTTTAGTTTATGCGTACGTGCGTGTAAACGCAACAAGGGAAAGCGATTGATAAAACATTCCTGATTTTGACGGCCGTCAAAATCAGGAATGTAATAAAAATCGAGAATGAAATCGGGAAATCTTGCCTGTCGGCGGAATCAGGAAAAACCGGCGGGCGGGATTTTTTTTAGCGGGAGCCGATGCCGTTTTAAAACGATTAAGCACAGCAGGAAAAGGCCGGCGAAAAAGAAGACGGCGGCAATTGAGTGGCCTGTTAAGTTTTGATCGGAAGGGGGCGGCAAAATGACAGTCAGCGGGATTTTGACTCCGGCGGCCACGGCCAGATTTTTTTTATCCAGCGGCCGCGCCAAAACATCCAGGGACGTAACAAAAGGCGCGCCGGCCCGATTTTGGATTTCGGCGGACAGGCGTTTGGCGTCCACGCGGATGCTGACAGTTTTCCGGCCGCCCGGCCCCAAAGCAAAATCATTCGGTTCAACGGTGATGGCGCTGGGGAAGTCTGGGGCGTAAATCTGGAAAGTTTGCGCGTCGGCTGTCGGGTTGGCCACTGTCAGCTGCCCCGTTGTCTGAGCCGGCGCCTGTAAATCCAGTTTGCTGGGGGAAACCCCGATGCCGGAAGCAAGGGCGGTTGGAGCCATAAATGGCATTAGATATATTACGATGGCGATTAGTGTCTTTTTAATCATGTTTTTTGGCCATAATGCCAAATATCAAATTCCAAATTTCAAATGAATGCCAAATGGCCAATTGCCAAGATCAAATTTGCCGCAGTTTTTGAAATTTGGCATTTAAGAATTGGGATTTTATTTGAAATTTGATATTTGTAATTTGAAATTTTACTCCGGGCTTGCCCACAGCACCAGTTGGCCGGTTTTGGGGCCGCTGGCGCCGGCAAAGCCGCTCGGGACGTTTAAGCCGGCGGTTAGCGTGGAATTTTGCTTGGCGCCGACGATGCCGCTAAAGTTTTGCCAGAACTTATTGTTGAGCGAGAGATTGTCGGTAAACAGGGGGTCGCCGGAAACCGAGGCGGACAGGCTAAGGCCGACGCTGCCGGTGTTTTGCACGGTGAGGCTTTTGCTGATTTTGGAGCCGGGGGAAACGGCGCCGAAATCCAAATTGGAAACGTCAACCGTGAACGATACGGAAAAAGACGATTGGTCGGGTGTGGAAGTGCCCGCTATAAGTCCCGAATCTTGTTGAGGAGCCGCCTGGCCGCCGCTAAAATTGGCGCTCAGGCTCACAGCGGAGGAAGCCGGCCGGCCGACTTTGAGCGCGACTTGGTTGCTGCGGATGTAGCCGGATTTTTCGGCGTAGACTTTGTAGTAACCGTCCGGGGCGGCAATAACAGCGGTGCCGGCGCTGTCGGTAGCGGCAGTCGCGTTGCCAAAGTAGACGTTGGCGCCGGACAGGGGAGATAAGGCGTTATTATTGTAGCTTTGCACCGCGGCCGTGACGCTTTGTCCGGAATCGGCGGCGGCGGCGGACAAATCAAGTTTAAGCGGCTGCCAGTCAAAGCCGCCAAAGTAAATCAGCAAATTGTCGTTAGGCTGTACCGCAAAGTCCGCGGCGCCGACCTGCAGGGGGACGTTATTATCCAAAAAAATCCAGCCGGTATTGCCAAAAGCGGCGTCGCTGTTGATTTGGTCCAAATACGGACCGTAACCCGTTGATTTGATGTCATAAGTAAAACCGCAGCTGGCGGAAGCGTTTTTTACCACATCGATTGCGGTTATGGCTGCCACTTGCCCCGTGCAGATTGGCCCGGCGGAACCTTCTATCCTAAAGTTGACCGTAAACGTTTGGGCTGCGGAAATAATTTTAAGCGGCAAAGTTTTGCCGGACAGGGCAATTACCGCGTCGGCCGTAACCGAAGGAGACGCGTCGGCGGTGTCCGTGGCCAGCCATTTAAAGCTGCCATCCGGATTTTGATAGGAAACTAAAAAGCTCATTGGATTGTTGCCGCCTTTTGTCCAAGTTTGCGGGTCAACGCCTAAAGCGTCTAACGCCCAGACTACCCAGGAAGTGGAAGAGGAATCCGTATTGCCGCTTGAGGGGTCATATAAGAATCCGCCGTCTTGGCCCTGGTCTGTTTTTAAGTAAGCTAAGGCTGAGGCAATATGGCTGTCGGCAGAGGAGGCACCCGCGGCAACCAAAGCCATTATCGCGGCCGCGGTATCGTTGCTGTCGGAACCTGCCGTAACAGACCAGCCCCACCCGCCGTCGCCGTTTTGATGCGCTAGGATAAAGTTTTTGGAATCAATTATATTTTGGTCGTTTATGGGCACTCCGGCGGAGGCCAATGCGAGGATGCCGAAAAAATCATCGTTAAGTGCGGTAATGTCGCCGAGTTGGCTTTGGTTGTGGTAACTTTCCAGTGCCGCGACGTAATCTATGGAACCAAAAGTTTTGGGGTTCTGGTTTAAAGATGTAATGGCTAAAATCGGGGCTTCAAAATTTATTGCCGACGAACCCGAAACGTTTTTTAAATAGTCGGCCGGTATGTTGTTTGCTCCGAGCGCCGACAGAGCCATTGTCGGCCACGGATTGTTTGAATGGGCGAGCAAATAATTTTGAGCTGACTCCTGATTGTAATCGGCTTTGGATAAAATAGGGAAGAAGAGGTTGACGATTACAATAACAGAGAACAATAATGAGAGTTTGGGTTTCATATTTGTGGAATTAATTATTTAGACAAAAGCATCGGCTATCGTCTTCGTCACCGGCTTCGCTATGGTTTCGGCGACAAGCCGGCGGATTGTTCGCAATAATTTTATTAGCGACGTAGAGCGAGAGAAACTAAATAGCTTGCTATTTAGTTTCCGAGCCGAGGAGCTAATATAGGTTCAATACCTGGCAGCTCTGCTGCGTATTGATAGCATCTCCTTGGAAATACCTCGGAGCTCTGTTCCGAGGAACCTTTATTACTGATAACTTGGCTACCCGTCTTCGCTTCCGACTTCGCCAAGGCTACGTCGGACAAGAAAGCTACGGCGGGTTGTTTTTCAGCAAAGCTGAAAAACAAAAAACCGCTCAACAAGCAGGCGGTAAATAATTATAATATAGATTGTGTCTATATTAAATTCCTGCTCGGGAGTTTGTTGTTTATTTAGTAACCGGACTGACCCCGACATTTGTCGGAGATTACCGTTGCGGCACAGTGCCGGATTTTCACCGGGCTTCCCTAAAATAAACATTTGAATTTTTAACGTAATTGGATTCTATACCGGGAGATAAAAGTTGTCAATCCCGCAAAGTCCCCGGATGGGCGCCATCCGGTGTCGTCATCCGTTGAAAGCCTTGACAGCTTGGTAATGGGCTTAAAACGGTAAAAACTTAAATAAATAACTGTGGATATTTAAGGCTTGGCCCAAACGTCTAAAATCAGGGCCTTTGACAAAATCTCTTGCAATGTGTTTTGGGTAAAATCGGTCAATTTTTGGGGTTTTTTGTTTCTCTTTCAAATATGAGGGATTTTACATATGTGTAACATTTAAGTTAAACCGACTATTAAAATAGTTTCATCAAGCCCGAAAAATGCTTGTTGCACGTTTTATGATTCATTTAATTGAACGTTGTAAAAATGAATTAAAAATCTTGTGAACAATTTGCTCCAAAATTCAAATATTTTTCCCCTAACTAAAATTTACAAGCAAATTGTTCCATACCAAATCTTGTCAGATAAATTTTTTTGTTTAACCTGATAAAAAATTGAAAAGAATTTTCCTTTTAAAAGGAAAATTCTTTTATGTTGCCTGACCGCCGAAAATCCGGCTTTTTTTTCGGCCTTTTTTGCCGAATATTTCATTTCTTTCGCTCCAAAAGATGAAACCGAGTTATTGGACCCAATAGCATTTGATTTATAGAAGTTAGCACGTAAAAAAGGAAAAAAAGTTTTATCAAAACGCGGCGGGTTTTATTGACTTGGATTTACGTAAGAAGCTATAATTATATTAGATATCGCTTATCCGAGATTAAGCGAAAACGGCCAGAAATAAAAGCAAAAGGTTTAACCAAAAAAAAGCGTTCTCGGTTATCCGAGATGCAAATAAAATTCTAAAAAGTGGACGAGAATTTGAAAGAAAATTTTGATTCGTTCTTAAGCCTCGCGGAAGCGAGCAAGCTAACAGGGTACCACCAGGATTACCTTGGTTTTTTGTGCCGCACCGGCAAGCTCCAGGGATTTAAAATTGGCAGGAACTGGACGACGACCAAACAAGCCTTGGATGAGTTCATTAAAAACTATAAAAACGGGGTTAGCGAAATCGTTGATGAAACAGGCAGGAAGATCCCCGTTAAGGTAGAACGCCTAGCCCCTCAAGTTGTCATCGCGGATTTGCCCGCGGGGCAACCTCCAATTGCGGCGGGTCTTGTTTTTTCGCAGGGCGCAACTCCACAGCCGCAGGAAGTTTTGCCCGCTGCGCTTAATTCCAGTTTAGAGCTTAGGCACCTCCGCAGAGACGTCATTGATGAAATTGACAAAAAGGTGCAGAACTTGTCCGCTAGCGTGGAAAAGATTGAAACCCAAACTCAGGAACAGGCGAAACAGTTAGAGGCAAATAAACAACAAATACTGGCAGTTGTCCCGGTGGCGGAAACGGCGCCGCAAGTACCGTCAACCGCGGCAGCGATAAACAATTTTGCCGAAGAAGACGAGTACGTCAAAAAAGAACGGCAGCGATTCAGCAACAAGTTTGCTTCCAATTTTGATTTCGGAACCGCGGATATTCACCCGACTACGCCAAGGCTTCGTCGGGCAAGCGCGGAACCAGAACGCGGAACATACGCGGATCAATCCAAGTTCGCGCTGGGGAAGGAAAAAGTCAAACAACTTTACGGAAGCTTTACAAAAAAGAGCCGCATAGATTTTAACCGGGTCGGCGCGTACGCCTTGGTTGCAATAATTTTGGCGCTGTTTATGGGATCGGTGTTCTGGAGAAATTTGTTTAATAATCTGTCCGGCAATCAGCGGCCGCAGGAAATGAAAATTGTTTACCAGAACAATAATAGCGGCAAGCAGCCAGCGGTAAGCAATCAGCAGCCCGGCGCGGGTCAGGGCGGAACCACCATCGTTAACAAAACCGTCAACCAGCTGCTCGGCTTTTCCGACGCGGACTTGTACAGCCTGATAGATAACCGTTTAAACCAATATTTGGCCGAAGGAAGATTCAAAGGACCCAAAGGGGACCAGGGGCTGCCGGGGCTGCCGGGCGGAGCCACCTACGTAGCGTCAAACCCCGCGACCGGCTTTTCCGGCGGCAGCATTGGCGGGACAACCTATCTTTCTTCCCAGGATTTTGCCACAAATAACATTACGGTTAACATCAGCCTTACGGACAACGGCACGGCGGTTTTTAACGGGTACGCGACTTTTAACGGGAACACAAACTTAAGCGGCACTACGACCATTGCGAATTTGAACGTTGCCAATATTAATCCGAATTTTACCCAGGGCAGCGTGGTGTTCCAGGGATTAAACGGGCTGGCGCAGGACAACGCGAATTTTTATTGGGACAGCGTAAATCATCGCCTTGGCATAGGCACCACCACCCCGGAATTCGCTTTGGATGTTAATGGCGTCGTGAACGCGCAGGCCTTGTACGTTAACGGCACGCCGTATATCGGCAGCCAGTGGATTTCCACCAGCACGGGAATTTATTTTGCTTCCGGCAATGTGGGTATTGGCACGACTTCGGCTTCAAGCACGATGCTAACTGTGGCGGGCGACACATCGGTATTCGGCAATTTGGCGGTGGCCGGGACATCGTCGCTGGCTTCGGCAATTGTTGGCAACCTCACAGTTACGGGCACATCAACACTTGATAGGACGTATACGATAGAATTGGCCGTATCGGACTTATCAACGCTGGCTACAACTTCAGTAACCAGTTTGGCGGTATCGGGAATCTCGTCACTCGCGACCACCACCATCAGCAACCTTACTTTAACCCAGCCGCTGTCTTTGTCGTCAGGGGGCTTAGGGTTTGATTCGTCGGCTATTCAAAAGGGCGGGCTGTTGGCCGGAACGGGCAACGGAAGTTTTGGCATCCAGCCGGTCGGCAGCGACGGCTTGTGCTTGCTGGCTTCTTCCACCGCGCCGTCGGGAATGGCCTGGACTGATTGCGCCGTGGCGGCCAATGCCATTACTTCGTTAAACGGTCTGACCAATCCGGTGCAGACTTTTGCCACGGGCAGCGACATCAACATCGGTTTGAATATAACCTCCAGCGGATCCACTCACACTTTTACGCCGACTTTTACCGGCACCTTGGCCGCCAATCGCTTAAACAGCAACGTGGTGCAGGGGATTACGAATGACACAAACATTACCGGCTCAATTTTAAACCAGGTTTTGACTTTGGGCTGGAACGGGCAACTTTCCGCGGCGCGCGGCGGCACTGGCACCAACACTTTGGCTTCCTTGACCGTCGGCAGCAACTTAAACATCAGCGGAGGACAGAATGTCCTTATCGGCACTTCCACCCAGATTACGTTATCAAACAATCCGTCCTTTACTTCTATCACCGCCACTGCTTCTTCTTCCTTGGGCAATGCCACGGCCACGGCTTTTTCCGCCACGACCTTTAACGGCAACACCCTGACTGCCGGCTCCGGTACTCTGACTTTGAATAACAACACTTTGTCTTTGCAGGGCGGCAACACTACACTGGTTGGCATCAATTCCATCACAAGTTCAACGATAGCCACCTCCACCGTTGGCACTTCCACCATCTCCGGCTTTTTGGCCTTAAACTCCACCACCACCAATTCCAACATCAGCGGTTCAACCGTCAACAACGTCACCATCCAGGGCAACAGCAATACCTTAACCCTGCTGGGTACTTCTTCCATTGACCAATCCGTCACCACCACCTCCACTCCGACCTTTGCCGGCCTCACCGTCAACGGCCCCGCCTCGGCACAATCTTTGATGGTGACGGGCAACTTAACCGCCACGGGTTCGACTACGCTCGCCGCCTTGACGGCCGGCACGTTGGCCGTAACAGGTTCGACTACGCTCACTGTCTTAAATACGACCGGCGCCGTAACCTTTGCCTCTCCCACTACCATCATCAACACCGTTACTTATCTCTGGCCGTCTATCCAGGGCGCGGCCAATACTTTTTTGATGGATAACGGTTCAGGAACGTTATCCTGGTCTGCCGCTTCCACCACCCTGTCCGGTTACGCCTGGATGCTGGGCGGCAACACCTTAACAGCTACCGGCACCTTTGGCACGCTCTCCAACAATGACTTAAACATCATTACCAACTCCACCACTAGGATGACCATCCTCTCCGGCGGCAACGTCGGCATCGGCTCGTCCGCCCCAGCTTCCCTGCTGGATGTTTTTGGGACGGCCCAACTCCGAGGCGCGTCAAACCAAATTGGATTGTATGTCAATTCGTCAGGGAATGTTGGGGTGGGGACGACTTCTCCGGTTGCCCTGTTCAGCGTCAGCGGCAATGAATTCATCGCCGGATCTTCCACCATAACCAACCTTAACCAAGCCCTGCCCGTGCGTTCTACCGCGGGCGGCGCCCTGTTCAACGGCGCCGTTGCTTTGGGCTCTTCCGATGTCACCGGCATCCTGCCTATCCTTAACGGCGGCACCGGAGCTTCCACTCTGGCCGGAGCCAACATCGTCACGGCCAACGCCTCAGCCGGCCAGGTCCCTTACTTTACCGCCCCGACCACCCAAGCCGGCTCTGCCAACTTCCTTTGGAACAATACCAGCAACCTGCTGACCGTCAACGGCACCATTAACGCCACCACCTCCAACTTTACCAACCTGAACGCTTCCTCCACGGTTTTGACCAACGCCACGACCACGGGCCAATCGGTTCTTTTGGGACAAACCAACGGCAAGCTGCTGGCTTTAGACCAAAACGGAATCATCATCTCCACTTCCACCGCCTACCAGACCGCCTTGAGCAATCCCGATACCGGCACGGGAGCCTCGCCGCAAATCGCTTATTGGTCAAGCGCGACCGGACTGACGGGCGCGTCCGGCTTCCTATGGGACAACTCAAATACCAGAATGGTGGTCAACGGCACGATCAACGCCAGCAGCACCAACTTTACCAATGCCACCACCAGCCAACTGTTTGTCACCGGTTCTACTAACGGCAAATTAGCCGCTTTGGACGCTAATGGAATGCTCATCGGTACTTCCACCGCTTACCAAGTGGCCGGCTCTTACCTTACCACCATCGGCAGCGGCTCTTCCTCCACCATCCCTTATTTCACGGCTACGGCCAACACTTTGCAGGGGTCTAACAACTTATCCTTCAACGGTTCAAATTTAGTTTTGAACGGAACGATTTACGCCACTTCCTCCAACTTTACCAACGCCACTACATCCCAATTATTCGTAACGGGACAGACGGGTAAGTTGGCCGCGCTTGACGCCAACGGGATGCTGATAGCGACTTCCACCAGCTATCAGACCGCCCTGACCAATCCCGATACCGGCACGGGAGCCTCGCCGCAAATCGCTTATTGGTCAAGCGCGACCGGACTGACGGGCGCGTCCGGCTTCCTTTGGGACAACTCAAATACCAGAATGGTGGTCAACGGCACCATCAACGCCACCTCCTCCAACTTCACCAACTTAAACGCTTCCTCCACCGTCTTAACCAACTCTACCACCACAAACCAGTCCGTCTTCTCCGCCATTACCGGCCCCACCTTCCTGGCCTTAGACTCCAACCATATCCTAATGGCCACTTCCACCCCGGTGTTAACGGTTACCGGCTCCGGTTCCCTCACTTCCACCGGCGGCACCTCCCCGAATATCGCCTTGGTCACCCTGGCTAACAACGCCGTCCTCTTTGGCCAAGGCAGCGCCACCATCGGCACTTCCACCAACTTTTCCTGGCTTAACGGCCAAAACCTCTTTAGCGTCAACGGCACCATCAACGCCACCTCCTCGCTGTTCACCAACGCCACTTCCAGCAACCTGGCCGCCACCTCCTTAACCTCCGCCCTGCCGGTCAGGAGCACCACCGCCGGCTACCTCTACAACGGCGCGATTAACCTTAGCTCCGGCTCCTCTGACATTACTGGCACTCTGGCCATCGGCAGCGGCGGCACCGGCGCCACCACTCTGGCCGGCGCCAACATCGTCACGGCCAACGCCTCAGCCGGCCAGGTCCCCTTACTTTACCGCCCCGACCACCCAAGCCGGCAGTGCCAACTTCCTTTGGAACAATACTTCCAACCTGTTAACCATCAACGGCACCATCAACGCCAGCACCTCCAACTTTACCAACCTGAACGCCTCCTCCACGGTTTTGACCAACGCGACAACGACAGGCCAGCAGTTCATTCTGGGGCAGACTAACGGGAAACTATTGGCCCTTGACCAAAACGGCATGGTCATTTCCACTTCTACCGCCTACATCACCACCGCCAACGTCTCCGGCGCCTCGCCCCAGGTGGCCGTGTTTGCCGGAGCCAATACGGTTAACGGATACAGCGGCTTCCTTTGGGACAACTCAAATACCAGAATGGTGGTCAACGGCACCATCAACGCCACCTCCTCCAACTTCACCAACTTAAACGCTTCCTCCACCGTCTTAACCAACTCTACCACCACAAACCAGTCCGTCTTCTCCGCCATTACCGGCCCCACCTTCCTGGCCTTAGACTCCAACCATATCCTAATGGCCACTTCCACCCCGGTGTTAACGGTTACCGGCTCCGGTTCCCTCACTTCCACCGGCGGCACCTCCCCGAATATCGCCTTGGTCACCCTGGCTAACAACGCCGTCCTCTTTGGCCAAGGCAGCGCGACCATCGGCACTTCCACCAACTTTTCCTGGCTTAACGGCTCTAATCTCTTTAGCGTCAACGGCACCATCAACGCCACCTCCTCGCTGTTCACCAACTCTACCACCACAAACCAGTCCGTCTTCTCCGCCATTACCGGCCCCACCTTCCTGGCTTTAGACTCCAACCATATCCTAATGGCCACTTCCACCCCGGTCCTGGCAGTTACCGGCTCCGGAAACATCGCCTCTTCAGGAGGGACTTCACCTAACCTTACTTTTACCGGAACACTTCCGATACTTAACGGCGGAACAGGACAGACAACTCTGGCGGCGGCCAACATCGTCACGGCTAACGCCTCAGCCGGCCAGGTCCCTTACTTTACCGCCCCGACCACCCAGTCAGGGAGTGCCAACTTCCTTTGGAACAATACTTCCAACCTGTTAACCATCAACGGCACCATCAACGCCAGCACCTCCAACTTCACCAACTTAAACGCCTCCTCCACGGTCTTGACCAACGCCACGACCACGGGCCAATCGGTTCTTTTGGGACAAACCAACGGCAAGCTGCTGGCTTTAGACCAAAACGGAATCATCATCTCCACTTCCACCGCCTACCAGACCGCCTTGAGCAATCCCGATACCGGCACGGGAGCCTCGCCGCAAATCGCTTATTGGTCAAGCGCGACCGGACTGACGGGCGCGTCCGGCTTCCTATGGGACAACTCAAATACCAGAATGGTGGTCAACGGCACGATCAACGCCACCACCTCCAACTTCACCAACTTAAACGCTTCCTCCACCGTCTTAACCAACTCTACCACCACAAACCAGTCCGTCTTCTCCGCCATTACCGGCCCCACCTTCCTGGCCTTAGACTCCAACCATATCCTAATGGCCACTTCCACCCCGGTCCTGGCAGTTACCGGCTCCGGAAACATCGCCTCTTCAGGAGGGACTTCACCTAACCTTACTTTTACCGGAACACTTCCGATACTTAACGGCGGAACAGGACAGACAACTTTGGCGGCGGCCAACATCGTCACGGCCAACGCCTCAGCCGGCCAGGTCCCTTACTTTACCGCCCCGACCACCCAGTCAGGGAGTGCCAACTTCCTTTGGAACAATACTTCCAACCTGTTAACCATCAACGGCACCATCAACGCCAGCACCTCCAACTTTACCAACCTGAACGCCTCCTCCACGGTTTTGACCAACGCCACGACCACGGGCCAATCGGTTCTTTTGGGACAAACCAACGGCAAGCTGCTGGCTTTAGACCAAAACGGAATCATCATTTCCACTTCTACCGCCTACATCACCACCGCCAACGTCTCCGGCGCCTCGCCCCAGGTGGCCGTGTTTGCCGGAGCCAATACGGTTAACGGATACAGCGGCTTCCTTTGGGACAACTCAAATACCAGAATGGTGGTCAACGGCACGATCAACGCCACCACCTCCAACTTTACCAACTTAAACGCTTCCTCCACCGTCTTAACCAACTCTACCACCACAAACCAGTCCGTCTTCTCCGCCATTACCGGCCCCACCTTCCTGGCCTTAGACTCCAACCATATCCTAATGGCCACTTCCACCCCGGTCCTGGCAGTTACCGGCTCCGGTTCCCTCACTTCCACCGGCGGCACCTCCCCGAATATCGCCTTGGTCACCCTGGCTAACAACGCCGTCCTCTTTGGCCAAGGCAGCGCCACCATCGGCACTTCCACCAACTTTTCCTGGCTTAACGGCTCTAATCTCTTTAGCGTCAACGGCACCATCAACGCCACCTCCTCGCTGTTCACCAACGCCACTTCCAGCAACCTGGCCGCCACCTCCTTAACCTCCGCCCTGCCGGTCAGGAGCACCACCGCCGGCTACCTCTACAACGGCGCGATTAACCTTAGCTCCGGCTCCTCTGACATTACCGGCACTCTGGCCATCGGCAGCGGCGGCACCGGAGCTTCCACTCTGGCCGGAGCCAACATCGTCACGGCCAACGCCTCAGCCGGCCAGGTCCCTTACTTTACCGCCCCGACCACCCAGTCAGGGAGTGCCAACTTCCTTTGGAACAATACTTCCAACCTGTTAACCATCAACGGCACCATCAACGCCAGCACCTCCAACTTCACCAACTTAAACGCCTCCTCCACGGTTTTGACCAACGCCACGACCACGGGCCAATCGGTTCTTTTGGGACAAACCAACGGCAAGCTGCTGGCTTTAGACCAAAACGGAATCATCATCTCCACTTCCACCGCCTACATTACCACCGCTAACGTCTCCGGCGCCTCGCCCCAGGTGGCCGTGTTTGCCGGAGCCAATACGGTTAACGGATACAGCGGCTTCCTATGGGACAACTCAAATACCAGAATGGTGGTCAACGGCACGATCAACGCCACCACCTCCAACTTCACCAACTTAAACGCCTCTTCCACCGTCTTAACCAACTCTACCACCACAAACCAGTCCGTCTTCTCCGCCATTACCGGCCCCACCTTCCTGGCTTTAGACTCCAACCATATCCTAATGGCCACTTCCACCCCGGTCCTGGCAGTTACCGGCTCCGGAAACATCGCCTCTTCAGGAGGGACTTCACCTAACCTTACTTTTACCGGAACACTTCCGATACTTAACGGCGGAACAGGACAGACAACTTTGGCGGCGGCCAACATCGTCACGGCCAACGCCTCAGCCGGCCAGGTCCCTTACTTTACCGCCCCGACCACCCAAGCCGGCTCTGCCAACTTCCTTTGGAACAACACTTCCAACCTGCTGACCGTCAACGGCACCATTAACGCCACCACCTCCAACTTCACCAACTTAAACGCCTCCTCCACCGTCTTGACCAACGCCACGACCACGGGGCAGTTTTATACTTTGGGACAAACTATTTTGGCGGCCAATGGAGGCAACGTCGGCATCGGGACGACGACTGTGGGAAGTAGATTAGTGATACAAGGAAGCACGGCGGATAATACGGCGAACGCTTTGCAAATAAATAACAGTAGCGGAACGGGATTAGTGACGGTAAGAAACGACGGCAACGTCGGCATCGGGACAACAGCGCCAGCACATAAACTGGAAGTGACCGGTGATATTTATGCTTCCGGCAATATTACCTGCGGCGGCACTTGCGGTGGCGGCGGCTCCAGCCAGTGGACGACCACGGGGAGCGATATCTACTACAACACCGGCACATCGGCATCGGGACCGCCACGCCGGGAAGTACACTGACTGTGGTCGGTCCAGCGGTATCGGGCAGCGATTTCTATCCGGTCCGTCTCAGTGCCGATGTCAGCTTCGGCGGAGGAACAGGTTTGATGATCGACAATACGCATGGGGCTACAGACATGAATGCTTTTTTCGATTTTGCTTCCCAGGGCACGCCTATATGGTCGGCCGGAATGGATCTTAACGGCAACGGCACGAGCGATTTCTTCGTTTACGACCATACTGCCAATACCGCCAGGCTCTACATCAATGCGTCCGGCAACGTCGGCATCGGGACGACGACTGTGGGAAGTAGATTAGTCGTGAAGGTTCGGGAGCTACATCAGCTACGACAGCTTTAACGGTACAGAACAGTGCGGGAAGTGTGGCAATGAGTATATTAAATAACGGCAACGTCGGCATCGGGACGACGACTGTGGGAAGTAGATTAGTGATACAAGGAAGCACGGCGGATAATACGGCGAACGCTTTGCAAATAAATAACAGTAGCGGAACGGGATTAGTGACGGTAAGAAACGACGGCAACGTCGGGATTGGGACGACGAGTCCGGGTTCAAAATTAGACATTTGGGGAAATTTGAATGTCGCGACATCATCTAAGTCCGCCCTGTTCGTCAATACCGCCAACTCCCGTGTGGGCATCAACACCTCCACCCCGGCTTCCACCTTTGTGGTGGCCGCCAACTGCGCCAACCCCGGCGGCGGCAATTTGACTTGTACCGACTATGCCGAATTGTACCCGGCCAGCGAGGACGTCACTGCCGGTGATGTGGTGGCCATAGACACTTTGTCCTCCGAGGCCACGGTCAGATTAAGCACTTCTTCCTACGACTCCAACCTTTTGGGAGTGATTTCCACCAACCCGGCTATGGTTATAGAAGGCAACAGCGTGCAGTTTATGAACGGTGATTATCATAACGATCCGCGCCATCCGGCCGTTGCGCTTGCCGGGCGCGTGCCGGTTAAAGTTACCAACGAGAACGGCAATATTATGCCGGGTGATTATTTGACTTCCTCGGCTTCGCGTCCGGGTTTTAGCATGAAAGCCACCCAGTCCGGTTATGTAATAGGCCAGGCGCTTGAAAATTTCCACCCCCAGGCAAGCTCGGGGTCTGCGACAGGCACAGTCATGGTATTTATCAAGCCCATGCAATACGCGCCAAAAGTGGCTGATTTGCTCCAAAATGCCTCAAATACGGGCGATTCCGGGGTTCAGGCATGGTTATCATCATTGGCGGATTTAAATATGACCAACGCTTCCGTGTTTGGTGATATAGCAGTGCGGGGAACCTTGGCCGTGCAAAACGACCTGCGCGTGGGCGGAATAATTTACGCCGCGACCCTGAACGTGGACACCATCAACGCCAAAAAATTATGTTTGGGACAAACCTGCATAACCGAAGATCAGCTTAAAGATTTATTAAAATTATTGAATCAACAAAATGGTATTGTAGCCGGAGCAAGCTCGCCCACGCCGACAACCCTGAACCAGCCGTCGTCTGAGACTCCTGCCGGTTCAGGGCAGGCAGTTACAGCTCCTCCCGCGGCAGATCCTACGGCGACAAATCCGGCACCGGTTGAGGCAACACCGCCTGCGGTTGATCCGTCGGCGCCTCCTGCCCCGGTCGTCCCTGATGTTATTACTGCGCCGATTGCTCCAACCGCGGATGCCCAGCCCGCGATTAATCAGTCCCCCGTAGATCCGTCATCGGTAGCCGGGCAATAGGGAAATGGGGTTTGGGACTTGCCTTCAACAGAAAGGCAACTTCGGGAGCGGGACGTCCAGCCACGACCGGAAATTAGCATAAAAATTATGTTAAAATTTAGGCAAAAAATCGGCAATTTTATATCACGGATAGCGGGGGCAAACCCAAAAAACCGAAAAAGTCGTGAGTTTTGAGCCATGGGAACTCGTGAGGTCAATCAAATTGGGCAAAAAAGGGATTTGGGGATATGCTTTCAACAATCCGTCAATCTCGGCAGCGGGACGGAAAGTCGCTCGGTGGCGTCCCAGCGTCCCAGTCCCGATATTGTCCTTGCATTAAGCCTCCCGTATAGACGGCATCCCCATAACCCCCGTCTTTCCGTGACACCGGGACAGAGAGATTGGCCTGTGCACTTCAACAGAAAGGCAACTTCGGGAGCGGGACGGAAAGTCGCTCGGTGGCGTCCCAGCGTCCCAATGCCGATATTGTCATCCGTTGAGTCTGTCCCAAAATCGCAGCGGTCCCCTATAACATAGGGACAAGGGGACAATGGAGATTTGGGACTTGCATTCAACAGTCCGGCAACTTCGGGAGCGGGACGCCCCAGTGCCGACATTGAACGACTTTGATTTATCCCAGCCCCCGATATTGTCAGGGCGGGACTTGTCTACAAAAGGAAAATGGAATTTTGGGACTTGCACTTCAACAGACAGGCAACTTCGGGAGCGGGACGCCCCAGTGCCGATATTGTCCTTGCATTAAGCCTCCCGTATAGACGGCATCCCCATAACCCCCGTCTTTCCGTGACACCGGGACAGAGAGATTGGCCTGTGCACTTCAACAGAAAGGCAACTTCGGGAGCGGGACGCCCCAGTGCCGACATTGCCCTTGCATTAAGCCTCCCGTATAGACGGCATCCCCATAACCCCCGTCTTTCCGTGACACCGGGACAGAGAGATTGGCCTGTGCACTTCAACAGAAAGGCAACTTCGGGAGCGGGACGCCCAGTGCCGACATTGCCCTCGTATTGAACCTCCCATATAGACAGTAGTCCCATCGTCCCGCTGCAGATATTGTCTTGTTTTGCGGCATGCCCCCCCATAGTCCCATAATCACAGCAGCCCCCGTATAACACAAAGATAAAGATAAAGAATAATTGTCTATATTTCACAGCATTTTATTAATTTGATATTGCCCTAAAATGTGTTATAATTGAAATACTTGAGAATTTTTAACGTCTAAAAGAATGACGGAACTTGCAAAAACACTGGCGTATTTTAGGGAATCCTCCGAGAAGGATTGGAAACTTGCCCAAAAGCTTTTCCGCAATAAAGATTATTCCTATTCCCTGTTTTTTTGCCATCTGGCTTTGGAAAAACTTTTAAAATGCATTATTGTAGCAAAAACAGATAAAGCCGCTCCTTACATCCACGATTTGGTCAAACTTGCCCAATCAGCCGGTGTTGAATCGGATAAAAATACTGAGGATGCCTTAAGAGAAATAACCACCTTTAACATTGCCGGGCGTTACGATGATGAAAAACAATCCTTTTATAAAAAATGTACCAAACCTTACACGGAAAAATATTTTAATTTAAGCGGCGGCATATATGTATGGCTAAAAAAAGATTACCTAAAAAAATAATAGAGCAGGCTAAGGAATACAAAAAAATCTTGCGGGCTGATAAATTGCCCATGCAAGCCTTTTATGTGTTCGGTTCTTACGCCAAAGGCACCCAGCACAAATGGAGCGATATTGATGTCTGCGTTGTCTCTCCGAAATTTAAGGATTCCTGGCACGGTTTAAGCTATCTGATGGACAAAATGCCTACGGTTTAGATTGGTCTAATTGAGCCGCATGGCCTTAACCCCAAGGAATTTAACAGCAAATATTCCACTCTTGCCACTGAAGTCAAAGAACACGGAATAAAAGTCTAAATCATATGCAAACTATCTTTCATAAATTTTAACAAAATTTGTTCGGGGAACAAAAATTTGATGAGAAATATTATCTATGTGCAAATCTATAAAGGCGAAAAAGGTTATGTGGCCGAAGGTATGAATTTACCGGTTGTTACCCAGGGCAAAGATTTGGACGAAGCCGTGGAGTTGCATTTGGAAGAATAAGAAATTGGATGTAGTCTTTGAGGAAGTAAAAATGCTCAAGCGCGATATGGTTAAAGTTAAACGGGCATTGCAAAAAAGCAAAAAACCTAAGGTTTTGGCGGGGTCGTGGAAACAAAAATAAATTTATGAAACCTCAGACTGAGGAAAAAATAAACTCAAAAACTGGAAAAGCCGGAAAGCCTTTAACGGAAAAAGACAGACTCGCCAAAATCGAAAGCGAGGATTTTGATAATTTTATCGAGCGGCTGGATTTGCAGGAATGGCTTGAGAGACTGGAAAAGGAGTTGAATCAAATAAAAGCCAAACTTAAAGGGTAAACAGTATTTTGTTAACATATGGATAAGTGGGTTAAAAAGCTTGCCAAACTTGGCCGTTCCAGTGCCGAAATTGTAGGTTTCGTTAAGACCATCCCTAAAACCCCACTTGACGATGTCCCAAAAGATTCGTCAGACAGTGGGAAAAGGGAAAAAGGCAACGCGCTTCAACAGTCAGGCAATTTCGGCAGCGGGACGGCGGCTTTTAAATAACAAAGCCGCCTTTTTGAAATTAACTGATGTAGCAGGGGACAGAGGGAAAAGAAATTTCGGCTCAACGCGCAGCATATCGGGACGGGACGTCCAGTGTCGAAATTGCAACTCCGTTAAGCCCGCCCCAATCTGATAGCCGTCCCATAACACAGGAACAAATGGATAATACATCCGAGCTTTCCGCCTCTGCTGAGGCTACAGCGGACACGGACGGGATGGGCCGTCCCAATGCCGATGTTGTAGCCTCGTTGAGTCCGTCCCCAAATCCTAAAATATCTGAGACAGAGGAACAAAAGGGAGATGCCTCTGAACTTCAACAGCAAGACAATTCCTGCATCGGGACGTCAAAGTCAGCCGAAGCCTGCCCTTACTGCAATTCCAAAGAGTTTATCAAGCGCGGCACCCGTAAAAACAAACACCAGATTGTACAGTTGTACGAGTGCAAAAACGAAGAGTGCGGCCGGACGTTTACGGCGCAGGACGTCAAAGGCAGAAAATTTCCTTTGAACGTTGTTATCGAGGGCATGAGTTATTATAATTTGGGTTTTACTCTTGAGCAATCCTGTAATTTTTTAAAGCAAAAATTCGGCGTCCCCCTGCCGAAATTGTCGTCCGTTGAGCATGTCCCTAATCCCAAATCACAACAGTTGTATGGGGACAAAAGGGAATTGTCTGTGCGGCTCAACGCGCAGGCAATATCGGGAGCGGGACGTCCCAGTGCCGACATTGCCCTTGCATTAAGCCTCCCGTATAGACGGCATCCCCATAACCCCCGTCTTTCCGTGACACCGGGACAGAGAGATTGGTCTGTGCGCTTCAACAGACAGGCAACATCGGGAGCGGGACGTCCCAGTCCGAATGCACAGGATAGCGGGGGCATCTTTACCCCGCCAACGCCGGAAACTTTATCCGCTTGGATTAAAGAATATAGCCAGCTCTGCCGCTACGAACGCCTGCGGCCGTATGCCGTAAAAATGTACAATCCTGCCGATGTGGTGGAGGTGGTAACTATGGCCCATCGCCAGCTCTTCCGGTTTCGTTACCACCGCGCCAAGACCAGGCTGATGCTGGAAGAGGAATACCGCAACCGCCGCCTCCAGCCTTTAAAAGAGTTTTTGGATAACATATCGTCGGTCACGCCGCACCAATATTTTCAGGAAGGCGAGCGAATGTCGGAAATCAGGTCAAAATTTGACAAGGCGGATATGATAGTCAAAAGCAAGTTTAATTACGCCAACCGCTTGGCCGATTTTGTCCTGCAGGCGGTCAAAGACAATAAGCAGCGGCACGAACAATTGCAAAGATTTTTTATAGCCAACGATTCCTGCACCGTGGCCACGGAAGTGCCGGTGTACATCCGCAAAGAGGATGTTGAGCATTTTGAAAACGATCTTCGTTTCAAAATAAGTGATGACGGTAAGATTGAAATTAAAGGCAGTAAAAAACCGGTTGAGTTGCCCAAACTTTTAACCGGCCATATAGATTTTGTGCAAATCCGCAACGGTCAAGTCCACCTTTTGGATTACAAACCTGACGCGGCCAAAGAAAAGCCAATTGAGCAGTTGACGTGGTACGCTCTGGCCATGTGCAGGCTCACCGGCCTAAGGCTATATGATTTTACCTGCGCTTGGTTTGACGAAAAAGATTTTTTTCAGTTTTACCCGCTGCATGTTGTGAAGAAGCTAAAAAGCAAAAGTAGAAAAAAACGAAGGATCTTTTTTAAAGACGGCACATGGGGTGAGGCGACTAAAAAGGATAAATTGGTGGTTGTTGGGCGCGAACCCGACGACAACGTGGAGGCTAAATTTTAGCCTTTATTAGCGTAGTGTGCTGATTTATTGGCCTCACCCATTAAGCTTGGCAAACACAGATTTATGATCAAAAGGTTTCTGGAGTGGATCGGATTAAAGGAAAAATTGCATAATAACGACTTCAAACCGCCGTTGGTTAGCGAAGGCGATTTATGGTGGGTTAGTTTGGGTGAAAATGTGGGTTCGGAAATGAACGGCAAAAGTGGTTTATTTTCCCGTCCGGCGGTCATTATAAAAAAATTAGCCCATGGTTTTTATCTTGTTGCCCCCACAACCTCCAAACCTCACGAAGGCACTTGGTATGTTAAAATTAGATTCGCCGACAGGGAAACATTCGTCTGTTTGCATCAAATTCGGACTGTGGATTACCGCCGTCTTTCCACGCGTATGGGACAAATGGACAGCGACGACTTTCGCTTGGTAAAAGAGGCTTTTTGGCGGCTGTATAAATAAAATTCCCTGCTCTTGCGAGCAGGGCCGCGGCTAATGCCGAATGTAGTTCTATGTTATCATATATACGATATTTGTCAAGTAAAACGAATTTATTTACTATCATTAAGCCATAAATTCAATGCCCTACTATCAAAACAAATATTCCAAATCATTTACCCCCAAAAAACCCGTGCACAGCTTTCGGGACTTGGAGGTCTACCAAAAAGCCATGGACTGCGCGGTTTTGGTGTCCAAGGATATAAGCCCAAAATTGGTGCGGTTAAAATATCCTATGTTGGAAAATATGGTTAATTGCGCCCTGTCTATCCCTCTTTACATTGGGGAAGGTCATTCAATGAGGTTTGACAGTTTTGCCGCCGGAATTGCGCTTTTGGAAAAGGCTATGGCTGGCTGCAATAAAATGATTGTTTATCTGGAACAGGTCAAGGGCCTGTATGGCAGCAAACTGGACGGCGGCTTGTTGGATGACTTGATAGGCCGCTATGTGGAAGCCAGGAGCAAAATGTTCCGATTGTCAAAATCTTGGAAAAAATTCCACCAAGAATATCCGGAAGGAAAATTCGCCGACAAGTCTGCGCAGGCACCAAGGTATTAAACGTCCCAGTGCCGAAATTGCCCTAGCACTGAGTCTCTCATATAGACAGTCGTCCCAAAATCCTTGGGACTGCTGCACAAAAAAATGTTGGTAAAGTTAATCGATAGAGAGCGGGACAAAATTATCGATAAACGACTAATGATTTACCGAGCGCTTGATGATTAGAACTGATTAGCATAAAAGCAAAACTGATTTCATAAACGAAATTAGTAACGAAAAAATACACAAAATCGCCTGTAGCTACAGGCGATTTTGAATTTATCCACCAACAGATATATGCACCAGTCCCAAATCCTTAAGTGGGAATATGGGACAAAGGGAAATGTCTGTGCACTTCAACAGAAAGGCAACTTCGGGAGCGGGACGCCCCAGTGCCGACATTGCCCTTGCATTAAGCCTCCCGTATAGACGGCATCCCCATAACCCCCGTCTTTCCGTGACACCGGGACAGAGAGATTGGCCTGTGCACTTCAACAGAAAGGCAACTTCGGGAGCGGGACGCCCACATATAAAAATACTCTGTCGCCCGGACATCATCTTCGTTGTAATCAATAATATCGTTAAACAAGTCACAGTCTACATCTTCCAGCCATTGTTCATACCAAAACACGCTTTGGGCGCCGTTGGCTTTAGCGTGCCGCCAATGGAAATCAACAAACTTGGATTTGGCGATATCTTTGATGGAATAAAAATAGAGCGGAAAGATAACCGATTTTTTTCTGGCGTTTTCCAAGTCAAACAGCCTGGAATGAAACTGCGTAAATTTCTGGGAGCTGCCGTATTTTTCAGCGAGTTTCTTGGTCCAGCTGTTTTCATAGTTAGCATAGTGGAAAACGCCGTAATTATCATCCGGCAGGACTTCCAGCCATTCCAAAAATTGTTTCCATATAGGCTTTTCCTGGCTGGGTTCTTCGGCTATAAAGTATAAATAGTAGCGGTCATCGGCTTTGTGCTTCCTGACGTGGCCGACTTTGGCGTATTTAAATTCCGGATCTCCGGCAATCCAAAAGCCGAACAGATACTGGATTTGCAGTAATGGGTCGCCTTCAATATCAAAAAAGATTTTCAGCTTGGGGTCAGGCAGCTCCGGTTTGGCCAGCCATATTAACTTTCCTTCCGTCAGGCTTTGGGCTTGCAGTTTTACCCTTTGCAGGGTTTCTTTAGTGGTAAAAGGGATTTTAGGTAGCGCGTCAACATCCATTTTAGCGGCATCGGCAACCGTGTTAATGCCGTTTTGTCTCAAGGCCGGATGGGAGCGGCAATTCAAATTGTACAACAGGGCGATGTCGTTTGCCGCTTCGGCTTCGGCCACGCACTTTTTAAACCACGGACTTTGCTTGCAGGCACTGACCAACTTCAGAGGCGGCTTGTTGCCTTTGATAATATCTAAAATAATTTCCATGTGGGCTACGGTTTTTTGTCTTTGCTCCTCGTCCATCAAAAACGGTACGAATTCCTTGTCCCGATTGATGATGGCGGTTTGGACTGGAAAGACTCCCTGTATTTGCTCCAATACCAAACCATAAAATACTAGCTGGTGTTTTTGCTCGGTTTGCAGTTCTTTGGTGCATTTAATCTCTATCGGCGCGTAATAGTAATCGCCGAATTTAGATTTGCCAGCCACCTTTTTTAACAGATCCGGCCGT
>CAVVMJ010000006.1:0-109178 GCA_963749445.1 uncultured bacterium
CACGAATTCAAGGATTTAGTGCACCAGTTAGTTGATTTGTAAGCGCCGCCAGAGCTTTGTTGGGAGTCAGATAGCCGAGTTTTTTCCGCGGTCGGTTGTTAAGCTTTTCCTGTATGCGGTAGATGTCTTCATCGGTTATGGTAGCCATATCGGTTTCCCTTGGCAAGTATTCCCGGATGAGGCCATTAAGATTTTCCACTCCGCCTTTCTGCCAGGAGCTGTAAGGGTCACAAAAGTAAGTGTCGACATTGTAGTCATCCCTAATCTTGGTGTGGCAAACTCCTTCCTTGCCGTTGTCCCAGGTCAGGCTTAAAAACAAATCCCGGGGCAGAGATTCAATACTTTTAGAAATAGCTTTTTCGGTTTCTTCCATGCTCCCGTCTTTGACTTTATGAATCCTGGCCAGCATCAGTTTCCGTTCGTACTGCACCGACAGGGAAGCCTTTTGTTTTTTAAATTTCATTAGTCTGTTTCCCAGTCCCCGACGCTCTTTCGTTCGTTAATGACCTTGGCCTTAAATGTATGGAAATACGCTCTGGAATGGGCACTTTGTGGCTTTTACGGCCATGCTGCTTCCTCCGCCGCCGATGTTTCTTCCTCAAGTGATGATACAACCCCTCCCATTTGCCTTCGCCGTTGTAAATGTAATCGTAAATGGATTCATAACTAATTGTTTTTCCGATCAAGCTTCCGGCAGGTAATTTTTTAACTCTCCCGAAACCTCGTCCGGAGAAAAACCTTCCTTAATTTTCTTTACCACATAATCGTGAAGTTCCTGGTCCTTGTCCAGTTTCCGTTTGTTGGTTTTCTTGGCTTTAAGGTCTGCCAATTTTTGAGCCGTTACCGCAGAATACTTTTTACCAGGTTTGGTGTTACGCTTAAGTTCTCTGGAAATGATCGTATGGTCGCGTTTTAGGAACCTGCCGATCTCCCTCGGACCCTGGCCTT
The DNA here is from genome assembly GCA_963749445.1 of uncultured bacterium. Lineage (GTDB taxonomy): Bacteria > Patescibacteriota > Doudnabacteria > UBA920 > UBA920 > CAVVMJ01. The sequence continues at coordinate 949 of CAVVMJ010000006.1, forward strand.
TATTGTTTAAGAATTCTATCCATTGCCTTTGTACCGATGTTAATACCCGCATTTTCCGTTTAGACTCCTTGGTAGTTGTCATTTTACTCCAAAGTGGTGCAGCCTACCTTGAATTCGGGAAATAAACAAAGCCATTGACAAGCTGGAAACCGAGCGAAAAGAAAAAGAAGCGCCGGAAGAAAAGCCGGAAGCCAATGAGACCCATAGCGACGAGATTTGACATCTAAAAATAAAGTTTTATAATTTAGTTATGGGTAAAACAGACTTTAAGCCAATATTTGATTATATTGACAAAAATAACGAAGAGCTGGAAAAAAGGCTTGCAACGAAAGCCGATATTGCTCGTTTGGAAAACACCGTTAATTCTTTTGCGGGTAAGGAGTTAAAAAGAGAACAAGAAAGCACGGTTCTAAAGGCCAAAACCCAGAGGATGGAACATTGGGTAATAAAGGCTGCCAAGGAAATTAAAGTTCCTTACGAACCATAATACCGAAGTTTAAAACGCGCCCTTAAACGGGCGTGTTTTTTATGGTATAATAATTAAGTACCTCTCTGTGCCATTCCGGGCCCGAGCGCTTAGGACGAGGAATCCCTTAAACATTATAAATATTGAGATTTTCAATTAAAATTTAATTTCGCATCCATCCCGGAATTTTTCAGCTGACGATTATCCTAAGACTGAAAAATATCCGGGATCCAGAAATAGGCAGAGAACTGGATCCCGGCTCTCGCCTAATATATAGCGAATAAGCTCGGCCGGGATGGAAAGCACACACAATGAGCCAAACTTTTTGGGACACATTTTGGGCCAATTTGTTTTCCAGCCTGGCGGTGGTGGCAATTTTGACGATTATCGGTTACGCTTCCAAGGCAAAAATCACCCGCAACTTAAAAAAATTCATTGCCAATGAAGTGGAGGAAATTTTAAAACAAATTAATAAATAACCAAAACCAATATGAACCTCGTTACCATTACCGGCCCGCAGGGTGCCGGCAAAGACAGCGTCATTAAGGAAGTCATTAAGCGTTTTGAGTCAAGCAGCAAAGGCGACGTCAAACGGGCACTGTTTTTGACTACGCGCAAAGAGCGGCCGGAAGAAACGCCGGGCATTGACGTGCTGCTGGCGTCGGAAAAAGAATTTAACGACTTGCTGGAAAAAGGGGAACTGGCTTATTCCGTCCAAACCGCGGATTATTTGGTCGGCGCGCCTTGGAGTGAGCTGGAAAAATGCAAAAATTTGCTGGTGAACATTACTCTGGAAGGCGCCAAAATCTTAAAGGAGAAATTTGCCAAAAAAGGCGCGCGGGTATTTATAATTGCCCTAAACGCTTCGCCGGTGGAACGGAAAGAAAGAATGGTTAAACGCGAACCGGGCCTTGACGCGCATCAGCTTGATTATAAACTTGCCAACGACCCCAGAAACGGCCTTGAACAAAAATATTCGGAATTTGATTTGGTAATAGACAACCCGGACGGGAATTTTGAAAACACGGTCAATGAGATTTTAAACGCCGCAAAAAAATTTTTAACGCGGCCTAGGCCTAAGCTCAATATGGAGAAGCAGTACCCAAAAATCGGCATCGGCGTCTGGATAATGAATAAAAAAGGTCAGGCGCTGATGATGAAACGGCAGGGGAGTCACGGATCGGGCACTTGGGCGCCGCCCGGTGGCAAACTGGAAATGGGAGAATTGTTTTTAGACTGCGTTAAACGGGAAGTTAAAGAAGAGGCCAATATCAAAGTAAGCGGAGTAGAGTTTGTCAGCGTTACCAACGATATCTTTTCCGCGGATAAGCATTATGTAACCGTTTACGTAAAAGCCAAAAAGTGGAGCGGAACGCCAAAGATCATGGAACCCAAAAAATGCTCGGAGATAGGATGGCATAACATCCATAACCTGCCCGGGCCGCAGTTTTTGCCGGTTAAACAATTGTTTAAGTCGGACTTTTTGTGTTTGTGCGGCAGCGGGAAAAGCTTCAAAAATTGCCATGCTAATAAAGCTTGATGGGAATCTTCTTGCTGATAGAAACGCTGACGATAGTTATCGTAATATTGATTAAGATCGGTTGTGGCAGTACCACCACGAAGATTCCCATCAAGTCGTCCCATCAAGGCGTTAAATAGCCGCCAATGAAAAAATCAGTTCGTCTGCCCAATTACATTGTCCCCATAAAATACCGCATCACCATTAAGCCCGATTTGGAGGCTTTTACGTTTGAGGGGGATGAGGAAATAATTATTGACGTAAAAAAAGCCACACCGGCGATTACGCTGCACGCCAAGGAGCTGGAGATTGAGTCGACGTCAATATCCGCAACCTCTCCCCGGCCCTCCCCTCAGAAGGGGAGGGAGCGCGAACAGTGGGCCAAATCCACCAAATACGATAAACAGGTTGAAACTGCCACTTTTACCTTCCCAAAAGCCTTAAAAACGGGCAAATACCGCCTCAAATTGGGTTTTAAAGGCTTGATTAACGACCATATGCGGGGTTTTTACCGAAGCAGCTTTATACACGGGGGCAAGCAAAAACACCTGGCCACGAGCCAATTTGAGGCTACCGACGCTAGGAGGGCTTTTCCCTGTTTTGACGAACCGGCGAAAAAAGCGGTGTTTGAATTGAGTTTTATTATTCCGGAAAATCTGTCCGCGATTTCCAACACTTTTATTACGGATGTTAAAGAGCACTCATCAGGATACAAAATTGTCAGTTTCGCGCCTACGCCCAAAATGTCGTCTTATTTGGCCGCGTTGATTATCGGGGATTTTGAAAACTTGGAATCGAAAACCAAGCGCGGGGTCGTTGTCCGCGTCCACACCACGCCCGGGAAAAAACATCAGGCGAAATTTGCATTGGATTGCGCGGTAAAAATTTTGGAATTTTACGAAAAATATTTCGGCATTGCTTACCCGCTAAAGACTTTGGACCTGATTGCCATTCCGGATTTCGCGCACGGCGCCATGGAAAATTGGGGCGCGGTGACTTTTCGCGAGTCCGCGCTACTCGTGGACGAGGAAAATTCCGCGGCGGCCAACAAGCAGTGGGTGGCTTTGGTAATCGCGCACGAACTCGCGCACCAGTGGTTTGGCAATCTGGTGACCATGGAGTGGTGGACGCATTTGTGGCTCAACGAAGGTTTTGCTTCCTACATTGAGTACCTTGCCGTCAATCAGTTATTCCCAAAGTGGGATATTTGGACCCAGTTTGCCTACAACGATTTGGGCGTGGCCTTAAAATTGGACAGTCTAGCCAGCACGCACCCGATTGAAATTGAGGTCCATCATCCCGACGAAATCGGCGAGATTTTTGACGAAGTGAGCTACAGCAAAGGTTCCAGCGTAATTAGGATGTTAGCCGCTTATTTGGGGGAAAAGGATTTCCGCGACGGCTTGCGGCACTATTTAAAAAAACATTCCTACTCAAACGCCTCTACCGGCGACCTTTGGGCGGCGTTTGAAAAAGTCTCGGGCAAGCAGGTAGCGGAAATGATGCGTAACTGGACGGGCAGGCCTGGCTACCCGCTGATTAACATTAAGGCGGAAAAAAATTTGCTCAAGATCAGCCAGTCCAGGTTTTACGGGAGCCCGATTTCCGAAAAATTAAGCAAACAAAATCCGGTCTGGGTGGTTCCGGCCGGATATAAAATCGGAAAATCGGGTAAAATCCGCGGTTTGGTTTTGCAAAATAAATCAATAATCGTCGGCAAGCCCAAATCCGGTTGGCTTAAGTTTAACCCCGGCGAGACGGGTTTTTACCGGACCAAATATTCAGATGAATTGCTGGCCGGGCTAAGAGAGCCGGTCAGGCGGAAAATTCTGCCGCCGATTGACCGCTTGGGAATTATTCGGGATTTATTCGCGTTGGCCCAAGCCGGAAAAATTACGGTTACGGCAGTTTTGGATTTTGCGCGAAATTATAAAAATGAAGATGATTATAACGTTTGGGTGGAAATTGCCTCGGGACTTGACGAATTGGACAGCCTGATTTTTGACAAATTGTACTATCCGCAATTTAAAAAATACGCATCAGCTTTATTTGCCGGTGTCTCCAAAAAGCTCGGCTGGCAAAAAAAGCCCGGGGAATCGCATACCGCGACTTTGCTGCGGAGTTTGGCTTTGTCGCGCGCCGGGTATTTTGGCGATCAAAAAATTATCGCGCGCGCTAAAAAAATATTCCGCGGCGGAAAGATCCATCCGGACATCCGCGGCGCGGTTTACGGTTTGACCGCGCAATATGGAGGCAAATCTGAGCAGAAAAAACTTATCGCGCTTTACCAAAAGGAAACTCTGCATGAAGAGCGTAACCGTTTGGGCAGGGCTTTGGGCCGATTCCAAGATGGGAACCTGATAAAAAAATCTTTGGACTTTTTTATGTCAAGACAGGTCAGAAATCAGGATACCCCGATGGTTATGGCTGCGGCTTTTGCCAATAATCAATATTTTGCCCAAACCTGGAAATTCGTGCAAAAAAACTGGCCCGAGCTGCTTAAACGTTACGGCCACGGCGGGCATTTGCTGGGAATATTTATTAAGCCATTGGCCAGAATGCGAGGCAAAGATGATTTGGCGCAAATCAGAAATTTTTTCCTGACCCACGCCCATCCGGGCGCGGACCGCACCCTGCGGCAGGTTACGGAAGAAATTGAGGGCAATGTTTTGCGGTTGGAAAATTATTATAAAGATCTTAAAAAATATTTGTCTTGACGGGAATCTTCTGGATCCACGAAGATCCCCATCAACTTAAGGGAGCGCGTATGCCCCACAACTGGACAGTCGATTACCCCGAGCTCAGGCTTGGCCTGTCGCAAAGACAGGACGGTTCCATGAAGCTTTTGCCCGACGGAGCTAACACGCAAACCCGCCAAAATTTTTTTGCGGCCAGAGGAATTCCGGCCGTGGTATCGGCCCAAGTTACGAACGGCGACTTTGTCCAGATGGTGACCCCGAATGATTCCGGCAGGATTATTCCCGATACTGACGGCCTGGTAACGGCCTACCGTGATTTGTTTTTGGCCGTAACCGTCGCCGACTGTTTTCCCGTGTATCTTTTTGATCCGGCGCAAAAAGTCATCGGTCTGGCGCACGCGGGCTGGCGGGGGATTGCCTCGGGCATCATCAGCAACGCCGTCAGACTGATGATCCGCGACTGCCAATGCCAGGCGCAAAACTTGCTCTGCGCCGTGGGCCCGGGCATCCAGCAGCATCATTTTGAAGTGCGGTACGACGCGGCCAACGCTTTTAAAGACTATCCCGAATACATTGACCGTCAGGACAAACTCACAATAAATCTGTCCGGCATTATCGTGAGGCAGCTGTTTGACCTTGGTGTGCCGTTGGAAAATATCATTGTCAGCGAAGACTGCACTTATTGCTTGCCGGAAAAATATTTTTCTTTCCGCCGCGACAAGCCGGAAATTGTTGAGGCGATGGTGGCGTATATTGGCATGGTTGATGGTTGATGGGAACCATCAAGATTTCACGATGGTTCCCATCAAATTGATAAAAAATGAACGTTTACATAAATACTTAAAATGTCACAGATCTGTGCGGCCGCACAGATCTGTGACAGGGATAAAATCCTTAATAAATGGGCGCAAAGTTAACTTTAAATAAAACTGCCGTAAAAAGAGTCGCGAACTTGCTTAAACGGGGCAGGATCGGCGTAATGCCGACAGATACGCTTTACGGCATTGTCGGCAGCGCTTTGGATAAAAAAACAGTGGCGAGGATTTACAAATTGCGGAAGCGGGATCCTTTAAAGCCGTTTATTGTCCTTATCTCATCAATTAAAGATTTGGATAAATTCCACATAAAGCCTGATGTTGCCACCAGCGGCGTTTTAAAAAAAGTTTGGCCGGGAAAAGTCAGCGTGATTTTGCCATGTTCTGGGGCGGGCTTACGATATTTACACCGAGGGACCGATTCCCTGGCTTTCAGATTGCCGAAAAACGGTATTATCGTAAAAATTATAAAGCAGGCCGGCCCGCTGGTGGCGCCTAGTGCCAATTTGGAAGGAAAAAGACCTGCCGCCGATATAAATCAAGCAAAAAAATATTTTGGCGCCGGCGTAGATTTTTATCTGGATGCCGGCAAAAAAAAATCTTTGCCCTCAACTATAATTAAAATACCGCGCGGAAAAATTCTTGTTTTGCGTAAAGGCGCCGTAAACATCAATGAAAAATAAAAATATTCCCTTGGCGGCAAAATTCGCTAAGCACACAATGTCCCGCAATTGCGAGGGGTGCATCCGATTTATCCGCCGAAGCTTCCTTGCCCGACGAAACCTTGGCGGAGTCGTGAGCGAAGGTGGACGAAGCAATCCCAATATTTTAACGGGATTGCTTCGTCGGCCAGATAATGCCCTGGCCTCCTCGCAATTTCTGCCCTTTCTTATCGTACTCTTATTATTTATCGGCCGTCCGGTTTTTGCCCAGATTAACTCCGCCGCGCCGGCCGCCACGTCAACCTCGGCTTTCTTAGCTATGCCGCCAAGCGACGATCAGCTAAAAACTATGGATAGCGACCGTGACGGCTTAAGCGATTACGACGAGATTTACATTTACCATACCGACCCGTATAATCCCGACACCGACGGCGACGGCTACACGGACGGCGATGAAGTCAAAAACGGCTTTGACCCTAACAAAGCCGGAGGCGACCCGTTCGGCTCCGCTCACCCTTCAACTGTCGTTCAGGGTGACCTTGAGCAAAGTCGAACAGGTCAGGGTCGCCCCGAGCAAGGTCGAGGGGGCGACAAACTGCAAAAAGAAATTGACATAGATTTGAAAACGCAAACCCTGACGTATTCTCTTGGCCCTTATCAGCTCGCCAAAATTTTGGTTTCCACCGGAGTCAAAAGCCTGCCCACGCCGCCGGGGGATTATACGATTTTAAAAAAAGTTCCGGTGGTACGCTATAAAGGAACAAATTATAACTATCCCAACACCCGATGGAATATGATGTTTAAACAACAATCCGCGGGCAACCTTTATATCCACGGCGCTTACTGGCACCATAACTTCGGACACGTCATGAGCCACGGCTGCGTCAACGTCTCGTATGCCGATATGGAGCCGCTGTATGACTGGGCTGATGTGGGCACTAAAGTGCATATCCAGTAAATAAGATTGATGGGCATCTTCGTGGTTCCACAATCGTTGACTGACAATGATAGGCTAACGACGGATAACAATCGAGGGTTGCATATTCACGAAGATGCCCATCAATCCAAGCAACTATTGTCAAAAAATCGGAAACCTACTATAATAATTCAGACCAATTAACGGCGTTTTTTTATACCCAAATCAATGACTCCAAAAGCCAAGCTTTACCTGTCTTTTCTGGCGATTATTGTACTGGCCGTGGCGGCCGGCTGGATAGTTGACCCCAAAGGCGGCAGCATTAATCTGGCCAAACTGAAACTCAATTACGTCCAGAACTTTAAAGTTCATTTGGGTTTGGACTTGCAGGGCGGCTCGCACCTGGTTTACCAGGCGGACTTTAAGGATGTGGCCCAGGGCGACCGCGCGGATGCCTTAAACGCGGTGCGCGACACCATTGAGCGGCGCGTCAACAGTTTCGGCGTGGCTGAACCGCTGGTGGAAGTGTCCGGCACTGACCGCGTCATTGTGGAACTTCCCGGCATTAAGGACATTAACCAGGCCATTGCCCAAATCGGCCAGACCCCGACTTTGGAATTCCGCACCCAAAACCCCAACCCACCTGAAGCCACGGCTACTGCCAGCGGCACTTTAACCATTGACCCGCTGTCCCAGTGGTCGCCACCGGACTTATCCGGCAAGCAGCTGCAAAAAGCCACGGTGGATTTCCAGCAGGGCAGCGCCTCGTGAGCCAGCCGGTGGTCAGATTGCAATTTAACAGCGACGGCCAAAAACTTTTTGCCCAAATCGTCAAGCAGAACATCGACAAACAAATCGCCATTATAGTGGACGGGCAAATTGTCAGCGCGCCCAACGTTGACCCAAGCCTGGCCACGGCCGGGGACAATGTCCAGCCGATAATTACCGGCAACTTTACGGTGGACGAAGCCAAAGCTTTGGCCACGCGGCTGAACAGCGGCGCTTTGCCGGTGCCGATTAAGCTGATATCGCAGCAAACCGTGGGCGCGACTTTAGGCCAGGAATCCATCAATAAATCCTTAATCGCGGGTTTAATCGGAATATTGCTGGTGGCCGTGTTTATGATTACCTATTACCGTTTTCCCGGGCTGCTCGCGGTTTTTGCCTTATGCATCTACGCGTTGGTGTCGTTTGCCATTTTTAAAATCGGCATTTCTTTTACGGCCGTGGTTTTGGTCGGCCTGTTCTTCTTTTTGGGGCTCACGGTGAGCGCTTGGTTTGGGGCGGCCGCTTTGCTGAGTTATCTTTTGCTGATAATTTTGCAAGGACTGTCGCCGGTAACATTGACTTTGGCCGGTATCGCGGGCTTTATTTTGTCCATCGGCATGGCGGTGGATGCCAACATCCTGATTTTTGAACGGATGAAAGAAGAAATCCGCAGCGGCAAGGAAATCCACAAAGCCGTGGAAGACGGGTTTGCCCGCGCCTGGCTTTCTATCCGCGACTCCAACGTTTCCAGCCTGATTACCACGACGATCTTGTACATTTTCGGCACGCCGGCCATCAAAGGTTTTGCCGTGACTTTGGGCATCGGCATTTTGATTTCCATGTTCACGGCCATTACCGTCACTCGAACTCTTTTAAAGTTATTTGTCGGCAATAATATTTTGACGCACCCGTGGTTATTTGGGGTCAGCAAATTAAAAAGTTCAGATCAAACTGATACATAACTCCTGCGAACTTACGAACAAAACGAACTACGAACTCTCCTGGTTTCGTAGTTCGAAAAGTTCGTAAGTTCGTAGGAAATATCTACGCATGTTTAACACTTTGAGATACTACAAATTCTGGTTTACGGTTTCCGGCCTGATTCTGGCGTTCGGCGTCTTTTCGCTGTTGTTTTACGGTTTGCGCCTGGGCATTGATTTTAAGGGCGGCAGCCTGACCGAGCTGCAATTCAGCCAAAACTATGATCTCAACAAAGTCCGCGCCGTTCTGGACAAGCAGAACATGGGCGCTTACCAGTTACAAACCTCAGCCAATAATGATTTGCTTATCAAGACCGAGAATCTGGACCAAACCCAGCATCTGGCCATGGAAAACCAAATCGGCAGTCAAGTCGGGCCTTTTAAAGAAGTGCAGTTTGAGTCCATTGGGCCGGTTATTGGCAGCGAACTAAAGAAAGACGCGATGTACCAATTGGCCCTGGTCTCGCTCGGCATAGTGCTTTACATCGGCTACGCTTTTCGGCGCGTCAGTAAGCCCGTGACATCCTGGCGCTTTGGCTGGGCCGCGGTCATTGCCTTATTCCACGATTTGCTGTTTGTGCTCGGCGTGTTTTCTTTGCTCGGGCATTTTAAGGGCGTGGAAGTTGACAGCCTGTTCGTCACCGCCATGCTCACGGTTTTGGGCTTTTCCGTGCACGACACGATTGTGGTTTTTGACCGCATCCGCGAAAACCTGAAAATTTACGCCGGCGAGAGCATTGAATTCGTGGTCAACCACAGCATCAGCCAGACCATTGTCCGCTCGCTCAACACCAGCCTGACAGTACTGTTTGTATTATTGGCCTTATTGCTGTTCGGCGGCGATACTATCAGATATTTTGTCCTTGCCCTGTTCTTAGGCATCATCGTCGGGACCTATTCTTCCATTTTCATTGCCAGTCCGGTCTTGGTGCTGTGGCAAAACTGGAAAACCAGAAAGTTATAGGTTATTTTTGATCCCTCTTTTTATTTATAGTTATAGGGGGGGATTTATTATGTCCAAAATTCGGTAAGTAACCGGCTTTGTGTTATATTCTTACTATCATACAGGAGCGTATGATAGCAGAGACTAAAAATTAAAAAAATAAAACCAGTGACAAAACTCTCAAAAAAACCAGTTGATCCGGAAAAATTCGGCTACTACGTAAACAATTTATGGTCGGCCTTTACTTTAATGGATTCCAAAGAGGACATTAAGGAGCTGTTCCGGGATTTGTTCACGCACACGGAATATAAGATGTTCGCGAAAAGGCTGGAAATTGCCAGGCGCTTGCTCTATCGGGAAAATTATAAAGACATCCAGAACGCCCTGAACGTGACGTCCAATACCATTTCCCGAATCAATAATGTTTTAAGCGAAAAGGGCGGCGGCTTAAGAAAGGCGCATAAAAAGTTGGAACAGCTGGAAGAAAAGCACAGGGAAAAGCAAAAAGAGACGATCAAAAATTTGGAGAACCCTTTCCGGGCCAAAATTAGACATCATGGCCAGACAGTGCTTGGGCAGGCGATTAAAGCCGGCGCAATACAATTGGACAAAGTTATATCCCAAAAATTAAAGCAGCGAACGGCTCGTAAAAATTTGCCTGTTTAAGTTTGCTATCATACACTCCCGTATGATAGTGTTTTGTTTTTTTGACGGGGGTGGACAAATAGTGGAAAATAGGGGGAAAAACAGGCATTTGACATCCTGCGTGGAAAGTCTACAATACAGTTAAACGCTTAAATAAACAGGAAAAGAAAAACAAAAAAGCCATCTTATAGGAATTTCCCAGGGATGACTTTTTATTTGTCGTCTTGAGCGGCTTATGACTGCCATTAAGACCAATGTCGCAAAATACACCACAAGCGAATTATTTAACAGCCACCCCAAAAAAGGGCGTCCTTTTTTGGAATTTTTTTAATGTTTTAATTTAGAATATAGGCCTAAAACCGGCATTAAATTCTACTGCTGATTCGGGGTTTATATTTTAAAAGGTCGAGCGTTCCGATTTATCGGGACGGGAAAATATAAAGAGCCCCGCGTTTGCTTGTAACAAACGCAGAGCCCAAACTTTAGAGCAGCGCCGCTATAAACTTTCGTGGTTTTTAGTATGCGCGTCTCTATAAAGTAATACGCAAAAAGCGTATAAAACGGTTCAAACAAAAATTCGCCTGCGTTAGGCCCCCAAAATGGGGCCGAGCACAATCATATTTAATGATAGTGGTTGCTCCACATTGGGGGCTTTGAAAAAAGTTCCCCAAATAATCAAAAAAATTATTCGGAGGTTTAGGCAGGCAAACAGGATAACGATTAATAATTCACAATTAACGATTAACAACAATTATGAAAAAAATCTTAATCAGCTTTAGTACAATTGCTTTGGTCGCAATACTGGCCGTCGGCGCCACCAGGTCATACTTCAGCGCCACCCAGACTTCCACCGGCAATACCATTACCGCTGGAACAATTGCTATTTCTGTTGATGACCAAAATCCCTGGACTAAAACTTACTCCCAGAACTTACTGGATATGAAGCCAGGGATGACCAGAACGATTACTTTTGTGGTTAAAAACACAGGTACAAACCCGGTTGTTTTAAGAAAACAAGTCGGCGGATTTGAATTGGGTGGTACGTTGACTTCAGGTTATTGCACTGCAAACGGTGGTATCACGAGTGGGTCTGCTTGTCTTAATGCAAGCACGACTCCACCTCAAGATTTATCCAATGTCATGACTTACGACATGACTGTTACTTCAGCTAGTGGCACAACCGTAATGATCCCAGATTCGTGGAATGTAAAAATGAGCGATATCAAAGATCTTTGGATTCCATTGGGCACACTTCAACCTAACGATACGCTTTCTGTTACACAGAGCTATCATTTTGACGAAGCAACAGGCAACTGGGCACAGGGCGACACCTTGGCCTTCAATATCAGCTTGTATGCTGAACAAGTAGGTGGAGTTGGTCCTAACACAATCGCTGGTGTAGTATTGGACAACAAAGATACTACTTCCTGGGCTTCTTTAGTTGACGGAACACTGGGTATTTTGAGATGGGATGCTACTACTGGAGCTTACACACTGAAAGCGTTCGGCCTAACTAACGGCTTAACTTATGGAGTGGCTTATTGGAACGGTTCAACCGAAACTCTCATCGACGCCGTCTCCGGAGCACCCACTAGCGGCCAACTGACTCTTTCAGGAACTTATGCCGCGTTCAACACTAATTCCAAGGCTAAATATTGGCTAAGACCTATTCCTTGGACATCAACTAGCGACGTAAACACTCTTTGGGAAGATAACTTAGTCCATCAATAATTATCTGATTTAAGTTCTTTCCACCCAGCCCCTGCGCGCAAGGGCTGGGGAATAAGCACTTAAAAAATTTGATAATGGCAAATAAATTCTTTAAAGTTTTATATTGCGTATTTTTTACCGTTATTGGAGTAATCGCTTTAATCCTGATTTTATCCGCCGTACCGGGCAAGAATATGCCCAAGACTTTTGTGGTTTTGTCTGGGTCTATGCAGCCGGCCATTAAGACGGGAAGCGTGGTGTTGGTCTGGCCGGTGAGCCAATATAAAATCGGGGATGTTATTACTTTTGGCCCCAATACCGGCACGCAAATCCCGACCACGCACCGGATTGTGGAAATGCGGGCGCAAACCGGCCAGCCGGTTTATGTAACCAGGGGCGATGCCAATAACGCGGTTGACCAAAGGGAAGTGTCCGGCAAAGACATTTTAGGCAAAGTCCATTTGGCGGTCCCTTATATCGGTTATGCCGTAGATTTTGCCAAAAAGCCGGTTGGGCTTATGTTGATAATTATTGTTCCGGCCGTGATTATTATTTATGATGAATTAAGGAAAATAGTCGAGGAAGCCGCGAGAATAAAGAAAAAGAAAAAAGCAGGCGCTTTAGGCATGCCGGAAGAAATGCTACCGGCAGGATTAAAGCCGGAAGATAAAAAAGAGTAAATTTTTATGCGAGTTAAGATCAGAAAATATAACCGTGACAAATTAGGGCGATTTAAGGCTGTTCGGCCCATGCGTTTGGATTTTAATTTTGCCAAAAAATTCGCGGTAGCGGTTTTGGTTTTTGGCCTGATGCTGCAGGGCGGCGGTTTTGCTATATTAAAAACTTCTGCCTATTTTAGCGACAGCGCGACATCTTCCGCCAATACTTTAACCGCCGGGACTTTGCAGTACGTTTTGTCTGGTTCGGATTTTTCACCGGCGACAATTAAAAAGGGCGAAACATCCGCCCGGGTAGTGGATATTTCCAATACCGGCAGTTTGGGTTTTAAATATGTAGCCAGCGCGGCCGATTTTGGCGCAGATACGGACTTATGCGATGCGCTGACGTTGCAGGCCGATTTGGCGACTACAACGGTGTACAGCGGATTGTTGCAGAATTTTGTCGCCGCCACCACGACTTTTGACAACCTGTCGCCGGATTGGCATTTTACTGTCAGCTTGCCGGCGTCGGCTTCCGATTCTTTGCAAGACAAATCCTGCGGTTTTAAATTTATTTACAGCGGCTGGCAGGAAAATTTTTCCGGCCCGGCATCGGGTTTTACCGACGTGCAGGAAACTTCCAGCGTCATAAATTCCGGGCATTGGGTAACGCCCCAGCCGGGCGATATTGACCCGTCGCCGATTATTGACGCCACCGTGAACCAGGCGAATCCGGCCAATAATTACGGCAGTATTTGCCACCTGAGCGTCGAGTCGCGAAACACCAACAAGAACCAACGCAGTTTTATCCGTTTTAATTTTAATTTGCCTGTTACCACAACCATCAACTCCGCAAGCCTGGATTTGTTCATGAGTTCCGCCCCCGCGAGCTCGCGTACCTACCAATTAAAGCGGGCTTTAAGTTCCTGGGATGAATTGGGTATTACTTGGGATAACCAGCCGGCATCCGGCACAGTTGTGTCAAGCGCCACGACCGGAACCGCTGACAATCAATTGCTGGCTTGGGATGTTAAGACCGACGTGCAAAATTTTGTAACTTCCCCGTCCGACAATTACGGCTGGGTTATCGGCGAAAGCAGCGAAGATGCAGGCGGCACCGGTTTTAACGCTTCCTTTGTCTCCCGCAATGCCGCAGCGACCAATCCCGATCATCGGCCGCTGCTGCAAATCAACTTTACCGTTCCTCCGGCCGCTACCGATCATATGGTCATCAACGAAGTTTATCCCAATATCGGCCCGGGCAAAGGCAACGACCCGCGCGATGAGTGGGTGGAAATTTATAATCCCACTGCCGCGCCCCTGACCATGGCAGACTGGAAAATTTGCGATAATACCAGTTGTGACGCTTTGCCGACCACCACTTTGCCTTCGTTAGGCTTTGGGGTAATCATTACCAGCACCTCGCAAGTTACCGGCAATTGGTCAATCCCAAGCGGCGCCGCAATTATATATTTGGACAATACCACCATCGGTAACGGGTTGAGCAATACCGGTGATCGCGTGGAATTAAAAGATGCGGGCGGTAATTTGGTTGACGCCATGAGTTATGGTACGGACCACACTTATTTTTCCACTTTAGCTGCGCCGCAGAGCGGAAATTCTTTGGCCCGTGTTGTCAAAGGCTATGATACGGACAGCGCGGTAGACTGGGTGGAGAGCGCCACGCCCAATCCAGGGACTAATCCGGGTTTAATCGCAAGCGGTGACGGCAGCGAAGTTATCCGTTTTACTTCGGATGGGATTATGATAGCGGCCAATCAAAGCGATTTGCCTGCGATTGACGCCGGCACGGATCAGGCGCAAAATGCGCCGTCTTTGGACGAACCGGATGGTTCTTCCGTTTTGCCTGCAGCGGTTTCGGCAGATATGTCGGGATCGGGTGATAATGCGTTGTGTTCGGGAGGCACGCCTTCCGCAGACGATTTACCTGTAAGCCCATCGCCAAGCGCTGTTCCTGATACCGCCGGCGGCCAAGGCCAAGATATCGTTGCGCCGCCTGGAGATCCTGTTTCGCCGGCTTCGGACGCGCCTGATCAAAAAAGCGGTTCAAACACCGGCGATGCAAATAACACGCCGCAAACCGATCAGTCTCCGGCCGTTGAACCTCCGGCGCAGGACATTGTTTCTCCGGACCCGCCTGCTGTTGTAACGGCATCCCCATCAGCCGAACCTGAGCAAATAATTCTCGCTCCGGCGGCAGTAGAACCCCTGGCCGCACCGGCGCCAGCACAGCCGGAGCTGCAGACGACTTCGGGAGGAGATGAATAATATGAAGCTATTATTTATTAAAAAAGTATTATTCGGCGCGGCAGTTGCAGGCGGTTTAATGCTTGCGTTGCCGGCTTTGGCCCAAACGCCCCCACCGGATTTGCAAGTGGTGTTTAACCCGAATCCGTTGTTCAGCCAGGTGAATTTCGCGCCCGGGCAGACTACGACCGGCAGTATCCATGTAACAAACAATACCGCGCAGACGCAAAAAGCGCAGATTGAAGCCGTCAATCAAATCAATGCCGGCGGTTTGGCCGAACAGTTTGATTTTGTCGTCAAGCTGAACGGGAATACTTTGTATGAAAAAACTTTAAAGGAATTTTTTGACGCCGGGCAGGTGTATTTGTCCGATGTGGCGAGCGGCGCGACCGTGCAATACGACCTTAGCGTGACTTTTAAGCCCGAAGCCAATAATGATTTTCAGGGAAAGACAGTCGGTTTTGATTTGGATGCGGGCTTTTTGGGTCAGGAGGGCATAACGCCGCCGACTAATCCTGGTTCTTACGGCGGCGGCGGGGGAGTGTCCGGCGGTCTGCCGCAAGGGCTTTCTATTTACGAAGATAAAATTATAGCTACGGTAACCGGCCCGACCACGGCAACCATCAGCTGGACCACCAGCTACGATTCCACCAGCCAGGTGGTTTACGCTTCCGACGCCGAGTTTCCCTCCGTAACTTTTGTGGTCAGTCCTCCGGATTTTGGTTATCCGCATTATACTGCGGATGATTTAACCAAGGTAACGTCGCATATCGTATTTTTGACCGGTTTGATTCCAAGCACGCATTATCATTTTCGCGTAATTTCCCACGCCTCGCCTCCCACGGTCAGTTTTGACCACTCTTTTACCACCTGGCCGGTGGGGCTTACCGTACCCAACCCAACCGTGGCCGGAGCGGAAACCGCCGCGCCCCCTTTGGGACAGATTGACGGAGCCGCGTCCACCAGGGGAAATTTATTAGCCGCGGCCGGCGGAAACGGCGGGCAGGCATCGCAGCCGTCCGGCGAAGTCTTGGGAGTGGCAACTGCACCGCCGGCCAATCCGGCTTCCGAAATTTGCATTAAAAATCCGCTATGGGATTTTGGTTATTTGGTTTACGCCCTGTTGCTGTTAATCGGCTTGGCGTTTTATAAAAAATTGAGTTTCAAAAATTATTCTTCGGGCGCCGCCGCAGCCGCCTTAGCCGCGCTGCTTTGGTGGTGGTTTGAGCCGTGTCCGCGGCACTTGTGGTTGTGGCCGGCGGCCATATTAGCCGCAGCCGTGATTGCCGTTTTTATGGCGTGGCTGCTGGCAAAAAAAATCGCGCCCAACCCACCCCCAACATAATAGACCCAGGACACCTTCCTATTGGATATTAAACCTCTTAAAATCTCCCTTATAAAAGGGAGATTTTATTATGCTGATTATTTGACATAGTATATAGTTTATGCTATACTAGTAGTAATTAAATTTCCTAGCTAAATTTTACCCTTCGACTCCGGCCTGCCAAACAGGCCTACGCTCAGGGTGAATTTATTTAAAAAATAAATTCATGGGCATTTTAGATACCATCATTCATACCAAACAAAGCGAATCCCGGGCGGATTTTAAAGCCGCGGACATCGTTAAGGAATTGCTGGCCCAGCTTAAGGAGCGCGACCGGCAGATTTTGCTTAACCGCTATGGCTTGGAAGGCAATTCCACCAAAACTTTGGCTGCCATAGGCTCAGAGCAAAACCTCACCCGCGAGCGCGTCCGCCAGATTGAAAAGGATTTGCTCAAACACTTAAGGAAAGGCGGCGGCGCCGTGCCGGCTTTTAAGCAGGCCAAAGACTTTTTATTGGACATCATTACGGAACACGGCCGGATTATTGCCGAGGAAAATTTGCTTTTGTATTTAAACGTCCAGGATGAAAGGGAAAAGAACGCCGTGATTTTTTTGCTGCACTTGATTGAGGAACTGGAACATTTTATCCACGACAACTACAAAAAGAGCTGGGTGGCAACGCTGTTTAATCAACAGCTGCTCCACGATTTTACCTCCGAAAGCAAAAAAATCCTGGACGAACACAAACTGCCTTTGGCCACGGAACAATTCCTGGAGCATTTTAAGCAAACCGAGTTTTACCGCCAAAACAGTTCGGAGCTCAGTGATAAAGTTATTTTGAACTTTTTGGATTTGGCGATTGATATTGAAAAAAACGTTTTTGGCGCCTGGGGACTGGCTTATTGGAAGGAAATCACGCCCAAGGATGTCGGCGACAAAGCTTATTTGGTGATGAAGCACCACGGCAAGCCGGAGCATTATTCCGGCATTACCGGGATGATCAACAAGTATAAATTTGACGGCCGCACGGCCTACAAAGAAACCGTGCATAACGAGCTGATTAAGGACAAACGGTTCATTTTAATCGGCCGCGGCATTTACGCCTTGGCGGAATGGGGCTATAAGCCCGGCGTGGTCTCCGACGTCATTGCCGAAGTCCTCAAAACCGCCGGCAAGCCCTTAAGCCGCGACCAGATCATTGACGAAGTGCTGAAAAAGCGCATGGTCAAAAAAAATACCATTTTGGTCGGCCTGTCCAACAAGAAATTATTCCGCAAAGCCGCCAAAAACGTTTACGCTTTAGCGGCAGATTAAGTATCCCCAGTTTACAATCGTATTTCAACTTTATTTCTATCATATTTCAACCGTATTTTCTGATATACGATAGAAATACAATGGAAATATTAAATTACCATTGAGACAAAAAGTAAATTCACCCGCCAAAACTTTGCGAAAAATGTTTTTGAATCTGAATACTAAATTGCATCCGTTAAAAATTAACTACGCCCAAAATAACTGGGCAAAGTTTAAGGCGGGTAAATGAGCGGATTGTTTCCCGATTTTTCAGTGATTTTTAAAATTTTCAGCCAGTTCCTGGTATTTTACTACGGCTGGGTGTTTTTTGTTTTAGGCTTGGTTTACATGCTCTGGCGCCTTTACCGCACGGAAATTATGATGCAGCACTGGCGCAAACAAAAATGGGTTTTTTTAAGCATCAAAGTGCCCAGGGACAACCGCGTCAGCACCGTTGGCGTAGACAACATTTTTTCCCAGCTGCATTCTTTGCAGGTCAACAAAACTTTTATGGAAAAATACGTGGAAGGGCAATTATTCCAGCTGTGGTACAGTTTTGAGCTGGTCAGCATGGGCGGCAAAATTTCGTTTATCATCCGTTCCCCGGAACGGATGCGGCACAACGTGGAAGCGGCGATTTATTCCCAATACCCGACGGCCGAAATCAGCGAAGTCGCCGATTATATGGAAAACATTAACTACAATCCGGACAAGCCCGGGGACTTTGACATTTTCGGCACGGAATGGAAATTGGACCAGAGCGACGTCATTCCCATAAAAACCTACACGGATTTTGAGCACCCCGCGGCCGACGAAAAAATCCTGGATCCGCTCAGCCACATGTTTGAAAGTTTGGCCAAAATGGAACCACACGAATTTTTCGGCGTGCAAATTCTTGCCATGCCCCTGGCCGACGAGGAGTGGAAACTCAAGTCCGAAACGAAAATTAAGGAACTGACCGGGGAAGAAATGCCCCATCAGCGCACCCTTGCCGGCGTGCTTTTGGCGCCGTTCGGAATCCTCGGAGGCAAGACCGCCATCCAGGCTTTCCGCGGCGGCGACAGCCACGGCCACGGCCCGCATCCCAACGAGCAGCAAAACAAGCCGCGCAACAACTGGCTGTCCATGACCGAAGCGGAAAAAATGCGCGTGACTTTAATAGAAAATAAAGCCAATAAACCCGGCTACCGGACTAAAATCAGATTTCTGTATATTGCCCCCAAAGACAGGTTTGACCGGAGCAAGCCGTTTATGGTGGTGGGCGCTTATCGGCCCTTTTCCGCGCCGATGTACAATAAAGTCAAACCGGACATCCACACCACCTGGACGCACATTGACGCTTACATTTCCCCAACCCTGGAAAGGCCGGTTTTGGAATGGAAGCTCAAATACAAAAAACGCTGGCTGTTCAAGGGTTATAAAAAACGCGACTGGGATGTTGGCAGTCCGCTGTTTATTTTAAATACGGAAGAATTGGCCACGCTTTACCATTTCCCGATTACCACGGAAACCACGACCGTGCATCCGGCCATTGAACAGACCTTAAGCAAGACCAGCCAGCCGCCGGCCAACTTGCCGATTGCGGAAATGTAGTTAATATCAACCTTATTTCTACTTATTTCGCGAAGCGTATTTCTATTGTGTTTCTGAAATACGGTTGAAATAGAGTAGAAATAAAATAGAAATATATTGCATGCCCACCGATAATCAAATTACAGTTTTCGCCAAAACCAACTTCCGAGGCAGAGAAGCGCCTTTTGGCATTAAAGCCGACGACCGGCGCCGCCACATGTACATTATCGGCAAGACCGGCATGGGTAAAACCACGCTCATGGAAAACATGGTCATTCAGGACATCCGTAACGGTCACGGCGTGGCGTTTTTGGATCCGCACGGCGACTCTGTCCAGCGGATTTTGGATTCCGTGCCCTCCGGCCGCGTCAATGACGTCATTTATTTTAACCCGGCGGATTTGGACTTTCCGGTTGCTTTTAACATTTTGGAATCCGTGGACCCCAAGTATAAGCACTTGGTGGCTTCGGGTTTGATGGGCGTGTTTACCAAAATTTGGGCGAATTTGTGGTCGGCCAGGATGGAATACATTTTGAATAACACGATTTTGGCTTTGCTGGACAGCCCGGGCAACACCCTTTTGGGCATTACCCGGATGTACGTGGACAAAAAATACCGCAAACGGATTGTGGACAACGTCAAAGACCCAATGGTCCGCGCTTTTTGGGTGGATGAGTTCGCCAATTACAACGAAAAGTACCGCACCGAAGCCATCGCGCCCATCCAAAACAAAGTCGGCCAATTTTTATCCAGCGCTATTATCCGCAACATTGTGGGCCAGCCCAAGAGCACCATTGACTTGCGCGAAATTATGGACCAGCGCAAAATTTTGATTATGGATTTGTCCAAAGGCCGGATGGGCGAGGACAACTCGGCGCTGCTTGGCGCCATGCTGGTGACCAAGCTGCAGCTGGCCGCCATGTCGCGCACCGACGTTGGAGGAAAAAGACCGCGAAGATTTTTACTTTTACGTGGACGAATTCCAGAATTTTGCCACGGAAAGCTTTGCCACAATTTTGAGCGAAGCGCGCAAATACCGCTTGAACCTGATTGTCGGCCACCAATATATTGCCCAGCTGGAGCAGGACAAGAGCACCAAAGTCCGCGACGCGATTTTCGGCAACGTCGGCACTATAGTAATTTTCCGCATCGGCGCCGAGGACGCGGAATTTTTGGTAAACGGAATTTGAGCCGGTCTTTACCCCCGTCTGATTTGGTGAACTTGCCCAAATACCAAATTATTTTAAAATTGATGATTAACGGCGTGGCTTCCGAGCCGTTTTCCGCCACGACTTTGGCGCCCAAGCCCGAGCACAACACGGGCAACATCGGACAAAGTCATCAAGGTCTCGCGCGAGCGCTATAGCAATCCGGCCGCGGAAGTGGAAGAAAAAATTTCCCGCTGGATGGGCGCGGAATACCACCAGGAGTCGGCTTTGCAAATTGGCTCCGGGCAGACGGCGGAGCACCAGGAAGAGGAATCTTCTGATAATTCAGTCAGCCCACCCGTTCCGGCGCCGCAAATTAAAAGTCCTGATATCAAAAAAGAAATGCCCGCGCCCCAACTATCAAATGAACTTGAATTTACCGACGTAGGGGAGGGTTTAAAACCCTCCCCTACGGGGACGCAAAAAAATCAGGAACCCAAGCCCCAAAACCAGCAACGCGCCGATCGTCGTCCGGACCAACATCGTAGCCAGCGCCAAGACCAACATAATCCCCATCGCGATAGAGAGAATCGCCGCCAATCGGATAACCGCCATCAGCAAAGCGGACAAAAGCCCAAACAACCCGAACGCAAAGAAAACCCCATTTGGCAAACCGTACACGACATCCACAGCCAAAAACAAAAGCAAAATTCTGAGCAGACAAACCGCGCGGTGGCAAAAATTTTCAAACCCGCAGAGCAGGTAAAAAACCCATCGGCTGATGAATTTTCGCGGCAAGATCTGTCTCCAGTTGTCCCACAACCCCCAACCCCTCCCAAACCCGCCGAGCGCACCGTCCTCAAACCCAACCAGCAATATAAAATTTAGCTGGCGGGTTTGGAACGGTTTGACCAAAAATAAACCGTGGCATAAAATAGGTAAACAACAATAACAAATATATGTTATCCACAGACGATATCAAAAAACTGACAGATTATCAAATCGAGGTTTTTAAAGATGTTTTTGCCACACAAAAAAATGGCTGATCTCCAATATTCCGTGGATTCTTTTGCCAAGGATAAGCGGACCAAAGACCAAGAAATCCCCGTCCCCGGCCGCAGAATTAAGGACGTGGGGAATTGGATAGACAAAGCCGCGCTCACAAAGTGGGCGTAAGCTTTGAACATTTTTGAACATTAGCGTTAGTTTTAAAAACCGCTGCCCCGAGCAGCGGTTTTTTGTAAACGCGTGCGTGTGTATTATTAAATAGGTGATAGTCGGGGGAGGGCAGGGATTTTTACATTTCAGTATTCAAAAAAATGTTACATTTGCGCGTACGTACTCGCAAATGTAACAAAAAAAGGCTTTCAATAACGATAACAAAATAATGGGTCATGTCCCCATTTGTCCTATAAAGGTCTTGCCCAAAAAAACCGTTACTTCGGTAACGGGTTTTTTGTATTTAAAAAATTGGTGACAAATTTATGGGAATACGGGAAAGAAACTTTTGGCAAAAGTTGATGGCTTGTGCAAAATGCCAAATGTCCAGACTTGACCCCCCTTTCCTATCCTTTCCCAAGAAAACAGAGTTTACGCCGGACTTTTCAAAATCGCCATTTTATGATACCATACGGGTATGAATATAGAAGAAATTAAAGTTAAAATTACCCCGATACTTTTAAGGCACGGGGTCAAGCGTGCCGCGGTTTTTGGCAGTGTGGCCAGGGGAGAGGAGCGGCCGGACAGCGATGTTGATGTGGTTATAGAAATATCCAGACCGTACGGATTGTTTGAGTTTGTGGAGATAAAGCACGGTATGGAAGATACTTTGGGCAAAAAAGTTGACTTAGTTGAGTATAGTTCCATTAAACCCAGAATCAAAGATAATATCATCAAAGACCAAGTGCGGATATTATGATTAATCCGGGCGCGAGAGGATACCTTGAAGATATTTTGGAAGCTTTGGAAAAAATCCAAAGATATGTCTTTGGTATGTCCCTGGAACAGTTTAGGAATGATGAAAAGACGCAAGATTCAGTTATTCGGAATTTTGAAATCATCGGCGAGGCGGTTAAGCGCATTTCAGAGGAATTTAAGAACAGCCACCCCGAAGTTCCATGGCGCTCCGCCGCGGGGATGAGAGACGCTTTGATTCATGATTATCCTAATATTGTGGCGGATGTTGTCTGGAAAACTGCGGTGGAAGATTTGCCGGTATTTAAAAAACAGATTACCGGATTACTGAAGGATAATCCGTAAGGTTGGCGATTATTGTAAAATATCAAATGTCAAAATTTGACCCCCTGACGTTTAAGATTTGACCCCTGACGATGGGCGGTAAGATATCCCGGCAAGCCAAAAGCTAAATAATGGGCCATGTCCCCATTTGCATTTGTCATCTTTGAGCATTAATATCACTTTTAAGAACCGCTTCTTATAGGGCGGTTTTTTGTTTTTGTCCAATTTTGAAATAACGCGCAGCCGAGCGTAAAGTCAACAAGGGTAATTTAGTGGGGGACGCATTATTTAAAACAAGATGGTAAAAGCTGATGGCTTGTGCAAAATGTCAAAAATTCGGACTTGGCCCCCTGACCTTGATACTTCCAGAAGTTCTGCTATAATACCACCAATAAACCTTTATGAATTTAGAACAAATCAAGAAAAAAGTCAGCCCTGTGCTTCGCAAATACCGAGTGGAATACGCGGGTGTTTTTGGTTCGGTTGCCAGAGGCCAGGCGCGGCCGGACAGCGACGTGGATCTTTTGGTCAGGTTTGAAAAGGTTCCGAGCTTAGTGCAGTTTATCCGAATGGAAAACGAGCTTAAAGAAACATTGCGGACTAAAGTTGATGTGGTGGTGCAGGGTTCGGAAAAATTTCTTATTAAGCCCGGCATTGAAAAAGACTTAGCTTTACTTTATGGACAGAGATGAACAATACAAACAGGATATTTTGGAAGCGATTTCCAAAATTGAGCAATCCGCGGCAGACTTGACTTATGAAAGTTTTGTAAACGATGCCGATACCTTTGACGCCTGTGTCAGGCGCTTGGAGATTATAGGAGAAGCAGTTAAGCGTTTATCCGGCGACATTAAAGACAAGGCACCGGACGTTCCCTGGAAAGAAATCGCGGGCTTTCGGGATAAAGCGATCCATGATTATGCGAGTTTAAATGCCGCCATTGTATGGGAAACTATCCGCACCGACGTACCGCAACTTAAAGCGGCTTTGTTGAAGCTTTGAACATTAGCGTTAGTTTTAAAAATCGCTGCACCAAGCAGCGGTTTTTTGTAAAAATGCCGGTTGTTTAATATACGCGAGGTATTTCAGCGGAAAGTGCTCTTCTTGGGATGTGCAAAATATTGTTACATTTGCGCGTACGTACGCGAAAACGCAACAAAGGGGAAAAAGATTTGTAACGGATTTATTTTGAAAGTTGATGGCTTGTGCAAAAATGTCCAATGTCAAGACTTGACCCTCTGTTTATTTAATGGCGACAAAGTTAGGCTTAAATTCCACTTTAAGACGTCGCGGTGACCTAAAAAAGGTTCCTGACACCTTTTTCTTCCTAATGGGTCATGTCCCATTTGTCCTCCTTTGTCCCATTTGTCATTCCTGCTTTTTGCCCACTTGACAGGCATATCTTATATGATATACTAGTAGTAAAATAAACACTTATGGACGAATATAAAATTACGTTTTTTTATAATCCGGATACGGGGAAAATTCCGGTTCGGGAGTACTTGGACGGCATCGCCCAAAAGGAAAGGGCTAAAATTTTAAAGTACATTGAATTTTTAAGGGAACACAAAGGCGTACTTGATGAGCCATATGCCAAGCATATTCGGGATAAAATCAGGGAATTGCGCGTGGATTTTGGCGGAAACAGGCATCGAGTTTTCTTTTTTACTTTTGTCGGAAAAAATATTATTCTGCTCCACGCTTTTCTTAAAAAAACCACGGCAACTCCGGAATCGGAAATAGGCAAAGCGTTAAACAATTACCATCAAATTATTAATAACCCAAAGCTTTATGAAAACTAGAATAAGTCTAAAAAAATCAATAAGCTTTCAGGCTTACTTAAAAGCCCAGCTTAAAAATCCGCAAGTTAAAAAACATTACGATGAAGCCGGCAAGCGCTTAGAAATCGCTTATCAAGTGATTCAGTTGCGCAAGGAGGGAGGGGTATCCCAGTCGCAATTGGCGAAAAAACTGGGTACAACGCAAAGTAATGTTGCCCGCATAGAAGCCGGACAGCAAAATTTTACCGCAGAAACTTTGCAGAAAATCGCAAAAGCATTCCGGCGCGATTTGCGCATTGAATTTGTCTAGAAGCGGTTAAAAAGCTGATGATTTATGTAAACTGTTCAATGTCTAGACTTGGCCCCCTATCGCTTCTCTATGAAAAGAGGTGGCCCACTAGGAAAAGATTCCTGGGTAACTGTGATGGCGACAAAGTTAGGCTTAAATTTCACTTTAAGACGTCGCGGTAGACCTAAAAAAGGTTCCTGACACCTTTTCTTTGTCCAAAAAAAACAGGACCGGCGTTCCACAGGGGGAACGTCGGTCCGCGAGTTTGCCAGTTATTTGTGCCTGCGTTGGGCGCACCCGCTGGAACGGGGCTAGTAGGAGGCGACATACAGCGTCCCTCCGCTGACAGCCAGGTAAATGTTGTCGGAGAGCCGGGCAGTGCCCAGGTCAACTTGGCTCATTGCGCCGGCTGATAATGAGATACGATATACGATACGGGGTCAAGTCTATATTCTTGACAAAATATATTTGAGTTGATATTGTTTGATTATGGCCAGACCATTAAGAATAGAATACGAAGGTGCTTTTTATCATGTTATTAATCGTGGTCTGGAACGCCGGGAAATATTCCGCCAGCCTAAAGACTACGAATATTTTTTAGGGCTGCTCGAATATATATACGAGAAATACGGAGTTATCGTTTACGCCTTTTGCCTAATGCCTAATCACTACCATCTATACCTCCAAACTCCCCAGGGAAACTTAAGCAAAGCCATGCGCCAGTTAGATGGCAACCATACTCAGAAATTTAATAAACGCTATAAGAGAGTAGGCCCGCTGTTTCAAGGGCGTTACAAGGCAGTTTTAGTAGACAGCGACAGTTATTCCCTGCAATTGGCCAAATATATCCATTTAAATCCTGTCAAAGCCAAACTAATACAAAAGCCCGAAGATTATCAACATTCCAGCTACTCCTCATATATCGGTAAAACCAAAGCCCCGATATTTCTTAACACTAAATGGGTGCTTTCTCAATACGCCAAGTCAAAAGGTAAAGCTGTTAAAGAGTTAAAAAAGCATACACTCGAAGCCCAAGAGGAAGATTGGGAGCCCGAAAAAGATACTTTTAAGAGCTTGATTTTAGGTGGCAGTGATTTTGTTAACCAAATACAGGAAGAATTTTTACAGGGAAAAGAAAATTTTGAAATTCCTAAGCTTAAAGCTGTTCAAAAAGTTTTATCCGCGCATGAAATAATTGCTAAAATTGACAGGCTTAAATTGGGTGAAAATGACAAGACCAAAATTATTGTTTACGCGTTAAAGAGGTACAGTCCGTTGACCTTAAAAGAGATAGGGGAGCAGTTTAATAATTTGCATTATTCCGCTGTCGCACAGATACTCATCCGACTGCAAAAGAAATTATCTACAGATAAACAGCTTGCAAAAACTGTCATTGAGGTTGATAAACTGTTTAACAATAAGTTAAAAATATAGACTTGACCCCATATTCATATTCAAAAACTGTCATTGAGGTTGATAAACTGTTTAATAAGTTAAAAATATAGACTTGACCCCATATTGACTATAACCGGCGGGGGCGGATAAATCAGCTTTAAACTTTTCCCGCCAAAATTTAAATTTAAGTTTTAGCGGAAAATGTGCTAAAATATAATCCCTATTGAATAGGGATTTAAATATTTTGATGATATTTTTGGCTTAAGTAAAAGTAATTTTAAATTGAGGGGTTATTGACAAAACTGTTTTAAAGTAGTATAATATAAAGTTAAATTGTAAAAAAATCTTTTATTAACTCTTATTAACTTTAGGATTTTTACGCCGGATAAATTTTAGATGGATATTTTTCAAACTCACGGCAGGCGAACTTAAATAAGGTTGAGGAGTAACGGATAGTTTTGTTTTCCTGCCATGCGTTTGATGATAGCAATTAGTTTGGCTTATTGTTAAAGCGCTAAAAATCAAGGAGGCCTATTGCGGGCTCAATATTCTGAGTGATTTGGGTATAATTTTTGTACCCGGTTCGCTCAGAAGTATTGGGCAAATAGTTTGCAAGGGAGTATTCAAATGATGAAGACGTTTTCCCTCGCGGTGCTCACCGCGATTCTCGCGCTGGCTGTTATGCCAAGCGCTTCCGCTCAGGGCTTCAGCGCTGTGACGCTGGACGCTTCGGCCGTAAGTTCTCACGGCGCGTGCCTGGTCGGGCAGATTGTGCCCAAGCCTGGCGCGTCAGTGGCAGGGGCCACACCGTATACGCAATTCGTTTACAACCCGGACTCGCCGCCGACGCCGAGTAATGGCGTAGGCGCCCCGTATGTCAGTCAATATGCACCCTCCGACGGGACAGGCCCGGTCGTGATGGATGTGGTTTCTTGCATCGGTCCGATTTTGCCAACGACCACGTATTATTTCAAGCTGACGGGCTCAACTAATTTCTACGTGGCCGGCAACGTGGTGACGTTCACAACCCTCGATGAGGGAGCTCCCTTCATCGATCCGGGATATGGCACCAAGCCCATCCCCGGATCCGGCAATCTCAAGGGTTGCGCGGGCTGTCAGGTCGCCGTGGTCGGGGAGAACTTTGGGCCCTTGACCCAAGTTTACTTCAACGACACGCCGATCGATCCTAGCCTCGTATATGTCACCTTTGACCGACTACTCACCTTCCAACTTCCCGACCGGCTTCCAGTCGGCTCGGTGTGGACCGTCCGGGTCGTGAACAACGGCCTAAGGTCAAACAGCGTCCCGCTCGTGGTCATCCCGGCGTCGGTCGCAAACGCGACCCCGAACCCCCCGAACACGAGGTGACGCCGCCATGCCACTTCGCCATCAACCTCGGGCGTGCCCCCGCATGCACGTCCGAGCGCAACACAGAGGGCCACCACCCAAGTATTTCTCGGTGGCCCTCTTTTTTTGTTTAAAAATATGTTAATTGCATCAATCAGGCCGAATATTTGCGATAATTGACAGGTGGATTGATTTACGATTATACTATAAATACCATTCTTTTCCAGACTTTTCAATAGCTTGATTTTGTTCTATAATAAATTATACACATTAAGTTCCATGTTTTATCTCCATGGACCAAAATTTAGAAACAAACCCACAACCAAATAATCTTAATACCGCCCCGAATGTCGGTGGCGGCAATTATCCTGTCCCTCCGGTTCCCATCCCCAGTAGCCACCACAGGAAAATCTGGATTATTATAGTTATAATAATTTTGGCTGTTTTGGCAGTCGCGATTTTTGCAGCAGTAAATAAAAAATATCAATGGGGAATAAATAACTTCGCAGTTAATTCCCCGCAAACCCTTAAAAATTTAGTAATCCCGGTTTCGTCGGACGAAGTCAGAAGATATTTTTTCACAGCAGGATCGGGTACTTTATTGTTACACGAAGACAGTCAGCAACAAGGGAATGTGGCTAGTTTCATTTTAAATTTTGTGAGTGGGCTGACGGTAACCGAGGCCGTGACCAGTTATGAGAACCTTTTTAAGAACAGCGACTGGACGTATACATTGAATAAAAATAATACCGACCTACTTGTGTCAATGCATGCGACTAATAAAGATGGAACACAGGGGGCTATTATAAGACTTGCGAAAAATGGCGCGGACAAAGAAGCCAATATATTAGTAATTTATTATATCGCAAAGAAAGGGAGTTAATAATATGGCAACACCCAAAACAAAATTTGCTTTGTTCACTTTCGTTATTGTGATGGGCTTGTTTTTATTTATTCCCTTTGCGTACGGTTGCACTGAAGGGGACAGTTGTATCTATGCTAGCGACCCGCCGCCAGTAATGTATGGGATTTGTCTGTCAGGATCGTGCGTTTGGAACGGCCCCGCCCCAGCTCCTACTGGGGACGGTTGTCACTCTGATGCAGATTGCCAAGCTTTGGATCCATATCCCGCATCTTGCTCCGACAGTTATTGCATGCCCCCTGATTGTCACTTTTATATAACAGGCGACTGCGGAGGGACTACTCCACCTCCTCCTTCCTGCACCGGCGATTCTGATTGCACCGGCGGCGCGCGTTGCCGAAACGGAGTTTGCACCACTGCTTGCACCATAGCCTGCAACAGCAATTCGGATTGCGGGACGGATGAGTGGTGCGACGTCCCGGGTTCTTGCGGTTCCTATTGCGTGTCTGATTTTACGCACAGCGTATGTGAAGGCTCTTCCTGTAGGACATATTCAGGCCCCGGCAGCCAAGACTGTAATTCCGAGGCCGACTGCGTCCCCACTCAAACCTGCGTCAACGACGGCATTTGCCACAGCGGGGAAACCTGCAGTCTTTGCCCCGTTGATTGCGGCGCCTGCATTGTTAACGGAGCCTGCCAAAATCCTCCCAACGGCAACATCTATGTTACGGCTCCGACCGGCACTTTATGCAGTAGCGGCATCGCTAGCCCTTCCACCCTTAGCGGCAGCGGCCCCTGGTCTTGGCAATGTACCAGCCCTAACGGTGGCACCACTGCTTCCTGTTCCGCCTCCGTTCCCAATCAGCCCACGGCCCACATTACCGCTACCCCCGACTTCCTGCCAAGCCCAGGAGGCCCCACCCAACTTTATGCGACTTTTACCAATGCCAATAATTGTTATGTGACTTCCAGCCCCACTGTGGACGCGGGGTTCTGGACAACGCTTGGGCCATACACATACAATCCTTACATAAACATCTCCGATGTAACCCAAACTACCGTTTTTACCGAAACCTGCACCTATAACAGCCCGGCTTATCCCTACTACATTCTTGGCCCCGTGACCAGTTCCGTGACGGTCAGTGTCGGTACAATCATTGGAACTTTAACCCCCTGCGAAACCGATATGTGTGCCATGACTTATTATGGCGACGGGACAAATCCGGCCAACGCCACCTATCTTTACTATCCGTCCCATGATCAAATGATTTCCAGTTATTGTATTCCAGTATACGACAATTGCAGCAGCCCGGCTTACAACATCAACGGCACGAATTATTGGATTAGGGAAGGCGGCAAAGACACATCAACCTGCTTAAATTTGCGAGCATCGCCTCCGGCCTGCGCTCCTGCCACCGCCAGTTTGACGGTTAACACGGCTTATGGTTCGGCCAGCAACAGCGGCAGCGTTTACACCCACGGCTACAACGACACCCCGACCCTGACCTGGTCATCCACCAACGCCAATTCTTGTACCTTAACCAGCAACAACAGTGACAGTAAAGCCGGCACCAACGGCACCAATGTGCCGGCCAATAGTTTAGGCAACGACAGCGGATCCGGACATGTTTGGACTTACACGCTAAGCTGCACCGGCAACGGCGGCAGCGGCAGCGCTTCCGTTAATGTTATTATCCCGCCCGCCCCGACTAACGTTATTATGATCACTCCCTCCGGATGCGGAACCAACGGCACCACTTTGGGTTTTCACTGGACCCTGCCGCTTGGCTACAGCACTTCTTATGTCAGGGTACACGACGACACCGCCGGCACCTATTTAGCTCTTAGTGATTCAACTTATGCCTCCACCAACTGGAGCGGCACCTCTGTTCCCGGACACACCTATTCCGACTGGTTCCACACCTCGGTTCCTTCCGGCGCCTACAGTATGGCAGCTTCCGGTCCGGCGGTTACCTGTAACAATCCTGGACCCAGTGTTACGCTTGCGGCCAATCCAAACCCCGTAAACTACAACAGCCCGGCGACTTTAAGCTGGACTATATCTAACGCCACTGCCTGTACCGACGTCAACGGCAATATGCCGGCGGGCAACTGGAGCAGCGGCCAAAGCGGCAGCGCCTCTACCGGAAATTTGACGGCTTCCCAAACCGATGTGTTAACCTGCACCGGTCCCGGAGGCAGCGACACCAATGGCGTGGTGGTTAATGTTCTCCCTCCCGCCCCTACTCTTTCCGCCGCCACCTCCGGCGCCTGCGGCGGCAAGATCAGCGTATCCTGGAACAATGCTGCGGGCGCCACCAGCTATAACCTCTACCGCGACGGCTCTTCTATCAATTCCAACGCGACCAGTACTTATATAGATAGCGGTTTGGTTTTTGGTAGTTCCCACAACTACAAGGTGGTTGCCGTAAATTCCGCGGGCAATTCCCCTGATTCCAACACAGCCTCGGCCACCGCTTCGGCCGCCTGCGCGGTTAACAGCCCTCCGGTGGCCGTTGCCACCATTTCCAAAGACGGTTCAACTTACGCCAACAGCATTACTGTGGCTCAAGGCGTTTCAACCCACGTCTATTTGGCGGCCAGCAAAGGCGCGGGCAGTTCCGATCCCGACGGCTGGGCCGATGCCAACTTTGGCGTCTCAAGCGGCGGCAAATGCGACTGGAACAGTGACCTTAACCAGGGCGCGCCGACTTACGAAACTACCGTTAACAGCCCGGCCTCGGCCGCGGCTTGCGACATTGATTTGGGCAATAAAACCTTTAACGACACCGTTGGCACCTACACCTATTCCGTCCTGAGGATTACGGACAAGCCGGGCGCGGTTTCCAACATCGCCACCGTGCAGGTGACGGTAGTCGCCGGCCCTCCGGGCGGCGGCGGCGGCGGTTCGTTGACCGCGACGGCAGGAGTTGCCATTTGTCCTAAAACAGGAATTAATCTTTACTGGCAGGCGGGCAGCGGCGCTACGACTTATAATGTTTATCGCAATACCGTAAACAACAGCCATACTCCTGCCGACGTTCCGTCCGGCACGGCTCAAAAAATCGTTTCCGGCGTTCCTCAAGCGACCGTGGGTTCTCCGTATAACGATGTCATTACCACCGGCGGCCCTTACTACTATTGGGTGGAAAGCGTGGGCGGCGACGGCACGAGGGTTCCGGCCGACCAAAATACCGGTTCCCCGGCCGGCGTAATGCCCAATACCAGCTGTGCCACGGCTCCGAATCCGCCCACCGGCGGCGGCACCTGCAACTCCGATACCGGCACCATCTGCCCCGGCGGCGTGGGCAACCCGCCGGCTTGCCTCAACTATGTCCGCCTGACTTGGACTGATAACTCCGACAACGAAACCGGCTTTAAGATTTATATGGACGGCATCTATCAGGTGACCGCCCCGGCCAGCAGCCCCGCCTCTTTAACCGGCGAAGAACTCTATTATGACTTCACGACTCCGGACAACAATATCCACAGCTATAGTATTGCGGCCACCAATGCTGTCGGCGATTCGGCCCACGTCCCGGAAACCAACACCATCGCTTCTTATGCCTGCGGGGCCAACCTCATCGGCTCGGACAAGGAAACCATCGCGGTCAATGGCGCTCTGGTGGACAGCGCGAATATGGTCAGCAAAATGTGCAACGACGTCGGCAACCCCCTGCCCAGCTACGTTTCGCTCAAGTCCGGCGATATTCTGACTTTCTCGGTGGATATTTGCAACAAGGCCGGCACGAGCGACATGAAAAATATCAGCGTGGTTGACACCCTGGCTAACCTGCAAATCCCCGGCAGCGACTGGAAGATGTGTTACAGCACTACGCCGGATGTTCCCTGCGCCGGCAACACACTTAACCCCAGTCTGGCTGGCAGCCCGCCCAACCAGACGCTGACGGTTAATTTGACGGGCGTGACCATTCCCGCCGGCCAGAACGGCTATCTGGTGTTTAACGCCATGATCCAGCCGGCCAGCTCCACCGGCTCAGCCAGCCGCCTGTTCCAGAATAGGGCTGTAATAAGTTCCAACGCCGGTATCAAAAGTGTCTTCACGCCGCTGCAGCAGTTCCTAAACGGCAATAACGCGCCGATTATTCAGGAACGGCCGTAAAATAATTGACATAATTTAAAAGATTGACATAATTGACAAGAATGTCGGCAAAGGCGGATTCGCCTTATCGTTAAAATAATCAATGACTAAAAGATTATGCACAGAAACAAAATTATGATCAAAAAATATTGGGCGCCCCTGCTAATTCTGGTTTTGCTGGTTATTATCACAGTCGCGGCCAAAGTCCTGCCCAAGCGGCAAGCTGTGCCCAATTCTGCTTCCAAGCCTTCGGCCAGTTCTCAAGCCCAAACCCCTCCCCCGATGCCCCAGGTGGCGGCTGTGCCTCCGGCCAAGGTGCCGCCGGGCCTGCCTGCCAACCTGCCCTGGGAAAAAGGCGCCACTATCCTTCAGAACTTCACGGCCAAAGACCCTGTCTCCGGCAAAACCCAGTCCACGCGGGAGTACGTTAGCGCCAAGAGCCTGGATGACAATTTTAGCGTTTACCAAAAGTATCTAAAGGATAACGGCTGGACCGTGGTCTCCGGCATTAGCCAGCCCACCATCAAGAACCTTTCCGCCGCCAAAGCCGGTGCCCGCCTGGACGTGACCATATCCAAAACCCCGGACAACAAAGTTACGGTCATTGTCAGCTACGTGGATTAACGAAAATTAAAATCCCTCGGAGAAATCCGAGGGATTTTAAAATATTTGTTTATAAGATAGTATTCAACTGCGCGACTATCGTCGCTTTGGGAGCCGCGCCGATAAGTTCGCTCACCAGTTTCCCGTTTTTGAAAAATTTCAGCGTCGGAATGCTCATCACGTTGTACTTCATCGCGAGATTATTGTTCTCATCCACGTTGACCTTGCCGACTTTGAGCTTGCCCGCGTATTCTTTGGCCAATTCTTCCACCAGCGGGCTCAAAACCTTGCACGGGCCGCACCAGACCGCCCAAAAATCCACCAGCACCGGCAAATCGGAAGCCAAAACTTCTTTGTCAAAATTTTTTTCGTTTAGCACAACTTCGGACATAAGTTTTTTTGTTACTTTTAAAGTGATACTAATATACCCGTCTCGGTTGAAGGCACAAACCGAGGTCGGACGAATGGCATAGTAATGATACGAATTCGTGTCATTCGCGAGTATTCGTGAATTAGCGTCGCCATTAAATCTTATCCACAATCGGAATCTTTGTCAACCCGGAAACCCAACATTTAATATGATATAATTATAAGGGAAATTAACTTTTATCCATAGCAAAATTTATCGAAAAACCAAAACCCAGTTGTTTGAATTTTTAAAACACAAGCAAACCGCAATAGGCTACGGGATGTTGCTGCCGGCGTTTTTGGTCTTGGTGCAAGCCGCCGCGTATGTGTATTTTCCGCCCGTGCCGGCAAACGGCAGCGGCCGGCCTATCGCGGCTGACAAAGTTCCGCCAAACGGAACAGTCCTGGGCGCCAGTACCGATCTTCGTAGCCGGGCGCCGGCCGCGGCCATGCCCACGCCGCCGGTTTTGAGCGTAGATGAACTGGCCCGCATCTCGGCTAAAAGTTTTTTAGTTTACGACAAATCCGGCGGCGGCCAAATTCTGGCTGAGCGCCAAGGCCATCTTAAACTCGGCATCGCCAGCCTGACTAAATTGATGACCGGCCTTTTAGCCTATGAATACTTGGATTTTGCCAAGCCTATCGCCATTGATAAAACAGGTTTGACGGCAGTCCGCCCCATAGTCAATTTTTCAGCAGGCGATGAAGTTTTGGCTGGGGATGTTTTTGATGCCATGATTGTGGGCTCGTGCAACGACGCGGCGCAGGTTTTGGCGCGGGCCGTGGAAAACGCCAGCGACAAAAAAATCGTTGACTTAATGAACCAAAAAGCCCAAGACCTGGGCATGATTGATACCAGTTTTGCCAATCCGGTGGGATTTGACAACGTCGGCAATTATTCCACGGCGACTGATTTGGAAAAGCTGATAACTGAAACCCAAACCTTGGCCGCGTTTGCCAACTTGGGCAAAACCGCGGCTGTGGATTTTTCCGGCTCGGCGGGAATTAATTATGAGGTGCCTGCCACCAATACGCTGCTGAAGCACCATTCGGATTTATTGGCGATCAAAACCGGGTTTACGGCGGGCTCGCAAGGCGCCATGGCCACCAAGGTGCTGGAAAACAATCACGAGATCATTATTTTAGTCCTGGGCAGTGCTGACCGCGAACAGGACACACTGACTTTAAAGCAGCTGGTTGCCGACCGGCTTTCGTGGTAAATCAAAGCCGTTTAAAATTGATGGGCATCTTCCAGCGGCTGTAAAAGTTAGCTGACATTCATAGGCAAACTGGCTCGTTACCGCCGGCTATAATCCGATCCCGAAGATGCCCATCAATCAATTCGCCAAATTTTAAAAAATTTGGCATATATCCATATTTGTGGTAAAATTTGATTATGGCGTTTTCCCAGCTGACCAAAATTTTCATTCTGGTTTCCCTGGCGTTCATTACCGCTTTGGCTTTTACCCCAATATTGCTGGAGTTTTTGAGCCGCTACAAACTGGGCAAACAAATTCGCGACGACGGCGACACGCCGCTGTATTCTAAAATGCACGCGGCCAAAGCCGGCACTCCGAGCATGGGCGGCATTCTGGTCTGGGGGACGCTGGCCGTGTTATTCGGGTTGTTCTGGTTTTTGAACCGGGTCGCGCATATCCCGTTCTTTTCCAACCTGGATTTTTACTCGCGGCGCGAAACTTTGCTGCCTTTTGGGGCGCTACTCGGCGCTTCCATCGTCGGTTTAATTGATGATTGGCTGGACATTAAACAGCTCGGCCACAAAGGGCGGGGGTTCCGTTTTAGGTTTAAATTTATTTTATACGCATTAGTCGCGATCATTGGCGCCTGGTGGTTTTATTTCAAACTCGGTTTTGCCGACGTCCACGTACCTTTTTACGGGGCATGGCATATGGGAATCTGGTTTTTGCCGTTTTTCGTGCTCGCCGTGGTTTCCACGAGTTTCGCGGTAAACGAGGCCGACGGCCTGGACGGGCTGGCCGGCGGGACATTGCTGTTGGCATTTTTTGCCTATGGGTTAATCGCTTTTTTACAGGGCAAGCACGATCTGGCGGCTTTTTTGGCGGCCATTTGCGGCGCGCTGCTGGCATTTTTGTGGTTTAACGTGCACCCGGCCAAATTTATTATGGGCGATACCGGTTCCATGGGCCTGGGCGTGCTGCTGGCCGTGGTAGCTTTTTTAACGAATTCCATTTTTTTGCTGGCTTTAATCGGGTTTATTTTTTTGCTGGAGGCGGTGTCGGTGATTTTACAATTATTCTGGAAAAGATATTTTAAAAAGAAATTATTTTTGTCCGCGCCTGTCCACCACCATTTGCAGGCGCTCGGCTGGCCGGAATCGCAAATCACCATGCGCTTTTGGATTATTTCCGCGGTGATGTGTATTCTTGGAGTGGTTGTATACTTCATTGGTTAAAGATATACGGTTGAAATAAAATAGAAATAAATTGTATGCAGGAAAGCCCTTATATCAACCTTTATGAACTTGAGGTTTATAAGATGTCCCGTGAGCTATCAAAGCTTGCATGGGAAATGTACGAACCATTGGACTGGAGGCTGAAAAAAATCAACGGCGACCAATTTATTGAGTCAACCGATTCCACCGGAGCCAATATAGCCGAAGGCTACGGACGATTCCACTATTTAGACCGGATTAAATTCTATTATAATTCCCGTGCTTCCTTGTTTGAATGCTGGCTACATTGGTTAGATTTAATGGAAGAAAGAAGCATGGTTGATAAGGACAAGGCGGCCAAATTCAGGGAAATAGCCAAACAATTTTCTATCAAACTTAACAACTTTATAACCGTAACGTATAAGAACCGCGACAAGTAGCGCAATTTTATTTCTACATATTTCTACTATTTCTATCGTATTTCTTTTATGTACTCGCTACTCATCAAGAACTCAAAACTGATTGACGGCATATCGGATAACCCGATAGTTGCCGACGTCGCCGTGCAGGGCGACGAGATTGTCAACATTGCGCCAAAAATTAATATGCCGGCGGAAACCGTTTTGGACGCCTCGGGAAAAATTTTGGCTCCCGGCTTTATTGATTTGCAAAACCACAGCGACAGCTACTGGCAAATTTTTGACAATCCCTCTTTGGACAGTTTAATCAGCCAAGGCTACACTACCATATTACTCGGCAACTGCGGGGCCAGTTTGGCGCCTCTTTTGAGCCCCGAGTCCCTTAAATCCATCCAAAAATGGCATAATTTGGAAGCGACCAACGTTAACTGGCAATCGTTTTCCGAATACATAGAGGAAATGTCCAAACAGCGCCTCGGCTGCAACGTCGCCAGCCTGGTCGGCTATTCCACTTTGCGGCGCGGCCTGGTCGGCGACCAAATCCGGGGACTTACGCCCCAAGAGCTTAACGCGCTCAAACGCATTCTCAAAGAAAGCCTGGAAGCCGGGGCGTTCGGTTTGTCCAGCGGGCTGTCTTACGCGCACGAAATCATTATTTCGGAACTGGAACTTTTTGAGTTGGCCAAAATCGTCAAGCAGGACAAGGCTATGTTCTCCGTGCATTTGCGCAACGAAAGCGGGGAAGTCGTGGAAGCTTTGGATGAAGTTTTAGACATTGCGGCCAATACCGGAGTCAATTTAAAAATTTCCCACTTTAAAGTCCGCGGCCGGGACCACTGGTCCAAATTGCCCGAAGCTTTAAATAAATTGGAAAGCGCCTACCACCGCGGGACCAACGTGCATTTTGACGTTTATCCTTACGACACGGTCTGGCAGGTCTTGTACAGCTATTTACCCAAGTGGGCCGTGGAAGGCGGAAGAATCCTAATGCTTAAACATTTTGCCGACCCCACCCAAAAGAATAAAGTTTTGACGTACTTGAACAACAGCAACAACAAATTTCCGGCCATGATGGTGGCCTCCACTTCCAACAAACTCAATTTTGCCGGCAAAACCATTGGCCAAATTGCCAAGAACATGGAATGCTCCAGCGAACAGGCGGTGCTGAACATCATTGAAAACGGCGGCAGCGAAGTTATGGTGTTTGATAAAAATTTGGATATGGACCAAGTCAACCAATTAGCCGCTCATCCATTGTCTTTTATCGGCACGGACGGCGCGGGTTTTGGACTTGATGTTAAGCACCGCCTGGTGCACCCGCGCTGTTTCGGCAGCGCCACCAAATTTTTGAAGCAGATGATAAATGGCGGCGGCTTGAGTTTGCCGCAGGCGATTAAAAAACTCACCTCCGGTCCGGCCAAAAAAGTCGGCTTTAAAAAACGCGGGGAAATTAAAACCGGGAGCTTTGCCGATTTGGTAATTTTTGATGAAAACGTTATCGCCGACAAAGCGACTTACGAAAATCCCTACCAATTTTCCAGTGGCATTGAACACGTCTTCGTCAACGGCAAGGAAGTTTTTACTAACGGCCAACCGACCGGCAAGCTGCCGGGGTATGTGCTGAGAAAAAACTGATTTTTTATATCAGATGTCCATTTCTCTGCAAAGCCGATTGATTAAAGTTTTATTCGATGGAAATTGAAGATTTGCAAAATAAACTAATCGCCATTTTGGGGTATGGGCGGGAAGGCAAAGCGGTGACGAAGTATCTATTAAAGCACGGCATAAAACCCGTGCTGTTTGATCAAAGGCCTTGGGAAGACTGGGATGAAATTGAGAAATCGGAAATTAGGAAATTGGGGTTAAATTTTATTTTTGGGCCGGATGTTTTAAGGAGTTGATAGGGTTTGACGTGGCGTTTAGGAGTCCGGGGATTAGATTATCTGATATTGATCAGATGATGCCCCTCGGCTCAAGTGCGGCCCGTGCCCGAGGGGCATCATCGGCAGGCTTGGCCATAACATCTCAAACCAAATGGTTTTTTGAGCATTGCCCGTGCAAAATTATCGGTGTCACGGGAACAAAGGGAAAGGGGACGACAGTAAGTTTGATATATCAAATTTTAAGCTGTAGCGCGCCCATTTATCGGCTTCCAAGGTCGCCGATAAATCGGCACGCTAAACCGGGGAAACATTATCTCACCGGCAATATCGGCAAAGATTCAGCCTCTGGAGATTCTGGATGATTTGAAGACAGATGATTGGGTGGTTTACGAGCTGTCCAGTTTTCAACTGCAGGATTTGGACCGCAGCCCTCACGTCGGAGTTGTTCTGATGGTCACGAGCGAGCATTTGGATTATCACGCGAGCCAAAAAGAATACGTTGAAGCCAAATCGGCAATAACAAAATTCCAAACCGCTGATGATTTTGCCGTAGTGAACGCGGATTTTGAAAATTCAATAAAAATCGGCGAGCTGGGAAAAGGCAAAAAAATTTATTTCAGCAGACAAAAACTTTTAGGAGAGGGATGTTTTATAAAAGATGACAGCGTTTACTGTAGCGGCACGCCGTGGCGTGCCGAAGAAAAAGGCATGCCGCGGCATGCCCCTACAAGAGTATGTAACATTCTTGAAATAAAAAACCTACAACTCCGTGGAGCACACAATCTGGAAAACGTCTGCGCCGCGACCTGCGTCGGCAAGATTTTAAACATCGATGACAAAACCATCACCCAAGCCGTAACGGGATTCAAAGGTTTGGAACATCGCCTGGAATTCGTGACCGAAAAACAAGGTATAAAATTTTACAATGACTCCTTTTCTACCACGCCGGAAACCGCCATTGCAGCAATAAAATCTTTCGATGAACCATTGATTGTTATTTTAGGCGGCTCTTCCAAGCACGCAGACTTTACGGACCTGGGACGGACAATTACGGAAAGTAAAAATGTTAAAAGCGTAATTTTGATCGGCCAGGAGGCGGCCAAAATCAAGTCTGCGATAAATATCGGTAAAATAAAAACCCTGGAAGGCGCAAAAAATATGGCGGAAATTTTTTTCCAAATCAAATCCGTTGCAGCAGCGGGCGACGTGGTGCTGTTCAGCCCGGCTTGCGCCAGTTTTGATATGTTTAAAAATTACGCGGACCGGGGAAAGCAGTTTAAGTTACACGCTACATCTTTTTAAAATTTTTCTATCTTTACTAACTACTAATCAATACTAATATACGAATAGTGCGCTTGTATTAGTATATTCGTAAAAATTAGTAGTTAGTAAAGCCAGTGAATAAACTTAGCATGATCAAAAAAAAGAAAACCAAGGGCGATTTTAACTGGCCGCTGTTTACCACCCTGATTCTGCTGCTGCTCTACGGGCTGGCGGCGCTGTATTCGGCTTCCACAGTGCAGTCCTACCAAAACTTCGGCACCACCACTTATTACATTTACCACCAGGTGCTTTACGGCGGCGCGCTTGGGTTGCTTGCGCTGCTGATTTTTTCTAAGGCCGATTACCACATCTGGCAAAAATATTTACCGGTTTTGCTGATTGTATCGCTGCTGCTTCTGGCCATGGTAAAAATCAGCGCGTTCGGCTTCAGCTCCGGCGGCGCCGAGCGCTGGCTGCATTTTGGGGCACTGTCCTTCCAGCCTTCGGAGCTGGCCAAGCTGGTGATTATTTTTTACATCGCCTCCTGGGTAGACAAAAAACGCCGGGCGCTGAACAATTTTTATTTCGGCTTGCTCCCGTCTTTAGTGATTGTGGCTCTGTTTGCCGCTTTGATTTTGTGGCAGCCGGACTTGGGCACCATGCTGGTTTTGGTGGGCGTGGCCTTAGGCATGCTGTTTGAAGCCGGTGTGGATTTTAAAATTTTTTTTGGCATCGTTTTGGCCGGCCTGCTGTTGCTGTTTGTGTTTGTCCGGCTGGAACCGTACCGCGCCCAGCGCCTGACCAGCTTTTTTAACCCTTCGGTCGACAAACAAAACGCCAGCTACCAGATCAACCAATCGCTTTTAGCCATCGGCTCCGGGGAAGTCTGGGGTTACGGCTACGGCCTGTCACGCCAAAAACACAATTATTTGCCGGAAGCAATGAACGATTCCATTTTTGCCGTGACCTCGGAAGAGCTCGGCTTTGCCCGCGTAATTTTTATTTTGGGCCTGTTCGGCCTGCTGGCGGTCCAGGGTTTTTTGGTCAGTAGGCGCGCGCCCGACATGTTCGGCAAGCTGGCCGCCGGAGGCATTACCTTATGGATAATTTTACAGGCAGTTGTCAACATCGGCGCCATGGTTGGTTTGCTGCCGCTTACCGGCATCCCGCTGCCGTTTTCAGTTACGGCAGCACCGCTCTGCTGATTAATCTTGCCGCTATGGGGATTGTGTTTAATATTTCAAGACAGGGGAGTTGATAGAACCTTAGGACTATGCTGCCGACGTTCCATTTCGAGCCCAAGGACATAGGGCGAGAAATCTGTGATTAAACAGATCCCTCCCGCCTCCGCCAAGGCTACGGCGGGCAAGCCACTTGCCAGCGTCGGCTTTGCCCGACGAACCCCGGATCTCAGTCCGGGGGAAGTCGGGTCGGGATGGAGAAACCTCGAGACTAAAATCCATTTATCATGAACATCGGCCAAACTTAGTTTATGGCTTCCTGGTCATACCTGTCTAAAAATAGCATATGAAGCAACAAAAATTTAAATTTTACACCCAAAAAGGCCGTTACTTAAATTTTGTCGGGGAGCGGCAAAATTTGACCTGGAAAACCGCGCTGAAAACCTTGCCAAAATTTATTTGGGCAATTGTTGTCGGCGTATGCTTTCGCTTCGGCAGCGCGGTCTACGGGTTTTTCAGTCGGTCGCTGGCGTTCATCCAAAAACAGCTTGCCGCGACAGCCGCAGCGGCGCGGCAAAGATTAGCCTTGATAAAAAACGGTCATCTGGGTAAAACCCTGGCCA
Organism: uncultured bacterium; assembly: GCA_963749445.1. GTDB lineage: Bacteria > Patescibacteriota > Doudnabacteria > UBA920 > UBA920 > CAVVMJ01. The sequence continues at coordinate 42,144 of CAVVMJ010000006.1, forward strand.
CCTTTCTGGTTATCGCGCTTTTGAGTTATGGCGGACTGGCCGCGTTTCATTTATTGGCCAAAGGACTGGAGCTCAAAAATCGCCTCGTGAACGTGGCCCTGCTCGGCAGCCAGGATTTAGCTGATGCCAAAAATGCTTTACAAGATCAAAATTTTAGCGAAGCCGGGGCAAAATTTCAACAGGCTTATCAGGCCTTTGCCACCGGACAAAAACAGTTGGCGGATGAAAACCGCGGACTCAACGATTTGCTGAATTTGCTGCCGCAAAAACAGGATTCCGACAAATTGTTCGCGGCCGCGGCGCTGTTGTCGGGCGCGGGCGAGAATTTTACCAAAGCCTGCCAAAATTTCGGCAGTTTGAGCATTACGGCCGTTGGCCTTTCCGGCAATGGACAAAATAATCCCGATTTAGCCGCTTCCAAAACGCTCATCGATACAGCTTTGGCTCAAATTAACCAAGCCGGGAACTTGGTTCAAAGCGTCAACTCCAATTTGCTGCCCGGAGCTTATCGCGAAAAACTGGCGGCCCTGCAGCAAAATTACGTCATTATCCAGCGGGCTTTTGAGGATTTGCGCGATACCGTAAATTTGGCTTTTGGCCTGTTAAACGGCGACAAGCGCGTACTGCTTTTAATGGAAAACAATAACGAACTCCGGCCGACCGGCGGCTTTATGGGCACTTTTGGCGATGCCCATATTGTTAATGGCAACCTCCTATCCTTAAACGTCAGCAGTATTTACGATTTAGACGGTCAGCTGTCCCAAAAAATCCAGCCGCCGTTTCCGATTTACGCGGTCAATGACCGCTGGTTTTTACGCGATGCCAACTGGTTCGCGGATTTTCCGTCCACGGCCCAAAAAATCACCCACTTCTACGAACAGGAGGGCGGCCAGACTCCGGACGAGATTGTCGCGTTAACGCCCACGGTTTTACAAAATCTGCTGGCCCTCACCGGGCCAATCCAACTGCCGCGCTACGGCGTCACTTTGACGCCTGACAATTTTATTGAAACTATTCAAATCCAGTCTTCGATTTATTACAATGGCTCGGACAACAAGCCCAAACAAATTTTGGCTGATTTGTTTCCGGTTTTGCTCACGCGGCTCGGCAGCCTGCCCAAAGAACAATTTCCACAGCTACTGCAGATTATCCAAGACAGCTTTAACCAAAAACAGCTGGTTTTATACGCGCGCGACAACCCAACCGAAACCCAAATCAAAGCCTACAACTGGGGCGGCGGGATTTTGGACGCTGACCGTGACTATTTAAATATTATCAGCGCCAATTTAAACGGCAGCAAAACCGATTTGTATTTAAAACAAAGCCTTAACCTAAAAACATCGATTGCCAAAGACGGCCAGCTCACCGACCAGCTCATTATCACGCGCACCAACACCATGCCCGACCTTCCGGGCACGGCCAACGCCAGCTTTATCAGGATCATGGTGCCGCAGGGCTCTACGCTCGTCAGCAACGCGGGTTTTGACTATAATACCGGCACGCCTCCGGACACTGCCGGATACCAAACCGACCCAGATGTTGCGGTCTGGGAACAAAGTATTGTCAAGGATTTTGTCTCCGGCACCAGCATCGGCCGCGAGGCGGGCAAAACTTTTTTCGGCAACTGGCTCACGGTCAAAGGCGGCCAAACCAAGACCGTGACATTGACCTATAGGTTGCCGTTCAAACTGGCAAGCCTTGATCATTTTAGCCTCTTGGCGCAAAAGCAAATCGGCGCCCTGCCCGCGGATTTTTCCTACAGCCTGGATTTTCCGGCGCGGCATTTGCTCTGGCAGAATTTTTCGCCGGATAATTTACAGGCTGACCATTTCACTTATAATTTCAGTTTGGATAAAGACACTTTGCTTGGGGAAGTGTTTGGTGGGTATTAATCATAAGCTTTACTGCCATCCCGGAATTTTTTGCGCAGATGGTTATCGCAAGCCGCAAAAAATATCCGGGATCCAGATTCTGGATCCCGCAATTTTTCAGGACCGATAAAATCCCAAAACCTGAAAAATTGCGGGATGACACCTAAATAAAAATTCATTATGAAATCCTTCTCATCCCTCGAAAACGAATTCACCGTCGGCAAAGCCGCCTTTATTATCGGCATTTTTACTTTGCTGGCCAAGCTGGTGGCGCTGTTCCGCGACCCGCTGATAATTGCCAAAATCGGGGTGGGGGATTTGTCCGACATTTATTTTTCCGCCTTCCGAGTGCCGGATTTTATTTTTAATTTGCTGGTTTTAGGCACGCTATCGGTTGCTTTAATCCCCATAATCAGCGAATGGCTGCTAAAAGACAAGGCACGGGCTTACCGGATTGCTAATTCCGTTCTGAATTTGTCTTTTTTAGTGATGGCCGGAATTTGCCTGCTGCTATTCTTTTTTGCGCCGAACCTCACCAAACTTTTAGTGCCGGGATTTTCCGGTGAAAAACTTCTCCGCACCACCCAAATGATGCGCCTGTTTTTGCTGTCGCCGGTTATATTTACCTTATCCAACACCTTTAGCAGCATTTTAACTTCCCACAAAAAATTCCTGATCTTAAGCCTGGCGCCGGTGCTTTATAATCTCGGGATTATTTTGGACTTGTGGTATTTTACCCGCATTTTGGGCTCACTGGCCTGGGCTGGGGCGTGATTTTAGGCGCGCTTTTACACATGTTTGTCCAATTTTTGGAAAGCCGCCGCCTCGGCTTTGTCTGGCAGCCGATTATAGACTGGCACAGTCCGGAGCTAAAAAAAATCTTTAAACTGTTTTTGCCCCGCGTCATCGGTATGGATATTTCCCAGGTCAGTTTGATAATTGCCACCACGGTCGGCTCCATTTTAACCGCGGGTTCGGTCACGATTTTTACCGCGGCCAACAATTTGGCGGCCGTGCCTTTCGGGGATTTTTGCGCTATCCGTAGCCACCGCTTCCTTCCCGCTGCTGTCGGAATATTTTGCGGCCAAAAACCAAACCGGTTTTTTGGAAACACTCGGCAAAAACATTACCGACGTGCTGTTTTTTATGGTGCCCCTGTCCGTGTTAATGATTATTTTCCGCGCCTTCATTGTGCGCGTAATTTACGGGCACGGCAATTTTAACTGGGACAACACGATTGCCCTGTTTACGGTATTCGGAATTTTGACTTTGTCCTTGGTAAGCCAATCGCTAAGTCCGCTGTTTTCGCGCAGCTTTTACGCGCGGCAGAACACCATAATTCCGGTTCGGTCAACGTCTGTTCCATTATTTTGAACGGCGGTTTTGGCTTATGTTAGGCAAACGTTTTGGCCTGATGGGCATTGCTTGGGGTTTTGCCATTGCCTGCAGCGTTTGACTCTTTATTGATGTTTATTTGTTTGCGCTACCGGCTAAATTAAAGAAGGTTTGTCTTTGATTGATTTTGACAGAACGATAATGGTGTTTATCGGCAAAATTTTGGCCGCCTCGGTTTTGATGGGTTTTGCTGGCTACGGCGCTCTGTATTTTCTGGCTTCCCGCCTGCAAACCGATACCACAATAGGGAGTTTAATTCAGTCGGCCATAGCCGGAATTTTCGCAATTTTGGTTTTTCTGTTCTGCGCCAACAGTCTGGGCTTAAAACAGGCCAAAACCGCCATGGATTTTTTCCGCCGATTAATGTAGACTAGATAAACTATAATTTACCATTTCGAGCCCAATGACCAAGGGCGAGAAATCTATCGTTCCCTGACGTTTCAAATACAGATTCCTCCACTCCTCGCCCATTCGGCTACGCTCAGGGCGACCCTGAGTTCAACCGAAAGGGTCGGATGCACTCGTCGGTCGGAATGGAAAAAGATTATGCCCCAAGAAAACATTCGAAACTTCTGCATCATCGCCCATATCGACCATGGCAAATCCACTTTGGCTGACCGGCTTTTGGAAATTACCCATACCGTGAGCAGAGGGATATGAAAGACCAGCTTTTGGACCAGATGGATTTGGAAAGAGAGCGGGGAATTACCATAAAGCTGCAGCCGGTCAGGATGGAATATCGTTTGCCGGATGTAGGGGCGGATACCCTCCGCCCGAACAATGGGAAGATAATATCTTCCCCTACGCCTTACATCTTGAATCTGATTGATACCCCGGGACACGTTGATTTCACCTATGAAGTCATCCAGATCATTAGCCTGCTGTGAAGGCGCGATTTTGGTGGTGGACACCACCCAGGGCATAGAAGCGCAAACTTTGGCTAACGTGCACTTGGCAATGGAGCATAATTTGACGTTAATTCCCGTCGTCAATAAAATTGATTTGCCCAATTCCAACCGCAAAAAAACCGCGGAGGAACTAAAAGCCGCCTTTGGGTTTACGGAAGATGAAATTTTGTACGCATCCGGCAAAACCGGCGAAGGCGTGGAGGAAATTATTAAAGGAAGTCATAGAAAAAGTGCCGCCGCCCAAGGGCGACGAGCAAAAGCCTTTTAGAGGATTAATTTTTGACTCGCTGTATGATATTCATCGGGGAGTGATAGTATACGTGCGCTGTTTTGAAGGCGAGCTGAAGGCGCGGCAAAAAATCTTTGCCATTGGCAGCCAAACCGAGGCGGAAAGTTTGGAGGTCGGCTATTTCCACCCCAAAATGGAAAAACAGCGATGGAATTAAAACCGGCGAAGTCGGCTATATTGTCACCGGGCTTCGCGACGTGTCAAAGGCGCGGGTAGGCGACACCATTACACTGTTTGACCGCAAAACCGAGTCCAGCAGCTTCCAGGCTACAAACATATAAAGCCAATGGTTTACGCCACCATTTTCCCGGTATCCGGCGATGATTATCCTATTTTAAGGGACGCGATGAATAAACTAAAGTTCAGCGACGCATCCTTGGACTTTGAGCCGATAAACATCCCGTCAATCGGTTTTGGCTTCCGGACCGGTTTCTTCGGCCTTTTCATATGGACATTGTGCAGGAGCGGCTTAACGCGCGAATATAATTTAGATTTGGTGCTCACCGCGCCGTCCGTCGCATATCGCATTATTAAAACCAACAACGAAGAACTCTACATCCACAACCCGGCCGAAATGCCCGATCCCAGCGTCATCAAAGAAATGTACGAGCCGTGGATGACCGTTAACATTTTGACGCCCGCCGAATACATCGGGCCGGTTATGGAAATCGCCACCCAGCGCCGCGCCATTTCCAAAGACATTAAATACATCGGAAGCTCCCGCGTGGATATGCATTTTGAAATGCCGCTTTCCAACATTATTATAGATTTTTATGATAAATTAAAATCCGTCTCTTCACGGATACGCCTCGCTCAATTATGAATTTATAGAGGAGCGACTAGGGGATTTGGTTAAAGTGGATATTTTGGTGGCCGGCGAGCCGGTGCCGGCCTTGGCCGCGCTGATGTACCGCGGCACCGCTGCCAATGACGGCAAAGAACTCGTGGAGAAATTAAAAAAACTGATTCCGCGCCACCAGTTTGAAATCGCCATCCAAGCCGCCATCGGCGGCAAAATCATCGCCCGCGAAACCATTTCCGCCCTCCGCAAAGACGTCACCGGCTATTTCTATGGCGGCGACGTCACCCGCAAAATGAAACTTTTGCAAAAACAAAAAAAGGGAAAGAAACGGATGAAAAGGATTGGAAAAGTTGATATACCTCAAGAGGCGTTCTTGGCTGTTTTGAAAAAATAACCAATAATGGTATACTTAGGTTGATCAGCCAGAATATAAATTGAAACAAACCTACTTGACATACGTTACAAATTATGATAGAGTTAATTTTCATTTAATCATTATCATTGCGTATGTTTAATAACCCTTTCAAACAAATTGACCCAGAAGTGGCAACGGCGTTAAAATACAAATTTCCGGAAAGACTGGTAGTCAATATCAAACCGTCACAAGACGGCGGTTTTGTGGTATTCGTAGAGAACTTACCCGGCTGCATGACCCAAGCAGAGAACGGGAAAGAAATTTTTGAAATGGTGAACGACGCCGTTTATACATATCTGAATATTCCAAGACAATATCAAGCCTATATGCCTGCGTTTTTGCCAAATGACGAACAAAAAGAAAGATTTAAAATTTCCATCCCTGAAACTAAAATCCTGCTACAAAGAGTCTGATGAGTGAATTTTACTTTCCAGTCAAAAGAAGAAAACTGCTGAAAACCCTAAAAAAGTTAGGGCTTTCAATAATTGGAGGCGGCAAACATGACCGAGCCGCTTGCTTAAAAAATGGGGGAACAACAACAGTTCCCAGACATGCCGAAATTAAAAGGGAAATAGTTGACAGTATTGCAAAATTTTTACTTGATAAGGAATACGATCGCGAACAGCTAATTAAATTGCTTAGATAAAATCGGCAAAAGGCCGGTTTTTTGCTAAAATGCAAATCGAATAAATAAACTTATGGAATTACTGGACCAAAACCCAAGCCCAACCTTGTTTGAACTCGGCAAACCGGAACGAACCCACCACCATTGGACAGCCGATGATAAGCGTATTATGGAAACCGCCCGTTACAATTTAGACGAGTTTCTGAGGATTTTACAGCAAAAAGGCGACTGGCAAACATTTGCCGCCGACTTGGTAAAAAACGATATCCCGACATTGGCGAGGCTCTTAGAAATTAAAGGTTTAATCGAGACGCAAAAGGAAGAAATTAGAGGTCTCATCACGGAAATTAATGAAGCGGTTCCGGAGTCGTTTGAGTTGCCTGAAAAAAGTTAAGAAAAAAGGCTGCAGTAAAATCTTTAATCCAACATGGTAACTATTCGCACGAATAGTTACCGGATTTGAATTAATCGGCAAAAAGCCGATTTTTTGCTATAGTAAAGGTACGGTTTCACAAAGGAGGAACCGTTCTTATGGGCACCGCACAATTGGACGTTTTGAATGCCAACGCAAGGCTGCACGACGCAATCTTCACGGTTTTAAATACAGAAGAACTGAGGCCAGAGGTAGTGGCCATCAATTACTTCTTAATAGAACCGGACGAATTCCTGCCGTGCAAACCCAAGCTAATAGGAACTTGGACGGACAATGAGCTGCCAGAACAGTTTCAGGTCACTTTCAATGGCAAATGGAAAGAACCGGGTAAGATCATTTACTTCTGTACGCCCGTACCTTCAACCCCGCACTTGGAAAACGTCGACTTGAGGCTGGAGTACGACACTCGTTCACACCAGATGACCGGACACTGCATCAATCCGTTCAAACCGGACGACCATGTCGTAAGAGCTGGCTAGTGCCGCCTGCCCGGACACGGCAGCGCCGCCTGCCGCACCCAAACGCTCCCCCAAACGTGGCGGCGCGAGACCAGACCCCTCCGCCGCCACAAAACTTAATTAGCATTTTTACAATATCGGCAAAAGGCCGATTTTTTGTTTTTTGCCCAAAGTGTGATAAAATACTGCCAGAATGTCCATATTCAGAAACCGAAAATATCTTAATAAAGTCATGGCCATTGTGATGGTGGTCGTGGTAACAAGCATGGTGGTGGCGCTGTTTGGTGCGGCGTTTATTAACGGCCGGCATTAAAAATTGGCTTTACCGGTAACCAAACGATTATGTTCTCCCTAGACCTCCAGCCGAACGAAAAAGTTTTCCGGATTTACCGGCAGACGGAATGGGCGCTCGGCAAGCCCATTCTGATTATTTTTGTTTTGCTCTACGTGCCCTGGTTTTTGCTGGCGCGCGCCGGGCTGTTCGCGGATTTTGGCAAATGGTTTTTGGTTTGGACTTTGCTTTTACTTTTGTACGGCGTATACCGTTACCTGCTGTGGCTGGCCAATTCCTACGTGGTCACGGACCAAAGGCTGATTGTTGTCCGCTATGTGTCATTATTCAAAAAACAGGTTACCGAATCGCCGCTTAACCGTATCCAAAACATCAGCTATTCCACCACCGGCTTTTTTTCGTCCTTGCTGAATTACGGCAACGTCCAGGTCCGCGTGGCCGGGCTGGACCAGCCGCTGCTTTTGGAACGCCTGCGCGAGCCGGAAAATTTGAAAACTTTTTTGTGGGCTTTACAATCGCATCAACCTAAAGTTTAAAAATTTATGGCGCTTAAACTTAAATTATCGTCCAAGCTGACTTTACTGCTTTTGCTCGGCCTGTTTTTGTTTTTAGCGTATTTGCGCTACGGCCAATGGAAAAACCAGCTGGCCATAGACAAAGAGAGAAAAAAATTGCAGGACCAGATTACGGCGCTGAACGGGAAAAATCAGAGCCTCACCCAGTCTTTGTCATACCTCGGCTCCAGCGATTTTAAGGAGCGCGCGGCGCGGGAGCAGCTTAACCTAAAACGCAACGGCGAAGTGGTGTTCGGTTTTACTGACGCGCCGCCAACGGTGGCGGCTGAAGCTGCCGGCCAAACCGATAACGCGCCGAATTATGAAAAATGGATTGAATATTTTTTCGGCAGTGATTGATTACTGTTATCCGTTTTTAGTTGATGGGCACTTTCCTGGTTCCACAAGCGCCGGCTGATAATTATCAGTTAACGATAAATAACGGCCAGGGCTTGTCTTGTCAGCGAAGGTGCCCATCAATCATAAACAAATATTGAATACACAGCCCGATGAAACCAATTTTAAAAAAACTCCTGAAGTCCGCCATTATAGTTATTGCAATAGTTATCGTTTTTCTCATCGGCTCCTGGGCTTGGCTGTCGTACGGCTCCTTAACCCCGGCCAAAGAAAAGGTCTTCAGCGTCTTGCCGTTTCCGGCCGCGCTGGTGGGCGGGCGGCCCGTGACCGTCAAAGCTTTTATTGGGCGATACAATCTGGCACAAAATTTTGCCGGGCAAAATACGGATAACCTCAAGGCCTCCGTCTTTGACCGCCTCATCGCGGAAAAAAAACTGGAAATCGTAGCCGCGGAAAAACACGCCAGCCCGACATCCGGCCAAATTGACCGGGAATTCAACAGCTTAAAGACCCAAAACCAAACAAACCTCAGCGCGCAATTGTCCCAATACGGCCTCACAGAATCAAACTACAAAAGCGAAGTATTAAGCGCGCAAGTCACGGCCGCCAATGTAACGGCGTGGTTTTACGGCCAGCGCGCGCTGAACAACCAAGCTTACACCCAAGCGGACCAAATTGTAAATCAATTTAACAACGGCGCATCCTTTGCCGAGCTGGCGCAAAACTTCAGCCAGGACCAATCAACCAAAAATCTGGGAGGCGACCTGGGTTTTGTGGAGCCGGATAAAATCCTGCCGGAAGTGGCCAACGCCTTAAACAACGCCGCGGCCGGACAAATCAAAATTATCCCAACGCGCTACGGCATTGAGTTGGTTTTTGTGGAAGACAAAGACAACCACGGCCCAAACGGTGGGCTTCGGCTCCATTTGCGGCAAATTTTTTTGGCAGGCGGGGATTTTAACGCCTGGTACCAGCAGGAGACACAAAACCTTAAAGTCATAAAAATCGTCAATTTATAAAATTTTGGCTTGTGGATTAGTAAAATTCAAAATAGGTGTATAATTATTAAGGCTAATACCCTAATTAAAATAAAAACCATGGAAATAGAAATTGTCAGCTACATTAAGGAAGCCCGGCAGCACGGGCTGCAAGATCAGGAAATTAAACAAAATCTGCTGGATGTCGGGTGGAATTCCGGCGAAGTGGAAGACAGTTTTTCCTACGCGCGCCTGGAAAGCAGCCCGCCGCAGCAGCGCGGGCCGTTGCCCGCCGTCGGCAATTTACCGGTTCAGCCGAGCAATGCGGCAACGCAATTTTCCCCGGCCGCAACCCAAACCGCCAAACCGGCGGCGCAACCGGCCGGCCAAAGGCCCGCGGTTTTTCCGGCCCAGACTGCCCCGGCGGTTATGCACGTCCATTTTGCTGAACAGGATCTTAATTCCAAAGCCGGGCCCGCTGACCAACTTCAAACCCAACCGCCGGCTACGCCAAAATTTCCCGGACAACCGGCCGGTCAAACACCAAGGGAAGCGGCTTTGCCGCCGGGAACAGCTTTAAGCGACACCCATTTCGGCGGGACCAAGCCGGCCAAAAAAATTATTTTGGCGGCTATTGGAGTCATCATTCTGGCGGCGCTTGGGGCAGGCGGCTACTTTGCCTACGCCAATTTTATCAACCCCTCGCCGGCCAAAATCTGGAATAATTTTGCTGCGGCCAAAAAAAATCCCATCGGCAAATCCGCTTTTAACATCAACTACAGCGACCCCGGGGTCGCCGATTCTTCCGGCAAAACCCAACCTTTCACTTTTTCCCTAAAAGGCACGGCCTATTCCGACACAACCAATGCCTCCACAACGGTTGGAAATTCCGACCTCACCTTGGGTTACCAAATCCCCCAAAGTTCGCTGAGCGCCGCCCAGTCGGGCAGCGTGGAGTTTAAGCTTATGGTTTTGGGCAAGGTAATTTATGCCGATTTAAGCAACATTCCGGGAATAAGCCAGGCGGCCGGCCAGCAGATAAATTGGATAAAACTAGATCTTGACGAGGCCGAAAAATTCGCTTCGTCCTCGCCTTTAACCGCCAGTTACAGCGCGCAATTTGACCGGCAAAAGCAGATTCAGGCCAAAATGCAGGCTGACCTTGCCAACATTTTAAAGAACAAACAGGTGGTTACGCCGACAAAAATGCTCGGCAGCGAAACCGTCAGCGGCGTGGCGACCTACCATCTGCAAAACCAAGTGGACAAATCAGTCTTAAAAACGGCCGTCGGCGTGATTTTTGACGATGCTTACGCCTCCTCAACGCTTGCGCAAACCGCCGAAGCCGGGGCCGTCAAACAAGTCATGATTTCGGCCATAGACAAAATCACCATCGCCGATTTTGAAACCTGGACCGGCAAAAAAGATTCCCAACTCTACAAAATCCACCTTGACCTAAAATTTCCCGGAGTGGCTTCCTGGGCCGACGGCGCCGGCAACCCTTTGGGTATTGCCCGCTCGGATTCCCGCGACGCCAAAAGAATCGCCGATGTCAGGCAAATGGCCGCGGCACTGGAGCTCTACTACAATGACCACAACGGCTATCCTGCCTCCCAAAACGGCCAGGCAATCGGCATTGCGCCAAAATACATCGGTTCCCAGCCTGTCGCGCCACAGCCTAGCGACGGGGACTGCAGCGACTATTATAACGCCTACTGGTACTTGGCCGGCGGCACACCAACGACCAATAACGGTTTACTGGTTTATCCATCCTATACTTTGACATTCTGCCTGGGCGGCGCGACCGGCAGCTATCCGCCCGGGCTGGCCAAACTTACGCCTGAAGGCATACAGGGCGGCGTCGTTTGCAATGACACTCCGGCCAACTGCCACAAACAGGCCGATGTCCAGCAACCGGCGCCCGATAACAAGCCCGCGCCGCAGGCTGACTTGACTTTTGACGCCACCTACTCGGACTACGGCAAAAAAGAAACCGTAACCGCCCCGGCCAACGCGCTTGACCTTATCCAATACATCCAACAACAAATGGGGTCGGGAATGTCGGCCCTGACGCCGACAGGCAGTTTGCCGAACCAGGGGATTGACGATTCAAAACTGGAAGGGCAAAGCCAGTCTCTAGATAGCAAACGGCTAGCCGATATGGAACAGCTTGCGAGTGCTTTGGAACTTTATTATAACGATAAAAATCAATACCCGAATTCTTTGAACGATTTAGTTCCAAAATACATAGCTCAAGTCCCGACTGCACCGGTGCCGCCAGGGGGAAATTGCAATGCTACGCAAAACAGTTACAATTATTCGGTTTCCGATCACTATACGACTACAGGACCAACCGGAAAAACAATAAATTCCAACCCCTCCCCAAACAGCAACTACGAAATATCTTTTTGTTTAGGCGGCCCAACCAGCAGTTACAACCCGGGTATACACTCGGTAAGCCCGTTTGGCATAAAGTAGACATCATCTAAAGGACCGCCCTTACAGCAAGGGCGGTCCTTTCTGATTGAGCGGATTTCAGCTATAATAAACTTATGAAAATCGGAATTTTTGACTCCGGCCTAGGCGGGTTGGTAATTGCCAAAGCTATTTTTTCCGCCAAAGGCTCGCCTCGCATTCGCGAGAGCGAAGCGGGCGGACCCGCCTCTCATTCGAGTCCGAGCGATGCTCGTCCCTCAGAGTCGAGGACCGGCGGGAAAAACTTATCCGCCTATGATTACATCTACTTGGGCGACACCAAGCGCCTGCCATACGGCAACCGGTCGGCGGATGAAGTTTATAAATTTACCCGCAACGCGGTTAAGTATCTTTTTGACCGTAATTGCCAGCTGGTAATTTTAGCCTGCAACACAGCCTCGGCTTTGGCATTGCGGAAAATCCAGCAGGAATTTTTGCCCAAGTTTTATCCTGAAAGGCGCGTGCTGGGCGTAGTCATTCCGACTTTGGAAGAAGCGGATAAAAATCACAAACAAAAAATCATCGGGGTAATCGGCACGGCAGCAACTATCCGCTCCCATATATATAAGAAAGAACTGATGAAAATTGACCCCAACGCAAAAATTATTGAGCTGGCAACGCCAAAATTAGTGCCACTAATTGAACAAAATGCTTTACAAAAGGCAGAAAATGCCTTAAAATTATACTTAAAGCCGCTTCAAAAACAGGGGATTGGAGCGCTGATTTTAGGTTGTACCCATTACCCGATTTTAGCGCGGCAGATAAAAAAAATCGTCGGCAAAAAAATTAAAGTCGTTTCGCAAACCGACTTTCTTCCAAACAAACTCGGCGACTATTTAAAACGGCATCCGGAAATAAACAGCAAGCTGTCAAAAAGCCGTAAGCGACTATTTTTGGTAACCAATTATAATCACAAATTCGGCGAAGTGGCAAAGAGGTTATTTGGAAGAAGTTTGGAGTTTAAGGTTGTAAGTTTATAAGTTTAACCGCAGAGCTCTCTCCTCTTGAGGAGAGATGTCCCGACTTCAGTCGGGACAGAGAGGTTGCAGTAATCGGCGATGGATACAACCTCTCCCCAACCCTCCCCTCAGGAGGGGAGGGGGCTCCGAGATTTTGCAAATAACACGCCGACGTAGCTCAATTGGTAGAGCAACGGTATCGTAAACCGTAGGTTATCGGTTCAATTCCGATCGTCGGCTCCATAAGTGATTGATATCAAAATGTCAAGCCACTCAATTTTAACCGGTCTTGACAAGACCGTCTATTTCCAACATCATTAAAACAGTTTGAATGGAAAATTCGCCAAAAGAACCGGACAAACCTCCTAAGAACCCCGAGCAAAAACTGGTCGGCATACTAATGCTGGAAGCGGGGATAGAGTTTGCCTTTTTAATTGCCGCGCCGCTTTTGGCCGGAGTGCTGGTTGGCAAATGGCTAGATGACAAATATCATCATAATTTCTTCGTGATTATCGGGATTTTAGCCGGATTAGCCATAACCTGCTTTGCGATTTACAAAAGAATTATTGATTACAAAAAGATGCTTAAATGACCGCCCTGCGGCGGTCATCCCGGATTTTTTTGCGCTGATGATTATCGCAAGCCGCAAAAAATATCCGGGATCGAAAAAATAGATTCCGGATATTTTGCAAAACATGGCAAAATTCCGGAATGACAAAAGCCTATGTTAAACCTCCCGCCGCTCGCGGCTGAACCCATCTTCAATCTCTTGGGCCTGCCCGTAACCAACGCCATGATCAATGCCGTGGCGGCTTTGGCAATTTTCGTGATATTTGCTTTTTTCCTCAACCGCGGCATCAAAAAATATTATGCCGATGATCGCGCGCCCAAAGGTTTGGTGAATTTTTTTGAAACCATTTTGGAAGTTTTGCTGGCGCAAATAGATAACGTTACCAAGGACCGCAAAAAAACCCTAAAGTTCCTGCCCATTGTCGGCGGAATCTTTTTATTTATTCTGACTTCCAACTGGCTGGGAATTTTTCCGGGGATAAGCAGCATTGTGGTCCAGCGCGGCGGCGAAGCCGTGCCGCTGCTGCGTTCGGCCAATACTGATCTCAATTTGACTCTGGCTATGGCCGTATTTGCCGTAGTCTTGTCACATTTTGCGGGGATTATTACTATCGGCTTTTTTAAATATGCCAACAAGTTTATAAAGCTGGGCGATATCTACCGGGCCGTAAAATCCTTAAGCCCGATGAACATTTTGGTCGCGATAATTGAATTTTTTGTGGGACTTTTGGAAATTATTTCCGAAATTGCCAAAATGGTTTCTTTGTCACTCCGGTTATTCGGCAACATTTTCGCCGGCGAGGTTTTACTCACGGTCATCGGGTCCTTGATTGCCGGCTATGGTGCCTTTTTTATTCCGCTGCCATTTATGGCTTTGGAGCTGTTAGTCGGCATCATTCAAGCTATGGTATTTTCCATTTTGACCCTAGTCTATTTAACCATTGCCACGGCCCAAATCCAGGAGCATACCGAAATTAACCATCACGAAATTGAAGTTGACGAGGTGGAAGCGATATAGGTAAATGGTTATAGGTTATAGAAACCAGTATAGTTGTAAGTAGTAAGTTATAGGTTACTTAAACCCATAAACTTATTACCAAACTGGTTTCCATAACTTATAACTATTAACTCACACAAGGCGACATTAAACAATAATATAAACTGTCGACCAACTGTGAAAAGAAGGAAACTTATGGAACCGCAAGCAGTGCTTAACCTGGCCAAAGCTTTGGCCATTGCCGTCGGCGGATTCGCGCCGGCCTTAGCCATCGGCCGCATCGCCGGCAAAGCCATGGAAAGCATCGGCCGCAACCCCGAAAGCACGGACAAAATCTTTGTCCCGATGCTGCTCGGTATGGCGTTTGCCGAAGCCATCGCGATTTATGCGCTAGTCGTCACCTTTACATTAAAATAGCGTGTAGCGCGCCCAATTTATTGGGCTGCAGCCGATAAATCGGCACGCTACATTAGGTTTTAGAACTGATGATTGTCGCTTTGACGATCATCAGGATTTACAACTTAAAATACCTCTACTAAATACTAAAGTATACTAAAAGTACGAAATACGAAACAGAAGTTAGCTAGTTTAGTATTTAGTATATTTAGTACCTTTTAGTATTTAGTAGAAGAATATAACCCATGAACATGCTTGATATTCTCATCCCCATTGCCCGCGCCGCGGACGAAGCCGCCAACTCCGGCAGTCCGGTCGCGGTGCTGGGGCTGAACGCAAAACTGTTTATTGCCCAGCTGATTAACTTTGGCGTGGTTTTGTTTGTCTTATGGAAATGGGTGTTCACGCCGGTGGCCAAAAAACTGCAAGAGCGCACCGACCGGATTGAAAAAGCGATGAAGAACGCGGCCTCCACGGAAAAAGAAAAACAAGAATTCGGCAAATGGAAAGAGCTGGAAATGGTTAAAGTCCGCAGCCAGTCTACGGCCATTGTTACGGCCGCGCAAAACGAAGCCGGCAAAGCCAAACAGGCAATAATGGACCAAACTAAACAAGATCAGCAAAAACTCGTTGACCAAGCCAAAGCGCAAATTGAATCGGAAAAGAATAAGTCAGTAATGGAGGCCAAAACTGAACTGGCGGATTTGGTGACGAACGCGACGGAGAAGATATTAAGGCATAAGCTGGACGCCAAGACAGATCAGCAGTTAATAAAAGAATCGTTAGCAGATGTGAAATAAGCAACGCCACGGAGTTTCTCCTCCTTTCAAAGGAGGAGTACCCGCCACAGGCGGGGGAGGTGGTGAAATAAAACGCAGGCCAAACTCCAACCACCCCGTCGGCTATCGCCGCCACCCCTCCTCAGCAAGGAGGGAAGCTCCGCAGTAAGTCCTTGATGAAATTCCTATGCCCAAACTTACCTCAAACCAATACGCCCAAGCGCTGTTTGAAGCAGTTACGGAAACCCATCCCAAAGACCACGACGCGGTTTTAGATAATTTTGTGCGGATTTTGGCGCAAAACGGGGATTTGGGAAAATACGATGAAATAGACGCCGAATTCCGTAAATTAAAATTATCATCCGAAGGTATAAAAGAAGCCAAAGTGACCGTTGCAAGGGAAGCCGAGTTGAACCATCAGATCATCCAAGAATTAAACGCTGTAGTGCAGGCCACCGGCCTGCCCGCCAAGCTGGAAATCAAGCAAAAAATTGACCAATCCATAATCGGCGGCGTGGTAGTACGAGTGGACGACACGCTGATTGACGCGAGCGTAAGAACGCAGTTGAATAATTTAAATAGAGAATTAAAACTGTAGCGCGCCGATTTATCGGCTGGATTTATTACTGCAGCCCATAAATGGGTACGCTACAAAAACATAGATTCCCGCCCTTGCGGGAATGACAAGAAAGGAAAATATGTTTGATAATAGAAATGAAAGAGGGCTGTCCCCGGTCGATAAAATTTCGTTTGAGGCCAAAAACGGCGTTCTAAGTGGAGTAGCAAAATTTTATACAGAATGGAGAAGCCAGAGATATGGCAATCCTGGAGCAAACATACCGGAAAATCCTGATATGCCAAATTGGAAAAAGTATGCAGATACCCAAAGAAATAAAATTGTAAATTCCATTTTAAATGAGCCAGAAACACAAAAATACACCGCAGATCCTAATTTTGATGTTTCGGATAATCAAAAGAGAGTTCGGCAGGTTATAGAAGCCATAGACTTTGAAATACAAACAGGTGTTGTTCAAAAATACGATAACCCCGAAGCTGCAAGGACAGCGAAAGGAAAATAATATTTTATGGCCTCAACAAACATAGTAGAACAACTAAAAAATAAAATCGCCGCGTTCCAGGCGGACGTGAGGGTAGAAAAAGTCGGGACAGTTTTGGAGGTGGGGGACGGCGTGGCACGCGTGAGCGGGCTTAAGGATGCCGCCAGTATGGAAATGTTGGATTTCGGAAACGGAGTTTTTGGCGTGGCGCTGAACCTGGAAGAAAGCGTTATCGGCTCCATCATCTTGGGCGATTATACGCATATTAAAGTCGGGGACACGGTACGTTTGACAGGAAAAATTTTGTCCGTGCCTGTCGGCGAAGCGGTTGTCGGCCGCACCGTAAGCGCGCTTGGCGAACCTAAGGATGGTAAGGGGCCGATTAAATCAGACAAATTTTATCCGACAGAAAAAATCGCGCCGGGCGTAATCACGCGCCAAAAAGTCAGCCAGCCGGTGCAAACCGGCATCAAAACCATTGACTCGCTTATTCCAATCGGCCGCGGCCAGCGAGAACTGATTATCGGCGACCGCCAAACCGGCAAGACCGCCATTGCCATAGACACCATCATCAACCAAAAAGGCCAGAATATGATTTGCGTTTACGTAGCTATTGGCCAAAAAGAAAGCAAGGTTGCCAAAATTGTCGCGGAACTGGAAAAGCACGGCGCCATGGAATACACCATTGTGGTCTCGGCTTCGGCTTCGGATCCGGCCGCTTTGTCTTATATTGCGCCGTACGCGGGTTGCGCGATGGGCGAATATTTTATGGACCAGGGTAAGGACGTGTTGGTGGTTTATGATGACCTGTCCAAGCAAGCGGTTGCTTATCGTGAGATATCACTTTTGCTCCGCCGCCCGCCGGGACGCGAAGCTTATCCCGGTGATGTGTTTTATTTACATTCCCGATTGTTGGAACGCGCCGCAAGATTAAATAAAGATTTTGGCGGCGGGTCATTAACGGCTTTGCCGATTGTGGAAACCCAGGCCGGCGACGTTACCGCTTACATTCCCACTAATGTGATTTCAATTACTGATGGACAGATATTTTTGGAAACCGATTTATTCTATAAAGGCATCCGCCCGGCATTAAACGTCGGCATTTCCGTTTCGCGCGTCGGCGCAGCCGCGCAGACAAAAGCGATGAAGAAAGTCGCCGGCAAATTAAAACTACAATTGGCGCAATTCCGCGAATTGGAAGCCTTTGCGCAGTTTGGCTCCGATCTAGACCCCGAAACCCAAAGGCAACTTGACCTTGGCCGCCGCATGACCGAAGTCCTAAAACAGCCGCAATACACGCCTTTTGCCTTGGAAAAAGAAGTTACAGTCCTTTACGCGGTCAACAACGGCTACTTTAATCCAATTCCCGTTGAAAAAATGGCGGAAACCGAGAGCAAATTTCACCAGTATATGTCCACCCAAGCCAAAGACGTCCTGGAAGAAATCCGCACCACCCGCGAACTCTCCGACTCCACGGAAGCCAAATTAAAAAAGGCAATTGAACAGTTTGTGCAGACGGTAAAATAACCCGCCCGACGTGTCCATCCCGGAATTTTTTGCGCAGATGGTTATCGTGAGCCGCAAAAAATATCCGGGATCCAGACTTAAGCTCGTCTCTGGATCCCGGCTCTCGGCTGCACTTGGCCGGGATGGAACGATTAAGATTTAAAAATATGTCGGAAGACTTTAGGAAAAAACTATCAAGCGCATCAAAGGAGTTGGGGATAGAACCAACACCAGAAGGCCAAGAACCGATTATTGGAATTGGTAATAGAATTAGTTTTTTTATTTCCGCCCCAACAGGTGCCGGACGTTATCAAGAACATGGAATTATTACAAGCAAACGAACAGATGAAAACGGAACTTTTATTACCCTGGATGATAGGAAGCAGATAGAATTTAGGGTAGAATCAATGGAAGAACTAAAAAAGATTCAATAATTATGCCAGGTATTAAAGAACTTAAAACCCGAATAAAGTCCATTAGCGGCACGCGCAAGGTGACGCGGGCTATGCAAATGGTGAGCGCGGCCAAGATGCGCAAGAGCCAGGACGCTACTTTACGCAGCCGATCGTACGCGAGTTTGGCGTGGGAGCTGATTGGGAATTTGTCATCATTTAGTGAAATTGCGAGGAGTGCACCCGACGAAGCAATCCCATCAGATGACGAGACTGCTTCGGCTGCACTCGCAGTTTCCGACTTGCTTAAAATCCACCCCAAAGCCACCAAAATCGCGGTTTTAATCCTCACAACCAACAGGGGAATGGTGGGAAGTTTGAATACGAATTTAATAAATTTAGTCCAAAAAACCATCAACGAATCAACACTTAGCCCTAACACCTTAGCCCTTAGCCCTGACTACATCACCTACGGCCGCAAAGGCCGCGACGTCATGGTTCGCAGCCACAAAGAAGTCCTGGCAGACTTTGAAAAATTTGACCGCACAATTTCCACGGAAGATATTTTTCCAATTTCAAAACTTATTACCGAATTATATTCTTCGGACAAATACCAAAAAGTTTTGATTTTTTATAACCATTTTGTGTCCACGTTAACGCAAAAACCGACGGTAAAGCAGTTGCTGCCATTTACTCCAACCACCCCGTCGGCTAACGCCGCCACCCCTCCTCTGCAAGGAGGGAAAGCTCCGCGGTTATCCCGCAATACCGCGGAGCCTCTCCCCCTGCCAAGGGGGAGTACCGCCGAAGCGCGGGGAGGGGGTTGGAGAAGCAACCGATTATCTTTTTGAACCAAATCCTAAAGAAGTTTTTGAGCACCTCTTGCCCCGCATCATCGAATCCCAAATTTACCAAACCATCCTGGAATCCGAAGCCTCCGAGCAATCCGCCCGCATGGTCATGATGAAAAACGCCACCGAAGCCGCCGGAGATTTAATATCCGATCTGACTTTAACCTACAACAAATTAAGGCAGAATAAAATAACCACCGAGCTTGCCGAGATAACAGCAGGTAAGATCGCTTTGGAATAATTTATGAAAAATAGATCTGATTACAGCGACCCCGAAAAAATCAAGGCAAGCACAACTTACAAAAATAGTTTACTAATGCGTCTTGCAGGGGGAATATGGAATAAACTTTACGGCTCAACGCCAGACGGGGCAAAACAATTTTCTCAAGATCGGAGAAATCAATCGGGAAAATTTAAAGAAGCTTCAGGCCATCTACAGTCACCAGAAACAGCACTAGAGTATGCAAGACAACTTGGAATCGAAAATGAGGAATTAGCAAAGATACAATACGAGGCATTAAATGACGCATCACGGTTAGGGGATATTTACGTGGCAGGATCACCCGAAGAACTTGGTCAAATAGTCAAAGATTTATCCAAAAAGAAGCCAGTTAGTTAAATTTTTAAAAATTATTACTACCAATTTATGAACAAAGGAACAATATCTCAAGTTATCGGGCCGGTGGTGGACGTGCATTTTCCCGCTGAAGGCGGGTCCGCCTCTGGCGGAAAGGATTCTAATAATTTGCCGGGGATTTATAATGCGCTGGAGGTGGAAATTACATCGGAAGACTCCAACCACCCCGCCGCCTCCGGCGGCACCCCTCCTTTTGAAGGAGGGGAAGCTCCGCAGGTCAACCGCGGAGCCTCTCACCCTGCCAAGGGGGAGTACCCTGCGAAGCAGGGGGAAGGGGTTGGAGTTCATAAATTAACCCTCGAAGTTCAGCAACAGCTTCCGGGCAATATCGTGCGTACTGTAGCCATGTCCAGCACCGATGGATTAAAGCGCGGGACAGAGGTAACGGACACAGGCGCGGGAATATCGGTTCCGGTGGGAAAAATCACGCTGGGGCGCATTTTTAACGTCTTGGGGCAGGCTGTAGACGGCCAACCGACCCCGACATCCGACAAAAAGTACACAATCCACCGTCCGCCGCCCAAGTTTACCGACCAAAACGTCAAAACCGAAATTCTGGAAACCGGCATTAAAGTTATAGACTTAATCTGCCCGATATTAAAAGGCGGAAAAGTCGGATTATTCGGCGGAGCCGGCGTAGGCAAGACAGTTATTATCCAGGAATTAATTAATAACATTGCCAAGGCGCACGGCGGCGTTTCGGTTTTTGCCGGCGTGGGTGAGCGCACCCGCGAAGGAAACGACCTCTATCGCGAAATGAAAGAGGCCAACGTTTTGCCAAAACTGGCCATGGTCTTTGGGCAGATGAACGAGCCGCCCGGAGCCCGCGCGCGCGTGGCCTTGTCCGGTTTGTGTATGGCCGAATATTTCCGCGACGAAGAGCACCAGGACGTGCTGATGTTTATAGACAACATTTTCCGTTTTACGCAGGCAGGTTCAGAAGTTTCAGCTTTGCTCGGCCGAATACCATCAGCTGTCGGATATCAACCTACGCTTGCTACGGAAATGGGCGAACTCCAAGAAAGAATTACATCCACCAAAAACGGCTCCATTACTTCCGTCCAGGCGGTTTATGTACCGGCGGACGACTTAACAGACCCGGCTCCGGCCACGACTTTCGCTCACTTGGACTCTACTGTAGTTTTGAGCCGCGCATTAACGGAACTCGGCATTTATCCGGCGGTTGATCCCTCGGATTCCACATCCACGATTTTGGATCCGCTGATCGTAGGCGAAGAACATTACAACGTAGCCCGCGGCGTGCAAAAAACTTTGCAGCGTTACAAAGATTTGCAGGACATTATCGCCATTTTGGGTATGGAGGAACTTCCCGAAGAAGACAAAATTACCGTTACCCGCGCGCGCAAAATTCAGCGCTTCCTTTCCCAGCCTTTCGCCGTAGCCGAAGTCTTTACCGGCCGCAAAGGCGAATTCGTCAAGCTATCCGACACCGTCAAAGGCTTCAAAGCCATCTTAGCCGGCGAATACGACGGTGTGCAAGAGGGCGAATTTTATATGAAAGGCGGAATTGAACAAGTTAAAAAAAGCTGAAATCTAAACCTTATGGTAAGTAGACAAGAAATGATAAATTTTGGTCAAGACTCCATAGGGAGGGAAAACCCACCCTTGCCTTATGATATGGAAAAATTAGAGACTAGATTTAATATGCTTAGCAAGTCACCCCGAAAATTAGAAATAGCCGGTTTATGGGCGCAAAATCTGACAGCGCCTAAAATTGCTCAGATCACCGGTTTAACTAAGCATATGGTCGAATCACACATACACGAGATTTACGCCCATTTTTTAATTCACTCAAAGCGAGAGTTACAGGATGTCTGGAAACTCCTGCACCAAAATTCTTAGAATTTCGGTTATGCCCAAACTCCATTTTCAACTCGTCACTCCGGAACGCACGGTTCTACACGAAGAACTGGATTCTTTGTCGTGCCCTACGACCTTGGGACAAATTACCATTTTGCCCGGACACATCCCTTTGGTAGCGACTTTAACGGCAGGGGAGTTGATTGCCAGAACGGGAGGGAAAGAGGAAAATATAGCGGTTACAGGCGGTTTTATTGAGGTTCGGGCCAATAATGAGGTAGTCGCGCTGGCTGACGCGGCCGAGCATTCTTACGAAATTGACGTCCATAAAACCGAAGAGGCGGTCAAGCGCGCGCAAACCGCGATGAAAGAAACAAAAATGTCTTCCGAAGAATACGCCCGCGTCGCGGCCAGCCTAAACCAAAGCCTGACCAAACTGAATATCGCGCGCAAGCATTCCCACCGCCTTGGCGAGCCGATAACGGGCGAAGGAGTCTTCAAGGAATAAACAAAACGCGGAGCCTCTCCTCCTTCTCAAGGAGGAGTACCGCCCGCAGGGCGGGGAGGTGGTTGGAGTTGCTGACGGTAATACTCCAACCCTTCCGTCTCGCTGCGCGATCCACCTTCCCTTTTTAAGGGAAGGAAGCTCCGCGGATGTGCTATGATATACCATCCAAAAACCAATCTTGAAAAATTTGGATTTAAAATCTACAATTTGCTTGTGGAAAACTTTCCGCAAACTTTCTACGTCGGCGGCATGGTAAGAGATCTTCTGCTGCGCAAAACCGTAACCGATATTGACATCGCGACAGAGGCCGGGCCCGAACAGGTGGCCGGCCTTTTGTCGTCTGCCGGCGTTTCCGCTGACCGGGCGCACCAAAATTTTGGAATCATTATTGCGAAAAATTCCAAACACAAAATCGAAATCGCAACCTTTCGTCGCGACTCCTACGGCAAAACGCGCTATCCTAAAGTAACTTTTGTCAAAAATCCCAAAACCGACAGCATGCGGCGCGACTTTACCGTAAATGCCTTATACTTTAGCCCAAAAAACGGCAAAATCCTTGATTTCCACGGGGGATTGAAAGATTTAAAATTGAAAAATTTAAAATTCATCGGCGATCCGGCTAAGCGAATCAAAGAAGACCCGCTAAGGATAATCAGGGCAATCCGCTTCGCCCTGCAATTAAATTTTAAATTTGAAAATAAAACCAAGCTTGGCCTGGAAAAAAACTTTGGGATGATAAACCAGTTGACTGCCGCGCGGGTCAAGTCGGAATTGGACAAAATTTTAGATACCCGGAAAAAACAAATCGCCCGCGCGGTCATCAATCATAAAAAATTTCTTGACAAATAAAATTTTTCCGCGTAAAATGATATTGACGGCTGACGGAGGCAGAAAGAAAATCCAGAGTGACCAGCGTTTGGATCCGCGCCACGATTTGTTTTCCGGTTGGCGAACCGCGCGATCCGCGTTTTACTACTCAACCCGGGATCAAATTTAGTCCCGAGATACCGGAGTAGAAATTAATCAAGGGCGGCCAAAATCAGTCGCGCTTGAGGGAGACTAGCCCACATGGCTAAGAAAAAGAAGAAAGCGGCAAAAAGGAAGAAGCGCCGCTAGTCTTTGCTTCCCGATTGCATCGGGATAAACAAGACCACCCCAAAATTTAGGGTGGTTTTGTTGTTTTATATAAACTGGCGGACCGGACGGGATTCGAACCCGCGATCTCCTCCGTGACAGGGAGGCGTGTTAACCAGGCTACACTACCGATCCAGAAAAATTTGGTGCCGAGGAGAGGAATTGCACCTCTGACCTTGGGCTTATGAGTCCCACGCTCTAACTAACTGAGCTACCCCGGCATGAATGCAAACAATTAACAATTGACGATTAACTGTTGACTAACCAAAAAACCTCCGGACAGAAGGCTTTAAAATCTGTCACGATTTTTAGGTTATTCGATATTTAACCCGGTCAGTTTTCCATCAATAAAGATGAAAAACTAGCTTGGTTGCGGGACCCGGACTCGAACCGGGAACCTCAAGGTTATGAGCCTTGCGAGCTGCCAATTGCTCTATCCCGCGATAAGCAGACATTATTATACATTAAAACGTTAATTGATGCAAATCAAATTTAATGCTAACATACACTCATGCAAAACACTATTCTTCTTATTATAATTTTAGTACTGTTGGCTGGTTTTGGTGTGCTTTTGTATTTTTTGATAGACCTCAAAAAACGCTCGGAAAAACCACAGGACGACCAAGGTATGAAGGTTATGATGGAGTGGATGAAGGAAATCAAGCAGGGGACGGACCAAACCAGGGTGGGCATGCAAAAATCCATTGACGATACTAACAAGGCCATTAACGAGCGCCTCGATAATGCCGGGCGGGTAATAGCGGCTTTGACAAAAGAACTTGGCGGAATATCGCAAGTAGGACCGGATATTAGACGGTTGACAGAAACCCTAGCCAGCCCAAAACTCCGCGGCAACTTTGGTGAAGAGATGTTGGAAAATATGCTTAGCCAGGCGTTACCAAAAAGCGGGTATCAAATCCAGTATAAATTTAAGAACGGAGAAGTGGTAGATGCCATAATTTATGTGGGCGAAAAAATTCTGCCGATTGACAGCAAGTTTAGTATGGAAAATTTCCGTCTCTATAAAGAAGCCACAACTGACGAAGCCAAAGAAGCGCTCAAAAAAACTTTTCTAAAAGACGTCAAAAAACGCGTGGACGAAATCCATAAAAAATACATTTTGCCGCAGGAAAATACTTTTGACTTCGCGCTGATGTATATCCCTTCCGAGGGCGTGTTTAGCGAAGTGCTGGATGACACGCCAACGTTGGGCTATGGCCGCGAAAAGAAAGTTTACTTTGTCAGCCCGAACACGCTTTATCATCACCTGCAAATAATTCTCCTGTCGCTCCGCGGCCAAAAAGTCAACGAAGCCGCCCAGCAAATTTTAGCGATGATAGCCGGCATTAAACAGGAATCCGATAAATTCGGGCGCAACCTTGACGTCTTAGGCAACCATATCAAGAATGCCGGAAATACGATGGGCACCGTCACCAACGACTTTGCCAAACTCAAAACCAGCATCACCAACGCCTCATCGCTTAAATTGGACGAACAAAAGGAAGACCAAAAATTATTGGAATAACTATGAGAAGATATGCCAAAGGCGAACAAATCGGAACTGGGGCACACAAAGACGTTTTTGACGCCGCCGAAAACCCAAAACGTGTTGTCGCAGAATACAAAAAAAATGAAACTTTATCGGATGACCAAATTAAAAACGCTTATTATTTACAAAAAATTGCGCACATTTTTTTCCCAAAAAATATTCCTGATATAGAAGCGGCTTTTAATTATCCCGCAAACCCCAATGACCTAAACCCTGATACTAACAAAAAAACAAAAACTGGCCCAAGTTCTTTATATATTGAAAAGGGTTTTAGGGATGAAGGGCATGATTTAATTAATAAACACTTCGTTAAGTTATTTAGAAACGGTTTTCGACAAGGTTTTCCTGCAACTTCAGAGCATCAATCAGCCAAGATGCTTATAAGACTAAACGAGGATGATCCTGATGTGATTGATCTAATAAAATTTGCTAAGGAACGTGGCATAATCCTAGACAGAGGGGGACAAAATTTTTCACGGGACCCCGAAGCGAAACATTGTGTACCTAGAAACGAACCCCGCATGGACCATTAAGGATGACCGCAGTATATTTTATTATGCTGAACCAAATAAACTTAGGGACGCGATAATAAATTTAAAAAATCCCGACGAAAGAGACCAAGCCATTAAATACTATCAAAGATTAATAGAATTAATGCCAAAATAATATGTCTATAAGAAACCCGGACCAGCGTGTCGGCGTGTTCGTGGATGTGCAAAATTTGTACTATTCCGCGCGCAATATGTATAACGCCAGAGTCAAGTTTAACGAAGTGTTGGAAGCGGCCGTGGGCGGCAGAAGGCTAATCCGCGCCATTGCTTACTGCGTCAAAGCCGATATGCCCGAAGAGCATACTTTTTTTGAAGCTTTGGAAAAGGCCGGCTTTGAAGTTAAAATTAAAGAGCTGCAGACGTTTGCCGGCGGGCACCAAAAAGGGGATTGGGATGTCGGGATCGCCATGGATATTATTAAGCTGATGAACAAGCTGGACGTAATTGTCCTGTGCAGCGGCGACGGCGACTATCTCCCGCTTTTGGAATACCTGCAAATGTCCGGTCAATTTACTGAAACCCTAGCCTTTGGCAAATCCTGCTCGGGCAAAGTCAAGGAAGTTACTGACTTTTTCATTGACCTAGATGAAAATCCGCGCAAATTTTTAATGCCCATAAAAAATGCGCGAAAATAACACTCCAAGCACTGAGTCAAAAAGAGGTGTTTTGCCCGAAAGATTAACTGTCGGGGATCATATTCTACGGGCGGGCTTGAGCCAAAATGAATCTGACTTACACACCGGTTTCCTTAAACAGGCAAGCGAGGTTGGCTCAAGAACAATTCTCGTCCAAGCTCCGCCCAAGACACCGCATAATGAGTTTGCGGTATCCTTAAATCGTTTGCAAAAATTGGGCTTTATTTCGTACGTTAGAGATGAGTCTGGTAAAAATTTTAAGATTACCATTATTAAAGAATAAGAAATTTGATGCCAATTAAAGCCGGAAGGAAATAATTTATGGGCGAAACAAAATTTAAAGGCGAAAGAGCCAGTTTGTCACCATCGGCCATCCGAATGTGCGAACAAATTTTAAAATTTTTTCCTGATCAAGAATTCTCAATGGCACAGCTAAAAAGCAAACTGGGCAATCCACCCGATTTTACAATGGTTTTTAATGAATTGATTGGAAATAAAGTTAGCATGTCGGGTACAAGAGATACTGGGCCGCAAAAATCTGTTGTGGTTTTTAAGCTGAATAAATAAATGAAAATCGTACTTGATACCAACGTTTTAATCAACGGCTTTAAGGACGAATATTTCTACGAAAAAAAGATTATTGACGCCGTGATTGCCGGGGAAATAGAGGCTTTTGCCAATAAACAGACCTTGCGGGAGAATAAGCTAATTAGCTCGCAACTGATTGACAACGACGAGTACAAAAACCAACTCAACGATTTATTTGCGCAAATTAATTGGGTCGAAAATCATCGGAACATCCGCATAGTCTCCGACCCCGAAGACAATAAAATTCTGGAAAGCGCGGTAGAGGCGGAAGCGGATTTTTTGATAACATCCGATAACGCGCTTTTGGGCATCGGCAAATATCAAAGCGTAAAAATCACCACCCCGGCGCAGTTTTGGGCAAACTACAAGGATGAGGGGATGGACTTGTGGAAGCAATGGACAAATTTTATTTCCAAAGACAAATAATCCGAAACTTCGAAAGGCAATGCGAAACTGCGAAAATAAATACGAAACTTCAAACCGGTATGGCAAATCCAAAATTAATAAGAAACGACATTCTTTACCCTGACTTATCTTACAAAATTACTGGGCTTTGTTTGGAGGTTAAAAAAGAATTGGGACGTTTTGCCAGAGAAAAACAGTTTTGTGACAGGTTGGAACAAAAATTTAAAGAAAACGACATGAACTACGTCAGGGAGTTTATTATAAAGGGAACCGGCAATCGGGTTGACTTTATCGTTGAAGACTCAATCTTGCTTGAGATAAAGACAAAACCCTTTATCGAAAAAGCCGATTACTTCCAGACCCAAAGATACTTAAAAGTACTGAATTTAAAACTTGGCCTAATTGTGAATTTTCAAAGTATTTACCTAAAACCCCAGAGAGTGATTAATTTCCAAAGTTAACTTTCGTAGATTTTTTCGTAGTTTCAGTTTTATTTCGAAGTTTCGCATTTATAAATGAACAAACTTCTTGAGAACTTAAATGACGAACAAAAACAGGCGGTCACGCATGGCGGCGGGCCGCTTTTGATTGTGGCCGGGGCGGGAACGGGGAAGACGACCGTGATAACAAGGCGGATTGCTTATCTGATTGAACAGGGTTTGGCAAAACCTGATGAGATTCTGGCGCTGACGTTTACCGACAAAGCGGCCGGGGAAATGCGGGAACGCGCCGATTTATTACTGCCTTTGGGCTACTACGATATGTGGATTTCCACTTTCCACAGCTTTTGCCAGCGGGTTTTGGAACAGCACGGCCTGGACATTGGTTTACCCGGGGATTTTAAACTGCTTAACGAAACCCAAGGCTGGATACTTATCCACAACAATCTGAACAAGTTTAATTTGGATTATTACCGGCCTTTGGGCAATCCCAAAAAGTTCATTTCAGCTTTGCTAAAACATTTTTCGCGATGTAAAGATGAATTGATTACGCCACAAAGCTATCTGGAATATGCGCAGGGTTTGAGGCTGCAAACGGACATCCCAACAAGGGCTAAGCGTGTAGGGCTAAGCGCTAAGTCGCAAAACCTTAGCCCTAGCCCCTTAGCCCTTAGCCCTGAAACTGAAATCTCCCGCCTGGAAGAAATCGCCAACGCTTTCCATGTTTACCAAAAGCTGCTGCTGGACAATAATTTTTTGGATTTTGGAGATCTGATAAATTACACCTTAGACTTGTTCAACAAGCGCCCCAAAATTTTGCAATTTTATCAGGAAAAATTTAAATACATTTTGGTGGACGAATTCCAGGACACCAATTACGCCCAATACCAGCTGGTAAAACTATTGGCGGCTGATGACAAAAATCTTGCCGTCGTCGGCGACGACGACCAGTCCATTTATAAATTCCGCGGCGCCTCAGTTTCCAACATTTTAAAATTTAAGGATGATTTTCCCCGGCTCAAACAGATTACCCTTACGGAAAATTACCGCAGCGGGCAAAAAATTCTAGACTTGGCCTATGATTTTATCCAGGCCAACAACCCCGACCGGCTGGAGGTGAAATTAGGCATTAATAAAAGATTGCGTTCAAATAATGTAAAGGCACGCCTCGGCGTGCCTGATAAAAACGGCATGCCACGGCATGCCACTACAAGGACAATCGAGGTACTGGAAGGCAAGGATTTAAGCGAAGAATTAAACCTAATCGCAACCACCACCAATCGGCTCAAATCGGAAAATCCCGATTCAACCTGGAACGATTTTGCAATACTGCTTCGCAGCAACGCCGCGGCACTGGAAATTTTGCCGGTGCTGTCCCAGCACAACATTCCGCACACCTTTGTGGCCAATACCGGCCTATACCAAAAGCCGCTGGTTGCCGATCTCATCGCGTATTTGCGCTGCCTGAATAATTTCCACGATTCCTTCGCGCTTTACCGCGTTCTGTCTTTTCCGGTCTTTCAATTTCCGTCCCGGGATTTAGCCACACTTTTGGCCAACTCGGATAAAAGAACTTTGTCGCTTTATGAAATGCTCAACGCGGCCAAAACTTTGACCGCCATAGGCCAAGGCAGCCAAAAAACAATAGAAACAGTTTTGGCGTCTTTGCATCGGCACGCCAAACTGGCACAGGAGAAATCGGCTAACGAGGCTTTTGTGGAGATTGCCCGCGATTTGCAAATCCAAAAAATGCTGGAGGCAGACAATCTGGAAAACGCGGAAAACCGCGAACTGTTGGAGCAATTTTACAAAAAAATTGAAAGCTTCGTGCAAGAGAACGCCGACAAAAGCCTGCACCATTTTTTGCATCTGCTGGAGCTGGAACAGGAAGCGGGGGACGAAGGGCAGATTAAATTTGACCCGAATCTTGGGCCGGAATGCTTAAAAGTCCTGACTGTGCATTCGGCCAAAGGTTTGGAGTTTGAAAACGTCTTCATCCCAAACCTTGTGGAACAGCGTTTTCCCACCCGGGCCAGGGGCGAGCAAATCGAAATCCCAACCCCGCTGATTAAAGACATTCTACCGGAAGGGGACTTTCATTTGCAGGAAGAACGAAGACTATTTTACGTCGGCCTGACCCGCGCCAAAAGCCGCCTTTATTTGTCCTGGGGCAAAGATTACGGCGGAGCCAAAACCAAACGCCCATCGCTTTTTTTGCAGGAAACCAAATTGGTGCCCGGGCCGCACACCACCGAGGCCACCGGCAAGGTAATTTTTTCCCAGCCCGTTAAAAAAACCCAAAGCGATGTCATGCTGCCGGCTTCTTTTTCCTTTTCCGGCATCAAAGCCTTCCAAACCTGCCCCCTGCAGTATAAGTATCAATATTATCTCAAATTACCCCTGCCCGGCAGCAGCTACTTCAGCTTCGGACAGACCATGCATAAAGTTTTTGAGTTGTATTTAAAGGATTACCAATCGCGCAAAAATCAAAACCAGCAAGACCTGTTTGGCAAAAACCCAAAACAAATTGCGCCCGGGGATTTTAAGCTGCTTGAAGAACTTTATGAAAAATATTGGATTGATGAGTGGTATAAAGATAAAAAACAAAAAGAAGATTACCGAAAAAAAGGCAGGGAAATTTTAAAAATCTTTTATGATTACACCGCCGCCCATCCGCCGCGTCCAAAATATCTGGAGCAGTTTTTCTCTTTGCCTTTGGGCGGCTATAAATTCGTAGGCAAAATTGACCGGGCCGACGAAAGCCAAGGCGGCTTGGAAATTATCGATTACAAAACCGGCGAAAACATCCCGGCCAAAAACGACAAGGACGGCTTGGACCAGCTGCACGTTTACCAGTGGGCCGCCGAAGAGTATTTAAAGGAAAAAGTCTCGGGGTTAAATTACTGGTATTTGCAAAACCATAAATTTTTGCCCGAACAAACTGCCGACGCCAAAGAGATTAATGGATTGAAAAATCGGCTTTTGGAAACAATTGAACTTATTGTCCAAACCGTCAAATCCGATAACTTTAAAAACCTGCACCGGCAGACCCGCGGCCACAACTGCCAGTTTGAAGGCTTGGGATAGATATATTGCCATAAATGACATAATTTACCTGCCCGCCAATGCCGTTTGTCATATTTTGAAGGGGATTGATTATTTCATCCGACTTCACTCTTTATCTAAATTGGACAATTGGCGTAGGCAGGCGGGAATAATTGACAAACTATAATTTATTGATATAGCTGTCATCCCGAGCGAGCAAAGCGAGCCGAGGGATCCCTCACTTCGTTCGGGACGGCCCAAGGGCCGTTTTGCTCAATTATGCTCAATTTTGTCAATATTGATATTTGTGGTATAATCAAAATGTTGAAATCCGCAAAAGAACAAATCACTTTTATCAGCGCCTCAATAATTTTGACGGGTTTTGCGCTGGCTGCCATCGTCAATTTTACCGACCCCAAGACCGCCTCCCGCCTTACCCACGTGTTTTTCTACCTTAGCCTCTTCCTGTTTATTCTGGGGGTATTCACTTTAATCGGCTTGGGGCTCCGCCTGTGGCTGTCGGATAAAATTTACGTCGTCAATTTGGCCGCCAGCTTTCGCCAGGGTTTACTTTTAGCCCTGCTGACAACCGCTTCCTTTCTGCTTTTGGCGGGCCGTTTGCTGTTTTGGTGGGTGGAGGCCGCCCTGATTCTGTTCTTTTTGTGCGTTGAAGTTTTTTTGAACCTGAAAATTTGAAGAATTTGTCCGCAATTATGGACCCAAGCCTTTCGGAAAACCAAAAACCAACCAGCGCGGAGCAGCCAAAACCCGGCAGCAGCCAGGCGCCTTCACGGTATTCCCAGTTCGACCCGCCCAACGCGACCGATGACAGCTACCTATTTTTTAACGTTATGCCTAAAGCCAATTCCGCCGCGGACAGCCTGGTGCAACCGACCATAAAAGTAGTCGAGCAATCGGGCCAGGAGAAGCCTTCAGGCGGCAAACTGCCGGATTTTATAAAAAAATACCGGCGGTACATTTTAATTTCGGTAGGTGCTTTGATTTTGCTGGGCATCGGTTATTTCGCCTTTGTCAAACTCACCGCGGTCAAACAGGAAAATATCCTAAACAACTCCACGACCAAAACTACCCCGGCGCCGGCCGCGACCAGCAGCAGCCCATCCGTGGTGACCACCTCGGCCGCGTGGCAGCAAAAATACTTTAACAATTCCGCTTGCCAAGACCCGGCGATTTGCGGCGACGCCGCCGACCCGGACCGCGACGGCCTAACCAATAAGGAAGAATTCGCCCTAGGGACGGATCCCAACAATCCGGATTCAGACGGCGACGGTTTGGCTGACGGCGACGAAGTCCATGTTTTTGGCAGTAATCCTCTGAGCAACCACACGGGCCATGACCAAAAATACACGGACAGCGACTACGTTAAGGGCGGCTACGACTTTAAAACCGACCAAAAACTGACTGCGGACCAGCTGAACCAAATTACCAATAAAATGAAGCAGTACGGCCTGCACGAACCGACCATTTCCACCCTGGGCAACTTGTTAATCAGCTTGTATAACTTTACCAACTGGACAATCAGCAATCCTGTTTCCGCTTCCTCCACCGCGAGCAGCACTTTGCCGACGATAGCTTCCACCACCCCGGCTTCCACTTCGCCCTTAAGCGGTCTGGATACCTCTGTTTCAGCCGAACAGGACCGCGACGCCCAAAGAAGCAGCGCCATCCAAAACATCGGCATGGCTTTGCTAAAATACCACGCCGACACCAACAGCTATCCGCAAACCTCTTCGTTTACCGATATGTATACCGCCGTCAAACCGTACATCAAAGTCGCTACCCGGCCTGACGATCCGGTCAACAAAGACCCGTATGTTTATACCTACCAAGCCAGCCCGGACGGCAAGGATTTTACGCTGTCCTTTTACAGCGAAGTGGCAGACCAGGTAATTAAAAAGCACGCGGCCGACGCGCAAAAAGACGCTGATAATTTGCAAGCCGGCATTTACGACGACCAGCGCAAGACCGATTTGGAAATGATTAAAACCGCTTTGCTGCTTTATTCCAACAAAAATGTGGCCGGCAACCAGGTTTACGTTTTCCCGACCGAAGACAAATACAAAACCGATTTGGTGCCCGAATTTATCCCGCAGCTTCCGAAAGATCCCAAAACCGGCGATGATTATGAATACGCCGTGTCCGATACCTTTGACACCTTTACTTTAAAAGCTATTTTGGGCAACCCGTCAAAAGGCACCACCGGGTATTTGTGCAACCAAGACGAATGCAGGAATTATTAGTTTGCGGATACGCGGATTGCGCTGACTACGCGGACTCACATAGCGCGATAGGTTTTTACCTCCGTGAAGCCCGCGGTATGCGTATCCGCGAGATAAACCAATCTATGAACTTTCTCAAAAAACTTTTTGGATCAAGACAAACCGCGCCAAAAAACGCGGCGGTTTTTAATAATATCGTCTCGGCTAAAGTTGTAGGGATTCAAAAGCATCCGAACGCCGACCGTTTGCGACTGGTTAAGGTTGATGTCGGCGGCAGGATAATTGAGCCCGTAATCTGCGGCGCGTTTAATTTTGAAGTTGGTGATATAGTGGCCCTGGCTTTGCCAGGCGCAAAAATCGCTCAAAATATCCATACCGATAATCATCAAGGATTCATTTTAGAAAAAACCAAAATCCGCGGCATAGAAAGCCAGGGAATGATTTGCGCGGCGTTTGAGCTCGGCCTGGCCAAAGAACCCGGGCAGAAGATTATTATCCTGAAAACTGATGTTACCCCGGGTAGCCAGTTTTCTCCCAAGATGATAAGATAATAATCATTCGCCGTAGAGGCACGCCGCGGCGTGCTTTCCGATGACGGCATGCCAAGGCATGCCGCTACACCCGATTAAACGACAAAGCTTATGCAAAATATCACCATCTCCACAGACGAAGAATCCCGCCTTAAAAAAGAATTGGAAAGACGGGACGACGCAGAAGCCCAGCGCATTAAGCGTTATTTGGCCATGCCCGATTTGTCGCGCACAGCCGGCAGCCCGCTTAAAGAAATCATCGACCGGGCTTCAAAAGTCAAAAGCCTGGAAGGGTTTGATGTAATTAAAATTCCCGAGATCGTCCCGACGCATGTTTTATTCGACCTCTTTAACATGCCTCCGGAACATCCCGCCCGGAGCAAATCCGATACTTACTATGTTGACGAAGAATATGTTTTAAGGACGCATGATACCGTATTTTGGTATTATTACCTAAATCATCCGGAAATAAAAAAACGGATCGCCAACAAAGAAACGTTGGGAGTCATTTGCTACGGGAAGGTCTACCGGAAAGATGAAATTGACAACAAGCATATGAACGTTTTCCACCAATTCGGCGGATTGTATATCGGACCTGACGATAAAGTAAAAATTACTTCGGATGATTTAAAAAACGCCCTTTCGGAAATCGGCAAAAGCGTTTTTGGCCAGGCCAATTTCCGATTTTACGAACACCATTTCCCTTACACCGACCCAAGCTTCGAAATGGAAGCGGAAATAAACGGACAATGGATGGAAATGCTCGGTTCCGGTATGGCGCGTAAAACCGTGCTGGCGAACATGGGACTGACCGGTTATCACGGCTGGGCTTACGGCTTTGGTTTGGAAAGATTGGCCATTGCGAGCATGGACTTACCCGATATTCGCTTACTTTGGTCCAAAGATCCAAGGATAACCAAACAACTGAAGCTCGGGCAAAAATTCGTGGATGTCAGCAAGTATCCGCCGATTACCAGGGATATTTCATTCGTCGTCGATAGCAGTTTCATCCCCAACAACTATTTTGAACTTATCCGCGACATCGGCGGCGATTTGGTGGAGCAAGTTGAATTGCTTGATAAGTATCAGGATGAAAAAAAGTTCGGCAAAGGCAAGGTGAGCTATACCTACCGCGTTGTCTACCGTAGCACCGACCGGACGCTCAAAACAGATGAAGTAGAACCGCTACAAAACAAACTTTACGAGCAAACCAAGGTCCAATACAACGCGCAATTGAGGTAATTGGGCATAACCATTGTGTCATCCCGGCCAAGGCCAGTCTTAGGATAACATCGCCTGGCCGCGAGCCGGGATCCAGACATAAGGATTTCGGTGCTGTCCACGACTCTGGATCCCGGATATTTTTTGCGGCTCATGATAACCATCAGCACAAAAAATTCCGGGATGGCGCAAGCGCCAAATGTTGATAACTTTTCCTGCCAATATCCCGCTTAAAAAAGCGGGATATTATATATTTTTAAGCTGGCATTTTTGGCCAAATTATGATAAAATAATACTAGATATTAAGGACAAAGTTCTATATCTTTAAGACCGAAAAATCCTAATTTTAACCAATACTGTTAAGTTAACAGTATTTTAGAATGTGACCTTATGGCTAAAAAAGAAGAAGTTAAGAAAAAACCATCCAGCGGATATACCGCGGAAAATATTACGGTATTAGAAGGACTTGAGCCTGTGCGCAAGCGCCCCGGAATGTACATCGGCTCCACGTCGGAGACCGGGCTTCACCATTTGGTTTGGGAAGTCGTGGATAATTCCGTGGACGAAGCCATGGCCGGTTACGCGACCAAAATTGGCGTGCTTATACAAAAAGACGGGGGAGTGACCGTGGCGGATAACGGCCGCGGTATTCCGGTTGATATGCATAAGCAAACAAAAAAATCCGCGCTGGAAACCGTGCTCACGGTACTGCACGCGGGCGGCAAATTTGGCGGCGAAGCCAGCGGCTACAAAGTCTCCGGCGGGCTCCACGGCGTGGGTGTTAGCGTTGTTAACGCCCTTTCCACGTTGCTGATTGCCCAGGTCAAACTCGACGGCAAAGTTTACGAGCAAAAATTTAAAATCGGTAAATCCCAGGGAGCCGTAAAAGTCGTTGGCAAAGTGGACAAAAATGACCCGGAACAAACCGGCACGATGATTACGTTTTACCCCGACACGTCCATTTTTGAAACTACGGAATTCAAATTGAAAACCGTTCTGGAACATTTGCGCAGCCAGGCGTATTTAACCAAGGGTTTGCATTTTATAATAACGGACGAAAGAATCGGCTTAACCTATCAATATTATTTTGAAGGCGGGTTGGTTAGCTACATCAAACAATTAAACCGCAACAAAAAAACCAAAAGCGCGCCCATCTACATTAATAAAACCGAAGGCGAAGTGATGGTGGAAGCGGCCATCCAATATACCGATGACTATGACGAACGCATTTTGGCTTACGCCAACAACGAATACAATTCCGAAGGCGGGATGCACGTGACGGGTTTTCGCGCCGCGCTCACGCGCTGTTTGAACACTTACGCAACCAAAAACGGCTACGTTAAAGAAAGCGAAAAGATTACCGGCGAAGATATGCGCGAAGGTTTGGTGGCGATTATTTCCGTAAAACTTCCAAACCCGCAGTTTGAAGGTCAAACAAAAGCCAAACTCGGCAATCCCGAAGTGCGCACCGCGGTGGAAGCGGTGATCGGCCAGGCGCTGGAAATGTATTTAGAAGAGCATCCGTCCGATGCCGGCAAAATTATTGAAAAAGTGGTGTTGGCGGCCAAAGCGCGTTTGGCCGCGCGTGCGGCCCGGGATTCCGTAATACGAAAAGGCGTGTTGGAAGGTCTGGCTTTGCCCGGCAAGTTGGCCGATTGCAGCGAGTCCGATCCGGCCAAGTGCGAATTATACATCGTGGAGGGCGATTCTGCCGGCGGCATCCGCCAAACAAGGACGCGACCGCCGCTTTCAGGCCATATTGCCTTTGCGCGGCAAAATTTTAAACGTAGAACGCGCTCGCCTGGACAAAATGCTTGGTAACCAGGAAATCAAAAATCTGGTCATCGCGTTCGGCACGGGCATCGGCGAATTGTATGATGTTACTAAATTACGATATCATCGGGTAATTATTATGACTGATGCTGATGTTGACGGCGCGCACATTCGCACGCTTTTACTGACTTTATTTTATAGATATTTCCCGGACATTATTAAGGGCGGCCATTTATACATTGCCCAGCCGCCGCTGTTCCAGGTCAAAGTCGGCAAAAACGCGGCTTACGCGTTTTCGCGATGACGAACGCGACAAGCTATTGCAAAAATTGGTCGCTGAAGCCCAGGCGAATAAAAAAGGCAAGTCAAATGTCAAAGGTCAAATGTCAAATGTTGACGAGAGAAGAACAATCCACGGTGGAAGAAACTACCGCCGGCAACATCGACGGCATAAAATACGCCATCCAGCGCTACAAAGGTTTGGGGGAAATGAACCCGGGCCAGCTTTGGGAAACCACGATGGACCCGCAGCACCGCATTATGCTCCAGGTTAAAATTGAAGACGCGGAAAAAATCTCTGAAATTTTTGAAGTCCTCATGGGCGACGAAGTCGCCCCGCGCAAGCGCTTCATCACCACCCACGCCAAGACGGTTAAAAATTTGGATATATAATTAAGCCCAAAATATGATTAAAGAGAGAGGCGAACCAAAAGAAACAAAAGTTGACGTTCAAGAATTTGCGGGTTTTAAAGTTGGAAAGGAAATAAATTGGGTTGATGATGCTGCAATCAATACTTTTACTGCCCCGGCATTTGGGTACGGTAAGGGCCCATTTATACTGCTGGGAATACATCTCGAGCCGTCAGCTACACCAACTCTTAAAAAATTCCTTAACCGAGTAATGTTGACGATAATGACCCCTAAAGAAAAAAACAGATCAGCGCCGATTATTTTAAGCGGGATTGACACAAAAATAAAACTCAACTATCATATACCCAGCCTATTTATAAAATAACCGATGTGTAGCGCCGTTGTTGATGGCGTTCTAAGGTCTATAGTGGAGCCTTCTCCCCTTTGAGGGGAGATGCCCGAAGGGCAGAGAGGTTGCAGACAGACAAGAATACAACCTCTCCCTAACCCTCCCCTCAAAAGGGGAGGGAGCTCCGCAGATATCGCCCAAGGCAACGAACGCACGAAAACTACGAGCTTCATTAGAAACATCAAGATGTCCAAAAAATATTTACTCACGCAGGACGGTTTGCAAAAGCTGAACGACGAATTAAAAGAACTGATTGCCAAAAAGCGTCCGGACGTGATTGAACGCATCCGCGAGGCCGCCAGCCACGGCGACCTATCGGAAAACGCCGATTACGCCCAGGCCCGTGAGGAACAAAGCTTTATTGAAGGCCGGATTTCGGAGATTGAGGACATGGTCAAAAACGCGGAAATCATTTCCACCGGTAACGGCCACCACAACACGGTAGGCATCGGCTCCACGGTCGTGGTCAAGGCCAACGCGCAAGAACGCAAATATACGATTGTGGGTTCCAACGAAGCCAATCCCAAGGAAGGCAAAATTTCCAACGAATCCACGGTGGGCAAAGCCCTACTCGGCCGCAAAACAGGGGAAAAACTCAAAGTCGTTACACCAGCCGGAGAAATGGATTACGAGATAGTTTCCATTGAGTAACCGACAAGGCCGCTGAATGGTCGCTGACCCATTCGGCAAACTCAGGGTCACCCCGAGCAAAGTCGAGGGGTGATAGGTACGCTGATTTGTCGCTGAACCGTCTTTTTTGCCTAAAAGGGCGGTTTTTGTTATAATTCTGTAGTAATCGCAAATATACAAATCGGCACAAATATACAAATTTGCATATTTTACCGACAAAAATATCCGGACTAAACAATTTGTATATTTGTTTTCATTTGTATATTTAGGAACACTACTATGACCGACCGGCTAGAAGACATCATCAAAAACCGCAGGCAAAAACTGGCCAATATTAAACAAGCCGGAATTGATCCGTATCCTTCCACGGTTGAGCGCACTCATACCAACAGTGAAGCCCTGGAACAATTTGAACAATTAAACAATTCAACAATTACCCTGGTCGGCCGTATCCGCTCCTGGCGCGATATGGGCAAGATGATTTTCGCCCATATTGAAGACGGCACGGCAAAAATCCAGATTTTGTTTAAAGCGGATGACGTAGGGCAGGATAAGTTCAGATTTTTGCTGAAAAATTTTGACATCGGCGATTTTATCCAGGTCAGCGGCACACTGTTTAAGACCAAAACCGGTGAGAAAACTCTGCAGGCTACCGGCTACAAGCTGCTGGCTAAAAGCTTACTGCCTCTGCCATCGGAACATTACGGTTTAGCCGACGAAGAAGCCAAACTGCGAAAAAGATACTTAGATATTCTAACTAATCCGCAAACCAAAGAGCTGTTTATCAAAAAAGCCAAATTTTGGGGAGCGTTCCGCCAATTTTTCGTGCAAAAAAACTTTTTGGAACTGGAAATGCCGGTTTTGGAAAGCACGGTCGGCGGAGCTGAGGCCGAGCCGTTTATTACCCATCACAACGCGCTTGACCGAGATTTTTACCTGAGGATAAGTCTGGAACTGCCGCTGAAAAAAATGTTGGTCGGCGGCTTTGAAAAGGTTTTTGAAATCGGCCGGATTTTCCGCAACGAAGGCATAGATACCGAACATTTGCAGGATTACACGCAAATGGAATTCTACTGGGCTTACGCGAGTTTTGAAGACTTGATGGAATTCCTCCAGGAAATTTACCAGTTTGTAATTAAAGAAACCTTTGGCACTTTACAAATTACCGGCAATAAAATTGCCTGCGACTGGAGCGGGAATTGGGAAAGAATTAGCTACGTCAAATTGTTCAAGGAAAAAACCGGACTGGACATTTTAATGCGAGCGACGATGAATTGAAAAAATTTATCGCATCAAAAAAAATCAACTATAAACCCGGAGTCGGCCGAGCCCGGCTTGATTGACACGATTTTTAAATGGATCCGCCCCAGCATTTCCTCGGCCAAACCGGGTTTTCTAATCAGACCAACCGTTTGAACTGGA
This sequence comes from uncultured bacterium, assembly GCA_963749445.1. Lineage (GTDB taxonomy): Bacteria > Patescibacteriota > Doudnabacteria > UBA920 > UBA920 > CAVVMJ01. Next base: position 81,671 of record CAVVMJ010000006.1, read on the forward strand.
GCCTCTGGCCAAGCGCGATCCAAAAAATCCCAAAGTTGTCCAAAGGATGCAAATTTTGGCTTACGGCACGGAGCTTCGGCAAAGGCTTTGGCGAGCTCAACGATCCCATTGACCAGCGCCTGCGTTTTGAAGAACAAATGAAATTGCGCGAGGCAGGGTGACAAGGAAGCGCAAATGCTTGGACGCCGAATATTTGGAAGCCATGGAATACGGCATGCCGCCTTGCGCGGGCTTTGGCATAAGCGAAAGGCTGTTTTCCGCGCTTTTAATGCGACAAATCCATCCGCGAAACCGTCATTTTCCCGCCAATGAAAAACGAAAAATAGGCCGGATAAGTCCTATTTGACCTATGGGTCCCATTTGCCCATGAAACTGCTAATCGCCACTCACAACCAAGGCAAACTGGAAGACTACAGGCAATTTTGCCGCGGAATGGATATTGACTTGATTAGTCTGAAAGATTTGAAAATTACTGATGAGTTTGATGAAATTTATCCGACATTTGAACAAAACGCCAAAGCCAAGGCCGAATTTTATTATCAGCTCGCAAAAATTCCGACATTGGCCGACGACAGCGGCATAGAAATCCCTTATTACGATATGGGACCCGGGGTCAAAACCAAGCGTTGGACCAAGGGCAACATAAACTTCATTGTGGAAAAAATCATAGCCATTCCGCCGGATAAACGCCAGGCGCAGTTGCGGGCCGTGGAAGCGTATTGCGACGGTAAACAAACCGTGCTGGAGGAGGGGATTATCCAAGGGCTATTGACCGATAAAATTTACACCGGCAGCCAGACGCACGGCTATCCCTGGGATCTCGTGTTTATTATCCCCGAACTGGGCAAGTATTACGAAGAGTTGACCGACGAAGAAAATTTAAAATATAACCACCGCAAAATTGCGTTTGATAAACTGAAGCAATATATGGGAAAATAAGGGTACACGCGGAGCTCTCCTCCTGGAACAGGAGGAGTACCCCGCGAAGCGGGGGGAGGTGGTAGAAGATAAGCAATACGATACCACCCCGGCCTGCTAACGCAGGCCACCCTCCTATTGCTGATGGAAAGCTAGGAATAGGAGGGGATTACTGCACTCAGATCCTAACTCAATCTATATGGAACCCGAACAACACACCATTGCCGTAGCGATTGTGACAAATGACGATAAAGAAATTTTACTCGCCAAACGCCACGAGCCCGAAAGCCCGCATTCTCACGGCAAATGGGAATTTTTGGGCGGCGGCATTAATTTTGGAGAAACGCCGGAGCAAGCAACCATTAGGGAAGCCAAAGAGGAAGGCGGAATCGACATTAAGATTATCAGATTGCTGCCGGAAGTCTTTAGTAACATCTGGGACTTTCCCGACGGCAAAAAACAGCAAATTTTGCTTATTTCTTACGAGTGTAAAATAACTTCCGGCGCGCCCCGCGCCGACCTCGAAAATAATATTAGCGAAATAAAATTTTTTTCCCTCGGGGATATAAAAAACTTACAAACCCTACCCAAAATTTATGAAATGTCCCAAATGGCCATAACACATTAAACATTCATTATACAACTGTAGCGTGCCCATTTATGGGCGTTCTAGGTCGCGGATAAATCGGCACGCTACAAACTAACCATATGCTTGATATAAAATTCATCCGCGATAACGCTGATAAAGTTAAAAAAACAATCACTGATAAAGGCGTTGACTTGGACATTGGCCAGCTTTTGGACAAAGACCAGCAGCGGCGCGATTTGCTGACCGAGCTGGAAAGCCTGCAGGCCACCAAAAACCAGGCCTCAAGGGAAATCCCCAAACTGTCAGCTAAAGACAAAAAGGCCAAGCTTTTGGAAATGAAAGAAGTTGATGAAAGAACCGGCGCTTTAAAAGGCCAATTACGGGCGGTAGAGGGGGAATATCAACAACTGATGTATCTGGTGCCCAACATCCCCAGCCCGGAAACTCCGATTGGCAAAGATGAAACCGCCAATGTCCCATGGGGCTACTGGAGTCCTGATTTAGGCCACATTGATCCCAAAGAAACGGATAAAGTCGCCCAAATCCCGCCGAAGTTTAATTTTGAAATTAAAGACCACTTAACTTTAGGCAAGGAACTGGACTTAATTGATACCGAAGCCGGAGTAAAAACTTCGGGCTTCCGCGGCTATTATTTAAAAAACGAAGCTGTCCTTATGCAGTACGGCCTCATCCAGCACGCTTTGAAAAAGATGCAAACCAAAGGCTTTACCTTAATGGTCCCGCCGACTTTGGTCCGCGAATTCGCTTTTTACGGCAGCGGACATTTTCCCATGGGCAAGGCCGACCAGTACCGGGTAGAGACCGAAGACGAGCAGGGCAAGGGCGGCACTGACCCAACCTATCTTGCCGGAACATCCGAGCCTTCGCTTTTGGCCTATTACGCGGACAAAACTTTGGCGGAAAAAGATTTGCCCATAAAAGTCTGCGGGGTCAGCGCTTGTTTTCGGGGCGAGATCGGCAGTTACGGCAAAGACACCAAAGGCATTTACCGCGTGCACGAATTCATGAAGGTAGAGCAGGTAGTGTTGTGCAAAGCCGACATTATTGAAAGCGAAAAGTGGCTGGAAGACATGAAGGAAATCGCTCAGGAAATGCTGATTGATTTAAAACTGCCGCACCGCGTGCTGAACATTTGCACCGGCGACATGGGGACGGGCAAATACAAAATGTACGACATTGAAACCTGGATGCCCAGCCGCAAAAACTTTGGCGAAACGCACTCAGATTCCAACCTCACCGACTGGCAGGCGCGCCGTTTGAATATAAAATATAAAACGGTTGACGGAAAAACCCGCCATGTCTATACCCTCAACAATACGGTCATCGCCAGCCCGCGGATTTTAATCGCGGTTTTGGAAAATTACCAGCAGGCCGATGGCAGCGTGGTTGTGCCGGAAATCTTACGGCCGTACGTTGGGAAAGATGTGATAAAAGCGAAATAAAATACACCTGTCTTTACTAACTGCTAATCTGTTACGAATATACTAATCTTAAAAAATTAGTATTAGTACATTAGTATTGATTGGTAGTTAGTAAAGACAGTAATGTTTAATACCAATACAAAACCCGACTCCAAAATCCGTTTCCAAAATCGGACTTTTAAACGGCAACTGCGGCTGGCGCGCGAACATAAACGGCAGCCGGTTAATCGACAGCCGAACGGACAACGAAAATTTAGCGCAACCGCAATAAAAATCGGGCTACTTGCCGGGCTGGTTTTTTTATTGTTTATTTATTTTGTTTATTTGCCAAACCCGCTGGATATAAAAAACATCAACGTCAGCGGCCTAAGCCAGCAACAAAACAGGCAACTGGAAACGCTAGTGAAGCAGTATTTATCGCAAAATAAATTTTGGCCGCAAAAAAACATAACGTTGCTTAACAAAAAATCTCTGGTTGCTTTCCTTTTGGCCAAAGACCCGCAAATCACCAGCATTGATCACATTAACAAACGTCTGCCCCACACCCTTGAAGTAGCCGCGAAAGCCCGTGAAAATCGTTTTTTGCTGACTTCCCCGGACGGCAATTTTGTTTTAGGCAACGACAATCTGATGACAGTTTTTGAAAACACCGTTGCCAGTTCCACTTTACCCCGAGTGAATTTGCTGGACGCCCAAGGACTAAACCCGGGCGGTGATTATCCGAACCCGGAACAAATCGCGGCCATCAGCTTTTTGTCGCAAGCCCTGCCGGACTTGGGCAATAGTCCGATTGACCACTACGAACTTTTGGACATCACCCAGTCGGAAATCACGGTCTATTTAAAAAACGGCTCCAAATATTTGCTGGATTATAAAAATAACTTGTCGGACACGGTTAATAAACTGCGTCTGCTTTTGGCCAGCATTGCCCCGCAGGATTTAAAGCGCCTGTTTTACGCGGATATGACCATCCAAAACCGCGGCTATGTTTGCCTTAAGGGCACACCCTGCGCAACAGCACCGTTGATAATTCCGGATATTGCGACTTCCACTGCTTCGTCAAGTTTGGATAATATTAATCAATAGCATACACGCGGCTTGCCCGCCGAAGCTTTAGCGAAGGCGGGAGCCCCCGCCTAAGATAGGCGGGGTGGCCGCGACTTGTCCGACGTAGCCTTGGCGAAGTCGGAAGCGGACGGGGTGGTATGAAATTGCGCGAAGTCTACCACCTCCCCCTGCTGGCGCAGGGTTCTCCTCCTGTTCCAGGAGAGAAGCTCCGCATTTATTCCCAAGTTCAAATATTATGAAACCACTTTTTGTCCTCTCCCTCGGCGGTTCATTAATCGCTCCGGACGAAATTGACGCTCAATACCTCAAAAAATTCCGCGAACTGATTATTGCCCAAACCAAACGTAGGAGGCGTTTTATCATCAGCCCGGGCGGCGGCAAAACCTGCCGCAAATACCAGTCGGCTTTAAAAGAGGCGGCGCATCCGTCGTTGGATGATTTAGATTGGATTGGTCTTTCTACAAACAAATTTCACGCCAAATTTTTACAGTTGATGTTTAAAGGGACTGCCGAAAATTTTATTGCCAATGACCCAAACAAAAAATTGCCGATGAAAAAAAATATTTTAATCGGCGCGGGCGGCTGGAAACCGGGAAGAAGTTCGGATGATTTTTCCGTGCGCCTGGCGAAAATGCACGGCGCCAAAACGATTATCAACTTAAGCAATATAGACTTTGTTTACGATAAAGACCCGCGCAAATACCGCAACACCAAAAAAATTACGGCTATCCGCTGGCCGGAATTCATCAAGCTGATTGGCTCGCGCTGGGACCCGGGCAAAAACGTGCCGTTTGACCCCACAGCCGCCAAGTTCGCGGCAAAAAACAAATTAACGGTAATTATCGCCAACGGCAAAAACTTGCCGAATCTGCAAAACATCTTAGCCGGCAAAAAATTCGTAGGCACCATAGTGCGGTAAAAATTGGCAATTTCGCGGAGCTCCCCGCCTAAGATAGGCGGGGTGGCTGCCGTTAGGCAGACGGGGCGGTATGATACTGCGGACTCTACCACCTCCCCGACCTTCGGTCGGTACTCCTCCTATTCTAGGAGGAGAGGCTCCGCGGTTCACCCAATGACCTTAAAGACAAAAAATTAAAAGCTCAACCATCGGTTGAGCTTTTAAAATATCGTATTCAATCGGACCTAATTCACCCTGTACTCCGTCACATAAATGCTGGTTCCCACGTACGGCCTAACATCTGGAAACTCTTTTTCGTCCAGCTGGACCCAGTTCTTCGGCAGCTCCGGCTTGCTCGAGCCGAACGCGTAAGTCCAAACGACCCATTCGGTGTCGCCGGAATGTACGCCTTCGGTGAACGTTGCCGCAAGGTCGGAATTGGAAAGCAACGCCAAACCTTCCACGGACGACATTTGGCTAACGTCGCTCCGGCCGCCGGTGTAAAGCAGTGGGGGATTGGGGATGGGATAATAAGTTGATTGGTAATATTTATAATTGAAAAATTCAAAGCTGGTGCCCAAAAATACATTCTGGCCCGGCTCCACATTGGCGGACAGATATTTGGCCGCGCCGTTCATCCCGGGCTTGTGCGCCAAATCAAGGCCTGACCAGTAATTCCAAATGGCCGATAAATTTACCAAACAATAAACAACAAACAAAGCGGCCGCTATCCACTTTAAACGCAGCTCAGCCAGCCAGGCCGCGAAAGCCATGGAATAAAAAATCGCTGCAAACAAAAAATAGCGGTCTTCATAAACGCTGCGGCCGTGGCACACAAGCGCCCCGCCTGTATGAGAACAGCTGACGCTTTTAAGATAAAACAATACCGAACCCACAAACGGCAAAATTATCGCTAAAATTACCAACCACTTTTCAAACTGGTCAGTGCGTTTTATAAATCGCCACAAAAAATAAATCGTAAACAAGGTTATAATCACCAACCAGAGTTGGGTGGATGATTTGGTTGTGTCATTGGCAAAACCGATTAAAATTGACCACAGCGTGGACGGAATGCTCCACCAGGTCATATCGGGTATCCAATAACTCTGCCCCACAGAGTGCAGCTGCCCCAAAAATTGTTTCAGCCAGGGAAGGAAACAAACCGCCACCAAAACACACGAGCCAAGAAACCAAAGATATCGCGAATAATTTTTCCGATAATGGTAAACGCAGAACATCAAACCGTAAAGCATAATCGCCGCCGCGGTGAATAACAAATAATAGTGGGTGAGGATGATTATCGCCGTACAGATAACAAAGCCGATGTAATTCCAAATCAAATATTTTTTAAGCTTAATATCCTGCGGCAGGTTGGGCATATTGAGTTTTTCATCATCATAAAGCTTCTTTTGCTCCCGCAAAGCCCTTACTAAAAAGTAAGCGGCCAAAATGGCAAAAAAAGCGCCGAAAGTGTACATTCTGGCCTCGGTGACGTATTGAAGCTCAAAAGGGTTCAACGCCACCAAAACCGCGGCCCACAGGGCCATTTTTTGCGAATAAAAGGCCTCTTTAACGAATAAGTAAGCGGCCGGAATGGTCAAGGTGCCGAACAAGATGGAAAAACCCCTGAGCGACCACATCCCATCGCCAAAAACATAATGCCATAAACGAAGCGCGATATAATACATTGGCGGATGTACATCCAGCGCCAGCCGCCTGAACATCTCTCCCCACGGATAGCGGATAAGCAAAGCTGAAAACGCCTCATCGTGCCAAATGGAAATCCTGACATTATGGGAAAGCCTTAACGCCAGCCCGATTAAAATAATTAAGATGAGTGCCCAATATTTTTTATTCATTTATGGTTAAAGTCTTAGACTAATAAAAATCACGGCCGTGATTTTTATTAGTCTGTTAATTTTTATTTTGCCTGCCCCGCACCCGAAGGCGTCGGGGTGAATTTAAAAGTGGAGAGGATTTGATTGACTAATGGCAATTGTTCGTTTGTTAAATCAAAAAGTATTTCGTTATTTATAGTCCATAAACGAGGATATTTTGGACTTAAGCTTATTATTGACGCGGACTGGTTATTTGCATACTCCCATTGTGTGGCTACGGCACTGAAACCGCCAACAACTAACTTACTCTCTTGTGAATTTGACCCTGGCATGGTAGGGACTTTTTCACCTATTGGATAAACTGACACATACGCTCGTGAGCCTTGGCCGATATCTACAGAATCGGAACCTTCGATTGCATCCCAACCGTTTGGGTACTCAAAACTAAACCCATACTGGCTATTCGTATACGTCTTCCACCCCTCGACAGTGCTCGGGGACGATGTCCCGCCCGTGTCAGGCTGTGTTTGGCTTTGACTTAAGTCGGGTCTTGCCAATTTGTAGCACTCCAAGGAAAGCTCTGGCTCGTTGGCACAATTATATTTTTGCCAATCAGTAACGGGCAGTTGGACTTTGTGGTGAAAACTGATCGGCCCCAAATCCCAGGACGGCTGGTTGGCATAATAAACTACGCTGGCGGCTGTAGCCACCGCGGCCAAAATGATAATTGCCCAATATTTTTTGCTCATTTATTTTTTTGTGTCATTCCCGCGCAAGCGGAAATCTTAATTAATTGATAAATTTGAAAGTTTGGGCAACCATGTCTAATGCGGATGTATCTACGGGCACATAGCTTCGCAATATGATCGTATAAGCTATATTATCTTTAACAAAACCAACTCGTCCTCCCCCGATATTCATAGGAATACCAACTTGGGCAGCGCTGTTAGAGTTGAAATTTGAATAAATTAATCTATAAGCGGAAAAACCCGCAACGTTGATCTCAGTCGCATTTATCTGAGAAAAACCAACAGTTTGAGGAGTCATTTGTTTAATTAACGAGTCGATATTGTTCAGACCTAGATCATATTTATACTGAACGCTCACCTCAAAGTCGCTTTTATTATCTTTGTTGTCAAATTCTTTGGTGTAACCAAATTCGTTATCAACAGTATGCGATTCATTTAGTGAATAGGCGGCAGGATATTGAAATTCAAACCCAAATTTTGGATCAGAATAAATATCCAGTTGTTGGGAAACGACAGCAGAGGGCTTAAGTTTATGATGGAAACTGATAAGTCCCAAATCCCAGGACGGCAGGTCGGAATAATAAAAGGCCGAGACCGTGGCGGCCAGCAAAACCAGAAGTACGATTACCCAATAAGATTTTTTCATATGCGTTTTGTTAATTCTAGAAAGAACTCCCCCTAGCCCCCTCTTTGTGCTAATAAAGTGCTCAAAAAAGAGGGGGGCTCCGCGGAATTGCTTAGTAAACCTTATACACCGCCATCACAGCCTGGCCGAATTTGTTGCGCTCCTCAATGGCTAATCTGGCTTCGGGGTGATACTGCTTGAATTTGGTAATGTCAAAAATGGACGACTGCGTAAACACAATTTGGTCGCCGGGTTTTAATTTTAACTGCCAGGAGTTTTCCGGGTCGGTTTGCACGTACGGCATATTTTTGGGATCGTTCGGATGAGCGCCGTCCACGGTAGTCAAATAATCAGTGGTTTGCACCGAAAATTTATCCAACACCAAATAGGTGTTATTTTTATTGCCCGATTGGTTTAAATACTCGCTCACCGGCGTTAGGTCGGACCGAAACCAGTAAAAATTGGCCGGGTCATTGTAAGCGTAAATAAAATAAAGGGTGTAAGTTTGCGAAATCAACGCGGCAAAAAACACAATCACCACCAGCTTAAATCCGCCGGTTGAAAGCTTGTATTGCCACGACTCCAGTCCCGCCCAATTTCTATACATGTGATTGTGGGCTTTCATAACCAGCCGCGCGAATTCGTACAACACCCAGGCCGTAATAATAAAGGTCGGGGCAATAACGCCGGCTGAGCGCAGCCCGTGCGGGATGCCTCTCGGCCGTGGCCAATTCCGGAAGGAGCATGCCCCAAAACCATCCGGTAAGCAGAAAAAAATTCCAATATTTGGCCCGCCGGTTCGGCGCGAAAAAATACCAAATTCCGAGAAAACTGATTATAATCAATCCCGCTCCAAAAAACGGGCTAACCAGCGGCGTCAAAAACGGGAACCCGGAAATGTTCTGCCGCCAATTCAAATCGCCGTGGGTAAAAAAGCCCAAAAGCGCGGTCTTGGTGACTTCCGCGAAAACCGAAGGCACATAAGTCAACGGCAATTTCACATCCAGCTGTTGGCCGTTGATTGTGTACAAAGACTGGTTAAAAATGCTCACCTGGCCGCTGCGGCCGATGAAATAGTCAAAGTTATGGTAAAAATAGTTCGCGAGCGGAAACACAAAAATCACAAACGCGAATACAAAAACCAAAAACGGCTTCCACCATTTTTGCAAAGTGACTTTCAGCTCATCGCGGCGTTTAGCCGCGATGAGCGGCCAAACCAAAACCATAAACAAAATCGGCGCCATGACGCGGAATGCGATGTAAGTATAAAAACCCAAGGCGAACACCGCGCCGGTCAAAATCGCCAGGCCGAACCGCGACTTTCGGGAAACCGCCCTAAAGGTCCTGAGCAAACAATATAAAGTCAGCGCGCCGAACAGAGGAGTGAGGTTGGCGCGAAAACCAGTCCGCGACAAAACCGTGTGCCAAGTGGAAACGGCCATCAAAAACGCGGCCAGCAAAGCAATGTTGACTGCGCGGTTTTTCTTCTTCCGATCATCATCCGATGAATCGCCCAACACATCCATCCCAAACAACTCTTTGGTAACCAAAAAACAAAACAACACGGCCAACACGCCCACCAAAGCCGAGACTATGTGGAATTGCCAAACGCCGTGGCCGAACAGCGAAGCCGAAGCCCACTCCATGTAAAAAAACATGGCTTCGCGCCCGTTGCCACGCTCGTAAAACGGCTGCAAATGCCCCTGCTGCATCAGGTTGATATCCAAACCGTTGGCGGCTTCGTCCGGAAACAGGCCGCCGGGCATTTCTGTGATTTTGTAAAACCGGAAAAAAACCGCGAGAATTACAATGCCTGCTAACAAAAACTTTTGCGTCTTGGTCATAGTTGATAAAATGTTGGCGTCGGGGTATATCCCCACACCAATACCGTTATTGATTATTTAATCAACAAACACTGTAATTTTTCAATTCCCTCCACAAAACCAAACTGTTGATAAAATATTGGTGTGGGGGTATACTGCAAACGTTAAGTTTAAACGAAAATACCGTGGAAATTAGAGTGGAAATTAGATTTTTGCAAAAATTTTCGGCTTTATTTAAGGAAATTTGGTTTCTATGGACGCTTTGCCTGATTTTTAATATTATAACATTTTTTTTGATTAAATACAAAGTCCGCCCCAATGGACAGACCCTGGCGCTTCATTACAACGTTTTGGTCGGCGTTGATTGGTACGGGCCGGGCAATAACCTCTACTTTATTCCGGCCGTGGGGCTGATAATTTCCCTGGCCAATTTTTTACTGTACTATTTGCTCCGGGATGATAAAAACTTTTTGTCTTTTTTGGCGCCGTTCGTGAGCCTTTCCGTGCAGCTGATTTTGCTTTTTGCCGCGCTGTTTTTGGCAGGGGTAAATTAGTAGTGTTCGCAAATATACAAATCTAAACAAATATACAAATCGCCGCTCGGTAAGTTGTGATTTTAATGAGGCGGCTACAGAATATTTGTATATTTGTGCCAATTTGTATATTTGCGATTACTACATTATGTACCGCAAACGAACGTTTCAAGAAAGACTTTGGGAAATTTTACCCGGCCTGCAGCTGTGGCTGGTGTTCGGCGCGGCCATTGTTTTGTCCTATTACAAACCGGTCTGGGCCGCGTTGTTCATTATTTGCTTTGACCTTTACTGGGTGCTCAAGGCCGTCAACGTGGCTTTCCATTTAATAACCAGCTACCGGAAATTTAAATTTTTTGCCGAGTTGGACTGGCTGGACTGGGTCCGGCGTCTGGAAAACCTTGACGAATTTTTGGCTTATTTGGAAAAGCAGCGGCAAACCGCCAAAAAGCATTTAGCCAAAAATTATTTTTTGCGGGAAATTTCCCGCCTGCGGAATTTTGCCGCCGAGGGCAAAAAAATTCCCGACTTCCGGCAATTTTACAACCTGGTCTTGATCCCTTTTACCGACGAAACTTTTGAAGTGCTTGATTCCACTTTCCAAAGTTTGGCCGGAACCAACTATCCCAAAGACAAAATGTTGATTGTACTGGCCTCCGAGGAACGTGCCGGTGCAGAAGCCGCCCAAATCGCCAAACAAATTCAACAAAAATACCAAAACACTTTTAAGCAATTTTTCGTCACCGTCCACCCCGACGGCCTGCCTGATGAAATCAAAGGCAAAAGCGCCAACGCGAGCTTCGCCGTCAAACAAATTCTGCCCGAGCTGGACCGCTTGGGCATTACGGTTGACCAGGTTTTGATTTCCAATTTTGACAGCGACACGATTGCCCACCCGCAATATTTTTCGCGCGTCATGTACGAATTTTTGACCGCGGAAAAACCCTATCGCTCCAGTTTCCAGCCCATCGCGGTTTACAACAACAACATTTGGGACACGCCGGCCATTATCCGCGTGGTCTCGGTGTCCAATTCCTTTTGGCAGTTCACGGAAAGCAGCCGGCCCGATCGCCTACGCACTTTTTCTTCCCACACCATGACGCTTAAAGCGCTTTTAGACGTGGGTTTGTGGAAAAAAGACATTGTCAACGAAGACGGATACATTTATTGGCAGTGCTATTTGCACTATCAGGGCGACTACCAGGTGGTGCCGCTGTTTATTCCGATTAGTTTGGATACGTGTCTGGCGGCAACGACCTGGCAAACTTTAAAAAACCAGTATAAGCAAAAACGCCGCTGGGCCTATAACGTGGAATATTATCCTCATCTTTTGCCGCAAATGCTTAAATCCCAAGCGCCGTTTTGGGACAAAATGTACAAGCTCTACCAATACGCCGAGGGAAATTTTAACTGGGCCACGGCCAGCATTATGATAGCCGTGCTCGGCCGCCTGCCGCTTTACTTGGGCGGCGATGCCTTTAATCAAAGCGTGGTCGGCTACAATTTGCCCAAAATTACCGTGGTGCTCCTTAATATTGCTTTGGTGTTTTTGATTTTTAGCGTGTATGTAAATTTGGTGCTGCTGCCGCCGCGGCCGGCAAAATACAGCGTCTGGCGCTCAGTGACAATGTACCTGCAATGGATTTTTGTGCCGATTGTTTCAGTAATTTTTGGCAGCCTGCCGGCCGTGGAAGCCCAGACGCGGCTGATGTTCGGCCAATATCTTGAATTCTGGGTCACGCCCAAAGCGCGCAAAGGGGAGAATACGGGACTGTTGATGAAGGAAATGCGATCAATAAAAATTCCCAATTCCTAATTTCCAATTTCCAAAACTGCATCTGTCATAGCATTGGAAATTGGGTATTGGAAATTAGAAATTTATCTTATGCTCTACTTTCTCTACTTCATCCTGGCCGCCCTGCTCGCCCTGCTGATTACACCGCTCGTAAGGTCGCTGGCTCTAAAAATGCACACTTTGGATGTGCCGGTTTTGGAACGCAAAATCCACAAACAGCCGCTGCCGCTTTTGGGCGGCCTGGCCGTATTTTTGGCTTTTATTTTGGCGCTGGTTTGCTACCTCTGGCTTGGTCGGCCCGATTTTAACATCGTGCCGATGAAGTTTTTTGGCGCGATAATTATGGGCGGGTTAATATTAATGCTCGGCGGCATCCTGGATGACAAATTCAACCTGCCACCCAAACTGCTTTGGCTTTTTCCGGCCCCGGCCAGCCTGGTTGTGGTCTGGTCCGGGATTGGCGTGGGCATTACGCAAATCAGCAACCCTTTTGGCCCGCCGATATTCATTGGTTACCGCTTAGCACTTAGCACTTGGCACTTAGCACTCCCAGCCGCCCTTGTCTGGCTCTGGATGATGGGCATGATTTTTACCACCAAACTGCTTGACGGGCTGGACGGGCTGTGCGGCGGAGTTGGCCTGATTGGCGCTTTGACGATGTTTGCCCTGTCTCTCACGTCCAAAGTCAACCAGCCAATTACCGCCAGCCTTGCCATAATTTTCGCCGGCGCGCTTTTAGGCTTTTTGTTTTACAACTTTCACCCCGCGTCCATTTTTTTGGGCGAATCCGGCAGCACGTTCATCGGCTTTATGCTGGGAGTGCTGGCCATTATCCTTGGCGCCAAAATTGCCACAGCTTTGCTGGTTATGGGCATCCCGATTTTGGACGTGGCGTGGGCCATTATCCGCCGGATATTTTACCGCCGCAGCCCGTTTGAAGGCGACCGTTCGCATTTGCATTATCGATTATTAGATGTGGGCCTTTCCCAGCGCCAGGCCGTAGCCGTACTGTGGTTGATTTCCGCCATTTTTGGCTTTACCGCCGTATTTTTGCAGAGTATGGGTAAGCTCATCGCCTTGGTTATTTTATTCTTCCTGATGCTAGCCCTTGCCCTTTCTGTAGTCATCCTCTACAAAAAACAGCACCCCCACGTGCCGGATTTGTTTGATTCAGTAAAATAAAACAAATTCCAACAAGGGGCATCCTTGCGCAACGCAAGGATGCCCCTTGTTAATTTGACGATTTATCTAGCTATTACCAATACTCCAGATTTGCCAAATTAGATAACTTCAATTAAAATTGAAAAAGCAATACATTCCAAACGAGGGAGTTAATTAGATGAAGTGTTTCTTTGTTTGCTATACTGAAGAGTGGCCGGATTTAAGCTTAGCGTTTCGCAAGGCAGGCTACCCGGCCCCTAGCCAGGCGCGTTCCGGAATCAACAGCGGGATGATTGACAAAATCGTCCTATATGACAGATGGCAGGGACAACCCATAAGCGCTTTCGTCGTAGACGAAAGAATGGCTCAGGACGGCGTTCGTGCCCTCCTGGAACAAAGGTTTCCTGAAGTACCGGTGTTAACTTTCAGTTTTAACCCGAGCTTGGTGGAAGCCTTTGAATGGGGGCTGTATGTCGAGATGGTCGAGCAAGCACTCGAAGAACGCCACTGCCCCGTCTAGAGTAAGCCACATCGCAAATACGGGAGCGTGGCCTGCCATCGTCGCGCGATCCAGATCATCATCCGAAGCACATCGCTTCATCAACCCGAGGAGCGCGCTGTACATCCCCCGCGCGCTCCCTCACCCTTCTTGACCTTTTTGGTCTTTTTTGATAAGCTATAACAACTGATTCTCTAATTTTCTTCCGCCAAAGGCGGATCCGCCTCCGGCGGAAACTTAAGCTATAAAACCTATGTTGGCAATCATCCAAACCGGTGGGAAGCAATACTTAGTCAAATCCGGAGACAAAATCCAGGTGGAAAAACTGGCTGGCGATGCCGGCTCAACCATCACATTTGATAAAGTTTTATACGCCGACGGCAAAGTCGGCAAGCCTTTTATTCCCGGTGCCACCGTAACCGGCAAAATCCTCAAGCAGGGGAAAGGCAAGAAAATCCACGTTCTCAAGTTCAAAGCCAAAAGCAAATATCGTCGGAAGATTGGGGCAAGGCAAGCCTTTACAGAAATTGAGATCGTCAAAGCCTAAGTAGCTTATCTAAAGCTGATGAGATCCGCCGAAGCTTTAGCGAAGGCGGACAGGAAAATTGGTGCGCGACAACATTACACCGAAGTTGAAATAACAAAAGCATAAAAAATTCCGCCACCAGGCGGAGTTTTTTTATTTGAAATTGGAAATTTGCTATTTGAAATTTTAATATTCCCTCCGGCCTTCCATTGCGCGCATAAGCGTGATATCATCCGCATACTCCAAATCGCCGCCCGTGGGCAGGCCGCGGGCAATGCGAGTGATTTTGACTTTCGGATCGGCAGCTTTAAGGACTTTTGCCAAATGCATGGCCGTAGTCTCGCCCTCAAGCGATGGATTGGTAGCAATAATGACTTCCTTAGCCCTTAGCCCTTCACCCTTCACCCTTTCCACCAAGGACTCAATCTGTAATTGCTCCGGCCCAAAACCTTCCATCGGGTTTAACACGCCGCCGAGGATATGGAACACGCCGCGAAAATTTCCGGATTTTTCCAAAGCCAGCGCGTCCAGCGGCTCTTCCACCACGCAGATAATGGCATGATCCCTTTTTTCATCCGCACAGACCGAACAAGGGTCGCTTTCCGTCATATTGTGGCAGACGGAACAAAAAATAATGCCCTGTTTAACATTGGCAATGGCATCGGAAAGCCCGCCGATGTCAACCGAATCTTTTTTGAGCAAATAAAAAGCCAGGCGCTGGGCAGTCTTGGGGCCGATTCCAGGCAATTTACCCAATTCGTTAATTAGACGTTGGAGAGAGGAGGGAAGTTTGAGCATTTTTTTAGAGGGCTGAGGGGCTAGGGCTAAGGGCTAAGTGGGAACAGCTCACAATTTTAAAATCATCGCGTGAAGCATTTTTTGCACCTCAATAACCAAGGATTCAGCTTTTGAAAAATCAATATTTGTATACTCTTCCTTTGCCACTAAAATTTGGGTTTCCAATTCGCCGGCTGACCCATTGGAATGTCCTAAAAATTGTTTATATTCGGCTCTATGATTTCTTTTAAAGCCTTCCGCAATATTTGAAACAATTGAAATTGCCGCTCTAAGCATTTGCGAAACTAAAATATAAGCCTCAGTCTTCGGCATTAACTTGGTAACCTTATAAATCTCCCTTACCAGCATCATTGCTTTTTGCCAAACTATAAGGTCCTTATATGATTGAATTGGCATAATTTTTGTCTTAGCCCTAAAACCTTAGCCCTTAGCCCTGCTCTCCCGGTGCCACGCTTTCCATAACGGTTTGCGGACTCACATCAAACGTCTTATCCAAATTCCTAAACGACGTCTTCTCCGCGTCAAAGAACAAATCCACCTGGCCGGTTGGGCCGTTGCGGTGTTTTTTGATGTAAATTTCCGCGATGTTCGGCCGGCGGGATTCCTTGCCTTTGTACATATCTTCGCGATAAATGAACATCACTACGTCCGCGTCCTGCTCAATTGAACCGGACTCCCTTAAGTCGGAAAGTTGCGGGACCTTATCCGGCCGGCTTTCCACGAGACGTGATAACTGTGAAAGCGCGAGCACCGGCACATCCAACTCACGGGCCAAAATTTTGAGCGACCGTGAAATTTCGCTCACTTCCTGCACGCGGTTTTCGTTGTTGCGCCCGGACATCAGCTGTAAGTAATCGACGACAATCAACCCAACATTATGCTCACTCTGCAGCCTCCGAGCCTTGGTGCGCACTTCCATGACGTTGCTGCCGGCCGCGTCGTCAATGAATATCGGCGCCTCGGACAACACGCCCATGGCTTCCCCGATTTTTTCAAAATCATCGTCATTCAAATGCCCGGTGCGGATTTTCCACAAATTCACGTCGCTCTGCGCGCTAAGCAGCCGGTCCACCAGCTGGTCCTTGCTCATTTCCAAAGAGAAAATCCCGACCGGAATTTTTAAGTCCACGCCCGCGTGGCGAATAACATCCAACGCCATGGAAGTCTTGCCCATGGACGGCCGCGCCGCCAAAACGACCAAATCCGACTTTTGCAAACCGCCGAGCTTTTGGTCCAAATCCAAAAAACCCGTGGCCAGCCCGCGCAACTTTCCCTGGTCACGATGTAACTCATCAATGCGTTCAAAAGTCGCGGTCAAAACCGAATTAATCGGCACAAAATTTTGTCGCAAATGCTTTTGCGACACGCCGAACAAATTCTGCTCCGCCTGGTCCAAAATGGATTCAATGTCATTCTGCTCCTCAAACGCCAGGCTGGTAATAGTACTGGCCGAGGCAATGAGTTTGCGCAAGGTGCCTTTTTTCCTGACGATGGAAGCGTAATGCACCACGTTGCCGGCCGAAGGCACGGCATTGACCAGGCTGGTCAAGTAACTTGAGCCGCCCACGCCGTCCAGCTGTTTTTTTTCTTCCAGAAGATTGGTGGCGGTTAAAATATCTATGGGCGTGTTTTTGGTGTAAAGCTCCACAATGGCCTGAAAAATTGTCTGGTTTTTTGGATCGTAAAAATCGTCGGCCGTAATCAAATCCGCGATTTTAATAATCGCGTCCTTGTCCAGCATTAACGATCCCAAAACCGAAATTTCCGCCTCCAAATTTTGCGGCGGCGTCCTTGCCGCGAAACTGTTGTCCATATAGGAAATTCTTGATAGTGTAGTGTGCCGATTATCGGCCTTATCTCATTATACACGCTAATTAACCCCCCTCCAAGCCCCAAAAAAGCCCCAATTTGGGGCTTTCTGTGGGTAGCTGTGTTGATGACGGGTGGATAAAAACCGGCATTTTTAGAGCTATTCTTGATGGACGCATTTATCCGAATGTTCCCATCTCCCCTGGCGAGGGGAGATGCCCACAATAGCAGCCACGAGGGGCAGAGAGGTCGTTATGCGATATTTTAAATTTGCAATTTCTTCTTCACCTTTTGCCCCTCCGGCGTGTCCATAACTTCGTATCCCAAGGCTTCAATTTGTTTTCTTAGTTCATCGGATTTTTTAAAGTCTTTGTTTACGCGCGCTTGTTCGCGCCCATCTAAAAGTTTACTAATCTCGGGCGCCAGATTATTATCCGCCGCAGTCTTCTTTATGCCAAACAGTCCGGCCAAAGAATCAAATCCCGCGTTTTCTTTCCATAAAACACCCAAAGCTTCGGGAAAACCCAAATCATTGTTTAACAAAGCCTTCGCTTCGCTCGGAATGGAACCGGCTGATAAATCTATTTTAGCCAAAGCTTGATGCGATGCCAATAAATTGCCCCAGGTAAAATTCTGCTGGCTGCGGTAAGAGGAACCAAGCATGGCATAACGAAAATCCATTCCTAAATAATTTTTATCTAATAGATTCTTTAAAGTATAAAAATTATTTGCGCTCTTCGCCATTTTTTTGCCGTCAACCAACAGGTGCTCGGAATGGAACCAGTGATGCACAAAATTGCCTTTGCCGATGAGTGCTTGAGATTGCGCGATTTCGTTGGTGTGGTGGGGGAATATCAAATCCACGCCGCCGGTGTGGATGTCCGTGGGCTCGCCTTTAAATCCGATTTTATTTATGACGGAACATTCAATATGCCAGCCCGGCCGGCCTTTGCCAAGCAGGGGATGTTCCCAGTAGATGTTCGCGTCTTCGGATGAGTGCGCTTTCCACAGCGCGAAGTCCGACAAATTGTCTTTTTCGTATTCGTCCACGGCCACGCGCGCGCCGACTTTTTTGCCCTCAATGAATTTTTCCCCAACCAACTGGCCGTAATCGCCAAAGTCTTTCTGGTATTTTTCAATGGAGAAATAAGTACTTCCATCATCAGCTTTGTAAGCGTAACCCTTATTTATCAGTTCAACGATAAAGTCCTGGATTTGCGGCATCACGTCCGTCACGCGGATGAAAGTAATCTCATCTTTCAAAACATTCACCTCGCCCAAGTCCTTTAAAAATTCATCCAAATAAAATTTTGTAAACTCGCGCAAATTTTCCACCGTGGCATTTTTGCCAAACTTAGCAATGGCGCCTTTAATGGTTTTGTCGTCAATGTCCGTAATGTTCATAACCCAATGCGGATGATAACCATCATACTTTAACGTCCGGTACAACAAATCCGCCATTATATAACTTCGCAAATTCCCAATATGCGCGTAATTATAAACCGTCGGCCCGCAGGTATAAAGGTTGATGTGGTCCTTTTTCGCAACCTCTTCAATTTTTTTGGTCAGAGTATTATAAAGTTTGAGCATATACCTATATTATCGTTATAAAAACAACCAGTCAACCTGCCACTAATCCTTCTCGGTGTGCTTCTCTCTCGGCCGTGATTTTAGCACACCGAACTTTTCCCGCAAATCGCTGTCGTCGTCCATTTCTTCAACTTTCATAATCCGTATAAACATTTTAAGCCCGCTGTCTTTTAAATACCTAATAGCTTCTCTGTTAAGAGGATACGGGCTGACAAATACGCTGCCCTGCAATTTTTTGAACCCGTTTCTTTTTAACAAAGCGCGAAAGCTGTCTCTTTTCAAATGAAAGTCCTCGGGGATATCAAAAACAAGCACCCGCCACTTACCGTCCCAATCTGCCGACCTGTCAATTCGGGTCTTTTGGAGAAGTTTCTCAAGCTGTCCCTTGCCGGTCAGCTTTATAAATTTTTGCTTATTATTTTCAACAATTTTTAGATAGCCCGCGCGCTGCATCCGCCAAAGGGCTTCCAAATACCTCTTACGTTCAAGTTTATTTTGCCTCTTTCGGCGAGCGAAACGATAAGGGTCCTCCAAAGGAAAAAGCGGAAAGTCTAAATCTATGGCGTCTAAAATAACGCTCATTAATGTTCCAAAGCGCCTGGGCATAAATATCTTACGGGCTGTTTTATCTACGGGTGTACTTCTCTCTCGGCCGAGAGAGAGTACACCAAATAAAAACAAAAAAAATTACTTTTAATAAATTCTTAAATCAACCGCGGATAAGCTTGAGATGTTGCTCGCGCAATTTCTTAAGGCCGCGGAAGGAGTGGTCGTCTTCCAGGATTTTGGCCAGGTGGAGGCCGCCCATAAAATGCGGGGAAATGACGTAATCAATGTCCTGCGCGTAGAGATGTTTGATTTCTTCCTCGTCCTGCGCCATAAAAATCAGCTTGGGCTTGCTGCGGCGCTTGGCTGACTGCTTTTTTACCGTATCAATCAAAGCCAAATTGTCCGCAATGTCCGGAACCGTGGAAATTATAATTCTGGCGCGGGACAAATTGACCTGCTCCTGGATGTAGGTATCGCTGATGTCCCCGCAAATCGCCAAAATGCCGCGCTCCTTGTATTTCTCAACAATTTCCGGGTTAAAATCCACCACCACAAACGGCTTGTCCTGCTTGAGCAGAGCGTCAACAAGATGATGCCCCATACGGTGCGCGCCCACCAACACCACGTGGTTCTCAAGCGCCACGTCGTGCAGGCCGCGCTCAGCCGCGCCTTTGCGGAAATCAAAAAATCTCAAGGCCGGTTTTAATGTTTCATAAATTT
The DNA here is from genome assembly GCA_963749445.1 of uncultured bacterium. Lineage (GTDB taxonomy): Bacteria > Patescibacteriota > Doudnabacteria > UBA920 > UBA920 > CAVVMJ01. Next base: position 101,601 of record CAVVMJ010000006.1, read on the forward strand.
GATTGGCGTATAAAATGGTGTAGGAGCATAAAGAAAAAGTGATAATGCCAATCAGCGTGACCAAGCCAACGTCGGCCATGGAAACATAGCCCAGGCTGTAGCCCAGGGCCATCAAAATAAAACTGAATTCCGAAATTTGCCCCACGGTTACGCCGGCCAAAAGGCCGGTGCGCGGCTTATAGCCAAAAGCTCCAAGCAAAACCATAACGATAATCGGATTGCCGATTAACACGAACAAAGACAAAATCACGGCCGGCCAGGTCAGGGACGAAGCGCCTTCAAACACCAGTTGCGAGCCCAAAACAATAAAAAAGATGATGATGAAAAAGTCGCGCAAAGACTTAATGCGCGCGGAAATTTCGTAATGCATGGCGCTGCGCGCCAAGGCCAGCCCGGCCAAAAAACCGCCGATTTCCAAAGTAAAACCCATAAACGGCAAACTGACAAATACGGCCAAACCCAAAGCCCAAGCCAGGCCGAATACCAAAAGCAACTCGTCGGACTTGCCGATGATTTTTAAAATTTTTGGGAAAACCTTTACGCTTATCCACGACACCAGCAAAGCTAAAATCAGGCCGCGCGCGCAAACCATTATCAGGTTTTGCCACACCGGCAGGCCGGAATAAATGGAACCGCTGCCCGGCGCGAAACTGGACAGCCCGACCAGCATTAAAATCGCGAATAAATCCTGGGTCAAAAAAATCCCTACGACCAACCGGCCGTAAAGGCTCTGCAGGTCGCGTTTTTCCGTAAGCAGTTTAACGACAATGATGGTGGAGGAAAACGCCAAAGCCGGCGCAATAAACAGGGAAGGGGTGTTGTTAAAATGCAGCAGCCGCAAAATTCCGTAACCGGCGCCCGTGGTAAACACCACCTGCCCGATACCCACGAGCAAAACATCGCGCCCGATGCGCTTGAGCTGGGAAATATCCAGTTCAAGTCCGACCATAAACAACAGCAGCGTAATGCCGATTTGCCCGAGCGCGTCAAACACGTCTTTTTGCTGCAGGCTGTAATACCCCAGCGGCCCGATAATCAAACCCGTGATAATGTAAGCAATGATGCTGGGCTGCTTTAAAAAGCTCACCAGCACCGCGATGCCGCCGGCCAAAATCAGGATAATGGTTAACTCTAAAAAAAATCCGTTCATTTACCCGCCTAAATTTTGTTTATTTTTACTCGACTTTTTTTGATTAAAAAATGTGTGAGCATTTGCTACCAAGACTTAACCCACCCAAAATTTTGGCGGGTAAATTTTTGCTTTTTGTGTCCTTATGAAAAATTTTAATCATTATAGCATAATATCCTGTTTTTTGCATAAATCCCTAAAATGCGATAAAATAAAAACAATTAATCAACATTGTGTCATCCCGAAGTGGCGCCAAGGGATCCCTTACAGATTGGGTAATTGATGGATATTTATATAAGGGATTGCCGCGTCGGCCAATTAAAGCCCTGGCCTCCTCGCAATGACAAAAAAACATACATGAACCTAAACACCATCTTTTTCATCGGACCGCAAGGATCGGGCAAAGGCACGCAGGCCAAACTTTTGGCTAAAAAATTAGGATTTTTCCACTGGGACATGGGCGCGATTTTGCGGGAAGTCGCGGGCACGGCTACCGATTTGGGCAAAAAAATCAAAAACCTCATTGATACCGGAGTGCTATTAAAAGACGACGAATTATACGAGGTCGTTACTTACAAATTGGACCAAATTGACCAAGGTCAGGGTGTGATTTTTGACGGCATCCCTCGCCGCGTGGGGCAAGCCGAGTTTTTGTTGGATTTTTTAAAAAAACAGGGCCGCAAGGACTTTGTGACGCTGTTCGTCAATTTGCCGCGTGAGGAGTCGTTGGCCCGGCTGCTTAAGCGGGCCGAAATTGAAAAGCGCGCGGATGACACCAAAGAAAAAATTGAATTCAGACTGCAACAATACGAAGCGGATACATTGCCGGTTTTGGATTTTTTAAAGGCACAAACCAAATTTTTTGAGATTGACGGGCAGCCGAGCATTGAGGAAGTGGGAAACAAGATTAATAAGGCACTTGGCCTGTAGCGCGCCCAATTTATTGGGCTGCATTGCGGACAGCCGATAAATCGGCACGCTACATTATCGGCGATGAAAAATTACCACCCACCATTAAATATAATCTTACTAGGCGATCCCGCGGCGGGCAAAGCCACGCACGGCAAATTTTTGGCGCGCAAATACAGCCTTTACGACCTGGATATGGGCAGGGAATTGCGTTCGCTGGAGCATAACCATAGACTCAGAAAGAAATACCATCTGGACAAAACTTTGGACAAAGGTAAGCTCACGCCCACGCAGCTGGTTAGGGAGCTGCTGCATCACCACATCCACAGCACGCCAAAAAATAAAGGCATTTTGTTTGACGGCACGCCAAAAATGCTCGGCGAAGCCAGACTCGTGGCCAAATGGCTGAAAGCGGAAAAACGCGGACGCGTTCTTTTTATTTATTTATCCATCCCGCTTAAGGAAACCATCTACCGGATGACCAGCCGCAAAACTTATTTCCGCGGCAAGTATTCCAAGCGTCCCGACGACAACAACCGCGCCCTAAAAAACCGCATCGCGTATTACAAAAAAAACATTGCCGAAGTTGTGGCCTATTTTAAAAAGCATTATCCGTATATAAAAATTTCCACGATGGGCTCTATACCAGCAGCCAGAGGAAGATTATCTGATAAACTCGCCATTTATGAAAACCGGCTCAATTAAAACGCCGCAAGAAATAGAAACCATCGCCGAGGGTGGAAAAATTCTCCACGGTATTCTGTACGCCATAGCCGAACTGGCCAAGCCCGGAATTTCTACGTGGCAATTAAACGAATTTGCGGAAAAAGCAATATATGATGCCGGCGGCAGGCCCAGCTTTAAAAATTACGGCGACAAAAAAAACCCTTTTCCGGCCGGGTTGTGCACCTCGGTCAATTCGGTTGTAGTGCATGGGATTCCATCACGCGAGGTCATTTTGCGCGATGGCGACATCATCGGCTTGGACATTGGCATGGAATACAAAGGTTTATATACTGACACGGCCATTACAGTACCGGCCGGAAATATATCTAATATCGCAAAAAAACTAATAGAAACCACAAAAAAATCCTTGTCCGCGGCCATTGCCCAGGCCAAAGCCGGCAACACGATCGGCGATGTCGCTTACGCGACACAAAAAACCGCCGAGGACGCGGGCTTTTCCGTTGTTCGCGATTTAGTCGGCCACGGCGTGGGTTACGACGTCCACGAAGACCCGGCCGTGCCAAACTTCGGCAAAAAAGGGCAGGGGATTATACTGCAAGAAGGCATGGTGCTAGCCATTGAGCCAATGTTATGCGAGCATGATTATTTTGTGGTGGTGGACAACGATGGCTGGACTATTCGCACCAAAGACCACGGCCTGTCCGCGCATTTTGAACACACGATTGCCATTACAAAAAATGGAGCAAGGATATTGACTTAAAACGCATTTAGAGATAAACTCCGCTCAATATGAGCAAGAGGGCGGAAATAGAAAAATATCGGCAAGCGGCATCCGACGCGGTCAAGATTGGCGAGCTCATCAAAAAGGCGCAAACCAAAATGCGCCAAACCGGCCGCGACCGCGCCAGAGTCGGGCTAATAACAGTCCAAATTGTCCGGCTCCCCGGATTCCCGCGCCGACGGGGCCCCAAACCCCGAATATTATATGCTCTACACAGGCCTGACAACGCCTGTGCTAGCATTCTGAAAGGCCGCGAACCCGGGTTCGCGGCCTCTCTTTTTCTATTTTTTCTTTTCTATTTCAACCCTAACCTTGTCAATAAATTTCTTTAAGTTCGTCGTGCCAAAATCTTTACCTTCCCGGGTACGCACCGCGACTTTTTTTCCGCCGGAGGCGGATCCGCCTTTGGCGGAGGATGCTTCTTTTTCGCCAAGAATCAACAAATAGGGGATTTTTTGCAAACTGGCATCGCGAATTTTTTTACCCACCGATTCGTCGCGATCATCAAGTTCTACTCTCAAACTTTCATCAGCTGATGACAATTCCTTCATCACTTTCTTGGCATATATGTTCTGCTTTTTGGAAATCGGCAAAACAATAACCTGCACCGGCGAAAGCCACAACGGTAAACTGCCCGCATAGTGTTCAATCAGCAGCCCGATAAAACGTTCCAGCGAGCCGTAAATCACTCGGTGAATGGCCACAGGCGTTTTGCGCGAGCCGTCTTGCGCGATGTATTCCAAGCCAAAGCGCTTAGGCTGCTGGAAATCCAACTGGATGGTGCCGGTCTGCCATTCACGGCCCAGCGCGTCCTTCATTAAAATATCAACTTTCGGCCCGTAAAACGCGCCGTCGCCCGGCTCCATGGAATATTGCTTGCCGGATTTTTCCAATATCCGCTTTAGCGCCGCTTCGGCATTATCCCAGGTGTTAATGTCGCCCATAAATTTTTCCGGCCTGGTGCCCAAGCGGTAACGGTATTGCATCTTAAAAACACCGTAAAACAATTTGGCGATTTCAAATATCCTGGCGTATTCCGCCTCTATCATTTCTTCGGTAATAAAAATGTGCGCGTCGTCCTGGCGGAACTCCCGCACGCGGAGCAAACCGTTCAGCGTGCCGGCCAGCTCGTAACGGTGGAGCATATCGGTGTCGGAAAATCTTAGGGGTAAATCTTTATAGCTGCGCAGGCGCGAACCGAACACCACCATGGCATTAGGGCAATTCATGGCTTTAATGCCGTATTCCTCGTCTTTGCCCATATTGGCCACAAACATATCTTCCCAATAGTGCTCAAAATGCCCCGAAGGTCCGGAATAATTCTTTTTTGTTGAGCAGGGGAGAAACGATTTCCTGGTAGCCGCGCTTTGCATGCTCTTTGCGCCAAAAATCTATAAGCTGGTTATATAAAATCGCTCCCTTAGGCAGCCAGTATGGCATGCCCGGGGCGGTGTGATGGAACATAAACAAATCCAATTTTGGACCCAAAATTTTATGGTCGCGCTTTTGGGCTTCTTCCAATAACTTTAGATGGTGTTCCAATCCCTCTTTGGTCTCAAACGCCAACCCGTAAATCCTTTGCATTTGCGCATTTTTTTGGTCGCCGCGCCAATAAGCGCCGCTGACTTTGTCCAGCTTAAAAGCGTCGGTTTTGATTTCCGATGTATTTTCCACGTGGCCGCCGCGACAGAGGTCGGTAAATTTGCCGGTTTTGTAGAGACTGACGGTTACTCCAACCCCCTCCCACCCTTCGGGTAGTACTCCCCCTTATCAGGGGGAGAGGCTCCGCCCCTGTCCGCGGATAACCGCGGAGCCTCCCCTCCTGCCAAGGAGGGGTGGCCGCCGAAGGCGGACGGGGTGGTTGGAGTAGGGGATAACGTGTGTTCCTGATTCAATATCTCATCAGCCTTAGTAGTCCCAAACTTTTCAATATCACCAATGAGTTCCACTTTGAACGGCTGATTCATATTGGCAAAAAATTTCTTGGCTTCCTGTGTGGTCATCTCCATCCGTTCAAAAGCCAATTTTTCCTGCGCGAGCGAACGCATCCGTTTTTCCAAAACTTTAATATCGTCCGGGGTCAGCGGGCGCGGCAACAAAAAGTCGTAAAAAAAGCCATGCTCAATTACCGGCCCCACGCCCAATTGCGCCTTGGGAAACATTTCCAAAACCGCGCTGGCTAAAATATGTGCGAGTGAATGTCGCAAATTATGCAATTTTTCTTGTCGGTCCATATATATAAAAATTTCCTGCGAAGCCCCTCTCCAATGTATAAGGTGTTTCGCTCTATACATAAAACCCCAGAACTAAATTATCCTTAATCTTTGATCCTTAACCAAAGAAGAATAACTTAATTCCGGGGTTCCGATGTCGGAACGTTTCCGTCCCAGAGTTCTCCCGGTTTTCATCGGGGGACTTTTCATCCGTTATGGCTCTAGAACATAACAGATTTATTGCAATTTGTTTCAAACTCCCCGGTTGGTGGCCGAGTAATAACGTTTGAGGAACTAATATGAATATACCAGATTAATAAAATTCGCGCAAGAACGGTTTTCCACACCCATTTTTTACCTTATTTAAGGCCTTTTTAACCCGGATATAAACCGGATGGGAATCTTCTGAGTGCCTCGAAGATTCCCATCATTTTTATTTTAATTCATAGCCACTCGGCAAAAGAAGCAAGGTTAGCGCTTGACGCAGGCGCTGAGATCATCGGAATAAACAACAAGATTGGATACATTGAGGGTAGATCCCGGCAGGACAATTGACATCATAAGGAAGATTCCAGCGCTCAAAAAGAAAGTGATTGTTTCCGAGAGCGGGATAAGCGAAAGGGGCCAAGTGGACATGCTTGCCGATGCCGGAGTTGCTTCCATACTTGTCGGCGAAGCTCTGCTAAAGAGCCGGGACATCGGCAAAAAAATAAAAGAATTAGTCGGTTGACCGTGAAGTTAAGCCTTCGGCATACTTCACGGTTGAAATCCAGTATCTGTTTGTTATAATCGTGCCATGAAAAAAGATAGATCAGACAAAATGCAGTTCATAGTCAACAACGGCATCATCTACAACAAGAAAAGCATGCTCATGCTCGTCCGTGACCTCGGCAAAGTCTCATATTTCGAAATAGTCGGCGGGAAAGTCGTGGGCAAGGGAAAAGGCTATGTGATGAGGGTCTGCTCTAATTCCGAGGAGCCCACTTTATTCCTTGCCGGTCATGGCGTGCTCCGTCGTAGTGAGGTGGGATTTCGTTTTTGATCTCGAAAGCAGCCCCATTGTACATCCATCCCCATTATTCGCGGCGGGGTGAAACAAGAATCAAAGGGAGCAATTCCTGACGGCGGCCAGTCTGCCATCCGCACTTGCGAACGGATTAAGGGCGTGCTAACGTTCGGTGGTCTTCTCCCTCCCTCCCTAGAAATACCAACCACACAAAGTAGTTGCGAGGTTCACTGATGAACGCGCAATCCGCCAGCCCGGCTGCCCCCAAAAAGCATCAGCCTTACGTACCTGAAAACATGGAAATGAAGGAGTTTACCTTCCGCGCCGTGTTGATCGGCCTGTTCTTGACGGCGATCCTGGGGGCGGCGAATGCCTATCTGGGACTGAAGGCCGGAATGACGATTGCGGCAACATATCCCGCGGCGGTAATCAGCATGGCGCTGCTGCGTTTGATGAAAGGCTCGCTCCTGGAAGAAAACATCGCGCGAACGATTGGCTCGATCGGGGAGTCGGTTGCCGCGGGCGCCGTGTTCACGATTCCGGCGTTCGTGATCGCGGGATTGTGGCCGGGGCTCACACGCGACCAGTACTGGAAAACGGTTGCCCTGATGATCATCGGTGGGACCTTGGGGATTCTGTTCGTGACGCTTCTGCGGCGCGTGATGGTCGAGGATCCCGATCTTCCCTACCCCGAATCGGTGGCCGCTTCCGAGATTCACAAGGCAGGGCAACAAGGGGCGAAGGCGGCGAAGATTCTCTTCGCAAACATGGGTTTCGGAGCCCTCATGTTCCTCCTGGGCGTAGTGAACATCTACTCTCCGAATAATACCTTCAATGCGAATATCAGCGCGTT
>CAVVMJ010000007.1:0-76034 GCA_963749445.1 uncultured bacterium
GGCTTTGGCAGTCTGCCCCATGCGGCCAATGACTTTTCCCATATCTTCCGGGCTCAGGTGGAGCGTAATAAGCACTCCCATTTCGTCAACCACGCGTTCGGTCTTTACGTCGTCCGGATGGTCAACCAAACACTTGACGACGTATTCCACGAACTGTTGATCTTGTTCCATAAACTGTGGTACTTCTGATAGCGAATTTCTGTGCTTCGACCTTTACGAAAGCGACTGCTATCTGCGAATATTATAGGTAATGATTTTTGATGTGTCAATTCACCCGCCTAAACTTTACCTTAACAACGGGAATCCTGATAAAATCGCAAAGCTTGAAGAGCAAAAAAGTTTGCCAAAAATTCTCGTAAAGATTTGGCGGGTTAAACGGCCGGTGTTTCCGGCGCGGGAACTGTTTCCGCTACCGGTGTTTCGGCCAGCTTGTCCGCCGTAGCTTCTACGGGGGCGGAGGCGGTGGGAGCAGCTGCGGCTACCGGCTCAGCCGGCTTTTTTGGCGTGCTAAAAGCCTTAACCTTTTTTGCGTCCAAAAGATTTTTTGAAACAAGCAAATTATGGACAGTCGGAGAAACTTCCACCTGCTGGGCAATCCAGTACTTTAAGCGCTCCTCGCTTTTTATGGCAAAAACTTTGAGACGGGGATTATAGCTGCCCAAAACTTCCACAAACTTTTTCTTGGCCGAAGCGGTCTTTTGCGCCAGCACAATCCTAAAGTCCGCGGCATTCTTTTTGCCGGTTCTCTGTAAACGAATAATAAGCATAGTTTAAGGTTACCATCAGCTGTTCCCCTTCTCCCCCTCTGGGGGAGATGTCGCAAGTGCATCCGAGCGACAGAGAGGGTGCAGCGGTGATGAAAGAATTATGATAATGATTTAATCGCCATCCCATTAAAATCTCTAAGCAGCAAACTCAAGACCTTGGAATGTTCGAATAATAAATGAGCGTGCAAATATCTTATCAGTTTTTCCCTTATCCGTCAATCATATATGAGGCAATGACAGAAGCACAATTTAAGCATACACTTAACTTATAGGGAGGGACTATGGAACACTGTCATTGGAACATGTCCAAAATTATCGGGCTATATGCCCGACGCAACGTGGAAACCTCAAGCCAGGTCCAGTATGAGGCGTTTCTAACTCACGCGGCTGCCTGCACGAACTGCAGCAGAAAGCTACGGGATTTGCAGGAAGCGGAAGAGCTAGAGCGCCGCAGGCCGAGGCCCGCAAAACTGCCGTTTGGCAGAAAGGTGGTTCACCGATGAATAGAAAAACCCGCACGGTAGGCAAAATCGTGCGAGTTCCTCATCTCTCAACCTATACCTAACGCTACTCCTTAACCCGATTTTTTATATGCCTCCACACCCACCAGACAATCAATATAACAATAATGACAACTATCGCAACATCAAACTTCTGAAACCGGCTGTGCAAGTCGCTCCAGTGCTCGCCCAGCTTCATGCCCAGATAGGCTAAAATCAACGACCAAATAAACGAGCCGGCAAACACAAAGGCCAGATATTTTTTCAGCGGCACTTTGGCCACGCCGGCCGGGAACGAGACAAAACTGCGGACTACCGGAAGCAGCATACCTAAAAATCCGGCCCAAGTGCCGAATTTGCCAAAAAACTTTTCCGTCAAAACCAAATCGTGCTGGGAAACCAAAATCACCTGGCCGTATTTTTCCACCAACGGCCGGCCGCCTTTATAACCTATCCAATAAGCGACTGCTGAACCTACGCAACTCCCAACGGCACCGACGAGCGCGATTAAAATTAAATTAAACCTGCCGCTGGCCACTAAAAATCCCGCAAATGGCAAAATAACTTCACTAGGCACCGGGATGGCCACGGTCTGTATAGCCATTAGCAGGAACACGCCCGCGTAGCCGAGAGTGGAAATGGTGTGGATGATAAAAATTGTGACGGCGGATAAAATCTGGGAAAGCATAAAAGGTTGTAAGTTATAGGGCGTGGCGGCCGGTATGGTTTTAGGGTGTAAGTTGTTTGTCACCTAAAACCAACTACTTATGACCCTACTGGCCGCTATGCCCTATAACCAAATATAATCACTTGGCATACTGAGTGGCTTGATCTATCTTAATTGACAGCAACTTAGAAATGCCGTCATCGCCCATGGTCACGCCGTAAAGCACGGCGGACTGCGACATGGTTTCGCGGTTGTGGGTAATGGTAATAAACTGCGTCTGGTTGGCCAGCGTGCCCAAAATCTGGCCAAAGCGGATGGTGTTGGATTCGTCCAGCGCCGCGTCCACCTCATCCAAAACCACAAACGGCGAAGGAAAACAAGCCAGCAGGCTGCACAAAAGGGCAATGGAAGTCAGCGCCCGCTCCCCGCCCGAAAGCGCCTGAATACTGGACAGTTTTTTGCCGGGCGGCGTGGCTTTAATGTCTATGCCGACGATATTGCTGGGTGCTTCGGCATATTTTTGCAAAACTTTTTCTTCGGGGCGGAGATCTTGGCAGGATTTTCATCTTCCCGATCTTCATTGCCCCCCGTAGGGGAGCGGTTTGAAACCGCTCCCCTACATCCGCGGGTATTCTTTTTCCTCCGCCTTCATCACGCTCAAAAAAGCCCTGCCGCCGTTAAACAGCAGACGGAAATAAAATTCAAATTTTTCGTTGATTTTATGGAAAGATTCGTTAAACCTGGTTTTAATATGTTCGTCCAGCTCATCCATAATGCTCCTCAAATCCGCCATGCCTTTTTTCAGGTCCTCTACCTGACTGCTTAAATTGGTATAGCGCGCTTCGGTTTCCGGTATTCCTTCATAGTCAGTTCGTCCATGCCGCCGATCATATCCAATTGGTTTTTCAAGCGCAGGATTTTTTCTTCCAAGAGCGGCTCGGTGGCGGTAATTTGCCGCGCGGCCAAATCCTTGATGCCGTCCGGCCCTAAAATCCGATAAACCTCCTCGGTCAAAACCTGCATCTGGGTATCAAACTTGGCTTTTTCCACGTTCAGCTGGGATTGCTGGTCTTTAATTTTGGACAGCGGTCCTGTTTGTCCCGAAAAGTATTTTCCGCTTCCCGGATCTGCCGGCGGCGGTTCTCTTCCTGCTCAAAATGAAGCTTTAACTGCTCTTCCACGGCCGCGATGTTTTTGCGATTGTGCGTCCAAATCTTTTCTAACGCGGTCTTCTTCCACAATCAGCTCTTTGACGAAATCATCAAACGAATGGCTTTGGGCTTTCTTTAATTCTAATTCCAAATGCAGCCGTTCCTGCTGAAGCTGGATCAATTGTTTGCCCAAAAATTCCGCGCCGATTTTTGCCCCCGAATGTTCCGCGTCCAACTTGCGGACAACTTCGGCCAAGGCTTCCTTTTGCGCCAAGACCTGCTGGAGTTCTTTCTGAAACGCCGCCAAAGAGGCCTGCGGATCTTTGGCGATATTTTTAACCGCATGCTTAAATTTTCCAAAACTCTCTTTTAACGGCTCAATTTGAGCCCGCACGCTGGCTACATCGGCGGCAATATTTAGGCTTTCGCAAAACTTGCCGAAAGTTTCGTCCAGGGATTGCAGCTCTAGGTCAAACAGGGACCAGTCGATTTGCGCCGGATTTTTACTGTGGGTGTAAAGCCTGTTTAAGCTTTTCGGTAATTTGGGCGAGCTGATGGTTTTGCTGCCTGCAGCTGGGCGGCTAATTCCTGTTGGCGTTTTTGGCGGCCGCCATCTTTTCCGCGGTCTCCGCGGCCGTCGGTCTTTTTGATGTACTTCCACCTGCAGAGTTTTGGGGTCACCGCTGGCGGTTTTCTGACCCTGCATTTTGCCGCACACCACGCTTAAATCTTCCAATGATTTATTTTTCTGATCTTGTAAAATTTTTAACTGATCCTGAATTTGCCGGTACTTGGCTGTCGCCATGATGCGCGGCTTCCAGCTCCTCCAGCCTTTTCCGCTCGCCGGCTTGCTGCTGCTCTAAATTATGGCGCTCGTGCCGCGACCTTGGCCAGCCGCTGGCCAAGACTTTCTAAAGACGTTTTTAAGCTCCAAAAGACAAACCCAAAAAATTGCCGCTGGAGGATTTTTAGCTCCTGTTCAATTTCCGAACGGGCTTCCATTTTTTTTGCCTGGCGCCGCAGGCTTTTAAGCCGAGGCGCGATTTCGGCAATCAGATCTTCGGCGCGCATCAAATTGTTGGCGGTCTGCTCCAGTCGCCGCAATTGTCCGGTCGCGCTTGATGTAATAATTTTTGACGCCGCTGGCTTCGTCCAGTAAATTTTTGATTTCGCTTGGCCCCTGCAAAAATCATCTGGTCAATGGTACCCTGGCCAATGACGGTGTAACGCGAAGTGCCAATGTTGCTGCGCAACACCAGATCGATAATATCCAAAAGCCGCACGCGGTTGCCATTGAGCAAGATATTCGCTTTCCCCGCTGCGGTCAATGCGCCGGCCGAGCGACACTTCGGCGGCATCCACCGGAATGCGGCGGTCGCGGTTATCAAACGTGGCCACGACTTCGGCAAAACCCATCTTCAATTTTTTTTCACTGCCGGCAAAAATCACGTCCTGGCTCTGCTTGCCGCGGATAATCTTGGCGCTCTGCTCCCCCAAAACCCAGCGCAAAGCATCAGCCACATTGGATTTGCCGCTGCCGTTCGGGCCCACAATGGCAATAATCCCGGACGTAAATTCCATAGTGGTTTTATGGGCGAATGATTTAAAACCCTGGATTTCTAGTCTTTTTAGATACATCTTGCTATTTCAAATTGTGATTTAAATTTTACGGCTTTTGTTTCTAAACAAAAGAATTATGAAGTATGAATTAAGAATTCAGGTTTGAGCCTATTCATAATTCCTAATTCAAAATTCATTCTTCTTCAGCGCGTCTTCCGCCGCCGCCAGCTCCCCTTCCTGCTTGCTCGGACCCTGGCCGCGGCCGACTTCCACCGTGCCCACGAAAGCGCCGACCACAAAAATTTTGTTGTGATCCGGGCCGCTTTCGGAAATTACGCTGTAAGTCGGCGTGATGCCGCGCTTGTCCTGCACCAGCTCCTGGAACTTGGATTTGGGGTCCACGTAAGTTTCCCCGGCAATGACTTTGGACAATTCCACCAAAATTTCCCGCGCGATAAAATTAGTGGAAACCTGGTAACCCGCGTCCAAATACATGGCGCCGATGACTGCTTCTATGCAATTGGCCAAAATTACCTGCCGCGCCCGGCCCATATCCTTGGCTTCGCCGCGCGACATCAACAAAAATTTTTCCAACCCCAAACGCTTGGCAATGTCGCTTAACATTTTATAATTCACCAAAGCCGAGCGGAAATTGGTCAGCTCGCCTTCCGGATGGTCGTAATTTTTATAAAGATATTCGGTGGCGGCCAGCTCCAGCACCGCGTCGCCCAAAAACTCCAGCCGCTCGTTGTGGGGCAAACCAAAACCGCGGTTCTCGTTGAGATAGGACCGGTGGGTAAAAGCCGAAAGGTATAAATCGGCGTTGTTGATTTTTACTCCTAAAACTTTTCTAATTCTTGCTGGTCTAAACTGGGCATTTAGATGATATCCCTCATCCTTTATCTTTAACCCCTGCCTGCCGGCAGGCAAGGCTTACCCGCACGGTGAGGAATCAAAGATGAAAGATTAGAGATGGGTTAATTATTATTCGTGCCCCTCGACTTCGTCACCCTTCGGGTGACTACGCTCGGGACACTCGACTCGCTACAGTCGTTATCGGTTGGTCGAAGCCCTTTAGGGCATAGACCACGAGCGAGTGCCTCTCGACTCCCCCTCGGCAAGCTCGGGGTCGCTCGAGACATTCGACTTCGTCTCGACACAACACTTCGCCGTTAAGTGTGGCCGCAGGCCATGAGCGAAGTCTCGCGAAGCGAGACGAAGTCGAATGGTGGGCTGTGAAGGGATTGAACCTTCGACCCTCGTCACGTCAAGACGATGCTCTACCACTGAGCTAACAGCCCAAATCAATCTTATTAAACCGCGGCCGGATTAGGCTGCGTGATTTTTACCCGCTCGTTCTCCTCGGTCGGGACGGCGCGGACTTTCTGTAAAAAAAACAGCAGCAGGGCGATGTTAACAAAAGCGTTCAAAATACCCAACAGCACCCACAACCCAAAGCCCGCCAAGGATTTAATTATAATAAAAAACGGCGAAACATGCAAAACGCCCATTTGGTTAAAACTTAAGGCAATAATCTTGGCCGCCTCCTTGGCCAGTTCCAGCAAACCGCTGCCCAAAGCAAAACCTGCCAGGTAAATTACGCCTAAAATCAAGCCTAGACCCAAGGTTTCGCTCCAGTGGGAAGCAAAAAAATCAGTGGCGGCATTCAGCGCTTTGGCCAGCGGCAGCCGAAACAGCACAATGTACATACCGGTAAAAATATTCAGGCAGGAAATGGTAAAGGCCAACGGCAAAAAAATTATGGCGGCCAAAATCCAAAGCATATTCTGCAAGACCGGGACATCAATATCTATCCACATCGGCGCGATTAAAACCAGCAGTGCCCCCAAAATGAACAGCGAGGTTAAAAAACTCATCTTTATTACCGGCCAAAGCATTGACTTACTTTGTTTAACCTGCTCGGACAAATTAACAGCGCGTTTGTCCAACAACGATTGGGTTGACAACAAAAGTAATATTTTTGACCAATTGGTCAGTAATAGACTTCCGAGCGACAGCCATAAAATACTTAAACTGATTGTTGCCAATTGGGCAGGGTGATGCGTAAAATAGGCGGCCAAAGTCGCCGCGTCAATCCGGCTGCCCAGCTGCCGCGGCGTGATTTGGGACAGAAAAAAATTCAAATTAAACACGCCGATCAAAAACATGCCAAACAGCCACAGCAAAGGATGGCGCTTAGTAATTAAATAAGCCTGTTTGATAATATCGGAGTAGGAAAACATATGTTAAACAATTAACGATTAACAATTGACAATTAACTTTTGTTAATGCCGTGTTAATCGTTAATCGTAAATAATTAATTGTTGCCGCTAGGCTGCTGCGTCCGCGGCCACGCTGTCAAACTCCGGCACTTGCTTTTTTTCCGCCGGGATGAGGTCTTTGACAATTTCGTTGAATTGCTCCTGCTCCAGCGTTTCGTCTTTAACCAGGCGCGCGGCAATGGTGTTAAGCGTCTCGCGGTGCTTGGTCAAAATCTCCGTGGCAATTTTTAGGCCGTGGTTCATGATTTTGGCGACTTCGTCGTCTATTTTCTTGGCCACCGACTCACTGTAATTTTTCTGTTCGGAAATTTCCCGTCCCAAAAAAACCATTTCGTGATGGTCGCCAAAAACAATCGGTCCGAGCTCCTCGCTCATGCCATAATTCATGACCAGTTTGCTGCGCCATATCGGTGGCGACTTTAAGATCGTTGGAAGCGCCGGTGGTTAATTCCTTAAACACCAATTTTTCCGCCGCGAAACCGCCGAGCAGCGCCGCGATTTCATCCAAAAAACTCTGCTTGGTGTGCAAATGCTTGTCTTCTATGGGCAGCTTCATGGTGTAGCCCGCGGCCCGGCCGCGCGCGATGATGGAAACTTTGTGTACCGGGTCAGAATACGGCAACACCGAGCCGACCAACGCGTGGCCGCCTTCATGGTAAGCCGTAATTTCTTTTTCTTTGGTGGAAAGAATGTGGCTTTTGCGCTGCGGGACCAAGCATAACTTTTTCAATGGACTCTTTAAGTTCCATTTCGCCGATTTCTTTTTTGTTCAACCGCGCGGTCAAAATCGCGGCTTCGTTAATCAAATTAGCCAAATCCGCGCCGCGAAAACCCGGCGTGCGTTCGGCAATGTTGCGCAAATTCACTCCTTGGCCAAAGGCTTGTTTTTGGCGTGGACTTTTAAAATGGCTTCGCGGTCTTTGATGTCCGGCAAATCCAAAACCACCTGGCGGTCAAAGCGCCCGGGCCGGAGCAGCGCCGGGTCCAAAACGTCAGGCCGGTTGGTCGCGGCCATAACAATGACGTTGGTATCGGTTTCAAATCCATCCATTTCCACCAAAATTTGGTTTAAGGTCTGTTCGCGCTCGTCATGCCCGCCGCCCAAGCCCTGCTCCGCGCTGGCGGCCGACCGCGTCAATTTCATCAATAAAAATAATGCACGGCGCGTTGCGCTTGGCTTTTTTGAACAAATCGCGCACCCGCGCGGCGCCCACGCCCACGAACATTTCCACGAATTCCGAGCCGCTGATGTGGAAAAACGGCACGTTGGCTTCGCCGGCCACGGCGCGGGCCAGAAAGAGTTTTGCCCACGCCCGGCGCGCCCAGCAGCAGCACGCCTTTGGGAATTTTGCGCGCGCCAAGGCCAAAAATTTTTGCGGGAAGCGCAAAAATTCCACAATCTCATTGAGCTCTTCCTTGGCTTCCTTGGCGCCGGCCACGTCGGTAAATTTGACGCGGTTTTTGCGCTCGTCGTTTAAGCTTAACGCCGCTTTGGCCGAAAGACATGCGCGCGGTTGTTGTGACCCTGGACCTGGCGCATCAAAAAATAAATGAACAGGGAAATTAAAAAAAACGGCAATAAAATACTCAAGGCTGGGCCGGCCAAACTGGCCCACAGCCCCGCGGATTTGTACTCAATGTTCAGGGCGCGGATTTGATCTGAGGAAATCCCGCTGTCCTTGAGCTGGGTCACAATGCTGTCGTTCGTGCCAAGTTGGGCCTGCTGTGGCGTACCGTTATTTTTAAGTTTGGCGACTACCGTGGTATCCGTAACGGTCAAGGTATCCACTTTGCCCTGGCTGACCAAATTGACGATGTCGCTGATTTTAACCTGTTGGGTGGTGCTGGTTTGGGAAAACGAAGCCACAATGGCCGTGAGCAATAAAAACCCGGCCAGAACCAATAAAATATTTTTGATGATTTTACCCATATAATTTTTTCTCATAATTTTTTTCGAAAAATATCCCGATGGAAAAATTATTTCGAAAAAATTAGTTTGATGAGTGCCGTAATCTTTAGTTAGCGGGCTAACAACAGATTTACATTATATAAATAATAACGCACAAAATCAAGGCAGGTGGAAATGCGCTTTAATAATCGGGCAGCCTCGGCAAAACTTACAAGTGTGGCCGAAGGCCAGCCGAAGGCCAGCCGAAGCTTTGCGAAGGCTGGTGGGCGAGGAGGGAGTCGAACCCTCATGAGATTGCTCTCGATAGCTCCTAAAGCTATTGCGTCTGCCATTTCGCCACTCGCCCGAAGATTATTGCAATTTTTTCAAAATACTTTTTTTTATCCGGCTATAATGGAATTCGTTCCACCCAAGCTCCAAAGCCTGGCGGCCGGATTTTACCAAATCCTCAATCTTTTGCAAGGCTTGATGGTTAACAAAAGGCAAGGATTTGAAAAAAATAAAATCAAATTCCGGCAGGGCCAATAATCCCAGAATGTCCAGGCGGTCTTTGTCGCCTTTGGGCGTCCCCTGCCTGCCGCTATATGCGTTAAGTTTTAAAAAGGTCAAAACTTCGGCCTTGGGAACCATAAAACCTTCTTTGTTTTCCGCGTAAGCCGGCAAGTCCTCCGCGGGGATGCCCGGATTGGAATAATAGCTTACATAAACGTCAATGTCCACCACCCCCTGTTTTATTTCGTATTTGCGCAGGCGGTCGTTCTTAACCAAATCGTACCGGTCTTTTAAAATTTTTAGTTCGCCCGTATCCACCGCCAAATCAATGTCTTTGGACTTTAAATTCTTTGTCCATAAAAACACGGCCCAGCCGCCGATTAACACAAACTTAAACTGCCGCCTTAATTGCTGAAGCAATTCCCAGCTTTGTTCCGTAATCAGATTGTGATAATACTCCGGCATAAAAATTATAGGGAAATTGCGAGCCCCGATGCAGAGAGGGGCGCGGCAATCCCATTGAATATCGGGGTTGCTTCGTAGCCAGATAAAGTTTTCCAATGACGGGCGGCTAAAGCTCGCCCCTACATCGCTGATCAATCAGAAAACGTTACGCCTCTCTCAAATCCCCAGCTGCCCCTTTAAACTTTCCAAAAAATCCCTGGCGTACCACTGCCGCAAATTCCAGAGATCAACGAAAGTCTGCACAGGCGGCGTCAGTTGGCCGAAAACTTTCAGGCGCGGATCCGCGGCCAGGATCGCCAGATTGGGGAAGTCGGACGAGGCCAAAGGGAAGCGCTTGATAATCTCCGGCAAAAAATTTTCGTCCGCGTAAACGTAAACGTCCGCGTAATCGGCCGGAGTTAAACGGTACTGCCGGACAAACGCGCTGAACGCGCCATAAATTACTCCGGGCGGCATTAATCCCTCTATATCCAGGGGCGAGTTTACCGAAACCTTTGTCTGGTATATTATATCATTCTCCAATTTGCGGTTGCTGGCCCAGAGCAGCAAAAACTTTTCCCTGTCCCGAACCCTAAAATTCCTGCCGGTTATTTCAATTGCCCCAGCTCTTTTTGGCAAGGCCATGGCGTTATTAACGGTGGATAGCGAAAAACCCAAACGGCCCGCCAGTTCCTTTTGCGTAAAAACATACTGTTTCTTTTGGAAACAATCGTTTAATATTTCTCTCCAGATTTGTTCCTTTTTGAGCATATCTGATATGTTTCGGTTTACTAACTATTTGATTAACCTCTTTTCTATTATATTAGAAACATAATAATTGGTCAAGTTACAAAATAATATGTGTAGTTTTTATGAGTGATATTATATTATTTGCCTTATATAAAAGGCTTTATTATTTAAATAGTTGATAAAAACCTTATTTTGTGCTATCATTGATGGTTAATTTCATAAAAGTACTTGTTTTGCTTGTGGTGGGCAAAACCCTGTAAATTCATGCCCCCAAAGTCTTTTTGGGGGTTTTTGTTTCTCCCAAACAATTCGTCTGGCATTACCACCACTAATGCTTAATGAATTGCCGGGTAGAAACACAAGGAGTTATTTCCGATAAATCCGACTTTCTGATTTATCTGACTGATTCCGAATTTACCGGGTTTTCCTCTCCATAAGTCGTCCCGACTTAATACATTCAATTTATACGGGACATTATGAGAGGGCGATGGCAATATCGCAGCGGCAATTTTATAAT
Source organism: uncultured bacterium (assembly GCA_963749445.1). Taxonomy (GTDB): domain Bacteria; phylum Patescibacteriota; class Doudnabacteria; order UBA920; family UBA920; genus CAVVMJ01. The sequence continues at coordinate 11,040 of CAVVMJ010000007.1, forward strand.
TGAGCCGCAGACGTGCACGGCGTTTCCCGTGCGGGCACCTTAACAATCGAGAAAACCAAATGTTAAAACTAACGTCTGACCCGGTTCGGACCATGGGTCCGAACAATCACTCGGTTGTGATTGGCGTTACGATTATCGGCGACAGAAGAACGCCGGTGGTGAACGCAGACGTGCTCCTAAAGCTGGACTCACGAGATTGGGGCACACGAAAGACAAACCGTAATGGCCAAATCGAACCGACGGAAGTGACTGCCATCCCCGATGGCAGTTTCAATGGCAACGGCAAACTGACGGTGGAGGCAATCCGCGTCGGCGCACCGGGGGATATGGATCGCAAGATTATTGACATCCCAATGCCTCAACCCAAACCCGAACCCGCGGCAGTGGAAAGCATTGCCGTGACCAACGCGACTGAAGGCATTGTCTTGTGCTCCGGTTTCAACGGAACGCTCGAGATCGCCTTAGGGTTTGAGCAGGGAAAGAAGTCTCGCCCTGTCAGACTGAAAGTTTCGGCCGACCACAGGGTAGATTTTGCCAACGATAAAACGGGCACGCCTTTAGGCGCGAACGTAAAGTCGTGCGCGGCAACTACTTCGGCAGACGGAGTGCTCCGTCTGCGCGTCAACTTCCTGGCCTGCGGTCGGGACGAAGTCGAGATCAAAGTATCGGTCCCGAACTCGTCCAAAACTGCTACCGCCAAACTCAAATACAAAATGTTCGAAACTTAGGAGAGATAGACTGATGACTCGTCACACACCCACATCCGCTGCACCGCCGCCGGCACCACCCGTGGCAACCGCACCGGCACCCCTCGCACCCGCAGTCATCCCGGCACAGGCACCCCTCGCACCCGCCACAATTCCGATCCCGGGAGGACACCACCTTAGCGACAAAACTTTGGTGACACTCGACATCCTCGTTGGAATCATCACCGCTCTGTTCGGCCACGAAATCGGCCGCCAAGCGGGAAAGTGGTTCCAGGGAGCCAAACGCGGCTTGCAACAGATCGGTACGCCCGGGACAGCAACCGGGGTCACCATCTCAGGCAACGCACCCGCTCACATCGACCCCACCATCCATAGCGCCCTCCTAGGCATTGGACCGTGGGACGAAGCCGCCACTGGCATGACGCTGGGTGCTGCTTTCCGGCGGGCATTTCAACGCTTGTTGGAAGCAACCGGCACGCCAATGGAAGCGCCCATCCGCGCCGCGCTTGCCCAGCTGGAACAGACTGTCGGCTTCATCGCCAACAAGCTCAACCAGCACCAGCGCGACTTCCTCCGCGAAGTCGTCGGCAAGCTCAAGACGGCTGAACTCCAGAACCTCTTCTGGCAGGACTTGGTCCTCGCCAGCAAGGACGAAACCGGTTTCATAAACTTTATGAAGGCAATGGGGATCGTCCACGAGCCGAACGAACTCACCCAGGAACTCGCGATTGCTATTGCCTATGGTTTCGAGCAGGCGAATGTGATCCGGGTCCAAATGGTGACCACGCTCACAGTTCGCTACGACGCCCGTTCCGACGCTGCCAGACAGCGCTGGTTCACCGCACATGGGCAACTCGCTCAAGGGCAGCCCGTTCAACAAAACGCGACGCCGTTCTGGCGCCGCCGCACGATATGGCTCGTCATTGGACTGGCCATTCTGGCAGTGGCTCTATTTCTAGGCCTGCCCCACATCTACCTCAACCTTCGAAATTGGGAATGGAGTTGGAAATGACGAATCTAGGAAGAATCGGAAGGTCGATCGGCACAATGGTGTCCGGTCTGGAAGCGAGGATTTTGGGCTGGATTAGCGCTCATGTCTCGCTAACGCCGCGCGCCTTCGGCACGTGGCTTGACGAACACAATTTCATCCGGCTGGAAAACGGCGCGCCTGTCACGGACTACGCCGGTTTCTTCCGCTGGACACGCAACTCGCTCCTGTCCCTGATGGCACTGACTTTATTGCTCGAAGCCTACACCATAGTCATCGGGACATTCAACAACACCCCGCTCGGCCTCGGCATAAGCTTAGGTTTCGGTGTGGCAGTGTTCGGCATCGCGTCGGTGGTCTGGATTTGGAGGACCATCGGCCGCGTCAACGAAGGCTTGGCCTGGATTTTCACTCTGGCCACTGCCACCCTTGCCCTAATTGGCTTAGGGACTCCGACTTACCAGTACTACGCCGCGGGGAACCTCGCCAAACTTTCGGCAAAAGATATCCAAAATCTGATCGCGGCAGGCATTCCGCGAATCTGGGCTATGGCGGGCTTTTGCCTGCTCAGCCTGATCGTTCTTCCGCTTACCTGGATGACCACTCTGGGGCCCGCCCTGCTGTCCCTGGCTTTCGCCAAGACGGCAGAAGGTCTGGAAACGGCGTGGACAGAAATCCGGAAAATATTCTCGCACGATAGGGAAGTAGCGGAAGCCGCTGCGGAAAACCTCCGCAAGCGGACAGAAACACAGACCGGCCTGCTCATGCTCACATGGGCGATCCTGGCGCTGTTTACTCTCTCTATTATTCTCTCGTCCACGGTCTGGGGGCCTTTCGGCGGCTTGGTCATCGGTATGACCGCAATCGTGCCGGTATGGATACGACGGTGGAATATGTTCTTGGGAACTTTCTTAACCAAGGCACTCTACGGCGTAGCCACAGGAGGGCTGATCTTTATCTGCTTCCTGTACGGCCTTTCACTCTCGGCCTTGATGCTGATTCCCGACCAAATTTCGCTCAACGCACTGCTAGTAATCAAGTGGGCCAGCTTCCTAATCGGTCTCGCTTCGGCAGTTGGAGTGTTGTTTACCTCCACCACGGCCAGCAAACAGAACGAACTGGAAGCCGGCATGGGGGAAATTCAGCCCTACACCAGAAAGGTCACGGGTTTCGGGACTGATGGGCAGCCGATTTTTGAAGCTGTTCACCCCAAACCGACGTCCTTCGCCTGGGTCAAGCCCACGGTCTTCGGTGCTGTTGTCATCGCTCTGGTTGCCTATGTGCACTACAACGGCAACCCGCTTTCCGGCACCAGCCCGCTCAAGCTGGTCGCTTACACAATGGTTGTCGGCTTGATCCTTATTCTCTTTGGGATCTTTTCCGGCGGCAAGACGCAAGCCACCCCTACACAGGAGGTGCGCCATGACCACTAGGAAAAAGTGCATCGTCATCGGCACTTTAATCGTCGGCGCAGCAGCCGCTGTGCTCCTCGGCTATTACGTAGGCATTGGCAAGTACGCGCCCAGCGAACAGGCGGCCTACAACCGCCTTCACGCGGCGAACAACTGGGAGTTTGAGGGGAAAACAAGCGATGTTGAAGACAAGCAAGTTCCCCTCGCCGACAAGGTTGCTCAAGTCAACGTCCTAGCCGTGCAAAAACGCACTCTGGACGCGCAAATCGGCCACCCGGAGCTGACCAACTGCCGGACGCAACCCGGCAAGGACAAGGACGGCAAGCCAATACTGGTGTCCGAGCCGTGCCCCGGCGGCGTCTCCGCGGCAATCTACAGGGGCAAAGAGGCCGTCATAACGGTCCAGCTCCTAACTTACAGCAACGACGAACTCCCGCTCAATGTCGCACCGACCCTCGTCGGCGACGAGCAACTCGGTGGGACAGCAGTACCCCTGGGCAACAACCGGTTCCGCGTGTCGGGACTGGTGTATGACCAGGAAAAAATCGCCGGCGGATACAAGATTCGCGTTACGCCGGAAGGAGGAGGAAACTAATGAGAGACAGGATCCCGTGGCCTCGATCGACAATTGACAGTAATGATTGCCCGACGAGGTGTAGGGAACCGACTTGGACAGGAGAGAAAAACAAATAATTAAGCAATTATTTCTCTCCCGTCCGTTTTAAAAGCCGTCATAGATTAACCTTATCATTCTCCCCCAAATCATGAGGAGATACCCCGCCGAAGGCGGAACAGAGAGGTTAAACTATGGCGGCTTTTAAATTGGCCACATTCCATTTTGGAATGTGGCCATCCCGAACGAAGTGAGGAATCTATTTAACTTTTTAATTAGTTGTCTGGGTTGTAGTGCCCCGCTGTAAAATGTCGGAGGTCGTTAAGGTGGAGGTAATAATCGTAACAATGGAGTAAGCCAAAATTACCACTACCAAACCGACAATCGCGTTAATCAAAGCTTTTTTGCCTTTTTCCGACTGCTCCTCATTGCCCGCGGACGTAATGTACCAAAACCCGCCGACAATTAACGCGACCACCGCTATCAATCCGGAAAGAATCAATAAATACTTTATAACGACAAAAATCAAATCCACCAAGGTTCCCGCGCCTGCCGGGCTGCCGGCAGTATAAGTATTTGCCGGTACGCAAAAGCCGTTGATTTGCACCAGTCGGCTGTCGCCGCAAGGGCCACTCACCGTGGAAGGGATGGTTGGATTTAAGTTCACTCCTCCGCTATTTTGATACGCAGTACAAACCGGATCGTTCGGGTAGCTGTTGCAACAAGCTAACCCGGTTAAGCCCGAAGAGGCGCAGTCAACTTGCTTTGGCCCGACAATTCCGCCGGCAACGCAGGCACTTCCTGAATAAGTGCATCCCACTGTATTTGCGCACTGGATCGGATCAGCAATACCGGTACAATTATCGGCTTTAGCCAACAAAGGCCCACATGCCAAAAAACTAAAGGCCAAAGCAAAAACTGCAAAAAACACAAGTCCTGTCAGTTTATCAAATTGCAATTTGCTATTTTTTTTCATCGCGAAAATTTAAACCCCGAGCCCGCCGGTAATGGTATTTTCAATGACCGTAATAATTGTATAAGCCAAAATAATAATCACAATGCCGATAATGGCATTGATTAAAGTTTTTTTGCCTTTTTCCGACTGCTCCTCGTTGCCGGACGCGGTAATGTAATAGTACCCGCCGATAATAATGAACAGCACGGCAATGGCGCCGGCAAACAGCAGCATCAGCTTAATGACATCATAAATCAAATGCGGCAAATCCGGCTCCTGGGACAGCCCGCCGATGCCGAACAAATCCCTTAAACCGCCTATGCCGGTCAGCCCCTGGCCGACCGCGCTGGTCTGGGCAAAAACCATAGCCGGCAAAAATAGCAAAGCGGAAGATATCCAGGCAAATATTTTTTTGACTGTTTGTTTCATAAGATTGTGCTTCTAATTATTAAAAGTTAATTAAACACCAATCAGAATGTCGGAATGTCGAATTAATCGGAGGGGTCATTTCCAAAATTTTTCCAATTTGTTATTAACCGATTAATTTGTTCAGAAACTAAGACCAATCTTTATTGCCTGTATACGTCCAACTACCCGACCTCCGATATTCTGATTTATCCGATTATTCCGACTTCTGATTCCAAACTCAGGGGCAGAACCAGTTCCGCCCGAGAGCCCGGAGCCGAAATTTTCGGCCGACCGTTTAGTGTCATTGCGAGGAGGCCGGGGCTTTGTCCGGCCGACGCGGCAATCCCTTCTTTTGATAAGATTGCTTCGGCTGCTACTGCAATGACACTAAATTTTTTAGCTGGATGACTTGGAAACCAAACCGGCCACCACGTTAACGATTACGTAGGACAAAAGAATAATGACAATACCGATAATGGCGTTAATGGCCGTGTTCTTGCCTTTTTCCGCGGTTTCCTCATTGCCGGCGGAGGTAATGTACCAGAAGCCGCCAATGATTAAGAACAACACGGCAATACCAAAGGCGATCCCTAGGAGCCAATTGATGATATTTTTAATCAACGCGTTAGCATCGGTAGTGCCGCAGTTTAATCCGGTTCCGGAGCAGTTAGGAGCGGTCAGCTGCGCCTGTCCAAAATGCAATGGGACAAACACAAAAATCGCCACCAACACCAGCTCAGCGACCACTAACCAATTGATTTTCTTGATTATTTGTTTCAAGCTGTTCACCCCCTCTCGTTTCCCTTTCCCTCTCCCTCGGGGAGAGGGCAGGGTGAGGGTTAATTTGCTGACATTATTATACTACGATTCCTAATTTTTGGCCATCTCTATCTTTTTGGCACACGGTTGTCATCTCGGGCTCGGCCCAGGCGTAGGATAGGTTAAATTCTTATTGGTGGCTTGGCCGCAAACAAAAGTTTGCACCTCCTGCCCGGGCTGTATGGGTTTCTGGGAAGCCATGGCCACGGCCCAGCCGCTTGCGTTTTGCGTATAGTTTGATTGCATATAATCCGCGCCGTCAACTTTTACGGTAAAAGAGATAGGACTTACATCGCCACATATCATCGCAATCTGTGCCAATAAATCTCTTTCGCCAGTAGAAATTGTGGAATTCACTAACAGGCCGGGATTTTTGGGCGTAATGACAATATTGTCCCCCAAATAATTTTTATTGGTGCTCCTAGCATTACTGACATCCTGTAAACTGATGCCCGCGAACATCGGGTTGGAATAAGCATTGCCTCCTTGCGTACCCGCGACCGCCGGATTGGTGTTGGTATTAGCCGACGGATTAGTTACTGCCGGGGTATTGCCATTGCCGGTACTGCCCCCGGTCAACCCGCTGGTTAGCAAATTAACCGTGATGCGGACTATGGCATAAGCCATAATAATTACGACCAAACCGATAATCGCGCTGGTAATGGCCTTGCGGCCTTTTTCGGATTGCTCCTCGTTGCCCGCGGCCGTCAGGTACCAAAAACCGCCCAAAATTATGAACACTACGGCCACCAAGGCGGCAAATTCCAGCAATAACTGGATAACATTGCCCACGGCCTGCTGGGGCGTACATAGTTTGGGGAGGCCTTCAATGGTATTTACCGGTTTGCCGTTAACGGTAATTTGAAACTGGCCAAAAAACTTGTTGCAATCAAATTGCGCCGACGCCGGCATGGCCAACAGCCAGCTGAAAAGGATTATCACCAGAAAAAATTGAAGCTTATGCGTTTTCTTCATAATTTTTCGGAAAATCGGATTAATCGGAATTATCGGATCTGAAATTCTTCCAATTGGTTATTAGTCGATTAATTTGCTTGGATACTATTTTATAGTGCTTGATTAGTGCTTCGCAGGTTTCGGGTTTAATATTCGGGAAACCAATGAGTTTAATTTGTCTTAGATGGGTTATAACTTCATCCGAAGATCCCAACGCAATCCGCAAGTAACGCTTGAATTCTTTTTCCGAATTTCGTTTGGCAAAACCTTCGGTAATTTGCGCCGGAACTCCTTTTGCCGCGCCCGTTAACTGGTCTTTTGTCCGAAACTCATTTTTTGGCAACAAATCTGCTAACCGGTAAATCGGCCTAATCAACTTCATTGACCTTCTGATAAACCTCTAAATCCTCAACATCCTTTATCATAATTAAAAAATTAAGACCGGTTTTTATTGCCTATATCCATCCAACTATCCGACCTCCGATTTATCCGACATTCCGACATTCCGACATTCCGACATTCCGACATTCCGATTTATCCGAATCATACTCGTACTCTGGCTGACGTTTTGGATTTGCGTCTGCAAAATATATTGGACAATGGCAATGATGCTAAAGGACAGCAAAGCAATGGCTAAACCCAAAATGGCCCAGGTGATGGTCTTGCGCGCGGCCGTGACCGCCTCTTCGTTGCCCTGGGACATGACGTAGCGGAAGCCACCGATGACTATAAAAGCCACGGACCACAAAGCAATGACGCCCAAAAAGGCGCGCATTATCAACAGCAAAGTCGCAGTCAAAGAATCCACGGGCAGGGGGTTATATAAACAATTGTTGGCATCGGGACCGGTACAATTAGCGGTGGAAGGAGTGCCGGCGGCAGAACATGTCCCTCCCGTGGCGGCTGAACATATCTGCCCGGAACTGCAAGTCCCCTGCTGCCCGGGACCTCCGGTACAAGAAGCACCAGGCGCGACAGCCGCGGTCGGACTTACAGTAATATTAAAAGTAGTCGGTCCAACCCCATTTAACGCTGTGGTTCCGTCAGCGGCCACCGGAGTCGCGACAATTGAATTAACGCCGCTAATATTAAAACCGGAGTTTGCGTCCAAGGTAAAATTTTGGCTCCATTGTTTTGAACTGTCAAGTTTTACATCTTGATTACCCGCGTGCACCAATAAAATGCCGCCACTGGGCATATTGGTGGCAGAAATTGTTATGGTAGTTCCGGGCGCATAAGTACTATTGGCCGCAGGCGGCGATAAAACAACCGTCGGCGCGTTACCACTTGCGCCTGTGGCCTGAGTTAAAGTATAAGTTTGATCATAAATTCCCTTGCCGCTACTATCAGTCAGGACAAATCTTAACTTGTTATCCCCATTGCTAATAAATCCATTTGTGGCATTTACCGCTATTTGGTTGCCGCCTGAGTATATTGCAACAAAGTGATTATTATCGTTGACATAAATGTTTCCCTGCGCACCGGGCGGAAAATCTGTATAAGTAATTTTTAAGGTATCGCCAATTTTAGCGGTAGGCGGTGAAACTGTAAAGTTAAACCCCTCTCCTAAAGGATTATTAGAAACATTTAGCTGTTTTCCCCAATTTTTTGTATCTCCCAAGTCACCCAAACTTGAATGAACATCCAAATAGTAAGGAAAAATGTAATCTGACCCTGACTTGGTAACATCACTCCAACGGGAAAAATTTGATAAATTAAAAGGGCAGTCAATATTAACATTGTTAGGAACAGGCGGGCTGACCTGGCACCTGGCCAAATACCAAGGGCTACCACTGATAGGGGCAATAAAATCAAACTCCATGATATTATTGGCACTACAGCCGTTTGTATTAACTATGGTATTAAATTTTGCCGAATCGCCTTTATAAATTCTGGTTGGAACTGCCTCCATAGAGGTAATTTGCACCTGGCAAATTCCTGCGGCTATTGCAGATTTTATGAATCCACGCCCAAAAACCCCGGCCAGCATCAATAAAATTATGACGCTGCTTTTTAGTGCGCTTAATATTTTATTGTACTTGTTCTGCGTCATACTTTTTGATTTTTACTTCCCTGCCGGCGCGATGCCTTCTTCCACGTTATAGGAATTTGGGACGCAGGTATAACTGCTCGGGTTGGTCAAAGTAATGTAAGTCCACGGACTGGCAAAATCAATTTTGCATTTGGACATTAATAGAATATTAACTGCGGTATTGACGAACATATACGCGGCCACGACCACAAAAAATCCTATGAATACCTGGGTTAACGCTCCCTTGTGTTTGGTAATGTCCTCCTCGTTGCCGCTGCTCGCCACCAGCCAAAAAGAATGTTCAACAATCTTGTAAACCGCGTAAAGCCCGGCCATGGCTATCAGCCAGTTGGTCACCCGCGCCACCCCGTAAAAAGCGTCCAAAACTCCGCAGGGATGATTATCCGTCGGCCCGCTGCCGCCGCAGGGAACTAGTCCAGCGGCATGGACGAAAAATGGCATAGAAAAAGCTATTGTTATTGTTAAGATTACCGCAACTAAAAGCCTTTTTTGTTTCAAGATAATCATTTTTCTACAATAACTCTACCACATTTTTGGCAAATTTTCAATTTTTGTCGCTTTGTTGAAATTGCGAGGGCGTGCATCCGACCGAAGCAATCCCCAAAAAATAACCGGATTGCTCCGGCCACCCTCGCAATTTCATAAAAAACACAACTTTGCAAAAACAACAACTAGTTTCCCAATTTCCAATTTTTCTGTCGTTTTGGCTTTGCATTGGAAATTAGTAATTGGGTATTGGAAATTCGCCATCACTGCCCCGCAGTGATTGCGGCCGCTTGTTGTTCGGCTTGACTAAGCGAATCCTGCGCGCTCAACCCGTTTAAAATTACGTTATCAATCGCCTTGCCGAAAATGTTGTCCATCTTGGCCTGGTCCGGGCGGTAAAAAGATTTAGCGGTAAGGTTGGCGTTGGCAAACACGCCGATGTCCGGGTCCGGAATTTGCAGCTCAATAAGGTCGCGGCGCGAAGACGGCACTTTGTTTTGCGCGTAATATTGGTCCAGGCTGTCCTTGCTCGTTAAAAATTTTACCAAATCCCAGGCTGCGGCCAGTTCTTACTCTGTTTGCTCACCACCTCTCCCCAGTAGTTGGCAAAATTCACGGATGGGTTATTCAAATCCGGCTGCGGCACGCCGGCCACGTCAAAATTCAAATTGGGAGATTTTTGTAAGATGGTGGCGCGACTATAGGAATAGCTGTACAAAAACGCGGCGCGGCCGTTGGCAAAAGCGTCAATGGAATAATCGCTTTGGGCGTTCCAGTTGTAATTAGGGCTGGAAGGATTGGCAAAAGATGTGTAAAAACTCAAAGCACTGACTCCGGGATTGGTAAAATTGCCGTTTTTCTGAACCGGGTCGGCAAAAGTCGGCTGCATGCCGGTATAAGGCATGGTGCCCTGCTGCAGCATCATCAAATACAAAATATCCACCGCGCGATTGACATTGGCGTTAGTACCTAATGCTACGCCGCTTTGCAAAAAATAACCGTGGCTGTCCTGCCGCTTGATTTTCTGCACATCCGTTGCCAGCTCGCTCCAGGTCTTCGGCGGCGTGGCAATCCCCGCGCTGCCCATCATATCCTTGTTATAATACAGCGCCAAAGAATCCACGGACATGGCCGCGCCGTAAATTTTTCCTGGCTGGTAAAATCGTTGACCACCGCGTCCACAAAGGTATCCTTAAAATCCTTCAAAGTAAAAATGGAAGCCGGCGAAGGCGTGGCTTTGTCCAAATACTGCGGCAGCCAGGCGTTGTTGATGGAAAAAATATCCGGCCCGTTGCCTGCGGCCAAAGCGTTCAGCAAATCCTGCTGGTAAGTGTTAATGTCTTTTTTGGTGTAGACGATGGTAATATTGGGATTTTTTTGGCGGTAAGCGTCGAGCAGCGGCTGCAGGCTTTGGCTGTCCATAAACGGATTCCACATGGTCAGGGTAATATTCCGCTGAACCGTAGTTGTCCCTCCCCCGCCGCATCCCGCCGCAAGCAAACTAAGGCCGATGGCGGATAAAAGCAATTTTGGTTTGAAAAATTTTCTTTTTGGTTTCATATGCCGCGGATATTCACGCGGATTACTACGCGGATCTACCGCTGACAGCCGCGCCTTCCGCGTCTGATCTGCGTTGCTATCCGCATTTAATCCGCAATTTTAAATTTTTAGACCTTTTAAAAATTTGCCAAACTCTTCCCTCAAATCCTCGTGTTTAAGTCCGAATTCCACCACGGTCTTTAAATACTCCAGCTTGTTGCCGCAGTCGTAATATTTGCCTCCTTTAATCTCCAGGGCGTGGCACGGCTTGCCTTTTTCCAGCAAAATATTGACGGCGTCAATGTAAACCAGCTCTTTCGGCGTGTTGTCCTCCTTTACCCGCCACATGGCTTCCTCAATAGCGCCAAACATTTCCGGCCCGTAAACCGCTCCGGAAATCACCGCGTAGTCGGAATCAATTCTGCCGGGCCCGGGTTTTTCTATCAACCGGTCAATTTTCAAAAGCCCCGGCTTGATTTCTTTGCCGACCGCGTAACCGTAGCGCTTGTAATCTTCGTCTTTGTTCATCCGAATGCTGGCCAGCATGGCGCTGGAATCGCTTGAGCCAAAAGCTTCCACCAATTGCCGGCTCCGCGAAGGCTCGGCTTCTATAAAATCATCTCCCCACAAAACCAAAAACGGCTCATTGCCAACAAAGTCCCGCGCGTTCCAAATCGGCGTGGCATTGCCCAGCGGCCCTTTTTGCCGGACAAAATAAAAGTTGGCCATGTTGGCGATGTTGCGGATTTGTTCCAGCTCCTCGTATTTGTTGGCTTCTTCCAACCGTTTTTCCAGTTCAAACGGATAGTCAAAATGGTCCTCAATGCTGCGCTTGCTCTGGCCGGTGACGATAATGATGTCTTCAATGCCCGCGCTCACCGCGTCTTCCACCACGTACTGAATAATTGGCTTATCCACTATGGGCAGCATCTCCTTTGGCTGGGCTTTGGTGGCCGGCAAAAACCTGGTCCCATACCCCGCCGCCGGAATAATAGCTTTTCTGATTTTCTTGTTCATGATGATATTATACATCAACTTCTACTAAATACGAAAGTGGCTAAAAATACTAAACTTATGGTTTATAAGTTTAGTATTTTTAGATAATTTAGTATTTAGTAAAGATTATTCCGTCTTCGGGCGGTACTGAATGGCTTCGGACAGATGTTTGATGATGATATTCTCGCTGCCGTCCAAGTCGGCTATGGTGCGGCTAACTTTGAGTAGGCGGTGCATGCTGCGGCCGGAAAAATTGTAGCGTTGCATGGCGGTTTTCATCAGCTGCTGGCCGGCCTGGTCCAGCCGGCAAAATTCCTTCAGCTCCACCAAGCTCATTTCGCTGTTGGTCTTGGCGCGGCCATAACGCGCGGTTTGGATTTCCCGTGTGCGCTCCACGCGCAGTTTAATATCGGCTGATTTTTCACCGGCTTCAGGCTGCGACATTTTATCGTAAGAAAGGCGCGGCACTTCCACGTGCAAATCAATGCGGTCAAGCAATGGACCGGAAATTTTTTTCTGGTATTTAAAAATCTGCCCGGGGGTGCAGGCGCACGGCTTGCTGCCGTCGCCCAAATAGCCGCACGGGCAGGGATTCTGCGCCGCTATTAGAGTAAACTTGGCCGGAAAAGTAAAACTGCCCGAGGCGCGCGCCACAGTGACCACGCCGTCTTCCAACGGTTGCCGCAGCGCTTCCAAAACATTGCGCGGAAATTCCGGAAATTCATCCAAAAATAAAATTCCCCGATGGGATAACGTCACTTCCCCGGGTTTAGGGTTGGCGCCGCCGCCCACCAACGCCACGTTGGAAGTAGTGTGGTGCGGGCTGCGCACCGGCCGGCTGGCCACAAACGAACCGGTTAGCTTTCCCGCAATGCTGTAAATTTTGGTCAGCTCCAAAGCCTCTTCCAAAGCCAAATCCGGCAACAGGCCGGCCATGGCGCGGGCCAGCAAAGTCTTGCCGCTGCCCGGCGGGCCCGAAAGCAGCACATTATGCCCGCCAGCGGCCGCGATTTCCAGCGCCCGCTTGGCCAGTTCCTGCCCGGCAATATCGCTCATGTCCAAAGCCGGCGCGGGATTAATTAAAATTTTCTCCAAATCAATAGGCGGCTGTTTGGTCAAATTGCCGCTGCCTAACAAATGCTCCAATAACCCTTTCAGGTGGGCCACCGGAAAAATTTTCAGTCCACTAACCAGCGCCGCTTCCCGGGAATTTTCCCGGGGCACAAAAATTTCCTTAAACCCCAATTCTTTGGCCCTAAGCGCCGCGGCCAAAACCCCGGGCACCGGCCTGACCTGTCCGTCCAGGGACAATTCTCCCAAAAACAGTTTACCTTTGCCGTCAAAACTGATTTGCTCCGAGGCCGACAAAATCGCCAAGGCAATCGGCAAATCAAACTGCGTGCCCAACTTTGGCACGTCGGCCGGCGCCAAATTCACGGACACGCGCGTCGGCGGATAAAAACAGCCGGAATTTTTTATCGCCGCCTTGACGCGCTCGCGGCTTTCCTGCACCGCCGTATCCGCCAGCCCCACGACAACCGTAGCCGGAAGTCCGTTAGTAATGTCAGCTTCCGTTTCCACCAATTCCGCGCCCAAGCCCACCACGGCCGCGGAATAAATTCGCGCGATCATTTTTGAATGGAATTATGAATCAAAAATTATGAATCATGGGCCAAATCCCCTAATTCTTAATTCCTGATTCCTGATTCAATCTTTATCCGCAATTCCCTTTTTATTCCAACCGGATGAGAAAAATAAAATAACTATGCCAATAATAATATATCCGTCCGCCAAATTATAAACCCCCACCCACTTCCAAAAATGGATATAAATAAAATCCCGGACGTAACCCAAAACCAAGCGCTCGCCGACGTTCAAAGCGGCACCGGTAAAAATCAACAGCCAGGCCAAACTCTGCCCAAAACTAAATTGCCGAAAGTTTTTTGTACAATAAATTACCATGCCCAAAATTACCACAGCGTAAATTGTAAACATCAATCCGTTCGGCAGCGGCAGGCTGAACGCGAATTGCCTGTTCAAAAATTGATGGCTGACGATTTTTTTGGAGGCTTGATCAAAAACAATCAACAAAGCAAACAAAAAAACACCCAGCCCCCAAAAGCTCCTGGATGTTTTTTGAAAATTTTCCATTCCGGATTCTGAAATGAATGCTTTCCATTTCGACCGAATGCACCTGAGGGAGAAATCTATTAACTTCTAACTTCGGATATTAACGGATCTCTCCTCGACTGCACTCGTCGAGATGGGAAAAAATATGCTAAGTTCTATAATGCCTTATCAGCCCACGGCATAGCGCGCAAACGGGCTTCGGGTATCTGTTTGCCTTCGTCGTCCGTCCCGTAAGTCCCCTGGCCGATTTTCGCCAAGGCTTTGTCAATTTTGGCCAAATCCGCCTGCATTACGGCAATCACGTCCTGGCTGGCTTCGTCCACGTTAATTTCCTCGGCATTTTCGTCTTCTTCGTCGCCCATTTCAGTATGAGCCGAAAGGCCGGCCAAATCATTCTCCAGTTGCCGCTTTTTTTGCAGCAGCTGTTTTTTCATTTCTTCGGTAAAAGATTGCGATAGCATATTTTTTTGATTATCTGATGTAATTTCATTATAGCCGATATCCGTCATTTATCAAAACTCTCGGGCAGGGCTTACGCATTGGCCAAGTGCGAGGCATTTTGCGAGGATGTTTGGAGGCGTACTAAAGGTACGACGACAAACACCGCAGCAAAATAACGAAGCAATTGGCCAAAGCCACTTTTTTGGAACCCGGACTTCCTCTGCCAAAAAACGGCGGTGCGTAAGTCCTGCCAAAATTGAAAAAGCGCCCCGGTTAGGGGCCGTTTATAAAATAAAATGCCCACGCGAGGCGCTTGTAACCCGAAATTAATCGGATACGCTTCGCGCAAACGAGTTGCGCAAAGAATACCACACTGTTAATTCCAGGCCTTCCCAACTTTACAGTCGGGAGAAAGCGTCTGAAGTCCAATCGCATTTCAAACTGCACTCTAAACTTCTCTTGTGGTAGTTTAACAACTACCTAAAAACTTTGATTGCCTATTTTGGGCAATTAATGCTAATCCATTGGGGAATAAATTAGCCTACATTTTTGTTTTTGTTTTTCAAACAGCTTAGATTGGAATAAGCTATGACGAGAAGTTTAAAGGAAAATACCCTCAAATATCAAAATTAAGAGCAACTTCCTTTAGTTCAGTTTACCTCGACCTTGCGTCGGGGTTTGAAATCAATTTTTAAAGTGCTTTTGTTTCCGAATCTGCTTGAATAACTGTGTATTTATCATAGCAATGTTTGCCTAAAATGTCAATTACTGACGTCTTTTGTAACTAAACTCCTTTTAAATAAAAGCGATTTAAATTTTGCTGATATAAGTTGGCTTGCTTTACCGAATTTTTGATTATTTTATCTTTTGGGGATAACCCATATAAACCTTTTAATTATGCCGGGAATAGGAAAATTTAATCACCTTTGGTCAGCCTAATCCTAAAAAGAGATTTTAAATGGTTCTGATATAATTCCTTATATTTAAAAGCTTTTTTTGCATCTAGAATTATAATTTGTTTCAATTTGGCTGTATAAAAAAATCGCAGTAAACTTTGAAAGTCATACATGCTCCGCGGCAAGAAAAACTCCCTATCCGGATCAGCAGACTTTTGAGCCAAAGCTTTGCTATAAGGATCAGCTACTTTCATACTTGGCCACTGCGAAAAAATGACGGTTTTTGCCTGCAATTGGGCCACCGGCTGGACCTGCTGGACGGAGCGCAAAAAATTTAAAACCCCGCTGCTGCTTATTAAAAGCAAGCTGTCTTTATGGATACTGAAATTGCGGAACAGTCTGTTGCTTCCTCCGCCGCTGCGTTCAACCAATAAAAACGCGCGCTTTTTCAGTTCTCCGTAATATTCTTTGTAAAGCTTCGTAATTTCCGCCGGCGAGTCAAACACCATTACTGCCGGCAAGTCGGCTTTGCTTAAAATTTTGACGGGATTTGAATCGACGGCCGGCGTAATCCGGCAAATCGGCTGATGATGCAGAATTCCGACTAATTTGCTTCGTAATTTTTTTACCGGCCATGGTATCAAAGAAAATTTCCCCATACCGAGGCGATTAATAAAATAGTCGAGCGCGACTTGTTCTCCTTGCGGTTCAATGACGCAAACCTTTTCAAAGCCTGAAAAACTTTTGCCAACGATGCCGCCAATATCTAGCGGCAAGGAATGGAAACTGCAGGAACGCTCCCCAAAACTTATCCATTTTACTTCCGTAGGCCTATCCTCAAAAAAATCCTTGAGGTTACTGGCAAAGTCCGTGAGGCTTTGGAGCTTTAAACTTTGGTTTGCCGATGATAACTTTTCCGTAAAATTTTCCGCGGCACTCATAATCTTTAAAAATTCTTCGGAATTTCTTAATTCATCCGTTACGCTCACTTCGCCCCAGCCTTTGTTAAATTTTAACAATAGCGCGTTGGTCAAACCAAAAAATAAATCCGCGTCCGAAAGCAATCGGCTGATAATATCTCTATATTCGGCATCGCCAAAGCCGGTTTCCGGATCGTAAACGGTTTTTAATAAATAAGATAAAAAGCCCCAGCTGCTGCGCTGCCCAATAGTAGCCGTGATTACGGCCTCAAAATCACCAAGACCGATAACAATCAGGCCGCGCTGGCGGAATAGCTCGGAACTTTTCAATTCTAAAAAAGTTTGCTGGTCGCAACATAACACCCTATCGGGTAATTTCTCCGGCAGTTGCCGGCCTGAAACCAAACCCTGAAACTGACCGCCGAAAAATGACAGATTCAAATCCAACAAGCACTCCGTTTGCCAATTTGTGGCCTGCCAAACCAAAAGCTTCATTAAAAACCTAGCCTGCTCCGGATTTTGGATGTCCTGATGAAGCAGTACTTCAAATTTTTGGCGGTCAAACATATGCCGCGGCTGGAAAATTCCCCGCGCCAAATTTTGCCGCCATGTTTCCAAAACCTGATAGCGCTTGGGTACCACAATCAGCAGTCGCTCGGCTGTCCGGCTGACAATTTGCCCGATAATATCCTCAACGGGAACAAAAGGGTCAACGATGTAAACCGTTTTGTCCTGCATAACAACAGAGCCCAAGCGTGATTTAGCCACTGATATTTTTTTGACTGGTTTGGCTGGCTCTAATTTGTAGGGTTTGATTTTTGCTTTTAACAAATCCGACCACGGAGCCTTGACGCGTTCCGCCAGTCCGGTAATCTGGGTCTTAGCTTCGTTGGGCAAACTTTGATAAACGCCGAGCAGCCGCTCCAGCAACTCCATGGATGCCATGGCGTCCGCCAAAGCGCGGTGCGCGTTTTTGTGCGAAATTTTAAAAATACTCGCCAAATTTTCCAAATTGTAACTATGATGCGTAGGCAGCAAAAACTGCACCAAGTCCATAGTGTCAATTACCGGCCCGAAAAATTTTATGCCGCACTTTTGCAAAAACTTAATGTCAAAACCCACGTTATGCCCAACTATCGCCGCCGTCCCCAGCTTCCCCTGCAAAAAAAACAGCTCGTCCGAAATCGCGCCGCCTTTTTCTAGGTCGGCTGATGTGAGTCCAGTCAGTCCCAAAACATGGTGCGACACCTCGCCCTTTGGCTTAAACACCCTGTCCCATTTTTCAACAATCCGAAATCCGAAATCCGAAATCCGAAATCCGGCTATCCCCACTTCCAAAATCTCATTGGTTACCGGGTCAAACCCGCTCGTCTCAATATCCAAGCTGTAATAAATTTTTTCTTGATTTGCCATAATTGTTACTTTAGGCAGGTAAACTGATTTGCCAAAGCGCTTCAAATAAGTAACCCAAATTCTGGTTCAGCTCCGCGCTTTCAACAATCATGCCAAAATTTTCTTTTGTTGAAGAAATAATCCCAACTTTATCGTCATAGATATATAAGGTCATGGCAAAAATCATATTTGCTGGGGCGTAACGCAATAACCTTAATTCAGAAGGGTCGGTCGGCCAAGTTTCTTTTACATCTTTTTGCTTGCTTCTAACAACCCTCAAAGCATAACCTGATTTAATTCTCCGCGCAACATATTCTTTCATAAATCTTTCGCCGGGGATTTTAAATAAGTCAACTATCGATAACACGCCTCTTATATTTTTGTCCGGGGTTGAAATTGTATCTTCTAAAACCGTTTTAATTCCCTCCACTCCTTCGTAAAAAGAAGTTTTCGGCTTAGACTTTAAAGTATTGTAAACAGACTTAAGTTCCGGCAACAAGCTGTCAAAAGTTCGTTGTTTTTCGGCCAAATTCCGTTTAATTTTTTCCGGGTCATTGGCGATATAATACCGGACTTTATGTTTTTCATATGCCCCCACTAATCCTTCTTCCGCGAGTTTTTCCAAAAGATCGTAGGCAGTCGGCCTGGCCACCTTGGCTCTCAAAGCAATCTCGTGGGCCTTGGCCTGCCCCATTTCCAAAAGCGCCAAATAAACCCGCGCTTTTTTATCGTCCAAACCGAATTCCTTTAAGTCTTCTTTTAATGCCATAAAATTGCGTTTACGATGCTTTTTTGATATTTGTCGAAACTTTTCGACTACATAAATATTATATAATAATGCCTTATTTATGTCAACTATTGATAATAAAACTGTTATTAGTCGAATATTATTAACATCGTACGACAAAACTGTTATGCTTGCAGATTATAAGGAGGAAGTATGCGCTTTGAATCCCAACAGACTACACACGGTCTACCGACAGTTGCCATCGACGACTTCGAAAAGCTCGGCAAAGGAGAGCTTCTCTGGTTTTTCCTTTTACGGATACAACGCCGCTGGAGACCATGGACTAACCGACGTCTTATGAGAGTTAGCTCAGACAATGGTGTGGTGTTCGTCAACAACTTTCTTAACAGATTGCCGAAAGAACTGATTTGCTCCGGGGGTGAGGGAACCCACGGTCTGATCTGCAAAGGTGATGACGGCAAAATAAACGTGCTCTTGGGCTCTTGGGGGCCAGAACTTTCACTCCCCCTTGCGAAACAGGCTGTTCAGTTGCTGTCCGAAGCCGGCCTACCAGCCAAAATCTTCGGAAAAGAATAGCCTCCAATCCCTGCCGTCTGCCACTAAAAAACGCAAAACCGCCCCGGGCAACCTGTCCTCCGTAGCTTTATGCGGAGGAGGGATGCGAAGGGCGGTTGTTTTTTTATACATTTTACGGTTTATATTCCAGCCCAATCTTGGAGCCGGCTTTTGTAATCCAATTTTCTGTGGTCGTGACTCTGCTGTTTACAACCAAAATTTCATCGGCATTTTTCTTTGTGCCAACCGCAAAGGATTCCACGGACGCTTGGAGGTTATTAAAATCCTTGCGCTGACCTTCAAACTTTTCATCCATTTCCAGCTTATCGTAAAATAACTGTTTGTTGGCCTCAATCACCTTATTCACAATTTTAGTTGTGTCTTCGTCGGTAATCATATACGCGGCTATTTATTTTTTGGTTTTTCGATTAAATGATGACTATTTAAAAATCTTATTACGGGCTTGCCGCAATTCAAACAAAAAGTTAAACTAGACAGTTTGCCCGGGGGAGCGACATTAACTTCCTTGTTATAATCTTTAATTTGCTTTTTACAAATATCACATTTTGTAACATGCATATGATTTTATTTTAAGGCTTGGGATAAAATCATAAACCCAAGAAAACTTTCCGTCAACTGTGGAAAACTTATTCCGCCGCGTCTTCTTCCTCGGCCGGCTTGGCGGCCACAACGACTTCGCTTTCTTTGACGCGCTTACGCACTTCGGCATCTATTTCTTTAAAAACTTTGGGAGTTTCTTTAAGGAAAGCTTTGGCATTCTCGCGGCCCACGCCCAATTTAACGTCTTTGAACATAAACGTGTTGCCGTTCTTTTCTATGGCGCCAATTAACACGCCGGTATCCAGCAAATCGCCGGAAGCGGAAATGCCTTCGTTGTACATAATGTCAAATTCCGTGGTGCGGAAAGGCGGCGCCACTTTGTTTTTGACGACTTTGACCTTAACGCGGTTGCCCACAACCTTGTCGCCGTTTTTGATTTGCGCCGACCGGCGGACTTCTATCCTGATTGAAGCGTAAAACTTAAGCGCGTTGCCGCCGGTGGTGGTTTCCGGATTACCGAACATCACGCCGATCTTCATACGGATCTGGTTAATGAATACCACGGTGGTCTGAGTTTTGCTGATGATAGCCGTAAGCTTGCGCAAAGCCTGCGACATTAGCCGCGCGTGCAAGCCCATATGGCTGTCGCCCATTTCGCCCTCAATTTCGTTGCGCGGGGTCAGCGCGGCCACGGAATCAATCACGATTAAATCCAAGCCGTTTGAGCGCACCAAAGTTTCGCAAATATCCAAAGCCTGCTCGCCGTTGTCCGGCTGGCTAATCAACAAATCTTCCAGTTTGACGCCGATGCGCTTGGCATACTCCGGATCCAGCGCGTGCTCGGCGTCTATAAACGCGGCGAGTCCCCCGCGCTTTTGCACTTCCGCGATCATATGCAAGGTCAAAGTGGTTTTGCCCGAACTTTCCGGACCGTAAATTTCAATGACGCGGCCTTTGGGAAAACCGCCCACGCCCAGAGCCAAATCCAAAGAAATGGAACCCGTGGGAATGGAAGCCACGTCCATAGTTCTGGAATCAGACAACTTCATGATGCTGCCAGCGCCGAACTTTTCCTGGATTTGGTCCATGGCGCTGGTCACGGCCTTCCATTTGCCTGTCTCGGGCTTAGCCGAGGAACCGGAATCCGCCGGCGCGGTTTTTGGTGTTGGTTTGGTCATAAATTTGCTCAAATTCTAATTTCTAAAGCCTAAAATCTAAACAATATTCAAATCCCAAATTTTCAAAGTTTAAACTGTTTGATATTTTGGGTTTTAGAGTTTGTTTAAAATTTAGCGTTTCGATTTTAGATTTTAATGATTACTTATATAGTATACAATCGTTCACCATATGTCAAATAATCCCTGTGGATAATTCACGGCGCGCTGCTGGTAGCGGTATTTTCCGCGGTAAACGGGATATCGGACAGCTGTTCGCCTCGGCGGCCGAGCGGCCCCAGGCGCTGGCCGTTCAAAGTGGCCGCGGTGGCGCCGGCATTGCTGGTGGAAATGACGATTTTATTCTGGCCCGTCAATGTTTTGACGTCGCCGGCATGAAAAGAAATCTGCTGAGACGGGCTGTTATCAATAGCGTAGGTTAAACTGCCGTCAGCGGAAAATTCCAATTTTAAACTGACCTGGTTGGGGGAGCTCGGCAAGTCCGCCTGGCCGATTACCGACATTTTTGCCGCAGCGGTTTTGCCCATCTTGTTATCGGCCACAATGTTAATTTCCTCAGGGCCTGGCTTTAAGCTGAGCTGGGTCTGAAAATTCCCGCCGCTGTCCACGAACACGCTCTGCCCGTTTACGGTCACGCTGGAGCCCGAATCGGTTTGGCCGCGCACGTTGACAAAAGAATCCTTAATAATTTGCCCGTCACGCGGCTGGAAAATTTCCAACGACGGAGTTTTATTAATGGATAAAACTTGCCAAACAATATAGAGCAATGTCAGGGCCACAAACAAGCTGCCTACCGTGATGCTCAAAACTTTCGGCGTTATCACCAGCTTGCCAAAATGACGGCCCGCCCAGCTCTTACGGACAGCGGTGGAACGCTGCATTTGGTTGGCAATGGCCTTTTCTTTTTTGTACTGGCTGATCAGCGCCAAGCCGTCCACGGCATACAGTTCGGCCAGCTGGCGCAAAAATCCAAACACATAGACATCAGGAGGCAAAGCGTTAAACTCGCCGGCTTCTAAGGCCCGCAAAAATTCCAGTCTTATCCCAGTCTGCCCGGCGGCGGTCTCCACGGACAGCCCATGTCCGCTTCTTATGGCTGACAGATATTCGCTTAGGGTTTCGGCCTGGATTTTTTTCTTTTCAAAAGACACAAATTAATTGAACAAGATTGACATGATTGATCAAGATTGACAAGATTGCCATTCCCAAATCATGCTCAATCTTTTAATTCTTTTAAATCTTGTCAATCTCTTCTATTCCATACTCCGCCTTCTCATCCCGCGGCACTACCCCATAGACTTCCCTCGGTTTGGCTCCCTCGCCAGGGCCGATGATTCCTCTCCCTTCCAAAATATCCAAAACCCGCGCCGCGCGCGCGTAACCGATTTTCAAACGCCGCTGCAGCAGCGAGGCGCTGGCTTTGCCCGCGCGCCGCACTTCTGCTATGGCTTCTTCCAAAAGCGGCTCATCATCATCGCCTTCGCCTTCAAATCCGGGCACGCCAATTCCCCGCTTGGGCTTTTCCAATATCGCCTCATTATAAATAACCGCACCGGTCTGCTGCTTAAAAAAATCCACCACGCGCCTGACTTCTTTTTCGCCGACGAACGCGCCCTGGATACGCCGCGGCTTGTTGAATTCCGCGGAAATATAGAGCATATCGCCGTTGCCCAAAAGTTTTTCCGCGCCGCTACTGTCCAAAATGGTGCGGCTGTCAATCTGGCTGGCCACGGCAAAGGCAATGCGCGAGGTAATGTTGGCCTTAATCAAACCAGTGATAATATCCACGGACGGGCGCTGGGTCGCCACCACCAAATGGATGCCCACGGCGCGCGCCATTTGCGCCAAACGCACAATGGCCGCTTCCACGTCGACCTGGGCCACGGCCATCAAATCGGCCAACTCATCCACCAAAATCACAATGTACGGCAATTTCAAACTTATTGCTTCATTGTATTCAATGATGTTGCGCTTGTTGGCTTCGGACAAAAGTTTATAACGGCGGTCCATTTCGGCAACCGCCCACTTTAAGGCATTGACCGCTTTCTCATGGTCAATGACCACGGGCGTCAGCAAATGCGGGATGCCGTTGTACAAATTCAGCTCCACCCTTTTGGGGTCAATGACAATAAATTTAACGTCCTGCGGCGTGTTGCGGTAAAGCAGCGAAATAAATAAAGAATTGATGGCCACGCTCTTACCCGTGCCCGTGGCGCCGGCGATAAGCAAGTGCGGCATCTTGGCCAAGTCCGCCACCATGGGCCGGCCGGCCACGTCGCGGCCCAAAGCCATGGCCAGCTTGCTCTTGTGATCCACAAAATCTTTGGTCTGCATGACCTCGCGAAGGCGCACGATGGCCGTGGCTTTGTTAGGCACTTCAATGCCCACCAAGGCCTTGCCCGGGATCGGCAATTCCATGCGGATGCTGTGCGCGGCCAGGGCCAAAGCCAAATCGTTCTGCAAAGTGGCGATCTGCGACAATTTTACCCCCACTGTCGGCCGCAAAGTGTATTGCGTCACCGTAGGCCCGACATTAACCTCGCCCATTTCCACTTCAATGCCAAAATCCGCCAAAGTTTTTTTAATAATGGCCACATTGGCCTCAATGTTACCGCTGTCCACCGCGGTCTGGTTGTCATCCAACAAATCAAACGTCGGCAGTTTCCAGTCTTTGCGCTCCAGCGGCAGGGTTTCAATCTGCGGGCCTTTGGATTTTTGATTGGTGTTAATAACTGTGCCTTTGGGTTTTTCCGGCTCATCCTGTTCTTCCTCATCTCCAACAATGGCCTGGTTTTTGCCGGCCACCTTTTCGCTCACAAACCCCTGCGTACCCATGGCATTAATCTTCAATGTAGGCAAAGCGGTTTGCGCGACCGCGGTTGATTCGGCAGGCTCTTCTTTTGATTTAGAAAAGAACGCGCGCAGCGATATGTCAAAAGCAATTAAGATGCCAATGACCAATAAGGCAAATAGCACCAAACTGCCCGCCCAAAAACCCAAAAAATTATAGGCAGGCGAGGCAAAAATCGCGCCAAAATAACCGCCGGCGCGGCCCTGGGACGCCAAATCAAACGCGCTCGCGCCATTGCCCAAACTAAAAATATGGATTAACCCCGTAATGCCCCCAATCAGCAAAATCGCGCCAAGATAAGTCCGCGCATAAGCGCCGCGGTGCTCCAGCTGTTCATCCGTTTGCCGATAAAGCAGCACAGCCACCATAATCAAAAGCAGCGGCACAATGTAAACCATCACCCCGAACATTTGCGCCAAAAAGCCAAATAAAGACGCGCCGAAACTGCCGGCCAAATTTGCCAAACCGAGCAAACAAACAAGCGCCAAAACCACAAACACCACCACTACAATCCCGCGCTTGGTTTCGGCGGATAAATTTAAAGTCGGCTTCTCGCGCCTTTTCTTGGCCTGCCTTTCTTCTTCCTTGTCTTTTTTGTTTCTCGCCATCTTTGTTGTTTCCCTTCTCCCCCTCTGGGGGAGATGTCCCGCCTTTGGCGGGACAGAGAGGGTGCATTAAATAAAATTAATCGATTATAATTTCTCGCCTCCCTATTTTACCATTTTTTTACCCGCCTTACTAGCCTAAACTTTTCCAAATTAACTGGTACATCACCTTAACCACTTCCACTACCTCTTTGCTCTTTATTACCGCGGCAAAAGGCTTGTTTTCAAGATTCAAGATGGCCAGTTTGTCTTCATAAATAATAAAACCCGTTCCCACGCTTATTACCCCGGGCAAAATTTTCATTTCCCGCCACGGGGTTTTGGTTTTTTGCCATTCTTTCCCCAAAGCGAAAACCCCGGAATCCGTAATTATATAAATTTTTGGCCGGTCAGGATTGCCGCGCAAAGCCCAGGCCTCATTTAGGATATCCATTCTTTTTGATTTAACCAGTTTATCCAAAATTTTCGCGCCTGAGCCAAAAAAAAGCCAGGAAGTCGGGCACGCCGATATTTCCAAAGCGATATTTTTTAAGCCTTCCACCCCGGAATAAAAACTAACCTTTGGCTCTTCCGCGTATTGTTTAGGAAATTTAATAAGCCCGGGTAAAATACTTTCCAATAAAATTTCCGCATCAACAACCTGCCGCCGCATCCGCTTGGTCAGCTTTCCCAGCTTTTGCGGCTTTTCGGCTTCAAACAGCCTTTTCTTTCCGGCAAAACTTTCTATAATCAACCCTTGTTTAATAAGATTCTCCAACGCCAAATAAACCGTCGGCCGCTTTATGCCTGACTGCTCCGATATTTGCCATGCCGATGAAGGCCCCAAACTCAAAGCCGCCAAATAAACTTTGGCTTCGTGCTCACTTAACCCCAATTTTTGCAGTTCTTCTTCCATATATATTTTGTCATCAAATTCTGACAACAATAATATAACATAATCATTCAATGTTTGCAAGCAAGTTAATCCAATTTATATGAATTAGTCATAAAATATTGATCATAAATTCAATCGTATGGAATAATGACTAGTTGTAAACCTTAAGGAGGAAGAAAAAAATGGAAATAAAGGAAATCTGCGAAGCGTACTCCGCGAGTGATGACGTCGCGTTGTTGAAAGCTTTGAACGAATTCAGCCTTCGGCTGTCTTATTCTTGCCATTCGATTGGGCCAGCCGCCACGGCAATGCAGTTGCGCGAAACTCATCTGCTTGGGATCTTAAACAAGACCGCGGCTGAGGCAGAAGATAAGCCGGGGGGGTCTTTAGCTTTGGTAGTTGGACGCCTCTCCGCTTACATCCATTTTGTTGGACTAATCGCTGACCGTGAGCGTGTAGATTCGGTGGTCGCCCAGCTGTCTGATCTCCCTAACGCCGACTTGACTAACTTTTTCCTCAGAAATAGCTTCTGCCAAGGAGGACTGCGTCGTGAACAGTTAGTTTACGCAGCCGCACGCTTTATCAAAGTCAAGGACGTTTTGGCGAGGTCTCGGTTCAGGCAACTTTTACGGATGGAGATGATTGAGTCATTCAAGGTGTACGAGACGCTGGAGGCGCAAGCGGAGGATCGGGCAGTGTTGCATTACAAGATAACCCATCTTGGCGAGGCAGTCCTGGAGCGCCTCATGCACCCGCACGAACTTGCGCTGTGGTTTGTAGATGAAGCGGCGTTTAATCCAGAACTGCGCGCCGCGATGAGGAACGAGATTAAACACACGTGGCCACTGGAAGACCTGACGGTGCCTGACGCGGAACTACGCGCCATAACCGCAAGGCGGGATGAGATTAAACGCAAATGGTCATCAGATGAGCCGTCCGTCTGAACGGAATTAGGTTGTCCTGTTCGACGGGACAACCATCTTAAAACTGCCGGTACGCGTACCACGCCCCGGCAGTTTTTCTTTTGGTATTTTCACCCCTCCCTAACCCTCCCCCTCCAGGGGAGGGGAATAAAGAACGAAAAATCCCGCTCCGAATGGGGCGGGATTCCTATATGCTAATTACTAAATGCTATCTGCTAATTACAAGCCCTTAACTTTAACCTTCTTCGTCTTCGCCTTCGCGGCCTTGGGGATTATTACCGTCAATATCCCGTCCTTCAAATCCGCCTCTATCTGCTCGCTGTCAATGTCTACCGGAATTATGACCGAGCGGGAAAATTGCCCCAGTAGCATTCCTGGTAAAAATAATCGTCCTGAACAATGGCTTCCTCTTTTTTGCGCGCGCCACGGATAGTCACCATGTCGTTGGCCACGGTGATGTCAATGTCCTCGGGTTTGACGCCGGCAATGGTGGACTTGATAATCACGTTGTCCTTGGTCTGGTACATGTCTATGTTCAGCTGCCCTTCAAAATCCGACATCCATTCCTCGCCGCCGTTATTGTTGGCCCCGGCCGGAGCCACAACCGCGGGCTTGGCCGCCGCCGGAATTTCCGTAACCTGCTCCTCTATTAACACAGTTTCCTGCTCGTCGTCGTCGTCGGCATCGGCACCCAGCTCTTCGGCCTCCACAGTTTGCTGCGCCATGCCCTGTGAAACGCGCGGCTGTTGGATGTCTTCATCTGTCACACTGCCCCCCATAATTTTCCCGAAAAACGAAGCTCTGTCTTTCTTGGCCATAGATTTATAATTACTGATAATTGTTCTTTGCCTCCGCTTTTGTTTTAGTTCAAAATCTCAGATTTAGCTTATGCCTGTATAATAAAGCATTTGATTACATCCGTCAAACCCCCACACCAATTCCCCAAAACATCAGTTTGGTTGATAAACTGGGGTAGAATGGTGCTTTTTGAAAATTAAAATATAACCAAAATTGGTGCGGAGGCCAAACCCCATAAAACAATGTGCAACATCTGAGTATTAAAGCCACCGGAGTGGTGAAACTCCCGCAACTCTAAAATGAATTTGCGAGGAGCCAGGGCTTTATCTGGCGACGAAGCAATCCCAAAATTTGAATGGGATTGCCGCGCCCCTCTCTGCATCGGGGCTCGCAAATTCTGTTATTTGATATTTAATTCCCGCCGGCCAAGTACTGCGCCAAACTAGCGGCTGCGGAAGGGTAAGCAAGCAGCTGATGAGCGGCCGGATTATTTTCCAAAGACTGCCGAAAGTCACCGGCATCCAGCTCCTGCCTGATTTGTTGCAAAACATCTTTGGCCTCGGGCATAATCAAACGTTGCCTTCGCAAATATTCCAAATTCAACTTTTCCTGGCCGGGCAGCATAGAAGTTATAATCATCGGTAAACCAAAACGCAAAGCTTCGGACGTGGACAGGCCGCCGGGCTTGGTTAAAAAAATATCCGCGATGGCGTAAAGCTCATCCATGGGTTGATAAAAGCCGACTACGGAAATGTTGGCATGATGATGCCGCCCCGATAATTTTTCGCGGATGATTTGATTATTGCCGCAAACCACTATGGTATGCCAATTTGGGCGCGCGGATAATTGGGCTAGCAGACGATTATTAAGGCCTATGCCGAGTGAACCGCTACCTAACACTATAACTTTTTGATTATCGCTGATGTTAAACTTGGCGCGCACCGCCTGTTTATCAACGGCTAAAGGCGTGGACAAATTGAATCCGGTGACAAAGATTTTATTTGCCGATATACCCGCGTTAACCATTTGCTGTTTTTGCTCCTCGATGTTCACCAAATAAAAATCCGCCTGACGATAAAGCCAATACGGATGCAAATGGTAATCACTAAAGGCAATACCAAATGGATTTTTGTAATATCCTTTCTTCTTTAAATACGCAATGACTGCCGAAGCCGCGGTCTGGGTAGTAATAATAATATCGGGCTGATATTCATCAACCAAAACCTTGGCGCTTTTATAATTAAACCCCGCAATGTATACGCGGAAAGGCAAAATTAGATAATGCCCAAAACGGTAAATAAAGCCCCAGACAAACGGCAAGTACTTATTGATAAACTGATGAATGCCAACGACGATCTGTTCAAATTTACCCTTTTGCACAGCGCCGATATCGGCCAATTTAACCTCAAACCCGCCCTCTCTTAAAGACCGGCCGATGTTTTCAGCAATGGTCTTGTGTCCAGGCCTACTGAAGTGTGTACAATTAAAATTCTTTTCATAATCTCTACTAAATACTAAAGAATACGAAAGGTACTAAATACGAAACTTAATGGCATGCTGATAGTTTCGTACATTTTAGTATTTCGTATCTTTAGTATTTAGTAGAAAAACAAGTCCCATCCCGACCAACCGGCCAAGACGGGACATATCAAACTTTATATTAAATTCCTATTTCACGACCTGAACATACTGCCCCGTGACCCAGCCCTGGCTGCCGTCTGAAAGTGTAATGTAATACCAGCCGTTCTTGGTTTGGGTGTAAGTATAAATTTCGCCGGGATGGACTTTAGTCAAAAGTTTGCCCGAAGTGGAAGGCGCGTTTCTGACGTTGAGGTAGCCGGTCGGGGTATTGCTGATTTTTACCTGAGTGAGGTTAGCAACAGGGGTGGAAGTCGGGACCACGACAGGAGTTGAGGTCGCGGCCGGAACAGTTACAGGAGAAGGGGTCGCCGCAACGGGATTTTGCGGGGCCTGATTGACCGGAACATTGGGCCGTTGGGGAAACAGGCTGAAATTCTGGCCGGCATTGCCGCCGCTTTTATTGTTGTACCAAAGCAGCAGGCCGAAAACCAGGCATACGGCCAGCAGGGAAATCAACAGGCTCCAGCCGATTTTGCGGACCGAAGAAGACTTGGTCGGCAGGCTGATTTTTTGGGAAGTGGACGGGGTGGGAAAAATTTTTGGCTTGGCCGCGGGCACGCCCGTAAACGAAGGCGAAGCCGGCTCTTCTATGAGCTGTTTTTCTGAATTGGTGAGGGTAATCTTTGGCGGCACCACAATGCTTTGCCCCTGCATCGCGCCGGCAGGCACAGGTTCCGGCTGGATCGGAGCCGGAGCCAGCGACACAGGCGCCGGCTCGCCGCCAACAGGCGTATTAATGCCTTCCACTAATGGCTTCGGGCTTTTCCGCGCACGGGCCGGCTTAATATCGCCGGTATCGGTCGGCCTTTGCGGCACTTTATCAACTTCGGGGATCAAATCGCTTGCCGAAGCGGTCGGCTGGACGGGGAAGTCATTTTTTTTGTCTAGAACCATAAAAAGTAATGCTAAAATTTAACGTTGGATAAATCCATTATACCACCTTTTTAAAAAATGTTTAAATTTTGTCAAACTGGTTTGATTTTATCCAACTTTCGCCACGACCCGGCAGGGTGCCGCGTCGGTCGCAAGCTTCATCGGCAGGGCGACAACCTCAAAATTTGGATGGCCGATGAGGGCTGCCAGGTTAATCAGGTTTTCAATAATTAAAATATCGCGCCCAAACAAAATTTTGTGTGTGCTGTAAGGAGCGCGGTCGGGGCTTGGCGTGTCCAACCCGACTATCGAGGCACCGGATTCAGCCAACTTTTTGGCAAAGCCCTCACTAAGTTCGGGATAGTTTTGGTAATATTCCTCTTCCTGGAATTCGCTGGACCAGCCAAAACAAACAAGGACAATGTCACCGCGATGAATATCAACATGGGATAACAAATTTTCTCCAGCCGATGTCTTTCCCCGAGCGTCGATGATGATGCCGCGGCCAAAAAACTTTTCGGACGGATAATCGGACAACATTTTCCCGCCGGAGAGCATATGCGCCGGCCCTTCCATATGCGTACCCACATGCATGCCGGTTTTAAGTTCGTAGTCAACAAACCCGTCTTTGCCTATATCAGCAATCCGGTGAAGCGCCGGCGCGGGATCGCCCGGATATACCGGCGCCTGATCGGTAAAAATATGGGTTAAATCAGTGTATTTCATTTTTGTTCAAAAGCAAATCTTTTAATTCTTTGTAATCATTTTTTATTATAACCAATCTCTTTTGCTTTTTCATTGCCGCCCGGAGCTGTTTAGGCAAAACAAGCTTGCGATGAATTACGGGCTCCACAATTTCCCTGAATTTGGCCGGATGGGCTGTGGCAAGCACGACCAGCGGATGAATGTCTTCCGATGACTCCCTATATCGTAACGCCGCGGTGATTCCCACGGCCGTATGCGGGTCGCAAACATAACCGGTTTGTTCATAAATCTTTTTTATAGTTTTTCGCGTCTCGGTATCGCTTATGCCGATTCCAACAATGTCCTTGCCCATCTTCCTATAATCGTTACCATACAATTCCAACATACGGACAAAATTACTTGGATTGCCCACATCCATGGCATTGGATATGGTCTTTTTGGATTTTTTTGGATTAAAATCGCCCGTACGCAAGTATTTTGGCACACTATCGTTAATATTAGTAGCGGCGATAAATTTGTAAACCGGCAAACCCATTTTTTTGGCAATTAAGCCTGAGGTTAAATTGCCAAAGTTGCCGCTTGGCACAACAAAAATCGGCGGCTGATTTATCCCTTGCCTTCTAAGTTGCCCCGTCGCCCAAAAATAATAGAACGATTGTGGCAATAACCGGCCAAAATTTATTGAATTTGCCGAAGAAAAAACCATAATCTTGCTTAAACTCGCGTCTAATAAAACCTGCTTAGCCAATTTTTGGCAATCGTCAAAACTGCCCTTAACTTCAATTGCCGTAATATTGTGTCCGTAAGTTGTCAGTTGCTTTTCCTGAAGTGGACTGACCTTGCCGCTCGGGTAGAGAATAAATACCCCGATGTTTGGCACTTTAAAAAATCCGCCGGCCACCGCGCTGCCGGTATCTCCGGAGGTGGCCACGATAATATTTAAAATTTGGTTTTGATTTTTTAAAAAATAACCCAAAGCGCGGGCCAATAACCTTGCGCCGAAATCTTTAAAAGCCATGGTCGGGCCATGGAATAATTCCAGCACGAACAAATTGGAACCTATCTGTCTTAAAGGAACTGGAAAATTAAAAGCATCCCTAATGATTGCCTTTAACTTTTTTTCGGGGATTTCTTTTATAAAATTCCCGGCAACGGCAAAGGCAATTTGCTTAAAACTTAAACTGTCCAAATCCGCAAAAAAATCCCGCGGTAGCCTCGCCCAGCGGTCAGGCATAAAAAGGCCCCCGTCGGGAGCCAAACCTTTCTGTAAAACTTCGGGCAAACTAAAATTTTTTGACTTTTTATTGGTGCTGTGAAATTTCATATATTTTTAAGCGTAAAGTTTATTCCCGCTGCCCGCAAGCCGGCAATAACTTTCTCGGCCATCTCTTGCTTGGTCTGCTCCGCGGAATCAAAAATGTAATCCGCATATTTTTCGTACAAAACCGCCCGCTCCGCCATCAATTTTGGCAGTCCTTTTCCTTCCAACCCGATGATGCCGTTTTTGTACAAGCGCTCTCCCAGACGTTTTTCCACAATCCCCGGAGTGGTCCTTAAATAAACAACCAGGGAATCCCGCTTGATTCTTTCCATGGCCCGCTCCGCGTAAACCATGCTGCCGGGCGGGGCAAAAACGGCATTTTGCAAATCCAGCGACATAGCGTATTGCTCTTCCAACTGGCTTAAAGACTGTTCTCCGTTGCGCTTCATATATTCATGGTGGCTAATGCCCTGCCTTTCCAGAATAATTTTGTCCAAATCCCAAAATTGCCAACCCAAAAGTTCAGCCATAGACCTGCCCACGGCGGATTTGCCCGCTCCGGCCATGCCGATTAAAGTTATGCCGTTCATGAATGAGCCTTAACTTATTTTTACCAATTTATCAAATTCCTTATTGGTCAGCCATTCTTTCTCCAGCACCACCTCGCGCAAAGTTTTGCCCAAAGCCAGCGATTCTTTTACGGCTAAAGCGGCGTTGTCGTAGCCGATTTTCGGGGAAAGCAGCGTGGCAAAAGCCGTGGAATTTTCCAAATGCTTTTTGCAGTTTTCGCGGTTGGCTTTCAGCGTCTTTATGCAGGATCGGGTGAATTTGTCCAGGACTTCCGCGGACAGGGTCAGGCTCTGCAGCAAACGGTCGGCCAAAATGGGGAACATTACCCCCAGCTCAAGCTGGGCCGCATGCGCCGCGTGCTCAATGCTTAAATTATTGCCGGAAATCAGGTAGTAAAATTGGTTCACGGTTTCCGGCAAAATCGGGTTGATCTTGCCCGGCATTATGGAAGAGCCTTTTTGCAGCTCTTGGAGTTTTATTTCGCCCAATCCCCCGCGCGGGCCGCTGGCCAGCAGGCGCAAATCACTGGCAATTTTGGAACAGTCAACCATCAGGGCCGTCACGGCCTGCGATATCGCCAAAAAATCGGTCTGGCTGGAAGTTTGGGACATTAAATTTTTGGCCGGATGGAATTTTTGGCCCGTAATTTTATTGAGCTCGCGGTAAACCGCCCGAATGTATTTCGGACTGGCATTCAGCGAATTGCCAATGGCCGTGCCGCCCAGGTTCAATTCCTGGCAATAAGCGACCACGCGGTTTATTTTTTCCTGGTGCCATTTGACAATGGCGGCATAAGACGCGAATTCCGCGCCCAATGTGGTGGGGATTGCGTCCTGCAAATGCGTCCGCGCCAGTTTTTGGATATTTTTATACTGGCGCGACTTTTGTTCCAGGACTTCCACCATATGGCCCAAGACCTGCTGCAAATTTTGGGTCAGGCCGATGGAAGCGATTTTTATGGCCGACGGGTTGGCATCGTTGGTGGACATACTGCAGTTAACGTGGTCGTTGGGATGGACCGTAACGTTTTTGCCGGCTTTCGCCAGAATCTCCGTAGCCCGCCCGGCCAGAACTTCGTTGACATTCATGTTAATGGACGTGCCTGCCCCTCCCTGCAAAGCCGGCAAAGGGAACTGGCCGTCTAACCTGCCGGCCAGGACTTCATCGGCCGCCTTGACAATGGCGTCGCTGATGTCGCGGTGGAAATTTCCGGCTTCGTGGTTGGCTATGGCGGCGGAACGCTTAATCTTCGCCAAGGCGGCAATAAATTCCTTGTGCACTTTGTACACATGGAACGGAAAATTTTTTATGGCTTTTTGCGTTTGCGCGCCGAAGTATTGTTTGGTCATAAAATAGAGGTTAAATATCTGACTTAACTATACTCTTTTTGAGATTGGGATTCAAGGATTATTTGCGGAGCATCCCCTCCTATCTTAAGCTCTTTATTAGCACATAGGAGGGGTGTCCCGACTTGTCGGGACGGGGTGGTATCGTCATAATTTTCTACCACCTCCCCCGCCTGCGGCGGGTACTCCTCCTATAATAGGAGGAGGGGCTCCGCGGTTGTCCTTTAATACAGTCACCGCCGAAACCTTGGTGTAGATGGATGGCCGAACCGATAATCCATAAGCTATACCATCGCCCTCGCCACCGCTGCCACCGCGGATTTATCCAAAGGGCTCGGAATAATGTTTGCCGGATTTAGTTTGGTTACGCAACCCGCCAGGTTTTTGGCCGCCCTAATGAGCATCGGCTGGGTAATTTGTTTTATCTGATTGTCCAGCGCGCCGCGGAAGATTCCCGGAAAAACCAAAACATTGTTAATCTGGTTGGGAAAGTCCGACCGGCCCGTGGCCACAATAAAAGCTCCGGCCCGCTTGGCCGAAACGGGATTTATTTCCGGATCCGGATTGGCCATGGCAAAAATTACCGGGTCTTTGGCCATGCTTTTAACCATCCGCTGGCTTAAAATATTCGGCGCGCTCACGCCAATGAAAACATCGGCTGATTTTAAAGCGCCTGATAAATCCCCGGCAA
This sequence comes from uncultured bacterium, assembly GCA_963749445.1. Taxonomy (GTDB): domain Bacteria; phylum Patescibacteriota; class Doudnabacteria; order UBA920; family UBA920; genus CAVVMJ01. The sequence goes on from CAVVMJ010000007.1 coordinate 44,926, forward strand.
TTTTACAGCCGGTCAGTCTTGCCAGCTGGCGTTTGTGCCAGTTCAAGTCTTTGCGATGACGGCCGATGATTCCCCTACTATCACATACGATAACATGCCGGAAACCGTATTTCATCAGCAATACGGTAATGGCCGTGCCTGCCGCGCCTGCACCGCAGATGACCACTTTGGTTTTTCCAGCGGTCTGACGTTTTAGCTTTAGCGCGTTAATCAGCCCGGCCAAAACCACCACGGCCGTGCCGTGCTGGTCATCGTGCATCACCGGTATATCCAGTTCCGCTTTGAGCCGCCGCTCTATTTCAAAACAGTGCGGCGCCGAAATATCCTCCAAGCTTATGCCGCCAAACGCCGGCGTGATATTTTTGATGGTGCTGATAACGGCTTCGGTATCCTGCGTGTCTAGGCAAATGGGGACAGGCGTCAACTCCAGCCAACCGTTTAAATAAAACACACTTGCCTTCCATAACCGGCAACGCCGCCAAAGGCCCCAAATTCCCCAATCCCAAAACCGCGCTGCCGTCTGTCACCACGGCTACGGTATTTTTTTTGATGGTATAAATTTTGGCCAGAGATTTATCTTGAAAGATTTTTTGGCAGACATCGGCCACGCCCGGGGTATAAGCCAAAGAAAGATCCCTACGGTTTCGCAGGGGTATTTTGCTTTTTATTTCCAGTTTCCCGCCGTGCTTTTTGTGCAGGGCTAAAGATTGTTTGCCGAGGTCGTTCATTTTTTTTATCAACACCGTGCTCATTTATGGATAACCGATGATAATCGTGTGTTTCCTTCTCCCCTGCCTGTCCGCCAAAGCCTTGGCGACGGCGGGGCGAGGGGAGATGCCCACACCCGGACTCACGAGGGGCAGAGAGGTCGAACGGATGACAATCCTAAACGATACCATCACCGCGCATTAAACAGCTTCCCCAATTTTTCCACACTCAATCCGGAAAAATCCTTTATTACCAAATCCGCCTGCCTTAAATCTTTGGCTTTATTGGTAGTAGTTATGGCCACAATTTTCATTCCTGCCCTTTGCGCCGCCTTTATGCCATTTAAGGCATCTTCAAACACCACGCAATTTTGTGGTTTGGCTTTTATCAGCTTTGCGGCTTTTAAGAAAACTTCCGGGTTGGGCTTGCCTTTTTTGACCTGGGATGAATCTATAATTTTGTCAAAAAACCTTCCCGTTCCCGTTTTGCCCAAAACGAATTTGATATTTTCCGCTGGCGCGGACGTAGCCATGGCAACTTTAATCCGATTTTTCTTCAGGGTCGATAAAAAACCGACCAATCCTTTCACCGGTTTTATAAACTTTTTGTAGCTGTCCCTATAGAATTTTTCCTTTTCGCCGGCCAGACGGGCAATTTCCCGCGCGGAAACTTTTTCTTTTGCGATAATTTTGACGTCTTCTTCCGCCCGCCTGCCGTTGATTCTGGTTTTAAAAAATTTCCAGGTCAGCCTTACCCCAAACTTTGCAGCTATAAACTGCCAGGACTTAAAATGATACTTTGTGTTATTAACCAACACGCCGTCCATGTCAAATATCGCGGCAAATTCTATTTTTTTATCTTGATGAGTCCCAGTTTCTTTTTTCTTGGCCATTTTTTTACTTCCATTTCCCGCCGCAACGCCTTGCTTAATGTCCTAAACTTTTCCGAATAAACAATTTTCCCGCCGCCGCGGCTCCTGACATATTTGGATCCTTTGCCGCTGTTATGTAACATCAATCGCCGCGCTAAGTCTTTCGCGCTCCCGCTGTACAGCGTCCCGTCTTTGCATTTAAGGATGTAGAAATAAAACATAACTAGCCAATAGACAAGAGCACGATGGATATTACCGCCAACACCATTCCAGAAATGCCAACAATGCTCAATTTTTCTTTAAACACCGCAATGCCGATTAAAACCGTGGCAAACAAACTTAATACCGACCAAATGGTGCCCGCTATGGAAAGCGAATTTTTTTGCAAAATCGCCGGCAGCCAGGCCAGCGTCCCTAAAATATAGGCTAAAAGGATCAGCAGCGCCAGCGTAAACCTTGGGCCGAGGGCGAACTTTTTTGAAAAAAATTCGCCGACGGCAAAAAACACAGCCGACAGCACCAGCCAATATAAATAATTTATTGATAACAAAAATTTCATATATTTGTATTATAACCTCTTTTCCAGGTATAATAAATAGCGGCTCGGAGAGGTGCGAGAGTGGTTGAATCGGGCGGTCCCGAAAACCGCTAGCTCCGCAAGGGGCTCGTGGGTTCGAATCCCACCCTCTCCGCCAAGACAATTTCTTATCGGAGCAACCCGATTAATCGAGAGCGAGTTGCGACCCGAGTAGTTAAATTTTGTAATTTTTCTATCCATGTGAAAGAAGTCATGGTAGAATTACACATATGAAAGAAATTACACTTCATGATCAGTGGCTTGTTAAAGCACCTGTTGAAGATGTATTCAGGATGATGACAGACTTCGAGAAATTTCCGGAGCATTTCCCGAAGGTTGCCGAATCAATACAGGTGAAGAAACGGGAAGGAAATTATGTAGAAATGGATGCAATTGTCAGATCGTTCGGCAAAAAATTTCCGGTACAAATGAAAACCCACATTCTCCCGGGGGAAGGCTTTATTTCAGACAATGACAGTTTTAAATTCGGAACTTCCGGACATGAAGAGATGCTACTTTCCAAATCCCCCGAAGGAACCTTAATTGATTACACCTATCGCGTTTCAATTCATAAGGCATGGCTACGCGTAGTTGCAACGCCACTTATCCGCTGGTATTCGATGAAGTACTGGGAAAAAGCAGTTATAAGCGAATTAAGGAAGGCGCTTGAGAAATAACGGTTCCAATTCTGGAATTTCAAACCATTCTGGCTTATCCCTGTAAATTCTCCTCAATTTCTGTATACTTTTATCAATAACCGCGAAGTTTAGGCGTTTTACCGGTTCAAAGTTCCGGCAATCGTCTCCGCCAGAAAAAAATCCCGTGTTTCGGAATTTTTTTTATATCAGGTGACTGCAAAAAGTTAGACGATGGATATCACTCAACCCGTGCCTAATAATCATTGTTCGATGAAACAACGTGCCGTAGCCTTTATGCTGGGCGAAGTTATAGATTGGATATTGCTGATGATATTTTTTCATCAAGTCATCGCGGAAAACTTTGGCCACAATGGACGCGGCGGCAACTGATAAAATTTTGTTGTCGCCGCCGACCACGGCTTCCTGGGCAAGGTTGACGCCGGGGATGGTGAACTTGCCGTCGATAAACAAAAATAGGCCGCCACCCCGACCGACGAGTGCATCCGAGGAGTGGAGGGGTCTGTTTATCTGTGTCTTTGACAGATTCCTCGACTCGTCCGGCTGATGATGTTCCAATGCGGACTCGCTCGGAATGGAAGCTAATAAATTCTCTGCCGCCCTTTTCATCGCCAACAATGTTGCGTGGTGAATGTTAACTCCATCAATAATTTTTTCATCCACCACCCCAATTCCCCACCAAGCGTGCTTTTTTATCGTAGACGATAATTCCTCGCGCTTCTTTGGTAATAACAGCTTGCTATCCCTTATTCCCCGCTTCATATTCCATGTTTCAGGCTTCAAGATTACTGCCGCCGCTACTACCGGTCCGGCCAAACTTCCCCTGCCCACTTCATCGCAGCCGATAACGTAAGTATAGCCTTGTCTAAATTTTTGATTTTCGTATTTTGGAGACATAAAAAATGTGTCCATCCCGGCCGAGTGCAGCCGAGAGCCGGGATCCAGAATCAAGCTTTATACTGGATCCTGGATATTTTTCACAGCCCTAAAAAATTCCAGGATGACTGCAATAAAGCATCGGCAGCTATCCGCATATCCGGATCGGTTTTACATCAAACTCACCACGTGGAAAAAGGTTCCACCGTCTTTTTGGCTTATCTGCAACCCCGTGGCTGATGAAACACTATTGCAATTTCGCTGATCCGAATTTTTTTGAATTTAGGTGTTTGAGCACGTTTGATTCAAAAGTAAACGTCACGCTACGTTTTTGCTGATACCTTGCCTCGGCGAAAGCTATCAATTTTTGCAGCAACTGGCCAAATTCCACTCCGCTGGCTTTCCATAAATGATGATACAGCGTGCCGGGCAAAGGATTAACCTCATTGGCAAAAAATTTATTGGATGATTTGTCCAGCAAAAAATCCACGCGCGCGATGCCGCAGCAGCCAAGCGCGCGGTACACCTCTTTGGCTGTATTTTGAATCGCCGATGTTACGCCCGCATCCAGCCGCGCCGGAATTATCACCCCGCCCTGCGATTTGCCCAATTGCGCGCCCCCGCCTTTTAAGTATTTTTCCTCAAAATCAAACAAATCGGAAGCAAACGTCGATTCCTGCAAAGCTGATGCCGTCAAGTCGTCGTTACCGATAATACAACACGTCACATCCATCACATTTTCCACGCCCTCTTCCACCAGAACCTTGTTATCATAATGCAGGGCCACCTCAACCCGGAATTCCAAATCTTTCAAGTCCTGATTTTTGACTTTGGCGATGCCAATGGACGAACCCAAATGCACCGGCTTTACAAACAGAGGGTATTTTAATTCACTAATTCTCTTATTCACTAATTCTTTATTTCTCTCCCATTCGTTTTTAGTAAAATAAACAAATTTTGTGGTCGGGATGCCCGCCTGCCGCATCACGATTTTCGTCAGCGCCTTGTCCATGGAAACGGCGGACGACGGCACATCGCAGCCCACGTAAGGGATGCCGAACATTTCAAACAAACCCCTGGATGGTGCCGTCTTCGCCGTAAGAGCCGTGCAGCGCGGGAAACGCCAGGTCGATGGTTATTGATTTTCCCATCAGCCCTTTCTTTCTGAATACCATTTTTCCGATTGATTCTTCAAGATCCAAATAATACCGCGCGTAGGCCGGCTTGCCCTCCGTAGCTTTAGCGAAGGAGGGGTCCGTAAATAACTTCATATTGCCCAAATCCTCGCCGAGCATCCACTTACCCTGCTTGGTAATGTAAACCGGCGTCACTTGATAGCCCAAACCTTTTAGCCCGGCGATAATCAGCTGGCCGGTAATAATGGACACGTCATGCTCCGGCGATCCACTTCCAAAAAACACCCCGATATTTTTGTTCAATTTTGTCATTTATGTCAATTTTGTCAATTATAAATACTGGTCTCCCCAGTCATTCTGGAACACCACCACGTCGCCAGGCTGCACGATGTTTTTTAACGACTCATGCATGTCCAGCGCCGTGTCAAACCAGACGATTTGTGGTTTGTCTCCACCCTTAGCCCTTAGCCCTATACCCTCTGCAATCCACGGCGTCGCGCTGTCCCTAATCAGTATAACCACATCGGCCACCGCTGCCAACTGCCGGCCGATTTGCCGGTGGACTTCGGCCGTAGCGGCGCCGATTTCCACCAGACCGGGCGTAATGTAGATTTTGCGCCGGCCATTAAAGCGCGACAAAACACTTACGGCCTCGGCCGCGCCGGCCGGGTTACCGTTATAACTGTCGTCAATCACCAAAACCCCGCTGGCCGAAATTATGGGCTTCAGCCGGTGCTCCACGGCCCGGACCTGCGACAGCCCAACCTTAATGTCCACAACGCTCAACCCCAAATGTTCGCCCACGGCCATCGCCGCCACGGCCGCGCCAATGCTGTATTCGCCGAGCAAAGCCAAGGAAAACGCGCCGTGATTTTTGACATTAAAACTCCAGGCCAGCTGACTTTGGTCAAATTTTTGGTCACTGACAAAATAATCGGTCCGACCGCCTTCGCGGCCGGAATAAAAACGCACTTCCCGGCCACCGGTATAGTCCTTAAAATGGCTCACCACCCGCTCGTCGTCGCCGTTCATAATCACCAACGCTTCCGGCTTGGCGAATTCCGCGGCTTCAAAAATCGTGGCGATGATGTTACCCAAACTGCCCATGCGCTCCAAATGCGCTTCGTTAATGCCCGTGATTATGGAAATATCCGGCCGCGCGATGTCGCACAACTCTTTAATGTCGCCGCGGTAATGCTCGCCCAGTTCCAAAATTAATATTTTCGTGTCATCGCCGACTTTATTCAAAATAAACCGCGCAATACCCACCGGCGTATTCACGCTCTCCGGTGGGCTAAGAACTGCGTACTGTGTACTGAGCACTGATCGCAGCACTTCACTTCACCGTAGTCTTGCCATAGCTGCCGGCTATGCCGATAATCTTTAAATCTTTCAATCTTTCAATCTTCAATCTCGCCTGTTTGGCCAATTTATTTTTGGCGTAACCGTCCAGCGGCCGAATCAAAATCAGCGCAATGCTGTACCATAAAAAATAAAGCCAAAAACCGGCTATAAAACAAACAATCACAAAAATTTGCGCCCCGTCAGTCCCGCCAAAAACCAAAAACGAGGCCGCTGCCGGAAAAATCGCAAACAGCAAATGCAAAGCAACGGCCATAACCATCAAAGCTTTGGCCTTGGCCGTCCACACCAGCTCTTTTCGCTGCGGCTGGTGCTTGTCCGGAAAAAATCCCTTAATCTTAAGCAATTTCCAATACCTCCCCAGCTCATAATTTTCCAGTTGGAGCAGGTAAAGTTGATATTTGATGAATTTTGGGACAAATATGTCCATAAGTTACTGAGCATGGGCTAATTCGTGCGAATAAGCCTATGATGAGTCAGGTGATAAATTTTTTCAAAATCTCTGCAAACTCCTCCGGCTGGTCCAAAAAACTAAAATGCCCGGCGTTTTTTAGAATTGCGAATTGCGAATTGCGAATTAACGAATTCATTTTTTTGCCAAAACTGACAGGGGTGTCCGCGTCGTTTTCACCGCTGATAATTAAGGTTGGACATTTTATATTTTCCATATCGGACGATAAATCTTCGCCTGTGATGTTAACAAACGTTTTTTGCAGTTCCGGCGTAGCCAGGTAATCTTCCGCGTCGATTTTTTGGTAGATTTTTTTCCTCAATCCTTGCATAAATGCCGACTTAAAAAACGGTTTTGCGATTTTTGCCGCGGACCGATAAAAATTTTTCTTGGGTGTGTCCATGGCAAACCCCGCGCTGTCCACCAAAACCAATTTTCTGACAAGTTCCGGATGCGCAGATGACAATTTTATCCCAACCCTTCCCCCAAACGAATGACCGATAACAATTACGTCAGTCAAATCCAATTTTTTTATAAACTCCGCCACCACTTCCGCATAATCCCCCACCGTCATCGGCAACTTCAGGAGCCTGTGATCCGCCAAACCCGGGTAAATCTATAGCAAACAATTGACGATTGACGATTGACGATTGACTCATCACGTTCGCCCAAACTTCCTTGCTGCTCCGCCATCCGTGCAAAAACAGCAGAGTCCCCGCGCCCTGGCTTTTATCCTCGCTGTAGCTGATTAACAAATCCTTGATGATTATCTGCTTATCCATATCTATATAATACCATTGCTTCATCTAAGATAAAACCCCCAATAACTTGGAGGTTTTATCATGGTCGGGATGCTGGGAATCGAACCCAGTCTCCACGCACCCGAAGCGTGTGTACTACCGGTATACTACATCCCGATATCTTGTTTATTGTTCCGGACAAAAATAACCCTTATTAGGGTTCAATTATTAGCGGTTTGGTCAAAGCCCGTTAGGGCGCAGACCGCGAGCGAGTCCCGATATCAATCGGGATGAGTGAAGTGGTGGACCTGGGGGGAATCGAACCCCCGACTGAACTATGCCATAGTCCCGTATTACCATTATACTACAGGCCCTTATGAAAATAACGATGAACAATTAACCATTCACGATTAACCATTTATGTTCGGGTTAATTGTCAATCGTAAATTGTTAATTGTATTTGGGTATTTTACTGGTTTTGATTGATTTCGGCAAGAGCCAATCCCCTATTGCGTCACATTGACCTTATATTGCTGGCCGTTGGGCAAAGTTACGGTTGTCGCTCCCCGCCGGCCGGCTGACTGGGGTTGGAAGATTTTTGATCTGTGGGAATTAACTTTTTTGCCGAATCCACGAGGTCGGTAAAATTTTTCACCTGGGCCTCAAACGCCGGCAACAAGCCTGTCCTTTGCAAAATCCAACCAAGGATGACAACCACAATTGCCAGCCCGGCAACATACCCCAAAGCGCTGAACACACCGTTAAAAAACGACCTCCAAATGCCGGTTTTACCGCTTTTTTTGTTGATTTGATTTAAATTTTCGGTGATAGAATCCAGCTGGATTTTAAGCTCCGGGTCGATCATTCACCCGCCTAAATTTTGCCCAAACTGCTTGGGCAAACTTAATTTATAAAAAAATTAAACAAAAGGCTAACTTTTTCAAATCCCCGGCAAAATTTTGGCGGGTAAATTTATTATATCATAGATAACTTTTGGTCTCCTCGGCAGGAATCGAACCTACATCGTCTCGTTAGGAGTGAGATGCTCTATCCATTGAGCTACGAGGAGATACAAAATTCAAATTGCAAAACTTAAAACAAGCTGAAATTGCGAGCCCCGATGCAGAGGGGCGCGGCAATCCCATAAAATTGACGGGATTGCTTCGCCCGCCTTCGCTGAAGCTTCGGCGGATAAATCGGATGCACTCCTCGCAATTTCTGATGGAAAGAAAGGCTTAAAAGCCCCAAAATTATAACATAGATGGAGAATTTGTGCTAAAATGGCCTTATAAAAGCAAAAATGGCACTCCAATGGCCATTATATATATTATAGCATAATTATAAACTATTGTCAATAGATTAAACAACAAACCTTTCTTTCTGTCAAATATTTTGTTACATATGGAACACTTTTTTAAAAAATCGGTAAATCCTCTTAACATAGCGACAATTTTCCTATTTTTGTTTATTTTAAGCTTATTTTTTCCTATAAGATATGTTTTCCCTAGTAATTTTAGCTTAATTACAGGCATTTATTCGGACTTTACCAGCTTTTCTTTATATTTAAGCGACATTTTCTTAGTATTTACCTTTATTTTTGTTTTAATTGATTCAGCAAAACTTTGGATTTTCCACGTGAAAAAGCTAAAATGGCTCGTTCTTTGGCTAATTTTGGCTTTTATCGTTAGTTTTAATGCAAACCACAAGGAAACCATATATTATCTACTTAAATTCCTGGAATTGGTTGTTGCATATGGAACGATTGCCACGATCTTATCAAAAAAACCCATAAAAACGGCGCTGTTAACCTTTTTTGTTTGTTTGTCAGCCTTTCAAAGCTTGATAGCACTGTTGCAATTCTATCTCCAGCACCCAATTGGGTTGTTCAAGCTGGGAGAGCAACAAGTTTACCCCTGGCAACAGGGGATTGCCAAAATCATCCTAAACGGCCAAGCCTATGTCCGGGGTTACGGGACCTTTTTTCACCCCAACCCCTTGGCCGCTTTTTTGCTGGCCGGAATTTTCTTTAATCTTTATTTGTTTGCGATAGCAAAAAAACGCTTTGCCCAAATCCTCCTAAGTTTGACACTTTTGATCAATATTTTGGGGATGGCTGTCACATTTTCCCGCGCCGCTTTTTTGGCTTTGGCAGTCGGCCTGGTAATTTATTTTGGGTTCCTAATGATGAAAAAAATTGAATTGAAAAAAACTTACCAGTCCCTGGGTTTGGTAATTTTAGGATTGCTGATTGCGCTGTTTTGTTTTAAATCTTTTCTTTTGACCCGGGCGACTGTCACCGATTCAGCGTCGCTCGATAGAATTACCTACGACAAAATCGGTTTGCGGATAATTGTCAGCCACCCGCTATTCGGCGTCGGGCTAGGGGAGAGCGTGCCGCTGATGAATCAGTATTCCCCGATAAAGCTCCTGCCCTGGGACATCCAGCCCATCCACAACTACTTCCTCCTCGCCGCCGCGGAACTCGGCATCCCCGGCGCCCTGATTTTAATTTGGATATTTTTGTCTCATTTAATAAAAATCACCAAACACGAGCTGGCTACTAACTACTTACTACTAACTACTAGCCTGGTTTGCATCCTAATCCTGATGATGTTTGATCATTATTTTTATACCCTGCAACAAACCCAAATGCTCCTGTGGCTAATTTTAGGCTTAATTGCGGCGGAAATTTTTCCTAACAAATATGACCAAAGCCCAAAAAGTCAATCTGATTGAAGGAACAATTTTTATTGCCCTGATGGCTTACGGATACTACCGCCATCCGGTTTTAGATTTTTGGACAATTGCCGGCGGCGTGCTGTTCATAGTTGGAGCAATATTGGGCGTGACGGCTCGCCACGAGTTGGCGGAGTGTTTTTCGGGCACGCCAAAAGCCAAGAGAATCGTCCATTCCGGAATTTATGCCAAAATCCGCCACCCGATTTATATCGGAGGATTATTAATTTGCGTTAGCTTATGCCTGCTGTACCGGAATTTGATTTTTTATTCCGTTTTATTAATTATCTTTGTTATCCAAAGTATTCGAGCCAGAGCAGAAGAAAAACTTTTGCTCAAAACCTTTGGACAAGAATATATAAATTAGGCTTAATGGTAAATATTAGTGCTTAGATTTCGGCGTTTGTGCCATACTTAAGATAAATAATTAACTTTGATTATGTATGGCTTGTAAAAAAAGTGCCCAAGATGCCGTTCTTCGGCAATTATTAAGAAAGGGAAACAGTTAGGGCTCCAGCGTTACCAGTGCAAGAATTGCGGAAAGAATTTTGAGAATAAACGGCGTAAACAGAAACTTCAACGCGCCCTCTGGCGGCAATACATCTGGGGCAAACAAACAGTTAAGCAGCTGGTTAAAAAATATCAGCGGAGTGAAAAGTGGATTCGGCAGCAGCTGGATAAAGCTCCTACAAAGTCATTTCGCCTTTATCCGCAACCTGTAGTTGCCATCGCTGATTGCACATTCTGGGGTCGGGGTTACGGGGTGTTGGTTTTTAGATCCTTTGACCTTAAACAGAACCTGTACTGGACGGAGGTTAAAACTGAAACGGCTGATGTGTATCGGGAAGCCAGACAACTGCTGGAAGAATTGGGCTACACCTTTGAAGCAGTGGTCTTAGACGGTAAAAAGGGCGTCAGAGAAGTGTTTTCCGACATTCCGGTACAAGTCTGCCAGTTCCACCAAATGGCCATCGTTACCAGGTATTTGACCAAACGGCCGAAGCTGGAAGCGGGAAAAGAACTGCGGATGATTGCCTTGGCTTTAACTGAATTAACTGAAAACATGTTGCTGTTGTTGCTGGATGCCTGGCATGAAAAATGGGGAGACTTTTTAAAAGAACGAACCGTTAATCCCTTTAATCCTAAAAAGTGGTTTTACACCCACAAGCGAATTAGGTCTGCTTATCGGAGTTTGAAAACCAACGCGCCTTACCTGTTTACTTACCAACGATATACCGGTTTAAATATTCCCAATACTACGAATTCTTTAGACGGCAGTTTTAAATATCTTAAACAACTGATTGGCATCCATAGCGGTCTGAAACGCGACAGGCGCTGGCGGTTAATCGAGGAAGTTTTAGCCGGTTTCAAGCACTAGAATTTACCATTAAACCATAAATTACAAAAAATCCACTTGGTTTTAAAAACCCCTCTTTACCAAAAAGGGGATTAAATGGGTTATCTGCGGTTATCCGTATATCCGTATCCTATCCGTACTCCGTAGACGTTTACTTGTGATACTCCCGACCAGCTAAAATCATGCACGCGCGATATACCTGCTCTTCCAAAAGCACCCGAGCGAAGTTGTGGGTAAAAGTGAGAGGGGAGAGCGACACCGAATAATTGCTGTACTGCTTTAGCGACTCGTGCAGACCCAAACCGCTGCCGATGACAAATACCAGCTCCTTGCCCAAACCGCCGGTACGCTGTAAAAACGCGGCAAAATCTTTGGAATTGCGGAGAGTGCCTTTTTCTTCCAGCAAAATAACCATCGCGCCGGCCGGCAGCTGCTTGGCGATCATCGCGGCTTCTTTTTCTTTTATCTGATTGATATCATCCTTGGCGCGATAAGAAACTTCCGGCAATTCCACCACCTTGATTTTGGCAAACTGATGAAGGCGTTTTAAATATTCCTTTTCCAAATCCAAAAACGCCTTCTCCTTAAATTTTCCCAGCGCGATAATCTTTATTTTAAACATAGCTTTACTACTTTACCATATCCAGATAAAATACAATAGATACCTCTAAAACGATGGAAATAAAAACAAAATCTGGATTTACCTTAATAGAATTATTGGTGGTCATAGCAATTATCGGCCTGCTGGCATCGGTGGTGTTGGTGGCGTTAAATAATGCCAGAAACAAGGCAAAATCGGCACTAGCCTTGACTAATCAAAGACAACTGCAAAAAGCAGTGGAAATGTACAATCTTGATGTGGGCTTTTACCCGCCAGACGTAAACAGAGGATGGGATCCGGGTATTGCCAAGCCTCTTCCTTCAAATAAGGATCTGGGATTTGATTGTAATATTGACGCAACTGCCTGCACCTGCCCCAGCACTGATTTTCCCCCATGCTCCATCACACCATTTCCTTTACCGGCAGACTGGATGAATCAAGTAAAAAATAACTGGAAAGGTCCTTATGTGGCTGTCTGGCCAAATACGGCACCCTGGGGGGGCAAGTATGACTTCAATAATTGGAATGTACCTACGGTACGATATGGCTGCACCGTGCCGGCCGGCATTTACATAGGCACCCAAAGAAACTACGATGATAGTAATCCTATTCCCCAAGATCAGGAACAATGGTTTTTGGATCAAAAAATGGACGCGGATAATTGCCTAAACGGCGAGGTTCAACTTATGCTTATTAAATATTAGCCGGATTTACCAGGTAGGCATAATCGGCTAAGATTATTCGGTAGAGACTGTATTAATTGTTAATTACTCCTGATAAGGGCCTGTAGTAAAGTGGTATTACGCGGCATTCGCATTGCCGAGGCGGGGGTTCGATTCCCCCCAGGTCCACCAAAGAAAAACGCTCAAAATTTTTTGAGCGTTTTTCTTTGTCTCAGACTGAGAGATTATATTTTAGATTTCTTTTTTCAGGCGTTTTGATACCAGCCATTTGGCAAAAAAGTAAAGGCCGATAAATATTAACGGGATTACTTCCGCAAACCGGAGATAATTTTTAAATTGATGGTAAGAAGCGCTAAAAATAAATCCTAAACTGCCGATTATGGCCAGCCAAATTACCCCAATGTAAGCGGAGTCTTTCATAAATTTTTTAAAAGGCAACCTTATCATACCGCTTCGAATAAGTAGGCCGTGATGCAGGCCGTAAATAAATTTGGATATCAGCAGAGTATGGAAAGGCCGCGCCAGCAAATGCCGGTCAAACGGCGCGGCGACTTTATTGGCCCATTTGGCCAGCCATTCCCGCTTGGATAATTTCATCCCCAACCAGTAAAACCCCAACTGCTCGGCAAAAATCCCGAGCAATAAAACCAAAAGCCCCGGCGCGATGCCGATAATTTTATCGGCCATCAAAAAAACCGCAGCAAACACGGTCAGTGCGGCGTCAATGAACATCCCGCAAAATAGGGCAAAATAGATGTAATTTTGCAACTGGTGCGCCTGGATAAAATGGACGATGTGCATAAATATTGATGGATCATCTAAGCAGATGAAATTGCGAGGAGCCGAGGGCTTTTTATCTGGCGACGAAGCAATCCCGATACTTAACTGGGATTGCCGCGCCCCTCGCTGCATCGGGGCTCGCAATTTCCGGGCATTTGGGATTTTGCAATTAAAGACTGACTCTACCTATCAAGGAACATTAGCTAGTCAGAAAACCGCCGGTAAAAACGGCGCTTAATCAATTCCACCAAAACCAGGTAAACCGCGGTTATCAAAATAATTCCGCCTACCGCAGTTACCGGCAATACAGCAAATTTAAATACCGCGCCAAACCTTGACAGCGCCACCCACCAGCCCGCGGCAATGGCGGCCAGCACGGAAAACGCCAAATACTTGGACGGATTGCTTTGCAGGAACGGAATTTTTTTGGTGCGGATAATAAAAATCACCAAAGCCTGGGTGGCTAGGCTTTCTAAAAACCAGCCGGTCTGAAACTTACTGCCGGAAAATTTAAATACCACGAACAGCAAATAAAAAGTGGCAAAATCAAACACGGAACTGACCGGGCCGAACACCAGCATAAACTCCTTAATGAATTTTAGGTTCATTTTGCGCGGTTTCTGAACCTGTTCGTGATCTACCCGGTCAAGGGGAATGGTGAATTGGGAAGAATCGTATAAAAGATTGTTAAATAATATTTGCGTCGGCAGCATGGGCAAAAATTTAAAAAACAGCGAAGCTCCGGCCATGGAAAACATATTACCGAAATTGGATGACAGCGCCATCATTAAATACTTCATGGTGTTGGCAAACGTCTGCCGTCCCTGGATAACGCCGTTGGCCAAATCACGCAGGCTTTTGTGCATTAAAATCAGATCAGCCGAGTCTTTGGCCACATTGACCGCGTTGTTCACGGAAATGCCCACGTCCGCGGCTTTCAGGCTCGGCGCGTCATTTATGCCGTCACCCATATATCCGACCGTGTGGCCGTTTTTTTGCAAGGCTATGATGATGCGCTTTTTCTGCTCCGGATTGACGCGCGCGAAAATCGTGGTGGCCTCAACGGCTTTAACCATTTCGTGGTCGGATAACTTTTCTATTTCCTCGCCGAGCAATACTCCTAAAACCGGCAGCTCAATTTCCTGGGCGATTTTTTTGGTCACCAAATCGTTATCACCGGTAATAATTTTAATGCTAATGCCGTAATGTTCCAGCAATTTTAAAGTTTCCGTAACGGTTTTTTTGGGCGGATCCAAAAACGCCACAAAGCCCAAAAATATCATAGCTGATTCATCCGCTTTATCGTAAACTCTTTTGGATTCACTAATGGGTTTGTAAGCGATGCCGAGCACTCGAAATCCGTCCTGACTTAATTTCCGGTATTCATCTTCCAGTTCTTTTAACACATGCGGTGTAAGCTTGGTCTCTTCGTTTTTATAATGACCACAAGTCGTCAATAACCCCTCGGGCGCGCCTTTGGCCACCAGCTCTTTGCCTGCCGCGGATTCCACCACCACGCTGTCCCGCCGGCGGTCAAAGTCAAACGGGATTTCATCGAGCTTCTGATAATGTTTGGTTTCGATCTTTTTAAATTTCTTGATGGCGGCATCCAGCGGGTTATGGAAACCGCTGCGGAACGTGCTGGTCAAATACGCATACTCAAAAATTTTCTCATCCGCCTCGCCCTTGGCATCCAAATATTTTACCAGGACAATGTTGTCCTCGGTCAAAGTTCCGGTTTTGTCCGTGCACAGTACGTCCATACTGCCGAAGTTTTGGATGGATGATAGTTTTTTCACGATAACGCCGTGCTTGGACATATTCAAACTACCTTTGGAAAGGTTTAACGCGATAATCATCGGCAATAACTCCGGGGTCAAACCGACTGCCAGCGCGGCCGAAAACAAAAACGATTCCAAAATGTTGGCCTTAAGCAGGGCGTTTATCAAAAAAATGCAGATTACCAAAACAAAGGTAATCTTCATAATCAAATAACTAAAATCTTTGATGCTGCGGTCAAATTCCGTGGGCTGTTCGCTGCCTTCCAGAGATTGCGCAATATGGCTAAACTTGGTTTGCCGGCCGGTAAGCTCCACTTCCATGGTCGCCGTGCCGCTTATGACGCTGGTGCCCAAAAACAGGGGAGTACCCGGCTCTTTTTCCGTGGGGAACGATTCGCCGGTCAACGCCGACTCGTTCAGAAAAAAATCTTTGGCCTGCAAAATTTTGCCGTCAGCCGGCACTAAATCGCCGGCTTCCAATTCCACCGCATCGCCGGGCACGATTTGCCGAAGCGGTAAATCAACGGTTTTGCCATCGCGGATGACGCGCGCCAGGACCTGGACTTTTTCCTTTAATTCCTCTGCCGCGCGGCTGGACCTAAAAGTATTAATAAAATCCAGCAGCACGCTTACCAAAATAATGGCGATGATAATCGTGGCGCTCACCGGATCGCCGGTCAAAGCCGATATGCCGGCCGCAAACACCAAAATCAAAACCAGCGGATTCTTAAACCTTACCAAAAAATCCACCAACCCTGAAATCTTTTTCCCCTCCGCCATCTGGTTCGGCCCATACTGCTTAAACCGCTTTACGGCTTCGGCTGATGTTAAACCTAAATTTTGATTTGTTTCTCCCATACTTTGTGCTTTTCTTTATTTTAGCACAAAAAAACCGAACTTTGCTCCAAATAGCTCGGCCTCCTGAACGACGTTCGTACCTGTGTGGAAATTGCCCCGGTTTAACCCCGACTAGTACTTTAAACTTGGTTATCTAAATCTTTAGCATTAACACCCATTTTTTTATAATAGCAATCAGCCAGTTCCTGTAATTTTTTTAAGTTGGACAACATTTCTTCTTCTAAAAGCAACGGCCTATAAGTATCCATTATAATCCTAATAAGTAAACCGGCCACAAAAATACAATCTACGTACGCGTTCTGGACATCTTTGTCTGATGAACTGCCCCCAACGTTTATCCGAACCTGTAAACGTCCGTCTTTGACACCGCCTTGTGTAACCTTTGATTGAATGTACTTAAAAGTGGCGTGGAACCCATTTCTGAAAATTTGCTATAATATTCGTCTCGGGCTGGCTTACCTAATTTTTTTCTTACGGCAGCAGGTTTTAACTCTTCCCAACGTTCTTTTGTATCTTCGCCGGCCCAAAGTTTTATAAGTTCAGGACGCAGATTGAATAGCTCTATTTTATCAATAATGTCTAAAACAATTCTCGTATGCGCTATGGATTGCGGCGCAAATCTATGCTCTGCCAGGTGATATGCGACAACAATTTCATCTATAGCGGAGAACAACAAACCCAACTTCGCCATATCTGCTGACTTTAAACCGCTGTCCGAAACGTCAGAAAGATAATTAAGTAAAGTTTGCCCTATAAAAATAAAAATCTCTTTTGCTTCCGCAGCCAAGTTAGTTGTTGGGTTGGGCGCTTTATTTAAACTATCCAGGAAAGTATTCAGGTCAAAATGTTCATTTTTAACTTGTTTGGATAGCCGCAGGGCTTTCCTTTTGTCTAAACTGTCTGGCTTACTTTTCCAAGTTTTAGTAATTTCATCATTTGCTTCTTCCAGAAGTTTAATTTGTTTATCAATCAGCTCTTTTGCCTCGGGTGTTAACTCTTCATAATGTTCCGACGCAAATTTGAGGTGTTCGGATATAGCATTAGCTAAATCCGCTTCTGTCTTGGCTTGTGTTGCTGCGTCTTTAAGTTTATTTTTTAAGAAATCGGCATCAATCATTTTTATAGCGCCATTAGTTCTATGGTAAAATTTAGCCCCCAGCCCAACTCATGGTATCTTTGGGGAGGTTCACGGGGTTCACTGATTCACGTTCTTAAATGTTTATTTTCTTAAAAAATAAGCTAATAAATATCCAACAATGGCTGTCGCAACAATCGCTATAATAATCTTATAGCTTTTACTAAGTATGTCTTTAGCGAGTTTAGAAATGCCCTTCCAAATTCCCCAAAAAATTAGCATGATGGGTGCCAAAATATAATTTAGCAGAAATTCTATAACACTTATTTTTTTATCGTATTTGTTCCATCTTTTTTTCATAATGGTCTGATTATGGCTTTCTCCATTTATCCCGGCCACCGACTTTCGTATCCCGCACTCGTTCAACATGCGGAGCAACGCCGGGGTTTAATTCTTGAGCTATCTCGATCGCTTCTTGCTGGGTAGGAGCGGTTGCGGAAGCCCTATCCGCGTCCGCCCTTCTCACGGCGTAATCGCCTTGTTCGCGCCGCTCCACATACAATCTTTTGTCCGATTTACTCATAAGTAACAAAGTTAATTTTTTAGGTAGTGATTTTTTCTTTCTTCTTTTGACTTAAATTTTCTTTTGCCAAGTCTACATTATTACAGAAGAAAGAATATAATTCATCGAAACTAGCAATGTATTCTTGAGGTGTAAGTTTTTCGTCGTCTTCTGGTACTGCCAACTGTATAGCGGCAGTTTCTATAAGATATAGGATTTGACCTCGGCTGGCTTTATAACCTGAAAATAAATTGTTTATTACCAAAGTTTTTTTACTATTAACTTCCTCAATCATACTTCTGAGACTTTCATCCATAGGCCTAATATCCCAGTCCAAAAATTCCTTGAGCCTGCGGCGCTTTCCAGTTGCATCAGGTGGAGGGGGTGTTCGTGGGTTGTACTTTCGATTTAAGATTTCAGGTTTGGGTTTGGGATCAACGGGTTCCACAGTCTTGATGCGGGGTTTTTGACCTTGGGTAAACGTATCCATTAAATTGGAACCTTTTATGTCCTTGTTACGCATTTTCATTAATTCGGCAACCAAATCTTTAGCGTTCTTTACCCGGTCTTTTTCTTCATCTGTTGCTTCTTGTATTTCCCTACCGAGCAAATCATCGATATGGGGTTTGAGAACCTCAAACATAAGCTGGCTAACCTCCTGCCACTCATCTGTATCCCTGTCAAAATCAGTTTTATTGGTTGTTGCGTGAACGTGGTTGAGGTAAACTTCGCCAAATAGTGAATTAAGTGTTTGTTTATAATGAGCGTCGGGGTGTCCGAAATACTCTCTATCGCAGATAAGCCGACCAAGCTTATAACATCTTATTCCTCCCTTAACTCCGGTTCTTGGGGCAAGCCTGCCAACCCATCCCTTAATTTTTTTATAATGTTCATCACCAAACCGTAGAGGAAACTCGAATTTTTGAATTTTAAATGACTCCTCAAGGGGAAAGTCTTTGGTTTTAACTAATTCGTCATTAATTCGAAATTCAACCTCGTAGTTATCTATAAGCGGTTTGTATCTATCGACAACTAGCAATTTTAATTCGTCGTTCTTAACTTTACGTTTTAATTTATGCACTTCGACTGAGACAAATCCGTCTTGATTGTTTGTATCAAATTGTTCAACTTGAAATTTTTTAAGTCTGTAGTCGTGAAGATTATCGTCCTCAATTTGATAAACTATTTTGCTTTTGTCCGGAGAAGCCTTAACAATCATAGTACCACCCAAATAACCCATAGCCGCTTTACCACCTTGTGAGTACGCTCCTAAATCGTGAGACTCCCTCTCTTTTATTTTTCCCCAAGCCAAAAAATCCTGTAATTGATCCGGGCCCATTCCCTTGCCCCCTTTGTTTGTAATAGAAATAAATTTTGGAGAAGTGAGTATTTCAACAATTAGTTTTTTCCCAATTATCCGATTACTAACAGCATTGTCTAGTAGTTCCAAAACAGCCTCTTCCCAATTTTTAAAGTTGGAGTAAAGGGAGTGTTTTAGCCCACCTTCGAAGCTTTCTTGTAATATTAATTTTTTATTCTTTTTCATAAGATTGTTTTTAACTGGTTATAACCTAAATTCTCCTTTTTGCCTAGGAAAATAAAATTTTGTCTTTATATCCTTTGTGGCTCTTTCTATTTCTGAAAATATTTTGTTTATCTCTTCCGGAGTGTAGTCGTAAGCGCTACGATTCGAGCAATTACCTAAAACCCTAAGCTTTTTTAAGACCTCGTTTGTTCTATAAACTGCCAGCCTTTTAAACCTTTCCTTTTTATTATCAATGGATACCATATATTTATATCCTGTGTATATTTAATGCTTATACGGTAATAGTATACTCCTATTGCGTATTTTGTCAATAGGTACTTTTAAAAATCAAAAAAGTACCTCATTTAAAACATTTTGTTATCATTTACCTTTACCTAAGGCTCGCTCTCCAGGAGAGATGAAAATGCCAAGGCATTTGACAAACCCAGTAACAACAAGTAAGATTAAGTCATACTCATTAATTAACCATAAATTTATGCGCACGACGCAAACCATGACAATTTCCCTGCCGCCGCAGATTATGGAATACTTGGAAACTTACAGAAAAAAACACGATTTTACCCGGTCGGAACTAGTAAGACACGCTTTGCGGGAATTATTCAATAAACAATCTCCTGTTAATAAGCCGACAAAATCCGAGCAAGTATACCCAAAAAGGTTGGGGAGAAACAAAAAACACTACTAAAATCCCGCCCCGAGCGAAGCCGAGGGGCGGGATTTTAAACAGTTAATTAGATGGCAACCAATACACCTCATCTGTCGCTCCGATGCAGTCGCGACATCTTCCCCTCCAGGGGAAGAGGCTCCGCGGTTAAACCCCGCGCAATAATTCTATTTTGGCGCCAATCTTGCGCAGGCGCGAGACGAGGTCTTCGTAGCCGCGGTTGATGGAGTAGGCGTTGCGGAGGATGGAGGTGCCTTTGGCCGCCAGCATGGCGACCAGAATGTTGGCGGCCGGGCGCAGGGCGGGAGGACAAATGACTTCTGCGCCGCGGAGCTCGGTCGGCCCTTCAATGTATACCCGATGGGCATCGGCCAAAATTATATTGGCGCGCAGCTTGGTTAATTCCATATAGTAAATTGCGCGGTTTTCGTAAACCCAGTCGTGGATTAAAGTTGTGCCCTTGGCCTGCGTGGCAATGGGCACAAAAAACGGCAAATTGTCTATATTTATGCCCAATCCGCCGGGCAACGGGTGCAATTTTTCCTCCAGCGCCTTGAGTTTGGAAGGAAAAGCTTGCACATCGGCCAAATTGGTTATGCCGTTATAACTTTTGTACTGTTTGATAATTTTATAGCGGAAACCCATTTTTTCCAGCTTTAAAAGTTCAAGCTCCAAAAAATCAATCGGGCAACGCTCAATCGTCAGCGAAGAATTCGTCGTGGCCGCGATGGCCAAAAACAGCATTGACTCAATCGGGTCTTCGCTTAAATAATAACTGACGGTTTGGTTGATATGCGGTTTGCCGTGGACAACAAGAGTGGAAGAACCGACCCCGTCTATTTTTACGCCCAGGGCAATAAGGAAATGGCACAAATCCCGCACCATATAATTGGCGCTGGCCATTTTGATGATGGTAATGCCGGGCAAGCGCGCGGCAGCCATTAAGGCATTTTCCGTAACCGTATCACCGGTTTCATAAAGTACGATTTCGGAGGTTTTCCCGCCGGAGGCGGATCCGCCTTTGGCGGAAAGTCCAACCGATGTGACCTGGTAATTATCATGGGTGGTTTTAACTTTAACGCCCAGTTTTTCCAAAGCGAACAAATGCGGCCGCACCGTGCGCGCGCCAAGGCGGCAGCCGCCGGGGTGGGGAAGGGCAAAATTTTGCAGCAGATGAACCAGCGGCCCAAGCAGCATCAGCACGCTGCGCGTTTTGGCCGCGGACTCCACGTCCATAGCCTTTAAATTCAGCCTTTTTGGCGGAATAATTTGCAAATCCCGGTCTTTCCATTTCACATCCACGCCAATGCTTAAAAGAACTTCCACCATCCGATAGACCTCTTCAATCTTGGGAACTCTTTTGAGTATGGTCTTGCCCGAATTGAGCAGGCTCGCGCACAGCAGAGCCACGGCCGCGTTTTTAGAGGTGTTGGTGGTTACTTTGCCGGAAAGTTTAAACCCACCTTCAATTTTAAAATTAACGCTTTGGCCGCCCAAAGTAATAATTTCCCGCCCCAGCACGGCGCTGATTTTAGCCAGGGTTTCCGTTGTTAAATTCTGCAAACCGTTTTCCATGCGGGCCACGGCCGATTGGGAAGTTTTCAGCAGCACGGCAAACTCCGCCTGGGTCAAGCCCTTTTGTTCGCGCGTCTGGCTAATAAACCGGCCGATTCTGGCCTGTTCTTGGGCGATATTTTTAGTTAAAGCCACATTTGGCATATTTTATCCGCCTAAATTTTATATTTAATAGAATAAAATTAAACTCAATTATCCACCCTAACTTATTGGGTGTTTGATAATAAACAACCAAAATTTTGCGGATTTATATCACCTATGATATTTATTGCATTCTAATTATAGCAAATCTAACTAATTCCGTCAAAATATACCATATATGACAAAACCCGCACGTAGGTGCGGGTTAAAGTTTTAAGTTATAAGTTGTGGCGGCCGGTACGGTCATAGGGATATGGTTTTAGGCGACTTACAACCTATTACCTACAACTATACTGGCCGCCATACCTTATAACCTATTCCCCATCTTAAAAATGAAACAGCTTCCCAAACCAGTGTTCCAAATACTGCGAGCGCTGGTTAGTAAAATAAACCACTAACAACGCAGCAAGATAAATCAAATTCAAATACAACACCTTCCATAAATCATGCCGGATAATCCGGTATTCTGCCGCGTGCATTGAGCCGCCGGAAACGGTTACGTTTTCCTGGACGATTTTTTTGTGCTTTTTGGACATAAATAGTAGCGTTCCCAAATATACAAATCAACACAAATATACAAATTACTGACAGTGCTATAGATTTGTATATTTGTTAAAATTTGTATATTTGCGATTACTACAATTATAGCATTTGAAAGGATTTGAACGCAAGCCGCCGGAGTGCTACAATACCAAAAGCTTATGACTTCACCGCTTCTCAGTTTAGCCGCTTTAATCATCGGCATTTTGGCTTTAACCGTGGCCATTGTCGGCTGGTTAAGTTTGCGTTCCTTTAACCGCCTGCGGCAAACGTTTTTTACCGGCAGCGGGGGAGCCAACCTGGAGCATATCCTCAATAGCCTGGCCGCAGATTTCCGGCAACTGCAAAGCCAACAAACGGCCCTGGAGCAGACCTTATTAAAGCTCAAAAAAGATTTCGGTTTCGCCGTGCAGAAAATCGGCGTGGTGCGCTTTAATCCGTTCGCGGACGGCGGCGGCAATTTTAGTTTCACTCTGGCCCTGCTCAACGGCCACGACACCGGGGTGGTCATAACCAGCATGCACGGCCGCGAGCAGAACCGAATTTATACCAAAAAAATCCAAGACGGAAAAAGCGAAACAGCGCTGACCGAAGAAGAACAGCAGGCCATTGAACGCGCGGTTGACCAGCATCGCAAACAGATGGAATAATATTTCTCCACCCTTGGATTCCATCCCGAGCGAGTCCTCAATGTACTCTCAAGACGAGCCGAGGGATCTATCCAATATAGCAGATCCCTCCACTCCCCCTCGACTCGTCCGCTTCGCGGTGCTCGCTCGGGGTCGGTCGGGATGGACACTTATCTAGACAAGTTATGAAGTTGTTAAATCAAAAAGGTAAATAAAACAAAACCGGTTATCAGCAATTAATCATAGAAAGGAAAAACAATGGACAAAACGTTGAGTGACGAAAATTTAAGCCAGCAGGCCGAGACCGTGGTCGGGCCGTCCGTAAAAATTCAGGGCGACCTGAATTCCGAAGGCAACATCCGCATAGAAGGCCAGGTCAGCGGCAAAGTCAAAACCAGCCAAAGCGTGTTCGTCAACCAGGGCGCCAAAATCGCGGCCGACGTTGTGGCCGGCAACGCCGTCATCGGCGGAGATGTCCAGGGAAATCTTAAAATTTCCGGGCACTTAATTCTCCAAACCACCGCCAAAATTACCGGCGACGTCACTTGCTCAATTCTGCGCGTGGAAGACGGCGCCCAGTTTACCGGCAAATGCGCCATGAACGGCGCCGTGGCGGGAGCCCAACCGCCCACCAACGGCCATACTGAACGCGGCGCCAGCAAAAAAACCGGCCGTGAGGAAATTTTGGAGATGGAAGAATAGATAGCGATACTAATATACGAATGCATACGAATGATACTAATAATACGAATTCGTATTATTCGTTTCATTAGTATCAATTAGTATACTGGTATCTTTTAATATGTACTACTATATTCTCGACCAAGGCAATCTGCCTCTTGAAAAATACGAGAAGCTGCAAACCCAACTTTCGGGGCTGTTGGCCGAGTTTAAAATTTCCGGCGAAAACGCCCGCGTCACGCCGCTGCGCAGCATCACCGATTTGGTGGATACCGCCAGCCAGCGCGGCACCAACACTTTGGTGGCCTGCGGTTCGGACGATACCTTTAACGTCATGCTGGCCGCGCTCAAAGGCCGCGATTTTACTTTGGGTTTTATTCCCTTGGACGAAAATTCCATTTTGAGCACAATCTTAGGCATCCCAGATTTGTTTACCGGCGTCAAAACCATTGCCGCGCGCCGCATTGAAAAAATTGATTTGGCCAGAATTTCCGGCAGCTACTTTATCAGTTTTTTGGAATTTGGCGTTATGAGCCAGCGCCTGCAATCCGCCGGGCTGTGGCAGTCGTTAAAACTTCTGTCCAGCGAATCCAAAAACTTTACCATCCGGATTGATGATTCTTACACCGTCAACTTAAGCGGGCTCGGGGGGCTCGTGGCCAACATCCGTTCCAACTCCGGCAAAGACCAAAAAATCGCCAACCCCACGGACGGCAATTTGGATTTATTGATGCTGGAACGGCTGAAAAAAACCCAAGTTTTGGCTTACCGCCGCAGCATTGTGGACGGCCTCTTGGAAAAAGTGCCCAAGACCACGGTCATCAAATGCAAAAAAATCCAATTTTTGGAGCCGCGCGGTTTCCCCTTAACTATGCTTGGCCGCATGGTGACCAAATTCCCCGCCACCGTGGAAATTATTCCCAACCGGCTTAAAATGATTGTGGGGAAAAACCGGACATTTTAAGTTCACGGATACGCGGATTGAATCAGATATCGCGGATGTAGCGGCACGCCGTGGCGTGCCGCTTTGTTTACGATCTCACCCGCCCGGTGTAGTGTGCCGATTTATCGGCTCTGACGTTACCCGCTGTAATACGGGCCCGTGGCCTGCTTTTTTTATCCAAAACAAAACCGGCGGGGCTCGCTTGCGAACCAACCGCCGGTTTCATTATCTAAACATAATTTTTAATGTATTGGCGGGCCGTCAGGCGGATTCTTGCCGTTGGTAACCACAAAGCTCACGCAATCGCCCTGGTTCTTGAACGTATCGCCAAAGTCTCGCCAGTCGTCTTTCTTGCACTGGTCTTTGCTGGTCGGCACAGTCGGCGGGGGGGCGGCGTAAAATCCGCCAAAGCTGTCCCGGCGGCGACAAACAAGCTTGCCGCGGCCAGCAAAGAGGAAACAACAATTTGTTTTTTCATTTTTGATTTCTTTCCGAAAAAATAATCTTTTCGACCTTTTACAATATTATATCATAGAAAAAAACCGGCAAGTTTACCCCGTACCGTCCCGACTTGTCGGAACCAGTGCGGGGTTATTCATACGTAACTATCGGAAAGCCCAAAAATCGCTTATAGCGAGCGCAAGAATTTTGACATCATTTGGGGACTGACAACCGCGGCAAACGCTTGATTTTATTAGAGTTTGCAAGTATAATCAATGGGTTAAACATTATTTTCCCTCCAACCACCCCGTCTCGCGAAGCTCACCACCCCTCCTCAGCAAGGAGGGGAAGCTCCGCGGTTCAGCGACATATCAGCGTCCCTATCAGCGACGTATCAGCGGAATATGAATTTATCCAGCCTCTCGTCACAATTAAATATGTCCATCCAAGACCTCCGCCTCAAAGCCAAGGAGAAGGGGTATTTTATTTCACCCAAGGCCAACAAGGTGGACAATTACGTGGCCAGAAAAATGATGGAAATTTTCGGCAAGCCGGCGCCAACTCCGTCGGGACCCAAAGAAATCAAAAAAATCAAACTGCCGGGCTTCATTAAAGTGCGCGACTTGGCCGACTTGCTCAAACTGCCCGTCACCGAAGTCATTAAAACTTTAATCAAAAACGGCGTCATGGCCACCATCAACGAAGAGGTAGATTTTGACACGGCCAGCATTGTGGCCCAGGATTTGGGTTTTGAAGTGGAAACCGAAGCCGACCAAACGCACAAAGAATTCGGCTTGGGATTCTTGCAGGAAATTTTAGCCAACGAAAAAGAAGAAAATTTAAAGCCGCGCTTTCCGATTGTCACCATAATGGGCCACGTGGACCACGGCAAAACCACGCTGCTTGATACCATCCGCAAAACTAAAGTTGCCGAAGGCGAAAGTGGGGGCATTACTCAGCACATCGGCGCCTACCGCGTGCAAAAAAACGGCAAGTGGATTACGTTTTTGGATACCCCGGGCCACGAAGCGTTTTCCGAAATGCGCGCCCGCGGCGCCAATGTTACGGACATTATCGTGCTGGTAGTGGCCGCGGACGACGGCGTCAGGCCGCAGACTTTGGAAGTCATCAACCGCGCCAAATTTACCGAAACGCCGATGATTGTGGCCATCAACAAAGTGGACAAGCCCGAAGCCAACGTCATTAAAGTCAAACAGGAGCTGGCCGGCGTTGGGGTTTTAACCGAAGAATGGGGTGGCAAAACCATTGCCTGCGAAATTTCCGCCAAACAGGGTTTGGGCATAGACAATCTTTTGGAAATGATTTTACTGACCGCAGAGTTGGAAAATTTACGCGCCAACCCGCAAGGCAAGACAATCGGCACGGTCATTGAAAGCAAAATTAGCCAAGGTATGGGAGCCACGGCCACGGTGATCATCCAAAACGGCACCTTAAAAATCGGCGATATTTTTGCCGCGGGAACCGCTTTTGGCAGAATCCGGTCGCTGGAGGACGAAAAAGGCCGCAAGCTTAAAGACGCCGGCCCTTCCATCCCGGTGCAAATCTCCGGCCTGTCCGAAACGCCCAAGGCCGGCGACATTTTGCAGGTTATGGAAAATTTGGACGAGGCGCGGCAGATTGCCATGTCCGCCAAAAAAAAGGAGCAAAGCCACCGCTTTGCGCGCCACGGCCTGGCCGGGGACATAACCAGCAAAAGCTTAAATTTGGTTTTAAAGGCCGACGTGGCCGGCAGTTTGGAAGCCATTAAGCAAAGCATTGCCAAATTAAAAAATGATGAGGTAAAAATTAATATTTTGTCCGACGGCGTGGGTGAAATAAACGAGTCCGATGTCCTGCGGGCCTCCAGCGCCAAAGCCACCGTTTTGGCGTTTCGCGTCAAGACCAATCCCAAAGCCGAAAGCCTGGCCAAACAAAGCAAGGTTACGATTGACAGCTACGAGGTTATTTACGAACTGCTCGAAGACGTAACTTCGGCGGTCATTAAAATGTTCACGCCCGAGCTGGAAAAAGTCGCCTACGGCACGGCCAAAGTTTTGGCGATTTTCCGCACGGAAAAAGGCGTAATGATCGTGGGCGGCAGCGTGCTCTCCGGCCAAATCAAAAAAAACAGCCGCATCGCGATTTTTAGAAATGACGTTGAGTTGGGTCGAGGCGAAATTATGGAACTCCAGCAAACCAAAGTCGCCGCCAAAACCATCGGCATCAACGAAGAATTCGGCATCAAACTAAAAACCCCGGTCAAAATTTTAGTCGGGGATATTTTGGAAAGCTTTGAGGAGAAAATAAAGATAAAAACTTTGTAAAGAAATTGGTAGAAATATGCCCCGATAAATCGGGACGAAATTTATTGAAATTGGTTGCTGTAGGGGCGGGTCTAGACCCGCCCTTTTCTTTGCCCGAAAACGGATTTAGCCTGCCCTTGCCCAAACTGTGGAAATTGATTATACTATGGGGCTGATATAATAAATATTGAAGCGAGATTATCTAGTTGTGCCATCCCGACCGAAGTGGATGGATCTATTATTAACAGATTCCTCGGCTCGGATGCACTCGATCGGAATGGAATAATGTATGAGACCAGTAAAAAAAGACACCAACCGCATTGCCAAGGTCAATTCGCTAATTAGGCGCGAGTTGGGACCGATTTTGTTAGTGTTTTTACAGGGGATGGAGGGATTAGTGACCATTACCAAAGCCGACACCAGCAAGGATATGAAGTGGTGCAAGGTTTGGATTTCCATTTTGGGCGGAGATGATGATAAAATTTTAGGTTATCTTGCAAAAAATATTTACGACATCCAGGGCGAGCTGAATAAATATTTTTTCACTAAAATTATCCCGCGGATTTCCTTTCACCTGGATACCAGCCCAAGGTACGCGCAGCATATTGATGAAGTGATACGGAAGATACACGATGAAGAAGAGACAATTTAAGAATTACGGATTGCGGATTACGAATTCGTAATGCGCAATCCGTAATTAATAATTCCTATTAAGTTAATGCAGCAAGATTTTATTAAAGCCAAACAACTAATTGACCAATCCCAAAACATCCTCCTGACAATGCATGAGCGGATGGACGGGGATGACGGCGGCAGCGTGCTGGCCGTTTTTCATCATTTGGCCAAAAACGGCAAGCAGGTCACCTGCGCCATCAAAAAGGGCGTACCGCTCGCTTTGCGTTTTCTGCCCGGCAGCGAAAAAAT
The DNA here is from genome assembly GCA_963749445.1 of uncultured bacterium. Classification (GTDB taxonomy): domain Bacteria; phylum Patescibacteriota; class Doudnabacteria; order UBA920; family UBA920; genus CAVVMJ01. Next base: position 73,123 of record CAVVMJ010000007.1, read on the forward strand.
CGCCGATGACATCAGCCATCAAAATTTTTCCGCCGAAGGCGGATCCGCCTCTGGCGGAGACTTTGATCTACTGATAATGTTCGGATGCTCTGCCAAAGACCGCTGCGGCAGCGAAGATATTATCAATTTGAACGTGCCTACGATTAATTTTGACCACCATCCCGACAACTCCCATTTTGCCGACGTGAACGCCGTGGATCCGGCCAAATCTTCCGTGGCGGAGATAATTTATGACTTTTTCCGCTTCCACAACTGGCCCATAACCCCCGAAGTCGCCACTTGTCTTTTGACCGGAATTATTACCGACACAGGCTCATTTATGCACGCCAACACCAAAAACTCTACGCTCAAAACCGCGGGCGAGCTGATGCGCAAAGGCGCCCAAACCAACCTTATCATTAAACACACTTCCCTGGGCAAAAATCCCCAAATTTTAAAAGCCTGGGACAGGCTTTGGAAAACTCGCATTACGATAAAAAACACAAAATTATTTACGCTGTAATGACGGGAGAAGATTTACTCAATTTTAAAAACCTGCCGCAGGCGGCCTTTGAAGGATTCGTGGAAACGTTGAATACTTACCCGGATGCAAAGTTCGCCATGTTTTTGCGGCAGGACGGCGACGTAATTAAAGGCAGCCTGCGCTCCGACCCTTATAAAAATATTGATGTTTCCCAAATCGCCAAAGCCTTTGGCGGCGGCGGCCACAAACTGGCGGCGGGGTTTTCGCTGGCGGGAAAACTGACTAAGGACGAGGCGGGAAAATGGCGCGTAATTTAATTGAACAAAATTAAATAAAATTTAAAAAATTGACATAATTGCCAACCGGTAATTATGTCAATTCTGTTCAATTATGGTCAATTATGTCAATTGCCCCTTGCTTTCTTTAACGCCTCCGCCCACCAAACCAAACTTTTCAGCAAGCCGTCAATTTTTTTATCCAATTCCGGATTTATCATCTTGCCGCTGTCATCAAAATAATTTTCCACCGGACCAATCATTACAGTTTCGCGGATGGCCATGGCGTTAAAATTTTGAATTATTAGCCTTAACTGTTCTATCATTCGCGCTCCGCCGACAGTCCCGTTGGAAACCCCGACCAGACCAAAGGGTTTTTTCCCAAATTCCAAATAACCCCAATCCAAAGCATTCTTGATTACCGCGCTATAGCCGTGGTTGTACTCCGGGCTGACAATAATAAACGCGTCCGCCGCGCGGGCAATCTCGCTCCACTTTTGGGCGTTGGCATCGGGATACTGGCTTTTAAAATAAACACTTGGCACGGTCGGCGCGTTATAAAACGGCAAAGGCATTTCCTTAAAATCCACCAACGGCGACTCATACCCCGCGTCTTTTATTTTTTGATTAATATACTTGGCCGGCGCCTCGCTCTTCCTGCCCTCTCGCACCGAGCCTAAAATTACGGGAATATTTAACATTTTAAATTTATGAATAATGCTTGGACTACGTAGCTTTCTTGTCCGACATAGCTTTAGCGGCGTCGGAAGCGAATCAGTGGTGCCCGGGACAGGAGTCGAACCTGCACGCCCTTACGAGCGCCGCCACCTCAAGGCGGTGCGGCTGCCGTTACGCCACCCGGGCACGTTTTATTAAATTCGCTTAACAATTATATCCAAAACGAGATCAAAAAACAAGGGACACACCATCGTCTTTTGTCATTCCGAGTGCAGCCGAGGAATCCCTTAAAATATCAGCAATCGATAAGGGATTGCCGCGTCGGTCGGATAAAGCCCTGACCTCCTCGCAATGACAGCAAAGAACTAACTTGCGAACTTAATCTCTCGCGCCAGCAAGGGATTCCACATGGCGCCGGTGGCGGACATTACCGCGTCCGCTCCCGCGAAAATATACCTATGATAATCATCGGCGTTCATTACGCCGCCCACGCCGATAATTTTGAATTTCATATCCAGTTGCCCCCGTAAATCCTTTAATCGGTTTACCATATCCAGTCCCGCCCATTTTATGCCGGCGCCGCAGACACCGCTAATCAGCCTGCCCTCCCCGGGCAATTTTTGCTTGCCTTGCCCGTCAATAATTTTTGAAGGCATTGTATTTATCACGGCAACTCCGTCTGCAATTTTTCCAATTGCCGCAACTAATTCCGACAGGGGCGGATTATCCTTAAAATAAGCTATCTTAACCACCAATGGGGTATTGCCGATTTCGTTTTTTATCGCGCTGGCGATTTTTTTAGATCGTTTGACGTCAAAACACAACAAATTGGCCGTCCCCTCATTAGGACAACTAAAATTGACTTCCAAAATTTTGGCTCCCGTTTCTTTTACCAGACGGGCAGCCAACACAAAATCTTTTATATACGACTCTTCATCGAGGCCGCTGGGAGTGCCCTGGAAACTTCCCACAACTACCTGGCCGTCTTTTGCGGACTTTACGCAATCCGCCAAGTCAGGTTGCCAAAAATCCGGATCCATTGACGGCACGCCGAAAGAATTAGTTATAGAAAGCGGTTCTTCGTAGTTTTCGTCGGCCAAAAGACCGTCGGCCATTTTTTCTAAACTTATTTCTTTACCCGTTTTTACCGCCAAAACATTGGGCCAGGGATGGCAGGGATATTTTTTGGTTCGCACGGTTTTGTAAACCGGCAAATCAAAACCTTTGTCCAGCGCAGCTTTGACGAATTTGCCATTTACCAAAGGCCCGGCCGGAATACCGAAGGGGGAAAAAACTTTTTGGCCAAAAAAATTAAACTTCGGCTTGCCTTCATCGGCCAAAACTTTTCCATCTGCAAAAACTCCGAATGGCCCTTCTTGATAATTTTCTTCGTACGATTTAGCCGGGTCGTAAAAAGGCTGTTTTAACATTAGCGGTATAAATTAATTTCATCCCTCAATTTTTTGGCTTCCGCAGCCGGACTTTCCGCAAAAATT
>CAVVMJ010000008.1:0-63147 GCA_963749445.1 uncultured bacterium
CGGGGTTGTAATTTCATGACAACAATGCAAAATAGGGCGGATAGAGCATATTAAGGTTATCTTGAAATAACTTATCCACAAGTGGCATGGCTAAATTTATGTTTTGATTTTTTATTTGCGTAGTTTTTTATGGGAATGGCAAGGTACTAAAAGATAGGCAAAAATCTGTGAGGTTATCTTTGTTCGCTCCCGCATAAATGCGGCTCTTGGTAGACCCGTAAGCCAGCGTTGCTTTTAACCGCACAAGGCGGGGTTATTGCACAGTGCTGTTTTAGTCAAAAAGGCTAAAAATACCAAATCTCGCCATTCCTATAATACTATAACAAAATTTTCTGAAAATTAAAATCGCGCCGGGGCTAATGTTATAAAATTTAGATGAATATTAAACAGCGCAGGATCCTCCAGGTCCTACGCTGTTCATGTTATGCGCAACTTGCGCGTGATTGTAGATTCAGTCGAGCCACCGGTGGCCGTTTTCGGGCCCGCCAGAAGGCGGGAACTCCAATCCGCCGAACGTGACGGACTTGGCCTGGCCGGCGCCGTTGGTAACAGCGTTCTGGTGCAGCGCTTCAAAGGCCTGCCACGACTCCTCCGAATCCGGACGAGTATCGGGAGAGGCTACTTGTGCCGCGCTGCCGTTACCAATACCGACTTCAAATGCGTCTGGCAGGTGCGGTTGACTCCTCATGGCTCTCCTTCTTTTATGCCATTGCGAGTGGTGTTTAAACCGGTGGCCATACATCGGCGACCGGCCGGTTTGGACTTGAAGCTGAACGGTCTTTAGAACGACTAAACTGTTGTCGTCCGGCACCATCAGCCTCCAGCCCGATTGCGAGCGGTCTCTAACAACTATTTGGTCTTCGGGTACCGGCGGCGGAACCTCAAAGTGGTCCTTGGACAGTTTGAGGCTTATCTGCACGACTTGCCTCCTTATGTTTAGTCCACCTCAAAGGATCGGCGGGCCAGTTGGCGTTCGATTATACCGTGAAGGTTGATCGGCGGTTCATAGTCCTCGGTATTGAACTGGCCGACGCTTTCCACCATCTCGGTGTGATCAAGCAAATCGCGAGCCTGTCCGCGGCTGGTAACCACCAACAGTTTGACGGGCTGGCCGTTCAGGGTGACGCCTGGGACGGCGACGACTTGGCCGAACAGGCCTCCATTGTCGTAGCTTTGGATCAGCGCGACAGCGCGGCTATCCTTGGCTTTGTGGGCCGGATTCATGCAATCCGGTTGCCAGTCTTCGGGTAGCAGGCAAGCCCGCTCCGGAATCCTGACGCGTGCTCTTTTGGCTGCATTCTGCATCTACTTTTACTTCCTCCTGCGTGAATGGAATTACATACAGCGAATCGGATACAAAAATCTATGTCCGAGTCGCTGTATGCATTAAGAACAAAATCAAAATACAAATTATTATAGCCACGGCTATAACAGCCCATTTTACGCTCTTTTTGCGGTTTTGTCCAGCGGTTTGGGTTACAAGTAAATGGTTGTAATCGCGTTGGTTTTCGGGCATGGAAAATTATTTTTCAGAAGGTATTATTATTGCAACTTCAATCACCGTACTTTTGTTTTTCCCCACGGCCAAACCGGCAGGGATTGCAGTCACTTTGGCCTGAACGGTTCCCTGTTCGCTTTCAAGGCTGATGGTTTCGCCAATGCTAAGGGGCTGTCCGTAAAGGTGTTTCTTCAAAGTTCCCTTGCCGTTATTTTTCCGCAAACTTTCAAGTTCGTTATTGCTTATCAAGATGGCGCGGATTTTCCCGCCCTCGGCAGAAACTTTTAAATGTCTGTCTTCCAAAGGATTGGAAGAGCCGCCAAAACTGCCGCGTTCAAAACCTTTTGGTCTTGCCATAAAATAATTAAATTACAAATCTAATTCGTTAATATCAATCCCCAAATTTTCTATCCGTTCCAAAGCCTCGTCCGCGTCGCCATTGTTAATTTGCTCGGCCAGCTCTTCCTTTAAGCCGTCTTCATCCAACTCCATTCTTATTTCGTCTTCTAAATCATCAAGCGGCATATTTATGCATTAGAGGCAGAAACTTTATTGTCATTTCTACCATCAATCAAAATAATGTTTTCTTTACCAGTTAGTTCAGTCCTGTTTAAAATATCGGTAACTCTTTTATGCTCTTCTTCCGTAAAATAAATAATTACTTTAAAAGATGATGTTGTTTTATTGGCTTTTTGATAAATCTCAACTTGCTTCTGTAAATTCTGTTCAAGTTTTTTATTGCTTGCCAACTTAAATTCCACCAATGTTTTATCCGCACTCCCTTTTGAAACCTTGAAATCAACTGGCCCTCTACCATTATTAACTTCCCGATTAATATCAAAAGTGCTTGACTCATGGCATACCAAGGCCAAAAAGCAACTGCAAATCTTTCTCGCCTTTTATTCTTTCCGCCATTGTGATAAAAAAGCCTGTAGCCATCATTGTTCTCAATATATTCTTTTAAAATTTCAATTTTCTTTTTTGCTTCTTCATTGCTGTTTTTTGCTGGGGCATAAAAATTTTTATTTTGTAGTCCTGCAACAAACTGTTGAACATTGCTTATATAGAATTTTTGAGAAAAAATGACTTTTTCGGCGCTGATGTTTTCCGCAAGATCACCGCTTTCTTCTTTAGATTTAATGTAGTAGTCAATCAATCTGTGGAAATCTCTGGATGGTGGCAAAAGCGGCAAGGGCTTTTTCTTGTTTTGTCGGTTCTTTTTCTTTCTTCGGGTCTTTTGGAATTTGGCTCAAAAAATAATTGTTTATTTTGAAGCGTAATTCGTCATCAGCTATAGCATTAGGTATTCTTTCAAAATCTTCAAATAAATCTTTTTTGTTTATCCAAGTTTCGTCTTTTGTTAATAATTCTTTGGGCGTTAAAATAACAAAATCGTTTTTAAATTTAGGTAAATCAAAAGTCATTTCTTCCCACGTTTCGGTTTCGTAATTAAATCGAGCCCGGGGAACTCTAAACTTTGTCTCTTAAATTTTCGTTTAATATACTTTTGGCAAAAGTTTGGGTGTAATCAAGTAAAAATTCTTTGATGAGATTGGTTGCAAAATCGCTAATGTTATCTTTACCAACACCGTCTTTAATCAGACAAAGTTTTTCTAAATGGCTTCCTTTAGTAATCTTTTCCTCTCCAAATTCACTAAAAATTTTGTGTAAATTTTCGTTCAAAGCTCTTCCAAAATCCAAACCAAGCGCGCTTCCTTTATTACTAGTGGCAGAAAAGCCCAGCCAGTTTTGTTCAACCTCCTTAAAAATATACCATGCTTTTAGCGCACCCTTATCTATCGTTTGCGATGTAGATTTCTCTTTCAGAAATACCAGATATTTGATTATGTCATCGTGCAATTGCTTGATATTTTTTCTTTTTGCTATTGAATAATAAAAATGGGTCAATAAAAAGTGGTAAATCAGCCACTAAAGAAATATTAAAAGCCCCATATGTTTGCAGGTCTGTTTCTCTTACTTTAAAATGGTCCGAAAAATATAAATCCATAAAACTCTTACATAATTTATGAATGGTTGCAGGGCTATTTTAGACCAAAGCTCCCTAACTATGATTTAATTATAACACTAAAATATGCTAATGAAAGGGCCAGAGTAGATAATCTACTCTGGCATCTTTTTAATGGAAATCACACCCGTTAACCGGGCATTTCCAATTGGTATTCTTTGGGCAAGCGGGATGAACTTTGTTATCTAATAGTCTGTCTTCTCCAAAATCGTGGTAAAGAGTGCATTCCTTTTCGTATGCTTGTTTTGCCGTAGGGTAATATCCCGCTTTAAAGTAGTCATATTCACCTACCCAATCATGTAGACGCTCGTTCAGATTGTTGTCGGAACGACCCACATACTTAACTATAAAAGTACCATCGGTTTTTAGGCGACCCAGAGCATATGATCCTGGGCTTATTTTTTTGACACTACTGTCGATGTCGTCATCGGTTAAGCCGATGGCACTACCAAAACCTGTTTTTGGCATGGACTTCCTTTCTCAAACTTTTCAGTTTGTTAATTATTAAAAATTTTAGCCTGCACGACTACGCAGATCTTGATTTTTTTATTTCAGTTTTCGGAACCGGCAACTGCGTTTCAAAATCAACATCACTTCTCTCCCGTCCTTTGGCATTAAAAATTAAACTTTTTATAGCGCAAGCAATATCTTGTGCCTGCTGGTCAAAGAAGCCCGGTAATCGCAAAGATAGTCTCACGGACATTTCATAAACTGCAATAAGGCCATTTGCCTCAACCTTTTTTTCTCGCTTGCGGAAAAAATAGTCAATAACTCCCCAAGTTACAAAAACTATGTTGGCTATATAAGAGAACACATCAATTGTAGACATATTGTTTATTATTTTGATTTCGGTTTTGCCGAAAAAAATTAGTTGATAAAATTTTTTAAATAGTGTAAAATACAAATACAAAAGCACTAATCTGCTTTCAGCAAACGGATCATCTTGACTTTAGCGGGTCGGTGATCTTGTTTTGCTTTTTAGAGTTCTTTTTCTTTGGGGTCAATTACAAATATTTTTCCAAACTTTTCATCTTCAACATCCTTAGCTTTATATTTTCCTGCGTATTTGTCTGCGCTAATAGTATACCTGTCCATAAAGGATTTCGCGGCCAAATATGCGCCGCCATCCTTTGGTCTTACATTCAGTTTAAAACTGCCTTCCTGCTGTGCTTCTAACAGTCTAATGCCTATTGCGCCGCTAACTTGGTCATAGTATAACTTGGCCGCTTTATACTGTTCAAGCTTATACTTGCGGTGAAAACCTGAACTTAACCCGATACCGCCGGTTTTTGCAATTGTGATTGTTGGAGAGAACCTAGAACCAACCAAATTAAACTCCTCAAAGTTGTAGGGCATATTGTTTTTCCTTTCTATCTGATATTAGCTCATTCTAGGTTTTTTGTCAAATTCTGCCACAGCTTTTACTTACTATCAAAAAAGCCTATTTTTATAGGCTTTTTTGATTGGCATTCTTACTTGGACGTTTATTCAGTTTATCCGGTATGTTTAGTTTGCTATACAGTTCAAACAAAAATTCCAGCCTCTCGGCATCAGAGGCAAAGACTTTTCGGGTATAAATGGAGTCCACGACGCGATCCAGGCCTTGATGGGCTTTTACCAAGTCCGGCGGCATTGTTAAAGTATCATAAAGGTCAGCCAGGGAACTACTTGGATACTTTTTTCGGACATCCAAAACCTCCTGCGCCGCCTGTTCTACGGCCTTGATTTTATCGGCGGCAGGTTTCTCGGGCCAAGGAAAATTATTGTAGACAATGTCTTTAGAATAACGAAAATCACTTTTTAATCTACCGCAAACCTGTCTTACCCAAGCCATATGCATCTCGCTTTCCAAAACGCCAAAGTGATAAAGGGTTGCATCGGGAATGGCGTGGCAACTGTTACTGATAATAAAATCTTTTGGCATAAAGCCCATTGGAATATACTTGCGATTTTCCGATGATGTGCTTGGAATTAGAATATAATCCGCATCAGGTTGCGTTCGTTGGGCAAATAAGCCAGAGGTTTTGGCAAAATCGCGGGTAGATTTAGCTTTACTGGCCAAACGAAATTGTTTGACTTGTTCAATTCGTTTTATTACTTCCGGCAACTTTTGCAACTCATCCGGCTGCGCATCAACCAGCCACAAACACCAACGCTTCTTGTTGTGCAGAAAATCCTGCGCTCCAATAAACCGCTTGATAAATTTTTTTGCGTCAGGTTCTATTTTCAAAAATTCTTCTTTCTCTACATCAGTAAACAAGAAATGTCCGCCGTCGCGTGGCATATTGCCAAAGGAAATTTCTGGCACATCACATATCGCTTTTTGGCGATTGCGGATAACAATATCGTCTGCGTCAACCAAATAAGGGTTAATATTCTTTGCCTGGACTTCGTGCGGTTCGCCAGTAATATCAGCGTATTCGTAAATTTTCTTTTTTTCCGCGTCAAAAGCCGCGAAACCGATAATTACGCAATAAACCGCGGCCTTACCGCGAGCTTCGTTGCTCCATTTAAAAGTTCTATGGGCAAAATGGATTTTTATGTTAAACTTTTGCATCAACAGATTCCACAATATACCGGCCTGTTCGCCTTGGGTAATAGAATTGGTGGAAACAAAAGCGCATTTTATTTTGGTACCTTGAATATATTGAGTAGCTTTATAATACCAAGCCGTGACGTAATCCAAAAATCCGACTTCCCGGAGTTTGCCAAAAACCGACAGCATATCCTCTTTTTTGATCCGGCTCCATCAGACGGGATCCAACAAACGGCGGATTGCCGAGAATGTATGATAAATTCGGTCTCTGAAATTATAGTTTCCCAATCAGACGTTAAAGCATTGCCAATCGTAATGTGTGCCGCCTTGTCCAACGGCAAGCGGACAAAGTACTGACCCAAAGCTTTCGAGGCGTTTTGATTCATTTGGTGGTCAACCAGCCACATAGCTGTTTCGGCAATACGGCCGGCAAACTCTCCTATTTCTATTCCGTAGAACTGTTCGGGACTGACGTGCGTTATGGTTTGTATATTGAATTTTAGTATCGTTTTTCCTGGACCATACAGCAATTTTAAAATTTCCAATTCCAAAAGACGTAATTCACGATAAGCTATAACTAGAAAGTTTCCGCAACCGCAGGCTGGGTCTAAAAATTTTAGGTTAGCGATTTTTTTTTGAAAAATCTGGAGCTTTTGATTATTGTATTTTACGGTTTCAAACTCTGCCCATAGTTCATCTAAAAATAAAGGCTTGATAAGCTTAAGGATGTTGATTTCCGAAGTATAATGCGCTCCCAAAGCCCTGCGCTCTTTTTTGTCCATAACGCCCTGGAACATAGAGCCAAAAATAGCAGGAGAAATGCCAGACCAATCAAATTTACAACATTCTAACAGTGCCCTGCGCATAGCGCTATTAAAAGAAACTACCGGTAATGTTTCGGCAAATAGGCCGCCGTTAACATAAGGGAATTTAACCAATTCCTCATCCAAAGTTTTCTGCCGTTTCTCGTCCGGGGTATTTAGCACTTGAAAAAGCATGGACAGAAGCGAACCCATATCCGAGCCGTCCTCTTTAGACTTCCATTCCACATAATTCCAAAACTGTTCCTTAATAGAAAAAATGCCGGTATCGTCAGCAAACAAACAAAATAAAACGCGCACCAAAAATACTTCCAGTTGATGGCCGCTGTAACCAATCATAAAAATGGCATCGTGAAGTTCCGCCATTAACTCCGCGGCCTTGATGTTGGCGGGATCTTGCTCGCGGATTTCCTGTTTTTGGTAACCTGCTATAAAACCAAACAGCTGAACATGTTTTTGCAAATCTTTAAGCTCAAATTCAGTATGCTTGTCTGTTTCTAAATCATAAAATCTGACTTTTTCAAAATCCGAAACTAAAATGTACTTGGGCAAGTCGCTTTCCGAAAGCCCGGGAAAATAATCCATAGCCTGGGCGTAAGCCTTTTCCAAATTCTTGCCGCGGGACTTATGCTCAACGATCAGCACGCCGGGCCAGAACAAATCTATAAATCCGCTGTTGCCGCCGCGCTTTTTAACTTCAAACTCAAAGCTGGCTAACCGTTTGCGGGTCATGCCAAAGACGTTAAAAAAGCCATCCCAAAAAGTTTTAGCTTCGGCGTCTTCGCTAGTCTCATTTTCCCATTCTTTGGAAAATTCAACTGCGCGAGTTTTAATTTCATTCCAAGATAATGCCATAATTTGTCTTTAAAATCTGCCCTAATTTTAGCACTTTTTGTTTTAAAAGCCAACAATTTTAAAAACCCTATCAATAAAGACAGGGTTTTTGAGTGGCAGAAATTTTACGCGTGGACTGGTTTATGGAGCTTAAACTCCCGGAATTCTTTTTCCAGTTTTTCCACCCGATCCCGGACATTTATATTATGACAATTTTTTAAACCATTCGTCCATCCAGACCCGATGGGATTCAAAAGCCTGGTGGGTGTGATCTTTTAGCTCTTTAGTTTGGGCATCCAGTTGGGATTTTAAACCGCCCTTTGAGACCATACCCGTTTTAATATTCCCTAACTTTTCCAGAATATTGCCGATGCTCTTATCAAAATACTCCTTGGTAACTTTCATAGAAGAAAATTTAACTAACCCTTTCCAGTGTGACCGCGCGATACTTGCAATCAACAGTAGTTTTATAATTGAATTTGGTTAACAAACCAATACCAGCCAGCGGCAGGCTGTTAGAAATTTGCACAGTTACTAAATTTGTTTCTCCCTCCATTGCCGCTATTGCTAGAGCTGTTTGCATTTGAACAGTTTGGCCGTTGGCAATTGTAATTGGGGTAACGGCGGTAACTACTAGTCCAAGTTCCTTTGCTATGTTTGGAGTAACTTGCAAGTCGCCGGTAAAACCGGTGTCTAAAATAAAAGCCGGATTTTGAACGGCTTGGTTCCAAGCAATTGTTACGCCAATGAACGGCGTATTTTTTACAAATACTCCTTTTAACATTTTTATCTCGCTTCGGATTGGATAAAAGCTTTGGCCATTGTCTCAACAGTATCAAAGCCGATTTTTACCACATAGAAAACCTTGCCCGGATGAGCCTGTCTGGCCAGCTCCACGGCCTCCGCGCTGGTACTGCCAAGGTAGGTATTTTGGCTGTCTATGTCGATAGCCAAAAATTTACCGTTTTCCTTGGGTTCAAAATTTACCTTGATTTTTTGATAAATTTTTTCACCCTCTGCGGCGATCTTTTGGATATCTGCCTGTTTGAGTAAATCTTGGTCCATATGCGTTTTGTTATCTTTTGGCTTTATATTATAGACCTAAGGCGGGCTATTGTCCACCCTGTGGGCTATTTATTTTGGTTTCTTTGATTTTTAACTCTCTAAATCTATTGTCCCACTTTTTAAAATTCTAGTCAAAAGTGGATAAAGGTGATAAAATGGTTAAGCTAACACCGGAATAAGGGCGGCAAATTGCCTTATTTCCTGCATTAAAAGGTTGTAATTTTGCAAACAGTAGTCCACCAAAAATTAAAACCCCATAGTATTGGGGTTTTAATTTTTGCCCTGAGCGAGTCCCGCTTAGCGGGCCGAGTCGAAGGGCATGGCAAAGTTAAAATTAGTCAATATTTATAGTGTTAAAAAGGTTCAGTCATCGCCCTGGGCAACCTTTTTTGTCCACAGTTGGATTTGCTAAATAAATGTGGTATAATTTAATGGCACAATAAAAATATGTCCCGAAACAAAAATTCATTTAAAAATTTACCGAAAAGTGGCGCTGGGTTTACTTTAATTGAGCTTTTGGTCGTGGTGGCCATTATTTCCTTGTTGTCTTCGGTGGTTCTGATTGCCGTGCAATCGGCGCGGCAAAAGTCCCGCGACGTCAAGCGTTTGGGCGACATCACCCAAATGAATACGGCTTTGGAATTGTACTTTAATACCAACCGCGGCTATCCGCAAGGCACCAAAGGTCAGCCTTTGCCATTGGTGCCGCAATCCGTTATCCAATTGCCGACGGCCCCGGTACCGGCGGACGGCGCCTGTGACGGATTGTACCATGGCAGCGAAGTCACCGTTGACAACGGCAATGTAGCGGTGCCGGCCAATAGTTATTATTATATCGCCGAGGGTTCGCCTTTTGTTGACAGCGGCCTCACGCTTTACCCCAGCTATACTTATTATTTTTGTCTGGGCAACCAGACCGGTGATTATGGCGCCGGCGAGCGGATTTTGACTCCCGGCGGCGTGAGATAGTTTTTTTGACCCGCACCCCGCTGATCGCGGGGTGTTTTTATATTTGTAAAATCAGGCGGGACAAGTTTTTCCCTAACGGCTATAATATCAGATATGACCAACACGGAAGCGGTAGGGGAACTAAAAGCCAAGATTTTGGCCAAACGGCCGATACTAGCCGGCCTGTTCGAGCGTTATGCCAATACCTCGGTCGGGGAATATAACCGGATTTTGGGGCCTACGGCGGTTGCGGTTGACGCTGTCCGCAAACAGGATTTTATTGCGGCGATTTCCGCGGAAGTTGCCGGGCATTTTTCCTCCGCGGTTGCGGCCAGCACGGCCAGGCAGCTTAAGGAGGAATACATGGTTTCCACGGCTGAACACCACGGCCCTTTGACGCATCCGTTTTTTGTCCACAGCAATCTGCTGGCTGCGTCCCGGCCGCGGAAAAACATTATTGTTCTGGCCGTGGGCAACGTTTCTTTGAATAATTCTTCTTATCCGCGGGGTTTGATTTTCCATGGCGCGGACGGCGCGGAGCACCGCCTGCCGTTTTTCCCGTGGCGCGAACGCATGTCAGCCGTCTTTGGCCAAAGGGCTTTTGACAGGCGCGACCTTAACCGGCTGGACGGGGCGCTTAATTATAAAATCCAAAGCCGCGAATTGTCCGCTCCCGCGGCCGCGGCGGTTCGTGAATTTGTCCATGAGGTTTACGGCCAGCCGGAAATTTTGGAGCAGCCGGACTACAATCATCAAATAGTCAAAACTAACGATCGGTTATGGAAACAATTTTTTGTTCGGTCAGCTTTTCAGCCGCCGCGTTTGCTAACGCTACAGCTGGAAGATGTGGTAATTAAGCTTCTTTGCCGGCACCACCTTTTTGCCCAAACCGAGATTTACGATTTAATTTTCAGTCCCGAAGTCCACGAGCTTCTCAAACAGCATGCCGATGGTATTCCCGGTAATTTTCAGCTTAAACAGGGCAAGGGCACGTTTTTATTTTGGCATTATTCAGGCAATGGCCGCCGCCAATTGTGGCTTAAAGGGGGAGATTTGGTTTCCGCGGAAGGCGATCGGGTGGAGCTTCGGCCGCAGGCGATTGCCGCCGCCCTGGAGAGCGGGCGGTTAATTCCCGGCACGTTTTTAAGCCTGCTGCTTTTGTCGGAATATTACGGAGTCAAGTGTCTGGGCGGCTTTAGCCAGGGTACTTATTTGACCAGAATGCACCAGGCTTACAATTTAATGCGCGGCCGGCCGGCCGAAGATTTCAATCGAGAGCACAGCAGCGGCCTGCGTAGTGATTTTGTTTTGGGTTATTTTCAGGACAATTTGGGGCGCTTTCAGGCGGCCAGCGGTTTGGATTTGGCCCTGCACAACCACCCAAAATTCTGGGAAATTTTTTCCGAAACTATCGGCAAACTTACATTAGAGCAAGCCATGGCGCCGCTGTTTCCAGAATTGTACCGGGCTCTTTATTCGGCCGCCGAGCAGCAGCCGGAGTTATCAAAAATTACCGCGGATGATATAATAAATTTTTACAATCTGCCCGATAAAATTATCCCATGCATTAACATAACCTTATGACATCGCCGAAAACGCCATTTTTTATTTATTCGCCGGGCGGCAACATAACCGCTTTAATTGAGACTGCCAGGCCTATGGATTTTTCTGCCGTCGCTGCCCGGGTGATGGAGCAGCGCCCCGAGGTGGAGCAGGTCGGATTTGTTATGCCGCCCAAAAAACCGTTGTGTGATTTCCATGTGGAAATGATGGGCGGCGAGTTTTGCGGTAACGCGGCCCGCTCGGCGGCTTTGCGTTGGTGTTTATCAGCCAAAAAAAATTCCGCGGTATTCACCGTGTCGGGTTTTGACGTGCCGCTGACCGCGCACGTGCAGGACAAGACCGTGACGCTGCGGATACCGGGGGAGTTTTTAAAATCAGCCGCCCAAGTGCCCGAAGGCTGGCTGGCGGATTTTTACGGCATCCGTTTTTTGGTTATCGATAATGTGACGAACAAGAAAGATATTGAGAAGCTGGTTCACAAGTATCGCGATTCTATGCCGGCCATAGGCGTGATTGTTTTGCAAGCTTCAGAAAAAGGCCATTCCATTATCCCTTGGGTCTGGGTAGTATCAACCGGCACATTGATAAAAGAAAACGCTTGCGCCTCGGGCAGTATCGCGGCTGCCCTGGTTGTGCGCAAACAAGGTTTGGACTTGCCATCCTACAGCATTATCCAGCCCAGCGGCTCAGTCTTGTCTGTTGGCCTTGAGCCGCGATTTTTGGATGTAACTTTATCCGGCATTGTTGAATTTGTGTCCGAAAGGGGTTTTATAGAAATTTTGTTTGATAGGAATATCCTTGTCAGCAGCACCGCTGACGATAATAATCGCGGGATGGATAAAGATCAGCCGGCGATCACACTATCACGAAAATTCCCACTAATCTGGTAAATCCTTGACCAGTAGTTAAAAATATGATATGATAAGTATGAAACATCATACTTTGATTTTCGTTATAATCAGTGTCACATTAATCCAAAAATAAGATGAAATCTAACATCCCAGCGAGAATCCATAAGCGCATGACTAAGCAGGATAAATTTTACGGACTGACGACTATGGGGGTTCGCGGACAGATAGTGGTGCCCGCTGAAGCCAGGGCTGACCTCAGGCTAAAGCCCGGCGACCAGTTAGCGGTCATCGGCAAATTCGGCAAAGCCCTGGGCTTAATCAAAGCCGAAGAGTTACAGCAGCTGGCCAAAATCATCATGAAAAATTTTGAGAGCACCGGCATGGAGGGACACGTGAAAGATTACATCAAACGGGTATTTGGCAAACATTTTTCTAACACTTAATTTTTATTATTGCAATGACGATCCGAGGATTTTTCACAAAAAAGAAAATTATTTGGGCGGCGATTATTTTGGTTGTGGCCGGTTTGATTGTTTGGAAAATCAAGAGCGGCAATAATCCCGCCGGCAACATTTTGACCGATACGGTAAAAAGACAAAATCTCAAACAGACCGTTTTGGCTACCGGCCAGGTGGTGTCCAGCACGGATTTGGACCTGAGCTTCAAGGTCGGGGGCATTGTGGACAAAGTCAACGTCAAAGAGGGGGACAAAGTCAAGGCCGGCCAGGTCTTGGCTAATTTGGCGCAAGCCGACCAAGCGGCCGGCTTAACCCAGGCCCAGGGAGCCTTGGCCCAGGCCCAAGCCAACTACAATAAAGTTTTGGCCGGGGCGAGCAACGAAGATATCGCCGTGGCCCAGGTCGCTTTGGATAACGCCAAAACTTCTTTAGCCAACGCCATCGCCCAACAAAAAGTTTTGGTGGCTAACGCCTACAGCGCTTTGCTCAATTCCACTTTAACCGCGGTGCCCAGTCCGACCAACGCCAGCGGGGTGACCATTACGGTCAGCGGCACTTATACCGGCACGGACCAGGGAGTTTACGGCATTTCAATTTACAGCACCGGTTCCGGCCAGAAGTTTAATGTTACCGGTTTGGAGACGGGCAGCGGTGACGTTAAGGCCGTGCCGATCCCTTTGGGAACCAGAGGGCTATCCATCCAATTTTCCTCAATAGGCGTCAATGCCGGCGACAGCTGGACCATAACGGTCCCAAATACCCAAAGTTCAACTTATGTCACTAACTACAATGCTTATCAGGCCGCCTTGCAGACTCAACTTACCGGCGTGGCTGCGGCCCAGAGCAGCGTTTCCGCAGCCCAGGCCAATTTGGATTTAAAGAAAGCCCAAGCCCGGCCCGCGGACGTGCAGGCCGCCGAGGCGCAAATTTTAATCGCCCAGGGCCAGGTTCAGGCGGCCCAGGCGGCTTTGGAGAATACGATTATCCGCGCGCCGGCTGACGGTACCATCACTTCAGTGGACATTAAAGTCGGGGAACAGGCCACGCCTTCCAAAGAGGCCGTGATTTTGCAGGACGTGGGAAATCTGCACATTGAAGCCAATGTCAGCGAAGCCAATATCGCTTCCGTGGCGCCCGACCAAACCGTGGACGTGACTTTTGACGCGCTCGGCCCGGACCGGCAATTTATGGCTACGGTGCGACGGTCAACCCGGCTTCCACGGTCATTTCCGGCGTGGTGGATTATTTGGTCAAGGCCAGTTTGCCCAATGACGTTTCAGAAATCAAACCGGGCATGACCGCCAATATGACCATTTTGGTCGGCGAAAAGGACAATGTCTTGGCCATCCCGCAGCGCGCGGTCATCAGCGACGGCAAAAAAAACGTACGCGTGATTGACAACGACAAAAATAAAACTTATCACGAAGTGGAAGTGCAGACCGGCATGGAAGCCGATGGGGGATTGGTGGAGATTACTTCGGGCCTGAATGAAGGGCAGGAGATAGTGACGTATATTAAACAGTAGTTGGTTTTAAGTTATAGGAGCCGGTTTAGTAAATGGTCATAGGGTTTTGGTAACTTACAACTTTCGCCTTAAAACCATACTGGTTTCCATAACCAATAACATATGCCTATGCTTCTTATCAAAGTCCAAAATCTCACCAAAGATTACGTCAACGAAGGCGTGGTGACGCCGGTGTTGCACGGCGACAGCTTTACCATTGACAGCGGGGAGTTTGTGGCCATAATGGGACCTTCAGGCTCCGGCAAATCCACTTTGATGCACATTTTGAGCTTTTTGGACCGGCCGACTGCCGGCCTGTATGAGTTTGAAGGCAAAAATACCCAAGAATTTCCGGATGATTATTTGGCCGAACTGCGGAACGAACGCGTTGGTTTTGTGTTCCAGTCGTTCAATCTTTTGGCCCGCACCACGGTGCTGGACAACGTCAAACTGCCCCTTATTTACAGCAAAAAAAAAAATCACGATTATCTGGCCAAACAGGCGCTGGAAGCGGTCGGGCTGTCGCACCGTCTGGATTATTACACCAACCAGATTTCCGGCGGGGAAAAACAGCGCGTGGCCATTGCCCGGGCTTTGGTTTGCGACCCGGCCGTAATTTTTGCCGACGAGCCGACGGGCAATTTGGACAGCAAAAGCGGCAACGCGGTTATGGAAATTTTGCAAAATCTGAACAACCAGGGACGCACCATTATTTTAGTGACCCACGAAATGGATACGGCCAACCATGCCAAACGGATTATCCGCATCAAGGACGGCCAGCTGGTTGACGACCAGCCGGTGTTAAAGCGCACCATCGCCACGGCGGAGAGAGAATTGGTTAAGTAGTAATCGCAAATATACAAATTTAGACAAATTTACAAATCCTCAGGTGAAACCGTCCGCAGGTTTGTCATTTGTATATTTGTGTTGATTTGTATATTTGGGAACACTACCGATGAACTTCTTCAGCACCATCAAACTCGTCATCCGCACCCTGCTGGCCCGCAAAGGCCGGTCGTTTTTAACCATCCTCGGCATTGTCATCGGCGTGGCCGGAGTGATTATCATTATTGCGCTCGGAGCCGGGCGCACAATCGCTGGTGTTCGGGCAAGTTACCAAATTGGGCTCGAATTTATTGAGCGTCCAGCCCGGCAAGAGCAATGAAAAAGGGCCGCCGGCGCAATTGTTCGGCATTGTGGTGACTACGCTGACTACGGACGACGCCAATGCTTTGCGCGACACCGGCCGCGTGCCGCACGCTCTGGCCGTAAACAGCTTAGTGCGCGGCACTGCCACCGTCACCTGGGAAAACCAAACGGCGGACACCAATTTTGTCGGCACGGATTACCATTATCCGGGCGTGATTAGTTTTGACATGAAGGAAGGGCAGTTTTTTGACCAGCCGCAGGAACAGGGAAACGCCAACGTCGTGGTGCTCGGCTCAACGGTGGCCGATGAGTTGTTCGGCGGCCAGAACGTGGATCCGGTCGGCCAGGTCATTAAAGTCCGGACCGCTTCCCAAAGTTCGCAAAACCAGCCCGGCGGCATTCCCTTGCGCGTCATCGGCGTGGTGGCGCCGCGCGGCACTTCTTTTTTTCAGGACCAGGATGACCAGATTTTCCTGCCGTTGGCCATTGGCCAGCAGCAGCTTTTGGGCATCCATTACTTGCAGGCCATTAACATTAAAGTTGACTCTTCGGATACGGTCCAGCAGACCATTAACGATGTAGACGCAGTGATGAGGCAGCAGCATCACATTAAGCAGGATTCGGATCTTGATTACACCATACGCAACATTGCCGATGCCATCAGCATTCTTTCGACCATTACCAACGCGCTGACGCTGTTTTTAACGGCCATGGCTGCGATTGCTTTGTTGGTGGGCGGCATCGGCATTTTGAATATTATGATGGTGACTGTGGCCGAGCGCACGCGAGAAATCGGTTTGCGCAAAGCCGTGGGCGCCGGCAATGCAGCCATTCGCAACCAATTTTTGTTGGAAGCAGGCACTTTAACCAGCCTCGGGGGAGTGGTGGGCATTATCGTGGGCATTATTGTTTCTTATTTTATTTCATTGTTAATGCACGCCTTAGGTTATGATTGGGCGTTCGTGATTTCCCTTACTTCGGTTGTTTTAGCGGTTGGCGTTTCCGTTTTGACCGGCGTGGTGTTTGGCCTTTATCCGGCGTTTAAGGCCGCCAAATTAAATCCGATTGAAGCGCTGAGGTATGAGTGATTACAGATACAAATATACAAATAGTACAAATGCTACAAATCATACAAAATTTTGCTTAGTAGGTATTAGTATTATTTGTTTCATTTGTATGAATTTGTAGATTAGTATCTAACATTTATGTTTACCGCTTTCCGCCAATCCATCAAAGCTCTGTTTGCCAATCCCGCCAGGACGGGACTGACGACTTTGGGTATTGTTATCGGCATTTCCACGGTGATTTTGGTTTTGTCCGCGGGCGCTGGCTTCCGAAGTTTGATTGACGACCAGGTGGCCGCGCTTGGCAGCAACACTTTGTTTATTGAAACCCGCGTGCCGCCGACCACCAAGAACCGCGCTGCGAGCCAAAACACCACCAATACTTCCGGTTTTTCCGGTGTGACCATTACCAGTTTCAAACAGCGCGATTTGGATAACATTAAGATTTTGGGAAACGTGGTGGATGGTTATGGCGAAGTCATCGGCCAGGCCGTGGTCAGTTATGGCAACAACGAAAAGAGTGCATTGTATTATGGCGCTTCTGCCGAAAAGTTTAATATAGATAAGCATACTTTAAAAGAAGGCCGGTTTTACACGCCGGGCGAAGACACCGGCGCGGCCCAGGTGGCGATTTTGGGAAACAGTTTGGCCACGGATTTGTTTGACGGGCAGGACCCTTTGGGCAGGCTAATCCGCGTCGGCAATTTGAATTTTTTGGTCATTGGCGTATATAATCCTTTGGGTTTGGCCGGCGGGGGCACGGCCGATGACAGTTTGTATCTCCCGTTGAATACGGCCCAGAAAAAATTGCTCGGCATAGACTACCTGCAAATCGGCGTGGTGCAGGTGCAAAATATCAATTTGGCTGATGCCACGATAGATGATATCAAGGACGTTCTGCGCCACAATCATAACATCACCGATCCGGCCAAAGATGATTTTATTGGTGGAAAGCCAGGCGCAGGCACTGGATACTTTTAATACGATTTTTAACGGCATCACCATTTTGTTGATTTGCATTGCCGCGATTTCTTTGATTGTGGGCGGCGTGGGCATTATGAATATTATGTACGTGGTGGTGACGGAGCGCACGGCGGAAATCGGCCTGAAAAAAGCCTTGGGCGCCAAGAACGCCGACATTTTGATGGGATTTTTAATTGAATCCTTTTGGTTACCGTCATTGGCGGCGTGGTCGGGATTATTTTTGGCGGATTTTTAGGCTGGGTGGTGGCGTTAATTGCCCACGCGGCCGGGCTGGTTTGGGTGTTCAGTGTGCCGCTGTATTCCATTTTTATCGCCGTCGGCGTTTCCGGCGGCATCGGCATTGCTTTTGGCGTGTTACCGGCCCGCGCGGCTTCCAAGCTGGATCCGGTGGAAGCGATGAGATACGAGTAATCTCTACTAAATACTAAAATATACTAAAGGTACTAAATACTAAACTGGCAAATAGGAGTTTAGTATTTTTAGCATCCTTTCGTATTTAGTAGAAGGTTTATGTTATAATAGAATTGAGCAAGTAACACAAGGAAACCAAAATGACCAAAATCATCATTGCCGGAGCGGGGTTTGGGGGGCTGAATTTGGCTTTGGGGCTGGAAAAGAAATTTCGCCATCAGAAAGACGTTAGCATTACGCTTGTTGACCGGTACGATTACCATTTGTACAGTCCGAACCTGTATGAAGTGGCGACCGCGGAAGAGGAATTTACCGGCATCAGCCAGCTGAAAAAAAGCATTGCCCTGCCTTTTCGGAAGCTGTTAAAAAACAAACGGGTTAATTTTGTCCAGGGTGAAGTGGGTTTTATAGACCAAGCGCGCCGCAAAATCAAGGCCGGCATCCGCGAGCTGGATTATGATTTTTTGGTTTTGGCAATGGGTTCCCAAACCGAATATTTCGGCATTTCGGGAGCCGAACAATATGCGCTGCCGCTGAAAAGTTTGAAAGACGCTTTTAGGATCCGTAACGCTTTGGAGTTTGCGGTAGAGGGGCGCAAAAACGACGCCGTCAAACAGTATGTGCGTTTTATTGTGGTTGGCGGCGGCTGCGGCGGCGTGGGACTTTCGGCGGAAATGGCCAAGCTGGCAAACATTTTGGCCTGGAAAAACAGTTATCCGCGCGAAAAAATTGAGGTGATGATTGTGGAGGCGGCCAATCAACTTATCCCAGGGCTTGACGAAAAAGCCGGTTTGGACATTCTTTATCGGTTAAAAAATTTGGGGGTGAATATAAAATTATTGAGCCCGGCTGTTAAAGTGGAGCGGCATTTTATTACGCTTCTTTCCGGAGAGCGCATTTTATACGACGCGCTGGTTTGGGTTGCGGGCGCGCGCGGCCGGGATTATGCGGGTCTCAATTGTGAGCGCAGCTTTCGCGGTAAAGTTGAAACCGATGAATTTTTAAGGGTAAAAGGTCAGGCCAACATATTTGTTTTGGGGGATGCGGCCGGCGTTTTGGCACCGGATAAATCTTCGGTTTCCGCCAACGCGTGGGCCGCGGTGGCAGAGGCCGAATATTTGGCCAAAGCTTTGCCGCTGTTGATGCAAAACAAAAAGCCCGAAGCTTTCATGCCCGGCAAAAATTCGTTGATTGTGCCCGTGGGCGGCAAATGGGCTTTGTTAAAAACGGATAAATTTTATTTTAAGGGATATTTTCCGTACCTGCTGCGCCTTTATATTATTGCGCGTTATTTTGCGCGGCTAATCGGTTGGCGCAAAGCCATCAAGTACACGCTGTTTGAGGCCGAGCTTTATGGTAGGAACGATTAGCTACGGATTAATACGAATCTACAGAAAACCGCAGAACTTGTAGTATGTCGATTTATCGGCGATGTAGTGGCGGCCATTGGCCGCCCTTTTTGTAGTCTAAATTAGTTGTTGATAAAACGCGCGGCCGCGCGTTTTATCAACAAAGGATATTAGCTTGACACTCGCAGAGAGAGAGTATTATAAGGGCAAGATTTCCGTCAGAGGCGGATCCGCCTATGGCGGAAAGATTAATAATTTTGAAAGGAAAAATATGCCTTCAAGAAAAGTAGTTCCTGGATTCCAAGATCCCAGTTTTACGGAGGGCGAGGCAGCTTTTGTAGCAGAAAAACGTGCCAGCAAGACAGGCCAGGACTTAGAGGAGAGTGTTGCTCAGGAATCGTTGCGCAGAGACACAATGGATACAAAAGGAATGAAAACTTGGAGAGGAAGGATACAAAAATTGTATCAAGATACGGCGGAAATATACGGATCATTTAAAGCTTTTGTTACTAATGGAATTCCTCCCCCTGAAGGCCATGCGGCATCTTTGATTCAACAAGAGCTTATTTATAAGGATGGCACAAAAACGGGTGGCTATGGGCTTAGGCCATGGCAACTGAGAGACCAGATTGCAACAGAACTCCAAGCCGGAGCGTTTGAAAACAGGGACACAGGTACTTGAGGAGTTTTTTAGATAAGAATAAAACCGAGTAGCTACTCGGTTTTTTCTTGGCTTAATGTTTTTTTGCGTTGTGTTTTGTAATTAGCCGATTTATCGGCTGTTGATATCAGACAGCCCATAAATGGGCTAACTACGCTTGGAAACTATCGATCGCCGATAAATCGGCACGCTACGCTTTTTTCTTATAAGATTTTTTTTGTTTCGGAGGGTTTTCTTTCCAATTTTTATAGGCTTCGTCAAGCTGTACTTGGGATTCGGGTTTTATATTCATAACGAACGTGCAATCCGGAAAACGGGTGCAGGCAAAAAAGGGTTTACCTCTGCCGCGGGATTTTTTTTCTACTATGTCGCCAATCAGCTTTGCTGATTGTCCCGAGCGAACTTCGGCGTCAGCCGAAGGAGTCGAGGGGCGGGTTTCATCGATAGGGGTTCGGCTTCGCTCACCCTCTTGCTTCGCAAAACACGCGGGGCACTTGTAGCCCGTCTTGTTCCAAATTTTGCTGATGCCTTTGCATTTGGGATAATCGGAGCAGCCCAGGAAAAACCCAAACCGCCCGCGGCGCACGGACATCGGGCCGCCGCAGATTGGGCATTTTTCGCCCTTGGTTTTTTCCGTCAGCTCCGCAATCTTAGCCGCTTCTTCGGGCATGGGCAAAGTGACTTTGCTGCCTTCTTCCGGGCAGGCCAAAAATTTGCCCATGCGTCCGTATTTAATCAGCATCGGTTTGCCGCAGTGCGGGCAGGGCGTGGTGGAAATTTCCACCTGTTTTTCCACGCTGGCTTCTTTTTCCGTTAAATGTTTTTTAAATGGTCCGTAAAATTCGCGCATTACCTCCACCCACTTGATTTTGCCTTCGGCAATGTCATCAAATTCTTCCTCAATGTGGGAGGTAAAGTTAATGTCCACAATTTCCGGAAAATTTTCCACAAGCATGTCGTTGACCAAAAAACCTTCGTCTGTCGGGGAATATTTTTTATCAATTTTATTTACATAACCCCGGTCCTGGATGGTGGACAGAGTGGGTGCGTAAGTGGACGGGCGACCGACTCCGGCGGCTTCCAGGGTTTTGATTAACGTGGCGTCCGTAAAGCGCGGCGGCGGCTCGGTAAAATGCTGGAGTGGATTTAGTTCATGTAGTTTCAATTTTTCAGCAACCGATAATTCCGGAAGTACGCCTTCGATTTCGTCTTCGGCTTTTTCATCCTGTCCCTCGGTGTAGGCGCGAATGAAGCCGTCGAATTTGATTACTTGGCCGTTGGCTCTAAAGAGGGCTAAGGGTTTAGGGCTAAGGGCTAAGATGTCCACTGCTGTCTGCTCCAAAACCGCCTGTGCCATTTGGCAGGCCACGGTGCGTTTCCAGATTAAATCATAAATTTTAAACTGGCCGCGGTCCAAAAATTGTTTAACGTCATCGGGCCTGCGCGCAACATCGGTCGGCCGAATGGCTTCGTGCGCTTCCTGCGCGCCTTTGGATTTATTGGCGTAAAATCTGGGCGCGTCCAAAATGTAGTCTTTGCCGAATTCCGAAGTTATGACATCGCGGATGGTTGTCAAAGCGGATTGCGCCAAATTCAAACTGTCGGTTCTCATATAGGTAATCAGACCGGTGGAGCCTTGCTCGCCAATGTCCACGCCTTCGTAAAGCTGCTGGGCAATGACCATGGTTTGCTTGGCGGACATGCCGAATTTGCGCGCCGCTTCCTGCTGGAGGGTGGAGGTGGTAAACGGCGGAGCGGGCGTGCGCTTGACTTCTTTTTGGTTGATATCGGTCACTTTATATTCCGCGCCGTTTAAATCGGCCACGATTTTTTTGGCATCCGCTTCGGCCTTAATGTCCATTTTGCCGACGGTCTTTCCGTCTATCGCGTGCAGTTTCGCGATGAAAGTTTTCGCGTCTGTTCCCATTCGCGATAACTTCGCTTCTATGCTCCAGTACTCATCAGTCTTGAATTTTTGGATTTCGCGCTCGCGCTCCACCACCAGGCGCACGGCCACGGACTGCACGCGCCCGGCGGAAAGCCCGTATCTAATTTTCCGCCATAAAAACGGCGACAATTCATAGCCCACTAATCTGTCCAAAACCCGCCGAGCCTGCTGGGCATCCACCAAATTCAGGTCAATGTCGCGCGGATTCTTCATGGCCTCGTCTATGGCCGATTTGGTAATTTCGTGGAAAACTATGCGTTTTATGCGCTTATCTTCCTTGCCTTTGGCAATCTGCGCCTCATCCCCCAAACCCAAAGCCTGCACCAAATGCCAGGAAATAGCCTCGCCTTCGCGGTCCTCGTCAGTCGCCAATATAATAGAGGAGGCGTCTTGCGGAAAGTTTTTTTAACTCGGCCACGGTTTCCTTGGCCTTGGGCGGAATAATATAGACAGGTTCAAAGTCGTGCTTCACATCAATGGATAATTTGCTCTTGGGCAAATCCCGCACATGCCCCATACTGGCTTTAACTATATATTCGCCATCCAAAAAACGCGAAATAGTTTTCGCTTTGGTGGGGGATTCGACGATGATCAACGGTTTGGACATGAAAAGATTTAAGATTCAGGATTTAAGATTTTAGAATTTCGTGCAGATACAATTGTGAGTTTAACCATAAAAAAAATATTTGTCAAACGGAGTTATCCTTATTCCGCTGATAAGTCGCTGATTGGTACGCTGAAATAACGCCGAACCTAAGTGGTGTCATCCCGGAATTTTTCACGTTTGAGCATTATCGGAAGCCGTGAAAAATATCCGGGATCCAGTCACAGGCTGTTTGATTTTTTTGAAGAGAGAGAGAGTATGCTATGTGCAAACAAAATTTGGTCGGAAAGGAAAGGAGGTTGATAGGATGGAAGAAGAATTTGCTGAGGGCTGTTTGGTTACGCCTTCTGAAGGAATGAGCCTAAAGGGGCTCCGAGATGTCCTGGTGGAACTTGAAATAGCGGAGTTCCAAATCGTGGAAGTCGAAGGCGCTTATCAAGTTGACCTGACTGAATCCCAGCGTGCCGCTTTGGAAGCGGCTGGGGTTTTAGTGGAAAGCCTTCCCTCCCACACGTTTTCAGAAGATGATCTCTAGGTAGGCCATTTTGGCTTGGCGAACGATCAGGAGGGTGCCGCTGGTCACCCTTCTTTTTTTATGGCGTTATTATATTTTGAGTTTGTCCAATTTTATCTAAAATCTTTTTACTTTCATCCGCCGTGGCTGGGCGGGGCTGGGAGTTTTGGATGATGACGGGGATAAGTTTAATTGAATCTAGTTTGGCCGGGATGCGGGAACCTTGCAAATCATCGGTGCACCCTCTCTGTCCGCCTCCGGCGGACATCTCCCCCAGAGGGGGAGAAGGGGGGCAGCCGCCGTTTTTTGACACTGTGATTTTTAACGCCAACCCTTCTTTGGTATCCTGGCTCCACATTTGGTCAAAAATAAAGTTGCCTAAGGAATAAAAGATGTATTTTCCCTCATATTTTTCTACGGCCTGTACCCAGTGCGGATGGCTGCCAATTACCATGTCCGCGCCGTCGTCAATCGCCGCGTGGGCGAATTTTATTTGCGCGTCGTTCGGCGTGCGCGTGTATTCCGTGCCGGCGTGCATGGTGACGACTACGAAATCCGATTTAGATTTAAGATTTAAGATTGCGGATTTCAGATTGTCTAAGTCCTCAATGCGGGCAACGTAATTATTTGTCGTTTTGCCGCCGTCGTTTACGGAAGCATAGGACGCTCCCACAAATCCGATTTTTATTCCATTTGTTTCAATTATTGCCGGTTGCCAGGCCTCATTTAAATTATCTGCCGGCGCCTGTATGTTTTAGGCCAAAGCGGTCCAATTGGGAAACGGTAAAATTTAAGCCGTCCGGACCGCCGTCAAGCGCGTGATTGTTGGCGAGGTTGAGAATAAAAAAATTGTTGTCCAATAACCCGTCTAGGCTGGAACTGGGCGCGCCAAATATTAACGAGTGCCCGCCAATGACAGGGTTTTTTGAAAACGGGGATTCCAAATTGCCAAAATTAAAATTTACGGAATGCAAAATGTCCTGCATGCCTAAAAAAGGATACAGCGGATTGCCCGCCGCTTTTGCCGCCGCGGCCACGTTTCTGGAAAGGTTAATGTCGCCCACGGCCAAAAATGTTGCGGTGGTAGTGGTTGGGATGTTTGCTGGGCCAGTTTTGGGCTTTGCCGGTAAAAATCGCTTAGGCTTTTGTCGGCGGCGGCTGTGGTAACGGATAGTAGGGTTTTTGGGAGCCGAGAATTATGCGGCCATAAAAAAATACCCAGCGCTACGAAGAGTATGGCAAAGAGAAGCGGATGATGATTTTACTATTTTATGTCCATAGAATTGATATCGGGTTATAAGTTCGTAACTTCGGTGCAAGTTGTATGTCTTAGGTTGTATTAGTCGCCTATAACCTTGTTACTTATAACCGTACTGGTCGCCATACCCTACAACTTATTACCTTGCTTAAAATATACTGCTGCGCGCCTAAGTTCCTGACCTTGCCTTTCATCTCCAAAAAGGTCAAAGCCGAGGCGACTTCGCCGGCTTCCAGCTTTGACTGTTTGACAATCTCGTCAACGTGCACCGGTTCATAGGCGATAAAGCGCAAGACCTCGCTTTCCGCCGGGCTGTCGCCGAAAATTTGGGTCGCTTGCTGTTCCTCGGGCAGATATTTTAAATTCAAATCTTCCAAAATATCCCTGCCTTCGGTAACCAGCTTGGCGCCCATTTTGATGAGGTTGTTGGGCCCCTGGCTTTGGGGGCTGTAAACCGGCCCGGGCACGGCATAAACCGTGCGGTTTTGCTCCAGCGCGTATTTGGCGGTAATTAAGGATCCGCTTTTTAAATCGCATTCCACAACCAGAGTGGCCACGCACATGCCGGAAATAATGCGGTTGCGTGCCACGAAATTTTGTTTAAAGTTCGCCGTGCCCGGAGGATATTCGGAAAGTAAAGCGCCGCCGTTGTCCAGAATCTGCTGGGCCAAAAGCGAATGAGCCTTGGGATATAAACTTTTGTCGTCCAGGCCGCCGCCCAATATCGCGACGGTGCGTTTATGTTTGTTAATCGCGACGGTGTGCGCCGCAGAGTCCACGCCAAAGGCCATGCCCGAAACAACCGTGGCGCCGGCGTCCACCAACGGCTCCACCAGCTTGGGCGTGGCCATCCGGCCGTAATTGGTAATCATGCGCGTGCCGACCACGGCCAAACATAATTCTTCGGGATCGTTCATTTGGCCGCGGACGTAAAGCAGGGGAGGATATTTTGGGATTTCCAAAAGCAGTTTAGGATAAACATCATCGGTAAACGTCAGCAGGCTAATGCCATGGCTGGCTAAATTTTTTTGTTCATCATCCAGATTTAAATTTTGCCGGTGCTTGGCGAACAGCTTAGCTAGTTCCGGCTCTATTCCCGCTTCGGATATTTCCGCTGCCGATGATTCAAAAGCCTGCTGCCAATTTTCAAAATAGCGGTAAAGGCGCATCAGCCTGGCCGGCCCGAATTGGGGGAGTAGGTTAAAGGCGTGAATATATAGAGTGGGGGGCAGGTCAGGCATAGATTTTTCGCATAATTAAAGGCAGGTTTAGGGATTGACAAAATGCTAAAAAAGGAGTATAATTGTATATCAGACAAACAAAAAATTGAAAAGGAAATAGGGAGGTTTTTATTTACCCCAGAAACGGTTTAGGTTGTAAGGTGTAGCGGCCAGTACAGAAATAAGTAGTAAGGTATAAGGTGTGGCGTCCGGTGCGGTCGTAAGGAATGGGTTTTAGGTAACATATACCTTAAAACCTACCACTGCACCGGCCGCCAAGGCCAATACCCTATCACCATTTCTCGTACCGGCGGCCACGCCTTATAACTTATTACCACCTTGTATCCAGTATCCTATTTGCAAGTCGCGAAAGCAGGTATCATCCCTCCTATTACTTGCTCTTAGCACCAAGCAAAGGTTCGTTGGCGTTTGTCAGCAGCTTTTCACTTGCAGGTAGGGTCTTGGGTGCAATTATTAAATCCGCTAGCGCGGATTTTTTGATTGCGAATTTCGGATTGCGGATTGGTTTTTCTTGAAGTTTTCTAAATAAACGATTAAACCCCCTATCTCGCCCGCAAGCTTTTCCATTTTTAGATTTATAGCTTCAAATTCGCTTTGGCTGATATATCCTATTGATAGGGCAATATAAAGTTGGTTCCTGACCTCGCCGACAGAACCTTTTGCCATTCTTAAAAATCTGACGAATTCATTGTTGTTATTCTTTTCAAATCCTTCAACTATTGTTGAGCTTACCGATACTATTGCCCTTCTAATCTGATCCTTTAAACCAAAATCTTTGCTCCATTTAGCATTGGCGCTTAAGTCGTAAATAATTTTAGTTGCTTCTAGGGAACGTTGCCAAACAGGCAATTCCTCAAATTTTCTGTAATTCATTGAATACGTAATTCGTAATACGTAATTGGTTTCAATTTTTATTTAAGAAATTTTCTACTGCCGCTTTTACTTTTGGAAGAATGTCATTTTGAAGCTTTGACAGTTCATCATCGGAAAAATTTTGCAGGACAAAGGCGTCGGTCGGAATATCATCGCGGGTAGTCCGGGTCTCTACGCCGATTCGGATGCGATGGAAATCCTGTGTGCCCAGGTTGTCAATAATATTCTGCACGCCGTTGTGGCCGGCCGACGACGAAGAGTCAGTGGCGCGGATGGCGCCAAAAGGCAAATCGGAATCGTCATGAATGACCAAAAGGTCTTTGGCCAAGTCCATTTTATAAAAATTGCAAATAATCTCAAGCGCCTGGCCGCTGTCGTTCATAAATGTCTGTGGTTTTAAGAAGATAACTTTTTTTCCGTCCTGCTGCCAGGTAAACATCTCGGACTTGAATTCGCGGCTCGGCCGGGTGGTCATAAACCCGTCGCCTTCTTTTAGAATAAAATCCAGCGCCAAAAACCCCGCGTTGTGGCGGGTATGCTTGTATTGTTCTCCGGGGTTTCCCAAACCGACAATGAGTTTCACCCAGTATATCAACCTCCCATAGCAAATGCCGATTTACGGCAGTTGTTATAATCAGCGTTAATGTTAAATAGTCTGATATCTTTTATATAATTTTACTTTCGGCATTTGCTATGCCGTGGTCGCGATAAAGTAAATTATATCCATATTACCAAAAAAGTAAATAAGAAAAAAGTTTGGTGTAACTACTGGCACGGCATATGGGAGGTTGTATTACTGGGTTTCATAAATTAATTCTAGCACCAAAAACTCAAAATCTAAAATTTGATTTAAGTTTTGTCTTTGCCTTTTAGGCGCAAGATTATCGGAGTTCCATAAAAGTCCAGGTATTTGGTAATTGAATTTTCCAGGAATTTTCGGAATTGGTTGGAGATGGCCGCGGGGTGGTTGACTTTGAGCTGGAAGGCCGGCGGATTAACGTCAACCTGATGCAAGCTGAAGACTTTGGGTTTTTTTTGGTCGCGCAAAAGCTTGGGCGGATTTTTTTGCATTATTTTGTACAGAAAATCTTTTAAAGTTTCCTCGTCAATCATTTTATGGCGGCGATCCCAAATCGGTTTTATCGCGTCTACGGCTTCCTTTAATCCTTCGCCTGTCAGGCCGGAGACAAAAAACAGCGGACACATCCACAAAAACGGGAAGTGGTGGGAAATGTAGTCGCGGATATTTTGATATTTATCATCACTGGATTTATCAAGCCCTCGACCTCTCTGCCCCTTCGGGGCATCTCCCCTCGCCAGGGGAGAAGGGACCAAATCGCACTTGGTGGCCAAAATAATGCAGGCTTTTTCCAAAGCAAAAATTTCCTGGGCCACGCGCTGGTCCTGCTTGGTAATTTCGGCGCTCGCGTCAATCACCAAAAAACAAATGTCGGACCGGCGTATGGATTTAAAGGTTTGGAAGCCGGAAAAAACATCCGGCTGCTCCTGGCGGTATTCTTTTTTCTTTAATCCCGCGGTATCTATGAACGTGTAATTTACATCGCCGATTTTTATATCGCTGTCTATCGCGGTGCGGGTCGTGCCCGGGATCGGGGAGACGACGACGCGTTCTTCATCCAGAATTTTATTGAAGATGCTGGATTTGCCCACATTGGGTTTGCCGACGATGGATACCGCGATGGAATTTTTATTTCCGGGATAAATATCATCGCTTGGGTTTTTATCAGCGGTTCGACCTCTCTGCCCCTTCGGGGCATCTCCCCTCAAAAGGGTAGAAGGGAACAGTGTTGCTATTGCATCCAGCATATCCCCAATCCCAACCCCCGAGAGCGCGGATACGCCGAATATTTTTTTAATTCCTAAAGCCAGGAAGCCCGCCAGTTTTTCTTCGCGGTTTTTTATGCTTTCCAGTTTGTTGACCGCGAGCAAAACCGGCTTGTCAATTTTGCGGAATTTTTGCTTGAGCGATTGGGGAATTGAGCTAAGCGGTTCTTTGCCGTCAACCACCCAGACCAACATATCGGCTTCCTTTAAAGCCACGTCAATTTGCCGGCTGACATTTTGCTCCAGTTCCTGGTTTATTTGGCCGGTTTGGGTGTGACTGTGGGTTTTGTTGTCTCCGCTGACGGACAAGCCCGCCGTATCCAGCAAAGTAAAATCCACGCCGTTCCAGGAGGTGTCCAAATATTGCCGGTCGCGGGTGGTGCCGGCTATATCGGAAGTCACGGCCAGCCTGCCGCCGGCAATTTTATTGAGCAGGCTGGATTTGCCCACATTGGGCTGGCCGACCAGGGCCACAATCGGTAAAATTTTATTTGAGGATGTCATAATTTGAATAATTG
Organism: uncultured bacterium; assembly: GCA_963749445.1. Lineage (GTDB taxonomy): Bacteria > Patescibacteriota > Doudnabacteria > UBA920 > UBA920 > CAVVMJ01. Next base: position 28,524 of record CAVVMJ010000008.1, read on the forward strand.
ACATGGGTTTTATGACATAATTTAACAATTTAAATAATTGACATAATTTATGGATCCAACAATATGTTCAGATTGTTGTCAATTGTGTCATATTAGTCGGTTCTCTTATGTGTTCTGGCGCGGCAGGCCTGCCTAGAATTATTACCACATCAACTTTGCCGGATCAAGCTTAAGATTGGGCGGCGGCAGGGTGACTTCGGCGCTGTTTAGGGAATTTTTTAGGAATTCGGCCGCGGCGGGTTTTGGGTTGACCTCGTAAAAAATGTTTTGGCTTAACGGCTGGCCGGCATAATTAAATTCCCAGACGGTCAGGCCGGCTTCGTTAAAGTCCGGCTGGCGTTTTCATAATCCACACTGTTATGATTGCTGGAGGCCATCCAGACCATGGCTTTTTCCTGGGCGAGCTTGCCGATGGCAAAAGCGTTTTTAAAAAAATTATGGATGTCGGCATCGGTTTTGCCCGGGCAGTTTATTAGGACGTAGGCGCCGGTATCGGTTTGGATTTGCGGACAGATTAAATTGGTGGACGGATCCAGACTCAGCGACAGAATGTTATTAAAGCTGTTTTGTTTTGACAGCGAATAAATCCGGAACATTTCGCCCGGGGAGAGGTTGGTATGAAAGTGGTCGGCAAAAGTGTCCAGCAGGCTGTTGAGTTTGCCGGCGTCGGTGATCAAATTTAAGTTAAGGATTTTGTCTTTAAACGCGTTGATGACTTTTTGCTGGCGCGCCGATCGGGCAAAATCCGAACCTTCCGGTCCTTCGGCGTGGCGCGAGCGGGCGAAAATCAGCGCGCGCGCGCCGTCCATGTGCTCCCAGCCGGCGGTAAAGGTTTGCGGGGGCAGGTAGCCGGTGCCGCTGTCGGGATATTGGTGATCGGTGAAAGTGCGGTCAATTTTAATATCAAGCCCGCCGATTTGGTTAACGGCTTTTTCAAAGCCGGAAAAATCCACCACCGCAAAATAGGGGATGCTCAGGCCGGAAACGTCCTGGGCGGCGCTGATGGCCCATTGCCCGGCTTCGTTATAATCGTGGTGTTTAAGGTAGCCGTCGGAAAAAGTTTGGTTGATTTTGGCTTGTCCGCAATTGTTGCGGCATATTGGCCCACAGGTCGCGTGGGATTGAAGTGAGCACCACTTCGCCGTCTGCCGGCCGGATTTGGGCGACAATCATCGTATCGGTCAAATACGGGCCGTCGTGGCCTTCGCCGCCGATACCCAAAAGCAGAATATTGATCTGTCCAGATATCTTCTCCCGACCAATCGGGTTTGGCCGCTTGTGCCCTGCAGGACCGAGACGATTTTTTGGAGAAAGGACAATTTGCGGCCCACGAAAATTTTATCGGAAAGGTTCATGGCACGAAATACCACTATGCTGCCGAGCACAACAATGACTAAAGTGATTAAAGCTGCGATCGTTTTGAGTATTTTCTTTCGGTTTTTTTGGCTTATTGCCGCGACCCAGCAGGTTGATTTTGGGGGGATTGGCAACTGGCTGTCCTGACTTCCGGACGTTTGAGGCTGCGCGGAGTCAATGTTCTTCATAGTTTGGAGGTAAAGACTTTATCCAGCACCACTTTTCAAGTCGATTTAGTTGGTTTGAAGCCCCGATTGGCGCGACAATTTACCGCCTTCCAACTGGTGGTATATTAGTTACAAGTATTGCAGATATTTATGGTTATTTTGATCGCGTAAACTTAGATTGGTTAGAGCCATTCGATTCACATTGCGAAAGGTCACAGGTTGCGAATCCTGCCCGCCACTGATAGTAATTATTATCAAAAGCACCAAAATGGTTAATAATCATTTTGCTTAAGATCCGCCAAGATTTACCGGAAATACTTGAGGATAATTTAGTAGCAATTTATTTATATGGGTCTCTTACATATAATGCTTTTAACGAGTTAAAGAGCGATGTTGATTGCGAAGTGGTTACGAAAAGAAATTTAAGCGATGAAGAATTCAAAGTTTTGAAGAATTGGTACAAGCAAGTATCAAAAACAAATTTTTGGGTAAAGCGGCTAGAAATGTATTACAGCACGAAACAGAGTGTAAAGAGACTTGGCCATAAGTCAGAAGGCGCTGTTTATCATAATAGTAAGTTTCAAAAAATTGCCCGGTCATATTGGCCCAATCCTATAACTTGGTTTAATATACGCAAAAGCGGTAAAGTATTATATGGGGCTGATCCAAAACTATTTATTCCAGATGTGGGCAGGGGGCAGTTGCTTAAAGCGCTGAAAATGGAGGTAGAGTATTTAGAAAAGAGAAATCCAAAATGTACCAGAGCGCCACGGGACCAAGCTTATGCTGTTTTAACGCTCTGCCGGATATTGTATACACTCAATCAAAACACCATTACTTCAAAAACCAAGGCGGCCCAATGGTGTATCAAGACGATGCCGGAATGGAGCGAGCTTATTCGTCTTGCGTTAAAATATAGGTACAGCAACAGTAAGAAGCCAAATTTCAGATTACAGCAGCTTTTGCCGGGCTATTTAGAATTAGTTCAAAGCAGAACTTGATTTAGTTGAATTAATTAGGAAGAAACACCCTTGACCTGTTCGCAATTATCAGTAGAATAACCTTACATCAACATCTTATGGATTTAAACCAAAACCAAAATCCAGTGCCGGAACAGGGCGGAAGCGGTTTTAAAACCGTGGGCCTGTTTTTTTGGGATTTGCTGAAAATTTTTATTGTGGCCCTGGTGATTATTGTTCCTTTCCGGATGTTTGTGGCTGAGCCGTTCGTGGTCAGCGGGTCTTCCATGGTGCCGACATTCCACAACGGCGATTATTTGGTTGTGGACCGGCTGTCTTACCGTTTTTCCCCGCCGAAACGCGGCGACGTGATTGTGCTTAAGTTTCCCAAAGACACCTCGCAGTTTTTTATTAAGCGGATAATCGGCTTGCCCGGGGACACGGTTAAATTTTCGCAGGGACACGTGGTGATAGTTAACAGCCAATATCCCGAAGGCCTGGTTTTAAACGAGCCTTACCTGTCCAGCCCAACCGAAACTCTGGGCCAGTCAATGGCAACTCCGCTCGGCAGCAACGAGTACTTTGTGCTGGGCGATAACCGCACGGCCAGCTCGGATTCCCGCGTTTGGGGCATTTTGCCGGCCAGATGACATTGTCGGCCGCGTGTGGGTGCGGGTGTTTCCGCTGGGCGAATGGCCGCGTTTAAAACGCCGAGGTATCAGTGAGTAAAAATAACCTCTAAACCTCTAAAAATTAAACAAAATCCAAACCACGAACTATAACAATATAAACGGAATAAAGATTTTGGTTTATAATTTGAAATTTTAGATTTTGTGATTTGTTTAGATTTTCGAAAGTTTAGTATTTAGACTTTGATAAAGCCATGGGACGACATAAAAAAACCGTTTCGGGGTCGGCATATTTGCCCAAAAAAATCCATGGTCTGGAGGGAGCTGCGGATATTATTGCCGAAAACGACATCCTTTGGGAAGCGGTGCTCAAGAGGCTGAACCGCGATTAGCCGGACTTACGGTTTTAGCCGGATTGAAACGCCGCTTTTGGAAGACGTCCATTTGTACGAAAGTTTTTACCAAAATCACCAGGCGGAAAGCGCCGGGCTTTTGCGCACCGAGGTTTCCGGCCGGCCGGCGGCTTTGCGGCCCAGCCTTTTGCCCTCGGTGTTGCGCTGTTACTATCAGTATAAAATTTTTGAAAAACAGCCTTTGAGCAAGTGGTATTACGCCGGTTGGACCAACCGGCAGGGCGTGCGCGGCGCGCTTACGAGCAACTATGAATATGGATTTGAAGTCCTGGGCAGTTTCGGTCATTTGGCCGAAGCCCAGCTCATTGGCGCCGTCTGGGAATTGCTGAAATCTTTGGGACTGTCTACAGTTGCCCTGGAAATTAATAATATTGGGCAGGAAGCTTGCCAAATAGCTTATCAGGACAGTTTAAAAGATTATTTGCTCGGCAAAAAATATCAGCTGTGCGATTCCTGCAACGAAGCTTTGACCATTAGGCCCCTGAATGTTTTCCGCTGCGGGAATTTGGACTGCCAGGCGCTGCTTTCCGAAGCGCCGACTGTGCTGGATTTTCTGGATGTAGACAGCCGCAAACATTTTACCGGAATTTTGGAAGCTTTGGATGAACTGGGCGTGCCTTATCAGTTAAACCCGCTTTATGCCGGCACGGATGGCCACAGCCAGACTAATTTTGTCATAAAGTATAAAGACAAAAACGGCAGCAAAGTCCTGGGCGAGGGCGGCAGTCACGAAGGTTACATGCAGCATCTTTGCGGCAAGAACCACCGCAGCTTTGGTTTTACAGGCAGCGCCAGCCGCTTGCGGGAACTGTTGGAGCAGTCTAAGACCCAAGTCTACAGGGAGCAAAAGAGCGATGTATTTTTGGTGCCGTTGGGCGAACTGGCTTCCAAAAGAAGCCTGCGGCTTGTTCCGCGACTTGACTGCCGAACAGGTTGCGGTTTATGATCACTTTGGCGACAGCGGCGTCAAAAACCAGCTTAAGCAGGCGCAAACTTTCAACGCGCCCATAGCTCTGATTATGGGCCAAAAGGAAGCCATGGACGAGCTGGTAATTCTGCGTGACGTCAAAAGCGGGATGCAGGAAATCATTTCTTATGATAAAATAGTGGCAGAGGTGAAGAAGCGCTTAGGCCGCTGATTAGTCGCTGACCCATTCGGTTATACTCAGGGTCACCCCGAGCAAAGTCGAGGGGTGATACGTACGCTGAATTGACGCTAAATTTAAGCATTGAAGTTTTAGGGGATGTTAAGGATTGCCAAGGGTTTTTTATTAATTTTTCATTAACCAAATTTATTATTAAATGCTGGTAAGCGATAGCGCTAGAAGTAAAACTTCAGCGACCGATCAGCGTACTAATCAGCGTTAATTCAGCGGCATATGAACGACTGCGTATTTTGCAACATCATCAACCGCACCATTGAGGCTAAAATTCTTTTGGAAACGGAAGACTTAATCGTCATTGACGACATTTTGCCCAAAGCCCCGGTTCATATGCTGGTTATCCCCAAAAAACATATTTTATCCATAAACCATTTGGATAACCAGGATGCGGCCCTGGCCGGCAAAATGATTGAGGCGGCCCAGCAAATGGCCAAGCGCAGTGGCATTGCCGATAAAGGTTATCGTCTGGTGTTTAATGTGGGCAAAGACGGGGGGCAGGTTATTCCGCATTTGCATTTGCATTTGCTAGGCGGCAAAAAGTTTAGCGATTAACCCGCCAAAATTTTAATCCTGTTGGTTGGCCGCCAATATTTGTTGAATTATTTCGTCGTTCCACAAGCCGTTAATAATCAGAATTAAAATTTAGGCGGGTAAAGTTAACAATAAGAATAACCATAACGAGAACTTTTGACGGAGTTGTTATGGCTTTTTTGTTGTTATTGTTGCGACAGTGTTTTATTAAAATAGCACGGTGTTTGACCAAACAGGGAAAATTTGATATAATTTAACCATCGTAAATCCGGCGCCGGTCAAAAGTTTGTCCTGCGAAATCAAATATGTGGGCAAAAGACTAACGCATAAATCCCGTCGCGCGGATAGATTCTGGGAAGGGGTGACATTATTTAATGGTAGAAGTCAAGAAAAAAGACAACGAATCGTTTGATTCCCTGCTCCGCCGTTTTAACCGGAAAATCCAGCAAAGCGGCGTGTTAATCCGCGCCCGCAAAACCCGTTTTTTTGAACCCCCCAAAAGCCGCAACCTGCAAAAGGTGGCTGCCCGGCGCCGGACCCAGATCCGCGCCCAAAAAGAAGAACTCAAAAAGCTCGGCAAGCCGGTACCCACAAGACGCTATGGCCGCAGATAGGAGCCGTTAGGTCACCTTGAGCGAAGCCGAAAGGTGCCGGTCAGACGCTACGGCCGCCGCTAGGGTGGCGAGTAAAAAGTATAAAGTTATCAAGTTATAAAGTAATTCAGGCAAAACAACTTTATAATTTCAATTTATAACTTTATAACTATGTTATCCCTTTCCCAAATCGAATCCGACCTTAAGAATGCTCTCAAAGCGCGCGACAGCCTGCGCGCCGACACTTTGCGCGGCCTTAAAACCCGCGTGCAAAACGCGCAGACGGCCGCGGGCCGTCCCAACCCCGAATTAAGCGAGCCGGAGATAATCGCTCTTATCAGGTCGGAACTTAAGAGCCGCAAGGAAGCCGCGGAAAGCTACAAAACCGGCGGCCGTTCCGGAGCTGGCTGAAAAAGAATTAAAAGAGGCGGAGATTTTGCAAAAGTATTTGCCCGCACAAATGAGCGAGCGGCAATTGGCCGCGATTGTGGAAAAGGCTGTGGCCGACATGGAAGCTACTGCCGCGGATTTTGGCAAAGTCATGGGCAAGCTAAAAGCCCAGCTCGGCGACCAGGCTGACGGCGCCACGCTGGCGCGAGTGTTGAAAGAAAAATTAAATAATAAGCAAATTTAACAATTAAGCAGTTAGCCAATGGCAACTGACTAGAAGTGAGCTGAAACGAATCTTCAACGTTATTCGCTAGATTCCGCGTACATTCTAGACGATAATGACGCAAAGAACATACATTGTCGGTCTGGATGTCGGCACCGCCAACATCCGTGCGGTGCAGGCTAAGCTTGACCAGGACAAGCAAGAGTTTTCAGCGTCATCGGCGCCAGCGAAGTGCCGAGCCAGCGGCATCCGCCGCGGCGTAATTATTGACATTGAGGAAGCGGTCTCCAGCATCTCCGTGGCTTTGGAAAAAGTGGAGCGCATGACCGGCGTGCCCGTGGAGTCGGCTAACGTGTCCATCGGCGGCAGCCATATTTCTTCGCAGGCCAGCCACGGCGTCATTGCGGTTTCGCGCGCCGACGGCGAAATTATGGAAAATGACATTGTCCGCGCCGTGGACGCCTCGCAGGTCATTTCCATTCCGCAAAACAAGGAAGTTCTGCACGTTTTTCCAAAAAGTTTTATTTTGGACGGCCAGACCGGCATTAAGGATCCGTTGGGTATGAGCGGCATTCGGCTGGAAGTGGACACGATTATCGTTCAGGCCGGGCTGCCGTTTGTCAAAAATTTGACCAAGGCCATTATGCAGGCCGGTATGGAGATTGATGATTTGGTTTTGGCGCCCTGCGCCGCGGCCGAGGCGGTTTTGAGCAAGCGGCAAAAAGATTTGGGCGTGGCTGTGGTGGATTTGGGCGCGGGCACCACGTCTTTGGCCGTATTTGAGGAAGGGGATTTGCTGCACACGGCGGTGATCCCTATTGGCCAGATGCACGTGACCAACGACGTGGCTATTGGTTTAAGATGTTCCATTGACACGGCGGAAAAAGTCAAACTGATGTTCGGGCACTGCGACCCAAAAGCCGTGGCCAAGGACGAAGAAATTGATTTGTCCAAAATTGACTCTACGGAAACCGAAACCACTTTGCGCGGCTTATGTGGTGGAAATTATTGAAGCCAGAATGGAAGAAATTTTTGATCACGTTAACGCGGAGCTCAAAAAAATCAGCCGCGACGGCAAATTGCCTTCCGGCGTGGTGCTTACCGGCGGCGGCAGCAAACTGCCGGGCGTGGTGGATTTTGCCAAAAAACATTTGCGCCTGCCGGCTTCGGTGGGCAAGCCGCAAAACATCAACACCATAATTGACCGCGTGGACGACCCGGCCTTTGCCACGGCCGTTGGCCTGGTGTTCTGGGGCGGCCGGTTCTCCACTTCCGCCGGCAAAAATCAGTTCGGCGGCCTGGTGAAAAATTGGTTGCAAAACCCGAACGTAGCTAAATTTCGCAAGTGGATGAAGTCGTTCTTACCTTAGGATGTCTTTGATAAGACGGCCGCTTTTAGCGGTCTTTTTTATTCAAGACAGATAAAAGCACCCCTATCCGAAATTACGGGGTTTGGCATGGCGGATAAGTTATAAATCAAAGTTTGCCATTTTTGCCTAATTTGGCCAATGTGCTATAATCAAACAAACAAAAACTTTCGCGGATACGCGGATTGCGCGGGTGCCGCCGATGGCACAGCCATCAACCTCCAAAAACCAAAAACCAAGCCCAAAAAAGCGCAAAATTTAAGGCTTGATTTTTATTTATATATCCATTATTGTGAACTTAAGAACTTTATAACATGTCCAAAAAAATGGAAGTCAAACCAAAAATTGAAACTTTCGCCCGGATTAAGGTTTTGGGCATTGGCGGCTCCGGCACCTCGGCCGTTAACCGTATGAGCCAGCTGGGCATTAAGGGCGTGGAATTTATCAGCATCAACACCGACGCCCAGGCGCTTCATAACAACCAGGCTGACCGCAAGGTGCACATTGGCAAGGGCATTACCAAGGGCCTCGGCAGCGGCATGAACCCGGAACTTGGGCGCCAGGCGGCCGAAGAAAGCGTGGAAGAGCTGGAAGAAGTGGTGGATAACGCCGACATGGTGTTTATTACCTGCGGCCTGGGCGGCGGTACCGGCACGGGCGCGGCGCCGATTTTGGCCGAGCTGGCCAAAAACAAAGGCGTGCTCACCGTGGCCGTGGTCACCAAGCCGTTTACCTTTGAAGGCAGCAAGCGCAAGGAAGTGGCCGAAACCGGTTACGAAAACCTAAAGGACAAAGTGGACGCCATAATTTCCATCCACAACGACCGCATTTTGCAAATTATAGATAAAAAAACCTCACTCATTGAGGCGTTTAAAACCGTGGACGAAGTGCTGCGCCAGGGCATTGCCGGCATCTAGGATTTGATTACCACGCACGGTTTGGTCAATGCCGACTTTGCGGACGTGCGCAGCATTATGCAGGACGCGGGCACGGCGCTAATGGGCATTGGCAGGGCCTCAGGCGAAAAGCGCGCCCAGGACGCGGCGCGTATGGCCATTAATTCGCCGCTGCTGGAAATGACCATAGACGGCGCCAAAGGCGTGCTGTTTAACATTACCGGCGGGCCAGAATTTGGGCATGTTTGAAATTGACGAAGCCGCCAAAGTCATTACCAAGAGCATAGATCCGGACGCCAAGGTCAAGTTCGGCGCGGTTATAGACGAAAGCATGGGCGATGAAATCCGCATTACCGTAATTGCCACGGGTTTTGACGAAGGCAACCGCCGTCCCATGCCGGTGCAACTGCCGGTCAGGGAAGAGCCCAAAAAGCCCTTACTGGATCCGCGCGGTCAAGCTCCGGCCCAGCCGCCTATGGAAGCCAGGAAGCCCTTGTTCCTCCCCAGCCGGCTCAGCCGTTCCATTTGCCGCCGCCGCAATCCATTCAGCCGATCACCCGGCCCACGCCCGAAGACCCCGCGGCTTCGGATGACGAACTAGACATTCCTGCGTTCATCCGTAAAAAAATGAAGTAGAACTTAAGAAGCATAAAAATTCCGCCCCTTGCGGAATTTTTAAATATGTGCTATAATATATATGTAAGGTTTTTAAAGGTCGGGCCGCTATCCTAAAGGAGGTGGAGCGGACAAAACCATTACTTATAGAAACAAAAAATAAGCCAAGCCAAAACACAAATCAACCAAGATTCCTTAGTTATCGGCTCTTTCAATTGGAGAGCGGATTAACCCGCCAAAATTTTGCCATTTTTTATTGGGAGGATTTAGTTTTTAGTTGATTAAACAAATTATTTAATCTTCTTAAATCCTTTCGCAAAGTTTAGGCGGGTAAATTGGAGTTTTGGAAAATAAAATAAATTTTATGATGACCGAAGAAACCCCCGCAAAGGTGATGGGACTCTTGGGCGTTCCCTGTTCTCGCTGGCGTTTTTGTTTGCCGTCAGCCTGACCAATGCCAGCTTCCGGGGAACGGAAACGCAGTTGCCAAGCCCGTTCAGTCCCGATAAAGTTGTGGCCCTTTTAAACCACGATCCGTTCGGCCCCGAGCACGTAATGCCCGGGCTGGACAAGGTGGCAAGCAGCTACAGCAACTTTGTCCACCAGAACGTAACCGGCCCGGCCCAGGAAAGTTTTGCTTTTATGGATTACAGCTTCCAGCAAAATTACGCCTGGGTTATGGATAACAGCGATACGCAGATTGTCGCCCTGGCCGGCTTGCAGAGCTTGGTTACCCAGCCGCCGACGCCTATGGCCCATCCGGCCCCCGGCTCGGTTGCCCATTCGACAGCGCTCAGGACAACCCTGAGCGGAGACGAACGGGTTGCCGGAGCGTACACGATGCGCTTTAGCCCTTAAGAATTGAAAGATTGAAAATTTAATGATTGAAAGATTCCTAATCTTTCAATATTTCAATCTTTTAATCATTCAATAATCTTAAAACTCCCCGGTTGTGCCCCCGGGGAGTTTTTTTGTAATTTTTTGTGGATATCCTGTCCGGAAATAAGCAAAATAAGGAAATCCTCGGGTTTTGACAAAAACTATATGTAGTATTATCATATAAGGGTAGTCCACTATATCTTGTGGAAATAAAGAAACAGCGAAATTCAAATAAAAGCTAATATTTCAATACAAAGCGCCATAAAAAGCCTTATACCCGCCAAAATTTTTAGGAAATTTTGGCGGGGAAATACCTTTCGTTTGGGGAAGCCCTGTATCAGTCGCGCTTCGCGCTCCAGTACAGGGCTGAAAGGGTGAAACAGACCGGTAAACACTGACGCGGCAGCATTTTCGCCAAACAGGGGTTTTTATTATCCCAAAAAAATTATTGAATTATTCTTTATAGCATCCGTCCGTGGAGATTTAAAAGTAAATTTCAGATAAGATGTTTTAGGTTATAAGGTATAGCGGCCAGTATGATTGTAGTGCAGGCCGTGGCCTGCCGTACAAGCAGGGCAGAGGCCCTGCACTTACATCCCTAAGACCTGCAACTACACCGGCCGCCATGCCATATAACTTATAACCATTTAAACTATGCGTTGTCCCAATTGTGAAAATGAAGATACCAAGGTCTTAGACAGCCGACCGGTGGACGATGGCGGACGCTATCCGTCGCCGGAGGGAATGCGATAAGTGTGAGTTCCGTTTTAGCACTTATGAGGAAATAGAAATTCTGGATTTATCAGTCTTAAAGAAAGACGGCCGCAAACAGCCGTTTTCCAAGGAAAAGCTGGAGCGGGCCATCCGCCTGCCAATGGACAAGCGGCCGCATACCGACGAAACTTTGCGTAAATTGTTATCAGGGATTGAAATAGAAGTCCAGCGCAAGGCTAAGGACGGGGAGATTAAAAGTTCGGACATAGGCGAGATCGTGATGAAAAAGCTGAAAAAAGTGGACAAGGTCGCTTACATCCGCTTTGCCGCCGTTTACCGCCAGTTTGAGGATGTGGAGGAGTTTAAGGAAGAACTTAAGAAGCTATAGCTTCTCCTACGAACTTACGAACGGAGCGAACTACGAACTGCCGGTAAAATCCAAAGTAATTATGAGTTCGTAGTTCGATAAAGTTCGTACGTTCGTAGGGAAGGACATCAGTTAAAAATTTAGGAATTAACGAGTAACATACTATGCCTACCCAAATCAAAGAAAACCTGCAAACCCGCAAAATCAACGCATTGTCCGAATTGGGAGAAAAAATTTTTTTGGACCGCTATGCGGTTAAAGATATGAAGCGTGAAACTTTGGCAATTGGCGATACCGTGGTGGTTTTGGTAAATCCCAAAACCGGCCAGCGCGAGATCGGCGTCGTTGAGACTTTGGATTTGGCCAAGCGCGAAGTCCGGTGCGCATGAGAGACGGCGACTTGGAAAGCGCGCCATTGATCACGTGGACAAACCGTTGGAGACCGTGCCGGAGCAGATGTTTGAACGCGTCGCCCACCACATTGCCAGCGTGGAAAAAACCGCGGAAAACAGCAAGAATGGGAAGTAAAATTCCGCGAAATGATGGACGACTGGAAGTACGTGCCGGCCGGCCGGATTTTTACCGGCGCCGGTACCGGCCAAAATTTGACTTTTTATAACTGTTACGTTCTGCCCTGCCCGAAAGATCCCGCGGCGGTATTTTTAAGGCCTTGGCCGATATGGCGGAAATTATTTCCCGCGGCGGCGGCGACGGGCATGAATGTTTCTACCTTGCGTCCCAAGTACTCTTATGTCAAGGGAGTCAACGGCAGAAGCAGCGGTGCGGTATCCTGGGCATCGCTCTATAGTTTTGTCACCGGCTTGATTGAGCAGGGCGGTAGCCGCAGGGGGGCCTTAATGCTGATTTTAAATGTTTGGCATCCGGATATTATTGATTTTATCAATTCCAAAAAAGAAGCGGGGAAAATTGAAAACGCCAATATTTCCGTCGGCATTACCGATGATTTTATGGAAGCGGTCAAAAACGACCGGCCCTGGGATTTGGTTTTTCCCGACACTTCCGATCCGCTTTACGACAGCCGTTGGCAGGATTGCCAGGGCGACATTCGCAAGTGGCAGAAGTTAGGCGGCAAAGTTGTTAAGCATAAGACCGTAAGGGCCCAGGATATTTGGACTAGCATTATTGAATCGGCCCACGCCAGCGCTGAGCCGGGCATGTATTTTATTGACCGCGCCAACTATTATTCCAATTCGCATTATTATGCCAGCTTGCCTTGCACTAACCCCTGCGGCGAGCAGCCCTTGCCGGCCTGGGGCGTGTGCAATTTGGGCCATGTGAATTTGGCCAAACACGTCAATAAAGATACCAAGGAAGTTTTGTGGAATGATTTAAAAACTACGGTACAGCAGGCCGTGCGTTTTCAGGATAATGTGATTGACGCGACCCCGTATTTTTTTGAGGAAAATAAAAACCAGCAAATGTCCGAGCGGCGCGTTGGGATGGGCACCATTGGTTTGGCGGAAATGCTGATTCATTTGGGTTTGCGCTACGGTAGCCCCGAGGGCGTGGAATTTATAGATAAACTCTACCAGTTTATTGCCATGACGGCTTACGAAACCTCCGTGGAATTGGCGCGCGAAAAAGGCGCATTCCCGAAGTTTGAAGCCGAAAAGTTTTTGGAGAGCGGCTACATGAAAAATATGCCGGCTTACATCCGCGATTTGGTGGCGCAGTATGGCATCCGCAACGTGACCATTCTGACCCAGGCGCCGACCGGCACCGTGGGCACCATGGTCGGTACGTCCACGGGTATTGAGCCGTTTTTTTCCTGGACGTATTTCCGCAAATCCCGTTTGGGTGTGCACGAGGAAAAAATCAAACTCGCGGCCGACTGGCAGGAAAAGCATCCCGGGGCCAGAGTTGCCCGATTATTTTGCCACGGCTATGGACTTAAGCCCGGAAGAGCACGTGCGCGTGCAGGCCGCGGTCCAGCGCTGGACCGACAGCGCTATAAGCAAAACCGTGAACGCCCCGGCCGACTACTCCGTGGAGCAGACCAAGCAGCTATATACTTTAATGTATGATTTGGGCTGCAAGGGCGGCACGATTTACCGCGATGGTTCGCGTGACGAGCAAATACTCGCGACCGATCACAAAAAATTGGGCAAGGACGCTTCTGACCAGGTGGAAGATAAAATGGCGAAAGACGCTTCGGATCAGGCCGCGGTCAAGATAGAGCAGCCAAAGGAAGTAATGTCGGTTATGGGCGACAACGTGCAAATAAAATTTGCGCCGCGCACCCGGCCGGATATGATGCAGGGCATTACTTACAAAATGAACACGGCGTACGGTAATTTGTACGTTACGGTTAACGAAGACGAGCAGGGGCCGTTTGAGGTCTTTGCGGCCATGGGCAAGGCCGGCGGTTTCTTTAGCGCGCAGACAGAGGCGATTACCCGGATGATTTCTTTGGCACTTCGGTCCAACATGGCCATACAGGAAGTTATTGCGCAATTAAAAGGCATCCGCGGGCCGGACGTGTCGTTCTCGGAGGACGGCATGGTTTTTAGCCTGCCGGATGCCATTGCCAAAGTTTTGGAAAAACATATTAAGCGCGGCGAAAAGCAGTTGGCGCTGGATCTTCCGACAACTGATGTGGGGGCCGCGCTTGCGCGCCCGTCATCGGAAACGGGCGGCCAAGGCCAACCCCTACAAAGCGAAACAGTGATGAAAATGGAAGAACAAATTACCGAACAAGTCACGGTGGAAGAAAAAATCAAGACCAACGGGCATATGACCTACAAAACTACGCAAAAAGTTTCCATTGCCAATTTGGGTAACGCGCCGGTCTGCCCGGCCTGCGCCAATATGCTGGTCATGGCAGAAGGATGCATGAAATGTGAGTTTTGCGGGTACAGCAAGTGCGGGTAATACCGCTGAACCGTGGAGCTTCCCCTCCTTGCTGAGGAGGGGTGGACGCCGGAGGCGGACGGGGTGGTTGGAGTATCTTGCGCCGATTAAAATGTATATATCCGTGTATATACTAAAGTATATACTTTTAAACAAGGCGGCCGGCTGTCCCAGCCGGCCGCCTGAAAAATATGTCCAAGATAAAAATCACGGAACAAAATCCGCCAATCGGCGGAGAAAACAAAGGCTTGGTCATTTGTTATATCGGCGCGGGCAAGGGGAAGACCACGGCGGCGATGGGGTTGGCCGTAAGGGCGAGCGGGGCGGGGATGGATGTGTTTATTTTGCAGTTTGTAAAGGCGCGAAAATCGTCGGAAGACAAAACCGCGGAAGGGGAGTGGCCGCTTAGCTGCGAGATTGATTTTTTTAACAACGTAAGTTTTACATCGCGCGTCGGCAAAATTGAAACCGAACAGGCCGGAATTGGCTTTGTCGGAATTTTGGGGGACCGCAAGCAAAAAGACATCCACATCCGCGAAGCTCTTAAGGGCTTGGAGCGGGCGCGGGAAATCATCACGTCAAAAAAATACCAAGTCGTCATTCTTGATGAAATTATTTCCGCGCTGGAGTTAAAATTAATTGAGGAGCGGGATATTATCGATTTAATAAATAATAAGCCGGCGGATGTCCATTTGGTTTTAACCGGCCACAATAAATTCCCTCAAATTTTAAAACAGTGCGATTTGGTCACGGAAATGAAAATGGTCAAGCACCCATATTATAAAGGTATATTGGCGCAGCGGGGGATAGACTATTAGCAAAACCGCGGAGCCCCTTCTCCTTTTGAGGAGAAGGTGGCCGAAGGCCGGATGAGGTTGCAGTCATCACAAAAGGAAACAACCTCTCCCTAACCCTCCCCTCAAGAGGGGAGGGAAGCTCCGCGAAAAGACCCCGCGATTGACAATCTGTGTTTTACAACTTAAAATCATCAAGTATGAAAAAGTTTTTTATATTATCAGCCACAATACTTTTGCTTGCCGTGGCATGCAATAAAACCCAGCCGCAGGCTGGTAATCAGCCGACCAGTTATGATGAATGTACATCGATGGGCGGCCAACTGAACAGGAACCCAGGATATCCTCAATGTTCTTATAACGGCAAAGTTTTTGCCGGGCCGCCTCAATCAGGAGTATCGGAAAATCCAAATCAGGGGACAACTACCGCAGGCCAAGTTTCCGCACCAAAAGGTCAAACCACGACCCGCGATAATCCCAATGGGCCGGATTACTTCCCGGGCGGCCAAAAACCGGCAGGCCAAGTAAGCGAGGTAGTGTTCGGGTCGGATTTACTCGAGCCACCCTATGATATTATCAGCGGCCAGACAGCTTTGGATTTACTAAAGATTAAGCATAAGGTTGTAGCAAAAACCTATTCCGGTATTGGCGAGTTTGTGGAGTCAATTGACGGCATGAAGCCGGACAGCCAGCACTTTTGGGCGTTTTACGTTAACGGCAAATCCAGTAACGTCGGCGCGTCGTCGTACGTTTTAAAGAGCGGCGATAAGATTGAGTGGAAGTTGGAAGCGATAAGTTCATCGGGAGAATAAAATAACAAACAAGTGTCCATCCCGGAATTTTTTGCGCTGATGACTGTCGCGAGCCGCAAAAAACCTGTCCTGAGCGAAGTCGAAGGATATCTGGGATCCAGAACAAAGTAAATATATGGTCGTATATTTTATTATCATCTTGGCGATTATTACACGTTTTATCCCGCACATGCCAAACTTTGCGCCGATTACGGCGTTGGCGATTTTTTCTGCTGCCAATTTGGGCTGGAAAAATCCGTGGCTTTGACTTTGGCCGTAAGGTTCGCCAGCGATATTTTTTTGGGTTTCTTTGCGTGGCCGCTGATGCTGGCGGTTTACGCCTCTCATTTGGCCGGCGTGCTGTTTGGGGTTTGGATTGCACGATCCTCCAGAGTCGTCATTCCGAGCGACCCTTCACTTTCTTTCGCATTAGAAAGTGTAGGGGAGCCGAGGAATCCCTTATCGACGAATGTTAAGGGATCCCTCCGCTCCTCGGCTGCACTCGTCGGTCGGGATGACACAGCTAAGAAATGGCTTAAAATCTTTGGTTCGTCTTTGGCGGCCTCAATCATCTTTTTCCTTGTCACCAACTTCGCGTTTCTTTACGGAACCTATCCGCATAACATCACAGGCATTATTGCGGCTTATACAAACGGCCTGCCATTTTTCCGCGGCACTTTGTTTGGCGATTTGGCTTATACAGTTGCTTTGTTTGGCAGTTATGAATTCGCGCGATATTTGGCGCAGCGGCCAAAAAGGCAACATTTAAAAAATCTCGCTTAAAGCGGGATTTTTTTGTATAATCAAGTTATGACAAAAATAACCGTAATCGCGCATCCCAATTCCAAACGCCCAGGATAGACAAAGACCTGCTCGGCACTTTGAACGTTTACGTCAGCGAGCCGCCTCTGGAAGGGCGGGCTAATGAAGCTGTGATAAAAGCGCTGGCCGGTTATTTTAACATCAGAAAATCCCAAATTCAATTAATCAGAGGCCACAAGTCCAGAATAAAATTTTTTGACATTAATCTCTAAAAGTAAAATTTTTATCTGCTTGGCTATAAATTTTGCCGCGGGTGTGTGGCTGGCGTCGCGGTTTTTTATTGCGGAAATTTATCCGCTGCTCGCAATGGCCGCGTCGGCCGTGGCGTTCGCTTTAACTTATCAGCAAAAAAATAAGTTCGCGTGCCTGGCAGCGCTGATGCTGTTTTTTTGCGGCTTGGGCGCGCTGCGCCAAAATTTTTCCGTGGCGCCAAACCAATACCAAAAGTTATTTGACACCAAGCAGCAACTGGAAGGCTATATCGTAGAGGATATTGATATGCGGCAGGCCAACCAATTTTTAACTATCCAGCCCAAAGGTTTTGGCCAAAGAATCTTGGTGAGCGCGCCGACTACGGCCGATTATTTTTACGGCGACTGGGTGGTAGCAAGCGGCAAAATCCAGCAGCCGCAGAATTTTGACGATTTTGACTATCAAAAATATCTGGAGCGCTACAATGTTTACGCCACAATGAGCTATCCGAAAATTTTGGTGCTTAAGGGTCATCAACAAAATTTTGTCAAAGAGTGGCTGTTGGACATTAAATGGGCGTTTACGCGCCGCGTGGACAAGCTTTTGCCCGAACCGCAAAGCAGCTTGCTTATGGGAATTTTAATCGGCGCGCGTAAGACTTTGCCGCCCGATGTGGTGAATAATTTTAATGCCACGGGCGTGTCGCACGTGATTGCCATTTCCGGTTATAACATCACTATTATAGTTTCCGCTTTGGGTTACGCGCTGTATTTTTTGGGTCGGCGCTCCAGGTTTTGGCTGACTTTGGGGGTTATCGTGGGATTTGTCATTTTATCCGGCGCGTCGGCTTCGGTAATCCGCGCCGCGATTATGGGCGGGCTGGTTTTGCTATCGGCTATCATCGGCCGCCAATATAGTGTCGGGCCGTCCCTGTTTTTTGCCGCGCTGATTATGCTCCTGCTCAATCCGAGAATTTTATTTTGGGACGCCAGTTTTCAGTTGTCGTTTTTGGCGACCTTGGGCATTGTTTATTTTTTGCCTCTGCTGGAACGTTTGACGGATAGATGGGATAACGTTTTGAACATCAAAAGCATCTTGCTTACGACTTTATCCGCGATTTTATTTACCCTGCCGCTAATTTTGTTCACGTTCGGCCGGCTGAGCGTGGTGGCGCCTTTAGTCAACATTTTGATTTTGCCGATTGTGCCGCTGACCATGCTGCTCGGATTTTTAACCGTCCTACCGGTGGTCGGGGCGGGCTGCGCTTTTGCGGTCAGTTTGTTTTTAAGATATATGTTAAGCGTTACCGCGGCGTTCGCGCACGTGCCTTACGGGAGTTTGGCAATGAAAATTTCGCAATATGATTTTTTGGCGCTGGGGCTGGGCGTGTTGTTTTTATATGTTTGGCTGAAGCGGATGGTTGTTAAGAGATTGAATCATAATGATACAGTACAGGTTACCGGCCCGTTTATGTCCTCGTAGGGGAGGGTTTCCACCTACGCCAGGCTTCGGCGGACAAGTAAAACCCTCCCCTACAATGCAGGGCATACATCAGCGGACGATGAATGCCAGATCTGTTGCCCGATTGCCGATTTCCTGATAAAATAATCAAAGGTTGATTAAAAAAAGAATTTATGTCTAACAGAGCCCTTATTATTAGCATCATTGCGATTGTGGTCGTGTTTGCCGGCGTGGTAGCAATTGTCCGCTACCAGAATAACAAACAGATTAGCGGCACGCAGGAAAACCAGTCGGCAGAGCAGCTGGCTAATCAGAACCCTCCCAATCAAGCGCCGGCCAGTCCCGCGGAAACCGCGCCCAGTTCCACGCCACCCACGGCGATGTCCACCGCGGCCAACGAAACCTGCCAGCGGGATTTTAACGCCGGCAAGTTGGCAAAAAATTCCAGTCTCAGTTTGGCCAATCGTGAAGTGACAATTAACGTTAAAGATTTTGGCGATATTACTTTGCAGTTTTACGATAAAGACGCGCCCAAGGCTGTGGAGAATTTTTTGCGGCTCGCCGACAGCGGCTATTATGATTGTTTGACTTTCCACCGCGTGGCCAAAGGTTTTGTTATCCAGGGCGGCGACCCGAACGGCGACGGCAGCGGGGGGCAATCGGCTTTCGGCGCTCCGTTTGCCGACGAATTAAATCCGGATACTCCATCGTATAAGGCGGGTTACGTAAAAGGCGTGCTGGCCATGGCCAACAGCGGCCCCAACACCAACGGCAGCCAGTTCTTTATTATGCTGGGCGACGTGCCGCTTGATCATAAGTACACGATTTTCGGCAAAGTTACCGTTGGGCAGGATGTGGTGGATAAAATCGGTCAGGTTGATATTACGCCGGTTATGGGCCCTACTGATGGGTCGCCGAAAACGCCGGTGGTAATGCAATCGGTTAAGATCATTAAATGACAATCATTAATTAAATTTATAATAGTTGTCATCCCGGAATTTTTTACGCTGATGGTTATCGTAAGCCGTAAAAAATATCCGGGATCCAGTCAGGCCTGGTTCTGGATCCCGGTTCTCGGCTGCTACTGCCCGGGATGACAGGGAAAAAAATATGGACATAAACGAAAAAATCAAACAGGAAAAAACTTTGGTGCTGGTTAAGCCCGACGGCGTCAAAAGGGGACTTATTGGCGAAGTCGTTTCGCGCATTGAGCGGCGCGGCCTAAAAGTCATTGCCATGAAAATGGTGCAGGTCGGCGACGAGCACATTAAAAATCATCTTCCCAAGAGCGACGAATGGATGGAGCGTTTGGGCAACAAGACGTTGAAGACTTTCGCGGAATACGGCATTGACGCGATGGAAGCGCAGGGCACGACCGACCCCAAAGAAATCGGCAAAATGGTCAAGCACGCGCTGGTGGAATATTTAACCGGCGGGCCGGTGGTGGCCATGGTGGTGCAGGGCATCCACGCCATTGATATGGTGCGCAAGCTGGCGGGTAACACTTTGCCGGTGTTCGCGGAAATGGGTACCATCCGCGGCGATTATTCCGTTGACTCGCCGTCAGTGGCCAACGTAGAACGTCGCGCCATCCATAACATTATGCATGCCAGCGAAACCATTGAAGAGGCCAACAATGAAATCAGTTTGTGGTTTACCCCGTCAGAAATTCACGCTTACAAGAGAGCAGAAGAGGATATAATGTTTTAAGCACGAATATGAATATCCATTTAAAAATTTGGATTCCTGGTTTACTGTCGTTTTTTACCTTTTTGATTTACAAAGGTTTACAATTGCATCCAGGCCCAAGAATCGAAGTTCAACCCACGTTTTGGTTCTTTGTAACGCTCATACTGCAGCTACTTGCAGCTTGGTATGCTTATAAACTGCTAAAGATTAAAAATCGTTCCGGTACCTGGATCGGCCTGGTAGTTGTCATAGGCTTATTGGGTATTATTATAGTTGAATTGCTGCCTGCCAAGAAAATTATCCCTCCGCCTGTTTCGGTTTAATATCAATTTAAAAAGGACTGTCCTTGCTGCAAGGGCAGTCCTTTTGCATTCAGCGACCCATCAGCATACATATCAGCATCAATTCAGCGGAAAGAGATCCTTTGGCCGGCCTGTGATAATCATCATGCGGCCTCAGATGACGCCGCTATTTTTAATTGTAGAGGTGGCGTCACTTTTTTGCGAAAAAATCTCGGTAGTTTTAAAAATTCTTCCCTTTTTTCACATATGTGAAAAAAAGGAAACAAAGTTATATTACTTTTTTCGGAAGAAGCGGGGCAGGCTCAAGTCTTGCAGTTTTAATTCGCGGACGCGTTGGATAATGCCTTTGTCGTGTTCGGACAGATAATGGCGGATGCGGTTGCGCGCGTTGGAAGTTTTGGCGGCCTTGAGCCAGTCCCGCGAAATTACCGCGGGCTTTTTGGTTTTAATGATTTCCACGCTGTCCTCATTGTCCAGCTCGTCAAAGATGCTGGCCATTTTGCCGTTGATTTTGGCGCCCATCATATGGTAACCCAAATCGGTGTGCACCGCGAAGGCAAAATCAATCACGCTGGCTCCCTGCGGCAAGTCTTTAATGTCGCCTTTGGGCGTAAAGACAAAAATCCGGTCGTGAAAAAAATCCAGTTTTAAATTTTCCAAATACTCTTCGGGGTTGCCGGCCAGTTCCTCCCAGGCTGGACAGCTCCTTAATCCAGGGCGCCTGCGGGCGCACGGCCCCGTCGATTTTGCCTTCTTCCTCGTAAAACCAGTGTGCCGCCACGCCGCGTTCGGCCTCTTCGTGCATCAGGTCGGTGCGGATTTGGATTTCCACGGTTTTCCCGTCGCGGTCAAAGACCGTGGTGTGGATGCTTTGGTAGCCGTTGGGCTTGGGCGTGGCGATGTAATCTTTAATGCGCCCGGGCACGGGCTGGAAGTATTTGTGGATGACGCCCAAGGCGCCGTAGCAGTCGCCCGTGGTTTTGGCGATGATGCGGAAGGCGACAATATCGTAAATTTTGGTAATATCGCCTTTGTAGCGTTCCAGTTTGCGGAAAAAGGAGTAAAGCCTTTTTACGCGGCCGCCCACTTCCAAAAATTTGATGCCTTCGGTGCGCAGCATATGCTCCAGACGCTTTTGGGTTTCTTTAATGTTGGTGCCGCGGCGGAGCAATTCCTCGTCCAGGAGTTTTTTAGTTTTTTCGTAATCGGCCGGGTAAACGACCTTAAAAGCCAGGTCTTCCAGTTCGTCCTTCCAAGAGCTGATGCCCAGGCGGCTGGCGATGGGCGCGTACATTTCCAGAGTTTCGGTGGCGACCTTGATTTGTTTTTGCGGCGGAATGAATTCCAGCGTGCGCATGTTGTGCAGCCGGTCGGCCAGTTTAATTAAAATGACGCGGATGTCTTTGCTGGTGGCCAAAAACAGCTTGCGCAGATTTTCAATGTAAAATTTGTCCGAACTGGAGCGCAGGCGAACCTGGCCCAGCTTGGTGACCCCGTCTATCATTTCGGCGACTTCTTTGCCGAATTCTTGTTTGATATCCTCCAGCGTGACTTCGGTGTCTTCGGTCGTGTCGTGCAGCAGCGCCGCGGCCAGGGCCTTGGTGTCGGGAAAAATTTTGCCCAAAATTACCGCCGCCCTTTCCGGGTGGGTAAAGTAATCTTCCCCGCTTTTGCGCTTTTGCCCCCGGTGGGCGCGCTTGGCAAATTCAAAAGCGCGAATCAGGAATTTTTCCTCATCGGCGCTGAATTTATGGGGGATGGAATTAAGGAAGCTTTTGGGCATTAACCCGCCTAAACTTTGCCCATTTTATTGGGCAGGCTTAATTATCAACGATATATGATTATAGTAAAAGCTTTTGTAGTTTTCCCGCAAAGTTTTGGCGGGTAAAGGTATTATACCAGTAGTAAGGGGGATAGGGGAATGGTATAATTGGATTGACAAGATTGACATGATTGAGCAAGATTGACAAGATTAAGGACGCAGCAAAAAATCATGTCAATCTTTTAAATCTTGTTCAATCATCCAATGCCCGAATTGCCCGAAGTCCAAACTATTGCCGCTGAGTTAAACCGGAAATTAAAAAATCGGATAATTAAATCCGTTACTGCTAACGCGCCTAAAATGGTCGCCGTGGGGCCGGCCGTTTTGCCGCCAAAACGGCAAGTTAAAAGTTATAAAGTTATAAAGTTTGTAAAGTTGCTTAAGGGGCAAAAAATTGTTTCAGTAAAGCGGCGAGCGAAATTGCTTATTATCAACCTCTCCCGCCCCTTTCGGGGCACCCTCCCCACATCTTGGGGAGGGGAAAGAAGGGAGAGCTTCGCTCTCGCTTTTGGTGCATTTAAAGATGACCGGGCAGTTTATTTTTGAGGATAAAAAATTGCGGGAAAAAACAGGGGGGGAATACCGTTTACTCAATAAACTATCGGCGCCTTTGGAGCAATTGCCCGGCAAGCATACGCACGTGATTTTTGAATTTACGGATGGCAGCCGGTTGTATTTTAACGACATCCGCAAATTCGGCTATTTAAAATTGGTGCGCGATGATGAAATCAATCAAGTGCGCGAGCTTCAGGAATACGGCCCCGAGCCGTTATCTAAAAATTTTACAATGACTGCTTTATTGACGGCCGTCAAAAAAGCAGTCACAAAGAAAATTAAGCAAGTCTTAATGGACCCAAAGGTTGTGGCAGGGATCGGGAATATCTATTCCGATGAAATCCTGTTCCATGCCGGCGTGCGGCCGAAGCGTGCCGTGAAATCATTATCTGATAAAGAATTATCAGCCATCCATAAGTGGATTAAGCCGGTGCTCATTAAGGCCATAAAAGCCAAAGGCTCCTCGGTCGGGGATTTTGTGAGAACGGACGGTAGCTGGGGGCAAATGGGCAAATATCATTTTGTCTACGGCCGCAAAGGGCAAAAATGCAAGAAATGTGGCTCCATTATCGAGGCAGTAAAAATTGGCGGGCGGACTGGGTCGTTTTGTCCAAGATGCCAGAAGTAACAATTAACGATTGACAATTAACGATTAACAGGGGACAATGAAAATAGAAAGGAAAATAAGATGAAGAAGAAAATATTATTTGTTTTAATAATCATTATAGTCATTGTTGTCTTCGCGGCTTGGTTTTTTTGGATTCAAATGCATTTAGTCACTGACCAAAGGATACCAGCAGGCACGCCACAAAATTACCAAGAATGCATTAAGGCCGGCGGCAAAGTCATGTCCCAATTAAGCAGTCCTTACCCGCCTCAGTGTATTTACGGAAAATATCATTATTTTCTTGGAACGCCAGGAGTATATTTAGAAGGACAATTTCCGGATAGAAAATTATTTGACCCAAATTTTAAAAATTAAAAAATATATGCAAGACGCTAATCAAAATGAATTAAATCAGCCGATGCAAACATCGGGGCCCTCCTACGCCGAGGCTTCGGAGGACAAGCAAATCAGAAAGCCAACCACCGATGAAATGCTGTTGGCGATATACAATAATACGCGCAAGACCATGAACTATATGAAGTGGTCGCTGTATATTACCATTGTGCTCGTTGTTCTGCCGCTGCTTGCGATGATCGTCCTGTTGCCGTTGGTGTTGAAGTCGCTGGGCACGCTTGGCGGAATTTATGGGGCAGGGGGGGTACTGTCGCAGTAGTAATCGCAAATATACAAATCAATACAAATATACAAATAGCTGCACAGTGGGTTGAAGTTTTAATCAAGCGTTTACAGGGGATTTGTATATTTGTTAAAATTTGTATATTTGCGAACACTACTATGACTGACGAAAAATGGCAACAATTGGTGGAGACGGCGCAAAAGAATTTTAAGGGCGCAAAATTATATGCCGAAGATTTGATTTTGGAAACGTCGGATGGGCCGCAAAAAAAGGGCACGCAGGACGTGCTGGAATTTGGTTTGCCGCAGGGCGGGAAATATAAGTTGGTTCGTGAGAATAAGCCCATCGTCCTGGAAAAAAAGGAATTGTATTCCCACCGCGCCGGGCAGAGCGCGCAAACCCAGTATAAATTTTCGGAGACGGAGTTTTCCCATCGGCTACGCGTCTACAAAGAGGTGGATTTTGACGATTGGGAGGAAGTAACGTTGGATACTTTAGGTTTGTAGTAGTCTAAAATTAAACGGCCGCTTAATTTTAGACAAATTGATTTATGCTAAGAGATCGAATTCTGTCAACTTTGCGTTTTTTTGATTTGCAGGATTATCCGCTAACGCTTTTGGAATTGCACAAATTTTTGCTGGCTGATGTGGAAGGATTGAAGCAACATATCAATACGCAGTGGGAATTAATCGGGGATTATCAGTCCGGCCAAGTTGGCGTTGACCAGATTATCCAATGTCTAAAAACTGAGTGCCGAAACGAAATCGTCCAGCAAAACGGATTTTTTTGCCTGGCCGGGCGGCAGGAAATTATTAGACGGAGGCAGCAAAGTTATTTTTACGGCATTAAGCGCCAGCGCTTAATCCGCAGGTTTGCCAAAGGCCTGCGCCATTTGCCTTTTGTGAGAGGAGTGGCCTTGGCCGGCAGTCAGGCCTTGGGCGCGCAAAAGGCGGATTCGGACATTGATTTGCTGATTATCGTAGATCCAAAATTTTTGTGGCTGGCGCGCACGGCCGTGACCGCCTATTTCCAAGTTTTAGGGCGGCGCCGGCACGGACAAAAAATCGCCGACCGGTTTTGCCTAAACCATTATTTGGCCGGCGTTAAAACCATCGCCGAGTTGCGCAATTTGTACACGGCTTGCGAATATGCAAAACTTTTATCCTTGGTTTATCCGCAAGTCATTACTGAATTCCAACAAAAAAACCGCGGTTGGATCGCGGCGTTTTTGCCAAATTTTGAACCGATGCTGGCCGGAGAAGGCCAGCCGTCATCGGCGCAAAAATTTTTAGAGCGAATGCTTGGCGGCAAGTTCGGCCAATGGCTGGAGCGCCGGTTAAAAAATTGGCAATTGCCCAAAATCCGGCAGGAACAGTTTATTTTGGTGCGCGATGACGAGCTGTCGTTCCATCCGCAAAGCAAACAAAGGAAGTTGTTACAAAGGTTTTTTATCGGATAGAGATCTTTCGTCCCAACTTGTCGGAACTCAGGATGATGCCGCTATGTTCGGTAAATTCATAGAGGCGTCATTTTTTGAATTCCATCATCAGTATTAGCGGAAAACGGAACAATTGGTAATTTAGGTCAAACCTCGGGCTGTCGGTTTGGCTTTTTAGTTCCTTGATTTTTTCCGCACAAAGACCGGCTGATGCGGCGGCTGACGAATAATCATCCAAAGTATAAAAATTGGAAGCGATTTTTTGCCCGTTAAATTCGCGGACGATTGTTTGCTTGCCAAAGTATTGATCATTGATTTTTAAATGCGGTTTTCGCATCATCAGGATGTCAGAAATTGAGCGCTTCCAAACCGCGGCCGGAAAGCTGTAGTAAGGATTAGGCACGGTCATAATTAGTTTGCCGCCGGGCTTTATTTTGCCGGTCAGATTTTTTATCGCAACACCCAAATTCGAAATATCCGGCCCGGCCATATTCAAAACTACGGCGTCAAAAAATCCGGCCGGGTAAGGCAACTTTTTCAGCAGGTCGGCATGGGAAAATTCCACGGCCGGATAACTGCTTTTGCCGATGGCGATTAACGTGCTCGAGCTGTCACAGGCATAAGTTTTCGGATAGCGGGGCTTGAGATTGTTAGCCAGCCAGCCGGTGCCGCAGGCGGCATCCAAAATCACGCTTTCCTTTGAATCCGGCAGGGCGGACAAAACCGCTTCTTCTAAAATTTTTTGCTGGATTTGGCCGTTTGGCGAAGCCAGGAAGTCAACGTAAATTTGGGCGGCTTTAAGCTCTTGATAAGCGCTTTCCATAATGCTATTATAACACAGCGTTGGTGATAAGTTGTTAATTATCACTCCCCTTGACAGAGTGATAAATTAAGCTATAATTGTTCTAGTAATTAATTTTTCTACTAAATACTAAATTATACTAAAGGTACGAAATACGAAACTGGTATTCATCAGTTTAGTATATTTAGTACTCTTTCGTATTTAGTAGAAGTTTCGGAGAAACCTATGAAAGTAAAACCTTTAGGCAACCGGGTGCTGGTAAAGCAGGACAGCCAGGAAGAGGTGACCAAGAGCGGCATTGTTTTGCCGGACACTGCGGATAAGGAAAAAAAGGCCGTTGGCCGGATTGTGGAATTGGGCAGCGGGCCGGAAATCAAAACTTTGGGGCTTAAGGTCGGCGACAAAGTCGTGTTCGGCAAATACGCGGGCGACGAGGTGGAGCTGGACGAAGACGGCAAGAAAGTGGAATACAAAATTTTATCCGTCGGGAAAGAGAAGGACGAGAGCGACATTTTAGCAATTGTTGAATAATATTACTAGCTTTACTAACTACTAATCTTTACTAATATACTAATGTGTCATATCAAGAATTAGTATATTAGTAACCAATTCGTAGTTAGTAAAGACAGGAGAATTTAAAAATGAGCAAGATAATAAAATACGGTTTTGACGCCAAAAAGGCCATTAAGGCCGGCGTGGACGCCGCGGTCAACGCGGTTAAGGTTACTTTGGGCCCCACGGGCAAGGGCGTAATTTTAGATAAGGGTTTTGGCAGCCCTACCATTACGGACGACGGCGTGACTGTGGCCAAAGACATTGAGCTGGACGACAAATTTGAAAACGTGGGGGCGTCTTTAATTCAGGAAGTCGCCAATAAGACCAATGAGGCGGCCGGCGACGGCACTACCACGGCCGTGGTTTTGGCGCAAAAAATGATAGAGACCGCTTTTGAGGCCGCGGCTCTGGCATCCACCCAGGCTAACGAAATAAAAAAAGGCATGGACAAGGCCGTGGCGTTTGTGGTGGAAGAACTCAGGAAGGTTAAGAAAGACGTCAAAAACAAGGAAGAAATCCAGCAGGTGGCCACCATTGCTTCTTTGGACGAGGAAGTCGGGAAACTGATTGCTGAAGCCATGGAAGAGGTTGGCCATGACGGCGTCATTACTGTGGAAGAAGGCCAGACCACGGGACTGGAAAAAGAAGTTGTCAAAGGCATGCGTTTTGACAAGGGTTTCGTGAATCCTTACATGGTGACCAATGCCGAAAGAATGGAAGCTATTTGGGAAGATACCTATATTTTAATTACCGACAAAAAAGTTTCCTCGGTTCAGGAAGTTTTGCCGGTCTTGGAAAAAGTCGCGCAAAGCGGCAAAAAAGATTTGGTGATAATCGCCGACGAAGTGGAAGGCGAGGCTTTGGCTACGTTTGTGCTCAACAAACTCAAGGGCACGTTTAACGTTTTGGCGGTAAAAGCCCCGGGTTTTGGCGACAGGCGCAAAGAGATGCTACAGGACATTGCCGTACTTACTGGTGGCGCGGTAATTACCGAAGATATGGGCTTAAAGTTGGAAAAAACCGAAATCAACCAGCTTGGCCAGGCGCGCAAAGTGATTGCCACCAAAGAATATACCACCATAGTCGGCGGCGCGGGCGACAAGAAAAAAATTGAGGATCGCGTTAACCAGATTAAGGCCGAATACAAAGACTCTACATCGGATTATGACAAGGAAAAGTTGCAGGAAAGAATGGCTCGTTTGGCCGGCGGCGTGGGCGTCATTAAAGTCGGCGCCTTTACGGAAACGGAAATGAAGACCAAAAAATTCAAGATAGAAGACGCGCTCAATGCCACCAAAGCAGCCGTGGAAGAGGGGATTGTGGCCGGCGGCGGCGCGGCTTTGGTAAAAATTGTTCCGTTACTCGATAAGGAAATGGACAAGGTCAGCGGCGCCCATCGTATGGGTTATAAAATCGTCCGCGCCGCGCTGGAAGCTCCCTTGCGGCAGATTGCCCAAAACAGCGGCGTGGAGCCAACGGGCATCATCACATTCATCCAAACCAAAGGCAGCCACGCGGGTTATGATTTTACCAAATACAACGGGGCGGACTGGCAGACCGGGGTGGTGGAAGATATGATGAAGGCCGGCATTGTCGACCCTTTGAAAGTCACTCGCCTGGCGCTTGAAAACGCGGTATCCATCGCTTCAACCTTAGTTACCACCGAAGCCATTGTCGTGGACAAACCTGAGCCCAAAGGCCCGCCGGCCATGCCGGGCGGCATGGGCGGGGGAATGGGCGGGATGGGTGGAGATATGTACTAGGGAGACGAATTAGCGCGAATCAGGGCAGACGAATTTTCACGAAAACACGAACGTAGGGGCGGGTTTACAACCCGCCCTTTATTGCGCCCGGGGTTTTTGATATACTTTAATTGATATTTAGGGAATTTTTTATGGACGAACGCGAACCGGATTTAAAAGCCATCCCCGAGGTTGCCATTGCTTCTATTTTGCAAGAAGAACAAGATCCGGAGCAAAAACGCCAACTGATGGTTTTGTATAGCCTCGTTTTAAGGATCGCCCGGGAATCGGCCGAGCACAAAGTTATGGGTATGGATGCAAAACGCATGGCCCACACCGTTTTAAAAAGTGAACATGATCAATTTACCGTCGCATGTCTTATGGTTAAAAATCAAACTGCGATTGGGCGGCTTTTAGATGTTTTAGCCGCGAACTTTCCTGAGTTGGATTTTAGAGGTTTTAAAGAGAGATATAAACATTCTCAGAGACAGAGAGAAAAACATACAGTCAGCCCTTTGGAGGAACTGGAAGATCTTATAGCTATGGAGCAAGACCCAACCTTGCGCGGCCAGCTTGAAGAGTTTGCCGAGGAAGCCCTTAAGCTTGCCCAGTTATATGCTAAACGGGGTGAAGGAAAAGGGTTTGGCCATAAAAAAAGTACAAAAAGAGACATAGCTGCCCTAAAAGCAGCTTATGTGAATTCTGTGAGAAAGCCCGCAGATTTGAAAAGGATTTTAGAATTATTGGCAGTAGCCCACAGAAATTTGGATTTTAAAACTATAATCAGACTTTTTGAGAAGTAGTATTATATTTTTTTGCCTATAAATAAGCCAAAAATTTAAATTCATCACCCAAAACCCTTGACAAAAGGGCGAAATAGGCGTATAGTAAGAGGTTATTATCGTAACGGTAATGACCTTCTTTTAAAACTTAATAAATATCCGTTCGTTTTTACAGGAGACAAATGGGTATACAGGCAAGTCCCTACGCCAATCTTCACCAGGTTAGTATATTGAATAAAATTTCCCAACAGATTAAGAGATTCATTTATCTTTAGAACAGCTTTGATGGAGATTGGCGTGGGGGCACGTGCTGCTGATTTCGATAAAACGGATCGGCGGCGCTATAAAGCCGTATACTGCATACAAGAATAATTCTATTGATTCTCCTGTATTGAAGTATACGGTTTTTTGTTAAGTAATCGAATCTACGAATGGAACGAATCAACGAATCCCTACGAAGTACGAATTCGTTGTTCGTAGAGATTCGCAGATTCGTCTAATTCGTTGATTCGATTCATTTATTTACACCACCGTGGGCCTAACAGGAAGGCATATCTTATGGAGGTCGCCTTAGACCTTTTGGCCTCATCTCTTTAGACCCACAATTGTGTGAGCAAAACGAATTTTCACGAATACTGCAGACGAATCGGCACGAAAAAATCGCGGGAAGCGGCTCGGCGGGGTATCGGTTATCTAATACGCCGCCCTTCGACAATACTCAGGGCGACCCTGAGTTAGACCGAATGGGTCGCCGAATTATTTTCGTTATATAAAAAGGGGGCTCTAGGTGCTCTTTTTTTTGTGCCAAAATTGCAGGTTGAAAAAATAGTTTAAGAAGAATACAATAAGGCTAATTTGGACTAGTCCTTTTAGGAGCGCAGATTTTCAAAAATGGAAACTTGCGCTCCTTGGGGGATCGGGAGAATCTCCAAGGGGAGCGCGGGACATTGTTCCCGCAAAATCGCAACGCGCTGCGAGGCGCCACAACAACGCGCCGAGAGGCGCGAATGGGGGGACTTATGTCCTTGTCGTATTTGTTGATGAAGTGCGCCACCTTGGCGGGTGGCAAGATGAGACCGGTCGTGGCATCGGGGGCGGGAAGGAATCTTGCCCCGCAAGATGACATCCGGGCACAGAGGGCTAATTTGAAGTTAGCGCTCCTCCTGGCGGCGGCAGTGCTTTCTATCGGCCCGATTGCCGTAGGGTGGCCGTTGAAAGCCACTGGTTACATTCAGGCAGCTTGGCACTGGTTCCGCTGCCTGGTGTGGGGATGTTAGCTTTTGAAGGAGGGGTTTTTGAGGGGATTTTCATAAGGGGGCGGCGCAATTATAATCAGTATATTTTTGCATTTATCCGCCCCTAGTAGTTTTTCTTCCAAATTTGTCCATCTGCCTAAGGCAGGCGGGTAGGTTTGGGAGGAGATCATGAGCTTTTTGGATATGTTGCAGCAGTTTTGGGCGGCGTTCTGGCCGCTGATTGTTGGAGTGCTGTTGGCAGCCGTTGCCATCGGCACGGTCGTCGTCAGGTCAATTAAGGTTGACATGGAAAGCGACGAAGTGAAACCGGAAGGCGCTGGTAAGCAAGGCAATTCGGCGCTGTGGTATCATTTCTGAAAGGAGGGATGATGGACTACAGAGTCCATATATTTGTCATAATCGCCATTGTCATATTGGCGATCTTTGTCCCTTCGATTTGGTTTCTTGTGAGGTTTTTGTTTCAGTTCGTCATAGGCTGTTTTTTAAAGCCTATACTTTACAAGGGACAAACTTACGAAGAGTGGCATACGCGGCATGAGCGGGGAGAGTGACTGTTATGTTTTACTCAACCCGCTCCGCACCCCTTAAAATAAAACCCTCACCCTAACCCTCTCCCAGAGGGAGAGGGGAATAATATTTTCTTTTTTGCAATCCGTCGGTGATGTGTTGGTCGTGATAGTTATCGTAAGATAAACATCAGGGACAACATCCTGTCATCATCGGCGGGTTGGAGGATGGAAAGCAAACAATTAACAATTGACGATTAACGATTAACGCTGGTGGTCAAAGTTGACGAAAAGCCTTTGTTTAGCTATAATTTGTTTAATTCATCAGCTAATCAAGAAATTCACCTTTCGACTCGGTTCACAGGCGAACCTCGCTCAAGGTAAATTTTTTATCGGATAAAAAATTTATGGGAGTTCCAAAAAAACATAAAACCAGAAGCGGACGCGACCAGCGCAGGAGCCATGACGCGTTAAGCAAAATTTCGTTCGCCGTTTGCAAAAACTGCGGCGGCTCAACCATGCCGCACTTGCCGTGCAAAAATTGCGGATTTTATAAGGGCCGTAAAATTACAAAATAAATTTTGTAATTTTATAAACTCTAAACTCTAAACTCTAAATTATAAACAAATCATAAACGTTATAAATTTTAAAGTTTAAACCGTTTGTGATTTGAAATTTAGTGTTTGTTTAGTTTTTAGAGGTTTAGAATTTAGATTTTATTTACATTTATGGCAAATAGGCATCTATCCAGAACCATTGCCATGCAATCGCTGTTTGAATGGGATTTTAAGGGTAGGCAGGAACCGCTGGACGGCATTGTCAAAAACAACCTTTCCGAGTTCGGGCATAATTTGGATGATGCCGGTTTTGTCAAACAGCTGGCCGGAGGCGTGGCCGAGCATCTGGACGAAATAGACCAAATTATTGCCAAGACCGCGCCGGAATGGCCGATTGAGCAGATTGACGGCGTGGACCGCGCCGTGCTACGCTTGGGCATTTACGAGCTGATGTTTTTAAGGGATGTGCCGCCCAAAGTGGCCATTAACGAAGCCGTGGAGCTGGCTAAAACTTTCGGCGGAGAATCATCTGGAAAATTTTTAAACGGCGTGCTCGGTACGCTGTTTAAGCAGATGTTCCCCGATGCCGGAGCCGGCGAAGCCATCCCCGCGGCAAACGAAGAGAAATAAAATTTCCTTTTTATCACATATGTGATAAAAAGGAAGAATTTAAGGCAAAACGCAAATGAAATACCAAAAAATTGCGGGATTAATCCGCGAAGCCAACCCGCGCAAAGGAAAATTTGAAATTAGCAGTAACCAGCTGGAGTCCTTGCGTACCGCCGCAGATATGGCTTTGGCAATAATCGCGGTAGCGGGGATTATTACCGTATCGGCGGTTGTCCCCAACCTTTTGGCGGCTTTGGGAAAATTGTTTACGCAAAAAAATCCCGGCCGGCGTTATTTGCGCCGGGAGAAAGAACAAAAAGCCGCGCGAGCTTTTTATTATTTGCGCAAGAAAAATTACATCGCCTTCAAAAAAGACGGCCCGGACTTTAAGGTTTTTTTGACCGCTTTGGGCCGGAAAAAATCCGACAGCTTGGCTTTTAAAATCCTGCAGCCGTCCAAAAGCCCGAAATGGGACGGCAGGTGGTGGCAGGTAGCGGCCGATATTCCCACAAAGGAGTACCGCTGGGCCGCGGATTTATTCCGCAACAAGCTCAAGGATATGAAATTTTACCCCCTGCAAAGGACGCTGTGGTTTTATCCCTTTGATCCGCGCGCGGAAATAGAATTTATTGTCGGGCATTACGGTATCTCCCGGTTTGTCACGGTGATGGAGATAATTGGTTTGGATAGGGAAGACGAGCAAAAGATGAAAGAACATTTTGTCCTCGCCGGCGTTTTATAAGCAGATTAAATTTTATTCCTTTTTTTCACATATGTGAAAAAAAGGAATAAAATTATTTGTAAACTGTCGGAGTTTATAAGAGTTTATAAGAGTTTATAAAAAATGCTTTGTTGTTGACAGATTTTTAAAAGCTTTGCTATAGTAAGGGTGAAATTAAAATACCCTTATGAAAATAAACATAAGATTGATGGCGTTAGTCTTTTGCGCGGCTTTAGTGTCGGGCTTTTTTGTTATCGGGTTTTTTAGCATTGCCCGCGCCGACGCGAACCATCTGGTCATTAGCCAGGTGCAGATTGCCGGAGCGAGCGTGGATGATGAGTTTGTCGAACTGTACAACCCGACCGGATTAGATATTGACTTAAACGCTTTGCCGCTGCATTTGCATATTTTAAACAGTAATCATACCGATAAAGACAAGACTCTGAATTTTGCGCATAATATCATATCAAGCAGGGGATATTTTCTTATTGGTCTTGCCGAGGGCTATACCGGTGCGGTAAGTTTGGATGCTACTTATGCCACATCCTCTTCTTCCACCAATAAATTGGTATCTGACGGCGGAGTGTACATTTCGGCCAGCCCAGTTTTGGACGCAACATCAAGCATTGATAAGCTGGGTTGGGGAAACCAGTCGGCCGGAGGCTTTGCCTATTCAACGACCACCAATCCGAGTTCAGGAAAGTCTTTAGCCAGAAAGTTTACTAATGGCGAAATTTTGGACGATGGCGTTTTTGCGGATGATTTTGTTTTAATTGCATCTAACCCACATAATTCGAGTGTTACATCGGCCGCAGATTTAAATATACCAGACATTGTTCCAGGATCGCCTTCGACGACAACGACACCGCCGGCAGCCAGCACCACTTATCCGGCCACAATTACCATCAGCGAAATTTTGGCCAATCCGGTTGGAACGGATGAAGGGAATGAGGCGGTGGAGTTGTTTAACAGCGGCACCAGCACGGTGGATTTGTCGGGATGGTTTTTAAGCGATAACCACGGCGTAGCTTCGGCTTACCAGCTGCCGACGTCCACGCAAATATCCGCGGGTGGATTTCTGGCGGTTGTGATCCCGACAGGGAATTTTTCATTGACCAACAGCGGCGATACCGCGAATTTGTATTATCCCGACCAGACTTTGGCGGACTCCGTCACTTACACGGACAATGCGCCGGAAGGCTGGGGCTGGCAAAATGTCGGCGGGAGTTGGATGTGGGCGCCACAAACTTTGGGCTTGCCCAATGCCGCGCCGCCGCCGGCTCAGCAATCATCGGGAGGCGGCGGCGCGCCTGCCGAAAGCTACAATAATTCATCAGGCAACTATTTTTTTAACGGCAGCTATGCCACCAGTGTTATCATCTCGGAGTTTTTAGTTAACCCGACCGGTGATAACTCGGGCAAACAATGGGTGGAATTGTACAACACGACTAATGCCACGACCAGCGTGGCCGGCTGGAAACTGGATGATCAGGGCAGTAATAATTTGCCCGGATCCACGGCTTACGTTTTGCCGAGCAGCGCGCAAATCGGGCCTTTGGGTTTTTTGCAAATTGCGATTCCGGCCGGTAAGTTTTTATTAAACACTACCGGCGACACTTTAAGGTTTTTTCGGCCGGATAACAGTCTGGCGCAAAGCGTAAGTTTTAAGAACGCGCCGGAAGGGCAGAGCTACAGTATGGGCAGCAAAGACCAATGGTCGTTTGGCGCGCCGACGCCCGGGGAAATTAACGCCCAAGACCGGCCGCTGTCCGAGGTTTTCATCAGCGAGCTTTTGCCCAATCCCGCGGGCGACGACGAGGAATTCGTGGAACTTTATAATCCCGCTAAAAA
>CAVVMJ010000009.1:0-18378 GCA_963749445.1 uncultured bacterium
GGGAGACAAACAGAACGGTTGACACTCCATAAACCACGCCGAGGCTTGTTAGCTTGACATGCTTCATCACATAAAACCAGCCAATCCCGGTCAAAATATAAAGCAGGATTCCCGCAAACAAGAATTGCCAAACAACAAACTTGGAAGCATCCGCTCCCGCCCGCTTGATAAAATAATCACCGCCAACGGTTATCAAACTGACAATTAAAGCATAAATTATCCACGCCATATTCAATATTTTATCCTATTTACTAAGCACTATGCACTAATAACATTCTAACACAAAACCACCCCAAACACACTCGTCAGGATGGCTTTGATAAAAATCTAAACGGCTACTTTTTAGTTCTAACCTTGCGTTCTTTCTTGGGCTTAACCGCAGCTTTGATGCTTTTGGCCGCAGCGGCGCGCTTTTTGAATTTATCGATAGAGCCGGCGGTATCCAGCAATTTCTGCTTGCCCGTGTAAAACGGATGACACCGGCTGCAGACTTCCGTATGCAGCTCTTTTTCGGTTGAGCCCGTCACAAAACTGTTACCGCAGGCGCAGGTAACTTTGGCGGTTGTATAAAATTGGGGATGGATGGAATCTTTCATATTGATCAAAATTGAACATAACTGACAAACTATAATTTATAATAATAGCTTTCATCCCGAGTAACCCCGAGCTTGCCGAGGGGAGTCGAGGGATCCCTCATTTCATTCGGGACGGCCTAAAGGCCGTTTATGTCAATTTTGTTAATTTTTTAAATTATGTCAATTCATTGTACCTCTTCTTGCAAATTTCGTCAACCCCTGCTATAATCATTGCACAATATTAATCTAACATATTCCGCACATCTTCCTGCTCTTTTTGCTGATGAGTCACAAAACGGGCCCGCGGGATAAGAAGGAAAGGATAGATAACAATGAAAGACATAACCCTTTTAGACCTGCTCAAATCAGGGGCGCATTTTGGGCATACTACCTCGCGCTGGAACCCCAAAATGAAGCCGTATATTTTTACGGTCCGCAACAATATCCATATTTTGGATTTGGAAAAAACCAAAAAATGCCTGGTCGCCGCCGCTAAGTTCGCCAAGGAAACGGCAGGCCGTGGCGGCATTGTGCTGTTCGTGGGCACCAAAAGGCAGACGCGCGACATTGTTAAAAACGCGGCCGTCTCCTGCGGCATGCCGTACGTTACTATCCGCTGGCTGGGCGGCACCTTTACCAACTTCCGTACCATCCAGCGCACCATCCGCAAGCTCGAAAAACTGGAAAGCCTCAAAGCCTCAGGCGAGCTGGAAAGCCGCTACACCAAAAAAGAGCGCCTGCTGGTTGAACGCGAAATTGAAAAACTGAAAAAATTGTTTGAGGGCATCAGCAACATGCGCAAGCTGCCGGAGGCGATATTCGTGACCGATGTCAAGCACGACGATATTGCGGTCAAGGAAGCGCTGAAGTCCAAAGTCAAAATCATCGGCGTGGCGGACACCAACGCCGACCCCACGGGTTTGAGTTTCCCCATTCCCTGCAACGACGATGCCACCAAAGCTGTTGAACTGGTCACCGCTTTTATGGCCGAAGGCGTCAGCGAAGGAAGGCAGACGCAGCCGGTTATCAAGGAAGCGGATAAGGCACCCGAGACAATCAGTAATAAGTTATAAGGGATAGCCGCCAGTCTGGTTTAAGTATTAGGTCTTATGTTACTTAAAACCAATATCTTACAACCGTACTGGCCGCCACAACCTACAACATAAAACTCATAAAACTATGGTCAACAATCTTATAAAAGAATTGCGGGAATTGACAGGCGCGGGGATGATGGAAATCAAAAACGCCCTCACCGAGGCCAAAAACGACAAAACCAAGGCCGTGGAAATTTTGCGCAAAAAAGGCGCGCTCAAAATGGGCAAAAAGGCCGATCGCGTGGCTAAGGAAGGCGTGGTGGCCAGCTACATCCATCCCGGCGACCGCGTCGGCGTACTGGTGGAAGTAAACTGCGAAACCGATTTTGTCGCCCGAACGGCAGACTTTAAGACTTTAGCCAAAGATTTGGCCCTGCACATTGCCGCAGCCAACCCGCTGTACGTCAGCCGCGACCAAGTGCCTTCCGAAGTGGTAGAAAAAGAAAAAGAAATTTACAAGGAACAGATGAAGGGCAAACCCGAGGATGTCATCAGCAAAATTTTGGAAGGCAAGCTGGCCAAATACTACGAGGAAACCTGTCTTTTGGACCAGCCGTTTTGCAAAAATCCCGACATCAAGGTTTCGGGTTTGCTGGCCGAGGCCGTGGGTAAAATCGGCGAAAACATCCAAGTCAAAAGGTTTGCCAGGTTTGTGCTGGGAAACTAAAATCACAATTAACAATTTACGATTAACGATTAACCGTGTGTTGATAGTTAATTGTTAATAGTCAATCGTTAACAACGCCCTTGTCTTACCAAATCCTACCCAACATCATCTTCATTCTGGCCATTTTGGGGATTTTAGTGATTATCCTGCGGCGTTTGCCTGAGGCCGCGGTCCAGGCCGGCAAGACCGAAAACAGCCAAGCCGCCGCGCTCAAATTGCAGGACAAAGGCCTGCCGACCCGGGCGATTTCCAAAGTCAGGACTTTACTGAAACTCTGGGCGAAAAAAATTTGGCGATTTGCCCTGGAAGCCAAAGACCTCAAGCCGCATGCTTTGGCCGGCTATCGCATCCGCAAAATGTTCGGACCGCGGTACTTGGAGCAAAAGCCAGCCCTTACCGCCGCGGCCTCCACCGAGGAAGTCAAAAGCGAGCAGTACTTTCTAAACATCATCAAGCGCGACCCGAAAAACCTGGCCAGCTACGACAACCTCGGCAAATACTATCTGGAAACCGGCGCCACGCAAGACGCGCTGGACATTTACGATTATCTGACGCAGCATGACGCGGCCAACGCCGACTACCAGGCACGACTGGCTTATTGTTATTACCAGCTGAAGGATTTTGATAAAACTGCCGAGCACTACCAAAAATCCCTGGCGCTTGATTCTTCCCAACCAAACCGTTATTATAACTTGGGCTTGGTTTTGGAAGCGCTGGGCCAAAGCGAGGAAGCGCTCTTAAACATTAGCCGCGCCATTGCGCTGGAACCGCAAAGCGCGCGCTACTACTTAAGCTTCGGCAACATCTGCCTCAAGCTCGGAAAAAACGACGAAGCCATGAACGCTTTGCAAAAAGCCCACGAGCTCGAGCCGCAAAACGGCCGTGTCGCGGAAAAACTGGAAAGGCTGCGGGAAAAATAAGGTAGAATTTAGGTTAAAAAATCAAGTGGGAAGATTATCTTGAAAAAATTATAGAAATGGTTTTATTAAGATAAAACTTAAGTAAAAAAATTCTTTCTAAGTGCCGACGTAGCTCAGTTGGTAGAGCAACTCCATGGTAAGGAGTAGGTCATCGGTTCAATTCCGATCGTCGGCTCCAGGAAAGAATTTTTATTCAAAAGCTCAGCTCCGACGCTCCGGCATTTGGGAAATTACAAGAAGCCGGAGGTCGGAGCCCCGACTTCGCTTTGCGAGCGTCGGGGTTGGTAGAGCAACCCGCCCCGACCACGAAGTGCGTCGGGGCTCCATGGTAAGGAGTAGGTCATCGGTTCAATTCCGCACTTGGGCTCCAGGAAAAAAGATTTTTTTAACTTATTTTTTGTTATCTCCGCCATTTTCGTAATTGTCATGAGGTAAAATTGAACTGGCCGAACCCGCGCCTAAAGACGAGCTTTGCTGGTCCGTTTGGCCTTGGTCGCCGGACTCCGCGCGGGGAGGCGTCGTAGTCGCTTGCAAAACGGTTGCGCTTTGTGTGGATGATGCTGTAACAGCGGAAGGAACCGATGAGGTCGCGGAAAAACTTTTTGTTTGCGGGGCGGCGGAACCGGCTTGTGGCGTGCTTGTTGACGCCTCGGTTGGCAACGCCTGAAGTTTGTTTCCGCCCGTATCCGGACTGGACAAAATCTGCCGGCTATTTTCCGAATTTTTATTATCCGATTGTCCGATGTCTTTATTAAAATTCTGATTGCCGGCACTTTGGGCCGTCGCGCCGGTTGAGGTTGCCTGCTTGTTTTTTTGTTCCTGTAAACGCCCGCTATTCTGATTAGTTATCAAGCTTTGCTGCGTGCCGGATGCCTGCTGCCCCTCGGGTGCGTTTGAAGCTGCGCGAATTCCGCCCATTTCCTCGC
Organism: uncultured bacterium; assembly: GCA_963749445.1. Lineage (GTDB taxonomy): Bacteria > Patescibacteriota > Doudnabacteria > UBA920 > UBA920 > CAVVMJ01. The sequence goes on from CAVVMJ010000009.1 coordinate 4,183, forward strand.
CTGCCTGCCTAACATGCTGCCGTAAATCCTCAATCTGCGCCTGTACAGCCGCGGCCTGCTGGGAATTACCTTGGCGGTTTAAACTGTCTTCCGCGCCGGATAAAGCCCGCATCGCGCTTCTTACCTGGGCCGCGGCTTGCTGCCTAATTTCAGGACTTACCGGCTGCGGCGGCGTCCCTAATGTGTGGTTTGCCTGCAATTCCTGGATTTCCTGCAATCGGATTTCCGCATGATTGGCCAAGACAGACGCGCGCTTAAGCGGCGTAGCGGCCAACCTCAACTCCACGGCTTCCTTTGCCAGTTTGACCGGATACAAAAGGTTGCCCGGCAGAGCGCTGCCTGAAGCGTAGACAATGCCGCTGAAACCGGCGAACACCAAAACCACCACCGCGGCTGTTTTGGAAAAACTTGCGATGGTAAAACCAAAAAAGGTTTTGGCCTCGGGCCGGCTTTGCGGCATAGCTTGCGGCGTAATCGAGGCTTTGGCTAAAATCGCCTCGCGTAACCGGGCCCGGTCTTGGCTGCCCATTTCCAAACTTTCCCGCAACTTTTCCAAAAATAGTGCTGTTTTAAGATCGTCGTTTTTGTTGAAAGGCTTCATTGTTTAAACTGCTTTTGATTGATTAAAGATCTCATTTTTTTTATGGCCCGGTGCTGCAGGACCCGGACGGCCAGTTCGCTTTTCCCCAGCGCGCCGGCAATTTCCCGGATTGTCAAATCGCTCAAGTACCGCAGTTCCAGCACAATCCTATGTTTTTCAGGCAGCTGTTTTAACAGCTCGCGGGCCTTTAAGGCGTCCAGGCCGATGTCAAGCGCGGCTTCGTGGTTTTCCGAAGTGGCAAAATCCATATTTTCCATAATTTCCACGGTCTGCGCGCTCCTGCCGATTTTGCGGTAATGGTCGGTAACGGCGTTAAGCGCTATCCGGTACAGCCAGCTTGAAAAATTACCGCCTTGCGGTTTGTATGTAGGCAGCCCGCGCCAAGCCTTAATGAATACTTCCTGCAGCAAATCTTCAGCCTGCTGCTTGCCCTGCACTCTGGGACGGATAAAGCGAAACAACGGCTGACTGTATTGGTCATAGATTTTTCCGAACGCTTCGGTCCGGCCTGCCTGGGCCTGGGCGATAAATTCCAAAAGTTCCGTGTTCTCCACCGTGTAATACGTTAATTTTGAAAAATTGTTTCTTAGATAATTTAAGATGTTTCGCGCTGAAAAAATGAGCGGCAAAATTTGCTAAACTAAGCCGGGAAAAAAGTCGGTTTTGATTTTGCTTCCTGGCAAACCCAGCGAATCCAGCATATCCCTAAAGCCCGAAACCATATTTTGGGAGCCGGATATGTAAAAAACGCGCTCGGCAAAATCCGGAATTTCGCGGGCGATCGCCTGCGGCGTAAAATGGCCAGTCAGGCCAGGCCATCCCGCGGGAACCTGCTTTGGGTCTGTTAAGGCGTAAACGGTTTTAACACCCAGTTTTTCCCGCGCCTCCTCCAGCACGTCAACATAAACTATTTCGTTGTGATACCGGTTGGAATACAAAACGACTATCGGCCGTTCTTCGTTTTTATCAATTAAATATTTCAGCATACTGCGGAACGGAGTAATGCCAATGCCGCCGGCCACGAACACAATTTTTCTGTCCCTACTTTTAGGCAGCACAAAGTCTCCGGCCAGCTGCCCGCCGTAAATTTCCTGGCCGGCTTCCATATCCAGCATTTCCTGCTTATAACGGCTGGAGTCAGGATAAAATTTAACTCCGAGCAGGGGATTGTCCTCTGTCGGCGAGGAAGCCAGGGTAAAGTACCGGCGGTTGCCGCGGCTGTCGCCGCGCTTTAAGCCCATCGTCCATTCCATATATTGGCCGGGCTTAAAGGCCAGGCGCCTGGGGGATTCAAATACAAAATCGTAAATGCCTTTGCCCGCTTCCTGTTTGGCAATGAGCTTAAACGCGTACCTGCCCTTGGGGCTGACGGCATATGAATATATATTGCCCGCGAGCAACGCGAGTTCCGGGGTAAAATAAAACGAACCAAAGTGGGTCTGCGGCGCAAACAGCCACCCGACCAAAAATCCGTAAACGATGCGGCTTGAGCGCTCCGGCGGCATAGTGAGCGGCTCCGTGAGCATAATGCTGGCAAAAAATATCAGCGGCGAATAAAAGAACGCTTCTTTTAATATCATCGGCAGGCCGGTTTTACCGATGGACAACAAAATCATGGTTAGCAGGGCAGTTGAAGCAAAAGCAATTACCGCGTCAAACCGCCGCACCTTCCTTATAACCAAAAGACCGCCGAGCAGCGTAAACACCATCAAAGAGGGAGAGCTGACCCACCAGGTGGCAGACTGGCCAATGGTTAAAGAGGTTAGGGCAACGGCAAAAGCCGCCGGGTTAAATATATGTTTGCCGCCGATGTTAACAACAAATTTGCAGGCCATAGCCCAAACCGAAACCCAAATGAAAAACGGCAGGGACGTTAAAAAAGCGCCGGGCAAAGGCGGCGTAATTATCAAAGCCAGGATCAAAGCGGTAATGTAAACGGATTCCTTATTTGCCGGCACTTTAAAGATCAGGGCAAAAAGCGAGTTGGCCGCCAGGCAGTAAACAGTCAAGGTTGCGGCGGAAAAAAGCAGGGAAACCGGACTGTATGGCATTATTCCCAAAGAGCCCAAAACCGCTGCCGCGGCCAGCAAAAAAATCAAAAAGTACAGCACCAGGCGGTACATAGTTATGCGGTCAAGTAAGCTGTCTATCAAATTAAGCATGGCTCATTTGCCAAAATTGACCCCGTATATCAACATTCGAAACTGGCGCTCTCCAAGATAGCCAAGCGTGATAAAATGACATCTGTTGATATTTAGGATAATTAATCTATCGAATGTTGTATTACGGGGCTGGCATAACTGCCAATCCCAATCTTGTCAATCATTTAAATCTTTTAAATCTTGTCAATTATTTTCGTGTATTTTCCAAATCCGCCCGTCATTGTCGCCATTTTGTTCTTGTCCACCATATAGCCTTCCAAACCCGGCTGGCGCTCAATAAAATTTATTCCCTCTTTCCCCATGGCAAAAGCCGCGGTGGCAAAACGGTCGGCTTCGTATATATTGGGGCCGATTACGCTCAGGCTGGCAATTTCCGTTATCGGCTCTCGCGGATTGAGGGGGTTATAAATATGCTGGCCGCGAACATATGTGCCCGAAGTCGCCACCCCCTCGCCGCTTATAAAAACCGCCTTGATGATTTCCGAATTATTAAAGGGATTGCGAATGCCAACGCTCCACGGCCGCCCTTCGGCGTTGCTGCCGCTAGTCTGCACGTCTCCGCCGGCATTAATGTAAAAATTCCTGCAGCCCAAATTTCGCATCATATCTGCCGCCCGGTTTATGGCCCAACCCTTGACCAGGCCGGAAGGGTCAAAAATTTTTTGCGGCGTTAAAATGTCAAAATAACCGTTGGTTTCTTTTTTTGTCCGATCGCTTAACTCAAAAACTTCCTTCATTTCCGGGCTGATATTTTCCCAATCCAGTTCCCCGCGGTTGATTCGGCTGATTTCGCTGTCTGACTTATAGGTGCTGAATTTTTGGTCCACTTTCCAAAAAAAATCAAACACCGAGTCAAAAACGCCTTCCACCTCCGGAAGGTTGACAATTTCCACTGTAATGGGCATGCCCATGATTAGCCGCGTTTGTGTCATAGACAAATTAAAAGATTGAATGATTAAATAATTGAAAGATTGGGGCAGCCAGAAAATTTTTCAATTATTTAATTTTTCAATTTTCAATCTTTCAATCTTTCAATCGTTAAACTTTGGCCTGCGCCAACGCCGCGCCGAGCGACTGGATAAAAGCGCTGCTGGTTTCCGTGGCGCCTGACACGATGTTTACGTTCGCGCTTTGGGCGGCAATGGCTTCCTGCGCCAGCAAAGGCGTGGCCCGGGAATTAATGTTTTGGGAAGTTGTCCGGTCGGTCGGGTAACTCAAAAATTGCACGTTGGTGAGTTTGCCTCCCGAAACCGTGGCCTGGACCTGGACAAAACCGTAAAGAGCATCCACGCTCGGGCCGGTGTATTGACCGTCTTTATATTGGCCTTGGGGCTGAGGCACGGGAGCGGGAGCCGCTGGGGCAGGGGTTGGCGTTGGCGTTGGCGTTGGGACCAAAACCGGAGTTGGCGGAGCTGGGGTTGGGGTAGATGCAGGCGCGGGTGAAGCCGCGGGCTGGGAATTTGTCTGCTGGGACTGTCCGGCAGCAGGCGTGGAAACGGCGGAAACCGATGGTTGCTGATTAATCGCGAGCAAATTTTGGCCGGCTACTTGCGTAGTAGCAGGGGGATCGGCGGATCCGGCTGCTTGGGTGCCCATAACTTGCTGGCCAACGCCAAGATTCTGTGTCACAGGCGCAAGGCTGAAATTCGAGACAACGGGATGGGCCCTATCATAAACAACGTACGCCACGTAAAATACCCCCAAAGAAAAGGAAAATATTAATTTTTTTATATTCATAAAGCCGAAGGTGGGCTAAAATTAATCATCATTTCTTGATTTGCGCCCGCGGCGATTACCGCTGGCGGTTGTTTGGGAAGTTTGGCTGCCGACGGAATTTTGAGAAAGATAATCATCGTCTCCTTGCCGGTTAAGGCTGATTGCGGACGATGTGCTGGTCGCGGAATTTTGGAAATTTTGGGAATTATTCGTATTATTTAAAATCGTGTTATTGTTAGCGACTGTTGTCTTATTGGACGTATCCTGATAAACGCCAACTTGGGGAAAGCTGGTAAAATAATACGCCGCTCCCGGGAAATTGGCTGTAACATCGGCCCCTCCGGCTACTCCGCCGTAATTGCACGTGTTCCAAACCGACTGGCCGCTGACATTGTAGACTTTTCCCTGATACGCGACATAGCAATCGCCGCCCTTGTTATGCAAAGCCAAAGTTTGAGTCGTATAAACCGTAGTGTTATTGACCGTACTGGTTGCTGTAGAGCTGATTGAAACCGTATTGATTTCCGCGTTTTGGGTATTAGTTATACTGGAATTGGCCGGTTTTGGGTTCGCCGAATTATCCTTTATTAAGGTAGTTTTTTCCACGGAATGGGTTTGTGCTGTTAACAAAGGCCCGTTTCCTGAGCTATTTTTATCAGCCCCGCTTGAAGTTGCCAAAACTTGAGGCGCTTGTTGCGCCTGCGCCGTTAGGCTCACTTGGGTTAATTTGGCTGAAGTCGCGTTAGCTTTTAACAAATAATCAAAGCCGCCGCCGACCGCCGTCCTGGAAACTATTATGCTAAAGCCTAAAAACGCCGCCAAAGACAGGCCGATTACCTGTTTGCTTTTTTGGTAATTTTGTGGGTTCATATCACTCCTTGTTAAGATTAAATATTACCCTCCGTAATTATATAAAACGTCTGGTTTTTGTGTTTGTTTCAATGAATTTCTAAGGGCTTGCCCCATAAGAATCAAGTTTTTGTTATAATATATTCACTATGGAAAATTTTAAGCGACAAGTTTTAAAATATGTCAAAAATATCCCCAAAGGCCGGGTGGCCAGTTACGGCCAGGTGGCCGCGGCCTGCTGCCACCCGCGCGCGGCCAGGCAGGTGGGCGGAATCTTAAGGAGCTTAGATCCCGGCGCCGGTATACCCTGGTGGCGCGTGATAAACAACCAGGGGCTGATATCAATCAAGGGCAATTGGGAAGCGAGCAAGGAACTGCAAAAAGAATTGCTGATGGAAGAGGGGATTGAAGTCAGCGGAGATTTTAGGATTGATATAAATAAATACAGATATTAACACTATTGCCATTCCGAGCGAGTCCGCATCGGGATTATTATCAGCAGGACGAGCCGAGGAATCTGTAATTCAAGCATTTATTATAGATCCCTCCACTCGGCCCGCTTAATATAATTCTGATTACGGGCCTCGGTCGGGATGGAACCAAAGGAAACTCTATATTATGGAAAAGATCCAATCAGCGATTTTCGGCGGAGGATGTTTCTGGTGCACCGAGGCGATTTTCCAGCGCCTAAGAGGAGTGCTATCTGTCACTTCCGGCTACAGCGGCGGGTCTGTGGCAAACCCGACTTACGAGCAAGTATCCGCCGGCAATACCGGCCACATTGAATCCATAAAAATTGAATTTGATCCGGAGCAAATTTCGTACGAAGATTTGGTCAATGTCTTTATGGCCACGCACGACCCGACCACCAAGGATCGGCAGGGCAACGACGTGGGTCCGCAATACCGGTCCACGATTTTTTTCATGGACGCGGAACAGAAAAAAATCGCCGGGGATTATATCGAGCAGCTGGAAAAGTACGGCACGTTTGGCCGGCCGATAGTTACCGAGGTCAAGGCTTTTGACAAATTCTACCCGGCCGAAAGCTACCACAAAAATTATTACAACCAAAACCGCGGGCTGCCTTACTGCCAATTCGTCATTGATCCCAAAATCACCAAACTTCGGGTCAAATTCGCGCCGCTGCTTTTGCCGGAATAGCTGGTTGATGGGCATCTTCGTGGCTTTACAATCGCTGATTGATAATTATCCGTCGACGTTTAATTAAGATCGATGGTTCTGTCGCCACGAAGATGCCCATCAATAAGTATGCTATAATATATTCAGTCAAATAATCTGTGTGCGAATTTGGCCAACGCAGCCTAAATCTTCGGCCAAACTCGCGGGCTCAACAGGAGCAGGATAGGCAAATCCGGGCAGAATCATTAAAGATTTTTGCGCGGTTTTTTTAACCCCGCGCCCGATGCCGCGCCCGATGGGCACCTTCTGGCCGAAATTACCGCCGGCGATAATTATCACACTGCCGATAAATATCGGTTGGCCGTAAAACAACCGGGAAGGTGCTCATCGACTCCATTCCAATATGTCCAAATTCAACCTCAAAGATTTCATTATTCCGTTAGTCGTGTTTTTTGGCCTGGCTTTGGGAACGGTTTTCCATTTTTTTGGGCGCGGGGGCATTGAAACCGTTGACAAAAAAATCTGGCTGGTGACCTTACTGCTCGGCGCGCTGCCGCCGGCCATCCGCATGCTCAAAGATTTATGGCGCCGGCATTTTGGCGTGGACATTATTGCCGTTACGGCAATTATTGCGTCTTTGTTGTTTGGTCAGTATTTGGCCGGCACGGTCATAGTGCTGATGCTCTCCGGCGGCGAGGCGCTGGAAAGCTACGCCTTGCAGCGCGCGCGCAAGGAACTCACGGCCTTGCTCTCCCGCGTACCGAGCTTAGCGCATTTAAAAGCCACCGATGGGCTTAAAGACATCCCCGTCGCCGAACTGAAAGCCGGAGACGTGTTTGTGGTCAAACCCGGCGAAGTCGTGCCCGCGGACGGGCTGATTTTGGAAGGCAGAAGCAACCTGGACGAGTCGGCCATTACCGGGGAATCGGTGCCGGTGGAAAAACGCGCGGGCCGGCAGGTTTACAGCGGCAGCGTCAACCAAGACGGCGCGCTGGAAATTAAAGCCTTAAGGGCCAGTGGGGACAGCACCTATGAAAAAATTATCCAGCTGGTCAGGCAAGCCTCGGAGAGCCGCGCGCCGGTTGTGCGCCTGGCCGACCGTTACAGCTTATGGTTTACGGCCGTGACATTTGTGATGGCTTTCTTGGCCTGGCAACTCTCGCACGACCCGATCAGGCTTTTGGCCGTGCTCGTGGTCGCCACGCCTTGCCCCTTGATATTAGCCACGCCCATTGCGATTATGTCCGGCGTCTCCCGCGCAGCCAGCCGCGGCATTATTGTCAAAAGCGGCGGCGCGCTGGAAAAGTTGGCAGAAGTCAAAGCTTTCATTTTTGATAAAACAGGGACACTGACGCTAGGCACCCCCGAGGTGGCAGGCGCCAAAACTTTTGACGGCCAAAGCGCCGACCAAAATCAGATTCTCAATATCGCCGCTTCCTTAGACCAGCTGTCCGGGCACGTCTTGGCCCGCTCCTTGCGGGCCTATGCCGCGGAAAAAAATCTCAAACTGGATTACCCGGCAGATTTCCAGGAAACATTCGGCGACGGCGTGAGCGGCAACATTAATGGACAAAATTATTTATTCGGCAAACTGTCTTTTTTGCAAAAACACAACATAAAATTCAGCGAAGAGAGATTAAAAGAACACGAGCAATTCCAAAAACAGGGGAAAATCGCCGTTTATCTGGCAGTTTCCACCCCCTCTTTATCTAAAGAGGGGGGACATGTCCGCCGTAGCTTTAGCGAAGGCGGAGGGGGAGTTCTGCTCGGCGCGGTCTTATTTACCGATATCGTTCGGCCGGAAATCAAATCTTTGTTCGGGGAAATGAAAACCCTGGGCGTGGATAAAATTGTGATGCTCACGGGCGACAAAAAAGAGGTGGCGAATATTGTTGCGGGCCAACTGGGCTTAAGCGACATCCACGCCGAATGCCTGCCCGAAGACAAAGTTATGGAAGTCAAAGACCATAAAAAACAATTCGGCAGCGTGGCCATGGTGGGGGACGGCGTTAATGACGCGCCGGCGCTGGCCGCGGCCGACGTGGGAATTGCTGTAGGCTCTCACGGCAGCACCGCGTCCTCGGAATCGGGCGACATTGTAATTACCGCGGACGACCTCTCCCGCGTGGGCCAGGCCCTTAAAATTTCCAAAGCCACTTTGCGCATCGCCAAACAAAGCATTTTTTTTGGCATCGGCGTCAGCGTATTGCTGATGATTTTTGCCGCGCTCGGCCATATTATCCCGGCCTACGGCGCGCTCATTCAGGAAGGCCTGGACGTAGCCGTGATTTTAAACGCGCTGCGAGTGAATTTTGTGAAGATATAAAATTTTTGTCATTGCGAGGAGCTAAGGGCTTTGACTTAGCGACGAAGCAATCTTTCTTATTATGAGATTGCTTCGCTCCGCTCGCAATGACGCCAGGGATTGATATTTTCCCCCAAAACTGATAACATATCTTAAGTAAAACTAAATAGATGGGTAGGTGGTAGAGCGGTCAATTACACCAGACTGTAAATCTGGCGCCTCCGGGCTACGCAGGTTCGAATCCTGCCCTACCCACCAAATAAAAATACTCCAAAGATTTGGAGCATTTTTATTTGTCCCGAGCGACTTGTCCGACGACTTGTCCGACGAAGCTTTAGCGAAGTTGGAAGCCTTGGCGAAGGAGGAAAGCCGAGGGGCACAAAAATCATCCCGCTCCGGCGGGATTATTTTTGCAATTCTTAAATCTAAGCTATTGACTCTCTCTCTGAAATTTGTTAAGGTAACCAACAGCAATATAGCCTAATAGAAAGGGGGGCTTATGCCCCTGCAAGGCCGAAGACTGCGAGTCTTCCACTTGTACCAAAGTGGGAGAGCGCACACAACGCTATCCGGTCCGCCGATGTGCCGACCGGCCACGCGCCCAGGTGTTACCCCGGGTTCAAGCACCACGCCAGCCTCTCACTCAAGACTGGTAATGCAAGTCAGTAACCGTATGCTCTTCCAATGCGGTTATAATGACTGCAAGGCGTCACAGTCATGTCCGCAAGAAGGGCCCCACCAGTGCCCGTCTTGCAAAAGGTGGATGGAAGTAACACAAACCTACGTACCGCCCCAGCCGATGTCTGCCAGTCGGCCCGGTGGGAGGGCCCCTTATAACACCGCAACAACGCTGCCCGCCGCTTCAGGAACACAACGCCGCCCCAAGGCCATCAGGCTTTCGGGGCGGCGCTATTATTTTTTTAAACCCTAAATTATTTCAACTTGAATAATGATGTATAATAAGAAAGGCTCTTGCCTAGAAGATTTTAAGAATTAATGATAGTTTTTTGTACAAATCGGGCTTCTCATTGTAGCGCCATTCGCATTCCTTTAGGTGTAGGTAAAAATTTTTAGGATTAATGCCGTTAAACTTTGCCAACCGCCGTTTGGAAAAGCTCCAAAAGTTTTCGATGCCGTTAACGTGGGCCCCTTTACGGTCGGAGTACTGAAAAATTCGATGATTAATCCGAAAATGTTTGTAGCCATCCAGAACCAATCCGTCGTAAGCCCGCCAACCATCGGTATACACAATACTGCCTCTCCTCACAAACTCCCTGATAATTGGCCTGATTTCGGCGCTACTGGCATTCTTAATAATTTGGGTGTAGACTCTACCGTTACGCCTTTTAATGCCAAAGACCGGAATCTTCTCTGTACCCCTGCCCCGCCTGCCTTTATTCCTGCCACCGAAGTAACTTTTATCCAGCTCTACCTGGCCGCTGAACCCATTGCTGACCGACTCCTGATGTTTGGCGATTTTCTCCCTAAAAAGTTTGTAGTACTTGTTAACTGTGTTGCGATTAATTCCTGTAAGTTTAGCTGTTTGGGTCGCAGTTAAATCATCACAAAAACCGTGTTTTACTTTGACCCATTGAAATTTTGTCAGTTTTGACCATTTAATCACATCTTTAGACTACAACAGAACAAATCTTCTAGTCTAGAGCCTAAGAAAAAATGCGGAGCTTCCCTCCCCTTATGAGGGGAGGGTTAGGGAGAGGTTGTCTCATCAAAAAGCACTGCACCCTCTCTGTCGCTCAGATGCATTCGCGACATCTCCCCCAGAGGGGGAGAAGGCTCCGCGTGTGGGCTTGATTAAGTGCCTTCCTGCCAGCTTGATAAATACCTGATTTGTGCTGGGGTGAGCTTGTCAATCTTTACGCCCATAGCTGTAAGCTTAAGCCGCGAAACTTTTTCGTCAATTTCTTTAGGCACGTCGTAAACCGCTTTATCCAAGCTCTGATAATTTTTGACCAGCCACTCGCAAGTCAGCGCCTGGTCGGCAAATGACATATCCATTACAGCGGACGGGTGGCCTTCGGCCGCGGCCAAATTCATCAAGCGACCTTCGGCGATTAAAAACAGTTTGCGCCCATCGCGCATTTCATATTGCATCAGATTATCGCGGACCTGTTTACTGTGTACTGAGTACTGTTCTAACTGCCTAACATTGATCTCCACGTTAAAGTGCCCGCTGTTGCCCAAAATCGCGCCGTCCTTCATCAGTTTAAAATGTTCACGGGTTAACACGTCCTTGTCGCCCGTGGCCGTTAAAAACACATCCCCGATTTTTGCAGCCGCGGACATTGGCATGACTTCAAACCCGTCCATGGCCGCCTGCAGCGCCGGCAGGGGATCAACCTCGGTTACAATCACCCTCGCCCCTAACCCCTTAGCCCTTAGCCCTATGCCCTTCCCACAGTACCCATACCCGGCCACCACTAAAACTTTACCCGATAATAAAATGTTTGTAGCCCGTAACAATCCGTCCATGGTGCTCTGCCCGGTGCCGTAATAATTGTCAAACATATGCTTGGTCGGCGTGTCGTTCACGGCCACCACCGGATATTTTAATTTGCCTGCCTTGGCCATGGCTTTCAGACGAATGACGCCCGTGGTGGTTTCTTCCTGCCCGGCTTTGACTTTTTTTAAAAGCGATTTTCTTTTGCCGTGGATTAACGAAATCAAATCCGCGCCGTCGTCAATGGTAAAATCCGGTTCAAAATCCAGAACTTGATTTAGACACCAATAATATTTTTCCGACGATACGCCGCGCCAGGCAAAAACATTTATCCCAAAATCAGCCAAAGCCGCGGCCACATCATCCTGCGTGGACAGGGGATTTGAGCCGCACAAAACCACGCGCGCCCCGCCGGCCGACAAAGCTTTTACCAAAACCGCTGTTTCTTTGGTCACGTGCAAACAGGCCGCGATGGTCAGGCCGGCGAATGGCTGGCTCTTTTTGAAATCGCCGATGAGTATCTGCAACACCGGCATCTCCCGCTCGGCCAGCGCGATGTTTAATTTTCCCTGCCCGGCCAATTTGAGGTCTTTGACTTTGAATTTCATAAGCTTGATATTAATTGATCAAAAGTTGATGGGCATCTTCGGGGTTGTAGTGCCGCTGATGGTAATTTACGCCTCTGCCTACAAACATTAGTAAGACTGTATGGCCGCTCGAAGATGCCCATCAATCATATAAGTCCTGATAATTATACAAAAAAACCGCTGCGTTGTCTACAGCATTTTTTGTTTCCCTTCTCCCCCTTTGGGGGAGATGGCCGCAGGCCAGAGAGGGTGCAGTGACGGGCGGGGCGGTCAAACCGATACGATAGATAATAGAGAATCTAATATCGCGCCAAAAATCACTGCGCCAGCAACTTCTGTGCCGCGATTTCCTGTTTCTCAAACTGGCAAAAATTGGTAATCACCAAATTGGCAAACGGCTTCGGCTGGTCGCTGGTTTCGGCTTTGGCGTTCATTAAACAGCCGGTCTGGTCATTATGCTCCAGGCCGAGCTGATGGCCGAATTCGTGGAGCAGCGTGGAAAACGAGTAACTTTCGTATGTATCAAAACTGCCGGCCGTAAAATCCTTAACCGCCTGGTCGTAAAGCACAATGCCGAATTCGTCGTAAGTGGAGCCCAGCTGCTTGCCGTTGTCTTTGCTGGTGTCGGCCAACAACAAGTAAAGGCTGGCCGAATCCCCGGAGCCGGTGTTGCGGTAAAAATTTACAATGTGGGCCACGTCGGCGTTCGTGGGATTGGCATAAGGCAAATTGGTATCGGAAATAAAATAACTGGTCGGCTTGCCGGTAATGTCCTGAACCTTGGCGACAAAACGGGTAAGCACATCTTTATCCACCATTACGCCGTCCAAAACATCAACCTCAATAGTAATTTTGCCGTAGCGCGTCCCCAGATAATCCGCGCGGCCGTCGCCGTAAGAATGCAAACCCAAAACCTGCCGCATAACCGGATAACGATCCAACTGTAAGCGATAATGGGTGTTAAAATAGTTGTCCGGCGCCCCCAAGGAGCCGACTTTGGCATAAATAAACCCGCCGCAGAGCAAAATAAAAGCAACTAGCAGTAAACCCTTAAGGAATCTCATACAAGTAAAGTATAGCACAAATAATGGACAATTGCAGGGGTTTATGTTAAAATGCATTGAGCTGTGCCAGCCCCGTACCGAGCCGAAGGCTCTGGTGCGGGGTAAACTTAGCTCATCTGGTAGACCCGCCTTCGCTTTTGCCAGCGTAGCTCAGTTGGTAGAGCAGCTGTTTTGTAAACAGCAGGTCATCAGTTCAAATCCGATCGCTGGCTCCACTCGACTCGTTTTGATAAATCAAAACTCGCTCGTGGTTTCGGCCTTTTGAAGGCCTCAACCAAACCACTTACTCCAAACGAGTCGAGTGGAGTCCCGAGCGTAGTCGAGGGGCTCTTTACTTCCTAAGGGTCAATGAAGTAAATGCTGGTTTTCCTGACGCCCAGGAAAATCTTTCAATTTTCAATCATTTCCGCCAAAGGCGGATCCGCCTTCCGGCGGAAAATATCATTAAAATAATTATCTATGTCCCAAGACAGCCTGATAAACATGGAATGCACGGTCTGCCACAATTTGAATTACCAGACCAAAAAAAGCAAGGGCAAAAGCAATCCCGGCGCCAAAAAGCGCCTGGAGCTGCAAAAATTCTGCAAATTCTGCAAAAAGAAACAACTCCATAAGGAAACAAAATAGTTTCGAATTTCGATTTTAGAATTTCGGATTTCCAATCACCCTTTGGATGATTGGCTTGGGGGCGTCGTATAACGGTAGTACATTGGTCTCCAAAACCAATTGCGTGGGTTCAACTCCTACCGCCCCTGCCAAGATGATTTTACAGCCGCGAAAGCGGCTGTTTTTAGTTTTATCTGTGAGGGTTTCGTCCAGTTCTAACCGCTTGTATTCGGCTTCTATGGCCGGATAGCGTTTTATGACGCTATCAAAGTAATTATGGTAAGAAATAGTGAGATTTTGGCCTTTTAGGACATAGTCCGAACCTAAAGCGGCTAATACCGCCCGCTTGGCCTGCAAGTCGCCGTTTAAAAATGTTTCGTGAGCGTATAAGGCGAAATCAAACAGCCGCTCGGTCAATTCCATCCAGCGTTCAGCCCTGCCCTCGGTTTCCCTTAACTGGCCTTTAAGCTGGGTAAGTTTTATTTACCAGTTCGGTTTTTTCTTTTAAAAATGTTTCGTCATCTATCAGCTCCTTATAGCGCATTTTGGTTAAACTATCCAAGTTGGCTTGCGCTTCGGTCAAAGCCTTATGCTGGGATTCGTAAATTTTGGTGCGGTCGTCAATCTCTCGGTCATTCTTATCGGTCAAACATTCCAAAGCCCATTGCCGAAATTCCGGTAGAATGGTAAGGCTCATAACTTCCTTTT
>CAVVMJ010000010.1:0-372259 GCA_963749445.1 uncultured bacterium
TACTTTTGAAGTAGCGGTTGATTTGTTTCCGGAGGCATCTGTTGCTGTCCAAGTGACCGTGGTTATCCCTACCGGGAAAGATTGCGGGGCGTAAGTGATAACTGGGTTTGGATCAATATTATCGGTGGCAGTTGCTGGAACTAATGTTGGAGTTGTGCTTGGTCCAGTGGCTGCAAAGGTTTGGTCTGCCGGGGCTGTGATGACTGGCGGTGTGGTGTCAACTACTTTAAGAATATAAGTAACAGTAGTTGAGTTGCCTGCAAGGTCGTGGATTGTGCCTGTGACTGTGTAGGTTCCCAATGGGTAGTCTCCGGGAACAATCATGTCAGTTTCGGTTTGGCCGTTTAGAGTATACTGGGCACCATCCAAAATTTGGATTGTTGTGCCGCCAGTTTTGATGTAAGCGAAAGGTTGAGTTCCGGCAGCGGCAGCGTCAAGATAGGCTAAGTAAGGCGCCGGTTTTGTTGAATAATACGCGACTAAAGCAGCAGTCTGATCAGCACCAGTGGGAACTAAATTCAAACCAACTACTTCGGTTTTTAAATTCTCTGAAGCTACTGACCCTGCGGCAAACTGAATTTGATAGTGTGTGTTTGCATTACCATCAATACTTAAGGCGTAACCACTATTAACATCGCCAGGCATTGAACTGCTGTTGGCTGTAAAACCTGTAACAGTAAGGGTTGGGGCTGTAGTATCTTTAACTGTTACGGTAAAGGTTGTTGGAATTGCGTGGTTGCCGGCAGCATCTGTTGCATTGCAGGTTACTGTGGTCGGTCCCATTGCGAAGACTGAACCGGAAGCCGGCAAGCAAGTTACCGGGTCTGTGCCGTCAACTAAATCTGTGGCAATTGGGGTGGTGTATGTTGCGGCCATGCTCACGCCCAATGGGGATTCAACAGTAACAGGCGAGGTAGCGGCAATAACCGGAGGCGTGGTGTCCGTAATAGTTACCTTTGAAGTAGCGGTTGCTGTGTTTCCGGAAGCATCAGTCGCTGTCCAGGTTACGGTTTGATCGGCTCCTACTGGGAAGGAATGCGGATCATAAGTAATAACCGGATTTAGATCAGCATTGTCCGTGGCAGTGGCTTCAACTAATGCAGGAGTGGTGTTTGGCCCTGTTGCCTCAAAGGTTTGAGGTCCTGGGGGTGTGATGACTGGGGGTACATTGTCTGTAATAGTTACTTTTGAAGTAGCGGTTGATTTGTTTCCGGAGGCATCTGTTGCTGTCCAAGTGACCGTGGTTATCCCTACCGGGAAAGATTGCGGGGCGTAAGTGATAACTGGGTTTGGATCAATATTATCGGTGGCAGTTGCTGGAACTAATGTTGGAGTTGTGCTTGGTCCAGTGGCTGCAAAGGTTTGGTCTGCCGGGGCTGTGATGACTGGCGGTGTGGTGTCAACTACTTTAAGAATATAAGTAACAGTAGTTGAGGTTCCTGCAAGGTCGTGGATTGTGCCTGTGACTGTGTAGGTTCCCAATGGGTAGTCTCCGGGAACAATCATGTCAGTTTCGGTTTGGCCGTTTAGAGTATACTGGGCACCATCCAAAATTTGGATTGTTGTGCCGCCAGTTTTGATGTAAGCGAAAGGTTGAGTTCCGGCAGCGGCAGCGTCAAGATAGGCTAAGTAAGGCGCCGGTTTTGTTGAATAATACGCGACTAAAGCAGCAGTCTGATCAGCACCAGTGGGAACTAAATTCAAACCAACTACTTCGGTTTTTAAATTCTCTGAAGCTACTGACCCTGCGGCAAACTGAATTTGATAGTGTGTGTTTGCATTACCATCAATACTTAAGGCGTAACCACTATTAACATCGCCAGGCATTGAACTGCTGTTGGCTGTAAAACCTGTAACAGTAAGGGTTGGGGCTGTAGTATCTTTAACTGTTACGGTAAAGGTTGTTGGAATTGCGTGGTTGCCGGCAGCATCTGTTGCATTGCAGGTTACTGTGGTCGGTCCCATTGCGAAGACTGAACCGGAAGCCGGCAAGCAAGTTACCGGGTCTGTGCCGTCAACTAAATCTGTGGCAATTGGGGTGGTGTATGTTGCGGCCATGCTCACGCCCGATGGGGATTCAACAGTAACAGGCGAGGTAGCGGCAATAACCGGAGGCGTGGTGTCCGTAATAGTTACCTTTGAAGTAGCGGTTGCTGTGTTTCCGGAAGCATCAGTCGCTGTCCAGGTTACGGTTTGATCGGCTCCTACTGGGAAGGAATGCGGATCATAAGTAATAACCGGATTTAAATCAGCATTGTCCGTGGCAGTGGCTTCAACTAATGCAGGAGTGGTGTTTGGCCCTGTTGCCTCAAAGGTTTGAGGTCCTGGGGGTGTGATGACTGGGGGCGTTTTATCTTGAACTGTGACTGTGAAGCTTGTTGGAGTTGCGGAGTTGCCAGCGGCATCTTTTGAATTACAGGTTACTGTTGTAATCCCTAACGGGAAAGTTGAACCGGAAGCCGGCAAGCAAGTTACCGGGTCTGTGCCGTCAACTAAGTCGGTGGCAGTTGGGGTAGTGTATGTTACAACTGCTCCCGAAGCTGACGTGGCTTCAACAGTCATATTCTCTGGCGTTCCGGAAATTATTGGGGCTGTGGTATCTTGAACTGTTACAGTAAACGATGAAGTTGCTGTGTTGGAGTGGCTGTCCGTGGATGAACAATTCACTGTTGTGGTTCCTAACGGGAATGTTGAACCGGAAACCGGCAAGCAAGTTACAGAGTCTGTGCCGTCAACTGAATCGGTAGCTGTTGGGGCATGTATATTTACAATTGCGCCCGAAGCTGACGTGGCTTCAACAGTGATATTGTCGTGAGATGCAATTGTTGGGGCTGTGGTATCTTCAACTGTTACTGTAAAGCTTGTTGGGGTTGCGTGATTGCCGGCAGCATCTGTCGAATTACAGGTTACTGTTGTAACTCCTAATGGGAAGGTTGAACCGGAAGCCAGTAAGCATGTTACCGGGTCTGTGCCGTCAACTACATCTGTGGCTGTTGGGGCAGTATATTCTACAGTTGCTCCTGAAGCTGACGTGGCTTCAACAGTCATATTCTCTGGCGTTCCGGAAATTATTGGGGCTGTGGTGTCAACTACATTTACAATTATCATCACCGGAATGGCTGCGTTCCCTGCCGAGTCGGAAACATTGTAAGTTAAAGTATTCGAGCCAACTGTAGTTGTTATAACTGTGCCGGTAAGAACAATTTTTGAAGTGATATTTCCGTCAACGTTGTCCAAAGCAGTGGCTCCGGCATCAATATATATATATGTTGAACTGGCTTCCAAGGTCACAGGTGTCGTTCCAAGTAAAGTAATAACCGGAGGAATGTATCTTGGGGTTGTATTTATTCCATAACTGGTGGAATATGAGCCGCCCTTAGCAGTAGTTGGGACCTGAACGGCGACAGTAATTTGAATTTGCCTGCCCGGTTTTCTTGAATTTAAATCTATACCAGAATTGAGATACATTGGATTACTCAAAGTATTCGCGGCAGAAATTAAAATAGGAGATATGCTGGTCGCGTTTGTTGATTGGTCAGAATAAAATTCAACATTACCGGCGGTAGGAATGCTGTCGGTCGTTCCAATCCAGTCGGCAAACTTCATTTTTAAAACTGTTTCGTTTGTCGGTACGGTAACATCAAAAATCCACTCTCCATCCATTATCAAAACCACCGCCCGCGGTCGCGTAAGTCTGCACCGCGGTGATTTGCGTTACACCCAAAACGGCAACGTAGCTAGCCGCGGAGGCTTGGGTGGGGGCGACAAAAAGACTTCCTGTCGCCATAACGGCGGCGAGGGCGAAGGAGAAGACAAACTTTCCCTTCATTGATTTTAAAATTGTTCTCATATATTTTTTTCTGCGCGTAATTTTTTACGCCTTAATTAAATTATTTTTAAAATTAAAAAACCCCTAAAAAGGACATCCTTTTTACGGGCTGTAATTGATAAACTGGTTTGTGAATATATTTCTTGGCATTTGCCTTGGCGTTCATTCAAAAAAATAAAAAAGTTATCCCTTGGAATAACTCCTTTAAGCTGGCTTTTTATTTTTCTTTTTTGTTTAACTATCATAATATATTATACACTTCGTGTACCAAAAGTCAAATGCCAATTTTTCCCCATATTTTTAACCGATTTTTCTTTTTCGGGCATTATCTTTTTATGCCCATTCTTTCATTAAAAAGACAGTTTTCGCAATGGTAACCGGCATCGATGTTTTCGGGGTTGAAATCAATGTAGTCATGGATATAAAATTCGCCTATAAAATTATTGCAATTGGGGCAAATGTTGGCAAAATATTTTGACTCGCTGGTTTTGCTAAATCCCTCTTGGATTATTGCACCCTTTGACCGCGCTAATTCTATCTGCTCTTTGCTAAAATCATCCGGCCCCATCCATGTTCCGGAAAGTAAAATTAAAGCTATCTTCATCGGTCCGTGGCAACTCCAGCAGTCGGTAGTTATAATCTGCATCGTCGCCTTTTGTTTATCCTCGCCACAAATTTTACACTTGGGAACTTGGGTAGATCGGCTAGCTTCACCCATTACAGACGCTGCGGTGGAAACCTTGGCGGCCAAGCCCCAACTTGCCAAAACCTCTTCCTCTGTTCTGGTTAGGGTCTTTTTGGACGATTTTTTATCTTTGTTTTATCCATACAAAAAATTATTTTTGAAACGGCCATGTATAGGCCGACAGTTTTTCCAAATACGCAATGTCCGCTTCTAATTTATGTTTTTTTAATTCAAAATCTGCCTCGTTTTTGTCTTGATGAGTGCTAATTAAGGCTTGGGCTAATGGCTTGTAGTTATCCCTCTCCAGTTTTTTTAGCTCTGCTTTCTTTATAAGCAAATCTCTTTGGGCTTCCCAAATTTTTAGCTTTTTTCGGTCAAAATATTGGTAGAAGTTAAAAAGCAAACTAGGTGCCAATAGTATGGCTAAAATTTCCTTAAAATATCCCATGCTAAATCAATTAAAAATTGTCTTGGGTTGCACTATTTGTTATTTTTAACCCGTACCTGCCATCCCTGTTTAGTATATTCTCTTTTATCAATATCTCTGCGTTGCATAAATTACGGGTCTATTCTTGGTCATCGCCATTAGACTTAATTGTTTCCTCAAAGGCTGGCATTTTTAAGATTTCTTGAAAAGGCACTTGATTGACTTTTGATTTGATATAAGAGTTTAGATGGATTTGGGGCATTTTCAAAATAGGATTTTTATAGCCAAAAGTTTCATCCAAAATTTTGGCAACTTGCACCGGCCAATAAGCCCCACTCATCTGCACTATATTTCCCTTAATTGCTCTTGCTAAAGTTTCAATCCTGCTGTTTTGACCAACCCTATCAACAATTATTATGGTTGCCATATACCACTTTTGATTACCCAATTCCATTTCCCTTTCAAATCGGGATACCTTATCCAAAGAAATTTCTGGATTGCCTTTGCCGATAAATCCAATGTCAAATCTCACGCCCTTGCCTGCCTCAAATAACAAAGTAGCATCGCTCTCTCTTTTTTCCTGCCTTGACGATAACCAAAAAACTTTTTTTTGTCTGCCAATGCTGTTAGGGGCAACCATTTTGAAACCCAAAATGTAAAGCAAGGCGCCTAAAATCAGCTTTTCAAACAATTTCCCAAAAGTTGATTTATCCGAGCCTCTGATAGCTAAGGTCTGTGCTCCGACAGTGCTCATCAACTGCACCATAAAATCCCAATTCAACGCTGCCTTAATCTTTGCGTTCAAAGCAATAACACCCTTTATTTCGCCGTAGTCTTTACGGAATTCATTAATCGCTTTTTGTGTTATTTCAATGTAGGAATTTTTATATTTTTCTATATTTTCTCTGTCATCTGTCAAAACATTTTGAAATGCCTTATCGGTCAAGCCTAACATCCACTGCATTAGCCAGCGTTCCTGTTTTTCAAGGCCGCCGTTTTTTAGTGTCTTGGCGGCATAATCTGGTAAGTTTTTTACAAAATTCGACTCTTTTGAAGCACCATTTACCATCATTGACAAAGTGGCCGCGTTTAAAGAAATTATCCTTTTTCTAGTTAGCAATTCAGTAGAGTCTCTTAAATTTTTGCCTGTTAAAACGTCAAAAACCACACCCTTAATAATATCAATCCCTATTTCTTGAATTATGTCGTTACCTTTGGAAGACAAAATTTTCTTGGCACTTGGGGGGAAGTAGCTTTGCATAAAATTATTAAAGTTTAGTTATAATAAAGTTCTTTGTATTGATTTTGGGGGGGCGCAATTTATGTATAAAACATCATCGGCACTTTTACCTAACCTGCTTACGATCTCCGATTTAATCAATTCCAAATATTTCTTTTCTAACTCAATCAGAACAAATCTGCGGCTTAAGTTTATTGCCGCTTGCCCAACTGTTCCTATACCAGCAAAAGGGTCTAACACTACATCATTTTTGAAAGAATAATACTTAATAATTTTTTCTGCCAATCCAACCGGAAAAGTTGCTGGATGTTTTTTTGTATGCGATGGGGTTATATTCCAAACATTGGTTTTATCATAGCCATCAGGTATTTTGGATTTTTTTACAATGCTTTGGTCCGGGAAAGTCCGTATATTCCAATCAATCAGTTTATCTGTATGTTTGCGATAAACCAAAATATACTCCGTAACCGGCACGGCTTTATATTGCAAAGGCGTTCTGTCCGCCGCAAACCGCCTGCCTCTGCCAGTAGCCCAACCCGCCCCCTCTGGCTTTACCCAAATTATGTCCTCCATAAAATCAAATCCTTCCTCTGTAAAAATCCGATGGATGTCAAAAGGCACGGCAATTCTTTTTGAGGCATCGCTTCTGCTTGCCCGTCTAATTAAAACGGGGGCTACGTTCATAACAAAAAATCTGCCCTCGTTTAAAACCCTGTGGCATTGCTGAATTATTTTTCTCATTTTCAAAAGATAGTCCTCATAACCAAGATAGTCTGAATACTCCGGCCTTGCGTTATAATAAGGCGGGGAGGTAAAAATTAAGTCAACTGACTTTGCGGCCATTTCTTGCAATACGGTTTCTGCGTCCCCTAAGGCGATGGTGTTTCTTTGGGCGGAAATTTCGTATTTATCCCCGTTGGATTGTTTTTTTAGTTTTGAATGGCCGTTGCCGTTCAAAATCCTGCTTTTCAGAATGTCGGGCTTTGTAGTCTTATTTTCATCGAGAAATGTGCTAATAGCGTCAATGGCCGCTTCCCCGATATGATGTGAATTTACTTTATTTATTAAAGGCACTCGCCAAATGTTGTATCGGTCATCTATCTCCGGCAAACCAAAATCCACAACTTGAACTAAACCAATTCTTTTTAGCCATATATTAGCCACATTTTTGGCTTCGGCGACTGAATTGATATTGTACTGATTCCTTGTTTTTATTCTTGGTCTCATCAATATTATCTTATCATTTTTTTGCTTTTTATCAAAATTTACGGCACTTTTGCTTCCTAATGGCTTCCCATTGTAATTCTGGGTTTTGGCCCGTCAAGGGGCGGTTTTACTAATGGTTTTTAATTTATACAAGGTTATTTGAACCTGCTTATTTTTTTCCATTGTAGCTCGGGGTCCCGTCCCCTCAAGGGCGGAAAGCTAAAAAACAAATAACCCTTGACCGGCCGGGCTTCCCGAGCTTTGTTTATAGAAAAATAAGCAGCTGATTATTAAAATTTTAAAGTTATGGGGAATAAAGTATACGAATGTCAGTTTGGCAATAGAGAATTGATGTTGTTGCAGATAGCGGTTGCGGAATACAGGGCGGAGTTAATCCATACAAGGAACGGCTATGCCGGAAGTATGGGGTCGGGGGATGAGGTTTTTAGCGAGCTGTTAAAAAACATTGGGGTATTAAGAGGGCTTGAGGAAAAGTTAATTATTAAACTTTAATCGTATGACAGAGCAAAGATTGCAGGAAATTTTGTTGGCTTTGGTTGGCAGTTGCCAGTTTGAGATAATCAACGAAAACAGGGAGCGGCCAATCACAGAAGAAGAAGTTAGGCTTTTTAGAATTATTGTCGGCGATGTAATATCGGAAAATTATGGAATACAGAATTAACATCAATCACGATTTTATGGCCGGGTCGCTGGATGAAGCAGTCGAGCCTGGCCAAAGTCTTTGTCAAAAAAAATTTCAAGGTTATTGAGATGAAAGACAGGCTGATTTCACCGGCGGCTATTGCGGAGATGTGCAGAGGTTTTAGAAGGTCTAAAAAAAGAATATTTTTTTAGCTTTTTGGTGGACACCCAAAACCGGATTATTGAGCGGCATGGGGTCAGCGTTGGAACTTTGAACGCCAGCCTTATACACCCCAGGGAGTGTTTTAGGCGCGCTATTGTCAAAAGGGCTTGCGGAGTGGTTTTTGTGCATAACCACCCGGGCGGAAGCCTTGAGCCAAGCGTTGAGGACTTAATGGTTTCAAAAAGGCTTGCCGAAGTCGGCAAACTAATAGGCATTGAAGTTATGGACAACTTGATTGTTACCGCCCAGGGCTACAAAAGTTTCAGGGAACAAAATTTGATTTAGCATATGCTTACTTATGGGTTTTTCATTTTAACAGCCGTATTTTAAGAGTCAAGGGTAAAATCAATTTAAACCTGCCCTCAAAAAACTGCCCTTTTTTTTGGATTGGCCATAAAATGATTTTAATCCCTTGACTTTAAAATCTTGCGGCTGTTGCCTCTTTGCCATAATAAGTAAAGCAAAGAAAGGAGTTTTATGCCTAAAGCTAAAACCAAGATTGCCCCGCAAGTTTCCCAAGTTAAGGAAACGCCCGTGGCATTCAAGAACCGCGAAGTTCCGGCGGCAATGAGGTCAAACATCTTGTTGGCCGCATTACAGCGTAGTATCAATTACTACATGGAAATTCGCAGGAGCGTTGACCCTGCTAGCGATGATTTCGCTAAAATGGGAAAGAAAATCAGCGCGTATATAGCGGTCAAGCAGACCGTCTAGCAGATTCAGCCGGAGCTTGCCCAAAAGGCAGGCTTCGGCTTTTTTTGTGGTCGCTATGCCCGGCACGGCCTCTAATTCCAGCCCCTGCTTTATTTTTTCCAGTCCATCGGTCAATATAGCCGGGTTTAGGAATTGGTGGCTGTTTAGTATGCGCTGGTGTTCATCCTTGCACCTTTCCTTGCTCACGGCTATATAGTGCTTTAGGGTTGTGCGCTCGCTTTTGTGGCGCATTAAGAACTGGACGGATTTAATATCCGCTCCGCCGTGCAATAATTCCGTGCCGAAAGTGCTGCGGAAAATGTGGGGGTGTATGCGCTTTTTAATGCCGGCCAGCTTAGTGGAATTGTGGATTGTCCGCCGGATACTGCAAGGGGTTGACCGCTTGCCGTTATAGGAGACAAACAAGGCCGAGAAATTTATCGTTGCGCCAGTCCAGATACCTTTTAAGCCAGGCCAGACTTTCGTCGGTAAAATAAATGGTTTCCTGCTCTTTGGTTTTAGCGTTGATGATTTCCGCCTCTTTTTTAGCCCAGTCTATATCGTCCCTATTTAATGACAAGGCTTCGGATATTCTCATTCCGGTAACCTTTAAATTTTCAATCAATGCCCTGTCCCGCAGTCCGCTCATAGGTAGTTTAGGTCAAAGCTGTTTCTGACCAGCTCAAATTCGTCTTTGTCCAGCCATTCAACTTTTTTGCCGGGTTCTTTTGGCAGACGGATATCCCGCCAGTCAAAATCAAACCTGTGGCCGGATATCTTTAAATAGTGTATCAGCTGGCGGAAAACCACCGCGCCACGCAATGGCCCAAACCTGCCGTGTTGCCTGCCGGATTCCAAAACTTTAGCGACATCGGATTGTTTATAGCTCGCCAATCCTCAATATCGCCCATGGCCTGGGCAAGCGTGCCGTTTAAATGGATTTGGTATTCGTGGATAGTTTTATCGCACGCTCCGCACTGCCTTTTGTATTCAACTAACCCTGCAAAAAAGTTTTTTAGCTGCATTGTATTCCTCGTTAGAGGGACTGGGTGTTTATTTTTGAAATTTAACGCTCGTTCCTCCGTAGTTAATAATCTGGTTTCCATAAGTGTCGTTTATCTTTAAATATATCAGAGCCGTCAAGCTGGAGATATAAATTAGCTGGTAAAATTAAAAACCCGCCCACCTACGCCGTGCGATTACAGTCTTACGGTTTCGATGAACGGGTCTTTGACAGCTTTGCTAAATAAACAAAAAAGCTGGCCTAGAATATACTGTTCATTGTTGCCGCTTGCTGTAATCGTTCCCGTTGGGGAAAGAGCCCGATAAGGGCACAAGCGTAAGTATGAAAATGGGGTTTATTTGCTTTTATTATACCATAGTTTGTTAGTTCCTTTCGTTGTTAATGGTTATTCATTGATTGGCAGGGTCTTTAAGTCCGCGAGAAATTGGCGCGCGATGGCAGGGTCTTTGGCGACATTGAATCGCCTGCGGGTGAGTTCGCCGAGATATTTGGTGTCCTTGGGCGGAGTTTCGGAGGTTTGAATCTCAAGGGTGAAATTCCGCAGCAGGCCGTTAATGACCGGCTCATAGCGGATGATTTGCGGCCGCTTTAGGCCGGAGGAGGTGAGGTAAAGCCGGTGGCCTAAGGTCTTGGGGTCATTGGCGTCCTTGAGCATATATTTGGTCATATAGAAGCCGATGTTGCCCACAGCCGATACATCTCTCACGTCAATAAATCCGTGGCTCCAGCAGTCCTGCATAAGATGCTTGTCTATCCACGGGAGGTTGAAATATACGCAGTGGAAATGCCAGACTTCCTTGCCGTATTTTTTTGCTCGCCGCCTTTGGATTTCGTAGACTGACAGGTATTTTTGCGGCAGGGCTTTAGTGCCGTAAAATGCGTAGGCAAAACGTTTTTGGAACTTGTGAAAATCTTTCAATACCTGGGTTAAGTCGGTAGCTTCTCTTTGGCGTAGGTTAGAGTTACGAATTTAGGGGTTATGGGGAAATTCTGGGAGGGGTGCAGGAGGTCGGGGTAGTACTGGAAAGCGTTGGAGTTAATCAAATCGATTATCGTAGTCTGGGTCCGGAACATATTCTTGATCAGTCTCTGCCCCGGCCAGCGCTTCCTGGCTGTCATCCTCCGGCGGTGGCGGGGACCCAGATACATCGTGTTGGAGAATTCCATAAGCTCCACGATATCGCCCGTTACCTTTAATCGTGAGTTGGTGGCCATCGTAGAGCCATCGTTGTTCGGCATGTCTTTGGTCCCTCTTCAGCCAAAGGAAGAAGTTAAAAAAGTCTAAATTCAGGTGGTCAACGTAGAGTTTGACGAACTTTAAGCGCATCGTAGCGCTCCCGCATAGACAGCCGGTCATTTAAGGCTGTTTCAAACTTTTCTTTTGCTAATTTCGGGTAGTTAAAATCTTTTAGCATTTCATTGGGGATTTTTTATTTTTCTCTAGTTATGAGGTATATATCAAGTCATCGGCCCTTGGGCTTTGGGTTGCGATAAGGGCGTGCGCCGGCGTCCCGCTGGCCGTCATGGCGGCCGCGGGACGCGGCGCTGCTCGCGGAGTAAATTATTACTCGGCGGTATAAATGCCAACCAGGCGTCCCCGCTGGTCGTAGTTGGCTCTAAACGGGATGAGGTTTGGCTTGGGCCCGAGAACGCTGACGTCTTTTTCCGGGTCAATTTCAAACTGGGTCATCTGCTCATCGGTGAAGAATTCCACCTTGGTTTCGCCTTTTTCGGTAACCGTGTGGATGATGTTCCAGATTTTTTTTCCGTCCTTGCCCGAGGTGCGGAAAATTGAAGTGATGTAAATTAACAACTTGATCACCTCCTTTCTGTTTTAGTTTTGAGTACCTGAATCCGGCCGGATATTTGGCACTTAAAATTTGATTTAATGGCTGCATCTTAAGCCGTAAGCGGAACTATTACTTCGCGGGTGTTGTAGAGGCTAAAAAACTGATCTAATTCCGTGAGCCTGAAACGTTTCCCTATGCGGTTGCTGTATAGATCCATAAAGGTAAATTGCCTGCCGTCTTTGGTTTTGGCGCATTCAATCAGGATGTCGGTCTGGTCCCGGACGCGCTTGTCCACCTGTCCGAATTTTTGGGTGGTGTAGAGGGTAAGCAGTCCGCGCTTTCTGATTTGGGTTACAAAATAGGTCATAGTCAAATTGTCCCTGAAAGCCCGGCTGTCCATTGTGGTATGTAGCTCGTCAAGGCACAGGATGGCGTTGTTTAAATTGGCCACCTGGGAAATGGAGCTAACGTAAGTTGGAACCGGCTAAACTCTTAAAGTTTGCGAAAATCGGGAGGCGGGTTTTGTGCCTGATGAGGTGGGCCAGGCCGGACATAATGAGGGTTTTGGCCGAACCCTGCCTGCCTATTATTCCCACTAGCATAGAGGTAGGTTTGTTTAATTAGCTTGATGAACAAAGGCCAGTAAGGCACAAAGATAGTGCCTAAGAAGAAGCCTGAAACGAACGGGACGAGGGATTCCATATGATTTTTCTCTTTAATGATTTTTGTTTAAGTCTAAATTCATAAGACCTGGCGGTTTTTCCAGCCGGCATACTCCCCTAGCAGGAATGAGCCAAAAAAAGTTATAAGAATTGGGTATAGCATATTTGTTTTTGTTATTTTTTGCTTTTTTTATTGAGCATAGCGTTCATCTTTTGTATATCCCGTTCGTTTTCTTTAATCTCTCGGTCAAAATACTCAACTAAATTGCAATAGCAGATATATATGAGGTCCAGCCATTCTTCGGCATCTTCAACATCTGCGTAACATTCGGCCTCCTCTAAGGCTTTTTGAAAACTGATTGCGTGGATGCACAGGCGGTTTACGGCATCGGTGAGATGCCGGACGCCCATTCTTCCCTTGTTGTTTTTATTTTCCATAAATTTGATGACCCTTATATCGTCTTAATTGTTTTGCGAAGCTCCTGGACAATTTTAGAGCTTGGTTTTTTCTGAATCTTGGCACTCCATGACAAATTTGCCCCATTGGATAATTTGCCACGCTCGCTTGCCCGTTACGCCAAAGGCGTTTCCTATCTGCTCGTACGTTTGATTTTCCGCTTCCTTTAAGTGAATCATGGCCATAGCGCGGGTCATTTTTTGCTCCATTGTTCTAACCTTGTCTTTTTTAACCGGCCAGTAGTCGGGCATGGCTTTTCTTGTCCGCCTGAAATCAAATTTTGCTTTTGGGATTTTTAAGACGTAATAGTTTTTTGTCTCTTTAAATTGCTCCTCGCCTCGGGTGGTCATATTGTTTTTTTGTTATTTGTCAATGTTGACTTTTAAGCTGTTTTCGTTAAGGAATTTCCTTAAGCTGATGAATTCCAAAGCCTTCATCACGAAGGCGTCCGAGTTGTTGAATTGCTTTAACTCCAGCCAGCGGTCCACGAAGGATTTTAGGATTCTTTTGGTGGCCGGGTTTTTGGATACCGAGGCGCGGAACTCCAGGTAGAGCAGGACTTTGATCTGCTTGGCGTGGATTTGCCGGCTGTAAGTGGAGGCAATGCGCAGCAGCTCCTCTTCGCCGGTGCCGGACACCGAGCTTTGGAACATTTTGCTGAAAATGTCTTCCAGCCGGTTGTCATCCGTGGGCTCTAAGGCGCGGGGCGGCATGGGCGGGGCGCGGAGGTCGGCCGCCGTTTTAGTTTCTGATTTTACAATTACGTTTCCCATGTTCATTTTTTAATCATTAAAATAATTAAAACTACGAACAGGATAATCAGGCTAATCCACGGCACGAACTTCTCAAAACCGCTCTCTTCAATGTCATTCCACAGCACATGATAAGGAAAGTCATCCTCTTCGGGAAACTCTTTTGGTTGTTTGTCTTGGTCCATAATGTTTTAACTCATTCCGCCCGGGATTTTCCTGATGATAAACCCGAAGCTTTCGAGGAGCTTAAACGCCACCTCAACACTTATTAAAATTCCTAATGCGATAACTAAATCAGAAACCGGAAACACTACGTTAATGGCCGCGAGATACCCTTGGATGTTTTGAAAGGCCGCGGTTATGCCTGTCGGCATAGACACGTCGGCAAATAATGTCAGCGGCCGGGTTAGTAGCCAGACCATGCCGTAAACTAAAGATAGTAAAAATGAAGTTATCATAAATCAGCCGAATTTATAGCCCCCTAGTTTTTTAAATATCCACATGCCCAGCAGGAAATAAATCAGCATGGTAAAACCCGTCTTAATGGGGTCAAAGAAAACGTGCAGCAAATCCGCCTGGCTCAAATCCGTGGCCGGGGTGCCGGTGGCGCTGATGCCGCTCATTGTTGCAACGCTTTGGTAAAACCAGCCGAATGGCGGCTTGCTTTTGATGTTGTTGTAGAGGCCCGAGAACTGGGTAAAATCCGCCTGCTTGGGCATAAACAAATAGCTCAATACTTGGCATATCCCGCTGACTATGATATTGCCCTGGTTGCATTGAGGCGTTGCTACCGCGGGCGCGCCGCTATTTGAAGTGCCGGCCGGGGTGCCGCCATTGGGATAAGTTGTCGGCGGCGTGGTGCTGGAGTCAAAGACCACCGAAAAATCAAATTCCGTGGTGGTGGCCAGGGTGGTCATGGTATTTTGATCGGTTAAAAATCATTCGGCTTTGTAGTTGCCCATTGGAAGAACTGTCGTTTTTGGTATGTCCTGGGAGCCAAAGGGCGTATCAGTGATGTCTTTGTGGGTTTGCGGGTTGAATTTGTAGCCGCAGTCTTGGTAGGTAAAAGTTGGATTGCCGGACAATCCGTAATCCACGCAGATTTGGGTTGAGGTGCTGGTTACGTTTGGGTCCAGGTCGTAATTTAACAGCCAGTCGGTAAAATCGTTGGTCTCGGGGCTGTGGGTTATCACGGGGTCAAAACTTAGGGCGCTGCGGGGGCTGCCGTCCGCGCTGACGTTAAGATCCAAAGCAACGTCTCCGGCAAAGCCGGTGGAGCTGTCCAATATGAAAGCGTTGGTAACGTCCATCCCCACGGCGGCATCGGTGCTCCAATGATTATTGACGCAATCAATGAAATAACTGCCGGTGTAAGTCGGCATGCCTTCGGGAGAAACAACATTGTCTATGCTTCCGTCCGAATGGCCGAAAATCAAGGCCAGTCTATTGCTTCCGTTATTCACGCATTGACCGCCGTAGGTGTAGGTCTTGTAGTACGCGATGTCAACCACGCCGGCCGTCTGCGGCGGGTTGTCCTGAAAGCCCAGGGTTATCGGCGGGGGCGTGCCGTTAAAAATTACATACGGATAAAACCCCGCGCCGCCGTCAGTCATATCTCTGCCATTTACACTCGAGGCGCTGTAAGCGGCTGGCTGTGTGTAACTTCCGTTTCTATACCAATGGTTTGGATAACCGCCGCTGGAAAGATAAAGTTGCCAGGACATTGCGCCTGTCGTAATTGTTAAAGGACTAAAAGTATAATTTATCGGCTGTGGAGTGTTTCCACAGGGCTCAACTGTATAAGCTGTCAAAATCGGGCTCCCGCTTCTTGAATTGTTATCCCAAATCCATAGTGTTAAATTTTGTCCGGTGCACGATGTATTACTTAGTGAAACTTGGAAACCCATTTGGGAAAAAGTAAAATTGCTGGGTACATTGTTGTATCCGGCATAACTAGGACCATAGATGTTGTCAAAATTTACGCTGTTGTCGGTTTGGTCGTAAGTTGAAGTAGCCTTGGCGAAGTTGGACGGCCCAAGCATCAGCCCGAGCAAAACAAACGTCCCTAAAGCGATTTTAAGAAGCCGATTTTTCATGAAATTAGAATTCTTTGGTCTTTTTTGGTTTTAAGTCGTCAATCTCCCAGCTGGCGTTTTGGCTGCGGCAGATGGAGCACTTGCAGTCATCCATCCGCTTTTGAAATTTGCGCCTCATCAGCCAAATTCTGATTTTGTCAAAGTTTCGCTGCGCCCATTGGGCCAAGGCCCAAAGGGTCAGGCAGATGACAATGCTGATGAATAGGCTCATGGTTTTACTTGTGATGAAACGCGCCGATTAAAATCGCCACGATGGTTACCGCCAAGAGAACGACGATTATCGGCGAGACTACCGGCAGCAGGTCAGTGAAAATTGATCCCGCTTCGGTCAATGTGGTGGTGGCAAAGCCATTGTCCACGGTTATGAATGTTCCTAAGATAGGCATAAATTAAATCCTTTCAAATCAGGCTGCCTGGCCGCCTTTGCTTGACTTCAGGGCCGGACTGGTCCGGCTACGGAATGGTGCAAGCGGGCCATAACCCAAGAGAACAGCCTGATCAGCAACACGATCAGCAGAAAGGCAATGGAAACCCCGAGCAGGACTTCAATCACCGGCAGGAAAGCCTGGAAGAACGCGTCAGCCCAAAGACCGATGCCGGACATATAGTCGCTGGGAGTGCCGTTTTGGCTAAAGTCAATCATGGGATTAACCATAGTATTCCTCTCCGCCGGTATAGATTCCCCTGCCGGACTTAACGCGCATATAGTTTTTATGAAGTTCAATGGCCTTTAACGCGTGGGCATCTTGCTTTTCGCTGGTTAAATAATGGGGGCCGAAGACCAGACTGGAAATTCCGTGTTCAATGACGTGCCAGAGGGCGGCCAACAGGAGAGCGCCAACCAGAACTCCGGCAATCAGATAAGCCACGCCCAAGAAACTGCCGAAGGAGACTGTGGCCCAAACGGAAATACCGTTAAAGACATTGACTGGCACTACATTGCCGATTACTGATGGCATAAAGTTAAATGGTTAATGGTTGCCGAATACCCGGCCGAACAGGACTACAATTAATGAGATGATGCCGACCCCGACCATTACTCCGACAATGACCTCGGCAATGGGCAGAAGTCCGGTGAATATCGGGTCCGACCAGTTGGTAACCGCGGTAAGAAAGGTCGACGGGTCAGGCATGGTGACGAAAGTGAGCATAATAGGGTTAACTTTTTTTATGACTTTAAGGATAGATAGGCGAGAGGGCTGGAAAGTCAAAGGGCTCTACCGATTTCGATCCGGGGCATTAAGCCTCGGAGATGGAAGCGACTCCACGGGAGCGCCTGACATTAGTCGCTCTACCAGCCCTCACGGTTATCTATCTGCGGCCGCGCCGCCTGGATCCGCCGCGGTTTCTGCGGGTGACAAGGCCGGCACCGGCAACCACCGCGCCAAGCAAGGCCGCGAGGACCAACGCGCCGATGATCACGCCGCCTACCAGATAGACAATGGGCAGGAAGGCGAGAAAGGTGTTGCTGGAGTAGTCGGAAATTCCGGCGTAAGTGCTAGTCGCTGACGGAAGGGTAAAAAGAGGAGTCATGAAAATAAGTTCTCCTTTCTTTGAATTAATTTTTTCGACCTTTAATTATTTTATTCGCCGCACCACAGTCCGAGCGCCGGACTTAAAGGCGCGGACGATTAAAATTGAAGCAAGCAACGCGACCGATACTCCCAGGACGATATACAAAAGCGGGAAAGAATCCTGCACCAGCTGGCCGGCCTGGTAGTACATGGCGTTGAACAAATCTGTTGGGGGATTTAAAGCGGTCATAATGTTTTAAGAAATTTCCTTACGCCGTGATAGGCATTGGCGAGTCCCCGGAGGATGGCGAGAAATATTAAGCTGCCGCCGATCCAGACCAGCACATCACCATAGGTGTTTAAAAATCCTGCGAAATCTACCATAGTAGTAAAGTTTGGGGTGTTGCCCAGTTTTTCACCCAAGTATGGGATGAAAAGAAAGGTCAACATTACGGCTAAAATTAAAAGGATGAAGTCTGCTTGGTTCATAAAGATTTTCTGGTGAACATTCTGCGGATTAAATCAACCAGCGCTAAAGATGCCAAAACTAACAAGGTGGTCTCAATGTAATTCAACTGCGAAAGCAGGGTTTGAAATTGGCTTGGGTCAATTGTTACTGGTGTTGTTGTCATAATCGTTAATTGAGCCGGAGGTGGCGGGCCTTTTGGTGCTCGGCGATGACGCCATTTCTCTCAAGCCTGGCTAACCGGCTCCGCGAACGACTACACATTTTAAACTTGCTTACAGGCAAGGTTGGGTAGTTAGGGTTAAAAGTTATCCACAGATTTTTCCGTCTAAAAAGTGCCCGGATAACCTTTTGAAAATTAGGTTGTCAAACAAAAAAACTACTCGTATTATCGAGTAGTTTCGTTGGTTTTAGCCTATGGATTAAAGCGATCCCGTCTAACGCTTCGCCCACTGTGGGCTTCTGCGGGCTCGTTTTAACCCTGGTTTCTTACGTTCTTTTTTACGGTCGTCGCGGGTGAGCAGGCCGTTCTTTTTTAAAATTTTACGGACTTCTTCGGAGACTTTACCGAGGGCGATGGAAATGCCGAGCTGCACGGCCGTGGCCTGCGAGTGCGGGCCGCCGCCGTTAACGTGGCAGACAAAGTAATAATTTCCGCCGAGACCGGTTAAATCAAACGGCTTGGCGATTTCTTCCTGGTAATAATTATAATTAAAATATTTTTTCAGCGGCTGTTTGTTGACCAGGCTTTCGCCTTCGCCGGTGAACAGACGGATATTGGCCACGGAAGTTTTCCTGCGGCCGGTGGCAAAAATGTAGCGTCCGGGAGCTGTCGGCTTTTTTTCCACAGCCACGGGTGGCGGAGCAGCTTCCGCCAAAACCGCCTCAACTTTGGGAGCTGTGGGCTTGCGATGAACCACCGGCTTGCGCGTGGCGGCGGGTTTATGCACCGCGGCTTTGCGCGGCGCGCGCGGTTTCTTCACTTTTTTATCGTCTGACATTTTACTTGTCGGCATAATTATATAAGTTAGTCAACAATTGAACAATTTAGCAATTCAACAATTGTTCCATCGTTTGATTGTTAAATTATTGATAGCTATAAACTTTTATCAATTTTATAACTGTGCTTGTCCCCTTTTACGAATTTCATCCGCGACATCATGGTTTTGCGGAAACGGACATCGTCCAGCATATTGAACACCGCGCGCTTGAGCACATCTTCGGGGTTCTTCTGGTATAAAACTTTTAAGGTTGTGGATTTCAGTCCGCCCAAATATCCGGAATGCCGGTAATAAATCTTTTGGTCAATTTTGCGGCCGCTGAATTTTAAATGGTCGGCGTTTTTTACCACCACGAAATCGCCCATATCCATATGCGGGGTAAACTCGCGCTTGTGCTTGCCGCGCAGCAGATTGGCAATCTCAGTGGCCACGCGACCAAAAGGAGCCTTGGAGGCGTCAATTTCGTACCAAGTGCGTTTGACGGTTTTTGGCAATGTTATGCTTTGGGATTTCATATGTTAGGTTTACTGTCTTTACTAACTACTAATTGATACTAATATACGAATAAGTGAACTAAAATTAGTATATTCGTAAAGATTAGTAGTTAGTAAAGCCATGTATTATTCAACGAACTCTAAAAGTACCTTGGACTTCCCCGCGTGCGGGTCGTTAAGTTTGATGAGACGAAGATAGCCGCCTTTTCGGTCTTTAAACTTTGGACCCATTACCTCCAGCGCTTTCTTGGCGGCCATTGGGCTTAATTTGGACAACAATAGGCGCCGGGAATGCAGGGAATTGTCTTTGGATTGGGTAATCACCTTTTCTATATAGGAACGCACCGCCCGGCCGTTTTGGTAGGATGTTTCAATCTTTTCATATAAAATCGCGGACGAAGCCAAAGCGCGCAACAGTTTGCGCCTGTGGTCCATCCCTTTGCCGATTTTCTTCTTTTTTTGGTGACGCATATATAGCTTTAACCCGCTGATTGGTCGCTGATATGTACGCTGATTAATCGCTGAGCCGATCTTGACGTTTCACCCCTCGGCATTGCTCGGGGTGACCCTGAGCGCAGTCGAAGCGGTCAGCGTCTTTTCGGCGTTGGTGTTTAAATCAGCGTCTATTCAGCGGTTTAAAAAAGTAACAATCTCCTTAACCGTCTTGTCGCCCAGGCCGCTTAAGTTGGCGATTTGCTCATTGGTCAAAACCTTCAGCGCCTCCAGGCTGGCCAGCCCGTTTTTAGCCAACGCGTTCTTGGCGCGGGTGGAAAGCGTGCTGGCCTCAATCCGGTCTTCCGCGGAAATGGGCTGGGCCGTTTCACCGGCGACCGCAGTAAGGGAAACCGCCTGGGGAGCCGCGACCGAACCGAACCCGTCGGAAAACATCATGCTGAAATGGTCAACCAGAATGTGGGAAGCAATGTCCGCCGCCTCCTGGCCGGTAACGGTGCCGTCGGTCTCCATCACCAGCTCCAGCTTGTCAAAGTTGGTCAGTTGGCCGACGCGGACGTTGGAAACGTCAAAGTGCACCGAGCGGATGGGCGTAAAAACGGAATCAACGGCAATCAGTCCCAAATCCAATTTTTGCCCTTCGCGGGCTTCCACGGGCACATAACCGCGGCCCTGCTCAACTATCAATTCCATATCAAAATCCCCGTTTTTGTTGTCCGTGGTGGCGATGTGCAGGTCTTTATTGACAACCTGGACCTGGTCGGTTTCCTTAATGTCGGCCGCGGTAATCGATTTTTTCGCCTTTGACTTTTAAAGACAACTTGACCGGTTCGGCGCTGAAACTCTTTAACCCGAGTTGTTTATATTCAAAATAATCTGAATCACATCTTCCTTGACATTGGGGATGGTGGAAAATTCGTGGTCCACGTATTTGATTTTCACCGCGGTCACCGCGGCGCCGGGCATGCTGGAAAGCAGCACCCGCCTTAAAGCGTTGCCGACGGTAACGCCGTAACCCGGGTAAAGCGGTTCCAGCGTGACGCTGTATTTATTTTGTCCCAAATCGGCAACACTGGCCCGATTGGGCAGAGGAAGGGCCTCCATATTAGTGATCTCCAATTTCGCGGAATTTCGCGGAAATTAACGCGGAACAACGCGGAAACTAATTTAAAATGACTTTAGCCCTAAATTTTGGCTTCCGCGGTATTCCGCGTAAATTCCGCGTTTTTCAGCGGCTATGTTCTGCTATAATGTTCAACAATCAGCTGGGTGTTAATTTGGTTACCGATTAAATCCGGCGTTGGCTCGCTTAAAATCTTTCCCGATAATTTGTTACTGTCCACCGTAAGCCATTCCTGGGTCTTAAAAGACTTAATCTTATCCTTAAGCTTGGCTACGTATCCGCTCTGCTGCTTGACCTGCCGGATGGCCACCGTATCGCCGACCTTGGCTCCGTAAGACGGGATATCCACTTTTTTGCCGTTAACCTCAATAAAACCGTGGCTGACCAACTGCCTGGCCTGGGCCCGCGTGTCCGCAAAACCCATGCGGAAAACCGCGTTATCCAGGCGCAACTCCAAAAGCCTTAACAAATTATCGCCGGTAACGCCGGCGCGTTTTAAAGCCTTGTTGAAATAACGCTCAAATTGCCGCTCCATCAGGCCGTAACTGATTTTGGCCTTTTGCTTTTCACGCAGCTGCGTGCCGTATTCGCTGAGCCTGACGCGGTTTTGGCCGTGTTGGCCCGGGGCGTAGCCGCGCTTCTGCAGGATATTAACGTCTTTGGGCGTAAAAGCCATGCCTAAGCGACGCGCTTTTCTGGATTTTGGTCCGGTGTATCTCATATTTATAGAAGCGAAACTAAACGCGAATTAATGCTAACGCGAAAGTAAACGCGAATTCGCGACCGTTTCGCGTTTCTGCTTTCGCGTCTGCTTTCGCTTATACTCTCCTCGGTTTCTTCGCCCTAACGCCGCCGTGCGGGATTGGGGTCTGGTCGCGGATGGTCAGAACGCTCAAACCGCTGCCCTGAAGCGCCCGAACCGCGGACTCGCGCCCGCTGCCGATGCCTTTAATTAAAACGTCAACTTCCACCAGGCCGCGCTCCTTCATGCGCGCCAAAATGTCTTCCATAGTTTTCTGCCCGGCGTAAGGCGTGGATTTTTTGGAACCCTTAAAACCAATCCGGCCGGCGCTGCTCCACAATAAAACATTACCCGTCAAATCTGTTACCGAGACAATGGTGTTGTTATAGGTGGAGTTAACGTAAATCTTGCCCTTGGTGACCTTGGCCTTGGATTTCTTTTTTTTTGATTTAATAACCACGGCCGGCGCTTCCGTTTTCGGAGTTTCCGCCGGGGTTTCGATTGCGGGCTTGTCAGTTGTGATAATTTCTTCTGGCATAAATTAATTAAGTAAAATTTATTAATTAAATAAAATTGAAAGGCAAAACTATTCGGGTAATTTTATTTAATTTTACTTAATTTAAAAATTTTATTTAATAACTTTAGGTCTTTTCTGAGGCGTTCTTGCGTCCGCTTCCCGCGGTTTTTCTGACATTGCCGCGGCGGGTGCGGGAATTGGTCTTGGTCCGCTGGCCGCGCACGGGCAGGCCTTTAATGTGGCGGATGCCGCGGTAAGCGCCGATTTCCTTAAGGCGCTTGATGTTAAGCAAAACCTGCTGCCTGAGTTCGCCTTCCACTTTATAGCTTTTTTCTATATATTCGCGGACGCGGTTCAATTCGCTTTCGCTTAGCTCTTTGGTGCGCTTGTCAGGACTGACGTTGGTGGCTGCCAGGATTTTTTTTGACAAACTCAAACCGACGCCGTAAATGTAAGGGAGCGCGGCTTCAATGCGTTTTTCATCGGGAATGTTGACACCGGCGATTCTGGCCATTGGTTTAAACGATTAACAATTTACGATTAACGATTAACTTCTTGACTGTTAATCCCGACGCTGTGGTCGGGACTCCGACCGAAGCGTCGGAGTTGTCAATTGTTAATCGTTAATTGTTTTTTATCCTTGGCGCTGCTTATGCTTGGGGTTGGAGCAGATAATATAAATCCGGCCAAAGCGTTTAACCACTTTGCACTTTTTGCACATCGGTTTTACGCTGGCTCTGACTTTCATGTTAGCTCCGCTAATTAATCGCTGATGGGTACGCTGATTGGTCGCTGAGCCGATAACGACGGTTTCAGCGTCAAATCGGCGTTGGTGTTAAGATCAGCGTCCATTCAGCGGTTTACCGCATTCTCCTGGTAATCCTGCCCTTGCTCAAATCGTACGGCGTCATTTCCAGAACCACCCGGTCACCCTGCAAAACCCGGATCATATTCACCCGCATTTTGCCCGACAAATGGCCAAGCACAACCTGTCCGCTGTCCAATTGGACGCGAAAAATAGCATTAGGCAAACTCTCAATGACTTTGCCCTCAAGCTCAATTAAGTCTTTTTTTGTCCCAGACTTCCCAAAGTCTTGCTTACTGCTGTTGGAAATAGCCGTATTTATAATCTAATTATTGACGTAATTGTATCACAATACCAAAATATGTCAAGTTTTTTAGGCCTGATAATTTACGGGCTTATTTAAAAGGAATATTATTGTTGCAGCCTGACTTCGATTTCTTTACTGATCCACGGGAAAGTTTTTTGCCAGCTCGGAGCCAAAACTACGTCAATCCGGTCAATTTGGGGCATGGCGGTCAAAATATCATTAACCTGAGACGGCGTTTTGCCCACCAATCGCGCCGGCAAATTATCAAGGTTGACGGAGCTCACCGCCGCGCTTTCAAAATGGGCGGTAATGACGGCCGCGCCGGCGTTAAAATCAAAACTTTTGATTTTGTAACTGTCCGCCAAGCCGCCGTCAATTTTCAAAATTTCGTCGTTGGAGATTGACTGCTGAATGCGGCTATAAATAAATTTTGACAAATCGTCTTTATTAAAAACCAAAGCCTGGACCGTAACCTGATAGTCGGCGCCAAAGGTCGGGCTTTGCGCGTTAATCGGTTTGTCCGCGGCAAAGTTTTCACCGGAAAGCGCGTAGCCGTTTTCCAAAAAAATCTGTCCCTGCCCGGCCAATTTATTTTGCAGCTCGCCGAGAATTGTTTGCTTTAGGGAAGCTTGCGCGGCGGTTAAGTCCTGGGCGGAAACCACGGACAAATAGCGGGACACGCCGCCTGTAACGGGCGAGTCGGTTTTGGCAAACAGCAACTGCGGCTTGCTGCCGAAAACCTGGTTGCTGATTTCCAGCCTGGTGCCGGCCGGCAAGTTGCCGGCTTCGCCCCCGGTTTGCGCCGTTATTTCAACAGGGTCGCCCAAACTGTTTTGGTCAACTTCTTTGGTTGCCGCGTTGGAATACTTGGTCGGCTTAATTTGGACCAAATCCGGCACCATGATGTAATTCTGGCCGTTGACCGAAAGCACCGTGGTCGCGGCTTTCAAATTAATTGGCGCCTTGGTGAAATTATAAATCCTAACTGTACCGTCCGCTTTATTGCCAACCTGCTGCTTGCCCTGGCTTTGGAAAGTGCTGGAAGCTTCCAGCTGTTCGGAAATTTTAACCGCCGGAAAAATCAGCTGCGCGGAATCAGGCGCCGTGGCCGAAGCGCTTAACGTAATCTCCAAATCGCGCGACACGCTCTCCGTTTTGGGATAAACTATGACCGTGGCCTTAGGCAAAACCAAAAACACCACTGCCAAAACCACCACCACCGCCAGGCCGAGCAGCCAAAGCGCCGCGCGCCTGCCGGTTTTGGTTTTTTGTTCCAGCCGGATTTTATCTTCCAGTTCCTTGGGGAAAATTGTGTCCTTGATCTCGGCTTCCGGAGCCTGTTCGGCTTTTAGCTCAACAGTTTCTTCAACAATCTCCGCGCTTGTTTTCTCGGCCTGCGCCTCCAAACTCAAGCTGCTGATTTTTGGCGGCAAAACCGGTCCCTCGGCCTGCCCTTTTTTGGAAAAAAATCTGGTAAAATTTTTCAGTTCTTCCGCCGCGCCGGCCAAAATATTCGGCTTAGCTTCTTCAGCCGGCGTAACGGAAGAAACCGACTTTTCTGGAGACTTAATGTCGGACATAGTCGCAACTTTGGCCGCTCCCGGCACCTGGCGCAGGCCAAAACCCGCCTCCCGCGCGTACTTTTGGCCCTTTTCGTCCATCGTTAAAATAAACACTTCCTTGCCCGCCAAATCAATTTCGGTCCTGAGTAATTTTAAATTAATGGGATCTGAAAACAACAGGCAGTGTTTGGGACAAACCAAAACGACCTGCTCGGAGCGCTGCCGTTTGATGCGCGCGGCAATCGCGGCCACGCCGTCTTCCAAATTAATGTAAACGCTTGGGGTCATAATGAAAAATTTCCAATACCCAATTTCTAATTCCCAATTTTGCTAGCCCTTGGAAATTGGATATTGGAAATTGGATATTGGAAATTGGATATTCTGATATCATTGTAGTTAAAGCCAAAAGAACCGTCAATTATAACAATCCCTTATATTGTAAGCGCTTATTAAAACTAATGTTCTTGCTGTTTTCCACCTGCGGCTGGTCAAACGGGTCAACTTGGCGCAAGAGCGATGAGTACACCGCGTAAAGCTGCCAAAACGCCGTCAGTCCGCCGATCTCTTCGGCGCTAAAACCGGCAACCGACAAATGCGCAACCGGAATGCCGTGGATGCGCGCGTCCTCCAGCGTGGCCTGCAGCTCAAACTCCAGAGATTTTTCCAACGGGATTTTATTAATGTCAAACAGGGCATGTCCCTTAATCTGGACGCTGTGGCTGGCCGGCGGGAAACTGTTGACCGTGGGATGCAAAAAAATTTCGCTGCCCAAAAAGAAACCGGCAATGTTTTTTGGCCCGCCGAAAAATCTTTGGTTGGTGTGGTGCTGGGACTCCGGAGCTTCCGAAGTCAAATATGTCTGGCCGCGGCCTGATTTACCGAAGCTTTCGTGGCATAGTTGGACCACCAAAGCGCTCATCGGGAAAAGGTTGTGGGAATAAAACGGCATAAACACATCCACAAAACCTTTTTGTTCCAACTGGTAAAACACCGAAGCCGCGCGCCAGGCAAAATTGTCATCCCGATAAATATCATGTAATCTTTTGGCGCCGCGGTACAGTCCTTCAACGTCCAACCCGCAAATTGCCGCCGGCAGCAGCGCCACTTCGGTCAAACCGGTATAGCGCCCGCCAATCGGCGGATGCTCAATGACCGGTAATTTAAGTTTTTCGGACAGAGCGCGCAATGGGCTGCTTTTGCCGGTTACGACCACAAGCGGATATGTGGCAAACGGCATGGTCATTTCCAGCTGCATGGTATTTTCGCCGGACTTGCTAATGGACAAAACCAAAGTGTCTTCGGGTTTAAGCTTTTGTTTAAGCTCAAAAATGTAATCCGGGTCAAGCGTGCTTAAAAAGTAAGCTTTCTTTTTGGCTTGATATTTGAGCGCGTGATAAAAACCATAAAACGACGTAGTACTGCCGCCGTTACCGATAACTAAAACATTTTTGTATTTTTCGTAATCTTTGGCATATTTTTTCAGCAGTTCGAAATCCGGTTTATACGTCAAAAATTCCGGCTCTTCGGGCAAAACCGCGGAGCCCCCCTCCCCTACTGAGGGGAGGGTCGGGGAGAGGTTGTTCGCCGATGGAAATTTCTCCGGCACCGGACAGTTGTAAAATTCAAGCTTCATATTGAGTTTTTAGCTCAGTGCGATTCCAAAAATGTTTTTGCATAAATAGCAACAATTAAAACCAAATAACCAACCTCATTATCCATATTTAAATCGACAGCCACTTCGCGGAAACCCGGAATCGGAAAATTGGTTGTAGTTTCAAACACCTTATTGCCACCGGTTGTGCCAATTATTTTTGTACGGAAAAATTTGACGAAAACTCAAATTTCTGGCCCCTAATCTCAACGACCCCGGAAAGCCGTATCGGGTTCCAGCTCTTCTGAAAATTTCCAACTGGTGATCCAAAAGAATCTATTATTTTGAAATTTTTTTTCCAAAAATCTGGTTTGATTAAATAACTTGCCCCTCCAATACTGATAGTGCCCGATACACTGGGA
Organism: uncultured bacterium; assembly: GCA_963749445.1. Classification (GTDB taxonomy): domain Bacteria; phylum Patescibacteriota; class Doudnabacteria; order UBA920; family UBA920; genus CAVVMJ01. The sequence goes on from CAVVMJ010000010.1 coordinate 26,724, forward strand.
AAAGGTCCATCTCTCCATAAATCCGCAACTTGAACATTGTCCTTCGTCAACATAAAATGGGGAGTGATCCAACCTTCACCTTTTATTTTAAACGCCATATTTTTTTAATCAATTACTGCCTTAATTCTCCTGACGCCCGATGAAGATGCTTCTTCCTTTTGGATTTTAAATTTGCCAATGACGCCGATGTGTTCCACGTGCGGGCCGCCGCAGAATTCGCGGGAGATGATTTCGGAGGTTTTGGGATCGCTGATAGTATAAACGGAAACTGTGTCGCCGTATTTCTCGCCAAAAACGCCGACTGCGCCAAGCTTGCGCGCTTCTTCCTGCGTCAGAATCTCTTTTTTGACCGGTAAATCGCTCTTTATCCAGCCGTTAACCAAATCCTCCACAGACGCGATTTGAGCGGCCGTCATTTTCCCGTCGTGCGTAAAATCAAAGCGCGTGCGCTCTTCCGTAATGTTACTCCCTTTTTGCCAAACGTTTTCTCCCAGCACTTTTCGCAACGCGGCATTCATCAGATGGGTCGCGGTATGCAGCCGCACGATTTTATCCGAGTGCGAAGCCAATCCGCCCTTAAACTGTCCGGCTGATGCGGTGCGGGATAATTCCTGGTGTTTTTTAAATTCCGATTCAAATTCCTTTTTTTGGATTTTTTGTCCGGCGGCAACTGCCAGTTCCTCGGTCAGCTCCCAGGGAAAACCATAGGTTTGATATAAATCAAAAGCATCTTTGCCGGTTAGGAGCCGAGGGGCATCTTCGGCTTTGGCAATCCCTTGTTCCGAGGATGCCCCTCGGCCAGACGCCTCAACCAGCTTTTCAAATTCCCTCAACCCCTTTTCCAGCGTCGCTTCAAACTTTTTCTGCTCAACCAAAATTATTTTAAAAATATTTTCCGATTTATCAATCAAATCCGGATAAGCTTGTCCATAAATGGAAACCACTTTACCGATTAAAGCGTCCAGCCAGTGATGCTTAAGGTTAAGCAACCGGCCCATAACCATGGCGCGCCTTAAAAGCCGCCGTAAGATATATCCCCGATCTTTATTGGATGGTTCAACCCCGTCACCCACTATGAATACCGCAGCGCGAACATGGTCAACTACAATGCGGGCCTTGCGGGTCTCGTCATTGGTCATTATTTCCTGGTCCAGCTCCAAAACCTGGAACATCGGGTCAAACAACTCGGTATCATAAACCGATTTCTGGCCGTTCAATACCGCCAACATCCTATCTAGTCCCATGCCGGTGTCAACCGATTTTTGCTTAAGCGGCGTAAGTTTGCCGTCCCCGTGCCGTTGGAACTGCATAAACACGTCATTCCAAATTTCCACCCAGCGTTTGTCGTCCTTCGTAACCCGAAAATTCTCCGGCGCCGGTGTGCCGTCGTCTATCCAATAAAACATTTCCGTATCCGGACCGCATGGCCCCGTGTTGCCGGCAATCCACCAGTTGTCTTCCTTCGGCAAATACGCGATTCTTTCCGGTTTAACGCCAAGCGATTTCCAAATCTCTGCCGATTCATCATCGCGCGGCGCGTCGTCGTCTCCGGCAAAAACCGAAAAACCTAAACGCTCCAAAGGCAAATTTAAACAATCCGGCGAAGTCAAAAATTCAAAACTCCATTTTATGGCGTCTTGTTTAAAATAATCGCCCAAGCTCCAGTTACCCAACATTTCAATAAAAGTACAATGCGTGTCATCACCCACATTTTCTATATCCACCGTTCTGATACATTTTTGGACATTTGTCAGTCTCTTTCCCGCCGGGATGTTCCTGTCCCAGCAAAAAAGGCACCAGCGGAAACATCCCCGAATTGGTAAACAAAGCCGAAGGGTCGTTCTCCGGCACCAAAGACGCCGAAGGGATGATCGTATGATTTTTTGATTTGAAGAAATTAAGATACTTTTGCCTTAATTCCTGGGCAGTAATCTTAGCCATATTTCTAAAGTATTTCCATATATTTCAAATGAATTTCTGAAACACAAATAGAAATAAAATTTGAAATACAGTGGAAATAAGTTGTTACTTTGTCATTTCCCCCACCGCCGAGTCCATCTGCGGGTCTTTGCCGGCCGCGACGTCGCTGTCGCTCAAATCAACCTTCACGTCCGGATCCAGACCGCTGTGATTTAAATTAATGCCGCCCGGCGTAATCCATTTGGCCACCGTCACTTTAACCGCGCCGCCTTCCTTTAAGTCCACGAGCTGCTGGACGCTGCCTTTGCCGAAACTCTTGTCGCCGACCAATTCCGCAATTTTGTAATCGTGCAAAGCGCCGGCAAAAATTTCCGCCGCGCTCGCGCTGCCGCCGTTTATCAGAATGACCGTTTTAATTCCGGACAAGCGATTGTTCCCTTCCGCGTTATATTTTATGGAACTGCCGTCGCTGTGCGCTTCGGTAACGACAACTTTTCCGGAATCCACCCAGGCCGAGGCCACACCCACCGCGGTTTGCAAATATCCGCCGGGGTTATTGCGCTCATCGACGATTATGCCCTGGACGTTTTGCCGCAAAATATCGTTAACCGCCTGGCCAAACAAATCCTTAGTGTCGTCGCCGTATTGGTTAATGGTAATCACCGCGATTTTTTTCGTCACGCCGTTTTGGGTTTCGGTTTTAAATTCCCATTTCACGCTTTTTACCACAATCACGTCGCGGGTGATGGTAATGTCGGGAAGCGCTTTGCTGTCGCGGACAATCGTCAAAGTCACTTTGGTGCCCTTGGGCCCGCGGATTTTGCTGACGGCCTGGTCAACCGACCAGCCGGCCGTGGACGCGCCGTCAACTTTGGCAATAATATCCTTGGCTTTGAGTCCGGCTTTTTGCGCCGGGCTGCCGTCCAAAGGCGCGACAATCACGATGTTGCCGTTTTGTTCGCCGACTTCCGCGCCGATGCCGTCAAAGCTGCCTTTCAGGCCGGTCTGGAAATTATTCAAGTCAACGGGGGTAAAAAAAGTGGTATAGGGGTCACCCACGGCCGCCACCGCGCCTTTGACTGCGCCGTACAAAATTTGCTGCTGGTCAATACCGGACTTATCGATATAATTGGTATTGACTGTATTTATAGCGTCCCACAGCAAATTGTAATCAACGGTCTGCGGCTGACTGCTCTGATTTATCACTTTAAAATCTCTGGGCACAAACACGTAGCCCCTGCGGCCCATAGTGTAGCCAAACTGATAAACTCCGATGAGCACTACTAAACCCAAAATCGCCAACTTCCAAAACTTATTTTTAAACCGCGGTTTTTGGTTTTGATTTTGAAAATTTTGGTCGTTTAAGTCCATTTGATGTAAGATTAAGTCTTTAAATTATACCAGAGTTTGGTGGATTATCCAAATCGGCTAATATCCTTTCTCCTCGTCCAGTGATTTGATAAAACCCGCGGCTGCCAGCGCAAAAAATCTAAGATAGATACCCAGCCACACCAGCAGGCTAAACGCCCAGGAATACTGCCTTGCGTAATGCTTGCGGTAAAAAATCCACATGGCGTTATGGAACGCCCTTAGGGCCTTTAGCGGCTGCTGCTTGGAGGACTCGCGCTTATAATGGGTAATAAAAGTTTCCGGATAGTACCAGACTTTAAAATCCGCTTCTTTGCAGCGCCAGCACCAGTCCAAATCTTCGCCGTACATAAAAAATTTTTCATCCAGCAAGCCGATTTTGTCAACTAGCGATTTTCTGATTAACAAAAACGCGCCGACCACGCTGTCCACTTCCATTTCCTGGTTTTCGTCAATGTCGGTATAATTATAATTTTTGCGATTAAGCAAAAATAATCTCTTAAAACTGTTCCAAGGATTTGGGAATCTCCGGCGGCAGGCGAGATCCAGTTTTCCGTCGGCTTTGATTAATTTACAGCCGCTGATGCCCACGTCCGGCCGGCTGTCCATAAACTTTATCATTGTCTCAAACGTGTTCGGCTGGACTTTGGTGTCCGGATTAAGTAACAGGATATATCGGCCTGATGATTTTTTGATCCCGATGTTATTTCCCGCGGAAAATCCGTTGTTTTGACTGCGGATCAATTTTAAGTTTGGCATACTGGGCAGCAAGCTTTCCACAGCTTCCGCCGTTCCGTCATCTGAATTGTTATCCACGACAATAACCTCATAACTGTATTTTTTGGTTGACTGGAAAATACTCGGCAGCAAAACCGCCAAATGGTTTTTGGATTTGTAGGCAACGATAATAATAGATAAGTCAACCATAGGCAGCCACAATAGTCCCAAAATTAGCGGCCGTCAAATTTGGGACTAATAGTTTGGATAAGTTTCCTTTTACTCCACATTTTAGGAAATAGCTTGAACATCCACAGCAAAACTTTTAATGTGCCGATTTCAAAAAATAAAATGTAAAAAAACATAAAAAATTCGCGGACAAAAAATTGTGGGTAAAAATGCGGTGAATTTTTAATGTACATAAAAATATGATTTTGGTAATTCAGCCGGCGCACATCCGGATCTAATTTTTTGTGGTGCTTGATGAACCCTATAACATCAGTGTATCCCTTTTCCGACGAGCCCGCGCCACGGCCGTGGTAACCGATGGCTGACGGAACAAACACGTTTTTCCATCCCGCATTTGACATCCGCCAGGACAAATCCACGTCTTCCCAGTAACTGTGAAAGTCCTCGTCAAAGTATTCGTAACCGGATTTGTCGGAAGTCGGATAAATCGGATTCCGATTTTCCGATTTTCCGATTTTCCGAAGCTTGACCGATTCCAATGCCGACCTTCTATACATACACCCGGCGCCGGAAACTGCTTGGATATTTATCAGCTGATCATATTGCCCCCTATCCACTTCATGTTGCCCGCGATCCCGCGCGCGGCCGGATTTGCTGATGGTAACGCCGGTGGAATCGATTGTGCTTGTAGGGGGGGGGTTCAAACCCTCCCCTACGGGAACAAAATCACAATGCAACAGCTTCCCCGTAGCCGCGCCAACTTTCGGATCGTCAAAAGCTTTTAAAATATTTTCAATATATGCCGGTTCCAAAACCAAATCCGGGTTCACCAGCTGGAAAAATTCAGACTGATACTTGCTAAACATCAAATTATGCCCGGCCGCAAAACCAATATTGTAGCCGGGATCAATTATTTCAACTTGAGAAAATTTTTGCCTCAATAATTCTTTGCCACCATCGTCGTTTCCGGCAATCACGGCTACGACATTAAAATCCTTATAAGTCTGGGCAAAAATCGCCGAAAACACCGGCTCGATGAACCGACGATTATTGTAAATGACTTGGATGACGGTAACTTTAGGCATTAAATAAAATTTTTAAATTAACAAATTTGTTAATTTTATTTAATTTCCTCGTACTCATGATACCGCTTTACAATCAACCCGGCAACGCCTGCGTTAATAAAGAAAAACATCAACACTTTGTCGTTCAGCAAAGTGATGTCAAACACGGCCGCGGCCAAAATCCACAGCACCATCAAAAACGCCTGGGCCACAAAGTAAATCAAAAAGTCCTCAGTCTTTTCGTAATGTCTTAAAAAACGCCAAAAATATTTGAGCATTGTCCACCAAAATAGCAGAAACAGGCAAAGACCCACAACTCCGGTTTCTACCAGAACCTGCAAATACAGGCTATGGGCTGAAACGTCTTTGGCCGGCAGGTTGTAACGAGTGTCAATTTGGTTGGCCAAATCGTCGTAATTTTTAAAGGATGAGTCGGGGTTAAAAGAAACCAAAAAATTACCGAAACCGATACCCAAAGGGTGGATCAAGGCAAAACGAACGCTGTTTTGCCACATTTCTATCCGGCCGCGGTTGGAACTGTCGCTTAAATTATAAATGCTCTCGGCGCGCGACAAAAAATTTTCCTTAAATTTGGCGACCTGCAAATACGCCAGCCCCTGGTTAATGAACGGCGAAGCGGCAAACAAGATAAAAATAATTACGAACGGCCATAAAAATTTTTCCGCCAAATGCTTTTGGAAATTTTTGCGGAAAGCCGCGGCCACCGCCAAAAACGGCGCGGCCATGCCCACCCAGGCCGCGCGCGTGCCGGACAGGATCAGCGCCAGCCCGGCGCAGCGGATGCCGGACCACAGCCACTTGCGGATATGCTTAAACACGCTGCGCGTGAGCGCCGTACCCATGCACAGCGCGATCAGGCAAACGTAGGCGAAACTTTGCGAATCGGGCATAATGGAAAACATCCGCAAATCCCTGGCGCTGCCCGTGTAGGAAAACCAGGAATTGGAATACAAAGCCACGTTGGCAAAACTGGCGCCATAATAAAGACGGGTGATGTTATTCGCCCAAAAAACCCAAAAAGTATCCAAGTCGGTCAAGAATGTCGCGATAAGCTGGGCAAAGCCCAAAGTGATGATAATCGCCAGAGACCAGATGACGTAACGGATAAATTCAAAAATCTGCTGCTTGCCGCGCAAATTATTTATCATCACCACATAAAAAATATAGATGTTCAGCCAAAAAACCAATTGTTTTAAGGCTTCAATTTTAAACGGGCCAAAAGCCAAAGCCAAAACCAATCCCACGGCTGCAAAGGCGGCCAAATATTTGTCCCAGGGCAAAAAAATGATTTCACTCAGCCAACCACGTTCGCCAAACGCGCGGCGGGCCAGAATTTTTTTGTCGCGGATGAGCCAGACAAAAAACAGCGCCAAATACAAAACCCGCCACATCGGCAAAGAATCAAAACGGGCATTGGGGATAACCACGTAAAACGGGATGGACAAAACCAGCAGCAGCAAAGACTCGTAAACGGGGCAAAGCACAATAAAACCCAGCAAAAGCCCCAAGTTCAGCCAAACCAGCGAAGCCGGCCAGTTGAGCAACGCCATGCCGGCTACGCTCAAATACTGCCAAATCGTAAAAATGATAACCAGCAGTTTCAGCCTGGGCAACTCTTTTAGCTTTAAAAAAAAATCTTTGGTCATAAAAATTTTTCTGTCTTTACTAACTACTAATTCTTACTAATATACTAATTGAAATTGCCGGTATTAGTATATTCGTACCGATTCGTAGTTAGTAAGGGCAGTTATTTGGAAATTAAAACATCGAGGGTTTGTCTCGCGCACTTCTCCCAACTGAAATTTTTCAGTCTTTCTTTTCCTTTTTCCCGCAGCCGATCCGCCAGCGACTTATCGAGCAGCACCATTTTAATGGCCCTAGCCATATCCCGGATATTTTTTGGATCAAAATAAACCGCCGCCTCGCCGGCCACTTCCGGCATGCTGGAAATGTTGGATGTAGCCACCGGCACATTGGCGGCAAAGGCTTCCAAAATCTGCATGCCAAAGCCTTCATAAAAGCTGGGCAAAACCAATAAATCGGCACGCGATAAAATGGCGGCTTTGTCGGTTTCGGAAATGTGGTTCAAATAGGTTACAATGTCTTTATTTTCCTCAATCATCCTTAAAATTTCCTCAAACTTCCAGCCCGGCTTGCCGACCACCGCGAGTTTGTGCGGTAAATCCGGATTTTCATTTTTCAACAACCTAAAAGCTTTTATTAACCCTTCCAAATTTTTCCGCGGCTGGAGGGTGGAAAGAAAAAGAAGATAAGGTTGTTGTAGGGGCAACGCTTGCGCGCCCGTCTGGGAAAGCGGGCGGCTAAAGTCGATCCCTGCATCCAAAAAAAATCCATGATGAACCACTGTAACCTTATTTTCATTAACCCCGTAATATTTTACCAAATCCCGCTTGGTCGCTTCGGATACGGCGATTATTTTCCAGGCGCGCTTAATGGCAAACCGGCTGGACCATCTTAAAAAATTTCGGTTAAACCGGGTAAACGCATCCGGATAAAACAGCCAGGCCACGTCATGGATTGTGACCACAGATTTTTGGGGATGGATAATCGGCAGGGCAGAAGCCGGAATAAACAGGACATCAACCGGATGAAATAGCATTTCCCAACTTAACCGCAACTGCGTCCAAAACAACGGAAACGGCATTACTTTAACGGCAAAATTCTCCGGCAAACTTAAAAACCACTGCTCGGGCGCAGTCCGCAAATACAAAATATACTTATTGGCGCGATCAATCTCTGCTAAATGCAGGATCAGCTGTTTGGCGTAATGCTCCACGCCGGTCTTTTGGGAAAGGTTGGCCCGCTCCGCTTCAATGCCAATAACCATCTAAAAATACTTAATATCAAATCACTTGGTGGTCGAGGTGGATGTGGTTGGTTTGGCCGGAATTTTTTTGACCGGCGCCTTGGACGTTTCGGTTCTGCGATGGACCGTAATGACCATGGATTGCAGATCATAATCGGTTTCCAGGCTAAACTGGAACCAGTAAACCAGACCGCCTGCAATGACTGCCACCACAAAAATGATGACCAACGGCCAAAAGGCCTTCATGTGCCTTGACGCCAAACCCGAATTGTTTTGGGGCATGTTTGTTTTTATTTAATAATTTACCCGACTAAACTTTTTTACTTTAAATCAAAATTTGCATCTTCCCATCCGAATGTTGAAAAAACGCAAATTTGGTGATGTTCAAACAAAAAGTTTTGTCAGGTTAATTATAACATAAACCGGCACGTTCCCCAAATCAGCTGTCCACAAGCCTCACGGCCTCATTAGGGAGGATTTATATCGCCTGGGATGATACGGCTTAAGCCGACGAATAGCGACTTTTAAGCCCCGTTTGGCCAAATTCGCGCGCAAATTTTGAGTATAAGCCCTTTGGTCATAGCCCAAAGCGATAGTGTCGGGTTTAAGTTTGGCGATGTGCCCGAGATAATCTTTAGCCGCGCCCAAAACCGCGCGGTCAACCAAACTAATTTTTTTGATTTTGGCCAAACGGCGGCGCTGGTTGTTTTTGGGCAAGCTGCCTTTGATTTTTTTGACGTTTTTGTCGCACGCCACGGAAACCGTTAAGAAAGGCTGGCCGGACAATTTTCTGGCTTGCTTGAAAAAATTTAAGTGGCCGGGATGGATAAGGTCAAACGTACCAAAAACCAAAATTTTTGCCTTTGTCTTTTTTGAAGTTTTCATCGGCGAGTTAAGATTGATAGGCATCTTCGTGATAGATTTTCCCGCCAACCGATGTTTATCGGCAGCGTGATGATAATCGTTGACGGTGGTTGTCGCAAGAAGATGCCCATCAACTCAAACAACTTCCGTAGTTTCCTTTCGGAATAATCGCTTAACGGTTTGCCAGTCTTCTTTGGAAATAAAACCGGTCGATAACAAAACCAAGGCATACACAACCACGCCTGCCGATAAAGTCACTATCAGATTTTTATCGCGGATAAACCACAAAGCCGCGGCCATGACCGCGCTGGCCAACAGCGGCTTTAGGGCGCCTTTGAAAAACGAAAACCCGGTAATATTTTTTTTGACGAAATAAAAATAAAAAATTCCCTGTAGGCTTTCGGAGACCACGGTCATGGCCGCGGCCGCGATAATCCCAAAATGCGGGATTAATAAAAGATTGCCCGTAATGTTGACAATCACGTTGGCACCGGTAATGGCCATGGCTTTTTTGGTCAGCTGGGAAATCACCAATGAGTTCAAAGGAATGTAGGTAAACAAAATGGCTGGCGCCCAAATCAGCACCGCCAACACCGGTGCTGCCGGCGCGTACTGCGGCCCGGCCACCAAAGCGATGAGTTTTGCCGAAAGCAGCGAACCGCCCACGGCCATAGGCAAAGCCGCGGCCACCATCAAACGCAAATATTTTTCCAAATTCAGCCTGACTTCGGCCACGGCCTTTTTCGCCATCAGCGCGGCAAAAAACGGAAACAGAGTATAGGAGACCACGGACGGGAAAAAGCCGAGCAAATCAAAAATTTTGTAGGCCGCCGTGTAATAGCCGGTCTGCTGGAAACCTTTTAAAAATGTAATAATGACCACGTCCACGCGGTTATAAATCGCGGAAAAGCCGACCAGCAAAGCAAAAGGCCAGCCCTGTTTTAAGATATTAATGACTAATGAAAAATCAAACAAACGCAGGCCCCGAAGAAGCCGCAAATCCGGCAAGTATTTTTTTATGAGCTGCCGATAAACAGCCAAGTCCGCCAAACCAAACAGTAACTGCACGCTGGCCAAAAACACGATGTGGCGATGAAAAACTATCGCGGCAAAAATCACGGCCACGTTGACGCAGGAATTCAAAAAATTAACCCAGGCCACTTTGCGCAAATCCTGGAACGCGGCCAACACGGCCAAATAAGGATAGGTCAGGGCGTTGGCCACCATGCCTAAGCCTGCCAAAATGATGCCGTAAAATACCGCGCGGTCATCAAAATATTTAAAAAAGGCGATGGCAATCAGCAAAACATAAAGCAGGCTGGCCACCACAATCTCAAACGAAAAAAAGTTGTGGAAATAGTCTTTAGTGCTTGAAGGCTGCTCGCTGATTTTTTTAGTAATAAACTGCTGGATGCCGAAGTCCACGACAATGGAAAAAATCAGCACGTACGACAGAATGAATTGGTACTGGCCGCTGGCAAAAGGCCCTAAATAGCGGAATAATCTGGTATATGCCAAAAACAGCATCGCCAGCGCCGCCACCCGGCTGGCCGTGAGCCAAAAAATATTTTTGGAGATTTGCGCGCTCATTATTGGTAGTTTAGCATAACTATCAATTCTATAAAAATAAGGGCTTTGTGATCGGCACCAATAAAAACCCGCCCGATCTTGAGCGGATTACCAAAAAATAAAAAAATAAAAAGCTAGCTCGCCAAAGCCCGAAGCGCGTCTTTGATGCTTTCCGCCAGCCGGTCAAGGCTGGTACTGGTTTTGAGCAGGTAGCTGGAAATGGACAAAGCCTTGGCCCGCTCAATGCTGGCGGCATCGGACAGATTGCTCAAGACCACGACCTTGATCCCCGAAATTGCCGGATCAGAGTTGGCACGCAGCTGCTCCAGCAGCCCAAAGCCGTCCAGCCCAGGCAGCAGCAAATCCAACACAATCGCGTCTGGCTTGTTCTGCAAAACTTCCTTTAGCGCCGCTTTCCCATTGTCGGCTTCCAACACGTTGAATGACAACTTCAAGTCCCCGGCCAGCATGTCGCGCAGCATAACGTCATCTTCCACGATAAGCACGGTTTTATTGGTATAAAAATCCTCTTCCGGCATAAAGGTATTGGCGCTTCGTTAATTTTTTAGGATAAATCACATCCCAGTTAAGTATAACACTGGGCAAAAACTAGGCAAATCCCGGCTATTTAGCCAAAATGTCACCCTTGGCATAACCGTCAACTTCGGGTTGGGGAAGGACGGAGATTTTTTTGGGAGTGATTTTGCGGTTTTTGTAGGCTTGGTAGGTGAGCGGGCGCAGTTGGGAATTCATTACGATGTAAACTGTCGGGTCGCTCGCGCCTTTGACAATGGTATTGTCGCGCGGCGGGATGGTGATGCCGTCGGCCCATTCGTAGGCCACGTCCTGGCTGACTTTAAAGTCCGGCGTAATCCCCCGCTGCTTGGCCACAAACGCGGAAATGTAATGCTTACTGCCGTCCTTAAATTCGTAAACATTGCCGCTTTCGGAAACGGCAAAGAAGCTTTTGTCTTTGGGCGTGGCATATGCGCCAATTGTCATGGCACTGACTTCATCCGCCGTTAGAGTCACCACCTGTTTGTTGGTCAAACCGAGATTTTTGAAAATTCCCGCGGTGACCGGATGCTTAAATCCATCCTGGCCAAAAATGTAAACCGCGGCGCTGGTCGGCGATTTAAATACCGTGTTTGCCAAAGGCGGCACAAAGCCCTGTTTGGGATAGGTGGCAATTTCCAAGTCCGCCACAGTCACGACATTTTTAGCCAAAATTTTGTGCTGGCTGAAAGTAAAGGCGGAAAAAAGCTGCAAATTGCCGCTTTGGACCAAATACACGGCCGGCTGGGTAGTGCCGCGAATAATGGTTCCGTCTGACGGTGTGAGCACGCTGCCGCTGGAAAATAGAGACGAATCACTCGCGCTAATGGCTAAAGTTTTAGCCGGATCAAGCCCGCGCTGCTTGATGACAAAATCCGAGGCCGGATGTTTGGTGTTGCTAATGAAGACATATTTTTGCGTATCCCCTGCCGCCACGACAATGGTGTTGTCAGTCGGCCCCAAAATGACATCAGTAGTGTAGGAATCAAATTCCGTTGGCGAAACCGTAACAGCCGAGGCCAAGTTCAAACCGCGCGCCTGGGCCACAAAAGCCGGCACTAATTCCTTTAGACCGTTTTGGATAATATAAGTTTCGTTGGCCGAAGCGAGTTTAAGCAAAGTGCCGTTCGGATAACGGAACCAGGAATTAAAAAATTGCCAAAAGTTGTAATTGCCGTTAAACACGTGCGGCGTGTATCGGTAAAGCGCGGCCGTGGCGTTATTGGCAAGCGTCACGGACTGCTGCGGCAAAACGCCGGTAAAGCCGCCCAGCGTATTGTCCAACGTAATGGTGTCGCCGACTTTGGAAATTGCCCCATTGACCATTGGGCCGCGGCCGCCGGTAGCGGAAAACGATTTTACCAAAGACTTGGCCGCGCCCAAATAACGGTTGCCGGCCGCGTCAAAATTACCGAACAGCTGAAAATAAAATCCGGGAAATAAATTGCCGCAACCGCCGCTGTCCGGGCAGGCAAAGCCCAAAGCGTGGTCCAGCGCCTTTTGAAGGACGTTGTCATCGGTAAAACTGCCGTCCACCAGACTTTGCTCCTTTTCCAAAGTCACCAACAAAACCTGCGGATTAATGCCGGCCGACTGCGCCGCGTCCCAAATAAGTTCCGCGGCCGAGCGCAGCCTGCCCAAGTTCGGCTCCGGGTCATCCAGCCCCTGTTTTAAAATTGTCGGCAGCGGCTCCTTGAGCTTGACCAAAAAATCCGGACTGGTGTCGGCCAGCACCGACTTTTTGGCTTCCAAAAATTTTTGGATACCGGCCGGCCCGCCGAACGTCTGGGTATCGGCGAAAACTTTATCATCTATCAGCTTGTTGGGATTGAATAGCGGGTCAACGGTCTGCGCCAAAAGCGGCAAGGGAAGCGTTGCCAAAATCAAAACCGATATAATTCTTACGAACTTTTGTTTTAACATTTCAAAAACATATTAATAGACCCGATAAATTTTGATCGTAACGCGAAATTGCGAGCCCCGATGCAGAGGGGCGTGGCAATCGCATTAACCACGGGATTGCTTCGTCGCCAGATAAAGAGCCCTCGGCTCCTCGCAATTTCCACTAACCTAACTAATAACAAATCAAGCTTACCTAATATATGCGTCGCCTCTTGGGAATCCCCCCAAATCCCCGCGCGAAACGTAAAGAATCGGAAAAATATTCAGGCCGCGCTGGACGTAAAAATTATAATTAATCGGGTGCAAGGTTTGCCCAACCACCCAATAAACCGTACGGTCACTCAAAGTTTTCACCAGCGTGCCCTCGCTCGGCGGCAGCAGGCTGCCGCTGGGCCAACTGTTGACTTCGGCGTCGGACAAAACCGCCACTTGCCCAAAATTCAATCGGCGCTGCAAAAATACCTGATACGTCACCGGCAATTTTTGGCCGAGCTCCATCATATAAACCGTGGGGCCGGACATGGTTTTTACCAAAGTGTTGCCAAGCGGCGCCGCGTAAGGGCCGTCCGTGAGGGCTGACAGTTGCTGCGGGGTGACAATTTTTGGCGCGACTTGGGCAAATTTTTGCTGCAACACGAAGGGCGAAACCATGCGCTTTTGGTTGCCAACCACCTGGTAAATCTGGCTGTTAGGCGCCAATGTGACCAGGTCTCCGTCCGCAATGGCTGTTTGGGGAATAGTTTTGCCCGCGGCCGCGGCCGCGTTGATTTCGCCGGCTCCCAAAAGGCCGCGGCAGGACTGGCCGCCGCACTGCGACAAATTCAAATTATCCACGGAAACCGCGGTGGTCAAAATTTGGTCGCGGATCTGCACGCCGGTGGCGGCGGGATTAAGCGCGCGAATCAGGGCGGCTTCCCCGGCCACGAACGGCGCGGCCAGCGAAGTGCCGGAAGCGTAAGCGTAAGAGTTCGGGGTGTACGCGCCGGTTATGGGATCGTGGTTGATGGTGGACAAAATCCGTTTGCCCGGAGCGACCACGTCTATGCAGCTGGAACCGTAATCGGAAAATTCGGGCTTGAGCCCGTTTTGGTCCACTGCGGCCACGCCCAAAACTTCGTTGTTGCCGTTGTCGTCGCAAACCGGATAAACCGGGTTTAAATCCAAATTGCCGCCGGTGGTGGCGGTATCGTTGCCCGCGGCCGCCACAATCAAAACGCCTTTGTTAAAAGCGTAAGCGATGGCATTGCTCAGCGTGACGTCGTGCCCAAAACCAATACCGCCCAAACTTAAATTGATGATGTTAGCGCCGTGGTCAGCGGCCCAGGTAATAGCCTGGGCCACGCTGTCGCTGTCGCCCTTGCCGGTAGAATCCAGGGCCTTTAAAGGCATAATGGAAATAAGCCAGTTGGTGCCGACAATGCCCAGGCCGTTGTTGGCCGAAGCCCCCAAAACGCCGGCGACCAAAGTGCCGTGGCCGTTGTCGTCCGAATTCACGCGCCCGGTTATGGGCTGGCTGTGGATAAAATCGTAGCCGTCAACCAGCCGCAGGTTCTGCAAGTCTTCATGGGTGGCGTCAATGCCGGTATCAATGACAGCCACAATATTTGCGGCGCTGCCCGTGGTTTTGGTCCAGGCGGCATCAAAGCCCGCGGCCGGAATGGCCCACTCCCTGTCAATATTCAAAGGATTACTGGTAAAACCCGGGTCATTAGCTGTTAAAGACTGCGTCGTGACATAAGGATAGGAATTATAAATTTGCGACGCAGAAAAGTTGTTGTCGGTTTGGATGTAATCAGCAAAATTTGATAACTCTGATTTTAAATCCGTCAAAGTCCGTACAGATTCAAAACCGTAAATGTTCTGAAAAGCCGGGTTGTTACTGAAAGCAAATTGATGATTAACGTCAAACCCCAAATTTTTAAGCGCGCCCGGGTTAGCTGTTTTTAATTTTACCAAATATTCAATCGGCGACGCTGCTTGAGCCAAAACCAAAACCGGCGCTAGGGCATAAACAAACACAGCCGACAGGATGAATATTGCCAGCGGCTTCAAAAATTCGCGCGGATTGTGGAAAAAATTTTTGATAAATTTGCTCTTTATTGTAATTGTCGGCTTCAAGGGTCATCCTTGCGCAGAAGCCGATGAACAATCAACCAGAGATGAATATCAGTCGCCGTTTGTCATCTCCCGGCGCTTTAGGCGCAAGGATGACCCTTAAACTTGCCAGCCTGCTATTTATACTTCCCCGTCCACAAATACCAGCGGATCAACAGCACTTCAAACAGCATATTGACCATGCCCATAAACTTAACATGGCTTTCAGTATCATTGACCCAACGCACCGGAACTTCCTTAAATTTAAATTTTAACTTTTTGGCGATGGCTAAAATTTCCACATCAAAAGCCCAACGGAATATCCTTTGCCGCGGGAAAACCGCCCGCGCCGCGGCCGCGGAAAAAGCTTTAAAGCCGCACTGGGAATCGGTCACCCCCAAAGGGACAAAAGTGTGGACAATCGTCCTAAAAACCCCGCCCAAGAAATCGCGAAACCCCGGCTGGTGTATGGCAATAACCGAACCCTTAATGCGCCGCGAGCCCAAAACAATGTCCTCCCCGCGCTCAAAGTACGGCAGCATGGGCATCACCTGGTCCACTGTCGTGGAATTATCGGCGTCCATAAACAGCCTGATATCGCCGGTCGCCGCCAGCATGCCCTGCTTAACAACCCAGCCTTTGCCGTGGTTTTCCTGATTGTCTATGAGACGGGCGTTCTTCATTTGCGCTTCCATGTTTTTCACCACTGAGGCGGTGCCGTCTTTTGAACCGTCGTTAACGACCAATATCTCATAATCAAACTGCTGGTTTTTTAAAAAACCGTCTACTGCTTCCAGCGTTTTGGCAATGCGATGCTCCTCGTTATACGCCGGAATGACTACGGAAAGTTTCATTTTGGTGATTTTAATTTTATTGCAGGCTTTTTGATTATAACATAAATAAGCCTGATAGGCATCTTCGTGGTTCCACTAACGCTTAGATGATTATAGGATAGCGATTGATTTAGGTCGGAGTTTGTATTCTCATGAAGATGCCCATCAATTGCCCGATATAAAACAAGACGCGGGTTGACCCGCGTCTGTTACATTAGAATTTTCTAGGTTGTCATCTGATTCCAGCTGGTGCTGATGATGGTTTCCACGTCGCTGTGCCGCGGGCTAAAGCCCAGTTCTTGGGCAATTTTGGCATTGTCAGCCACGGTATCCGGCGCGTCGCCCGGACGGCGCGGGCCGATTTCCATAGGAATAATCCGGTTGAGGGTTTCAGCTGCGGCATTGATAATCTGCAGCACGCTCAAGCCCTTGCCGGTGCCGATGTTATAAACCCGCAAAGAAGGGCCTTCGTTTATTTTGTCCAATGCCGCGACGTGGGCCGCGGCAATATCCAGCACATGGACGTAATCACGCACGCAGGTGCCGTCAAAAGTTCCGTAATCGTTGCCGTTGACCAAAATGTACGGCCGCTGGCCGCTGGCGACCCCGAGCACGACCGGCACCAGGTGGCTCTCGTGGGTCGGTTTGATTTGGCCGTCGTAATCGCAGCCGCAGGCGTTAAAGTAGCGAAAAATTACGGCGCGCAACCCGGTGTAATCGCAAAAATATTTAATTAACTCTTCACCCAGCAATTTAGTGGCGCCGTACGGGTTGTCCGGCACAAGCTCGGCGGTTTCCGGAATCGGAATTTCTTTTTGTTCGCCGTAAACCGCGGCCGAAGAGGAAAAAATAATATTCTTGACGCCCGCTTCATTCATGGCCAAAAGCAGCTTGCCCATATTGGTGACGTTGTTGTCGTAATATTTGCCCGGCTCTTTGACCGATTCTTCCACTTCAATACTGGCGGCCAGATGGCACACGGTTTCAAAATTATTGGAAGCGAATAAATCGCGCAGTAAATTCAAATCCGCCAAATCCCCTTCCACAAAACTCGCCGCTTCGGCTACGTTCTCGCGCCGGCCCGTGGAAAGATTGTCCAAGACAGTGACTTTAAATCCCGCGGCCAAAAGCTGGCGCACCAGATGCGCGCCAATATAGCCGGCGCCGCCGGTTACCAAAACCTGCCGGCCGCCGCCGGGATTTACCGGTTTTTGTCGGATTACGGACGGGCTCGCCGTCGCCGGATTGTTCAAAAGCTGGTTATAGCGGTCAACCGTTAAAACCACGGCCGCGGGCCTGTCGTTTAAATTCAGCATCATTCCGCCGCCGCGGTTTTGCGCTTCTGTAATTAGTTGCTCTAAATAATTATTGTCCATATGCCACCGATTTAACGCGGATAACTACGCGGATCATGCGCTGATAGACAGCTTTCCGCGTTCTATCCGCGCCGTCATCCGCGTCATTCCGCGGCCTTAAATAAAAACAGCCTAGATTAATTTTTAAGCTGTCCTTGATTTGTATATTTATTTGTGCGCCCGAAACTGTGCCTAGACTAATCATAGCACGTTAAAAAAAGATTGCAAATTGGCTGAAACAAACGTGGGTCTTTAAAATTTTATTGGCCTTAATCTTGACACTTTTTGTTATTTTGCAAAAGGCGAGGCCAAATAACCTTTCAACATAAACACAAGAAGCGCAAATAATAAAGTTCCAATAAGGGAAAGTTTTGAGTAATTATCTTTTGGGGTTTTGCCCCCAGTCAGCAGGAAAGTCAGTTCATCGAGGAACAAAGCCCAGCCGATGGCGTATATCGTAACCGAGTGAATCATTAAACCGGCAAAGATGCCCGCAACCCCATACATGTAGTGATGAATCCTGAATTTTCCGATGGTCGGGGCAGCTATTGGGCGAATAAAAAGAAATACCCTGATGACAAGAACCGTTGCTGCAAAAAAATAAAAAAAGTAATTGCCCATAGTTCACCTGTTAAAAAAATAAATCACGAACACGCCGACAAAAACCAACAACCCGCCGATTATGGTGGCGGTGTTAACCACGCAACACCTGTACCTTTATTTTTCGCCATAAAATATTCCGTAAACTCCTAAACCATCTCGCCAAGCAAAGTACTGGTCGCGGAAAGCTCGCATATGGGAAGTTCTAAGGGCTTTAATTCCAAACCACCCTAACACTTTAGAGACAGGCAGCATAATGCAGGCGAGATTGTAAACGCGTTTGGCAATCGGCATGACAAAAGAAGTTTTATCTATCCATCTGATTTGTTTAAATCCAATCTCATTAAGATACCGTTCAAATTCCGTTCGTTCCGGCAGCACGGGGACATGCACGCCTTCAAAACAGGTTTTGGCAATAGCTTGTTCCCTGGGCGTTAGGGTGTTTTTGTCTTTTCCAAAGTAACCGTCGGCAATCGCCATGCGTCCGCCGGGTTTTAATATCCTCAAAATCTCCTTAAGTACCAGGGGCTTTTGTGTGGAGTGGCAAATGCTCTCTATGGCTATAGTAACGTCAAAAGTATTGTCGGGGAAAGTAGTGTGATGATAATCCATTGTCAGAAAATCTGTGAGATGTTCCACCCTGTATTTTTCGGCCAATTTTTTAGCATGCATCACTTGGTCTTCAGCAATGGTAATACCGGTCACGTGACAGCCGATATGAGAGGCAAGCCAAACTGCCGTTGCACCATAACCACAGCCTAAATCAATGACCTTATCAAAAGAGTTCAGCTTTACCAGTTCGGCTAAGACACGGTTCTCATTGAGCAAAGCTTCCTTGTGGCTCCGGGTGGTTTTGTCCCATAAACCAAAATGCATGGAAATGTTACTAAAGCTGCCGCTGTAAAGGCGGTAGTCCAGTTTGCTGAAATTATAATAATCCACTATTTCCTTATCGGTTAGATTTGGCATATTTATCTTTATTTTAGCAGTTTTTAAGGTAAAATAAAAACAAGGGCAAGGCCTTGCGGCCTTGCCCTTTACGGATTTACTAATGTAATTATCTTCCAACCAATTTCAGAAGCGTTTTGCGCTTTTTTACCACCGCGAACGCGCCGACCATCAATCCGGCAAAAACAAAAGCGTTGGTATCCGCGCCGGTCTTGGGGGCCACAAGCGCTCCCAAAACCTGCGGCGTGTTGATGTTAATCGTTATCGCGTTGCCGTAAGTGTTGGTCATAACGTAATGCAGATTGCTGGCCAAAAAGTACTTAATGCGCACGCGGAACGATTTGCTCACGCTGCCGCCGGCCGACACAGTAATGGGCGGATAGTTGATGACATTGCCGGAAAGCGTGCCGCCGCCGTTGTCACTGATGTCCGCGTAAGGCAGAACCTGGGACAAATCATCCGTGACCACAAAGTTGGTGGCCGGCGAATTGCCGTTATTGGTTACCGTCAAAGTGTAAGTAATATAGTCTTCTTTGGAAGCCGGCTGTGTGGTAGCGTCAACATTTTTGGTATCGTTCCAGGCTTTTTTGGCGTATATCAAATTAACATTGCCGCCGAGCACGTTGCCGTTGCCGTTAACGAAGACCCACGCGTCATCCTGCACATTCGGCACGCTGTCGCCGCGGGCGCTGGCCGTGTTTTCAATGCTGGTGCCGCTGCCGGCCACAACCTGGGCCTGGAAAGTCGCGGTAACGCTCTGACCCGTGGAAAGCGAGCCCAAATTCAGGCTGTTGCCATACCAGTTGCTGCCGGAATTATAACCGTTGTTGTAATTATTATTGTTGTAATAACCGCCGCTGACCTGCGTGCTGCCGGAAATCCATTGCAGGCCGCTTACGCCCGCGTCGGTCAAAACCACATTATTGACGCTGGCGTTGCCCGTGTTGGTCACGGTAATTTGGAACTGTACGGTATCATTCACGTTGGCGCTTACGGTTTTTTGGAACGAGCCGCCCGCCGTAATATTCCTGACCATTTTTTGGATGCCCAACTGCACGTACTGGTTATACGGTACCGGGTTATTATAGTAGTAAGGATTACTGTTGGACGACGCGTAGTAATAATAGGTGTTGGTCGTATTAGTTACGTTGTGGGAATCCGTAGTATTGGTTGTGGTATTGGTTACATTGTGGGAGTCTGTGGTATTCGTAATGTTATGCGAATCGGTGCTGTAATTTATATTATGCGAATCCGAGGTGTTGATAATATTATTGCAGGAATTGTTTATGCAGGTATTGATGTTGTTTGTATTGCCGCCGTTGTTGTTATTTGAAGCCTGCAAAGTTATGGCGATAGTAGAAAGCAGCTGGTTGCAGCTTGCATCATACATCTTAAATACATAACTGCCGCCGGCCTGCAAATCGGAAACCGTTTGCTGGCCGTTGGCACCGCCGCTGGCAAAAGCCAGTTCCGCGGAAGAGCCGGGGTTGATGCGGGTTATGCGGATTTGGTTGGTGCCCGATGAAGCCCAGCTTATGGTTGAGCTGTAAGCGCTCCCGTTAATCAGCAAAGCAGGCGCGGAATAGTTTAAGGTTGCGCCGGTATTGGAGGTACAAACCTGCGGCTGCTGCGAGACATGGACGCTGCAGTTAGCAGATTGGCTGCCGCTGGTCACGGTTACTGTTTTGGTGCCGATTGAAGTGTAAGTGACTCCGCTGAGCGTATTGCCCAAGGCCGTGCCGTAATTGGCGCCGGGATCGGACCAGTTATAACTGCCGTTGCCGCCGGTAGCGGTAAAGTTTACGGCTTGATTGGTTTGGACGCTGGTCGGGTTGGCAAAGCAGGTTAAAGTTTGCGGCTGCTGGATGACGATGTTAACAACCGGACAACTCACGCCGTTGACTGTGGTTATGCCGCTGGTTACGCCGGCATTAAAGCGGGTAAGAAAAGTCGTGCCCTGGCCGGCAAACGGCACGGCGCTTTGCGCCGACCAAGTGTAGGTCTGGCTGGAAACAGGGTTGCTAATAGCGTAAGAGACCTGGTCAGACGGCGCATTGCTGCTGCCGTTTACTGTGGAAGGGGAAGTTAACTGGCAAATCGGCTGATTATTAACAGGAGCAGAACATTTAGCCGAAGCCTGGGCGCTGGCATTGGCCTGGGCCTGAGCCTGGGCTTGCTGCTGGGCCTGGCTTTGCGCCTTGTTTTGCGCGTCGGCTTGGCTGACGTTGCTGGTGGCTGTGGCGCTGGCCGAAGCCGAGGCCGAAGCCGAGGCAAACGAGCCGTCAGGGCAGGAAGCGCTGGCCGAAGCCGTGGCGCTGGCCGTGGCAGTTGCCGTAAACGTTCCGGGCTGAACCTGGATATTAATAGTCACTATCGGACAGCTCACACCGTTAACGGTAACCGTTCCGGTAGATACACCGGCGTTAAAGCGGGTAAGAAAAGTCGTACCCTGGCCGGCAAACGGCACGGCGCTTTGCGCCGACCAAGTGTAGGTCTGGCTGGAAACAGGGTTGCTAATAGCGTAAGAGACCTGGTCAGACGGCGCATTGCTGCTGCCGTTTACTGTGGAAGGGGAAGTCAACTGGCAAATCGGCTGATTAGCCGGAGCCTGGTTAACCAAAACCGAACAATTGGCGCGCTGGCCGTCAATGCTGCTGACGCTGGCGGTCTGCGTGCCAACGACACTGTAGTTAACGGTATAACTGGTATAATCCGCCGAAGCGTTCGCCGAAGAAGCGTTGCTGGTAGACCAGCCATAAGCGCGGCTGGTATCGCCGCCACTGGCGGTAAATACAACCGGTTGACCAAGAGTAATCGAGGCAACGTTGGCGCTGCAGGTTAAAGTCGGAAACTGAGTAGGAGTGCTACCGCAGCTCAAACTCGGCACAGGCACGTATTTATCAATTTGCGGATAACCATCCGCGGTTAAATAGAAATGTACGGTTTTACCGGGAGTCAACCACGGGGCGTCTTGTCCTCCGAAGGGGCTGTTGGCAGCCGCTGCAAATAAACTAGGCTGGCCGGTGGAAGTATTAACTACATAGACTTTAACATTGTTTAAATTGGAAGATGTCCAAGTCACGGTGCCGTCATACAAACATTGATTATAAAGCTGGTTGCCTACCTGGACGTTCAAAGTGGCACTACCGGCCGGAGGAGTGGGCGTACTGCCGCAGCTCAAAGCGGGCACAGGGACATACTTGTCGATTTGCGGATAATTATCGGCAGTCAAGTAAAAATGGACGCTGGTGCCCGGGGTCAACCACGGCGCATCCTGGCTGCCACTTACAGCCGCGGCAAACAAACTCGGCTGGCCGGTTGAAGTATTAACCACGTAAACTTTAACATTGTTTAAATTAGAGGAAGACCAGGTGACAGTGCCATCATATAAACACTGGTTAGCAACCTGGCTGTTAACCTGAACATTTAACGTAGCGGTGCCGGCCGGAGGAGTGGGCGTACTGCCGCAGCTCAAAGCGGGCACATTGACGTATTTATCAATTTGCGGATAGTTGTCCGCGGTTAAGTAAAAGTGGACAGACGTGCCCGGAGTAAGCCACGGAGCATCGGAATTCCCCGAAACGGCGGCGCCGACTAAGCTGGGCTGGCCGGTGGAAGTGTTAACCACGTAGACTTTAACATTGTTTAAATTGGAAGATATCCAAGTCACGGTGCCGTCATATAAACACTGACCGGAAACCTGTCCGTTAAGATTAACATCCAAAGTAGCTGTGCCGGCCGGAGGGGTAGGCGTACTGCCGCAGCTCAAAGCAGGCACGCTGACATACTTGTCAATTTGCGGGTAACCATCCGCAGTTAAGTAGAAATGGGTGCTGGTGCCGGGAGTGAGCCACGGCGCATCCTGGCTGCCACTTACAGCCGCGGCAAACAAACTCGGCTGGCCGGTGGAAGTGTTAACCGCGTAAATTTTAACATTATTTAAATTAGAGGAAGACCATGTGACAGTACCATCACCCAAACACTGGCCACTAACCTGGCCGTTGTAGCTTACATCCAAAGTGGCGGTGCCGGCCGGAGGAGTAGGCGTACTGCCGCAGCTCAAAGCAGGCACGCTGACATACTTGTCAATCTGCGGATAACCATCGGCGGTTAAATAAAAATGGGTGGATGTGCCGGGAGTGAGCCACGGGACATCTGCGTTGCCGCTTGTAGCGGCGCCAACCAAACCAGGCTGGCCGGTGGAAGTGTTAACCGCGTAAACTTTTACATTATCTAAACCTGAAGAAGTCCATGTTACAGTACCATCGCCCAAACACTGGCCACTAACCTGGCCGTTATAGCTTACGTCCAAAGTGGCGGTGCCGGCCGGAGGGGTGGGCTGGGTTTGGCCGGTAACGGTAACGGTAAAATAAATCAGTCTGATATAACCAAAACACGCCGGCTGGTCAGGCAAAGAAGCCGAAGAGTTTACAAAATTCAAGCTGCCCTGCCCAATGGGATCCATATTCGGATCGCCGGTTCTCGCGCGCCATTGCTGGCCGCTGGCCGAAAGCGTTGTGCCGGAAAGCGTATTAATGTACATCTGGCCGTTTAAGGAATTGGAAGTGTTGTTAGCCGTAACCGAGGCGGAAATCATGTGACTGTCCGATGTGTTACTGTCAACCGTGGCGCTGACCTGTTCGCCGGTAGCCGCGGGGCCGCCCACGACCGCGCCGTTGTGCACATATAAAACAAATTCCACCTGGTCGCCGGGCTGGGCGCTAATCATATTATTTTCCGTATCGCCCTGCCAATCGCCGACAGCTTGCCCGTTGCGCACAATCTGGGCGCGCATAAACGGGGCGTCATTACAGCCGCCGCCGGTATGGGAAATTGAGTAAGGATTTAAAATCGGCGTGCTAAAAGTCGGGGTGCAGTCGGTTTCCGCGTGCAAAGAATTAATAACCCGCGGAGCCGCGGCCAAAACCGTCAAAGATACCGCAAAAAAACTCACCGCTAAAACTGCGCCGACCTTGAAATTTAAAACCTGAGTATATTTTTTCATATGTCCTAAATGTTAGCTTACCAAAGCTAAGTTTATAATTTAACTTATTATACTACAACTTTTCCAACCTTTTGTCAACCTCACTATTTAAAAAATCGCTTAAATAAAAGGATAAAACTTTTTTATGCTTTAACTGTGTGTAAATATTACGGCTACTTAAAACATATTTATCTGCTTTTCATTGTATTATAACCGTCATTTAATTTCCACTAATGTTTTGATTGATGGAAATTAAGCAACGGTTAATTTTAATGAGATCTGCAGGGCTGGAGGGTGAATGGTTCATGATTTCTCATGTCCACTCTCCCCGTCCAGCCCGACAAAGCATATGAATCGTGTTATTTGCAGGCGCCCGGCGTTCCCGGGGCCAAAATGGGATTACAGGTTGTGACCGGTGCCCCCGGCGGCTTGGCTGGCTCCGTTTGCGTCGTTGTTGTTGTACCGCCGCCGTGATGCGTGGCAGCGATAATCGCGCCGGCCGCGGCAATCGCGACTACAATCGCAATCCACCACTTGCTACCAGCCGCCTTGAGCAGACCCTCACAGTGGATAACGCACCCATCGTCGGTTGTTACATCAAGGGCAAACTGAACTTCCTTCTTCTTGTTCAGCTCGGCTGTTGTAACGAGCAGCGAGTTATCGCTGCCTGTGACGTTACCGTTTACTCCCCACCTAATGGACTTTATCTGCCGACCCTTGAGTTGGGCCGGGGAAATGAAATCAGAGATGTTGAGCCGAATGCCGTCCTTCCCAACCCTAAAAGTCTGGTTGGGCTTGGAACAAGTCGGGCAAACCGGTTTCGAAGGTAGTGGAGGTGGTGAAGCTTCAACCCTCTTGACCACTACCGCAAACGGGCAGCTCGATCGCCGACCGAACTGGTCGGTAAGATCAAACGAGCCGGGATAAGTCCCGGGAGCGAAGTTGGTGATCTTAGGGCCGAAGGCGAATACATCTTCGCGCCCGTCGAGATCAGGGTTAGTGGACTGCACCTCCCCTTTCACCAGCCATTCAGCCTTCAGCCTGAGGTTTTCCGCCGCCCCAATAGCCCTCCCCCTAAACTCAAGCACCTGTTCAGGAGTCAAGGAAAAAGGCGGCGTGTCAGTGGTAATGAGGTCGCCGTTCTGCCAAAGTCCGCAGGTTGCGAACCCGGGCCGTGTAACTGGCGGCGTCCCTGGTTCGCTTGGCGTGGTCTCAAACCACACTTCCACGAACACATATCCGAAGTTGCCACAAATGAACACCAGATTGATAACGACAGCTTCGGATTCGATGAAGAATTCACAAGACTGCGTTCTGGCGGCCAGCTCCGGCGGAACCTCCAACTTCTCGTTCACCCCTGTACCATTCGCCATGATCACGAACCTGCTCGGTTCGAGTAGCTTACTTGGCTTGCATGCTCCGGCTTCGATCTTTTTCTTGAACTCTTCCTTAGCCTCTGCCGACAAATTCAAACGTTTATCTATGGCTTCAAAGAGCTCATCTTGCTGGTTCACGGTCGGCGGCATATTGACGATCGGGGTGGACGTAATGGGATCCCGGCGCCATTCGTGCTGCATGACTGTCCAGTCCATGTCTGCGAGCCGCTTCATTTCGGGATCAACGTTCCCCTGCCTTTGCAGGTACGCGTCGATCTCCTCACGGGTACGCAGAACATGGAAGTAAGTTACCTTGCCATCCTCCACCTTCTTGTAGTCATAGCGCCGGCCGGAGGCTGTCACGCCACCGCCGTTCTGGAGCGTCGTAGGCAGTTGGGTTTGCGGTTGCTGGGCGAGCACGGACTGAGGTCCGGTCACCATCAACAACGCCAAAATCAAGGCCAGTATCTGGCCCACGTTCATACGATTCATTTCATTAGGCCTCCTTGGCCCTTTTGATTCTGTTTGGATTTTTTCTCGGCCTCGGGCCGAATTTGTACTTCCTACTTGGTTGGCCCGAGTTGGGTACCGAGTAGATAAGAATCGCCAAAAAATAATTAAGGGAAAACCCAAAATAAGGGTTTTCCCTCCTCAAATTATTTGGTAAACCTAATCCACCCGATAATGATTGACTTTTTGACGGCCGTCAAAAAGTCAATCATTACTAAAATATTTTAAATTTATTAATTTTCCACTTGCGTTAGCTGGCCAAACACCACCAAACGATATTTCGTGGAACCAACCGGCCAGCAGGTGGACAAAGCCACCACGCTCTGGCTGCTGTTTTTAAACTGCGCCTGGTCGCTCGGGCTGTATTGCTGGCGGCCGACCACCACATAATGAAGCACGTGGGTCTTGCCGTCTGTGGTGGTTACGGTAATGCTGAACGAAGTGTCGTCGGCCAGTTTATCCAGCTGGGTAAAAACGTGATTATAATTGCCTTTGGCCCAGGAATAATTGCTGGAGTGGCCTGAAATGTAAGTAGTGCCGATTTCGCCGGGCAAAGCCGTGCCGGGATAATGGATGACGCCGCTCTGCAAATCAGTATTAAAATTTTTGGGGTCCGTGCTCCAAATTAAAGGCGCGTCAATTTTTAATGACGGGATGGAAAGTTTACCCGGAATATTTTGGTTGATATCCAAATTTGAACCGCCTAGTTGCTGCCCGGCAGGCAAAGCCACTGGCGGATTCTGCACGGTTGAATTTTGAACGGTCGGATTCTGATTCTGCGCAGTTGAATTCTGCGCGGCCGGCTGCCCGGCGGCTTGCGAACTGCCGTTTACAGACGGCGCAACCTGTGCCGTTGGCGTACCAAAACCATAATTGCCGACTACGGCGCCGGTTTGCGCCCCGGCCACCTGGCCGCTTTTTTGCATTTGCGCCAAAGTCTGGCGGTTGGAAATGACTTCAAAATCAAAATACTTATCAATAATCGCCTGCTGGGCCGAGGTCAGCTTTAAACCGCTGGTCGGGTCAATGCCGGCCTGTAGTGCGTCGCTGTCAGACATGCCGAGACCCATGGTATCGTAAGACTTGGGGTTCAAATTCAAAAGATATTTCTGGAAGTTGGACAAGCCGTTTCCGGAATTATCCGCGTTGGGATCCAAAACTGATGCTTGGGAAACATCATAATAAAACTGGCCAATCCATTGCTGATAGCCGGACAGGTTCCCCTGCTGCAGCTGGGCCAAAGAATTCTGCTTTGGCGTTTCGGCCTGGGCTTGGGGTTTTGTCAAAAAACCAAAATTTAAACTCGCGCCGCTGAAAAAATAAAGATAAACAAACAGGGCCACGGTAAACACCGCCACGTAAGGCGTAACGTTTTTAACGAGGTTCAAAATTTTATTGCCGCCGGAAGGCGGAGACTGATGCAAATCGCTAATATGTACCGGATCCGGTCCGTGATTAACCGCTTCATCATGCGCGGAGCCAACGCCGGGCAAATCGCCAAAAACGGAGTGCTTGTCAGCGTTGTCCAACACCTCGCCCAAATCCACACCCGCGCCTTGGGCAAACAAACTCTTGCCCTCCGGCGCCTTGCCGAAACCGTCTTTATAACCGGGATCAACGCCGGCGCTGGACGGAGGCGTTTGAGGCGTTAGAGAGAGCGGAATGGGCATACCGAACAACTTGGCAACTTCCGGAGTTGCCGCCGGGTATTTTTTGGCCAAATTGTCTGTAGGATTATTGTCGCTCATAAATCTAAAAATGCCTTATTTATGATGATTTTACTAAATATTAACCGGTACGTTAACATCACATATTAGCACATTTATATATATTTGTCAAGTCCATAGTTTTGATGTAAAATACCTTTAGGTATGCTATCAAAATCCCCATCTGAACAAACTTTAACAGCCAGGCGCAAGCCACTGCCGACCCACGGCTTTTTACTGATTTTACTGATAATCTTTGTTGCCTTCAAGCTTGTATTGGCACTGGCGCTACCGCAAAGCGCGGTTTTTGCCTCTGACCTTACCATAGACAACATCCTTTCGGCTGTAAATAGCCAACGGAGCCAGCGCAACCTTGTTACGCTCAACACGGACAGCCGCTTAAGCAGCGCCGCGCAAAGCAAAGCCGACGATATGCAGGCGCGACACTATTTCGCGCACGTTGATCCGGACGGCAATTATATTTGGCCAAAAATCGTGGCCGCCGGTTACACGCCTTATTTGGAACTCGGGGAAAACTTGGCCATTGAATTTTACGATACAGATAGTTTGATATCCGCCTGGATGAACAGCCCAACGCACCGCGCCAACATTTTAAACGACGGTTTCCAGGACCAGGGCATGGGTCTGGACTTTGGCGACGCTAATAGCGGCCAATACCATTCGGTGGTGGCCAATACCTTTGGAACGCTGCTGTTGGCAAAAAAAGTAGAGGCCGCACCTCAGACGACCAAGTTTACCCCGACTACAGCGTCGGGGCCGGCCGTGTCCGGCGCCAGCGAAAAAACCCCGACGCAAACGGCTCCAAAAAATACTGCCCAACCCAAACCCAAGGCCCCGCCTACCGCCCCGCCCGCTGCCGCCCAACCGGAGCCAGAGGCAACTTCGGCTCCAGCCACAACCACGGCACAAAATAATCCCGCCCCTGCTCCGGAACCTGTTGCTAATCCGGTTAATCCCCGCGGCGATTATGCCATGGGCCTGAGCCCAAGCCAACCCGAAGCCAGTACGGCCCAAGCGCAAACTTCCCAACCGGTTTCGTCATCTTCACCCCCCGCCCTGACCACGGCGCCGGCCATAGTGAACACCGAATCCCAAAACCCGCTGGCAAACTTCCAAACCAACCGCTATTTTACGTTGGCCTTTGGCATCGTCTTATTTTTATTTTTACTCACCGACCTGCGCGGCATAATGAAACAAAAATCCGAACTCGTCGGCAAAAAAATCAACAACCTGACGCTCCTGTTTTTGGCTTTGGTCGTGATTGCGATGATGTACTGGCTGTAATGACCAATAAAAAAATTGAAAGATTGAAAATTGAAAGATTATGGGACTTTACGAATCCTTAAATCTTTAAATCATTCAATCTCTCAATTGGACTTATCATCGCATAATTGCACCCGTCCAGAATCCGCGCGCGGAAGTTGGTTACGGAAATCACCATGGCCGCAACCAAAACACTAATCAATAAAATCTCAATAAAACTTTGGCGGGTCAAAGCGCCGTCCAGCCGATAATGGAACACGCCCCAGAACAGGTTGTAAGCCGCGGTCATAAAAATAGCGCCTGTAAAATAATTGTAGCCCCAGCGCACGTACACCAATTGGCCGATTATGGCCATTAATACGGCAATAATCAGCGCCGAAGCGATAGTGTAAAAATTCACCCGGCGGTGCTGGTAAAGCGCCTGGTAAATCAACAGAAAAGTAAAACACAACACTTCAACGCTGAAATACCAGGCCGGCAGGCAATTATAGCGGAGCCAGGACAAAGCGGCCGCGTAAAGTACGCCGACCGCGTAAATTTTGACCACGGTTAAAACCACAAAAATGTCGCGGTCCACGATTTCCCTGCGCCGGTAAAAAATTTCCTTTAAGTACCAATAATAAAGTAATTAGCGCCGCGGATGACAAAAGCAGGACGGTCTGCTGGATTTTGACAAAACCGAAATTGACGTAAAACAGGGACACCGTGGCCCAAAAAATAAATCCGGGCAAAAGCAAAAAATGCAGCCATTGCCGAACGTATGACCAGCGGCGCAGGTGCTCAAAGCGATCCCAAAAAGCGGAAAAAATTATTTGCCCGTTGCGGTGCAACCTGGAAATTGTGTTTTGGTGCTTGCGTTTGGCCCGCTGCCAGCTGCCGCGCTTTTTAAAATGCAAATCAAAGAAAAAAACAATATTAAAAATCAAGTATACAAATATCCAAAAAGCCACATTCAAATAAGTGGCCGGCTGGTTAAGATTTAAAATGTAAACCAGCGCTTCAAAACCACCCAGCACGGCCAGGGCGATGACAAAAAGGGCAACGGTTTTTTGGGTTTTTTGGGTCATGATAGCGATCCTAATCTACGAATAACATCCGAATTATCCGATTCGCAAAAGTCCCCGGGATTCGGAACATTCGGATTTAATTCGTAACATTCGGATCGGATAATGCTTTGCGCCGCATCAGCTCTCCCGCTCGGAAAAGTGATTCAAAAGTGCCGGCGTCTATCCATTCCCCTGTTACCAAATCTACTTTCAGCTCGTCTTTTTTTAAATACCAATTGTGGATTTCGGTAATTTCCAACTCGCCGCGCTCCGAAGGCTTAGCCTGTTTGGCCGCCTCGGCTACGCGGTTGTCAAACAAGTAAAGCCCCGTAATGGCGAAATCCGACAAATATTTTTTTGGTTTTTCCTCAATTTTTACGGCATTCATTTTGCCGTCAAATTTGACCACGCCAAAACGCTGCGGGTCCGGAACTTTTTTGGCGAATATGTGGCCGCCGCTTTTAAACTTGCGGATGGTGGCCGAAAAATCGTCTTCAAAAATATTGTCCCCCAAAATCATACAAACGTTGTCGCTGCCAATGAAGTCTTTACCGATAATAAACGCGTGCGCCAGGCCTTCGGGCTTGTCCTGGATTTCGTAAGCGATGCGGCAGCCAAATTCCCGGCCCGATCCTAGCAACTTCATATAATCGCCGGCGTGGTCCGGCGCGATTATGACCAAAATATCCTTAATACCGGCCTGCAGCAGCGTTTGCAGCGGATACAAAATCATCGGCTTGTCGTAAACCGGCAGTAGCTGTTTGGAAGTGACTTTGGTCAGCGGGTGCAGGCGCGTGCCTGTCCCGCCAGAAAGAATAATGCCTTTCATATCAACTTTATTTAATAATATGCGTTGCCGCAAACCTATCTGCCCATTTCCCAAATGCTGATTAATATCCCGACAAAACATAATAACAAGAATAGCCAAATGAATGGCTTAAGGATCTTGCGCGCGGTAGTTTCTTTAACTTTTGAAACCGTGTGCTGCCGTAAGCCATCCTTCAAAATCTCCCGGGTCTGGTCAATAAATTGTTTTTTGACATATACACCCCAAGTCTCAAAGGGCAATACCGCATTGCCCCGGACTACGGACAAAGCTTCGGTTGCGTCATCTTGCTTTATAAGGGCATCGATGTTGGCCTGCTTAAGCAAAGCTTGCGCTATCTGAGCTTCGGGTCGACCAGTTGCCATAACTAAACAATATTGGGAAAAATCAATTGCCATATTTGTCTGTTAAAAATTCTTTTAACGCCGCCTGCCATGGACGAAGTGGCGGCAGTTTGGTATTTAACAAAACCGCTTTTTTCGGCCGTTTGGCCTGACGTAAAAAGTCCGCAGACTTCACCGGAATCAAATTGATTTTTTTGCCCGCGATGTTAAAAATTTCTTTGGCAAAATCATACCAAGAAGCCTGCCCGCTGTTGATAATATGGTAAATGCCGTAAGGCAGCTTTTTGGTAATCAAACTTTCCACCGCTTTGGCCAAGTCAGCAACATAAGTCAAACTGTTGATTTCGTCATTTACCGCCTTAATTGTAGCAGTTTTTTCCGAAAGACCCAACATCACATCTATAAAACTCTTTTCGCGATACTTGCTTTCCGCCTCCTGGCCGAACAAAACCGAAGTCCTGATAAGATAATACCTCAGACAGTTAGCCTGCAATAATTTCTCCCCTTCGTATTTGGACTTCGCATATACTGATATCGGATTGGGCTTGTCGGACTCTCGGTATTCGCCTTTGACTCCGTCAAACACATAATTCGTGGAAAAATGCACCAACGGGATGCTGAATTTTTTGCAAGTCTTGGCAATATTGCCCACAGCTGCGGCGTTTATTGAAAAAGCCTGGTCCTTTTCTTTTTCCGCTCCGTCAACGTTATTATAGGCCGCGCAATTAATCAAGGCCGCGGGTTTTTGCCCGAGCGCCGCGATTTTATTTTCCAAATCTTCAGCGTTGACAATATCAATTTCCTGCCTGTCCCAACCCAAAGCGCGCGAAAAAGTTCTTTTCAATTCTCCTCCCAACATTCCCTGCGACCCTAAAATCAATATCGTGCCCATAAAAGCCTGTCTAATATCAATTCTGGCCAGAATTGATATTAGACTAGATAAAATTAAACTTTTTCCTTAAATCTTTATCACTGTCCATTTCTTCAACTTTCAAAATTCGGATAAAAAGCAGCAGGCCTGTTTCTCTCAAATACATAATCGCCTCTCGGTTTAAAGGATACGGGCTGACATAAACGCTGTGCTGCAATTTCTTAAAACCGTTTTTCTTGAGAAGGCTTCGAAAAAAATTGCGTTTATCTTCACTTTCTTCGGGAATATCAAACATTATTATTCGCCATTTGCCATCCCATTTTTTTGGCCGTTCCGGTAATCGAGCTTTTGACAACAATGCTTCAAGCTCGCCTTTTGCTGTCAGTCTTATAAAACGTTCATTATCTTTATTTACATATTTAATCCAGCCTTTCGCCGCCAAATAACTGACAATTTTATAAAAATTTTTGTTGTCACCCAGCGGCTGCCCCTTATATAACCGCTTGCGCATTTCGTGGGGAGTAACCAAAAATGTATCCCCCGCAACCAGCAGGGACATCAATATTTTGCTAGTTAAAGTAAAATCTTTTTTTGCCATTGTCTAATATAGTTTCCGGCCATAAATGATGTTAGATAAGATTTTTGCCGTATTGCTGCTTGTAATATTTCTGGTAATCCCCGCTCTTTACTCTTTTCCACCAACCCCGGTTGCTCTGATACCAGTCCAAAGTTTTTTGCAAAGATTCGTCCAATCCGTATTTAGGCTGCCAGCCGAGCTCGCGGGTAATTTTGGAATGATCCAACGCGTACTTTTGATCATGGCCCGGACGGTCGGCAACGAATTCTATCATTCCATCACTCTGCTTCATCATGACCAATAATTTCCTGATGATTTCCAAATTGCTGAATTCCGGATTGTTAGGCCCGATAAAATAAGTCTCTCCCGCTTTGCCTTTTTCTAATATTGTTTCTATGCCGCTGCAGTGGTCTTCCACATAAAGCCATTCACGGATTTGGTTGCCGGGTTTATAAACCGGAACTTTTTTGCCTTCCAATAAATTGGTAATGGCCAGCGGGATTAGCTTTTCCGGAAACATATACGGGCCGATGTTATTGGCGCAATTGGAGATGGTTATAGGCAAACCATAGGTGTAATAATAAGCGCGGACAAGATGATCACTGGCCGCTTTGCTTGCCGAATACGGGCTGCGCGGATTGTACGGACTCTCCTCTGTCCACTTTGTTTTGGAATCAAGGGGCAGCGATCCAAATACTTCATCAGTAGATACATGATGGAAGCGCTTTACCTGATATTTGCGGGCGGCTTTAAGCAACTCATGCGTACCAATAACATTTGTCCGGATAAAATCATCAGGGCCGGATATTGAACGGTCAACGTGCGTTTCGGCTGCAAAATGGACAACAACCTCAACGCCCTGCATCGCCTTATTGACAGCCGCGGGGTCGCAAATGTCGCCTTTGATAAAAGTTATCTTATCCTTAACCGCAGCCAAATTTTCCAAATTGCCGGCATAGGTTAATTTATCCAGCACGACAATTTTGTCGTCCGGATGATTCTTGACCCAATAATGGACAAAGTTGGAGCCAATAAACCCCGCCCCGCCGGTAATAAGAATCTTCATTTTATAAATTCTTTAATAGCTTAAAATAATACAAAGCCACCATAACCCAACCGTCGTGAATTTTGCCGCTTTTAATCATTTTGTCAATTTCTCCCAAGGTAAAACCTTTCATATATATGTCGGCTTCTCCGGATTCCAACTCAGGTTCACCAAATTTTAGCTTTTCGGCAAGATAAATTTCCGTCAATTGGTTGTTTGAGCCATTTGAAGGGTTAAATTCCCCCAAATGAACCCATTTGGCCGCGGTAATCCCCGTCTCTTCCTTTAGCTCTTTTTTAGCCTGCACCAGGAAATTTTTGTTTTCCGCTCCTCCGGCGGGAAACTCCCAACTGCGTTTTTGGACAGGATATCGAAATTGATTAACCAAATAAAATTTCTTTCCGTCAAAAGGAACAATCAGGACGCTGGGTTTCTTTTTTAACCAAAAATAAACTCCGTGGGCGCCGTCGGGTTTAATCACTTTGTCTTCATAGACTGCGAATTTATAGCATTCATAAACTTTTTTACTGCTGATTTTTTTCCAGGATTTTTTCATGGCTGCTTTAGCTGCCCCGCGGTTAAAGTCAAAGTCATCTGGCTTTTGCCGCGAATGATTTTAACACTGATGTTATCCCCCGGCTTGGCTCCGGCCAAGGCCGCTTCCAAAGAATTATTGTCGTTGATGTCGGTTTGCCCCCAGGTCTGGATTACGTCATTTATCATAAATCCCGCTTTTTGCGCCGGCTGCCCCGAAGTGATGCTGACGACTTTCGCACCAGCAGCCGAACCCAAAGCCTGGCCCTCAGCCGGGCTCACCATCTTGTAGGAAAACCAAATTCGGGGCGAATAACTTGCCCTTGGTTATTCAAATACAAATTGTCTAAATTCTTAATTACGTCAATGGAAACAATGTGCCCCGCATCCCACAAACCCAAAACCGCGCCGTTGGTATCGGCAACCGCGGTTCCCGGGAGCAAAGTGTCGCGATCCTGTATGGTAAAAGTCCGACTCGGCATATCGGCGTTTTTTTCGCTCCAGCCTCCTTGCGTCTGGCTAATAAAACTGGCCTCAAACACAGCGGAAAAATTAGTCAGCTGCGGCGTGGCCAAAATAACCCGTTGTCCCGCGCTTGCGTCTTTGGAGCTCGCAAAATCCGCCACCGGCAAATTCTGCAAATCGGCTTTCAAAATCACCAAATCCGTCGCGTTATCCGGGGTTAATTTTACCACCGGAGCCAGAGTGCCGTCATCTAATTTTATTTTCAGATTGGATAATTTTTGGCCATCCACAGCGGATTTTACGGTGACAAACAGCCCGTCGGAAGTTAAATTCAAAGCTCCGCCCAAAACCGTCACCTGGCCGCCGTTGTCGGATACCAGCAAACTTAACTTCGGACGGATGGCGGCCAAAGCTTGCTGGACGTCGCCGCTGTCGCTAACTCGGACTTCCTCGCGGGTATTGATAACTATCGGCGCCTGCGGACTGACCAGCTTATAACGGCTCAACAGAGGCAAAGTGGAAACTTTAGCAGTTAGCCAGCGGCCGAATAAGATGCTAAATAACTGCGACAATATGATAGCGGCTATGAGTACAAAGAAAACTCGCCTTTTATTCATAAAAATCTAGGTTAAAATCTTCCACGGGGTGGCTAAAGCAACAATAGTAATCGCCAACGCGACCAAAACTAAGTGAAATTGGATTTTTTTGACGGTTAAAGTCTGGAACAAATGGTAGTAGTTTAAAATCAGGCAAAAATAAAACAGGCAAAGCAGTATCAGTCCCTGGGCCGAATAATGAAGCGGCAAAAAACTTTCCGCCCAAAACAGCTCGGCGGAAAACAGGCTCAATGCCAGGGCCGCCACCCACTTGGTCTTATCCGGCTGGGGGACAAATTCGTAAAACGCGCGGCTAAGAAGCAAGGTCACAAAAAATACGCCGAGCAAATAGAGCGGCTGCAGGGAAAACTGCCAGTTGAGCAAATGCCAGCGGCCCAGATGCACGGCAATTTGGTGAAAATCCGGAAAAAATTGTCCGGCGGCCGAAAGGCCCAGCAGCAAACCGAAAGCAATCAGCAGCGTTTCATTAATCACCATATTTTCCGTGAAATTGCCCAAATTGACTTCCGCCAAAAAAATCACCACAGCCGCGCTGGCCAAAAACCAACCGCGGAACACGGGCGTGGGCAGCATAAAAAAAATCGCGAAGCCGCTGAAAAACTGCAGCACTGACCGCGTTAAAATCCAGGGGTTGTATTTTTGGACGGACAATAAATATTTTTTGTTATAGTAAGCCACCGCGCCGCAAAACAACAAAAAAACCGGCAGCATGATGCGGAACACAGGCTGCGGATTTGACAAGCGCCAAAGGACTGCGGCATACAGCACCCCAATGACGGCGGAAATTATTTTATGTTTTTGGAACATTGCGGTAAAGATATATCAAAACGCAAAAACTTATTGCGGCCAGGAGCAAACTGACCAGAGCGTTAAGTCGGAAAGCCCCAATAAAAGTACTGTCAATTCTTAAAAACTCCAAACAAAATCTCAGTAAATTATACAATAAAAAATAAGAAAAAGCAACGAGCCCCGCTTTTTGTTTCTTGCCGATTTTGAGCAAAAAAATCAGGATAAAAGTATTGCCCACGACTTCATACAAAAACCAAGGGTGAAAAAAATTATAATTGACAAAAATTTCCGGACGGAATTGCAATGGCACAAACATTTTCCAGGGCAGGTTCGTTGGATAACCGAATGCTTCGTAATTAAACAGGTTGCCAAAACGGCCGATAATTTGGCCTAGCAAAACACACGGCGCGAGCCAGTCTAAAAGAGGGCTAAGGGCTAAGGGTTTAGGGCTAAGTCTCCGATAAATTTCTAATATCAAAATGCCGCCGAGGACAGCGCCGTAAATGGACAAGCCGCCGTTCCAGACTTTAAAAATATCGATCGGATATAGCCGGTAATACCCAATGGACGAAAGCACGTGATATAATCTGGCCCCGATGAAACCGCCAATAATCACCCAAAATAAAATATCCTCGGCTTGCTTTGGGGTTATCCCAAAAGTCGATGATCTTTTCATCGCGAGATAAAAGCCGGCCGCCGCCGCAGCTGCCATTATAAGCCCGTAATAATGAATGGTAACCAACCCGATACGGAAGTATTGGGGAAGAATTATACGACCAGAAAAGACGCGTTGCAAAAAGAAAACCAAGGCTATCAAACTCGCGCCAACTAGCCTAATAATGACCTTCCTCGATTTTGAGGCAAGAAGCATGAAGTAAGAGTCAAGGAACTTAATTCTTAACTCTTGATTCTTGCCTCTAGAACAATGCCGCCTGATGCTTCACTCCCACCCGCGGCGCGGCGTCCGCGATTTTCAGCGGTATTTCTTTGGTCTTAAAAAAATCTTTATACAGCAGCTTTTGGTTTTTTAACGCGTAATCGTAAATTTGTTTGGTGATTTTTACGTCGTCGGTGCAATATTTTTTAAGCAAATCCATTCTTCCGTTTTTGTAATACAAAAGCGCCTCCAGCCCGCTGCCGGACTTGCCGCTGCCCAGCGTACCCTGGGCCACCAGTTCCAATTTTATCCGGTGGTGCAAAACCTTTTCAATTTCCGCGAGCAAATCCAAATACGGAACCTCGTCTATATTAAAATTTAAATAAGGTTTTAAAACCTCAAAATCAAAATCTTTTATGTTATAACCGATAATCTGGTCTGCGGTCTGTAAAATCGGCGCCAGCCTATTAAGCTCGTGCTCTTCGTAAGCTGTATATTTGTCGGTGCTGTAATCGTAAATTACGCAAACACTCACCTTTAACAAATGGTTCTTCCCCCGCCCCCCTACATCCTGGAAAGATTTCTGGGTTTCAAGATCTAATACAATCTTTTTTAAAAACATTTTGGTTTTATTGATCAGTTATATATAAGCAATGTAGCGTGCCGATTCATCGGCGTCCGAAAACCGCCCATAAATGGGCACGCTACACTTATTCATTATATAAAACATTTGTCAAAAAGACAAAAAAAGCTCTCTGCCAGATCAGAGAGCAACGGTACCCGGAAGCCCGCGTGCGGCCCCGGGATTTTTCTACGATACGCAACCGTTCAAAAACAAACGGCTGGTTCCCGCGGCAGATGCTGGCAACCGCGAAAAATTCATAATTGCGGCCCGGAGCTTTCGCCCCGGACTGTGCCCCATGTGGGGCTCCTTCTCCTTGGTATTGTATACCCGCTTGCCAGTTCAGGCGGGGTGATGCAAAAGGGCAGAAGCCCCAACTACGCCCAAAATATCACCGATATTACTGGTTGGGCCTGCCTGATCAAACGCTCCCGGAGCTAAATGGAGTTAAAAAATATCAGGGCAGAAGCGCCTGCAGTCCTCGGCCGTCAACCGAGTCCTTTGGCGATTTTTTGCCCCTATTTCGTCCAAACCATCAGGGGCCAATGGATTGCACGTTGGGCTATCGGCTCAGCAGGTTGACGGACATCGTCGCACTCATAGACGAAACTCCCTTCTTCATGTGTTCCAATTGTTTTTCCGCAGGCCTTTTTCCTGCGGCGATTGGTTTAACCAGATATTACTCTCTCTCTCTGTTTTTGTCAACATTTTTGCCATTTTTACAATTTTGTTGTAAAATACTTTTATCATTGATTTTTAACAGCCCTACCGACTGTTTATCGGACGAGGGCTATCCTCAGAGGCCGATAAATCGGCAAACTACACTGGGGTGAAAGCAAATATGCAACGAACACTATCTTTGGAAACGCCCGAAAAAATCGGGCAAGACGTCTCGGTTGAGGGCTGGGTAAATTCCCGGCGCGACCACGGGGGCGTTATTTTTATTGATTTGCGCGACCACACTGGTTTGGTCCAGCTCGCGATTCATCCTGATGAAAAAGAGGCTTTCGCGGCCGCTGATAAATGCCGCGACGAGTTTGTAATAAAAGCCGAGGGCAAAGTTATTGAACGGTCGCCCGAAACCAAAAACGAAAACCTGCCCACAGGCGGCGTGGAAATTTTAACTTCATCTATCGTCATCCTTAATACTTCCAAACCCCTGCCGTTTCAGGTGGCGCACGGCCATGGTGAAGAACAGGAAATTAACGAGGATTTGCGATTAAAATATCGGTTCCTTGATCTGCGCCGCGAAAAAATGCAAGCAATGCTCGTCAAACGGCACAAAATGATTAAGTTTATCCGCGACTGGATGGACGAACATCAATTTATAGAAATCACCACGCCGATTCTGACTTCCAGCAGCCCCGAAGGCGCGCGCGACTTTTTAGTGCCGTCGCGCCTGCACCCCGGAAAATTTTACGCTCTGCCGCAATCGCCTCAGCAATACAAACAGCTGCTGATGACCGGCGGCGTGCCGCGCTATTTCCAAATCGCGCCATGTATGCGAGACGAAGACCCGCGTGCGGACAGAAGCCCGGGCGAACACTACCAGCTGGACTTGGAAATCGGTTTTGCCCAGGAACCGGAAGATGTGTTTTCGGTGATGGAGCCGTTTTTTGTGGAGTTGGCCGAAAAATTCGCGGACAAAAAAATCTGGAAAAAACCTTTCCCGCGCATTTCCTACGAAGACGCCATGAATTTATACGGCTCGGATAAACCGGATTTGCGTTTTGGAATGGCAATGGTGGATTTAACGGAAGATTTACGCAATACAAAATTTAGCGTTTTCGGCAACGCCATAAAAAACGGCGGGGTGGTCAAGGCCATTTGTTGCGACGACGGCGCAAAATTAACCCGCTCGCAAATTG
Source organism: uncultured bacterium (assembly GCA_963749445.1). Classification (GTDB taxonomy): domain Bacteria; phylum Patescibacteriota; class Doudnabacteria; order UBA920; family UBA920; genus CAVVMJ01. Next base: position 65,891 of record CAVVMJ010000010.1, read on the forward strand.
ACGAACTTACGGAAATGGTCAAAAAAGAAGGCGCCGGCGGGCTGGCGTATATTGTTGTTGATAGCAAATCCGATAGTGGCGTAGAGGCACGCCGCGGCGTGCCTGATCAAGACGGCATGCCTCGGCATGCCGCTACAGGGACAGAAAACCTCCGCTCCCCCATCCTTAAATTTTTATCATCTGACGAAATTTCCGCCATCCTCACCAAAACCAAGGCCGAGCCCGGTGACATTATTTTCTTTGGCGCGGACCAGTTGCCGATTGTGAACAAAGTCCTCGGGAAGCTCCGCAGTAAACTTGGCGACGTCTTCGGGTTAAAAGATCGAAAACCTAATAGCCTGGGCCTGGATTTACAACTTCCCGATGTATGAATACAATGAGCAGGAAAAGCGCCTGGACTTCGGCCACAATCCGTTTTCCATGCCCAAAGGCGGGCTGGAAGCATTAAACACGCAAGATCCGCTCAAAATCATTGCCCAGCAATATGACATTGTGGCCAACGGCCTGGAAATTTGCTCCGGCGCCATCCGCAATTACCATCCCGAAACTATGTATAAGGCTTTTGAAATTGTTGGTTACGACAAAAAAACTGTGGACGAAAAATTCGGCGGCATGATCCGCGCCTTTGAATTTGGCGCGCCGCCGCACGGCGGCATGGCCCCGGGCATTGATAGGATAATGATGCTTTTGGAAAATGAACCCAACATCCGCGAAATTATCGCCTTCCCCAAAAACGGCTCAGCCGAAGACGTCATGATGGGCGCCCCCGGCACCGTGGAAGAAAAACAGTTAAAAGAATTGCATATAAAACTGGACCTTCCAAAACCTAAAAAATAGCAGTCCATCCCGGAATTTTTTGCGCTGATGGCTATCACAGGCCGCAAAAAATATCCGGGATCCAGAATCGAGCAAAAATCTGGATTCCCGCTTCCGTGGGAATGGCAAAGAGTAATTCACCGATTTATCGGTCATAAAAAATTAAATGCAAAAAAAATGAACAATATAACTCTAAATTTAATCATAATATTGGTACCCTTGCTCATCCTTTTGGTACTTTATTATGCTTTTAAGCGTACACAAGGACATTCAGTCCAAGAAAGTTCTTCCAGAACTTTTAACAAATTGCCTCACACTTTTAAGGCTGGCGTTTCATTAGGGCTAAAAATTACCATTTTGGTTTTTGTTATAATTGAAATTGTTATGGTAATATCAACCATCGTTAGCCAGGCAAAAGATCCGGCTCCAATAATAATGGGGCCAATATTTACTTTTTTAATCGTAAGTCCGTTCATACTGGTCTTTATTCTTGGCATAGGAATGATAGGTCATTTTATAGGAAAATTTAATCGAAAAAATAATTAATTTTTCTTACAAATGAAAAAAACAATCAAATCAAAAAAATCAATCAATCAAAAAATCAAAAAACTTGAAACCAAAGTTACTAAACTTCTTGATAAGGCAAAAATCAAATACAAAACTCTGGAGCACAAAGTTGTTTTTACTGCTCACGATGTCGGCGCGACAACCAAAAAGAAACTTAGCGAAATCGCCAAGGTGGTTTTGGTAAAGGCGGACAAAAATTTTGTGCTCATTGTTTTGCCCGCAGGAAAATATTTGGACTTTTCCGGCATTAAAAAAGCTCTAAAGGCGAAAAAAGTTTCAATGGCTTCCGAAAAAGACATTACCAAATACTTAAAAACCAAAGTCGGTCTTCTCCACCCCTTCGGCTCCGAATATAATCTAAAAACTCTGCTCGATAAAGGAATGTCCAGATCCAAAAAAATGATTGCTTCAGCCGGCACGTTTACGGACAGCGTGGAAGTCGCATTAAAGGATTTTGAAAAACTGGTAAAGCCGGTAAAAGGCGCGTTCTCAAAATCAAAAAAATAAGCATTACGGCCTTCTCCCCTTTTGAGGGGAGATGTCGCGAATGCAGCTGAGCGACAGAGAGGTTGCAATCGCACAAGGATACAACCTCTCCCCTGCCCCTCTCCTCAAAAGGAGAGGGGGCTCCGCGAAATCACCATGCTCCAAACCAAACTCCGACAATTTGAAGGGCCGCTGGATCTGCTGCTGTCCCTGATTGAACAGCGGCAGCTGAACATTACCGAAATCGCGCTGGCCGAGGTGACCGAACAATTTTTGCAGCACATTAAACAGCTGGAAAAAATTGACCCGACCGTGCTGGCCGATTATCTGGCCATTGCCGCCAAGCTTTTGGTCATTAAATCCAAGGCCATTTTGCCGACTTTGGAAATTGAGGAAGAGGAAGAGGACGCCGGCTTTGATTTGGAAAGCCGATTGCTGCTTTACAAACAGTTTAAAGAAGCCGCCAAGTACTTAAAGCATCTGGATAACAAACGAAAACAAAGCTTCACCCGCTCTTTACAATTTGAACAGCGGATGAATTTTTATCCCGACCCCAATGTCAGCCCGGAGACTTTGCATAACTCCATCCTCAGGGTGCTGAACGCCTTAAAAGAACTGGATGCCCTGCCCAAAGCCCAAATCAAAGAAGCCATTTCCATCCAGGAAAAAATTAACCAGTTGCGCAATTTCCTGGAATCGCAGGTGGAAACCAAATTAAGCGATCTGTTAAAATCCGCCAAAAACAAGTCGGAAGTGATAATTACTTTTTTGGCGCTGCTGGAACTCATTAAGCAAAAAATCCTCACCGTCAACCAGGAAGCGATGTTCGCAGATATTGCCATAAAAAAATACCATCCCGACACAAGCGGAATGCCATCGGAAAATTAAGTTGATGGACATCTTCCTGCGGCTAAATAAATCAGCCGATGTTTATTGATTAAAGGATATTTTATCGCTAACAGCACCACAACCGCGAAGATGCCCATCAAGCTCAAAAGTAAAATCGCTATATGAACCGCACCCTAATCGGCCTTTTATTTCTGCTGGCCGGAGTCGCTTACGGCTCCATGGCCATTGATTCTTTTTACAACCACACTTTGGGCTGGTTGGTGGCAAACGACTGGATTAGCCAACAAACGATAAAAAAAGTCCCCAAAACCGCGCTCGGCCGCAAACCAACAATTTTGCTATACAGCTTATCTTTAATTATTATCGGGATATTTATTCTATGGAACAGGAACAACTAGCCAACGTTTTAGAAAGCCTGCTGTTTATTTCCCACAAGCCGCAAAGGGCGAAAGATTTGGCGAAATTTTTGGAAGTTGATGAGCCGGCGGTACAAGCGGCTTTGGACAAACTGGCGCGCGAAAAAAAAGACCGCGGCGTGGTAATTTTGGAAAACAACGGGGAGTACCAAATGGCCACCGCGCCTTTAAATTCCGCGCAGGTCAAAAACTTTTTGAATCTGGAGCTGCGGGAAAAACTCACGGAAGCCACCGTGGAAGTTTTGGCCATTGTCGCCTACCGCCAGCCGATTTCCAAAGCCGAACTTGAGGCCATCCGCGGCGTCAATTCCCAGTACAGCCTGCGCGCGCTGTTGATGCGCGGGCTGGTGGAAAAAATTCCCAATCCCCGCGACGCCCGAAGTTTCCTATACCAAACCACCACGGAATTTCTCCAGCATTTAGGGATGCTTTCTGTTAAAGATTTGCCGGAATTTGACAAACTAGTTAGCCAAATCAAACTGCCCGAAACCCCGGCAATTCAAGAAGCTTTGCGGGAGCCGGGTACTCCCGAAGAAACGGCGCCGCCCGGCAATATCAACCAACCAGATGAAAAACCTCCCGGCTAAAACGGGAGGTTTTGTTGATGGGCATCTTCTCGCTAACAATGCCGCTTGCGATAGTTATCAGGCTGTCGATAAACAATCGCCGACATTAAAACAATCACAAAGATGCCCATCAAGCAACGGCCGGAAACGCTTATCTAGGCAACTGGTTATAAGAAGCCTGCGGACTGGACGGCACTTCCTGTTTGAGCTGAACTTTTTGGCAAGCGGCCGCCAAAAGCGACAGTAAAACCAAAACCAAAATCAATTTCCTTTTACCCATATTATAAATCCCTTGTCTAACATCATTTCCGGCCGGAAATGATGTTAGAGTAAATTAAATCAATAGCGCCGCGCCCAAAGCTCCAGCGTTCTTTAATTGCGAAACCAAAATTTCAGTCTCGGCATTTTTGTCGAAAAGATACTGACGCATCTCTAACTTCGCCGCGGGCAAATACTTTTTGCTTTGGTCGCTGCCGAATCCGCCCCCGATAATGACGGCATCGGCCGCGAAAATATTTATAAAAGACGCCAGTGCTTTGCCGACCACTCTGCCTACCTGCTTATAATCTTTCTTGTCCCGAAACCGCTTGAAAGCCGCTTCAAAAAACTCCTCGCCCAAAACTATGTGCCCAAGCTCGGCGCCAAAATTGTTTTCGCCCCGATACAGCCGCCTGTTAATCACAATCCCGCCGCCGATGCCGGTACCCAAAGTCAAAGCCAAAAAATTTTTGAATTTTCTCCCCTGCCCCAACATCAGTTCCGCCCGGGCAAAACAGTTGGCGTCATTGTCAACCCTGACCCTTTTTATGCCGTTTAATTTAAGCAGCTTGGCTAAATTTAAATCACGGATAAATTTTATATTCGGGGAATGCCTGACCATGCCATTTTTCTGATCTACCAATCCGGCCATGCCCGCGCCGAGGCCGGAAATTTTTCGCTTTGCTGACAAAAAATCCGCGAGCTTGATGATGTTCCGCTCAAACTCAAATAAATTTTTCGGGGTCACAACTGTCAGCTCGTCAATGATTTTTTTACCGTCATAAACAATGCCGGTGATTTTAGTGCCGCCGATGTCAATTCCTATAATATTTTTCATACAATAGTATTTCTATTTTATTTCCACTTATTTCTATCGTATTCCATCACAAAAAGAAATACAGTTGAAATATAGTCGATATAAAATTGAAATTAATTGTTAAACAACTGTTTTGCTTTTTCCCAAAACTCCGGATGCCCGCGCTGCTTCATCCAGTACCACCACTCCACTCCCCACAAATACTGAGGTGAAAAGCCGGTGCCCCGCGCGTAACTGACAATGGTATCAAAATGGTCCAGACTCATGGTTTTAAACTGCTGGTCAATGGGCGTATTAGGGATGCCGGCTGTGGTCCACGGCTCGGCCTCCAGTTCTATTATAGCAATTTGTTTGCCAGGATGCAGCATTTCCACCAAACCGGCCTTAAACCTATACACAATGGGCAAAAAATAAAAGTTCGTCCAATAGCGTTTTAAGACATCGGAAAACACGTAGCGGTAAAAGGTGGTGCCAAAAATGTCGCCCCGCGCCGAGGCTGAAAACCACCAGTTCAGCTCGCCGCTGTCGGTAACAATGACGGGACGGGACGGGTCCAGCTTTTTCACCAAGGCGATTTCCTCATCGAGCAGCGCGATATTCAAAGGCGGGCAAATCCCGAAAGTGGACAAAAACGGCTCATTCTCCACCTGCCATGCAATGAGATTGGAATTATTTTGATAACGCCTCACCACGGTTTCCACGTAAGAAAGCTGCGCGGCTTCAAGGCCACTTTGGGAAAGATTGTTAATCCATGACGGATCATGGCATTCCGGCCAGCGCGGCAGCCGGCGGCCCACGACCAGGACAATCTTGGCATTATGGCTAGAGGCCTGATCCATTTGAAAATCCAAATCGTCAAAATTATACTGATCCTTCTGCGGTTCAACAGCATCCCAGTAAGCTGACAGCCGCAAATATTTGGGTTTGAGATCGTTTAATATATCCTGATAAGCCTGCTTCCAATCCAGTCCCAGGCTTTGCGCGTAGGGAGCGCTAAAAGTGACTCCGTATTCAATTTTTTGGCTCTTGGGCGCGAACAAAGACACAAACCACACCAATACAAGCGCGATGATGATTAGGGATATTAGCCATTTGAAAAATCTTTTCATATATACGCTCGATGGGCACTTTCTTGCTGACACTCCCGCTGTCTATAATTATCCCCCAACTGATAAACACCGGCCAGCGGCTAAATTAACAGGAAGGTGCCCATCAACTCCTTTATTGGTTCCCCAAAAACAAAACCACGGTGCCTAAAAAAATCAAGGCAATTGCGGCGAGCTTTAATTTAACGGCGTGACGGTCCGTGTCTTCATCCAAAATATGCCGGAATTTGTAGCTTAAAATTAAAGCGAAAATAAATAAAAAAGCGTAGCGGAAGCCTGACAATCCGTCCACTATGGGAACTTTGCCACGCGCCAAAAAATAGCTCAAAAAAATAAAATTCAATCCGCCGAGCGCCTGTTTAAAGACAAACAAAACGCCGGTATGGGCTTTTTTTCAACGTGTTCGGTAACCAGCGCGGCGCGGCGGAATTTTGGAATAACCAATAAAATTATCAGGACGCCGGCCGCGCCCAAGCGGTTCCACATTAAATTATTTAAGCTTGACCCAACCTGCGCCCCGTACTGCCACAAAAAATTATAAGCGCTGTATAAAAACGCGGAAAGCAGCGCCAGGCCGAGAATCTTTTGGTAATCTTTACCGGAATGATAGCCAATCAATAGCGCCCCCGGTATTAGCAGCGCCATGGCCCCCAACTCCGTGGTTGTCAATGCGCTGCGCCCCGTGGCAAAAGATAACAGCACGTCAAATACCGGTACCAAACCAAAAATCAAAGGCACCACGCGCGACACCTCGCCGTGAGACAAAACTTTGTAATACACGTACATCACCAGCCCAAAAAACGCGCCCGACAAAAGGTTAAAAAAAATAAATTTACCCGGGAGGGGATTATAAACCCACGGCCAGATTGCCAGCAAAAGCGCGCCCGTAACCACGGTATAAAACGCGTACGACAGCGGCTGGATTTTGCGCTTGCTGATTAAAAATTTGTCGAACAAATCGACAACGGCAAAGCTGGCATAGAGGAGGATAACTTGTGCGAGCATAAAGGTTATTGGTTATAAGATATAGCGACCGGTCTGGTCTTAGGTATGTAGTTTTAAGTTACAAATACCTTAAAACCTTTTACTACGCTGGCCGCCACAACTTATAACATACGCCTAACTTTAAATCTCCAAATAATTATTCTTGCATACTTCCGCAAACTTGACGGCGCTAAAGCGCACCCTGCGACGCAGCAAATCTTCGCGGTCAATTTCCACCAGCCCGAACCGCGGCCAAAAACCTTCTTCCCATTCAAAATTATCGGTAAGCGACCAGTACAGGTAGCCGCGCACGTCCGCATTTTTTTGGATGGCGCGGTGCACATAGAACAAATGGTCCTTAATGAATTTTTCCCGCTTTTCGTCTTTGCGATCCGCGATGCCGTTTTCCAAAATATAAATCGGCTTGCCGTAGCCTTTAATCCCAAGCAGTACGCGCTCAATGCCTTCGGGATGTATGCCCCAGCCGCGGTCGGTTTCGTTATGCTGGCTGTGGCTGTGCTTGCGCAGGCCGAACAGGCCGAGGTGGTGGTGGAAATAATAATTCACGCCAATGTAATCGCACGTCTTGATGGTGCGGCGTAAAATATAATCGTTAACTACATAATCCGCCAAGCCCGCCGCCAAGCCGCCCAAAAATCCGTAAGGCTGCAAGTCAGACAAATTAAACGCCAAACTTACCGGCTGACGCAGATGCTGCTGGATGTATTCGGCCAATAAATTGTGGGACCTGATTAAATTATCCACCACTCTCCAAGCCGTGCGGAAACTTTTAACCTGCGGCGGATGCACGCCCAGCCAATAACTTTGTCCAGCGTACAGGCCAGGCTCGTTAATTGTCACCCAAAAATCCACGTACTGGCTCAACCGCCTGGCGGTATGCCGCGCATAGTGCAAAAAATCGCTGATGTTTTCTTTTTTGGTAAATCCCCCTTTTTCATAAACCACACCGGGCTGGTATAATGGTGCAAAGTCAAAAATACTTTCAGCCCGTGATATTTGGCGGACTGCAAAATTTTTTCGTAATGGTCCAAAGCCTTTTCGTCAAACACGCCTTCTTTGGGCTCTATGCGCGACCATTCCACGCCAAACCGCGTGGCGTTTTGGTTAAGATGCTCAGCCAAAGCGAAATCTTCATCGTACCGGTTATAAAAATCGCAGGCAATACCACTCTGGAATTCGGCCGGATTTTTACCCGCTTTCCTGAGCGCGTCTTCCCGCCGCGGCGACCGTTCCCAAACCCACCAATCCGCGTTGCTGTTACCGCCCTCGGTCTGGTAAGCGCCGCTGGCCGCCCCCCACAAAAAATCTTTGGGAAAGATAAATTTTTGTATCTGTTTCATTGCCAAAATTATTTTTCGACCTCGTGGAGAAGATAATTTTGTCCCCGCGCAATCGAAAAGTTTAGTGCTTTCATTATGCCACAGTTGATAAAAAAATCAAAATCTGGTAAGATTGGTAGGACTTATAGGACAAATAAGGCTGATAAGCCACATGTGCTTGCAATCTTAAATCCAAAATCATAAATCTAAAATTATTCATGGCGCTATCGTCTAATGGTCAGGACGAATGGTTCTCAGCCATTAAATCAGGGTTCGATTCCCTGTAGCGCTACCAAGTTCGCAATTTTGGAAACAACTGACCAATATCAATCGTATTATGCTGGCAATTACTAACAAAGGCTATGAACATCAAGGGCAAAGTCGTAATCATCACCAGCGCATCGCAAGGGATATGTCCAAGTTGGCCAATATAAAACTGGTTTAATGGTAAATTCTAGTGCTTGAAACCGGCTAAAACTTCCTCGATTAACCGCCAGCGCCTGTCGCGTTTCAGACCGCTATGGATGCCAATCAGTTGTTTAAGATATTTAAAACTGCCGTCTAAAGAATTCGTAGTATTGGGAATATTTAAACCGGTATATCGTTGGTAAGTAAACAGGTAAGGCGCGTTGGTTTTCAAACTCCGATAAGCAGACCTAATTCGCTTGTGGGTGTAAAACCACTTTTTAGGATTAAAGGGATTAACGGTTCGTTCTTTTAAAAAGTCTCCCCATTTTTCATGCCAGGCATCCAGCAACAACAGCAACATGTTTTCAGTTAATTCAGTTAAAGCCAAGGCAATCATCCGCAGTTCTTTTCCCGCTTCCAGCTTCGGCCGTTTGGTCAAATACCTGGTAACGATGGCCATTTGGTGGAACTGGCAGACTTGTACCGGAATGTCGGAAAACACTTCTCTGACGCCCTTTTTACCGTCTAAGACCACTGCTTCAAAGGTGTAGCCCAATTCTTCCAGCAGTTGTCTGGCTTCCCGATACACATCAGCCGTTTCAGTTTTAACCTCCGTCCAGTACAGGTTCTGTTTAAGGTCAAAGGATCTAAAAACCAACACCCCGTAACCCCGACCCCAGAATGTGCAATCAGCGATGGCAACTACAGGTTGCGGATAAAGGCGAAATGACTTTGTAGGAGCTTTATCCAGCTGCTGCCGAATCCACTTTTCACTCCGCTGATATTTTTTAACCAGCTGCTTAACTGTTTGTTTGCCCCAGATGTATTGCCGCCAGAGGGCGCGTTGAAGTTTCTGTTTACGCCGTTTATTCTCAAAATTCTTTCCGCAATTCTTGCACTGGTAACGCTGGAGCCCTAACTGTTTCCCTTTCTTAATAATTGCCGAAGAACGGCATCTTGGGCACTTTTTTTACAAGCCATACATAATCAAAGTTAATTATTTATCTTAAGTATGGCACAAACGCCGAAATCTAAGCACTAATATTTACCATTAAGCCAAATGTGTTAACATACTGCACACCTACCCGCCAGGCGGGCGGATCGCTGGTTTTCTATAAACCGGACAAAGGCTATTTAAGCAAACTTTTAAGGACAAAACGAAGAGAAACCGCCTTTTAAGTTGCCATGAATAGCAGGCCTGCCTGCCGAAAAAACCGGAGGACAAGTTTCGTCTTGCCGCGTTATCGGCTGCCGTATCGCCTTCAGGTCCGCGGCGAAACAGCACGCTGAGCGCGACATTGCCATGAGGGCAGCTGATTGGGCTTTTCATCTGCGGCCCGCAGTTGCCCTCGTCGGCAAAATTTCAATTTGAGATCGTTGATCAGCAGAAACCTATCCGGTGAACATCATTGGGGATACCCGGAACAGGATGCCGATTTTGGGCTTTGCCCAAACAAGCAGAACACGACTGTTTGGTTTCAACGATTCTCCGGCCCGGCAATTGGTTTCAAGCACCAATTGCCGGGTGCGTTTTTTTATACCCGCGGCCAAAGCACACCCCTGAATTCGTTGTTCACGATTAGCGGAACGCCGCGCAAACTTTGCACGCGCGCGGAAATTTCACTCACCGGGCATCGGTGGGCGCGGTTTGATCCGCAGGAGCAATGCGCGCATAAGCCGGAAAGTTGGCTCACAATGTTCAATTTTTGCTTTTCAAGTTCGCTCATAAATTAGTGAGTAGTTAGTAGCGGGTAGTCAGTAGCCAAACAGAATGTGCTCAATTTTTGTTTTGAATAAGCTTGTTAAGCATTTTCATAACCTCCTCAAGCAAGCTGTCAACTTTTGAAAAATCCAAGCCTTTGCCGAAAGGCAATCTTTTTGCTATTTCTATTTGGGTTTCCAATTCGGCTCCGGAAGCAAAAGCAATCGACAAAAAATGATAAAACTCATTATCCCCGAATCTACGCCTGCCCTCGGCAATATTTGACGGAATAGAAACTGAGCAACGGCGAGACTGCGAAACTAAACCATACAACTCATTCGGTGGATATCTTTCCGTAAGCTTATATACTTCAACGACTAAATCCATTGACTTGCGCCAAACAATTAAATTTTTGTAATCCGCGTACATACTTCGTCATACTGGCTACTTACTACTAACTACCATCTACTTACTACTCAAGGTTTCTAATGACTCCAACCACCTTCCCCTGCACGCTCCATTCTTCCTTGGGATAAATGTTCTTATAGTCCGGATTCTCGGCTTTTAAGTAGGCGCGGTTTTTTACGTAGACCAGCCGTTTAACCGTGGCTTCGTCGTGCAGCAGCGCCACCACGATTTCGTTATTTTTGGCTTCCTTGGTCGGCCGCACGATTACCAAATCGCCCTCAAAAATTCCGGCGTTTATCATGCTGCCTCCGCGCACCTTAAGCAAGAACACATCGCGCCGGCCTTTAATTAAGCTGGAAGGCAAATTAATCCATTCTTCAATTTGCTCTTCGGCCAAAGTCGGCACGCCGGCCTGGATGGCGCCCAGTAAAGGCACTCTGATTAGCCCTTTTTGCAAACTTTCGCCCAAAGTCTTTAGCACTTCAATGCCGCGCGCCTTGCCGGAAATCCTGATAAAACCTTCGCTTTCCAAAGCGTTCAGCAATTTAGCCACCCCGTTTTTGGATTTGACCTTAAGGTAAGTGGCCATTTCCGAAATGGACGGCGGCAAATTGTATTCCCGCACCTGCTTAATGATGAATTGGAGCAGTTCTTTTTGGCGCTGTGTGATTTTGTCCATAGGTTTAAAATTAATGATATTTAAATAGTATACCTTCGTTCACCGTCAGTCAACAGCATTAAAATACCGGCCTTTCGTCTGCCCGATTAAAGTTATCCACAAGCAATTATAGCTAATAGCGCTTAGCGTTTAGCGATTAGCCTAACAAAAACCAGCCCTTTATGGCTGGCTAAACGCTAAATGCTAAACGCTAAATGCTCATTTCGTATTCAGCAAAAACTTAATAAACTCCACCACCCCCTGCCAAATATTCTGCAGCATTGGCACCGATGTCGGCAGTAAAATCAGCAGGGCAATAATAAAAATAAAATCCTTTTTTACCACCTTAAAAATGGAGTAGACCAAAAATATGGCCAAGGCGATGGAAATGACCGGCCGCGTGTTGACCGGAAAGTTGGCAAGAAACTGCAGGTAAAGGGACTGAATTTGGTCCATAGAATAATTGACAAGATTTAAAAGATTTAAATGATTGACAAGATTTTCAACTGGCAATCTTGCTCAATCATGTCAATCTTGTCAATCTTGTCAATCTTGTCAATAATATTATAGCACAAACAAGCCGGATGTAAAGTTAATGCTTACCTTTACCCAGCGTGTCGCAAACCACGATGTGCGGGTAATCAAAAATGTCCTTGATAAACTTGTCAAAAGTGTCGCGCCGGAGTTCAAACTCCGGCTGGGTCATTAAGCTGTAGTTGATGTCCTGGCTCATCATTTTTTCCACGGCTTTCAAAAAATCCGCCAGTTTCCTTAAGTTGATCCGGCCGACCAAAAGCAAATCAACCGGTAAGTTCGGCTGGCCGCAGAACAGGCCGCTTAAAAAGGCCGCCTTAATCTCCCCTAAATTCTTCAGCGCGGCAAACAGCTCGTCTTTGTAGGCCGGAACTCGGCCCAGACGGCGCTTGAGGTCAGGCAGAAGCGGATGACGAAGATTAACCAAAAAATATTTCTTGCCGCGCTTGCTGAAACTTTTAAGCAGGCCGGCCTCTGCCAGCTTATTTAAACTCACAGCGGCCTGCGCGTGGCTGAATCCCAGACGCCGGGCGATTTCGTGAATGGAAAAAGCCCTCGGCGGGGCGGCCAGAAAAAAACTCAAAGCCGGGCTTTCGGTTTTGGAATCAATGATGGTTTCCAGCATATGGTTGGAATTATAACACAGGCGCGGGGTATTTTGAAACAAATTGATGCGAATCTTCGCAATTGTTTTATCGCCAGCCGATATTTATATATCGGGGGTTGATTTTCGGCGACCTTACTATACACAAGAAGATTCCCATCAAACCCTTAAAATATTTTGAATTCTTTTAAATTTGTTGTATAATATAGCAGTAATCTTCACCCGCCAAAATTTGTTTCGGATTTGGAAATAAAGCTTAGGTCAATTAGGTCAAATTTCAATCAAATCTAAACTATTGTGGGTAACCACAAATTTAGGCGAAGGTTTACCCGCCAAAATTTTGCGGTTCCCAACAAAACGCTGGCGGTGACCATCCACGATATAAAAATAATAACTTTGTCCAAAATTATTGGGCAAAATTTAGGCGGGTAAATGGAAGAATTAGAAAGCCAAATCGCCAAAATCCAACTAGGCAATTTCCGGCATACCGCCAGTTTCGTTTACGCGATGGCCGAAAAAGCCGGCGGCAGCCCGGCCGAGCTTTTTGCCGTGGCCGAATTGCCCCTGCTCAACCCGGCGGCGCAGGAGTCGTGCGAAAGGATCTGCCTGGCCATAGCCGGCGCCCTAAGGCGGATTTACAAAAAACCCATAACAGCAGGCAGTTTTGAAACAGCCATTGCCCAAATCAACGACGACCTGGGCGCAGCAGCTTCTTTGGGCCAAACCCATTGGATCAATAAGCTCAACTGCGTCATCGGCGTCAAAAATGAAAACTCCTTTACCGTCGCTTCCTGCGGCAAGGTGGCGGCTTACCTGCTGCGGGGCGGCGAGTTCACGGACATTGCCTGTTCCCCGGACCAAAGCCATCCGCTCAAAACTTTTGAAAATTACGCCACGGGCAAAATCCGTTTGGGCGATTTGCTGATTTTATCCACCACCCAACTGCTGAATTACGTGGCTTTGGACAGATTAAAAAATATTCTTATGGGGGCGGAATTTTTGCCCGCAACCCAAACCATCGTCAATTTACTTAAAGACAATGCCGGCCCGGAAGTCGCCTTTGGCGCGATTTTTAACCTCCAGGTACAACCCGGGCAAACCAAGGACGAAGAAATTGATTTGGAAAGTTACGCGGCGGAGACCCAAACCCCACGCGCTCCGATTTTTGCCAAAGCCTGGGATTACGTAAAATCCATGCTGGCTTTGGACAAAAAAAAGCGCCAGCCGCAAACCTCCCTGCCCGGCATCAAGTCTACCAGCCGGCTTGCCGGCTTCAAAACCGGCGCCAGATCGGCCTGGAGCAAAAGCAAAAGTTTTTGGACGCTGTTCGGCCGCGGCACTCAAGCCGGCCGGCGGGCGTTGGATCCCGAAAACTTTAAAACCTACAGCCCGGAAAAAAAGTTTTTTCTGGTTTCCCTTGGCGTTTTGTTAATGACTTTGGCGGTGTGTTTGACCGTGGCGGTGCACGTCAGGCAAACCCGGCAAAACGACGCGAATACCGCTGCCCGCTTGAAACAAACGCAAACCCTGCTGGGCAGCGCGCAGACGTCCTTTTTGTACAACGACCAAAACGGCGCCGGTAATTTTTTGGCCCAGGCCGAACAGGCTATGCCGCCGACCGGCCAAATCAGCGGCGTTAACAAAACTTTATACCAAACGGTCGGCGGGCAATTGGCGGACCTGCGGCAAAAAATCCAAAAAGAAACCCAAGCCCAGGTAACAAATCTCGGCGCGCTGGCTTCAGGAAACTCTTTGATTAAATTGCCCAACCTTTTGGCCGTCCAGAGCAAAGGCAGCATCATCAGCTACAGCCAAACCACGGGAAAAATTGAGGAAGGCGTTTTAAAATCAAACGACAATATTTTGGATGAAGTCTATTTCGGCAATAATTTGGCGGCCATTTACAATGGCGGCGCTTTGCGGCTGTGGGATTTTACGACCGGCAATTTAACAGCGCCGTTTACGCAAAACGTGCCGGCCCAAAGCGACTTTACGGGGCTGGCCGTTTATCCCACCAACAGCCGCGTTTACACTATCAACACCAAAACCGGCCAAATTGTGAGTTTCGCGGTTTTCGCCAATAATTTTATCAAACCGGTAATTTCCGTTTCCGCTGATGTCCTCAAAAATGCCCAGGATTTGGCTGTTGACGGCGCAATCTATGTACTGGCCAACAAAAGCGTCAGCAAATTCCAAAACGGCCAGCCGGCAACGTTCAGCATGCCGGTTTTAACCACGCCTTTGAGCGGCAAAGGCAAAATTTACACGGAAAAAGGCTGGCAAAATTTGTATATTTTGGATGTTGGCAACAGCCGCATAGTAATTTTGGACAAAAAAGGCAATTTGATTTCCGTTTTGCAAAGCAACCAATTTACCAAATTGATAGATTTTTCCGTGGATGAAAAAAATAAGGTGATGTACGTGCTCAACGATTCCAGTTTGCTCAAAGTGACGCTACCATAATTTAATAAACATAGTAGCGTCATCCTGAGGAGTGCACCCGACGAAGGATCTCAAACACGGTTAAAAGATTCTTCGTCCCCCAGATGCATTCGGGACTCAGAATGACGCCCTTGATAAATAATCTCCGATAATTTGCCTGGTTTCGTCCAGGTTTTTTGTTTGCATTAGCTTGGCGCGTAGCTCGTGCGCGCCGGCAAAACCGGAACAATAAGCTTTAAAATGCTTGCGCATAATCGCGAATGATTTATTTTTGCCAAGTTCCCGGTCAAACAGTTCCGCGTGTTCCAGCATGACGCGGAGGCGTTCTTTTATGTCCGTCTGGTAATTATCATCGCGAAATACCCAAGGGTGCCCAAACGCTCCCCTGCCGATCATTACGCCGTCGCAACCCGTCTCCGCGACGCGCGCCAGCCCTTCCTCGCGCGACTTAATGTCGCCATTCCCGATAATCAAAGTCTTAGCCCTTAGCCCTAAAACCTTAGCCCTGATATTCACCGCCTCGGCAATCTTGTCCCAATGCGCCGGAACTTTGGACATTTCCTGTTTGGTACGGCCGTGCAAAATCAGCGCCGCGATGTCCATCGCGAGCAAATTTTCCACCCATTTTTCCATCTCCGATGTTTTGCTGTAGCCGATGCGGGTTTTGACTGATATCGGCACCAAAACCACCTCCCCCCTCGGCTTCGCTCGGGGTACTCCTCCTTGAAAAGGAGGAGAGCTCCGCACTTTATCCGATAACGGGGACAATTGCGGAGCCTCCCCTCCTGTTAAGGAGGGGTGTCCCGCGGAGCGGGACGGGGTGGTTGGAGATTGCACGGATTGTCCCGACAGCCACCCTTCTTTTGTCGCGCTGATGATTTCCCAGGCGAGTTTCGGTTCGCGGATAAGCGCCGCGCAAGTCCCGCCCGCAATTTCTTTTTGCTGCGGACAGCCCATATTAATGTCAATGCCGTCAAATTTTAAATCGCGGATGATTCGCGCGGCCTCTTTAAATTTTTCCGGGTCGCGCCCCCACAACTGCGCCACAATCGGTCTCTGCGCTTCGCTGTATTTTAAATCGATGGATAAATTTTTCCTGCCTTCCGGATGCGTCAACCCGTCCACGTTTATAAATTCCGTGAACGTAACAAAATTATTACCACCTCCCCCGCCTTCGGCGGGTACTCCTCCTATGAGAGGAGGAGAGCTCCGCAAAATATTCGAGGATAACCGCGGAGCGCTCCCCTCCTTTTTTGAGGCCTTGATGAAGGCAAAGGAGGGGTGGCTCGCGCAGCGAGACGGGGTGGTACTTCCACTTTTAACTTTTAATTTTCCACTTTTAACTTGCCCGCCATAGCGGGCCACCATCTCCCGAAACGCAAAGTCAGTGACTTGCTCCATCGGAGCCAAGCAAAATATCGGTTTCTTTAAATTATTCCAAAAATTATTCATTGCGCAAGCAAACGACCTCTCTGTCGCCAAAAACGATATTATTCTAAAAATTTTGGCGACATCTCCCCTCGCCAGGGGAGAATAATAATGAAGAATCTATCGCGAAATCCGTCACCTCTTCCATCGGCGCGAGGCAAAATATCGGTTTTTTTAGTTGTTGCCAAAAGTTGACAAACATATATTTATAACATAGCTGCCATCCCGAGGAGTGCAGCCGACGAGGGATCTTTCACATAGTTTAAATCAAAAACCGCGCTGATGCAATCGGTGCGGTTTTTGAACGTTTGATGATAATCGATGATTATTTAGGGGATCCTTCGGCCGCCTGTATAATTCTGATGACGGCCTCGGGATGAATTTGAAATAACAATGCTGTGTTATTTCAAATTCACCTTGCCGCCGGCGTCTTCAATTTTCTTTTTCCAGGCTTCAGCGTCGGCTTTGGCCACGTTTTCTTTGATGACCTTGGGCGCGGCATCCACGATATCCTTGGCTTCTTTGAGCCCGAGGCCCGTGACTTCGCGCACGACTTTGATTACGGAAATTTTGTTGGCGCCGGTTTCGGCGAGCTCAACCGTAAATTCCGTTTTTTCCTCGGCCGGGGCGGCCGCGGCGGCTGCCGGACCCGCCATCATCATGGCCGGGGCGGCGGCGGAAACGCCGAATTTCTCTTCCAAAACTTTTACCAGTTCGCTTAATTCGAGCACGGTGAGCTTTTCAAGGTGTTCGACGATTGTCTTAAACTTTTCTTCGCTCATAATATTAGTTGATTTCTGAATTCCGGATTGCGGATTGCGGATTAATCCGTAATGCGTAATTCGTAATTCGTAATAAATTAATTAATAATTTAGGTTTTTTGCGCTTTAGCGTTTAACACATTAAGCAGCCCGCGGATGGTGCCGGCCAAAACGTTGACAAAGCCCGAAACGGGCGCGTTAATGGTGCGGACGATTTGGGCGCGCAGCTGGTCTTTGGACGGCAAATCGGCCAAAACCAAAACCTGGGCCTTGTTGACCAATTTTTTATCCACAATCCCTTCAAGCACCAAAATGGTTTTTAAATCCTTGGACAGATTTTTTACCGCGCGGGCCGGAGCGGTTTCGTCATCGGCCGAGACCGACAAAATCATCGGCTGTTTGTAATCCGCGATTTCCCCATCAATCCCCGCGTCCTTCATGGCCTTTTTGACCAAAGTGAGTTTATAGACTTTGGAAAAAACTTTTTGTCTACGCAGGGTTTTGCGGAAAGTATCCAGGTCTTTAACCGTTGTGCCGCGGTAATTGGAAAACACCACGCCTTTGGCTTCCTTGAGTTTGGCCGTGAGTTCCTTTAGGTCTTCGGTTTTCTGATTTTTTGCTTTGGGCATAATTTATTAGTAGTTAGCAGATAGTATTTAGCAGTTAGGGCTAGATCGACCTCGTAGCCGATAAATATCCTTTTAATAAAAAGACTCGGGCTTACCCGAGTGAATAAGTGTAGTGTGCACATTTATGGGCAACTAATGATGGCCGATAAATCGGCGCACTACATTTTCCTCGGTGGGTTTACCCGCCTAAATTTTGCGCTTGTCTTTAGGGTTTGATAAATAACGAAATAATTTTGTTATCGATCAAATTTCCAACTAATTGGGCAAAATTTTGGCGGGTGAATTAAGGCCTTTCGGCCGCCAACTGTCTTTGGATATTTTCCGCCGGTCCTCGACTCTGAGGGACGAGCATCGCTCGGACTCGAATGAGAGACGGATCCGCCTTTGGCGGAAATTAAACCTATTATAGCAAACCCTTTAAAATCCGTCAACCCGCATCCGTAGATCTGTGTCCCGACATTTTAAGGCTAAAAAATCACAGCTGTGATAATTCAGCCTAATGCCCCAGTGCAAACTTGGGCAAATAATCAATCAATGCCGCGGCTTCGCGCAGGTAATGGAAAACCAAATCAGCCGACGAATACCCGCCGGACGTCTCCGGCGCTTTCCAATAAACCGGGCTAAACCCGGCCAGTTTGGCGGTAATCACGCCGCGCGCCAAATGGTAGGTATCGCTGACAATAATAACGCTTTTGGCCGACGGAATTAATTTTTTGGAATCGGCGATGTTTTCAAAAGTTGATTGGGAATTTTGTTCCAAAATCATCACCGGCGCTTTATTCTCCCTCCCCTTTTGAGGGGAGGGATTAAGGGAGAGGTTGCTGTCTGATTCTTTCGCCACCTCATCCAGCACCGCGTTCTCCATATACTGCGCTTCGGAAATAGATTTAGGATAATCCTCCCCGCCGGACAAAACCAGTACGGGCGCCTTGCCTTCATCGTACAGTTTTAACCCCTCAAGCGCGCGGTTATAAGCCGCTGGCGTCTTAATGGCCGCGCCAAGCACTATAATAGCGTCCGCCTGCCCCACCGGCCGCTGCCAGTGCCCCACGCCAATCACAACGCCAAGCGATATAACAAACACCGCGCACGTGGCGTAAATTAAATATCTGATGGTTTTCCAAAGTTTCCTCATATGCCTTTAATTATAGCACTTTTCTTTTTTACCCAGATTTTGTATAATATATCAGTTACCCGATGTTAATCGTTAATTGTAAATTGTTAATCGTTGTCCGCATTGGGGTGTAGCCAAGCGGTAAGGCAAGCGGCTCTGAACCGCTCATCCCAGGTTCGAATCCTGGCACCCCAGCCAACACTTTTCACCAATGTTTATTGGTGTTTTTTGTTAGGCTATAAATTACTTTGGAGCTGTGATATAATAATGATGTAAAATACATTAATTCATTTTTTATGAGTATAAACAATAGCGGCGAATTTGTTAGGGATAGCGAAGGTCCCGATATTAGCGGAAATCCCGAACGAGAAGAGCTAATAAGGCAATCTAGGGAACGGGCAGCAAGACAAGGCCAAGAGCCAGATCCAGTAGAAGAAACCAACCCTGAAATTAGGGCAAGGCAAAAAGCCGAAATGAAAAGACGCCTTTGGGCAATAATTTTATCTTACTAAATTTCTAACTTGGTCAAATAAGACAGCCTTTAAAAATCACAAAACAACGAAACGCCAACGAGGCGTTTTTTTGATGCACCCAAAAACCAACATCCTTCGTATTAAAATTACAGAAAGTCAAATTCTATGCGGAAAAAATATTCCTCTTTTTTAACCAGTTTGGCGGCGGCGGTTATTGTTATGCCGGTTTTTTTGGCGCAAACGGCGGCTGCGCAAACCGTTAACAGCTCACGCAACTGGGCGGGTTATGTGGCTCAAAGCGGGCCGTACACCTCGGTCAGCGGTTCCTGGGGTTGTACCAGCAGTAAGCGGCGCGGGATCAACATCAGCCGACGCAGAGTGGGTCGGCATCGGCGGCGTCAGCTCCCCCGATTTAATCCAAAGCGGCACCCAGGCAATTACGGACACCAACGGACAAATTACATACCAGGCCTGGCTGGAAACTTTGCCGCAGGTCTCGCAATTCATCCCTGTTGCCGTCAAACCCGGCGACAGCGTAAGCGCGTCCATTACCCAAACCTCGACCAACCAGTGGCAAATAGTTTTTAATGATTTAACCTCCACCCAAACTTTCCAGACAACTGTATCATACGTCTCTTCCCAATCTTCAGCAGAATGGATAGTGGAAGCGCCGGCCTTGCGCGGCGGATTTTTGCCCCTGGATAATTTTGGCACAATCCAATTCAGCGGCGGCTTGGCAACGGCTAACGGCCAAACTCAAACCATCGCGGGATCCGGCGCCGCGATTATTAACATGCTCAACAACAGCCAACAGGCATTGGCCAATGTTTCGGCTTTGGATGGTTCCGGCCAAAGCTTTACCGTAACCCGCACTTCTGCCACCGCCTCACCGCCGACCGGCCGCTACATTATTTCCCGCGGCCGCACTTTCCGCCGCGGCGGCAGTGGCGTCAACCAGCGCACGACCTGGCCGTGGGGTTTTGGCGGCAATGGTTTGAGAAATAATAACCGGATGATGTTTAGGTTTTCGTTTGATAGATAAAACTGCTTTTTGGTCGTAGCTTACAGCCCGCGCAATATCCGCACTTCCTGTCATTGCGAGGAGGCCGGGGCTTCGACCGGCCGACGCGGCAATCTCCTTCAACAATCGATAAAGATTGCTTCGGTCGGATGCTACTGCCTCGCAATGACAGCAAGTTTCGGTTTCTCTTGGCTTGAGCCGCCGGAACTGCTATAATTTAAAGGTCGTCAATCATTAATCAAACCATACAAATGGACCAACCAACTGAGACTAAAGATTCCCGTTCCCACGATTGCTCCTGCGGCATGGGCGGATGCCACGGCCACTGGGGCAGGTTTTCCCTGCTCCGCATACTGCTCGCCCTGATAGTCGCCGTTTTGCTGTTCGTGTTCGGCTTTGCCCTGGGCAGAGTCAGCGGCGGACGTTTCCGCGCCGGCAACATGATGTACTACCGCGGAGGCGCGCCCCTGATGCGCTATTATCAGGGTTATGCCCCGGGAACCATGGTGCCCTATGGCAACTGGCCAACGGCCACCAGCACCCCTGCGAAATAGTTAGAATTGATAACCCCGCCCTTTGCTAGCAAAGGGCGGGGTTTTTGCGCTTTTTTATGGCTGTGATAAACTATTATCAGAGCAACTTTATCCTTACCCGCAATGAAAACCCTTAAACGCCTCCTAATCGTCCTGCTGGTTTTGGCCGCTGTGTTTTTGTACTGGTTTTTACCCAAATATTCCTTTGTCCGTAAAAATCCCGGCTATTGCACGAATTTAACCTCGCACATTTACTACTGCGGAAGCCAGGCGGGGCTGGACAGGCTGTTTGACACAGTGAAATAGCGGCAGGCTTTCTGCTAAATGCTAAAGAAGCTAAAAAATACTAAACTTATATGCATCGGCTTTTTTTGTATTTAGTATATTTTAGTATTTAGTAGGGATTTGACAGAACTTCATCGGCAATCGTATAATAATACCAAAGACCAAAATCATCCGAAACTAAAATGTCCAAATATAAACACTTAGCCCCCCAGACCAAAAGCTTTGTCATTCTGTTCGCCATCGCGGTGGTGGGCACATATTTGACGGTGATGGTCGCCGAACACCCGCTGGCGCCGGGACTAAACGGCTATCAACAAATTTACTACCCCGCGCCACCGACCGGCTCCGTCCAGTCGGCGACCGACCGCTATTTGCCGAGCTTTAAACCCGTGGACACCTCCGCTTGGAAAACTTACCAGGACACGGCTTATGCCTTTAGCTTTAAATACGACCCGGCCTGGAAAATTTCGCCGGCCAAAAAACAAAACGGCTTTTACGTTTTGGAGATTGATCCCGGGGCAAAATTTTACAACATGAAAATTTACATCAGCGGCAGCGGTTATTACTACTCGCTGGACGGCCTGCCTGTTGTGGAAACCGACATCGGCAGCGCCAAGGCTTCTGACGTTTCCGACCTGCTTTACGCGATCAAAATGGGGCCGGATTATTACACTTTTGACAACGGTTTGTCCACGGCCATGATGGACGGTTTTAACGCAATGGTAAGAACCGTTAAATTTCAATAACTTTTTGTTTGCCCAAAAATCCCTGAAATGGGATTTTTTTCTTATTAACAAATCCTACAGGCCTTCCCATCCCAGAATTTTTTTGTGCTGATGGTATTCATCGGCCACAAAAAAATATCCGGGATCCAAAAAGAAGCGCAACTGGATCCCGGCTCTCGGCGGCACTCGGCCGGGATGGCACAAGAAATACAAAACTTACCATCAATCATTGCCAACTTTTTTATTTTGCCCTATAATTTACGAAGAAATATCATTAATTAAAAGCAAACATGAACGAGAATACGTATTTGTACTACGCCTTGGCAGCCGGCATTTTGGCCCTTGCCTACGGCGTGTTTTTAATTTTTAGGATATTGGCCCAGCCGCAGGGCCAAGGCAAAATGGTGGAAATTTCGCGCGCCATCCAGGACGGTGCCAAGGCGTATTTGTCGCGGCAGTATAAAACTGTCGGCATTGTGGCGGTGGTGGTGATTTTATTGATGTGGCTCGCGCGCTTTTCCGGACACACGATTGTTGGATTCATTTTAGGCGCGGTTCTTTCCGCTGTGGCGGGTTTTGTGGGCATGAACATTTCCGTGCGCGCCAATGTGCGCACCACCGAAGCCGCCAAAAAAGGTTTGGGTTCGGCCTTGTCTTTGGCTTTCCAAGGCGGCTCGGTCACCGGTTTGTTCGTGGCGGGCTTAGGACTCTTGGCGGTTACCGGATTTTTGATGTTTGCCAGAACCGCTGCCGGACCCTGCATAAATTTGGGCGATGCCAACCAGTGCATTCCGACTCCGACTTTTGACCTGTCCGCGCTGGCGGGTTTGGCTTTTGGCGCGTCCCTGATATCGGTCTTTGCCCGTTTGGGGGGCGGCATTTTTACCAAGGGCGCTGACGTGGGCACGGATATGGTCGGCAAAGTTGAAGCCGGCATTCCGGAGGACGATCCGCGCAACCCGGGCGTGATTGCCGATAACGTGGGCGACAACGTGGGCGACTGCGCGGGCATGGCCGCGGATTTGTTTGAAACTTACGTGGTTTCGTCCGTGGCCGTCATCTTGCTCGGCGCCGCGATTTTACCCGACTTTACCAACGCGATTTTGTACCCGCTGATGATTGGCGCGGCTTCCATTGTCACCACGATTATCGGCACCTGGTTTGTGCGCTTGGGCAAATCCCAAAACATAATGGGCGCGCTGTACAAAGGCCTGGCTGTTTCCGGAATTTTGTCTGCGATTGCTTTTTACCCGATTACTATGAAACTCATGGATGGCAATGGTTTGTATCCGACGATGAATTTATTTTACTGCGCGCTAATTGGCTTAGCCGTCACCGCGGCCGTGGTGGTGATTACCGAATACTACACGTCCAAAAAATTCTCGCCGGTTAAAAATATTGCCGCCGCCTCCACCACGGGCCACGGCACCAATATTATCCAAGGGCTGGCCGTGGGCATGCAGTCCACGGCGCTGCCGGTTATTGTTATTGTCTGCGCTATCTTGTTATCGTTCCACCTGGCCGGTCTTTACGGTATTGCTTTGGCTGTGATGAGTATGCTATCGCTGACCGGAATAATTGTCGCGATTGACGCTTTTGGCCCAATTACGGACAACGCCGGAGGAATTGCCGAAATGGCCGGGCTGGACAAATCCGTGCGCGACATCACCGACCCGCTGGATGCCGTCGGTAACACCACCAAAGCCGTTACCAAGGGTTATGCCATTGCCTCAGCCGGTTTAGCCGCTATGGTGCTGTTTGCCGCCTACACGCAGGAATTAAGCGCACGCGGCATTTCGGCCGTGTTTGATCTGTCTGATAGTAAAGTATTAGTTGGCTTACTTATAGGCGGTTTGCTGCCTTATTTGTTCGCTTCCATTGCCATGTCAGCCGTGGGCAAGGCGGCCAAAGCCGTGGTGGAAGAGGTTCGTAGGCAGTTTAGGGAGATAAAAGGGATAATGTCAGGCGAGGCCAAACCGGATTATTCGCGCGCCGTGGATATTGTTACCAAAGCGGCGATGCGGCAAATGATTATTCCGGCTTTGATTCCGGTCGTGGTGCCGATTTTAGTTGGATGGTTGCTCGGCGCCGCGGCTTTGGGCGGGCTTTTGGTTGGCACGATTGTGACCGGATTGTTTGTTGGTATCTCGATGACAACTGGCGGCGCGGCCTGGGACAATGCCAAAAAATATATTGAAGAAGGCCACTTTGGCGGCAAAGGTTCGGAAGCGCACAAAGCTGCCGTCACCGGCGACACCGTCGGCGACCCCTACAAAGACACCGCCGGCCCGGCGATAAATCCGATGATTAAGATTATAAACATTGTCGCATTGTTGATGGTAAAATTTTTAAAGCCGTAAATTATCCACAAATAATCCAAATTGTAGGGACAGGGTATTGCCCTGTCCCTTTTTGGTGCCCCCGGGATTTTTGGCGCTAGTGGCTATTACTAAAATAAGAACCCGGACACAACATTATTAGTAGTGCCCGGATTCGTTGATCTTAAGCTTCCAAAGCCTGTCTTGCTTCCCGCTACTTTCTTACGGAATAGCTTTTCTCGGCCTCTTGGTAAACTCGAATGAAGAAATCCCTACGGCCAGGCGAAGTCCCGAAGTGCAAGGTCTTACGAGCCGTCGACTCTAAGAAGTACCCTAGTGATTCGTCCCATCCCATATCCTGGATAACGAATTGCAGGCACTTAACTTCCCATTTGGGCAGGCGCAGATACGAAATGTCAACCGCGCCGACGCAATGGGTGGGGAACTGGGTGTGCGAGTTCGGATTCTTGGCCAACAACTTCTGGTATTCCAAGCTCCGAACCAGGGCGGTAATTTCCAGGGCGACAAAATCCTTTTCGCCCTTGGGGTGCGTTGCTTCCCAGAATCGCCGCGTCTCGAACGCGACGTACTCCAGGGCGCCGATGTCATCGGGCGGATCCTGCAAAAACAGTTGTCGGTGTTCCGGATCTTTCTCCCCGATTGCCTCAGGGCCGTTCGTGCGCAAAGTGTAACTGAAGAACTCCGTCCACTCCGGCACGGTAACAAGTCGCTTGCCGCGCGCTTCCGCCAAGTCACTGTTAAGTTGGAACATGTCTTTCGGCATATTCCATACCCATAAGCGGTTAAGCGCTCGCTCGTTAGGGTTGATGGGGTTGGTGTAGTGGCTCGCCAGGGTCTTGTAGGCGTTCGGGTCGTGACGATACAGAGCGAGCAGTTCCTCGCCCTTCCGGACACAGAAATAGTATGTCGGGCCATAGTCCTTTTCCATATCCTTTCCGATTAACTCATACAAGTCCTTCCGCCACTCCGGTGTGTTGCCAAAAAACACCAACGGCACGGTCGCGTCTTCTATTCGGTACTTGCCGATGAGCTTACGGACTTGGCCGATGCGTCCCTCGCCGGAATGGTAAGCCCAAAGGGCAAAATCCACGCCGCCGTAGCGCCTGGCCATGTCAGCCAAGTACTTGGCCGCGGCCGGAACCGCTTTGCTCGGGTCTAAACGCTCATCTACCAGGACTTTGTACTTTTCCTTTCTCGCCGGAACGTCTTTGTAAACAGCCGGGTGCCCGGGACGCGCTTTTTTAACCAGCTTGCGTTGCGCCAGGACTTGCCGTAGACGGGTCTCGGAATACTGCCTAAGACCCATGAGCTTGGCGGTTGACTTGCTGATCTGAATTATGCCCGCAGGCCCGCTTGGGCTTTTTGCGTTAGGATCACACCCGCTTTCCACAAATGACAGTCCCTCCAAAAGCCCTTTGGGAAAACCCGCTTCCTTGGCGGCAGAGATAAACAGCGCCTGCAACGAGCTGTCATTGCAGGTCTGGGCCCATGCAACGGCCCGCGGATCCCGCAAGATGGAAAAAGCCTGCGATTGAATCAGATTCGAGGTCCGGAATTGCAAGACTGCCGGACTCATGCTTTGGCGGTCAAGGCCGATGCCGGGCAAACGATTAGTCGGTTGAAAATACTGCTGCCCGGCCGGGATCTTGACCACCGGCGGCAAAGCGTCCGGCTTTTTGTGCGGCTTCTTTGTTGCAGTTGCACCTTTGGGTACCGGCCGTACTGCCTGTAATTGCCAAACCTCGCCAAACAGGGCCAATACGACCGCCAGTAACGATAGCGAATACGCTTTCTTCATTCTCATCATCTGGCCCTCCTGGCCATTGTAAAATTGATTCCAAAGCTAATCTGGAATCTTATTATTATTCTATATTTTCAGACTTTTGTCAAGCCTTATCTACCGCCAAACAAGATTCATTGACCTTCAAAGCCCATTTTTTGCTTCTAAAACGTTTAACTGTAATGATTTTTTTATCTCTTCCAGCGCTATTTGTTTGTTTTCTAAACTTTTAACCTCTGTCACTTTGTTTTTCTGTCGGCCCACTTCGCGGTAAAAGGCCGTGCATTTTTCCAAAAAGCCCGGCGGCAAATTATCAGCGTCAAGATATTTACCGGCAAGTTCGTCGTCCAGAGGCACAACAATAATTTTATCATCCACTTCGCCGCGGTCAATGGTTTTTAACATACCGACCGCTTTGCACTTCACGAACTCGCCCATCTTAATCGGCGCGGATGACAAAACTATGGCGTCCAAAGGGTCACCGTCGCCGCCCAAAGTGTGCGGAATGAATCCGTAATTAAAAGGAAAAACCAAATCCTTAAATACAAAATCCAATTTTAAACTGTCTGAGGCTTCGTCGTACTCGTACTTTAAATTACTCCCTTGCGGAATTTCCACAATGACGTTAAAAGCCTCCAAACTGCCAAAAGGAATTTGTTCCAGATTAATTTTGTCATTTTTATTATTTTTACTCATTTTTGTCATTACCCAATTATTCCGCCGCCAACGCACACTTTACCCTTATATAATACCAAACTCTGCCCCGAAGCGACAGCTTTTTGGGGATCTTTAAAGGTTACGCGATAAAGGCCATTTTTAATTTTGTCGATAGTTAGCGGCACCAGTTGGCCCTGGTGGCGGTAGCGGCCAACTAGGGCTAAGGGTCTAGGGCTAAGAGCTAAGTCGCTTTTGCTTAGCCCTATAACCTTAGCGCTTAGCCCTGTTTGCCCAATCCAGTTCACGCTATAAATTTGTACTTCTTTCGTCATCAGATTTTCGTCATCCGGATTATTTGTAACGTACAACGCATTGCTCTTTAAATCTTTTCTTACCACATAATACGGCCCGCCGGCGCCAACATGAATTCCCTGCCGCTGGCCGATGGTATAGTTAAATAATCCCTGATGTTGGCCGATTATGTTTCCTGAAATTGCAAGTGCAGCCGACTTGTCCGCCGAAGCTTCAGCGAAGGTGGAAGCAATCCCGTCTTTTATGGGATTGCCACGTCGCCCCTCCGGTGCAGTCGGGGCTCCTCGCAATTTCAAATCAGAAGAAACAAGAACAATCGGACCCGGTTTTGGCTTTAACCTCTGTTCCAAAAAATCTTTTAATCTTATCTTGCCGACAAAGCACAGTCCCATACTCTCTTTTTTCTCGGCGTTGGGCAGATCGATTTTCCGCGCCAGCGCGCGCACCGCCGATTTTTTCATCCCGCCGATGGGAAACAACAAATGCGGCAGCTGGTGGGTTTTGATGTTATAGATAAAGTAGGTCTGGTCTTTAAATTCGTCGATACTGCGCATAAGACCATACCTAACTCCAACCTCCTCCCCCGCCTGACGGCGGGTACTCCTCCTTAAAAAGGAGGAGAGCTCCGCGGAGCCGCCAAGAACATCTGCAGAGCCTCCCCTCCTGCCAAGGAGGGGCGTCTGCGAAGCAGACGGGGTGGTATGAATCTGCGCGTAATGGCCGGTGGCCAAATAATCAAATCCGTTTTGCATTGCCCAGTTATACAAAAGTTTGAACTTGATTTCCTTATTGCACATCACGTCCGGGTTGGGGGTGAGGCCTTTTTTGTATTGGTCAAAAAAATAACGCATCACGTTTTTTTGGTACTGTTTTTCAAAATCCAAAGTATGCAGCGGAATTCGCAAAAACGCGGCCACGCGCAGCGCGTCCTGGCGATCTATTAGCCACGGACATTCGTTTTTTAAAAGCCCGGCCGTGGAAGACCAATTCTTCATAAACGCGGCCTCAACTTCGTAGCCCTGCTTAATCAGCAAATACGCCGAAACCGCGGAATCAATCCCGCCTGACAGGGCGATTAAAACTTTTCGTTTCTTAACTCCCCCTCTTTTGAAAAGAGAGGGCTGGGGGAAGTTCTTTTTCATCCCGCTGATTATAGCAAAATTAAACAGAAAAATCTATGTCTTATATAACGTGCGGCCGCACGTTATATAAGACTAATAAAAAAACCCACTGCCACACGGCGACGTATGGCAGTAGGAAAACCCAAGCTTTCTATCTGGTAAACTTTAACAATTCTTGATGAACTTTGCCGTTGGTAATAAGCGCGCCGTTGACTTGCCTATCATACCGTTGTTCCCTGCCATAGCGGTCTGTGACCTTACCGCCGGCCTCTTCCACGATAATTTCTAACGCCGCCACGTCGTGGGCATTTTTGCCGGGATAACAAGTCGCGTTCAGCTCCCCGCAGGCAACCATGACCCCTTCATAACAAATGCACCACAGGCAAATTGCCTGAACTTTTGGATAATAATATTTCGCAATTTTGGTCATTCCCCTGTTGCTCCAGCCGATGACCCCGCTTTTCATATTCAAATTATTAACGCGGATTTTTTTGCCGTTTAAAGTCGCGCCTTTGCCAAGCTCGGCAAAAAACATCCGGTCCATAATCGGATCGTACACAACGCCCAAAATCGGTTTGCCGTCTTTAACCAGGGCCAAAGAAAAAACAAAAGTCGGGATAGCATGGGAAAACGGCACCGTGCCGTCCACCGGATCGCAGACCCACAAATATTCACCATGGTTTGATCTGTAACTTTCTTCCTCCCCCAACACATCGTGGCCGGGAAAATTCTTTTTAACCGCTTCAATGACCATTTTGTTGACCGCAACATCCGTTTTGGTTACCGGCGAACCGTCCGCCTTAAACTTCTTTTCCATCCCGGCTTTAAAATCCTTCCGGATAATCTCTCCGGCCTGCTTGGCGATTTTGATGGCAAATTTTTTGTAAGTCATAAAATCATTGGTAAAAGAGATCCCGCTCGTTCAGGGTGACGCCCCTGGTGTCATTTGTTCACGTACTGCTGCGCCTGCTGGAGCAAGCCGTTTAAGTCAGAAGCCTGCAGCTCGTGGCCGTTAAAAAAATAACTCGGCGTGCCCTGCAAATTTAAACCCAGCGCCTGGTTGTTGTCGTTCTCTATGGCGGGCAGGTATTTTTTCCCGGTTACGTCATTTTTAAATTGATTGATGTCGGAAACGCCGACGGTTTGGGCGTACTGGGCAAAGGTGTCCAGCGGATCGCCTAGACCTTCCCAATCGGATTGTTTTTGGAAAAGGATGTCGTGCATTTCCCAATATTTTCCCTGCGCTCCGGCGGCTTCCGCGGCCATGGCCGATTCCACCGAATTGGCGTGGATTTGCACCAGCGGAAAATAACGGAACACGAACACGGTGTCGGGAAATTTGTCCGGCACCTGCTTAAGCTCGACGCTGGCCGCGGCGCAGGATGGGCACTGAAAATCAGCGTACTCGATTAGGACATTTTTGGCCTTGGCGTTGCCCAAATAATGATCCGCGGCCGGGTCAAAAGCCGGCACAGCCGAAAGCGGTTTGGCGCCGGAAGTGTCCAAGCTGGCGTTGTAAGAAGACGTGTTCCCCGTGCCGGTTTGCGTATTCGGCGAAATCTTGAGCAGGTAATATCCAAAACCCAAAATCACCACCAAAATGATTATAATCGTAATAATTTTTTTTGCGCCCGATGACGATCCGCCGTCGGCGGGATTAAAATTTGCCATATCTTGATGTTAGTTGTTAATCGTAAATTGTTAATTGTTTCCGCCAAAGGCGGATCCGCCTCCGGCGGAAATTGTGGATACCGCCGTGCTCGTGCCCAAAACTGTCTGACCCGAATTCAGCCACGCCAGGGCTTTGGCCTCTTGCGCCAGGCCGGCCAGAAGTTTAGTTTCCGCAAACGCCGTGTACAAATGCTGTTCGCCCAAAACCACAATGGCCAGTTCCTGGCCGCCGGAGTAAACCAGCGAAGCAAAATTGTAACCGGATTGATCAAGGTAGCCGGTTTTGGCGCCGATGATCTGAACATCGCCGTCCGACAGCAGCTTGTCAGTATTCTTAATAGTCTGATTATAGCGGGGATTGTTGGTGGAGCGCAACGCGTAAGATTGCAGCACCGCAATGTTGGCCAAATAAGAATTTTCAAACGCGGCTTTGACAATAGCGGCGTAATCGGCCGCGGTAATGGTGTTGCCGGGATCCATACCCGTGGGTTCGTTAAAATGGGTTTGCGTGGCTCCCAAAACAGCCGCTTTTTCGTTCATGCGCGCTGCAAATTCTTCGGCAGACAAACCGGTGCTGCGTGCCAAAGCCGCGGCCGCGTTATTGGCCGAAGGCATCAACGCGGCGTGGAATAAGCCGTCCACCGTAAATTTGACGCCGGGCTTAACTTTAATACAAGCGCCGCCGCTGCTGCATCCGCCCGCGACTTGGTCGGCTGCGGTCATGGCCACGGTTTTTTTAAGGTTCGGGTTGGTATCCAAAACCACTAAAGCCGTGACCAGCTTGGTCAGACTGGCCGGCACCCAAGGTTCGCCGGAATTTTTGTTGACCAACACCTGGCCGCTTTGCGCGTCAACCACCACGTAACTCTGCGCGTTAAACCCGGCCATGTCCGCCAGCTCGTTAATGCTGGTCGGCAGCTGCAAGGCCAAGGTGAAAGTTGGAAACGTTAACAGTAAAACCGCAACTCCTGCAATTATTTTCGTTTTTTTGATCATTATTTTGTATTAAGAAGTACGGCAACTTTCTCCCTTAACTCTTAACTCCTAATTCTTAACTCTTGTCTTACTCTTTCATCATATTGCCGAACTTGCTTTGCAGCATTTTTTTATGATGCTTAAACAAATCCTCCAGGGCCGAGCGAATGTGCCGCGCGATTTCGCTTTTGTCGCCGGCAATGTCCGGGCTGACTTCCACGCTTTTAACGTTTTGGTTGCCGTCAATGATTAAAACGATTTTGCCGCCGGACGATTTGCCGCTCACGGTTTCCACTGCCAACAGGCTTTCCATCTGCTTGGCCTGCTTGCGCATTTCGTTAATATCCTTTAACTTGTCAAAAATTCCCATAAAATAATTTTTTAATGACAATTCATTTCATTATAGCAAAATTTTGGGATAAATAAAATAGCCGTCCGCTTGCAGCAGATACGGCGACTATCAGGACGCGCAGGCGTTAAAAGCCTGCACCCCAGCGTTATACTGTCCGGTGTCCTGCTTTAGCAAATCAACCTTATTATTATAAATGTTCACCAAGTCGTTATATTGCGCGACGAGCTGGTTATACTGGTTGGCCTGCTGCTGGTTTTGCGGCTCAGGCGAACTGTCAATCTGGCTTTTGAGCGCCTGGAGCTGGGGCAAAATTGAGTCCACGTCGGACTTTAAACTGTCAATCTGGCTTTTGAGAACCGCGTCAACTTGCGGACAGCTTGACAAAGGTTTGCCGAATTCCTGCACCGCCAGCCACGTCTGCTTGCCTTCAAACTGCCCCTGGCCCACGGCCGCGCCGATTTCCTGGTACTTAATATTTAAAATATTGGCGCGATGGCCCGGGCTGTTCATCCAGGCGTCCACTAAAGCGGCGTCGTCTTTAAAGTTGCCTAAAGCCAGATTTTCGCCGATGATGACATATTGGTAGCCCGCGGCCTTGGCCTGGTCCGCCGGCCCTTTGCCGTCCGGCGAAACGTGCTCAAAATACTGCCGCGCGAACATGTCAGCCAGTTTATTTTGCGCGTCTTGATCCAATTTTTGATTTTCTATTAATGGCGGTAAATTGCCGTTTTGCTGCCGCGCCTGGTTGGTAAAATTAATCACGCCGGCACGGGTTAAAAAAGCGTCGGGACTGTCCTGGGTGCCGCGCAAAGCGCCGCCGTTTAAGACCTGTTGCTTTAAATCCTGCACGGCCTGGTTATTTTGGATAATCTGCACCAGTTGTGGGCTTTTTTTGACCAACGATTCCAGCTGCGGCCAAAACAGCGCCGCCGCGGCGCCTAAAACTGCCAAGCCGATAATAAAAAAAACTTTTTTCATAAAAACTTTTCTTATGGCTTACTGGCAAAAATGGTTTTGGCAGGTTTGGCCGGCTGGGCATTCGTTACTGGCCACACATTCGCGGGCTACGGTCTGTTCAATGAACATCCTGCCGCCGGGAGCCCCGCACTGCCTGGGATAACTTTGCATTACCGGATAGCCGGCTGCCGCGCACTCCTGGAAATTGCTGATTTTCGGCAATGGGGGATTTTTTGACTTAAAAAAAATAATCACGGCTGCGGCCGCCAACAAAACCAAAAAAATTCCCGAATAAATTCTGACGTCACTGCGGATTTCCATAATTTGCGATGTTAATTGCCAAACCCGGATTGTTGGTTATAATGCCGGTTATTTCCGGCCGCTGTAACAGCCGGCGGATCATTTTAGGATCATCAACCGTCCAAACCCACACGGCATGATGCTTTAAAGGAAATAGTTTATAAAATTTATATGCCCAATGCTTATAACTCAAAGACAGGTCATCAAATTGCCGGCTGAATTTCCTCACAAAAATTAACTTTAAGATGCCAAACCATTCATGGGGATAGGTACCCAGGATCAGGCCGATTTTTATTTGCGGATAAAGCCGCTTAAGTTCGGCCAGATTCTTGGCGGAAAATGAAGTGACCAGCAAATCGTCAGCAACAAAATTCTTCGTCAAAATTTCCCCGACCAAATTTTCATAACCGCCTTCCTTTAACTCTACGTTTAGTTTGATTTTTCCGCGGCACAAATCCAAAACCTCTTTAAGGGTTGGAATTTGATGCTGCGATAAATCTGATAATTCCTGATAACCTAAGTCGCAAATTAATTTTCCGCGATAAATTGGATCGTGCGCGGCCACCAAAACACCGTCTCTGGTCTTCCGGACATCCAGCTCAATCATGTCCGCGCCGATTTCTATGGCTTTTTGGAAAGCTTTGATGGTGTTTTCCGGCGCAAGATTGGACGCGCCCCTATGCGCGACAATTAATTTTTTAGCCATACTTTTATTATAGCTTGTCCACCCCGGAACCCCGGACTCCGATCCGGGGTATCCGGGGTCCAGGTAAAAGCCTATATCTGGATCCCGGATATTTTTTGCGGCTTATAATAATCGTCAACGCAAAAAATTCCGGGATGGAACCTTCAAAGATTAGCTACCCCGTTATCAACCAGCTCCTTGAAAAAGCTGTCCAAAATAGAAATGTCCATTGTTTTTATTTCTCCCGAGCTAAACCATTTGGCTTCCAGATGATCATCGTCAATCACCGGCTGACCGTCAAGCTCGCCAATGTAAGTCAAACGCACCACATGCTTATCGGTTGACTTTAGAATATCCTGCGCCGCGACTAACTTAGGGTTGCCGATGTAGTCCAACCCGACCTCTTCTTTTATCTCCCGCTTCAAATTATCCAAAAGCGGCGAGCCGGGATTAATTCGGCCGCCGACAATGTCCCACTTGGGTCCGACCTCGGGGTATTTTTTAGGGTTGCGCCGCACCAGCAAATATTTGCCGTCGCGATTTTTCAGCAGCGCCTTCACACCGACCTGAAGTTCCATATTATTTTAGTTCTCGCGTGAGTCTTTTATTTTTTTCAAATGTAAAAGTAAATCGGGGGCGTTGCAGTCAAAACCAATTTTTGCCGAACTGGCTAACTGTTTTTGTAAAACTAAAAGCCCTCTTTCGGCTTCCTGACGGTTTTTAGAATGCCATTGCGCGAATAAAACCCCTCCGTCATTTAACAACCTAAAACATTTTCTAAATTGAAAAAGCCAAAAATAATTACTTACATTAAAATCAGAAATCGCTCCCTCCATCCTTTCATCTGCGAAATCCGCTTTGCCGTTCCCGTACTTTGCCAACCATGATTCAATGTCAGAAAAGCCTGTCTGCTCAAAAACATTAGCTTCAATAACATCATGACCTCTAACTTCATCAGCCTCTTTTTCCATGCCTTTACGGGTATCCAAGAGTACTACGCCGAGAGTTCTTTTAAAAAACCCATCTGAAAACCCTCTGAATAATTTTGAGCCCAAACCTCCCAACTCAATGCCTAAAGCCTGTCCTTGTCTGTCCTGCAATTCAGATTCAACATAGCTTTTTAAGCCTCTTTCTTTCAAAAATACCCTATAAGTGCTGCTAAAACTGCCTATTGGCTTGTCATAAATCGCCCATGGAGCATATATGCTAGATTTGTCCCGGGGATATTGAGTTTTTCTATCACGCAGAAGATTGTGGGCTGCTTTTTGCTCCTCAACCCTATAATCAGCTTTCAAAATCTGGAACATCTCATGTAGTTTTTCTGAATCCATACACTCTTCCTCAACTTGATTTTAAATATAAAATCAAGTTTTCTTTATTTACTATTGATTCTACCGACGTTGCCAAGCTTTTGACTTTAAACTTTTCACTTTTAACTTCCTCTTCGCCGACCACCAGCACGTACGGGATTTTTTCCCTGTCCGCGGTTTTGACCTGGGCGGAAACTTTTTTATCGGTAAGGTCAACGGCCACATTCACCCCTTGCTTTCTAATGTAGTCTGCCAATTTATTGGCCTCTTCGATATATCCTTCAAGATGACAAATGTACAGTTTTACCGGCGGATGATATTCGGGCAACAAATCATAAGTCTCCAAAAAATCCCGCGTGGTCACGTCGCCCCAACCAAAGCCGATGCCCGAAACTTTTTCCACGCCAAAAATCCCGACCAAATCATCGTACCTCCCGCCGCCGAACAACGCGCGGGGGTTTTTGGGATTGGTATCGTACATTTCAAACACCGTGCCGGTGTAATAGTCAAAGCCGCGGGTTAAAGGAAAGTGAAATTTGATATTTTTTATTCCCTTATCATTTAATATTTTAAATATTCCGATGAACGATTTTACTTCGGGATTATGTCCAAACTCTTTTACCATGTATTCCATTGTCAAAGTTTGTATCAGCTTATCAAATTCAAACGCTTTCTCTCTTGACCCAACTATTTCCGACAGGGCATCAACAAACTTATTAGGATCCAATTTATCTGATTTATCCAACAATTTCATAAACTTATGTTCTTGTACTTCTGACCATTTGTGTAATTTTGCAAACTCTTTTAAAATTTTGCGGCTGTTTATTCTTATCTCAAAATTTTCATCCTTTGCCCCAAACGCCTTCATAATATCATAGGCGAGCGATATTATTTCCACATCAGCCTCAATTGAATCCACGCCGAACAAATCGCAGTTCAGCTGCCAGTGTTCGCGCAAACGGCCGCGCTGGGGGCGTTCGTAACGAAATAAGTTCGGGATAGAATACCAGCGCAAAGGAAAAGTTAATTCTTTGCGCTTTTGCGCCACCATACGAGCCACGGTTGGCGTCATCTCGGGACGAATGGTTACATCGCGACCGCCGCGATCAGTAAAAGAGTAAGTTTGCTCGTTGACGATTTCCTCGCCGGTTTTAGCACGGTACAAATCCGTCTCTTCCAAAATAGACGCGCCGTATTCCAAATAACCGTAGCTTTCCGCCACTTTTTTCCATATTGAAAAAATGTAATTTTGCACGAACTGGTCCTGCGGATAAAAATCCCTCGTGCCTTTGTAGGGCTCCAAACTTAACTTTTTTTGTGTCATAATGAAAAATCCTTACTTAAAATATAGCAAAGATAAGGATTTTTTACAATGATTGATGTCACGACGTTGTTGCTTAGGAAAACTGCGGAGCATTCCCCTCCTATTCCCAGAATATCATCAGAATATAGGAGGGGTGTCGCCCGCAGGGTGACAGGGTGGTAAATACAGGTTGCCGATGTCTACCACCTCCCCCTGCTAGTGCAGGGTACTCCTCCTGTTCCAGGAGGAGAGGCTCCGCATATACCCCTATACTGAACAATTTCAGCTACTGCGCCGTCACATCTTTGCAGAAAAACTTCTGCGCGCCCAACGCCAGCCAGGCAACCGCAAGAATCCCTGTGGAAGCCACACTCAGCCACAAATGCAGGGTGAAATACACAACCGTGTAAATAAGCAAAACACCACCGGTTAAAACGCTGGTGGAAACAGGCGGTTTGTCTTTGCCAAACAGCGAAGGAAACAAGGCAAAAATAAAAACCCACGAACCCACGGACAACACAACATCTTGCCAACTCATATTTTTAAAATATAATTTTTTTGACCGCTATACTAAACTATAGCGATATTTATTGATGTTACTTTTTGTGCTGCGGTTTACAATTTCTGAACCCTTCGCGCTTATCCCGCATGGCTTTAATTTTACTTTTGGACAGGGACGTCCAGGCTAAAACGCCGATAGCGGTAAAAACCGCCTCCCTTTCTTCATCTTCAAGCTGATCTTTATCCAACAACTTCATTAAGATTGTGGAAGCTTTTTGATGGTCCATAACGATTGTATTATAACACTCCCGACAACAAATTGATAAATTGCCCAAAATCTTGTACTATTATTACAGTTTAAGCAAGCGGGATTAGTACAATGGCAGTATGAGACCTTCCCAAGGTTTAGACACGGGTCCGATTCCCGTATCCCGCTCCAAGTTTCCAAATTAGACAATATAATAAGCAATTAAATTAAACTTATATGGAAGAACAATTCATAAAAAAACAAAATTTAAACTTAAAATCAACAGGCAGCGTCACCAATCCTTTTAAAATAGCCTATTATTTTTTTGGGTACATCACACTAACACTCAATACATTTATAGTTTATTTGGTTTTGAGATACGGGGCTGATTATGTGAACAAAATTTTTTTGGTTTGCGTGATTATTTTAGAAATTTTTCTTCCGATATCGCTTTTCTTTAGACGAAAAATTCAGAATGTAAAATACTTAAAATTTGTGGTGCTTGTTATTTTTATTGCTTCTCTAATTGGAGTATCATTGTTTATATATTCATACGCTACCTTCAAAATCCATTTTTAAATAACGGCGTTTGAATTAACTATTTCCGTCCGAACATCGTTCCATAACCCGCTCCAAAAAATCACAATTGGTACCAATTGTGATTTTTTGTAATCAATCTTCCACCAAAGGCACAAAGGCAAAGCCCCAATGCTCGGCGGTGCGGAAATTATCTTTGCCGATTTTGTCCAGAACAACAACATTGTCTTTAACCGGAGCCACAATCCGCCCGCCGATTTTTAATTGCTCTTTCCACGCCTGAGGAATCTCTTGTGCCGCGGCCGCGGCTATGATTTTATCAAACGGCGCGGCCGCGGCAAAACCTTTTGTCCCGTCGCCCAGCGCTATCGTAATATTCCGATGAAGCCCGGGATATTTGGCAACATTTTTTTCGGCCAACGACTTTAACTCCGCGACCCGTTCAACCGCAAAAATTTTCCCCGTTTTGCCGGCCAAAGAACAAAGCAACGCGGTTTGCCAGCCGCTGCCAGCGCCGATTTCCAAAATTTTATCCCCTGCTCGAACATCTAGCAAGCCCAACATAAACGCCACGGTATACGGCTGGGAAATCGTCTGGCCGAATCCGATGGGCAACGGGAAATTTTCGTAAGCTGAATCCCGCAGCTGGGGCGGCACAAAATCCGCGCGGTCCACCTTCGCCAAAGCTTTTGCCAAGCGCTTATCCTTAAGTACGCCCTGCGCCGTTAACTCATTTAATAATTGCTTTTTTGTCATTTGTATGGAATAATCTAAAAGGCTCCAATCTATATTTTAAACCAATTATGGCAAAAATCCAGCGCAAAATTCCGGCCACCATGGCTACACAGCATCCTGACCACGCCGGCAAGCCGTTTTGGCATAAGGACAGTTTTATCCCCGCGACCGAGGAGGCCAGGGAGCTGTTTTTGTCGTTCGCCGATTTGGGAATTTCGGAATATATGTGGGACTGGGAAGGCAAGCTGGTTGACGAATCAATCCTGGAGCGCCTCTTTGGCGAACACTACCGTTTTTTCCAAAAACTTCCTTTGGGCAAAGAAAGGTTTTTGACGTTCCGCCTGCCCAACTCCAAAGTGGAAAACGAATTCCGCCTCGGCCGCGCCCTCATTGGCATGCTGTCCTCGGCCTCCATGGCCAAAAAGGTGGGTATGCACAGCCCGCCGATGTTTGAGGTGATTTTGCCGATGACGGAATCGGCGTCAGAAATGATAGACGTGCAGGAAGCCTTCGCGGAAATTACCGACTTAAAGCACCCGCTCAACAAATTCCAAAAAAACCTGCTGTCCCACATTTTGCTCATCCCGCTGTTCGAACAGGTTTCCACCATCATCGGTTCCGATAAAATCCTCGGGTCATATTTAAAAAACCATAAAAAAAATTTTGGCTTTAACCCGCCGTATTTGCGCCCGTTTATTGCGCGTTCCGATCCGGCGCTGAACTCCGGGCTGGTGCCCACGGTCTTGGCCGTCAAGATCGCGCTGTCGCGCTACCAAAAATTCGCGCGGCAACATAAAATTAATTTATACCCGATTATCGGCTGCGGCAGCCTGCCGTTCCGCGGCGGGCTGTATCCGCTCCGGCCGGAACGATTTTTGCGCGAATACCAAGGGATCAGGACAGCCACCATCCAAAGCGCTTTTAGATACGACTACCCCAAAGCCACCGTCATCAAGGCGATTAAAACTTTGGAAAGGGGCTTGCCCAAAGGCAAGGCGGTTGAAATGACAACCCGCGAAGAACAGGACTTGATTTTGGCAATAAAGCCGTTTGAGGCCGCTTACAAACACACTGTGGAGGGAATTGCGCCGTTGATTAACCATTTGGCGACATTCATACCGCGCCGCCGCGAACGCGTGCAGCATATTGGGTTATTCGGATATTCCCGCGGCCACGGTAAAGTCAGCCTGCCGAGGGCCATTGGTTTTACCGCGGCGCTGTATTCTTTGGGCGTGCCGCCTGAACTTATAGGCACCGGCCGCGGCTTGGCCTTGGCCAAAAAACAGGGGCGCGCGCATTTGGTGGAAAAGCATTATCTTAATTTCAAGCACGATGTGTATTTTGCCGGAAAATTTTTATACAAACCCGGCCTAGTCAGTTTGGCCAAAAAATTTCCGGCCTGGAATAACATTTTGACCGACGTTGAAGAATTAGAAAAATACCTGGGTAAACCGTTTGCCCCCAAATATTTAAACGAGCAGGAACACCAGCTGGTTTCCGCGCGCATCCACCAAAACCTAAAAAACCCGTCTCGACTCGGCAAGGCTTCTGTCCGATCCGAGGCGGGCGGCAAAAATCTTGCAAAATTAATTGAACAGGCCGCCGTTTTGCGGCATAGCATGGGGTAAAATATGCATAAAGAACATCACATGACAGATCCCGCACTTGATGAAGATCCATTAATTGATCCACCTAACCAAGTACCTAACGTTGATGTGAGGCACAACCCATTAATTGAAAACATGCCGGACGACACCCGAATGGATAAGACTTTATTAAAAGACAAACATAATTATACAAAAAAGTAAATTTATGCTGCCTTATCCTATGTAAATTTTTGATATAATTCCATCATGAGCTTATTAATCGTCGGTAGCGTGGCGTTTGACAGCATTGAGACGCCGTTTGGGAAAATTAAAAAAGCTTTGGGCGGCAGCGCCAGCTATTTTTCTTTGGCTGCTTCGTTTTTTGCGCGGCCGAGCGTAGTCGGCGTGGTCGGAAAGGATTTTGCCGATATTTATCGGCAACCGCTAAAAAAGAAAAACATTGACCTCTCGGGCCTGGAGCAAACAGCGGGAAAGACTTTTGCCTGGGGCGGCAAGTACAGTTTTGATTTGAACAACCGCGAAACCCTGTTTACCCATTTAAACGTTTTTGAAAATTTCAAGCCAAAACTTTCGGCCGGCCACAAAAACGCATCTTATATTTTTTTGGGCAACATCCACCCGGCGCTGCAGCTTGAAGTTTTATCGCAAATAAAAAAACCAAAACTCGTAGGGCTGGACACGATGAATTTATGGATAGAAAAAACGCCCAAGGAACTGGCTAAAATTTTAAAACTGGTTGATGTTTTTGTGATTAACGATTCCGAGGCGCGGGAACTGTCGGGGGAACATAATTTGGTGAAAGCCGCAAAGAAAATCATCGCGATGATGGACACAACCTCTCCCCAGCCCTCCCCTCAAAAGGGGAGGGAGACTGCAACGCTGATTATCAAGCGCGGGGAATATGGGCTGCTGCTGTTTAAAGGCCGCGATGTGTTCCATCTGCCGGGATATCCCTTAGAAGACGTGATTGACCCCACCGGCGCGGGCGACAGCTTTGCCGGAGGGCTGATGGGCTTTTTAGCCAAAACTGAAGACCTAAGTTGGGGCAATTTAAAACGAGCCTGCGTGGCAGGCTCGGTCATGGCCAGTTTTTGCTGCGAGCGGCTGGGTACCCAAAGGTTGCAGGAAATATCGCCGGGTGATATAAAACGGCGGTTCAAAGAATTTAAACGGTTGACGCACTTTGATAACTAGCAAACCCGCGGAGCACTCCCCTCCTTTTTTGAGGTCTTGATGAGCACAAAGGAGGGGTGGCTCGCGCAGCGAGACGGGGTGGTATTTATCGTTGATTCTACCACCTCCCCCCGCTTCGCGGGGTACTCCTCCTTTTCAGGAGGAGAGGCTCCGCAATTATTCTATGACAAAGGGCGGCCAATGGCCGCCCTATACGTCACCGGCTATTAGTTTCTCCGTTCAGCCAGCTATCCATCGTGGTGGGGTTAAAATTATAGGTTCGGCCGCCAAGGTGGCCGGACACGGGTACGCGGAACAGCCAGAGTACAAAGGCGGCTAAAATCAGCAGCATCAAAATTACGCTGATAATGGGGACTGGTGCATATATCTGTTGGTGGATAAATCAAAATCGCCTGTAGCTACAGGCGATTTTGTGTATTTTTTCGTTACTAATTTCGTTTATGAAATCAGTTTTGCTTTTATGCTAATCAGTTAATCATCAAGCGCCGGTAAACATTAACGTTTATCGATAATTTTGCCGTTTATCGATTAACTTTACCAACAGGTTAGTGCAGCAGTCCCTGATAATGCGGGCAAAAATTCCGGCGCGCGACAGAATGGACAGGCCCAAAAAAATTATCAGCACCGGCCAAACGTGGGAGAAAAACTGTCCCCACTCAAAACCGGTCACGTAGCCCAATGAGCGGGCCAAAAATGCCAGGCCGATCATAATAATTATCATTCCCCAAAACAAGTGCCCGAACCAATGACCGTGGTAATGATCGTGGCGATGGTAATGCAAATCTTTAAATTTATCCCTTTGCTGCTGCTCGGGCGTGGGTTGGGTCGGCGTGGGCTGATGAATATTTGGATTCGTTTGATTGTTTTCCATAAGATTATAAATAGTTTTTATACTACGGTTTTAAGGAATATCGCGGAGCACTCCCCTCCTTTTTTGAGGTCTTGATGAGCACAAAGGAGGGGTGGCTCGCGCAGCGAGACGGGGTGGTATTATCATAGCGAGTATTTATACCACCTCCCCCCGACAAGTCGGGGTACTCCTCCTATGATAGGAGGAGAGGCTCCGCGGACTACCTATGGCTCCCGCCGCGCGACAAAATCGCGATTCCCAAAACGATTATCAGCACCGGCCAGAGCACGTTCCAGCCAATCCAGGGCTGCGGGAACAACTGGTTCATTAAAGCCACGGCGCCGACAATTACAACAATCAACCCAAACCACAAACGGCGGTTTTGGCGCCTTTTTTCCCAATCGATATTTTTAACTTCACCCCTCACTTCGCCGGCCCAGTGTTGGGCGCTGGCTCTTACGTCGGCCACGAAATCGTGAAATTGCTCGCCGTGGTTAACGACTCCGGCGCCTGGCCTGCCAAAGGCTCTTTGGGAATAATGATCGCCAAAATAATATACAGCCACGCTCCGCTGCCGCCGGCAAACAGCAAAACTAAAAAGATAATGCGGAAAATCAGCGCGTCCATGCTAAAATACTCGCCTAATCCCCCGCAAACCCCGGCAATAACCTTATCCGTCCGGCTACGGTAAAGTTTTTTTGGTTGAATGTCCATAAGATTTCATTAATGGTTAATAATGTAGCGTGCCGATTCATCGGCGTACACGATTCGCCCATAAATGGGCACGCTACACGATAATATATTTAAAGTGCTTATATTATAACAAATTTTGGCTGATTTGCAAATTAAACGGCATATTTTTAAAGAAATAAGCTTAGTGTCAAAGGTCACCTTTGACACTTTAAAAATTTTGACCAAATTGGAAATTATCTTTATGATGAGCGCATGTGGCCTGCTATGGCCACTGTTCTACTCCTGAGGAGGAAAATTGGAAAAACCATTTCGCGACATAGCCCAGTTTGGTGACCCCCTTGGTCGCCCAGTTCCGGCACCCCGAATCCCCATCGCTTTGAGAAAACCGGTCACCGGCAGCGACCATCCGAATCCGGTTCCGGCCGGTACGCCCAGTCCGGGTATCAGCCGCAACCTTCACGGCCATCCCGGTGGCCGGATGAAAGTGCAGCCCGGCGGGGAAGGCCGTTGGCCCAAGGGGGACTAATGGCCAGACACGCAAGGCCCCCAAAAGAGAATCTGGCGGGGAAACTTTTTTCGTCGGCCGCCGTAACCGTCACGCCAGCCCCGACACTAGCCGTGTACGCCATCATGAACGCAGCGCCGAGCGACCGGCAAGTGCCGCGTCCGACCGCCCCAACGGGCCGAACAACCGTACTCGACTTGGGGAGGCAAGAGCTTGAGACCACCATCAGCACGCAGCCCGACGTCCATGAGGGTAACGCCTAACCGGCCGATCCCGACTCCGGGGCTGAAGGCCGCTGCGTTTGCTAACCGCTTCTAGGCGGAGCGCTTGCGCTCCCGCCACAAAATATTTGCCGAGCGCGTCATCGCGAAACGCACTCCGGCGCGACATCAACCCAGGGGCGGCAAGCATCAGTATGCTTTAGCCGCCCCGCATCATTTTTTTGGGTTAAAGATTACGGATTAGTACGAATATACGGATGACTGCAATATCCGTAATCCGTATATCCGTAAAGAATCAGTAATCCCTAACCGAAAATTGACATCTTTTTATAATTTGCTACTATGAATTTAGGCAACACAAAGCAATAAATAAAACCATAATTAATTCCCCATCGAAAACTGATGGAGGCCGCTGGACAAAAATAATTTTAAGGCGAAATTGCAGAATTCCGAGCGAAAACTTTGAAGAAAAACGATGGCGTATCCGTAGGATACGGTGAGTTTTGATGAAAAGTTTGCAGCCGGAATTATGCGATTGCAGCCAAAATTATTTTTGGGAAGCGGCCCAAGGAAAGGCGAAAATGCCAAACAAAAAGATTATGGCCGAGTATATTTGGATTGATGGGCGAAAACCCACCCAAAAACTCCGGTCAAAAACCAAAGTCATCAACGGGCCCGTGACGAAAGTCGATGACATCCCCTATTGGGGTTTTGACGGGTCGTCAACCGAGCAGGCAGAAGGTCATTTTAGCGACTGTATGCTTAAGCCGGTTTATTTTATTCCCGATCCGATAAACAAGGAGCCGAACATCCTGGTGATGTGCGAAGTGCTAAACCCCGACGGCACGCCGCACCCTTCCAACACGCGCCACGTTTTGGCCGCGGCGGCGGAAAAGTTTAAGGCCCACGAGGCGCTGTTCGGGATAGAGCAGGAATATACTCTTTACGATAAAGAGTGGCCGCTGGGCTGGCCCAGGGACGGTTTTCCGCATCCGCAAGGCAAATACTACTGCGGCGTGGGTTATGACGAAGTGCACGGCCGGCCGCTGGTGGAAGCGCATCTAAAAGCCTGCCTTGAAGCGGGATTGATGATTTCCGGCATTAATGCCGAAGTTATGCCCGCGCAATGGGAATTCCAAGTCGGCGCTTTGCCGCCTTTGGAAGTATCGGATCAGCTCTGGCTGGTGCGCTGGCTGCTTTACCGGATTGGCGAAGACCACGGCGCTTACGCCAAGCTGGATCCTAAACCCATGCCCGGCGACTGGAACGGAGCGGGCGGGCACACCAATTATTCCACCAAAGAGACGCGCGCCGACGGCGGCATTAAAGTTGTAAAAGAGGCGTGCGAAAAATTGGGCAAATTTCACAAACAACATATGCGCGTTTACGGCGCGGATAACGATAAACGCTTGACCGGCAAACACGAGACTTGCTCTATCTATCAATTCCGATACGGAATTTCCGACCGCGGCGCCAGCGTGCGTATTCCGATGGCAACATCCAACAACGGCAAAGGCTACTTGGAAGACCGCCGGCCGGCCGCGAATTTGGATCCTTATCAAATTTGCACCGCCATAATGGAAACCACTTTAGGAGACGGCTTTGACCCGGACAAATATAACTGGGAAAACTTTGCCTGGGATGACAGGAAAAAAGTTGAGGTGAAATAAATAGGGAATAGAAGCGAAATTATCGCGAAAAACTGCATACGCGAAGTTAGACACGAAAGGGCCAGCCGTAAGGCTGGCCCTTTTTGATTGGGGTGTAGCGCGCCGATTTATCGGCTTTTTTTTAAAGGATCACCCACTTGATCCTTTAAAATGCGGGGATCATATTATTTGCTGTAGAGGCACGCCGTGGCGTGCCTAACTAAAACGGCATGCCTCGGCATGCC
Organism: uncultured bacterium; assembly: GCA_963749445.1. Taxonomy (GTDB): domain Bacteria; phylum Patescibacteriota; class Doudnabacteria; order UBA920; family UBA920; genus CAVVMJ01. Next base: position 110,567 of record CAVVMJ010000010.1, read on the forward strand.
GCTACATTCTTTGCATCCATCCCGACCGAGACGGCAGTAGCATCCAAGACGACGAGTGGAAAGATCTGTTTAACAATCAATAATCATCAATTAACAGATTCCTCGACTCTCGACAATTTTATTGCAAAAAAAATTGTCTCGTCGCTCGGAATGGCACAGGTTTTATTTTCTGGTTTGCCCATTCCCCTCCACAATCCATTTGTAGGATGTCAGCGCCTCCAAACCCATCGGGCCGCGGGCGTGGAGTTTTTGGGTGCTGATGCCGACTTCGGCGCCCATGCCGAATTCGCCGCCGTCGGTAAAGCGCGTGGAGGCGTTATGGTAAACCGCGGCGGCGTCAATTTGTTTTAAAAAGGCTGATGAGTGCCTGCGGTTATTCGTTAAAATCGCCTCCGAGTGGCCGGAAGTATATTTTTTTACAAATGCCAAGCCTTCGGCAAAATTTTTTACGGTTTTGATGGACATTTTGAGCGACAAAAATTCACGGCCAAAATGTTCCGGTTTGGCCATGTGCAAAAGTTTGGCCGGATAAATATTTTTCAAAGCGCGATAAGAATCATTATCCGCAAAAATTTCCACGCCCCATTCTGCCAAAGGCGCGGCCAAAGCGGGCATCAGTTTTTTCAACATCTGATGATTTACAACCAGCGTATCCAAGGCGTTGCACACGGCCGGCGCCTGGGTTTTGGAATTCACGATAATGTCCACGGATTTTTTTACGTCGTAATTATCCACAAAAGTATGGCAAACGCCCGCGCCGGTTTCTATTATCGGCAAATGGGAATTTTCCCTAACCCAATTTATTAACCCTTGCCCACCACGTGGAATTAAAACATCAACCAACCCATGCGCGTTAAGCAAATCTTTTTTCCAATTGGAGGCCGGGTCAACCAGAAAAACCAAGTCCGATGAGAGTCCGTGCTTCTTTAACGCTCGATGAATAATTGATACCAAAACTTTATTCGTCGAGTAAGCTTCTTTACCGCCTTTTAAGACAATCGCGTTTCCCGTCTTTAAAGCCAAAACGGCCAAATCCACGGTCACGTTCGGCCGCGATTCGTAAATCACGCCGACCACGCCGAGCGGTACGGAAATTTTCTTGATAACCAGACCGTTCGGACGTTTGCGCGTTTCCAAAATTTTATTGAGCGGGTCAGGCAAACTTTATGACTTCACTAATGGATTTGGCAATACCTCGAATCTTTTTCGGACTTAATTCCAACCGCCCTTCCATAGACCCATTCTGATTATCAGCGAATTTGACGGCCGTCAAATTCGCTGATATGGCAAAATTCCGTAAATCCTTTTGGTTGGCGGCTAAAATCGCTTTGGAATTTTTAGCGATGATAACGGCAATATCGCGCAGGACTCGGTTTCTTTGGGATGATGTCAAAACCGCCAGTTTGGCGCCGGCTTGCTTGGTTTGGTGGAGTTGTTGGAGTAGATTAGGCATTGTAATATTTGATCCATCCCGGAATTTTTTGCGCGGAGGGTCATCGCAAGCCGCAAAAAATATCCGGGATCCAGTACATAAATTTTAACTTTTATTGATTAATTTTATCATATAGATCTTCCCAGTCAGGATTCATTTTTTCAATCAGTTCCAGTTTCCACTTCCGGTGCCAGCGCTTTAACTGCTTTTCGCGCAGAATTGCGGCTTCTTTGTCCTCAAAAACCTCATAATAAACTAATCGGTGGACTTGGTACTTTTTGGTAAATCCTTTGACAATGTCATTCTTGTGGACAAAAGTCCTGTGAATTAAATTATCAGTAAAACCGGTATAAAGCGTGCCGTTTCTGTGGCTGGCTAAGATATAAACGTAATAGTGCTTGTCCTCCATAACTCTTAGGATAATAAGATGTTAAGGCATAAGTATTTGGATCCCGGATATTTTTCACGGCGTAGATAATGCCAAAGCGTGAAAAATTCCGGGATGGATGCAGATAGATACAAAAATTATCTTGACAACTCCCCGGCTCTCTTAAACGCCGCTTGCACGGCCTGTCCGATAATTTTGTCCAAATGACGTTTATTAAATACCTTTAACGCCGCTTCGGTCGTTCCTTTTTTAGAGGCCACTTGATTAATCAATTCCTGATAATTTCCATTTTCCGACAGTTTCGCCGCCGCGGACAGCGTCTTGGTAGCCAACAACCTTGATTGTTCCGCGGTCAATCCCAATTTTTTGGCAGATGCGGCCAAAAATTCAGCAAACAGGAAAAAGTACGCCGGGCCGCTGCCGGATATGGCCGTAACCGCATCAATCAAATTCTCATCGCGAACTTCAAAATGCGCGGTGAAAGCGTCCAAAATTCTGCGGACCAATTTTTTATCGCGAGATGATAAACCGACAGCTTTCCACGCGGCAATCCCCTGCCCCACGATCACGCCCAAATTCGGCATCATTCTGATAATTTTGCGGTGATGGAAAACTAAGGTTAATTTTTTTATGGGCACGCCCGCGGCAATGGAAATCAAAATCGATCGCTGGCTGATTTTTCCTCCAATCTGTCCGGCCAATGTTAAAATATCCTGGGGTTTAACCGAAAGTATGATAATATCATACTTTTTTACATCATCCAAAACCGCGCCGCTAACGCCAACAACGCCTTTAATTTTATTCCGATTGCTATCGCAGGCAAAAACTTTAAAGCCGCGGCTTTTTGCCAAAGCTTGGCCAATGGCCCTGCCCATATTGCCGAATCCGATAATTAAAACTTTCATAAAGCCGGGGCTTTAATGACTGCCATATGGTCCAAATGGATGACTTCCCGCTCCAAACTCTTGCCTTTGCCCACGGCTTTGCGGATGGCCAGCGCGTTCTGGATTTCCTTTCGGCTAAAATTGGTTTTGCCGTAAGCCACGGCCAGACCGGTTTTGCCGATGACCTCCACAATTTCGCCTTTGTCAAACAGGCCGCGGCAGGAAATAATTCCCGGCAGCAGCAAACTTTTTTGGCCGCGCAAAGCCGCAGCCGCGCCGTCGTCAATAATTATTTGCCCAAACCCTTTGGCGGCCAAAAGCCAGCGTTTTTGGTCGCTCATTTCCCCGCTGCCCACGACAATGAATCTGGTGCCGATGTGAGGATTTCCCAGGGCTTTGGCCAGGGCGTCTTTGTCCCGGCCGTCAACTATCAGGGTTTCTATGCCCGCGTGCACCGCGTGCCTGGCCGCGCGGATTTTACTTAACATACCCCCGCGGCCCATATTGGATTTTGGGCCGCCGCACATCCGCTCCAGTTCAAAATCCACGTCTTTGACTTCTTTGACCAGTTCGGCGTTGGGATCCAAAACCGGATTGGCGGTAAAAAATCCCGGTTGGTTGGTTAAAATTATTAGCTTATCGGCGGCCGCAGCCACGGCCACCATGGCGCCCAGCAGGTCGTTGTCGCCGATGACTAAATCAGCCTTGGAAATAACATCGTTGCCGTTGATAATCGGCAAAACTCCGGCTTTAAGCATGCCGCCGATGACGGCTACCAAATTGCCGTAACGCTCCTTGTCCGTAAGCTCGCTGCGCAAAATTAACAATTGTCCGACCTCGGCATTGTATTCAGCCGCGAATTTGCCGTAAAGCTGCATTAACAGCGGCTGGCCCACGGCCGCCCAAATTTGTTTATTTTCTTCGTCCTGAAGCTTAGGCAGACGAGCCCGGCCGCTGCCCACGGCGCCGCTGCTGACCAAAATGACCTGATGGCCTTTTTGGCGCAATTCAAAAATTTCCGCGGTCAGGCGCTTGACTGCCGCGGTTTGAACAACGTCCGAATTATCCGTCAGCACATTGGTGCCGATTTTTACCACTATGCGCATTGAAAATTTAAAATTTGAAAATTAAATAAAATTAAGTAAAATTTTCTACAACAAATTTCGTTCAATTTTATTTAATTAAAAAATTTTACTTAATTCATTTTTGCTCTCCCGTACTCGTCGCTAAACCGTTCAATGTCCGCTTCGTCGTAATGGCCAATTTGCGATTCAATAAAAACCAAATCAACTTTTTCGCCGGTATTGATGACGCGGTGTTTGTCGCCGATTTTAATGTCCACGCTGCTGCCGACCTTCACGGGAATTTCGCGATCATTCAAAATCACTTTGCCTTGGCCCTGTACAAAAAACCAGTGCTCACTGCGCAGTTTGTGCGACTGATACGAAACCCTTTGCCCGGGCTTAATGGTCATTTTTTTTACGCAGACATCGCTAAAACCCGGCTCATCAGCCGGAAATTGCGACAGGATTTCATACTGGCCCCACGGCCGCTGTTCTATGTAATGCTGGCTCATAGACATATTATAACAGATTTTGCGATGGTTATTAAGCCACCAAGTTTGATGGACACCTTCATGGTAATCCGGCCTCCGCCTCAATCAATCATTATTGGATAGTTATCGGCAAGCGATTGTGGGGCCACGAAGGTGCCCATCAACAAACATTTAAGTCAAAAGCCACACGCCCAAAGCCATGGGCACCAGCGCCAAAAGCTGCCAAACGGTCGGGTTTTGACGCAAAAAAATATAAGCCAACAACAAAGTCAAAGCCGGCGTGACCGCGGAAAGGGCGTTTGATTTGGTTACCGATATCCGGTGGATACCTTCAATCCAAAAAATTTTGGACAGGCCCAAAATCAAAAATCCGTTAAATAACAAGAGCCACGCTGCGCCGCGGACGGCGCCCCAACTCGCGCCAGCCCCAAAAATGGCGGCCAGCAAAAAAAATACCGGAAAGGCCAAAAGGCTCCTTAAAAATAAAATCGTTTCGCTGCTGACGGCTTGGCGCAGTTTCTGCTGGTAAAAATTACCAAACGGCGCGCAGGCCGACGCCGCCAAAACCAAAAAATCGCCGCCGTGGAATGCCCAGTCCTGTTTGGGAAACAAAATAATCGCCGCGGCAAGCAACATTAATACCGCGCCGACGGAATGGGCAAGGGAAAATTTTTCCTTTTTCCAAACGTTAAACAACAGGTAACTGAAAAATATTTCCATCAACGCGATAATTCCGGCATTGCCCGCGGTGGTGAATTTTAATCCCGAAAAATAGAGGCCATAAAACAGCCAGCCGATGAAAAACGCTATTAAAAAAATCGGCGGATAAATTTCCCGCTTAAGCAATTCGCGTTGCCTACCTTTTAAAATTACCGTCGCGCCGAAAAACACGGCCGCCAGCAGCGTGCCCCAGGCCAAAGACGCCATAGGCGACAATCCGGCAAAAGTGACAATCGTGACGATGGGGAAAAATGCCCACAACACTCCGCCGCCGAAAATGTACCACTCCCCTTTTCTGGTTTCGCTGATGTTCATAATTTAGCCATGCTTAACCACCGGTTATAAAACCGGCTTAAGCAAAATATAACTTAAGGACGCGATGGCGGCGGCGCCGGGGATGGTAAACAGCCAGGCATAAACGATTTTAAAAGTCACGTGCCAGCGCACGGACGAAACCCGTTTGGCCGCGCCCACGCCGGAAATCGCCCCGGTAATCACATGGGTAGTAGAAACAGGGATGCCCAAATAAGTGGCGATAAAAATGCTGATGGCGCTGGACGTTTCGGCGCAGACGCCGTCAATCGGCCGGAGCTTAACAATTTTTTGGCCCATGGTTTTAACAATCCTCCAGCCGCCGGAAAACGTTCCCAAAGCAATGGCCGAATGGGCCGACAGCACCACCCAAAGCGGAATCTTAAAACTGTGCAGCAGGCCGGCCGAAACCAGCAAAGTGGTTATTATGCCCATGGTCTTTTGCGCGTCATTGCCCCCGTGGCCCAGGCTGTAAAGCGCGGCCGAAACAAACTGCATACGCTTGGACCAGGTCGTAACTGTAGCGGGCGCGGCTTTGCTGTGATAGACAAACCACATGGCAATTATATAAAAAACCAATCCCAAAACCAGCCCGATGACCGGCGCCAAAACCATAAACACCAGCGTTTTGGTCCAGCCGGCCGAGATAATCACGCCAAAGCCGGCTTTGGCCACGGCCGCGCCGGCATAACCGCCAATCAATGCGTGCGAAGAGCTGGTCGGCAGCCCAAAATACCAAGTGAGCAAATTCCAAAAAATCGCGCCAAGCAGGCCGGCAAACACGACGCCGACCGTCACGGTTTCAATCCGTATGAGCCCCTTGCCAATGGTGCTGGCCACCGAAGTGCCGAAAATTAAAAACGCCACAAAATTAAAAAATGCCGCCCAAGCGACGGCCTGACGCGGCGTAAGCACGCGGGTGGATACAATGGTAGCGATGGAATTGGCGGCATCGTGCATGCCGTTGGTGTAATCAAAAACCAGTGCGACCAAAATAATAAAAATTACGAATACCAGCGAATGCGCAGCCATTTTGTTTAAAATAGGTTCTAGGTGGATTTGACAATGATGCCTTCAATAATGTCACTGACCTTTTGGTACTTGTCCATAATCTTTTCCAAATGCTCCAAAATATCCTTAAGCTTAATGACCTCAATCGGATCGTGGCTGTTTAAGAACATTTCCTTAAGGGCGTTATGGAAAATTTCGTCGCCCTGGTCTTCCAGGTCGTGCATATGGACTTTGGCATCCATTAGTTCCTTATTGTATTTTTGCCTTTCCAAACAACCGATTAACGTTTCAATACCGTCCGCGCCGGCATCAATTAAGGGAGTAAAAGCTTCCAGCGCCGGAATTTTATTTTTGATGTTAAACAAATAAACGTCTTGGATGACGTTCTCAATTAAATCCACAATGTCATCAAGCTCGCTGGCCAAAAGGTATATGTCTTCGCGGTCAAAAGGCGTAATAAACGTCTTATTCAGCGTGTCCGCGATTTCGTGGGTTTTTTGGTCGGCCTGATGCTCAATGTCCTTGGCTTTTTTGGTGTAGGCTTCAAAATCCTTAAAATCGGCCGAAAAATCGTGGAACAGCGCGGCCATGCGTTTTAGGTCGGAGCTTACGCCTTTGAACAAAATAAAAAAATGGTTTTGCCTGGGTAAAAATCTCATATCTTTCTCAATACCATAGTAGCATCTTTTTTAACATTCCCAAAGCCCCGCCTTTATCTGGCGCTAAAATTCCGGCTTACGCGGAGGAATCCGGCACGCCGCCGTCTAATCATCATCCGATCCTAACTTAATGACCGCATCGGTTTATACCCTCCCGGCACCCCGGATTTTGAAAACACGATTTGCCACAACTGGATGGAACGGTTGCGGAAGGAGCCGGCGCAGGACAGCAGATAATATTTCCACATCCGGTAAAAAACCTCGCTATAATCCTTATTCAGTTCCGGCCACGCGGCCTCAAAATTCCCAAACCAGGCCATTAAGGTTTTGTCGTAATCCGCGCCAAAATTATGCCAGTCTTCCAAAATGAATAAATTTTCCGAAGCCGCCGCGATTTGCTTGGCCGAAGGCAGCGCGCCATTGGAAAAAATATATTTTTTAACCCAAGGATCAGAGGTCGCGGCCGGACTGGAACTGTTGGAGCCGATGGTATGCAGCAAAAATAATCCGCCATCTTTTAGGCAATTGCGGACAACTTTCATATATGTCCGATGATTTTTTGGGCCCACGTGCTCAACCATCCCCAAAGAAACTATGGCATCGTACTGGCCTTTAAGGTCACGGTAATCCTGCAAATAAAATTCAATGGGCAGGCCTTGGCACATTTGCCTTCCCAACTCCACCTGTAATGACGAAATAGTGATTCCCACGCAACTAACGCCGTATTTCTCCGCGGCATACTTCATAAAACTGCCCCAGCCGCAGCCAATGTCCAAAACTTTCATACCCGACTTAAGGCCGATTTTGCGGCAGACCAATTCCAGCTTGGCTTCCTGCGCCGCGTCCAAATTTGCCGCGTTTTCCCAAAAACCGCAGGTGTAAGTCATTCGTCTGTCCAACATTTTAGAGTAAAGATTGTTTCCGATGTCGTAGTGCTTAAGCGTAAACGCGGCCTTTTTCTTTTGCAAATTAAAAAAACGGTTCTTAATATAATGAGCCGCCACGGTAAAATTAATTTTTAATTTATGATTTAAATCCGCGCCCATTAACCTGTGAAAAAACTGGTCAAGCGCCGGACAATCCCACCAGCCTGCCATATAACTTTCCCCCAAACCCAAACTCCCGCGGCTTAAAACCTGCCCATAAAGACGGTCATCGTGCACCATAATATCCCACGGCCTGCCGCCCCCCGGCACAATGTCGGCAAAGGCCAGCAAATTGGTGATGATTTCCTTTTCTTTTGCATACTTGGACATATCTATGGTAATTTTATCAAGCCGCAACAAAAATGGCAAAAACGGCCGTTCTTTACTTTTTCCCAAATTTATTTTATAATACATTTTAGTTGTCTTATCTTGGGGCGTAGCCAAGTGGTAAGGCAGGGGCCTTTGGAGCCCCCATTCGAAGGTCCGAATCCTTCCGCCCCAGCCATCAACCTTCATCAAAAAAGCACAGGCGCCTGTGCTTTTTGTTTTGGCCGATTAATTTGTCTTAAACATCAAACCATTAAAAATCACACAGCTATTTCTTTTATTGGCTTGGCGCGACGTAGAGGTAGGCGGTGCCGGAATTTGAGTAGCCTTTGGTATTGGTAGCCGTGACTTTGACAATAAAGCTGTCAGAATATTTATAGGTATGAGTGGCGGAATCAATTGCGGCTATGGTGTCGGCGGAACCGTCACCCCAGGAAATGGTATAGGTTAAAGGTAAATTTTGCGGATCGCTTGCGCTGGCCGTAACGGTCACGCTGGTTCCGACTGTCGCGCCGGCAGGCAAAGAAATCGCCGGCGCGGAAAAGCTTGATGTTTGGAGGCAAAATGACCGTCACCGTGGCCGAACTTGAAGTCGCGTTCCTTTGGCTGTCGGTAACCGTGACGCCCAAAGTGTAAGTACCGGCGGCATAATAAGTATGCACCACGGAATTGGCCGTGACCGAATCGGATGGCGAGCCGTCGCTCCAGAAATAAGTGTAAACCAAAGGTAAATTCGGGTCTCCGGAAATGGCGCCAAACGTGGCCGTGGTGCTGGCGTAAACGTTGGTCGGCAGGAAAATTTGCGGCGCATAAGAAATAACCGTAGTCGTGGAAGTCGTGGCGGCGGATGAGCCGGCGGAACCGGAACCCGAATTCGTGGAATTATTTTGGGAACCCGCCCCGCCGAATTGCAAGGTTGGTTGGCCTATGACCCGCGGGTCGTCATTAGTTAAAGTGCCCAAAGACCCGCTGGCTTTTAACACGGCAAGATCATACTTGTTGGCTTTAATCACTAAATTCCACTTGCCGCCATTAGACAAAAATATGTCCGCGCTAGGCACACCGATAAGGCCGACCTGGGCGGCATAATAAATTACTCCTTTGTTACTTAACCAACTGCCCCAGGGATGGGCAATGCTCGCGCTATTAATCACGTAAGTCTGTGCCAAGCCGTAATCGCTTAAGTCGCCCGCAATCACATTGCGCAAAGAATAACCCAAACCCGTAAAAGCCTTATAATTGGCAAAAGGAATTTTAGTGGTGCCGCTGATAAAATAAATCGTGCTGCCGTCTTTAACCAAACTGGCGTTGGGATACGGATAAAGGTTGGAGGTGGAATCACCCAAAACCTTAGGCTGGTTTAAAATGTCGGGAAAAGTGAGGGCGGAGGCAAAATGCGGCTCCGCGGCTACTGCCACAACGGCGCAAACCGCCAGAGGAATCAAAGTCCTGGCGCTTTTGGAAATTTTAAGACGATGATACATAATTGTTAAATTAGTTTTTATTTCAAAACCGATTCTTAATCTAGCTATATTAATTATAGCAAATAAACGACTGCCGGTGTAGCGATTTAAAATCCTCCGTAAACATAAATTATTCTGATCAATCAAAAAAAGCACAGCCGCAAGGAAGTGCTTTTTTTGCTTTATTGACTTTGTTTGTGCAAAATTTTACGCTAGAATTACTTTATACCGGCCTGAGTCAAGGTGTGATAACCAGCGCTAAGGCTGCCGGTCGTTCCGCCGAGACAGAAACTAATCGCGTAACCGTTGGTGAGGGGCCCGGTTGATCCCAAATACTGATAATCGTTGGATCCCGGAGAAGTGCAGACGGGGTTGGTACCATCGGCCGGAGTTGGGGCCACCGGCATTGTGCCGATATATTTAGGTGTCAGTCCCTGACCGGTCGCAAAATTGCTGTCGCTTAATATCTTCGAACCGGCATGAGCGGCGTCAGAGGCAGTCGGATAGCTATTGGCGTCATTAAAAAACAACTCCATAGCACTAGCCAGCTGGCGGACATCGGCAATCCTTTTGGCGTCCCTGGCCTTGGCTCGAGCCGAGTTAAGGGCAAGGAGGACCACGGAAGCCAACAAACCGATGATGGCGATAACGACCAACAATTCAATTAAAGTAAAACCTTTATTTTTGTTTCGCATTGTTTTTTCCCTTAAATACAGGACTTACGTACTGGTTAAATCAATTTTAAATAAGGGATAAATTGGCATCATCGAGTAGAAAATCGAGTAGAAAGTACCATATAAGATGCTTGATGATGGATTACAGAAAACCTTGATTCTATTAGCTTTTCTGAAAAATCAAAATCTGACCTTCATCGGTACTTTTGTTAGTCGACTGCCATATTAACGCTTATTTTAGGCTGAATTTGCCTCTGCGTAAGTCCTATTAAATATTAATAAAGAGTGCAAAAAATATTTACGTCAAAAAAAACTTTTTACAAAGCTTTAATTTAACAAGCTCGCTTATGTTTTTAATTATAAGGGAAAATGAGATTCAAAGCAAACAACTTATGCACAACCTTATTTTTTTAAACTATAAATTTTGATTTTGTCAAAGACTGCCGGGCAAAAAGACTCCCGACTTCATCAACATCCTTGGCCTCAAGGCTGCGGGCAGTCAAGAGGCTTTGTCAGGCAAACAACCCAAAAATTAATGGATATCTTCGTGGTTATTCAAACCGCAGCTGACATTTATCGCTATCCGATAATTATCAGCTGGAGGTTGATGAAAGTTCCCCGCAGCAGAGCTGCGAGGTATCGACTGCATACTGGTTCCATTCCGAGCGAGTCCCAAATAGCAGCTGAGGACGAGTCGAGGAATCTGTTACTAATTTAACAGACCCCTCCGCTCCTCCTCGGATGCACTCGTCGTCGGTCGGGGTGGAGCACCCCGGAGCCCAAATTTTCGAGGAAATCTATTTGATTATACCTCGAAGATTCCCATCAAGGCTTTTAAGTTCTATTTAATTACTTCATCCGTGAATCATTCGCGGTCATCAGCGGCAGTTTCGGCAAAGCCAAATCGTAACTATTGGCCTTAACGATAAAACCCGCCTGGCCGCCGTTGTTTAAAAACGTATTCCAATCCGCAATCGGAATTAAGCCGTCCGGCGTTAAAAAATAAACCGTCTTGCCGCTAAGCAGCCAGCTGCCGCGCGGGTGCGCGCCGCCGGCCGTGACCACCACCTTGCCTGAAGCCGCCAAACCGGAATTGCTTACCGCGGTCACATTATTAAAGCTAAAACCGAGGCCCAAGAATGCCGGGGCGTTGGAAAACGGGGTCTTGGTATTTTTATAAACGATGGAGATGGTGCCGGCTTCGTTAATCAGCTGGCCGTTGGCATAAGTAGGGTTGTTTGGCTGCGCAGCTTGCGTGGTAACTGAAATGCTAAGATTGGCGGTGGCCGTGGCGTTATTGCTGGAAACCGTCACGATAAAATTGCCTGTGCCCGATGAAGCGCTCGGCGTCCCCGAAATCAATCCGGCGGATGACAGTGCCAAGCCCGTAGGCAGGGAGCCCGAAGTGACAGCATAAATATAACTGCCGCTGCCGCCCGTGGCCTGGAGCTGATAACTATAAGACTGATCAAAGACGGCGGCCGGCAGACTCGTAGTCATAAAAGCCAACTGATTTGCGCCGCCGCTACTGACCGTGACGCTCAAACTGCCGCAGTTTGAACCGCCGGTCTGACAAATGGAGACCGCGCTGTTCCCTACAGCCACGCCGGTCAAATTAAGCTGTGACCCGCTTAAATTCAAAGTTATGGCGCTGGGATTGGAAATAGTGGAAAGATAATAATTGCCGCTGCCCCCGCTGATGGTGATGCTCTGGCTCTGGCCAACGGCCAAAACCGGACTGTTGTTGCTAAAACTAACCGCCCCCGTGCTGCCGGAAGCGCCGGCCACGGTTATGGCCATCACCCCGCAAACGGAAGTGTTATCGCTTTGGCAAACCGTGACGCTGGAGGTTCCGGCATTAAGCCCGGTCACATACAGGGAATTTGACTGCAGCGAGACCGCGGCCGTGGAAGGATTGGTGTTGCTGGAAATATAATACTTGCCATCACCGCCGGTTATGGCAACTGTCTGGCTCTGGTTTAAGGCGACGTTAACGTTGCTCGGGTTAAAAGTCAGTCCCCCGCCGGCGCCGTTAACCGTCACGTAAAGTGTGCCGCAAATGGTGCTGGAAGTCTGGCAAACCGTAATCGCGCTGCTGCCGATATTCTGCCCGACCAAATAAAGCGAGCTGCCGCTTAAGCTCAAACTGACGATGCTGGCGCTGGTATTGTTGGAAATCGAATAAGTATTGACGCCGTTGGTGGAATAAATGGCAATGCTCTGGCTTTGGCCCACGGTCATTACCGGGTTGGAAGCGCTAAAACTAATCCCGCCGCTGTTGTTTCCGCTGCCGCTGGAGCCGACCTGCACGTACAAATAAACGCAGCCATTGGTACTGCCGCCGGCTTGGCAAATGGTCAACGTGCTTGAGCCGGCCGCGATGGCGTAAACCGTGACACTCTGGCTGGTCTGGCTGCTGATGTTGCTCACGCTGGCCGAGACTACGGAGGAATTGGAATTGTTAGTGATAGTTAAGGTGCCGGAACTGTTATTAACAGTGGCGGTGCCGGTATTGCCGGATGTCAAGGTCAGCGTGTTCGGGCTGACGGTTATTCCGCCCTGCCCGTTGTTGCCCACGGTTACGTTTACCGTGCCGCAGTAGCTGGCACCGGTCTGGCAAATGGACAGCGTGGCGTTTCCGGGCACCCCGCCGGAAAAGTAAAGCGTGGAGCCGGAAATGCTCGGGTTCGTAACCACGTTGGAATTGGAATTGCTGGAAATATAGTAAGCGGAAGAGTTGCTGTTGCTCGGGCTGTAAATGGTGATGCTGGTGCTTTGGCCGGCGATGACAACCGGGTTTTGGTTGCTGAAATTTAAAGTAGTGGAACTGCCACCGTTGACGGACACCAAAATGCTGCCGCACTGGCTGGCGGAAACGGTTGAACATACCGTAATAGTGGCGCTGCCGGTAGCCTGTCCGGTAATAATAATTGAGTCGCCGCTGGCAAAAGCATTGGCTACCGATGAATTGGAATTATTGGTGACGGAAACATTGCCGCCGCTGGACGGGGAAGCGATGACCGTCGCGCTGTTGGGGCTGCTGATGGAAACGCTGGTCTGGCTTAGCGTGAGAGTGCCGGAGATACAACCCGAAGCGCAGCTGCCGGGAGGGATCTGGACCGTCGGCGATTGCAGCCCGCTGATTATCACGTAAATTAAAACCGGATTGCTGCTCCCGTCAAAATTAATGGTTTGGGTGGAAGTAAAATTGCCGTTTTGGTCGGTATTGCCCAAACTGCCGCCGCTGGTCGTAAAAGAGGCCGCGCTTTGCCGCTGGTATAAATAAACCGCGCTATTGGCATTGGCGTTACTGATAGTTAAAGTGACGGAGTTGCCGCTTGCCGAGGCGTATAAACTTGGCGTGCCTGCCAGGGCCACCCCGGCCAGCCCCCAAAATCCCAAACCCATGCTTAAAAAGAACACAATCAATTTTTGTTTCATAAATAAGAGTTAATTTTAATTGATTCCACCCATCAAATCGGACGGAGCTTTACTATTATTATACTATTTTACGCCCAAAACCGCAACTTTGGCTCAATTATTTTCATAAACAAAAAAACATAACCGCGGAGCGCTTTTTTGAGTTGCCGATGATTACCACTTTGCTTTATTCACTCGTGAATAAAGCAAACCTATTCTACTGCGCACTACGCGATGCGCGGCGCGGCGGATGCCGGTTTTTACCTCTAACCGCATTATTTCCGCATCATCTGTAAACTATATCTGTTGCGTTTGCGCGTACGTACGCGTATATTAAACAAATCTTTTGTTACATTTTAATTTATTGCCCCAAAGCGGCAATATCGGATTCGTATTGTTGAGTTTGCGCGATTACATTATCGCCGTAAAAACGGTAGGCGACGTTGGTGCCGCCGGAAAAATAGCGCATGGCCGCGTTCCATTCCCCCTGTTGGGTATTGTCCGCGCCGTTAGCTCTTAACTTGATGCCCGCGGCCAAAAACGCGTCGCGGATGTCCCACGGGTTGGCGGTTTTGCCGGTAACGGATGACACCTGGTCTTTATAACCCATCCAAGTGGAGGGAATAAACTGCGCCGGACCCATGGCCCCGCCCCAGCCGACCTGTTTGCCTTTGCTGTTTTTCATCGGGCAGGAAACCGGCGTCACGTCCGGGTCCAGACCAAGGTCGGAAGTAATCTGCAAAAACGGCTGGATGTCGCGATTCGGTTTCATCACCACTTTATAACTTTTTTCCGGCGGATCCCCGGGACGATTGCAGGTGCCCACGTTTTTGCCCAAATTGGATTCCTGCGTTAAAATCGCCAAAAGGAAAGCCGGTTCCACGCCGGTCTGGGTGGAAACAAACTGCGCGATTTTTAAGGCGTTGCCAAAAGTAATTTGAGTGGTAATGCCAAGCAAATCGTAAATCCGGTTTTGGATTTCCGCGGCCCTCCGCTTGGTATCGTTTAAGGTAATCTGGTAATCGGACTCTTTACCTTTGGTTTGCTGCAGCAAATCGTTTTGCTGGCCCACGGTATCGCCGAGCTGCTTCTCCTGCAAAGCCTGGATGGACAGATAATTTTGCGCGTCGCTTTGCTGCTGGGTAAAATCCTGCTCCTGCTGCTGGAGCTGGGTTTTGGTATCCCGGGCCTGGATAAGCAAAGCTTTTAGATTATCGGATACGGACGCGTAATCCTGGACTTGGGTCAAAATATCCGACAAGCTGCCCTGCTCTACCACGGTATACAAAAACGGTTGGCTGTCCTGCTCGTTGATGGCGCGCACGGCACCGCCGATTTGCTGCTCCAAAAGTTCGGACTTCAACTGGTTGGCCTGGATGCCCAGCTGGGTATCGGAAATTTTTTGCGTTAAATCGGCAATTTTTAAATTACTGGCCTGGATTTGCAGCTGCAAACTGGCCTGCTGTTTTTTCAGGCTGTTAAGTTTGTTCTGTAAAGTATTTTTTTCGCCCTGGATAACGCTCAGCTGCTGCTGGAACTGATCGATTTCCTGCTGGATGGCCTGCAGCTGCTGCTGAAGCTGCGCCTGGGTGGCCGCGGTACTGGAAGCCTCGTCCGCGCGGATAATAACCGGGGCGAATAAAAAAATGCTGATGGATAACAGGACTATTAATTTGGAAGTTGTATTACTGGGCATCTTTCACATTATACCATTTTTTGCTATGATTTACCTATATAGTTGATGGGCATCTTCGCGGTACCACAATCGCTAACCGATGGTTATCGGATAGCGATAAATCCAGATCAAGAGGTTAAATAACCACGAAGAGGCCCATTAAGACAATTAAACCAGCGAAACAAATATGGCTGACAAATTGGAGCAGGAAGTAAGCGAATACGCCAAGCTGGCCAAAGAAAATTCCAATATTGACGTGGCCAGTCTGATGCTGCACGCCCTCAATGAAAAATCCAACAAAGTTTCCTCCAAAATGAAATGGTGGGTCTACATGTTATCGGTTGGCCTCCCGATGGTCGGTTTCTTATTTGCCGCGTATTATTACTTTTTTAGCGACAAAGATGACGCCCAGCAAGTCGCCAATATTTGTATCTTTCTTTCCATCCTCTGCGTGGGCATATTTTGGATAACCGGAAAAATCATGTTGTCAGGAAGCGGCACCAGTTTGAACCAGATAGAACAAATCACGCCGCAGGAAATACACGACACCATTCAGTAGTAATCGCAAATATACAAATTCAAACAAATATACAAATCCGATGTCGGCTGAATTTCCTGTAAGCTATAACTCATGGCTATTTGTATATTTGTGTTGATTTGTATATTTGAGAACACTACCTATGCCCAAAGAACTAACGATTGTCCACATCGCTTCCGAATGTTCGCCTTTTGCCAAAATCGGCGGACTGGGCGACGTAGTTTCCGCGCTGCCCAAGGCTCTGTCCGGTCTCGGACATAAGGTGGCGGTCATTTTGCCGCTGTACGAGGGCGTCAAAAAACAAAATTTGGTTTTGCGGGATATTTTGGAAACCGAAGTCAGCCTGCTCGGCAAAAATTTTTACGCCGGGCTCAAACAATGCGAAACCGGCGATGGCGTCTCAATTTTTTTTGTTGATAACGAACAATTTTTCGGCAAACGGAACAATATTTACGGCTACGAGGATGATGGCTTGCGGTTTTTATTTTTTAATTTGGCCAGCCTCACCCTCTTGGATATGGCGCTCGGCCAAAAAATTCCGCCATTTGAACAAGGCAATATTGACATTCTGCACTGCCACGACTGGCACGCCGGACTCATTCCCCAGCTGCTGCATTGCAATCACAGATTTGATCATATCACAGAAGTTGCCACCACGTTTACCATCCACAACCTGGCCTTTCAAGGCACGAACGACTGGTGGGCGGTACCGAAAAATAAACGGGATATGGGGCACGGCGACCCCACGGCCAAAGGCGTTAATCCCAAATACTTAAACTTTACCCGCCGCGCGATTTTGCACGCGGACGTGATTAATACGGTCAGCGAGCGCTACGCCGCCGAAATTCTCACGCCCAAATTCGGCCATGGGCTGGACAAGTTGCTAAAAGCCAGGAAAGACCGCGTGTTTGGCATCATTAACGGCGTGGATTACGCGGTATTTAACCCCCAGTTTGACCAATACATTTACGAAAAATTCGGCGCCGATACCATTGAAAAAAAATTGGACAACAAGCTCAGGTTCCAAAAAGAAATCGGCTTGGAGGAAAATAAAACCATCCCGCTCATCGGCATGGTCAACCGGCTCACCGAACAAAAAGGCTTTGAGCTGATGATGCAGCTTATGCCCAATTTGCTCCGCCTGCCTCTGCAGTTGGCCGTGGTCGGCAGCGGCGACCGGGGGTACTTAAAATTTTTCCGCGCGGCTTCCCGCCGGCACCCGGAAAAAATCGCGGTCTGCTCGCCTTTTACCGAGGAAATGGCCGCCAAAGTTTACGCGGCGTCCGATATGTATTTAATGCCGTCGCGCTTTGAACCCTGCGGCATTTCACAATTGATATCTTTGCGCTACGGCAGTGTGCCCATTGTCCACGAAACCGGCGGCCTGCACGACACCATTTCCGATTTTGACTCGCGCTCCGGCCGCGGCAACGGCTTTGTGTTTTCTTCCTACACCGAAGAAGATTTTTTGATTGCCGTAGTCCGGGCTTTGGAAAATTACCACTACAAAGACGCCTGGCGCGCTTTGGCCAGTTCGGGCATGAAGGAATCTTTTTCCTGGGACCTGCCGGCCCAAAAATATTTGCAGTTGTACCAGCTGGCGATAAAGAAAAAGAAGACTGATGAAAAACCAAAAAATATCATCAAAAAAGTTTTTGATTTGGTCGCGGAACGGGTATGATAATTTAAAAATTAAATAAAATTAACAAATTAAATAAAATTTATGACCCCGGAGGAACTACAAAAGCGAACAAAACAGTTTGCAATTAGAATTATCAAACTTGTTCAGCAATTGGAGAAACAAGGTGCAGTCGGAATAGTCATCGGAAAACAATTGCTCCGTTCTGGAACATCAACTGCGGCTAATTATCGTGCGGTCTGCCGAGCGAAATCAGGGAAGGATTTCATCAATAAACTAGGAATTGTGGCTGAAGAAGCTGATGAAAGCCAATTTTGGCTGGAATTGTTAGTTGAAGCTGATGTAATTGAATTACTGATGGTAAAAGACCTCCTAAAAGAGGCTTCTGAAATTACTGCCATAATGACCGCTTCCAGATCTTCAGCAATAAAAAATCAAAAATCCAAAAAATAATTTTACTTAATTTTATTTAATTTGTAAATTTGTTAATTCTTTTATGTTCTGGGCCAACTTTCTCCACATCTACCAGCCGCCGACGCAAAAACCCTACTGGGTCAAACGCGTGGCCGAAGAGTCCTACCGGAAAATTTTTGCCGGGCTTTTGGCCACGCCCAGCGCCAAAGTCACTATGAACATCAACGGCGTGCTTTTGGAGCTGCTGGATAAAAACGGCTGCGGAGACATTTTGGAAAGCATCAAAAAACTTTTGGACAAAAACCAGCTGGAACTGGTAGGCTCGGCCAAATACCACGCCATGCTGCCGTTTTTGCCTGAACGCGAAATTGTCAGGCAAATCCAACTGAACGAACAAACTTTAAAAAACTATTTGGGATCATCGCTGTCATTAAAAGGGTTTTTCCCTCCGGAAA
This sequence comes from uncultured bacterium, assembly GCA_963749445.1. GTDB lineage: Bacteria > Patescibacteriota > Doudnabacteria > UBA920 > UBA920 > CAVVMJ01. The sequence continues at coordinate 129,059 of CAVVMJ010000010.1, forward strand.
TGGCTTTTGACCCCAAGCTGGTGCCGATTATTTCCTCCTTGGGCTACAAATGGATTATTTGCGATGAGCTGTCTTTCCCTGCGCCCGGACAAAAACCCCAGTACGACCGCATTTATACCGATGCGCAAAACCCTTCCGTGGCTTTATTTTTCCGCGAGCGGCACATGAGCTGGGTCATCCTTTCCGGCCAGGTCGGCACCGGCCAGCTTTTGGTTTCCAGCCTGGGCGATCGGCTTAAAAAAAACGAATTCCTGCTTACGGCCATGGACGGCGAAACTTTTGGCCACCACCGGCCGGGATTGGAACAGCTGTTGTTTGAAATTTTTAATGCCGATAAACTAAAAACGGTCCGGATGTCGGAACTGTTTGACTTATTTCCCACGCGCGAAGCCCTCACTCCGCGTCCCTCCACCTGGGCGTTAATGGAAAAAGATCTGGAAGAAAAAAAACCGTTCTCGCGCTGGCAGGATCCGGACAATATCATCCATCAATTGCAATGGCAGCTGACCGATTTGGCGATAAACACCGTGGAGCAGGCGGACGAGCGTGCGCCCGGATTTCCCGAGGCACGCCAAACTTTGGACAGGGCGCTGCATTCCGACCAGTATTGGTGGGCCTCGGCGCGGCCGTGGTGGAGTTTGGAAATGATCGAACTCGGCGCCAAGGAACTTTATGACGCGGTGCTGCTTACGCCGGGAATTTCCGACGAAACGCGCGAGCTGGCCAGGCATTTGTACCACACCATTGTGTTCACGGGTTTTGACTGGCAGCGCTCCGGACTGGTGGACGAGCTCTCCCGCCGGGAAGACGAAGCCGTAAGGCAGCGCACGGACATCGGCATCCCCAAACTGCCCCGGGCCGAAGTGGAAAAAATGGTTACCGGCCTGCAAAAAGAAATGGCGGCCGTGGCGGCCGCGCAGGAATACGAGCGCGCGGCGCAAATCCGCGACCGTATTAAGGAACTGCGCGGTTATGTTTCGGATGACGGCTCTGCATTAAAAACTTCCGATGAGGGCAATCGGGAGTTCAAGTTGAATCCTTAAAAAACAATTAACGATTAACAATTGACAATTAACATAAAACAAAAATGAATACAAAAGACAAATATGGTTTCAGGTTTAGAGACTGACAAGTATACAAAGACGCAAGATCGTTCAGAAAAGAAATCAACTTACTTATCAAAAAATTTCCAGCTGACGAAAGATATGCTTTAACCGACCAAACTAAACGGGCGTTAACTTCCATTATTTTAAATGTCGCGGAAAGCACAAACAAAAACTCGGATAAAGATATGAGGGTTTACATTAACAGGAGCCACTGTTCACTTGACGAAGTCGTCGCCTGTCTTGATTGCGCTTATGATAATGGTTACATCAATGAGCCGGAACTGAATATTTCTTTAGCCAAAGCGTCCGGCTTAGCCAAACAACTCACAACCTTTACTGTATACCTGTCAAAGGACAAAAAAGTTAATCGTTAATCGTTAATCGTCAATTGTTTATGAATGTGCTATTCGCCGCGGCCGAATGCGCGCCGCTGGCCAAAGTCGGAGGCTTGGGAGACGTCATTGGCTCTTTGCCCAAAGCCTTAAAACAAATTGGCGTTGACGCGCGGGTGATTTTGCCGAGGTATAAAAATATCCGGCTGCCTACGGAAAGTAAATACCAACCGATAAAAATTCTGGTAACTTTTAACGACCAACCGATGTCAGTTACGGTCTACCAAACCACCTTGCTCGAAAGCAGCATTATTTTGTATCTGTTGGAAGAGCCGGCGATATTCGGCAGCGGCACGGTTTACGAAACAACCGATGCCACGCCGGGTAGCGAAGAGGAAATAAAAAAATTCCTGTTTTTTTCCCAGTGCGTCGCGGAATTCCTAAAACAAAAAATCTGGCAGCCCGATGTCCTGCACGCGCACGATTGGCACCTTGCCCTCACTCCCCTTTTAATCAAATTGGCAAAACTCCCAATCCCGACCTTGCTGACCATCCACAATCTGGCCATGCAGGGTTTGGCCTCGGCTGAAAGTCTGGAGGCTTTGGGCGGAAATTTAATCGGCCAGCCGTCCTTGCGCCAAGATTTGGCCAAATCCGGCAAAATTAACCTGCTGCGGCAAGGTATTTTGCACGCCGACGCGGTCAGCACGGTCAGCCCCACTTATGCCAAGGAAATTACCGCCGCGGAATTTGGCGAAGGTTTAGAAGCTGATTTAAACAAACTGGATAATATTTACGGCAATCTAAACGGCCTTGACGAGTCGGTTTGGAATCCGGCAACTGACCGGCTTTTAGCCAAACCTTATGATAAATCTGCGCCGGAACTCAAACTGCAAAACAAATCAGCTCTGCAAAAATTACTTGGACTAAAATCCGCCGATGATGTCCCGCTCATTGGGATCGTCTCCCGCCTGACCGGCCAAAAAGGTTTTGATTTGCTTGAACCCATAAGCAAAGCGCTGACAACTTTGGATTTCCAGATGATAATTTTGGGCGTGGGCGAGCCCGCAATAGAAAACTTTTTTGCCGATCTTTGCCGCAAACATCCCCAACGGTTCACCTTGCAAAAAAAATTTGACGAGCGCCTGGCCCACCAAATTTACGCGGGCGCCGATATTTTCCTGATGCCCTCGCGTTTTGAACCCTGCGGCCTTGGCCAAATGATCGCCATGCGCTACGGCAGCCTGCCGCTGGTTCGCTCAACCGGCGGGCTAAAAGATACCGTAATTAATTTAGCGGATAATTTAAGCAACGCGGATTTCGCCACGGGGTTTGTGTTTGACGATTATGATCCTTTGGCGCTTTTGGCGGAATTAAAACGCGCTCTTAATCTTTATCACCAGGACCAAAAAATCTGGGACCGGATGAGCCAAAACGCCATGGCCAAAGATTTATCGTGGGCTAATTCAGCAAAAAAATACTCTGAACTCTATCAAAAAATTATTAATTCATAACATGAGTTGATGGGCATCTTCGTGATTATCCAATCCTCGACCATAATTAACCGCTACCCGATGGTAATCAATTAGTGCTTGTGGAACCACGAAGATGCCCATCATTCAATTCTTATGGACAACCTTGAACAGGAACTTTTAAAAATTCACGACAGAAACCGGCGCGTGGAGCTGGACAAAGCCTGGGAACGCAGCTGGACACGGCGGATAACAATCGCGATTATTACCTACATAATCGCTTTGGTTTGGCTAATGCTGATAAAAGAGCCCTTCGCCGCCTGGAAAGCTTTTGTCCCGACCGTGGGATACATTCTATCCACCCTGTATTTGCCGTTTGCCAAAACCGCCTGGCTTAAGCATCGCCCAAACCCAAAATAATACCAATCCCCGCCACACCTTTTTTGCTCGCAAAGCAAAAAAGGTGTGGCTGTATTTTGTGCCCAAAATACAGTGATTCACTTTTTGACGGCCGTCAAAAAGTGAATCACTACTTCCTCGTCGGCGGAATATGCAAATAGTTCAAAATAAACTGCGCCATCTGGCCAAAGACCGGGCCGGCCGTGCTTTCGGCAAACTGCACGTCGCGCGGGTGATCAATGCGTATAATCATCACGAACCGCGGGTCTTCCACCGGCCCGTAGCCAATGAACGAACCGATGTTGTTGGTCGGGTCATACCCGGGTTTGCCGTCGGAGCGGGCCACCTGCGCCGTGCCGGTTTTGCCCGCGATAAAATAACCCGGAACCGCGGCCCGTTTGCCAAAACCGTTTTCCACCACGTCCACCAGCATGGCCGAAACGGTGTCGGCAGTTTTTTTGGTCACCGGCTGACCGACCACGGTCGGCTGGGTGTTAACGGTTCTGCCGTCCGGATAGACTTTGGCCTGCACAATATAAGGCTTCATCATTTTGCCGCTGTTGGCCAGCGCGCCGTAAGCCTCAAGCAATTGGAGCGGCGTAACCGAAATGCCCTGGCCGAAACTGGCCGTATCATAGTTGACGGCGATATTGCCTTTGGTAATCCCGCTCAAATCCCCCGAAACCTCGGGCAATTCCACTCCGGTTTTTTGGCCAAACCCGAACGCCTTAACGTATTTTAAAAAGTCCGGATTGCCCAGCTGGCTTTCGGCAAAAATCGCGCCGGTGTTTAGGGAAAAATCCAAAGCCTGCGCCATAGTCTGCGTGCCGCGCCCGCCCGGTTCGGCATTTTTGATGATATAGTTATCAACCTCCACTTTGCCGGTATCGGTATAAGTCGTATCGGGGGTGATTTTGCCTTCATCAATGGCCGCGGCCATGGTGATGGCTTTAAAAGTGGATCCGGGCTCATAGTTGCCCACGGTATTTTCATTGCTGAAGACTTTGGAATCGGTCACTTTGCCGTAATTGTTGGGGTCAAAATCCGGAAAACCGGCCATGGCTAAAACAGCCCCGGTTTTGGGATCCATCACAATAATGCTGCCGCTGTCCGCGCCGTGCTTGGTAACCGCGTCAGCCAAAATATTTTGGGCCTGGAACTGGATGTCCTTGTTCACGGTCAGCACCAAATTCACGCCGTCCACGGCCGGCTGTTCCTGGCGCATACTGCCGAAAATCCAGGCGCCCCCGGTGTCTTTCTCCTCGTAAAGCTGTCCGTTTGCGCCGGCCAGATCTTTGTCAAAATAACGCTCCAGGCCGTACAGCCCGACTTTCTGGTTTTGGTTGTTGTAGCCGACGAATCCCACCACGTGGCTTAATAAACTGTTTTGGGGATAATAGCGCGAATCCTCGGAATCCAAATAAATACCCGGCAGTTTCAACTGTTCGACGGCTTGCTGTTCCTGGTCGCTGAGCTGCTTTTTGAGCGGCGCGTATTTGCGGCTCTCGTCGGTAATTTTTGCCAAAATATCGGCGGCCGGCAAATTTAAGGCACCGGCCAAGACCTCGCTCGCGGCTTTGGGATTTAAAATATCCTGCGGCACGGCGTAAACCAAATACTGCTTAATGTTGGTGGCCACCGGAATGGTTTCCAAGGTCGCCTGGTCCGTCAAGTCAATTTCCCCGCGCGAGGCGAACAATTTTAAAAACACGCTGTGCTGCTGCTCGGCTTGCCCGCGCATATCGCCGCCGCGCAGCACCTGCAGCCAAAACAGCCGGGCGGCAATGACCACCAGCCCCAATAATAAAACAACCGTCAATACGGCGGTTCGTTTTTGAAATATGTCTTTGTGGGAAGCTGAGACCATAGTTAATTGTTATAGGGTATGGCGGCCGGTAACGGTGGTAGGTTTTAAGGAATACGTCGCCTAAAACCCTATTACTTACGACCACACCGGACGCCACGCCTTATAACCTATTACTGACAGCTATCGCATGCTCATCTGGCTTACCTGCAAAAATGTCGGCGTGCCGGCAGGCACAAAATTTGCGCCCAAAACCTGGCTTTGCACCGCGATCATAGATGACACCTGTGCGGTTTTCACCGTCAATTTTTGGTTGGTTTCGGTTAAGGCAGAGAGTTGATTCTGCAACGTTTTAATCTGGTAACCGGTGGCCGCGTAACTATTGACGGAAACCAAATAGCTGGCCATGAGCAGCGTGCAGGCAATTGCCAAACACAGCGACGCCCAAAATTGCCAGACAGCCGGCTTGCGCGCGGTCTTATGCCGCGGCGCGGCCAAAGTCCGGCCCGGCTCGGAAAAACCGAAAAAATTGTCTAACGCCAAACTTTTAAGCATGTCGTTTTATTTTACCCCCACACCAATTTAGTAATAAAATTTGAGCTAAGACGATTTTTTAGCTGTACTTGGGCGTTTTGGCGCGCGTCCAAAAATTGCTGATAATTGGTGTGGGGGTGAATTTTTATTTTTTGTTTGGGGGACGATTTAACCTTGATTTTTATTTTTCCGGCGAAGCCGGACCCCGCTTCGCGGGGCATGACGATGATCATTTGTTTGTGTTTTATAATTTTACAATTACCCTTAATTTCCCCGGCTTGCTTCTCGGGTTTTTGTTTATTTCTTCGGCTGATGCAGTAACCGGCTTTTTGGTTAAAATTTTCCCCCGCGGATTCTTGCCGCAAACGCAATGGGAAAATCCGGCGGACAAACGCATCCTTTACTCAATCCCGAAAAAAATTGTTTAACCATCCTGTCTTCCAAAGAATGGAACGAGACCACGGCCAAGCCTGCCCGCCCGGAACCAACAAGTCAAACGCTTTTGGCAAAAATTCTTCCAAACTCTGCAATTCCTGGTTAACCTCTATCCGTAGCGCCTGAAAAATTCTCCGCGCGTGGTCGTCGGCCTTATGCTTAACCGGTTTCGGCAGCGCGTCTTCTATAATTTGATAAAAATCAGTTGTATATTTTATTTCTTTTCCCTTATCTCTATTCTCTATAACTTTTTTAGCAATTTGATGGCTGAATTTTTCCTCCCCATAATCTTTAAATATTTTAATCAACTCTTGTTGGTAAATAACTGTTAACAATAACTTCGCGTCCTTAAGCGTTCGGCTTTGGTCAAACCGCATATCCAGCTCTCTTTTTTTTGGAAGCACATCGCGGCCCGCTTTTCCAGTTCATGGGATGATAACCCCAGATCCGCCACTATCCCGCTGATATTGTAAACTGATGATGTTCAACAGTTCTGTCTATCTGCGCAAAATTCCCTTGTACAATTTCCACCCTTCTCCCTCTGGGAGAGGGTCAGGGTGAGGGATTTGAAATTCTCAATAGCATCTTGATCCAAATCGATCGCTAAAAATTTCCCATCTGGCTTTATCTTTTCCAAAATTGCCGCCGTGTACCCGCCCCCGCCTAATGTCGCGTCAACAAAATTCTTGCCGGCTGAGGATCCAAAAACCCAATAACCTCATTAAGAAAACCGGAACATGGTTATAATTTATCATCAAAAATATCCAAATTTCGGAATTTTCCGGATATTTTTTGCGGCTTGCGATAACCATCGACGCAAAAAAATTCCGGCGATGGACACGACTGTGAAAAATTAAACTCCCAAAGATCCCAACTGTTCCGCAATCTGGTTTGCTTGCCGCTTCGGTTTGCGTCTTATAAGCCTTCCACAATTCTTCGCTCCAAATCTCAATGCGGTTATATAGCCCCGCGACAATTGCCTTTTTTTGTATCTTGGCAAATTCTTTTAAGTATCCGGTAAAACAATGCGGCCCTGCTTGTCCACTTCGCAATCCATGGCTCCGGCCAGCATCAGCCGGGAAAAAGCGCGCGTGTTGGCAGTAGAAATTGGGAGACTAGCCAATTTTTTCGCGAGCTTTTTCCATTCATCCATATTGTACAAGAACAAAGAATTATCAAGACCCCGCGTAACCACCACTTTAGTTTTAAGCTGGGCGCGGAATTTTGCCGGAATGGCGATTCTGCCTTTGTCGTCTATGCTGGCTTGGTATTCTCCGATGAACATATTTACTAGTTTATTTCTTGCGAAGCCGCTGAACGGTCGCTGATGGGTACGCTGATATGTCGCTGAGCGGATATTGAAGCTTCAGCGACTTTTCAGCGGCTGCAGTCAATTCAGCGTCCGATCAGCGGTTTAAAACGAGATGAAAGCTTCGGGCCCTATTTTGGAGCCCGAAGCTCCTTTTGATCTCGATAACAGCGGGACGAGTTATCCACCAAATCTACCACTTATCCCCACTCTTATCCACTTTTTACCATTTCAAAAGTATTATACTCCACAAAACCCCAAAAGTCAAAACCCTCAAATTATCACAAAATAAAAAAATACCTCTTAAATAAGAGATACTTAAACAATTAATTATTAACCGATAATCCTAATCCACAAAAAATAAAAAAATTCCCGCCCGAATGGCTAAATTACGCCATTTTTATGGCATAGGCGGCAATACCAAAGGCTACGGAGACGTTTAGGCTTTCTTTTTTGCCCAGCATTGGAATTTCCACGAGCTGGTCACAAAGTTTTATCAGAGATTTATTGATGCCGCCGGTTTCTTCGCCGAGGATGAGAGCCAAAGGAAATTTGGGTTTAAAATTGAGGATGTTGGTTGGTTTGCCGACGTTATTTTCCAGGCCGATGATGTGTACTTTTTGCTTTTTTAAAATGCGGCTAACAGCCTGGGGCGATTTGGAATATTCCCAACTCACCAACTCCTCCGCCCCAAGCGCGACTTTGGCGATTTTGTTTTTGTGGACGTAATATCCCGGCGTGCCGGTATATCCCGTAAGATAAATCTTGGTAACATTAAAAGCATCGGCCGTGCGAAAAATTGACCCGACGTTGTATAGCGAGCGGATGTTGTGCGCGATGACAAAAAACTGTTTTGGTTGCATATCTTGGGCAATACTGCGGAGCCTTCTCCCCTACATTGATACACATCAAGAACGAGGGGAGATGCCCCGAGTGCATCCGAGGGGCAGAGAGGTGTTTTATTTCCCAGAGCCACCTCTCTGTCACCGAAAGCGATGTTGTCCTTATGACTTTCGGTGACATCTCCCCTCATGCGCTGTATTGCTCACTAAGGGGAGAAGGCTCCGCGGATGTTCCTAAAGTTCTGCCGATTTATTTTTTCTCAACACCAAAAACCACACCAAATAAACTATTGCCAAAAGCGAATAGTTAACCAGCATAAACAGCGGGTGTGCCCAGGACACGCCGTGGTCAAATTTATAGCTTGATAGAGGAAACAAAAACGGGGTTTCGTAAAAGCCTTTGTGGCTGGGAATATCTATCAAGATGTGTAAAACCCAGCCCCACATTGGCCAATAGGTTTTGCCCTTTCGGATAACCATAACAATAACCATAACGATGGCAAAAATCACCAGGCTGTGCGTGTAGTTGTAACCGATTGACGCAAATTGGAACGGCCAGGCATTACTGGCAAAAGCCGCGGGGCCGAACTCCCGCGCGCCTTTGGTCAAAACCATGTATATCCCATACAAAAAAGCCGGAGTGAACACCGCCAAATCCGGCAGGACTCCGAAAGCTACGGCAATGTAGCGCTGCAGCTTTTCCTTGCGGTATTTTTTGTAGAACACCGCGTTGGTCCACAGCGCGTGGGCAAATACATCCATAGTAGTAATCCCAAATATACAAATCAACACAAATAAACAAATAACTATCAATCCTTGTGTTTAGCAAAACAGGCGACTGTTACCGGATTTGTATATTTGTCTAAATTTGTATATTTGCGAACACTACTGTAGTAAATTTAAGTTCAAATCCGAATCCAACCCGCGACTCATTTCGCCGTCCAATTTAATCAAAAAAATCTCGCAGGTGGCCGAAATTACCGCTTTGAACACGTGGCCGCCGAGCATACTTAAATCACGGCGGCTAAAGCTGCCGTGGACGTGCAGTGCCGGCTTGCCCGCCGATAGGGCGATATTGCCAATGAGCGAAACAATCTCCAACTGCTCGGTAATAACTTGCTTGGTATATGATTTCGCGGCGAAATCGTAAACCCCAATCTCCAGCTCGCCGCAAGCGCCAATGGCCGTAAACGAGGCCGCGTCAATATCATACTGTCTGGCGAATTCCAAAAAGCCGGCGAAGACTTCTTCACCTTTGTCTATACGGATGATATATCTCTGGTTATCCTTTAAAATTACTTTCATGTCTTCTACTAAATACGAAAGAGTCTAAAAATACTAAACTTGAATTTTCGATTTAGTACTTTTAGTAAATTTAGTATGGCTCTAGACTAGAAGATTTGTTCTGTTGTAGTCTAAAGATGTGATTAAATGGTCAAAACTGACAAAATTTCAATGGGTCAAAGTAAAACACGGTTTTTGTGATGATTTAACTGCGACCCAAACAGCTAAACTTACAGGAATTAATCGCAACACAGTTAACAAGTACTACAAACTTTTTAGGGAGAAAATCGCCAAACATCAGGAGTCGGTCAGCAATGGGTTCAGCGGCCAGGTAGAGCTGGATAAAAGTTACTTCGGTGGCAGGAATAAAGGCAGGCGGGGCAGGGGTACAGAGAAGATTCCGGTCTTTGGCATTAAAAGGCGTAACGGTAGAGTCTACACCCAAATTATTAAGAATGCCAGTAGCGCCGAAATCAGGCCAATTATCAGGGAGTTTGTGAGGAGAGGCAGTATTGTGTATACCGATGGTTGGCGGGCTTACGACGGATTGGTTCTGGATGGCTACAAACATTTTCGGATTAATCATCGAATTTTTCAGTACTCCGACCGTAAAGGGGCCCACGTTAACGGCATCGAAAACTTTTGGAGCTTTTCCAAACGGCGGTTGGCAAAGTTTAACGGCATTAATCCTAAAAATTTTTACCTACACCTAAAGGAATGCGAATGGCGCTACAATGAGAAGCCCGATTTGTACAAAAAACTATCATTAATTCTTAAAATCTTCTAGGCAAGAGCCTTAGTATTTAGTAGAGATCATGCGAGCTTAACCGAGCGAGCCAGCACGTCCTTGACTTTTTGGATGATGTCATCCACCGATTGATCACTCTTGAGCAAATAATCCACGGCTCCGGCCTCCACGATTTTGCTGATGGTCTCCACGTCGCCGATGTTGGTAAGCACCACTACCGGCACTTTGGCCGTAGTGGGGTTGGCGCGCAATTCCCAAAGCACGGAAATACCATCCAGCTTGGGCATCATAATGTCAAGCAAAACCAAATCCGGAACAATTTCCTTGCATTTGGCCACGGACTCTTCGCCATCATAGGCCGGAACCGGATTGAAACCTGCTGTCTTAAGCGCCTCGCACAACGAATTGGAAATCAATTTGTCGTCCTCGGCCACAACAATGGTTGTCATAAAATTTTTTGGGTTAAAAATTAAGTTTTAAAAATTTTATTTCCTACGAACCTACGAACCTTTACCGAACTACGAACTCACTAGCTTTCGCAGTTCGTACCGTTCGTAAGTTCGTAGAATTTAAGCAATAGGAAGCGAAAAATAAAACGTCGTACCCAAATTTTCGCCGGCCGACTCGGCCCAAATTTTGCCGCCGTGGGCCTCCACAATGCCGCGGCTGACCACCAGGCCCAGGCCCGTGCCTTTGCGCGAGCGGTCGCCGCTTTGCAGCTGCTTGAATTTGGAAAACAGCTGGTTTAAGTCTTCGCGGGCCACGCCGATGCCGCTGTCTTTGACCCCGACTACGACCTGCTTTTCGGCAGCGTCCAGGCTGACATTAACGTCAATTTGCCCGCTGTCGGTATATTTAATGGCATTGCTCAGCAAATTGCCCAAAACCTGGGAAACCCTAACCCTATCAAATTTTACCATATATTTGTCCGGAGCGGTACACCCAATGGTCAAATGCTTGGCTTCCGCCTGCGGAGCAAAAGCTTTAGCCTGATCCTTAATGACATCCACCAAATCATAGACTTGCAAATTCAGCTCAAATTTGCCCGCTTCAATTTTGGCCACGTCCAGCAGGTCATTGACCAGTTCCAGCATATTGTTGGACGCGGTTTCAATGGTCATAACCGTGTCTTTGACTTTACCCGGATCCACCCCGGCTTGGCTGGCCGCCAAATTTTTTAGCATTGATTCGGACGACCAGCGCACGGCGGTCAGCGGCGCGCGCAATTCGTGGACCATCATAGCCGTAAATTCCTGCCGGGTTTTTTCCAGGGTTTTTTCCGTGGTGATGTCGTGGAAAACCACGCTGGCGCCCAATTTTTCCCCGGCCGAAGTTTTTACCGGCGACACGCCGACTTCCAGGGCTTTATCTTTTAAATAAACTTCCTGGATCAGCATGGGCTTGTCCTCGCTCAAAGACTGTTCAATTTTGGTGCGGATGTCAACTTTTCCGGACAGACCGTCTACAATGTCAAACATAGTCAATGGTTTGCCGGCAGGCAAACCAAATAATCCCACGGCCGCGGGGTTATAAACCATTAAGCGGTTATCAATACTGACCATAACCACGCCGTCAGTCAAAGAATAAATAACAGCCGACAGCTTGCCCTTTTCGTTTTCCAGCACGCTCTGCAGTTTGGATACGGCTGTGGCCGCCTGGTTGGTGATGGCATACAAAATAGAGGCCTGAGCCTCGCCGTAGCGCCCGCGCTCTATGGAAGCCACGTTAATCATTCCCACCAGCCGGTTGGAAATTACCACCGGCAGGTTAAAAAACGACTGCACGCCGGCTTTGGAATTATCATCCAAAATATTGCCGGTAATGCTTTCGTCCAGCTTTTGCGGCTTGACCTCACCGTCCAAAATGGCCGCGAACGACAGCAGCATTTTTTCCTTGACCTGTTCAATGAACTTGTGGCTCACCGAGCGCTCCACGTGGCATTTGAACACCACTGTGCCGTCTTCGCCCAAAAGCATATAAGCCACGGTGTCGTAATCCAAAAGGTTACCCAAACTGCTGGTAATAATATCTATAATTTTGTTGGTGTCCAGAGAATAGCCAATACGCTCGTTGATTTCCTTGAGCACTTCGGCCTGATAAACTTTTTGCTGAAGTTCCAAGCCCTGGCTGGCTTCCTGGCGCAAATATTTGCGCTCGCGCAAGGACGTGTAAATATAGCCGACAAGCACGACGGCCAGCATGGCAAAATCAATGGCAAGCAGCAGGTTGAGGATCATTTTGGTTTCAATCCTACGAACATACGAACTTTTCGAACTACGAACTCACAAGCCTTCGTAGTTCGTACCGTTCGTAAGTTCGTAGGAGACGTTATAGCCCTTTAAGCGTGGGGTATTTTTCCAGCAAAGTGTTCAAGGTCATTTGCGCGATCTGGCCGGATAAAGCCATGTATTCGTTGGCCACGCCTTTTAGCACCAGCTGCGGATCGCCGTCCATATCCAAAACCGTGCCGTCGTCAGCCACCTTTAACCCCGGAATCTTCCTGGCCTTGTCCAGGGCAATGTTCGGCCCCAGCACCACCATTTGCTTTTGGATTAAATCGGTCAGCATTTGTTTATATTCTGTTTCGTTGGCCATAAAATTCCTTATTTCGATAAATGATAATTTTAGATGGTTATATTATAACACACTTCTACTAAATACTAAAACCACTAAAAATACGAAACCCGAAATTAATCAGCTTTAGTATTTTTAGTTTCTTTCGTATTTAGTAGAAGATCATAGCTCTTTGACGCGCCCAAAACCCACCGAGTCGCGGAAGGCTTTGCCGGCGGCCATCATTTGCGCCCGCAAAACGGTAAATTCCCCGTATTTGTCGTTAATGTCATCCAGCGCTGCCACCAAAGCGCGCTGCCGCTCAATATCGCCGAATAAAGACATCTGATGAATATACGGGCGCAGGCCGGCCACGGTTACGCCGATCAATTTTATCCCTGCGACATTTATCGGATATATCCCCGTAGGGGCGGGTTTCAAACCCGCCCCTACGCCGGGCTTAATCATTTTTAGGCATTCCAGGAAAATCTCCCGCCCGTCCTGCAAAAAATATCTCAACTTTTTGCTGTCGCCGAAACCCTGATAATCTTTGTCGTGATAATAACAGCTGATGACATTCCCCATTAACTGTTTCTTGCGCAACCGCCGGCCCACCATTTCGCAAAGCTTGTACAGCACGGGCACAAAAAATTCCGGTTTGCGGAATTCCTGCGGCAAGGTGTACATATGTCCCATGGATTTGATTTCTTGTTCCTGATGAACCTCGGCTTTCCAAGTGCCTTCCAGTTGGCCGAGATTATATAAATGATGACCCGCGACCCGACCAAAACGCGCCACCAAGTGGCTGCGAGGGAAATCCCGCAAGTCTTTTAAGGTTTTGATCCCCAGCTCGTTTAAATTCCGCTCCTGCCGCCGCCCGATGCCCGGGACGTCGGTAAGTTTAAGCTGATGATACAAATCACCCTTAGATAAAACAAGGCAATCGGCGCTGTAGGGGCGGATATCATCCGCCCTTTGTCGTGGGAGGATAATATCCTCCCCTACGCAACCATTGTGAATCACCGTCAACCCATCCGGTTTTTTTAAATCCGACGCAATCTTGGCCAAAGCCTTATTATCGGCAATCCCAACGCTGCACCTGAGCCAATCCCCAACTTCGGTTTTAAACCGCCGCTTTATTTCCCGCGCAATGTTTGCCGCCTCTTCAAAGGGATCAATCGAAAATTGTCCCATCCCGACCAACGAGTGCATCCGACCCGTTCGGTTCAACTCAGGGTCGCCCTGAGCGTAGCCGAATGGGCGAGGAGTGGAGGGATCTGTCTGATATAATAGATCCCTCGGCTCATCCTCAGGTGCATTCGGATTCGCTCGGGATGGCGAAAAAAAATTCCTAACATTGCACACCCTCGTCAAATCCAAAAAACACTCGTCAATGCTGTACTTTTCCACCTTGTCCGTATAATCGCCCACGACTTTTAAAAACCTCCTGGTGTAAAACCGGTATCGTTCGGCGTGAGTTTGGGTCAAAATAATCTTAGGATATAACTTTTTGGCTTCCCACACCGGCGTGCCGGTTTTGATGCCCCATTTTTTGGCCTCCACAGACGCCGCGATAATAATGCCGCCCAAATGCTCGCACACGCCCACGGGCTTTCCGCGCCAACTCAAATTATCCTGCTGCTCCACAGAGGCAAAATACGAGTTCATATCCAGATGCATTATTATGGACTGCATAACAATTTACGATTAACGATTAACAGTACCAAAGGTTAATTGTCAATTGTTAATCGTTAAAAGTTATTCGTATTCTAATAGTATACGATTGTTCACCTTTTATCAACCCTAAGTTATCCACACTCCTTTGCCAAGGCTTCAGAGTGCAAGCAAATAAAAAACGCGCGCCGTGGAAGGGATTGACCTTACCCACGGCGCCCGCGATAAATTGCTTCTCCTGTCCTCCGTTTACTCGCCGTTATTGCTGAACTGGATAAACCAGGCTTCGTCCGACCCACGACCGGGACGGAAACCTACCCCCTCAAACAAAGGCTTCTTTGGGGTGATGGTCAAAAGTTCTCCTAATTTGAGTTCCAAAGCCCAGTTCACGCAACGTTTGACAAGCTCTTTTCCAATCCCCCTCCCTGAGAACCCGCGGAGCACCACAAGAGTCCTGACCTCGCCGACATGACGTTTACCCTTCTTCCGCCGGAATTGTGTTAGCGCTATGGACCCAACCACTTCACCCCCAGCAATCGCAACGATGAACTCCGACTTCCGGGGGAAAAGCTTAGTACCCGGTTGAATCAAAGTGCGTCTGTACATCCGGGCTAGCTTCTTAATCCCCTCCCAGTGGAAACTGGTTGTTGCCTTGACAAACTTTACCCCAACGATGGGTTTGAGTTCGAAAGGCTGACGGCCCTTTAAGGACATCAGCAACGCGTGCTTTTGCCCATGCAACCGCCGAAAGCCCACTTTGCGGAAAAGGGCCTTGTCCTGCTCATTGATCGTGGCTAAGACCTGGTAAATTCCCAAATCCCACGCACGATCGACACAAAACTGGACAAGGATTTCGGAGAACCGCTCTCTGTACCAGGCGTTCCTGAAAGTAAAACTCCGAATCTCTCCGTATTTAAAGTTGCGTTTGTAGGTGAGCAGGGCACAACAACCCTTGACTAGGCGTCTTTTGCCTCGCACCAGAAGGACGATAAAGTCCGACCAATGAGGCAAGTTTGTATGCTGCAGATTTGGATCTTTGAGAACTAGCCGTTGAATCGCAGGCCAGTCCCGTTTCTTTGCCGGCCTGATAACGATCATCGTCTTTTCCTCCCGCGAAACTTCGCCGGCTGGCAAAATCTCGCGGCGGGAAAAAATCATCCACAAAATAAAAAATCGACACTACTGGGCATAATTTTGGACTATAAGCCCATTTATGTCAATTTTGTCAATTGTGACCAATTTTGTTCAATCTCTAATGAACCTTCGTGTCGTGCCACTGCCCGTGGCGGATGGCAATATGGCGCTTTTTATTCATTATAAAAACAAACACCATCATTGTGCCGTAACCCGCCCAGAGGCCGACCGTGGAGAACATCGCAAAACCGACCAGCGGCGCGGTAACCAGCGCGTCCACCAACAAGTTCAAAACCAGCCACAAAAAAGCGGCAAAAATCGCTTCCAAATAATTCATCACCCCGATCCCGCGAACCAAAAAAGTCACGGCCACCGCCACTATGGCGCAATACAAAAATTCCCAAGCCAAGCTGCCGTAGTTAACGGAGCTGAAATAAACAAACTTTAGGGCAAACAGCACCGCGGCCTGAAGCAATAAGGTAAAATAAAATTTCTTGGCTGTCATCTTGGATTGATGTTGATGGGCACCTTCGAGGGGTAGTTTAGTTAGCGATGATGGATGCGCTGAACCGCAAACATCCGATAACTTTTATAGCCGCCCGAAGGTGCCCATCAAAACATATAAAAAATTAAACCTTCTTGCTCTTTTGCGTTGCCGGTTTTTTTCTGATTATCCGCCGTCTGATGGGAACCGGTTTTAATATTTCCCTTGGAATTTCCCGGACCAAATTCTCCGCCTCGGACAAATCTTCAACCAGCTGGTGCTTAACCTCTTCTACCCGCGCTTTAAAATCCTGATAAGCAGGCTTTGGCGGAAACAAATAATTGCGCGCGTGATGCAGGCTGCCGCGCCAGGCCCCGCGTTCGTAAACCAGCTCATACCAGTAATTTCCCAGCCAAATGCCGTACCAGCTGCCGCAAAGCATAGACAAAAGTAAGGTAATATCGTCAATAGCCACAAATTCCAGATAGCCGCTGGAAGTCCAATGAAACGCGCCGTAATCCACCAATATCAAATAAGACAACACAATGATGCGCTGCAGCACCAAAAACAGCAGCACCCCAAGCAATGAGCACAAAAACACATAAACTGACCTTTTTACCCCGCCCATATATTTTTATTTCGTTAGATTAATTTTGATTTATTATAGGATAGTTTGTCGCAAATAGCAAATTCCACGCTCTTCACGACGAAATTGCGAGGAGCCGGGGCTTTATCCGGCGACGAAGCAATCCCGATAAATATCAACTGGGCTGCTTTGGATGCACTCGCAGCTTCCATTATTTTTTTACTCCCTTTACTACCTCGCGCTCAAAATACTTTTTTTGTAACTGTCCAAGTTGTCCAAAGCCACGCCCGTGCCTTTGGCTACACAGAGGAGCGGCTGTTCGGCAACGAAACAGGAGACGCCCACGCTTTGCGCGATGTAGTGGTCAAGGTTGCGCAGCAAAGCGCTGCCGCCAGTCATAACCATGCCTTTATCGATGATATCCGAAGCCAGTTCCGGCGGCGTGTCCTGGAGCACGGTTTTAACGGCCCTGACTATTTCCTTTAATTCATCATGGATGGCTTCCACGACTTCGTTGGTGGTGACGGTAACGGTTTTGGGCAGGCCGGAAACCATATCACGGCCCTTAATTTCCATAACTTCCTCTTCGGGCACGGCCAGGGCGCTGCCGATGGTGATTTTGATTTCTTCGGCCGTGCGGTCGCCGATGGCAATGCTGTGCTTTTTGCGGACAAAGTCGATGATAGCCTGGTCAAAACGGTTGCCGGCCACGCGCACCGAAGTGGAGTTGACAATCCCGCCAAGCGACAGTACGGCCACGTCCGTGGTGCCGCCGCCAATGTCGATGATTAAATTCCCCGAAGCCGAAGCAATCGGGATGCCGGCGCCAATGGCCGCGGCCACGGTTTCTTTGATTACATACGCGGCCTTGGCGCCGGCCGCCATGGCCGCGTCCACCACGGCCCGCCGTTCGGTGGAAGTAATGCCGCCGGGAACGCTAATCATGACCTCGGGCCGGAAAAACCTAATGTTGCCCAAAGCTTTATTAATAAAATAACGCAGCATGGCTTCGGTCACGCGGTAATCGGCAATCACGCCGTCCTTCATCGGCCGACTGGCCACAATGGTTTCCGGCGTGCGCCCGAGCATTTCCTTGGCTTCCTGGCCCACGGCCAAAACGCGGTTATCGTCAAGCGAAATCGCCACCACGGTCGGCTCGTTAATAATTATTCCCCGCTTGGGCAAATAAACCAAAGTGTTGGCCGTGCCCAGGTCTATCCCGATTTTGTTCTGAAACATGAATAATTGTAATTGTAATTGTAATTGTAATTGGTTATTAGTTGTAGCGGCCGGTTTAGTCATTAGTTATTAGGCAAAAGGCGGAAAGACCTAAGACCACCGCCTTACAACCACACTGGCCGCCACAACCTATAACCTATTCCTTATTCAATGCTTATTATAACAAAACCGCGCCGTTTGTTAAAGCCCGGATTTTGAGCTAAAATAATGTCATCATGAGCAAAAAAATCCGCTACATCCTGCTGGCCGGCATTTTTGTGGTTTTTTTGATTCTGGCGCCCTTAGTTGTCCTGTATGTCCGGGGCATGAGTTTTGATTTTGCCCAAAAAAAATTCGTGCAAACCGGCGTTTTGATTCTGCGAGGCGACCCAGGCGACGCCCGGGTTTCATTGGATGGCAAGCCGGTCAGCCAATCGGTTAAAGATTTAGATTTTCTGCTGCCCGGAGAATACCAAATCGCGCTGAAAAAAACCGGTTACCAGACTTGGGAAAAACGCCTGACCGTGGCCGGCGGGCAGGTAACCTGGGGCAGCCCGGTCAATGGCAAAATTTATCTTTTTTTAGGCCAGCCGAAAATATCAAACCTCACCGGACCGGTGGCGAATTTTTTGCTGCTGCCTAGTCAAGACCGCTTAGCCGTCCTGAATCAAAACAGCTTGATGATTGGCCCGCCTGACAATCCGAGCAGCGGCGTTGCGTTTACTTTGCCTAAATCAGCCGACTCAATAGTTGCCAGCGCCGGCGGCGATGAGTTTATTTTGCAAAACGCTTCGGGTACGGTTGCGACTGCTCTTTACGCCAGTCTGCCGGATAAAAAAATCATTGACCTAAGCGGCCTGTTTGCCGGTCCCGCAACTTGGAGTTTTGACGGTAACGGCCGGCTGTACGCTTTATCGGGCAACAATTTTTATCTGATAACTCCCGGGAGCCGGGACAAACTCCTGCTGCAAAACTCCGTTTTGTCCGCGACTTTCCTGAATAACGACTTGTACCTCCTAAAACAAGAAGCCACCAGCACAAGTTTGCAAATTTGCCCCGACCCGGCCCAAGCCTGCCAGGATATTACCGATAACCTACCGGCATTCAAGCAGGCCGAAATCATTATCACTTTTGAAAAACAGGTTTTTTTGCTGGCTGACGGCGCATTCTATAAATTCGGCGGCAGCCTGGAACTCCTGGATGACAACATCACCGCCTGGAATTTTGACGCCGGCCAATCAACGCTAATATTTTTCCGCGACGGCGAACTGGACTACATCAATCCCTTTGACAATAATCTTGATTTTATTACCCGCCGTAGCGACCGGCTCACAAATCCGCTACTCAGCTTAAGCTTAAACGAGACCTTTTTCGCGGAGAACAACAAAATCAAAGTCCTGGAATTGGATACCCGCGACCACCAGAACGAATATGATTTGTACTCCGGCGCCGACATAAAAAAATTCGCCCTTTTCGGCGACGGCAGGACTTTGCTGGTGCTGGATGGGGGTACGCTGAAAACTGTAAATATCAGATAACAATCTTTACTATCACGCAACATTAACTACGCTTGTAGCGCTTCGTCAATAGCTTCATTCACCAACTTATCGGCTTCCTGATTTTGCTCGCGGGGAACGTGACGAAAGGTCACGTTTTTAAAATGATTGCGTAATTTTAAGACATCGGCGGCCAAAAGTTTGAGCGCCGGCTCTTTGATTTTGTACTGCCCGTTCATTTGGCGGACAATCAATTCCGAATCCATTCGAATCTCTAGGGCTAAGGGTTTAGGGCTAAGGGCTAAGGCTTCTGACAATGCCAAAATCAATGCCCGATACTCAGCCACGTTGTTCGTGGCTGCGCCGATGTATTGCTTATGCCGGCTGATGATTTTTTGATGCTCATCGGCAATGACCGCGCCAATCCCGGCCGGCCCCGGATTGCCCCTCGCCCCCCCGTCGGTATTGATAATAAGTTTTGTCATCTGAAATTTTTTTGTATAACGTAGAAATTGCGAGGAGCCAGGGCTTTATCTGGCGACGAAGCAATCCCGATATTTTTTGGGATTGCCGCGCCCCTCGCTGCATCGGGGCTCGCAATTTCCACTAATTTTCAAACTGATTTTCTAATATCTATAATCCGCAGTTTCGCCTGCTCGTATCCATTCCATCCGTCGCGGATGAGTTCCGCCGCAACGTCTACATTATCGCCCACTTTTAAAGTTTTGGCAAAATCGCCGCAGTTGAACATTATGGCCGGTATGATGAGCCTTGTCATTCCTGAAATCGCGAGTGCAGCCGAAGCGATCCAGTTCTTTAGCAGGATTGCTTCGCCCTCGGCTGCACTCGGGCTCGCAATTTCATCGTTTGAGCTTAACTGCATCTGCAAGTGCTGCTGGCTAGTTCCAACCAGCCGGACGGAATTGATTTTTAAATTGCGGATGAGAAACTTGGGTTTGGGGTTGCCCACGCCGAGGGGCTCTAATTGCTGCAACAATTGACAATTAACAATTGACAATTGACTGCCATCCAGTTCTGCTTCCAATAATAACTGATGATGTAAATCAGTTTCAGAAAGGCTTGCCTCCGCGTACTCCAAAATCTTTTTATAAAATTCCTCGTATTCCGCGGTTTTCAAAGTCAGTCCCGCGGCCTGCTGGTGCCCGCCGAATTTTACAAGATGTTCGGAAGCAAATTTTAATGCCTCAATAATATTAAATTCCCCAACCGTGCGCGCCGAGCCGGTAGATTCCGTTTCCCCTCTATCTAAAATAATCGTCGGCTTGTAAAATTCTTCCGCAATGCGACCCGCCACCAAACCGACCACGCCTTTGGGCCAATCCCGCCCTAGCAGAATCAAAACTTTGCGGTCTTGGTATTTTACCGCCTGCTCGCGCGCTTCACTTAGCAACTGCCCGGTCAAATCCTGCCGGCGGCGGTTAATTTGCTCCAAGGCCAAGGCTTTTTGCTGGGCGGCCAACGCATCGGTTTCCATTAAAAGATGTAGGGCGACATTGGCGTGCTCCAACCGGCCCGCGGCATTCAGCCGCGGCGCAATGATAAAGCCAAGTGTATAAGTATCCATCGGTTTCCAGAAGGCGCCCTCTTGCAGACCGGCTGATATCATCAGCGCTTTCAAACCAACCCACCGCGTCTTAGCCAAAACCTTGAGCCCGTATTTTACCAAAATCCGGTTTTCGCCGAGCAGACTGTGGCAGTCCGCCACCGTGCCGATGGCGACAAGGTCTAACAGCCATTTTTCCCATCCTTGAATAACGGATGATCCGCGTGTAAATCCGCGTAGCCGATCCGCGTGTAAATCCGCGGCGCGCAGCAACCCACAGGCCAATTTAAACGCCACGCCCACCCCAGTTAAGTCGTGATACAGATATTTGTCGCCTGAATTTTTTGGATTTATCAGCGCGTAGGCTTTCGGCAGTTCGCCGATGATTTCATGGTGATCGGTAATGATTAAATCGATATTGTTCGCGCGACAAAAATTAGCGGCGTCAACCGAGTTTGTGCCGCAGTCAACGGTAATGATTATCCTTGATCCTCCATCCTTAATCTTTGACAATGCGTCAACGTTGACCCCATAACCTTCGGCAAACCTGTCGGGGATGTAACTTTCAACCTCAACGCCCAAATAACGAAACGTTTGCTGCAACACGGCATTGGCCGTAACCGCATCCGCGTCGTAGTCGCCATAAATACAAATTCGCTGATGTTTATCAATCGCTTCCCAAATCCTGTCCACCGCCTTTTGCATATCCCCAAACAAAAACGGGCCATGCAAATTTTCATACTTGGGATATAAAAATTCCTCAATCTGATTTTTCTCGGTTAATCCTCGATTAAACAACAATTGAGACAACAATCGCAAATCCCCTTCCCCTCTGGGGGAAGGTGGCCGGAGGCCAGATGAGGGTTCTCTGTGAATATTTGTCTGATTTTCGCCAAAATCTCTTCCGTCACCTGCGATTTTAGTTTCCAATTTTTAGGCATATCAATTATTGTATCATTATCTTAAATACAATTGTAGGGGCGGGTCTAGACCCGCCCCTACAAAGCAATCCTTGATATATAACTAGCGGCTCTCAATCACATCCAGCAAATTCACGCCGGTCATTTCACGAGGTTTGGGCAGGCCGAACAAATCCAAAATCGTGGGCGCGACGTCGCAGATTACGCCTTCCGGCACCATAGCCGCCAGGGCCGCAAAACCGCGCCGGCGCGGCGCGCTGAATTTAAACTCGTTAGCGATTAGCAAAAACGGCACCGGATTGGTAGTATGGTCTTTGTCAATCTCGCCGGTTTTGGTGTTGATCATTTGTTCGCAGTTGCCGTGGTCGGAAGTTAAAATTAACACCGCGTCGCAAAGCAACGCCGCGTTCATAATTTTCTTTAGGCAATCATCCAAAAATTCTACGGCCAAAACGCAGGCTTTAAGGTTGCCGGTATGCCCGACCATGTCGGAGTTGGCGTAATTGGCCACGAAAAAATTGGTTTTGGTGCCCGAAATCCTATCCGTTAAAATTTTAGTGAGCTCCGCCGCCGACATTTGGGGATGGTCCACGTAGTTGCGGCTGTTTTCCGGGCTGGTAACGATTACCCGCTCCTCGCCGGGCAGCTTTTCGGTGCGGCCGCAGTTAAAAAACGAAGTCACGTGGGCGTACTTTTCGCTTTCGGCAATGTGGAACTGGCTATAGCCACGGCGCGACAAAATTTCGGCCAAATTGTTTTTTAAATCCACGGGCGGGAAAGCGGCTTCCGCCGGCAGCCCGGGAGCGTACTGGGTCATGGTGGCAAAATACAGATGCTGCAGCCGCCGGCCCAAAAACCCGTCCGGAATTTTACCGGGCTCCACAAACGCCCTTGTTAACTGCAGCGTCCGGTCGGAACGGTAATTAAAAAAAATCACGGCATCGTTGTCGGCAATCCTGCCCACCGCAGCGCCGTCTTCGCGCACCATAACCGTAGGCTTAATCATCTCGTCAAAAATTTGCTGATCGTAATTGTGCTTTAAGCAGAGCTCCGCCGACACGGCCGTCTCGCCAACACCTTCTACCAGGGCCTGGTAAGTCAAAAACGTCTGGTTCCAATGGCCGCCGCGGTCCATGGCGTAAAACCGGCCCGTCACGGTGGCAATCTGGCCGACGCCGGTGATGGCGATTTTTTCCCGCAGTTTTTTCAGCGTGTCCAAAGCGACTTTTTCCGCGGTGTCGCGCCCGTCCGTAAACATATGGATAAACACGCGCTTGAAATTCCGTTCGGCGCAAAGGCCCAAAAGCGCGTACAAATGTTCATCCAGACTGTGGACGCCGCCGGGGCTGACCATCCCCATTAAATGCAAATTGGAATTATTATGTTCAGCGTGTTCAATGGCGCCCAAAAAAACCGGGTTGGAAAAAAACTCACGGTTTTGGACGGCTAAGGAAATGCGCGGCAAATCCTGGCCCACAATCCGGCCGGCGCCCAAATTCAAATGGCCGACTTCGCTGTTGCCCATTTCGCCCCAGGGCAGGCCGACCAAAGGCCCGCTGGCCTGCAAAGCCAAGGCAGGGTAATTGGCCATAATGTAATTTAACGTCGGCGTCCCGGCGCGGGTAATGGCGTTGCCGGGCACGGCCGGCGCCACGCCGAAACCGTCAAAAATCACCAGGACAACCTTTTTGTAATATTTGTGGCTCACGTCAAAGACTCTTCCTGTCTTTACTAACTACTAATCTTTACGAATATACTAATGTCGGCAAACTTATTCGTATATTAGTATTGATTGTAGTCAGTAAAGACAATTATTTGGTTTTTATTTGTTCCTCAATTTCCATCAACCGGTTATATTTGCACACTCTTTCCCCTCTTGTCGGCCCAACTTTAATCCACTTGCTGCCGACTGCCACGGCCAAATCCACCAAAAAAGTATCGTTAGTCTCCCCGCCGCCGCGATGGGAAGGGATAGTAAGCATCTGATGTTTGTTTGCAAGTAAACAGCAATCCATAGTTTCAGTAACCGTGCCGGCCTGGTTTAGTTTGATAAGAATGGCGTTGGCCGCTTTGAGGTCAATGGCTTTTTGCCATAATTTGACATTGGTCACGGTCAAATCATCGGCCACAAGCGGGATTGGCGATTGGCTCATTAAAACCGGCCAGTGCTCCCAGTCAAATTCCGACAGTAAATCTTCCCAGCAGATGATTGGGTATTTTTTGAGCCAGCCCAGGTACATTTTGATTAATTCCTCGGCCGACAAAATTTTGTTTTCGGCCGCGAGGTGGTATTTGCCGTCCTTATAAAATTCCGAAGCCGCGGCGTCAATGTATATTCCAGCGTCATCGTAAATTCTATAACCAGCTTTTGTTATGGCTTCAGTTAAAAGTTCCAAAGGTTTTTCGTTATCCGCAATGCCCTCCGGCGCGAACGCCCCTTCATTGCCCACGTTGGTGGCAAAACCTTTTTCGTGCATAATCGCTTTTAGGGCTTTATAAACCTCTTCCATCATCCGGATATTTTCCGCCGACGACTGCTCTTTGGTCACCGCTAAAATATATTCCTGCAAATCCGTGGAATTGTCCGCGTGCTTGCCGCCCTCGATGAACACAGCCAGCGGTTTTGGCAAACGCCAGTCTTTATCCGCAATTTGATAAGCCTGACGCAGATATCGGTATAATTCTAAATTTTCAGATAACGCCGCGGCCCGCGCAACCGCCATAGATACCCCCAAAATCGCATTAGCACCAAAATTAGACTTGTTTTCAGTACCATCGGCCTGGATCATCATATCATCAATTTTGCGCTGCTGAGAGGCAATTTGGCCTACAATCAAAGGGGTAATTTTTGCATTTACATTAGCAACCGCTTTAAGCATGCCTTTGCCGTTATAACGTTTTTTATCCCCATCAAGCAGCACAAAAGCCTCTTTGCTGCCCGCAGAAGCCCCGTAAGAAACCGATGCCCGGCCAACCGCCCCCGACTCCAAAGTTACGTCCACTTCCACGCTCGGCTCCCCGCCGCTGGCCAAAATCTCCCTGGCAAAAATTTTCGCGATTTTCATATCTTTTGATAATTTAATATCTAACTTTACTATAGCACAAAAAAACAGGCTTTGTTTGGTTTTCATTCTAAATCCCGCAAACTTTAGCGTCATTGTCCAATGACGACTGCAATTAACGTGAGCAAGCTTACCAAAATCGGAAACCAGACCTGCGCCAGCCACGGCACCGGGATTAAAAACAACACGTCGGGAGTGGTCCAGGAATCAGGCCATCTGATCATCAGCCACGTGCCAATGTAAAAAAACAGGTCCCAAGTTGCAAACATCCAAAAAAATATCGCCCACCTTTCCCGGACTTGCTTGGCCGCCAAAAGCGCGACGCTGGCCAGCATAACTATGGTTGCCGCTTCCCGATAAAGTTCAATGTCCAGCAAACTTTTAGGCAAGGCATTAACCACCTGGATCGCCGGATAGCCCGGCAGAACGCCCAAGGCGGCCCTTAAATAAACCACCACGCTGGCTTCCACAAAACCAAAAGCTATCCCAAAAATTCCGGCTATAATCAGCCGTCTTTTGGTTAAGGCCAAACCGCGTTTACGCCAAAACAAAGATAAACCTATTGGCACTAAAATTAACAAATTCACCCACCATGGTTTGGCAAAAAGCACAAAGCTATCCATATGTTTTATTTCAACGCCTCAATGCCCGAAAGTTTCCGGCCGGCCTGACCCAATTTGGACAAATACTATCATACTACTGTGCATGATAGTTTTTATCCATTTTTAAAAGTCGGGTTAATTCTTTACTTAACTTAGTCTTCTCCTTCATCTGCTCAAGCGCCATGGTCAATTTTCGGCGTTGCTTGGCATTCGCGTTCCTGATAATTTCATCCAACACCAATTCTGGCCAGTAATACATAGGATATCTCTTTTTGACTTTACTCCAAGATAAAGCACCATCATCAGATTTAGCCGGCTTTTCTTTTATTCTCCCGGCGATAACTCGATACCCTTCTCCGTACAAATTAAGCCAGGTGTGGACTCTCGCTATGGTGGTGTTACTGACTTTCATTTCCCTTTGGATGTCCTGATAGGTGCAATCCTCCAAAAGCAAACGGGCAATTTGCAGCCTCCGCGCAAGCATCACCACTTCGCCCTCCGACAACAAATCCTTTATAAAATTTGCCGCCTCAACGGGATTCTTAATGGCCGCTAAGGCTTTTGCAAAACCAATAAACAATTCCTGCTGCTGTTCCTTTGTTAAATGTTTCTTTGCATCGTATTTGCCCATAAAATTTTGGACAAATACTATCATACTACTGTGTATGATAGTATTTAACCACTTTTTGCCATTACTCTATTTCAACGCCTCAATGCCCGGCAATTTTTTGCCGGCCAGGTATTCCAGCATGGCGCCGCCGCCGGTGGAGACGTGGTCGATGTTTTCAAATTGGTGCGCCTGACGGACGGCGTCAACCGTGTCTCCGCCGCCGACCACGACAAACGCGCGGCCCTTGCCGCGGCCGCCGATGAGCCGCGCCAACGCCATAGTGGCGTGGTGAAAAGGCCTGACTTCAAACCGTCCTAAGGGGCCGCTCCACAAAATGGTTTTGGCTTTTTTGATTTCCTGGGCGAACGCCAAAATGGTTTTTGGGCCCGCGTCCAAAACCTGTTCTTTTTTGCCGATGTCATAAGGCGTAGCCACGCGGATGGTGTCTTTGTCCATTTTCTCATCCACCACCACCACGTCCAGCGGCAACATTAACTTGTCCTTATAATTCTTTTCAATTTCCCAGGCAACCTTTAGCTTCGCCTTCCTCAATTTTGGACAAACCGATCTCCAAACCTTTAGATTTAAACATCAAATTGGCCACTCCCCCGCCCACCAAAATTTTGTCCGCTTTTTTGCCCAAATTTTCCAATGCCCCGACTTTTTCCGAAAGCTTGATGCCGCCCGTCATCACCACAAACGGATGCTTAACGCTTTTAAGCATCATATCCAAAGATTTGATTTCTTTTTCCAAAAGCAAACCGCAATAGCTATCCAAATACTTAGTCACGCCGACCGTGGACGCGGCCGCACGATGGTCCACGCCGAACGCGTCATTAACGTAAACATCGGCAAAACTCGCCAATTTTTTGGCAAAAACCGGATCGTCTTTTTCTTCGCCTTCGTAAAACCGTAAATTCTCCAGCAAAATAATGTCTTTGGCCGGCGCCATCCCAAGCTGCTCCTGATGTTTTTCTTCCAGAATATTTCCGGTATAAAAAATAAAATGGTTAATTTGGTATTCCGGCAGCTTATGGTCAGTCTCCAAAAATTTATAGCCCAGCATCTCAGCCATCAATTTGGCCACGGGCTCTAAACTAAATTGCGGGTCTTTTTTGCCCTTTGGCCGCCCCAAATGCCCGCAAACAATTACCGTATTGCCTGCTGCATGCAAATGTTTAATAGTCGGAATAATTTGCTCAATCCTAAAAGCGTCGTTAACCTTGCCATTATCAATCGGCACGTTTACGTCCACGCGCAGCAGGACGGTTTTATTTTGGATTTTGGATGTTCGCAAATATTTTATAGCCATAAAAAATTATGAATTTGCGAGGAGCCAGGGCTTTAACTGGCGACGAAGCAATCTCATTAAATATTGGGATTACTTAGGCTGCACTCGCAATTTCAACCGAGTAATTTAGAATATAGATCTTCCCAATTAGGATTCATTTTATTTATTAAATCTATTTTCTTTTGCCTGGAACCGCCTTTGATTTGTTTTTCTCGTTCCAACGCGGTATACATCTCCTCAAAAACTTCGTAATATACCAGCTTGTCTACGTTATATTTTTTAGTAAACCCCTTCACTATATGCTGTTTGTGTTGCCATGTTCTCTTTATTAGTCCGTTTGTAAATCCAGTATATAAAACCGTATGTCGTTGGTTGGTCAATATATAGATATAGAACTGTTCCGATATCATACATTGTTTGGTATTATCGGGATTGCTCCGTCGGCTGCACTCCTCGCAATTTCAGGAATTTTTACCCACCATAATCGCTTCCTCCACTAACCGATGAGAATACCCATATTCATTATCGTACCACGCCACAACTTTGACCAAATTACCGTCAACGACCTGGGTCAGGGCGAGGTCAATAATGGATGAGGCAGGGTTGGCCACGATGTCTTGCAAAACAATTGGTTCATCCGTTACTTCCAAAATTCCTTTAAAACGGTCGGTTTTGGCAGCGCTGATGAAGGCTTGGTTGATTTCTTCTTTGGTGACATTTTTCTTGAGCAGCATCGTAAAATCCGACAAACTGCCAACCGGAGTCGGCACGCGGAATGACACGCCGTCAAATTTTCCTTTGAGCGACGGAATTGCCTGCGTAGCCGAAATGGCGGCGCCAGTCGTGGTGGGGATTATATTGATTGCCGCGGCGCGGGCGCGGCGCAAATCATTGGATTTTCCTCCCGGCGGCGGGCCGTCAACCAAATTTTGTTCGGCCGTGTAACTGTGAATGGTGGACATCAGCGCTTTTTCCACGCCAAAAGTTTCCTGCATAATCGCCAAAACCGGCGCGATGCAATTGGTGGTGCAGGACGCACAACTGATAATGTTTTGGTCCGCGCGATATTTATCGGCATTAACCCCTAAGACAATCGTCGGCGTCACGCCTTCGTCTTTGGCCGGCGCGCTAATGACAACCTTTTTGGCTCCGGCCTTAAGATGAGCGCCCGCCTTTTCACTATCCGTAAACCGCCCCGTGCACTCTATCACGACTTCCACGCCCAACTTTCCCCACGGTAGCATTGCCGGATCTTTTTCCGCGGACACCGGATACTTTTTGCCGTCAACGATAATATTGGTTTCGTCATGCTCGATTTTACGATGATAGCGCCCGTAAACGCTGTCGTATTTTAACAAATGCGCTAAAACGGCGGTGGAAGTCAAATCGTTAATTCCTAAAACCTCAACCTCCTTACGTTCCAACGCCACTTTAAACGCCTGCCGCCCGATGCGGCCGAACCCGTTGATGCCTACTTTGACTTGCTTCATTTTATTCCTTTCTTAATTTAAAAATTTAGGTCGCTCAAGAATTGATGGGCATCTTCGGGCGGCTATAATCATCAGCCGATATTTATTGGCCGACGCATCAATCATAACCTACTAAACCACAACCTCGAAGATGCCCATCAATACATTCAACTTTCTTTTTTTGCTGCCTCCCGCAACACCCGTGCCTTGACTTTTTCATCCGTGATTTTTATCGGGACAAATTTTTTCAGCTTCTTAAGTTGCGCTTCCATCTCCCGCTTGGTCAAAAGCCCGGCCTGCGGCCCGACCTGCTGGACCACCGAGCCGGCATTTATGGGCCCCCAGCGCAGAGCTTCTTTGTGGGGCAAACCGTGCGCTAACGCCGCAATGTAGGCGGTAGTAAAAGCATCGCCCGCACCAGTGGCCTCAAGGCACGGCCCGGGATATTCCGGAATATAATAAAACCCTTCCTTGGAATAACTGTAAGCGCCGGCGCGGCCGTCAGTCAAGGCCACGGCTCTTGGACCCAGTTTGACCAAAGCGCGGCACAGGCTTTCCGGATCGCGGCCACTTTCGCCGACCCAACTTTGGGCTTCTTCCACGTTGAGCGACAGCAAATCCGTGCGCTTGAGCATCAATTCATTGGCCTTAGCTCCGGCCCGCAACTGGAAAGTGCCGGGATTAAATCCCAACTTGGCCTTGTAACGGTCAACATACCTGGCCAAATCGTGGTAAACGGTTTCAAACCCTTGGCCCATGCTCGTTAAATAAATCCAACCGGAGTGGACAAAATCGGGCAACTGATATTTGCGGTGCTCGTGGTAAACAAAAATCGTACGCTCGCCCTGGAAACTTAACACGGTTGAGGCGTTAGTCGGGTGCTTGTCGTTTTTAATGATGTAGCGCGTGGACACGCCTTCTTTTTCCATTTTGTGCACGATTTCCCGGCCGCCGGTGTCATGCGCCACCACGCAATAATAAGCGGCGTTCAGCCCCAAGCGCGAACTGCCCACGGCGTTATTGGCCGCGTTGCCGGCCACGGTCCGGTAAAACTTGTCCACCGGCAGCTTGTCGCCCCAGCTGATCACCGCTTTTTTTTCTCCGCCCATTTCCTTAATTTCAATATCGTGCACAATCAAAAACGTGTCAATGGTCGGGTCGCCGATGGAAATAATGTCAAACATAGGTTAGTGAATTAGTGAATTAGAGAGTTTACGTTCTAATTCTCTAATTCTCTATTTTTCTTTTTACTGATTAATACCTGCTATACATCCCAAAACACCCGGCGCCAGCGCGGCCGTCAAGATTATCGCGGACATAATTGACGGCAAAAAAACTGACCAAAATAATCAGCAATAAGCCTAGCACTATATCGGACACGCTGTAATAAATCACAAACTTGGCTTCCGGCCTGTCTTTGTGCATATGCTTTTTGTGGACAAATTTGAGCATAAAATTATGATCAAGATCAAAAATTATTATTTTTTCCTTTTGAAAACTTTTAAGATCGCTTTCTTAATCGCGTCCTTGCCCATCCCATACTTTTCAATTAATTCATTCGGCTGGCCGGATTCGCCAAAGGTGTCGGGCATCCCCACCATTTCCACGGGTACGGGATAATTCTGCGCCAGGACTTCGCAAACCGCGCTGCCGCAGCCGCCCATCACCTGATGTTCTTCCAGCGTCACGACGGCGCCGCATTTGCGCGCCACGTCGATAACGGTTTCGGCGTCAATCGGTTTAATTGTATGATTATTTACCACCATCACGCTAATGCCATCCTTTTCCAGCTCAATCGCGGCTAACAAACCGTTATATAAAACCGGGCCGCTGCCGATTAAAGCCACGTGGTTACCGTCGCGCATCACCTCGGCTCGGCCGATTTCAAAGGGCGAATCAGCCGTTGTCATTATGGGCGTTTTTTCGCGGCCAAAGCGGAAATACACGGGGCCCGGCGTTTTCCCCGCAGCTAAGGCGGTTTTTTTGGCTTCCAGGGCATCACAGGGCACTACAATTGTCAAATTGGGCAAAACCCGGGTTATGGCAATATCCTCTAAAGCTTGATGGGTGGCCCCGTCCGGACCGACCGATATACCTGTATGGGCCCCCGCGATTTTCACATTGGCCTGGCTGTAACAAACGCTCACGCGCAATTGGTCCCAATTCCGCCCTGGCGAAAAAACGGCATACGACGACACGAAAGGAATTTTGCCGTAAAGCGCCAGGCCCGCGGCAATGCCCATCATATTCTGCTCGGCCACGCCGCACTCAATGAACCGCTCGGGGAATTTTTTGGCAAAATCCAAAACGCGCGTGCTCTCGGCCAGGTCAGCGGTGAGCACCACCACTCTTTCATCTTGCGCGCCCAATTCCAAAAGCGCTTCGCCGTACCCGTTGCGGGTCGGCGCCTGCTCAATATCTGGTTCACCAATTTTGGGATTTAAATCCATTGTTACTCCGCTTTTTTGAGTAATAAATAAGCTCTATAATTATAGTGATTGAAGTTATTTTTTCATTTTATTAATTTTACTGATGCTCACTTTGGATTTGCCCGCGGAGCGTGCGCAATTCATTCAGCGCGATTTCCGCCTGGTACTGGTCGGGGGGGCTTCCGTGCCATTTATAATCCCCTTCCATAAAATCCACGCCCTTGCCCGGAATGGTATGCGCGATAATTATGGTCGGTTTTTCGTAAATGGCTTTGGCCTCCATGCAGGCGTCTATAATTTCTTGATGGTTATGCCCGTCAACTTCCAAAACGTGCCAGCCGAACGCCTCGTACTTCGCGCGCAAATTTTCCAAGGGCATAATGTCTTCCGTGTTGCCGTCAATTTGGATGTTATTGCGGTCTAAAACGCCGGTCAGGTTGTGCAGCTTATATTTGCCCGCAAACATCACGGCTTCCCAGACCTGGCCTTCCTGCTGTTCGCCGTCGGACATTATTAGATATATCCTCTGTGATTTTTTACGGTCCATCATCAACCCGTACGCTAAGCCTGCCGCTTGCGACGCGCCTTGCGCCAGTGGGCCGGAGGTGGTTTCAATGCCGGGAGCGGATAAGTTGTGCGGATGCCCCTGCAGGCGGGAGTTGATTTTCCTTAAAGTTTTCAGTTCGGCTTTGGGAAAATAGCCGGCTTCGGCCAAGCTCGCGTAAAGCACGGGATTAATATGGCCGCAAGATAAAATCAAACGGTCCCGATCCGGCCAAGTTGGATTTTTTGGGTCGTGGTTCATCACGCCGCCAAAATACAGCACCGTAAATACATCGGCCATGCCCAAAGGCCCGGCAGAGTGCCCGCTCTTGGCCTCCAGCAACATCCCGATGATGTCCTGCCGGATATCATTGGCTTTATATTTTAATTCGTTTTGGGATAATTTTTGCATTTTGGTATTTACGCTGTTTACCAGTCCCCTCCTGGAACAGGAGGGGTGTCACCCGAAGGGTGACGGGGTGGTAGACACTATTTGAGATGACTTTTAATTTCTTCAATAATTCCGTTTAGATTATTCAAAACATCTTTATTCTGAAATCTGATGATTTTTATATTCTGACTTTGTATAAATTCCGTCCGTTTTTGATCGTAATCGTAGGCTTCAGAACTGTCATGCGTACCGCCATCCAGTTCAATGCCCAGACGCTCATTAGGACAGTAAAAATCAAGAGAATATTGACCAACACCATATTGTCTCCTAAATTTTTTGCCGAGTTTGGACCCTTTCAATTCCCTCCATAAGATAATTTCCGGCAGACCGAGGTTATTTCTAAGTTTCTTGCGTAAATCTTTGCGGCTGACATTGTTATATAAAAAGTCCATCTGTCTGCCGTTATTAGGGCTATACGCGGAGCATTCTCCTCCTATTTCAGGAATATCATCAGAATATAGGAGGGGTGCCCCGCCTTTGGCGGGACGGGGCGGTAATTTTATGAATTGCTGATGTCTACCACCTCCCCCCGCTTCGCGGGGTACTCCTCCTGTTCCAGGAGGAGACTACTTAACTCCGTTTTGTCGTTATTTGATAATTTTTCTTTCTGAAACGGCGGATGACAAGTAAAATTATAAAGCTAATTAAAATCCAAAAAAATAAATTAAGGAATAAAACTGATAAATCACCCAAAAATAATTCGTGATTTTTAAAAGGGAACCCAAAATCATATATTTTAGGGCAAGGCCCCAAAAAGCAATCAGGCTGATAACTGTTCAAAGTCAGAAGACTGGCGACGACATCAATCAAAAATCCCAACACCACGCTCCACGCCGCCAAACCGGTTTTTGACTGTAAGCTGAAGATTTTCATGTTTGTTTCTGCCGTCAATTGTTAATTGTTTCCGCCAGAGGCGGATCCGCCTTCGGCGGAAATCGTCAATTGTTGATTTAGTTTTTCCCAAGCATCCGCCATATCCGGCGCTCTGATGAGGGCGCTGCCGACTACTATTAAATCCGCCGAGGCATGAGCGACTTTTTTAACATTCCCGATATTTATGCCGCCATCTACCTCTATTATAGCATTGGGAATTAACTTTCTCAAAGCCGCGACGCGCTCTAAGGTTTCCGGAATGAACTCCTGACCCTGGTAACCAGGAACCACCCCCATAATTTGAAAATGATGGACGATTTTTTCCAAATCCTTAAGCACCTCCACCGGCGTGCCGGGATTAATGGCAACGCCCGGTTTAATCCCCTCGGCCGTTATGGCCGCAATGGCCTCATGCAGGTCGCGCGAATTGTCAAAGGATTCGTAATGCACCAAAACCGTGCCAAAACCCGCCATTTTGTAGTCAAACATCTCTTTGGGTTCTTTGATCATCAAGTGCGCTTCCCATTCAAACGCCGGGTTCAGGCCGTCCATGGCGGTTACCGGCAACAGCTTGCGGTCAATAAACGCGCCGTCGCCGAAATCCACCTGGACGCGTTTGACGCCGGGCAGTTTGGTGACGCGGGAAACTTTATCCAAAAAGGCTTCCGAAGTTTCCTCTAAAATTGCGGGGACGATTTGGGGCATAAATAATGCGATACCAATATACTAATGCATGCGAATGATACGAATAATACCAATCTTAAATCGTATTCGTATTATTTGTATCATTAGTACCATTCGTATATTAGTATCATTTAAAACTCTGCTGCTCTATCCTTTTTATCTTATCTATTCTCCGCTGATGCCTGCCGCCTTCAAACCCGGTCTTGAGCCACAAGTCCACCGCCGCTTTGGCCTGCGCAACGCTGACAAATCCAAAACCCAAAGACAGCATATTGGCGTCATTGTGCTGCCGGGCCAGTTCAACAATTTTTAAATCCCCGCCCTGGTACAACGCGCAGCGGATACCCCGAACTTTGTTGGCCACTATGGCTTCGCCGTTGCCGCTTAAACCCAAAACTATTCCGCGGTTACCGTCCACCGACGCGGTTTTAACCGCGCACGGATAAATAAAATCCGGATAGTCGTCGTCCTTGTCATATTTAAACGGCCCAACATCCTCAACTTCCAAATTCTGCTCCTTAAGGTATTGGCAGAGCGTATTTTTTAATTCAAACCCGGCGTGGTCGCTGGCGATGTATATCATGTTAGCGTTTAGCGTTTAGCGTTTAGCGTTTAGCAGTCCACTGTGTGGCTAAATGCTAATCGCTAATTGCTAACTGCTAATAATTGATTATCTGATTAAAGTACAAAGGCACTAAACTCGCTCCCCCAACCAACAAACCGTCAACGTTGTGCTGTTTTAAAAATTCCGCCGCGTTGGCCGCGTTAACGCTGCCGCCGTACAAAACTTTTTTGATTTGGTATTTGGTCTTAATGAAAATCGCGATTGATTCGGCGTGCTCGGGCGAGGCGTTTTTGCCGGTGCCAATGGCCCAGACCGGTTCGTAAGCGACGACGACCGATTCCGTGTCAACTCCGGCTAAATCAATATCCAGCTGGCTCTTTAAAATATCCGTAACTTCCAATTCGTCATCTTCTACCGTGGTGCCGTACCCTACGCAGAGGATGGGAATAATTTTATGGCTGATGAGTGTCCGCAATTTGGCGTTAATCTGCTCGTCACTTTCTCCGGTACCGCGCTTTTCGCTGTGGCCGACGATGCAATACTTTATGCCCAAATCATTCAGCTGCAGCGGACTAGTCTCGGCTGTGAACGCGCCCTTGTCCTGCCAAAAACAATCCTGCGCGCCTAAGTTTGGATAATCTATCCGCGATAAATAAATGGTCGGCGGGCACAGCACCACCTTATTTTTCGCCCGAACGGAAATTTCCGCCGCCAGTTTTTGGGCGTCTTTGAGCGTAGTGGGATTTAATTTCCAATTGGCTACTATTAATTTTTTTGACATAGGATAAATTTACATCTAAAGATCCATTTTCGTCGGCGGGGTCAGGGAAATTGTATTTCCAAACTTTTTCAGTTCTTTCCGTAAATCATCATTGACCTCCCGCGCCAAGACCCACAAGCCGATGTTGCCGACGCTAAAATACAATACCTCCTCTACGGGCTCAACTAAATTCACGGTAAGCAAGTGGCGAAAAATCAGGCTGACCACCGCCCCGATAATGGAAATTACGCCGAGCAGCCAGACCGCCCCCTGCTGCCTCAGCTTTGGCAAAAACAATCCCGCGCAAATACTGCTTATGCCGATAATCAAATGCAAAAAATTCTGCGTATCGTTAAGCCACCATTGCTGCCCGAATACGCTGTCCTGCGGCGTCGGCCCCAAAATATGCACAAACCCCAAAATGCCCAAACCCACCGCCCCCGCCCCGGCCAAAATCAAATAAAATTTTGTGCTCATATTGTTTATCGATAAATGTTAAATTATGTTTCACCTCTCAAAAACTTCGCCGTCACTTCCGGCGGCATGGGGTTGACCGGGATGCCGGTGGCGAATTCAAAGCCGGCCCAAATGGTGATGCGCGGAAAAATCGTCAGGTGCCAGTGGAACGCCCTTTCCTCCTGCGCCGCGTGCTGGTGGTCTTTTTTGTTGGGCATATTGTGGATGTAAAAATTCAAGGGCGGGTCGGAAAGTTTGGTGTAAAGCTGGCCGAGCGTAACTTTTAAGACGAACGACAAATGCTTAATCTCATCTTCGCTCATATCCTCAAACCGCGCGCCGTGCTTTTTGGGCAAAATCCAGGTCTCAAACGGGCAGCGGCTGGCGTAAGCAGAAATCACCACAAAATGTTCGCTCTCGTGCACCAGGCGGTCCTTGACCGCCAGCTCTTCCTTAATAATATCACAATAAATGCAGGAACGGTTGTTTTCGTAATAGTGATAGCAACCTAAAATTTCGCTGTGGATGTGGGGCGGCACAATGGGCGTGGCCAGCAATTGGTAGTGGGGATGGATGATGCTGGCGCCGGCGTCGCGGCCGTGGTTGTGGAAAATCTGCACGTAAGCCAAGCTAGGATCTTTGCTTAAATTGTTTATGCGGTCAATGAATGTCCGAATGGTCAATTCAACAGTGGCGATGGATTGCAAAGCCACCGGCTCGTTGTGTTTGCGCGTGATGATTACCTCGTGGTCGCCGTCGCCGCTGTGCGAAACGTAAAAATCCTTGTGCCGATACACGGCCGTGCTTTCCAAAGCCGAAAACTTATTTGGGATAATTCGGATTTCCCAGTCTTTGCCTTTGGGCACGCGCAAAATTTCCGGACTTTTATCCTCGTTGCCCGGACAAAACACGCAAGAACTGTCCTGCTCGGGCACGCCGAACATCACGGAATACGTTTTGTACTCATCCGGCCGTTTGTTCCTGGCTGGCGCGATGAGCACCCAGTTTTTAGTTATTGGATTTTGCCGGAATTCACTCATCTATTTTTTATTTTTGTCTAGGTAATTTTGCAAAATTATTTGCGCAGCCAAACTATCAAGATTTTTATTTTCACCGATGATGTTCTGGGCCATTTGCGATGATAATCTTTCATCCATAATCTCCACCGGCAAGCCAGTCTCACTTTCCACTTTCAACTTGAAACTTTTAACTTCTTCCGTTTTTTTTGTTTCCTTGCCGCTCATATTCAGCGGCCAGCCCAGAACTATTAAACTTATTCGCTGATCACTTACCAGCTTATTAACTTGCTCCCAAAATTCTTTAGGCGATAAAATCGTAAGTTCACGCGCCAGGGTTTGGGACTCATCGCTAATGGCTAACCCAATCCGCTTCTCTCCGTAATCTATTCCAAGTATTTTCATAAGTTTGTCCGGGCTATCCGCGGAGCCTCCCCTCCTGCCAAGGAGGGGTGTCACCCGAAGGGTGACGGGGTGGTTGGAGTTTGCTAAAAATGCTTCCTGATTTCCATAAGCACTCCCTCAATATTATTTATAATGTCTTTATTTTCAAACCTGATAACTTTTATTCCTTTTCCGTTTATATAACCAGTCCTAATTTGGTCGTTTTGGTATCCTTGCCCCGTGTCATGCGGCGAACCGTCCAGTTCCACAGCCAATTTTTTTCCAGAACAATAAAAATCCAAAATATAATTTCCTACACTATGCTGTCTTCTAAACTTTTCCCCCGGCTGGCTGTTTTTTAAATAAGACCAGGGCCTGGCTTCGGCGGGAGTAAGGCTCTTACGCAGCTGTTTACGATTATTTTTGAGTCCAATCAGATTATTTAATCGCTTGGTCATGCTCCAACCACCTCCCCCGCTTCGCGGGGTACTCCTCCTCTGCAAGGAGGAGAGGCTCCGCGGCAACTCCTATTTTGCTTCCCCCAATGTCACTTTGACGTCTTTTTCTTTACCCTGATGGTAAACCCGCAGAGTAACTGTATCCCCGACACCATAAGTTTGAAGCAGGCTAGACAAGGTGTTATCGTTGT
This sequence comes from uncultured bacterium, assembly GCA_963749445.1. Lineage (GTDB taxonomy): Bacteria > Patescibacteriota > Doudnabacteria > UBA920 > UBA920 > CAVVMJ01. The sequence continues at coordinate 166,797 of CAVVMJ010000010.1, forward strand.
TAACCTCGGTGCCATTAACCGCCAAAATAATGTCGTTTTCAGCCAGTCCCGCGGCCGCGGCCGGACTGCCCGGCACCACTCCGCTTTCCCCGGGGTTACTGCCGGCGACAATGAGCGCGCCGGCATTAAAAGCCAGCTTTTGCTGTTTTGCCAGGGTGTCGGTAATCATAACGTAGCGCACGCCCAAAAACGGTTCCGCAATGTGGCCGTTTTTCTGAAAACTGGCCAACGCCCGCTGGGCCGCACTGGACGGCAAAGCAAAACCGACCAACTGTCCTTGGTCATCAATAGCGGTATTAATACCGATAACCTGCGCCTGTATGTTCAAAAGCGGGCCGCCGCTGTTGCCTGGGTTAATGGCCGCGTCAGTCTGGATTACGCCGGATAACTGCTCGCTGCCGCTGCCGACATCGCTGCCCGCGGTAATGCTTCGCGACGTGCCGGAAATAATTCCCGAAGTCACCGTGTTCTGGTATTGACCCAGGGAATTGCCGATGGCCACGACCCGCTGGCCAATTTGGATTTTGGAGGAATCGGCCAAAGTTAAAAATGGCGCGTCGGCAATGTTGATTTTGATAATCGCCAAATCATTCACCGGATCCTGCGACATAACTTTGGCATCATAACTTTTGCCGTCCGAAGTAATCACGGTATAACTGGCCGTGGTATCGCTGACCACGTGCTTGTTGGTTAAAATCAAACCGTCCGCTGAAACAAAAAATCCGCTGCCCGCCCCGACTTCCTGAATGTTCGGCGTTTGGGGATACTGCTGCTGCCCGCGGCCGCCAAAGAAAAAATAAAACGGGTCAGTATTGCCGGGGTTCATACCGTATCCGGGAACCTTATTCAAATCCTGCGAGATGATAATGGAAACCACGGCCGGGCTGGCTTTTTTGACCACGTCGATAATCGCAGAATCCTCATTCAGCGTGATATTTTGGGTGGCGGATAAAACGCCGGCCGATTTTTGCGCGTCCGGGCCGCGGAGCAAATAATAGGTACTCAAACTGCCACCGAGCATGCCAAAAATCAGGCTTAAAACCACTAAAAGCACAATGGGATTGTGCTGATAATGCGGCCGCGGCACCGGATTGTTAATTTCTGACGGATTCTGGCTTGCGGAAACCGGGATTTCCGGCTTGTTTTCAAAATTTTCCATAAAAAAACTGTGCTTAAATTAAGACAGATCCCTCGCTTCGCTCGGGACAAAATGACCAAAAGTCATTTTGATTATAACATATTACCTTAAAATACTAAAATCAGCCCCGCTTAGGTTCAGGGCTGGTTGGTTTGATTGATGGGTATCTTCGTGGTTCCACAATCCTCAGCCGATATCTATCCGATAACGACAAGTAAAGGTCGAGGGATGTGTTGGCAAGAAGATGCCCATCAACCGGTGTCTAAGGATTTTGCGTCGACGAACCCGCCGCGCAGCCGCCCGGCAGCTGGGCGCAGGCCTGGTTGAGCAAACTTTGGGTCGTGGGCGCGGGCGGGGGCTGCTGGTACGGGGTACCGGTAATGGGTACAATCGGGGCCAGCTGGGCCGCGGCCAGGCAGGTGGCCTGCTCTTTAAGCACGCCGCCGCTGCTCGGGCTGCGCGGGCTGACCGTGGCGCCGCTGAACAAAAATTTGGTAAACAAAGTCTGGGAAATTTGCGCCACGAACTGGCTAATGAAACTTCCAGCGTTGCTGTTTCCGAGCTGCATAATCTCGTTTAAACTGGCCTGCTCGCCGCCGGCAATGGCATTGACCGACGTGGCAATGCCGCCGTTCAGCGCGTCCCTGGGGCTCTTTAAACCGTTACTGGTGAGTTCGCGGTCAGCCGCGGCCTGGGCCGCGCTCTCGGTTTGCGCCGCCAAATCCTGATAGTAAAGCTCCTGGCCGTTTGACGAAGCCATAAAGTTGCCGACCGAAGCCAATTTTTGATAGTAATTCGGGTCGCTCGGGTTCAAACTGGAAGGATCAAAACCCAAATACTGGCTGGCTTTGGCCTGGAAAATCGGTTTTAGGTTTTGGTTTTGTTTGTTGCAGGAAAACTGTGGAATCAATTGTTTGATAATGTTTTGGTCAAGCGAGCTGTCAACATATTTGTTTAAATAATCGTTGGCGTATTGGCCGGAAACCAAGGCGTCGGAATAATACAGAAAGTTGGCAATTTTGTAATTGCTTTCAATTTTTTGCACCATCTGCTCCAAAAACGACGCCATAAACTGGGTAAAAGACGAAACCAGCCCTTGCTGCACCGTATCCATAATGATGCGCGGGATATCGCCGACAGTAATGGTAACGTCGCCGAGGCCAAAAACCGCGCGTGCCTCGGGAATTAAAACAAAATGGCTGCCGCTTTTTTGCGCGTAATAAATTGTTTCATCGGCAAGATGGTATTTACCGACTAACTGATTATAGGCGGCGGTAAAAGCCTGAAAACTTTGGTTAATGGCCGCGTAATTTTGGTAAGTGTCGGCCCAGGGCTGGGTGTTCTGACCGGACGTATACTGCTTTGACAAATCCAGCAGCCGGCCGTAGGAAATATAAGCAGAAACCAATGCCGTTTGCGCGGGCAGCGCTTCTTTGGGCACCGGCGCGGCGGTTAATTTACGGAAGGCTTGATTGTATTCTTTGCTGATGGTGGCCGCGGAATTGGGGTCGGTAAATAATTGTTTGTTAAGATCGGATGTGTTTTGACTAAAGGCGACTAAAGGCCCGATCGCCGCGGTAAAGTAAGCTTCCACGGCTTTTTGTCCGGAGGCTGAAGTTAAGTTTAAAGTTTTTTGGTCAACCGTCGGCAGCACCACCGGCTGGCTGGTTTTAAGCTGCGCCTCCACCTCCTGCCGTATGTCAGCCTGCGTCAAAATGCTCTGGAACAATTCCTGGCTGGCCACCGGGTCGGTCTGGATGCTGGCCAAATACACGGCGTAAGCCTTCTGCTCAGCCTCTGATTGCTGCTGCAGCTTGGCGTAATCCGTGGTGTCTTTATACCGAAAATCGCTTTTCTGAAAAACCGTTATGCAAACCAAAACCAACACTACAACCATGCTCACGCCAAAATAAACTTTTTGGGATTTTGTTTCTAACATAAATTTTAATTAATTTTGATTTTTACGATCTCAAATTAAGTCTACTCTATTAATTCCCCACCGAACACCTTGAGCACGTCGCCCAAGTTTACTGCCGCGCCTTCGGCCGCCAGTGGTTTGATTACCGCGCCGCGCACGGCCAGGGGCTTGCCGCTGATTTCCCGGATGACTGATGAAATCATGGCTTGATTTTTAGCATTTTCCAAATTGGCTTTGTCAAAATTAAACTTCACGCCCACAATTATGGCCCGGCCCAAAACGCCGTCTAGTGACGCGGTCTTAATTAAACTGGCCAGCGGACAGTTGCGCTTTTTGAGTTCCGCGATAAATTTTGGCCACCAAGCGCGGACTTCCTCCAAAGTTATGGCTTCGGCCAAAGGAGTTTCATCGTCCGCCGATAATTCCGCGACCTCATCTTTTTTTGTTTCCGGATGATTACTGACCACGACCGTCGGTTGTTTAACCGGCGCTGACAGAACCGCCGATCCGATTTTCTGATTTTCCGATTTATCCGATTTGCCGGATCTCCGCTGCGCCGCTTCCAAAGCCGCCAACAGCAGCGGAATCTCGCCGCGCGGGCTGGAATTCAAATCTTTATACGACTTTAAAAACAGCCGCACGATAAAAATCAATTCCTGCGGATTGGCCAAAGCGGCCTGCTTTTTTATCTCCTCCTCGTGTTCTTTAGCCAGACCGGATAAACCTCCGCCGCTGACCTGAAAAATTAAAATTTTGCGCAAATATTCCAAAAAGTCGCGGTTAAACACGGCCAAGTCCGCGCCCTGTTCCGATAAATTATCAAAAAACGCGGGAATCTCCGCCATCTTGCCGGCCAAAATGTGGCCAAGCAAACGGTGGCAGACGCCAAAGTCTGTAATGCCCAACAGCTGCTGGCAATCTTCCAAAGTGGCGTCTTCTCCCAAGGTAATAACTTTATCCAGCAAACTTAAAGCGTCGCGGACGCTGCCCTCGGCGTTGTCCGCAATCAGCCTTAAAATTTCTTTATTTAATTTAAAATGTTCAGCCTTTAAAATCTTTTCCAGATGTTCGGCCAATTCCCCGGGTTCCAACAGCTTAAAGTCAAACCGCTGGGTGCGCGAGATAATCGTAGCCGGCACTTTGTTGGCTTCGGTGGTAGCCAGCACAAAAATGGCATGCTGCGGCGGCTCTTCCAAAGTTTTCAAAAGCGCGTTAAACGCGCCCTTGCTGAGCATATGGACTTCATCGATGATAAAAACTTTATACTTGCCCACGGACGGGCTGAACCTGACGTGCTCCACCAAATCGCGGATATTGTCCACGCCGGTGTTGGACGCGGCGTCAATTTCCACCAAATCCAAAAAGTTGCCGTTCTGTATTGCCATGCAATTTGCGCACTTGCCGCAAGGGTCCCCCTCATCCGACTTAGCCCTTAGCCCTTCACCCTTAGCCCTATTCTCGCAATTCACCGCCTTGGCCAACAAACGCGCCAAAGTGGTTTTGCCAATGCCGCGGCTGCCAGTAAATAAATAAGCGTGCGCGACCGAACCCGCCGCCACCTGATTTTTCAACGTGCGAATAATGTGCTTTTGCCCCAAAACCTCTGCGAAGGTCTGCGGTCGATATTTGCGATATAGTACAGCCATAAAGTCACTTTATTATATCATTATACCTCTATAAATACAAAGTAGGGAACGGTTTGAAACCGTTCCCTACATCAGCATACGATCATCGACAAATAAGCGGAATTACTTCTTAAACACAAAAATCTTATACCCGATAAAGTTCCAAATCAGGGAAACCAGGGTGGCTAAAATTTTGGCGATGTTTTTATTTAAGTCCGCGCTGGCGACTAATTGGAGATGGGAAGAAATCAAACCGATGAGCACACTGTTAATAGCCAAACCGATAATGCTCACAAACAAAAAGGCCAAAAATTCGCTGGCCGCCTGCTTGGGCGGCGCGTTTTTGTTTAATTCAAAACCATACCACAAAACAATTTCCGCAATAACAAAAATCGCCAAAATAATCAAATAAAAACTTGCCGGCGCGCTCGCGTTGGAACCAAGCAATACAATCAAAACCGCCAGAGCTCCCAAAGCGCCGACCAAAACCAAACGGATAAAATTTTTCCACAAACTGACTATCTGTCCCGCGTTAAACGCCCAATAATGGTTCCAAAAATAGCTTTGGATCACGGCCAGGGAAAAACCGATGACATTGATACTGCCAAGCTGCAGTCCCGAGCTGATGCCGAAAGTTTTGGACACCACGTTCAGCACTATAAAATCCAGCGCCGTGTTAATGACGCCGATGGCCCCAAACCGGAGCACTTGAAGAATTATAGGATATTTTTGTAATTGAACTTCTATTTTGCTGCTCAAATTTTGGTTTATTTGTAGGTTTGTTTCCATATTAGTAGAAGCGAATTTAAACGCGAATTAATCTACGCGAAAGTAAACCCCGCACCACTTTTCACTAACCTAATCCGGTGCGATGGTTGCACATTTGACTACGCAAACATTCCTACACCTATAGATGTTAATCTGTTAAAAGTGGTGCGGGGTAAACGCGAATTCGCGATATGTTCGCGTTGCAGCCTTCGCGTCTATCCTTCGCTTCTAAAGTTCCTCGTCCACGTCCACATTAACCGCGGTGCTAGACATTTCCAGGTCCGCGTGTGCGCCGCCAGAATTCTTTTTAATCACGTTCTCCACGGCCGACCACTCCGACACTTGGTCTTTAGGCACAACGATGGTGACTTCGTCACCCGGCTCTGCTTTAAAATAAGTCAGGCTGGCCAGCAAAACTTTATAGGCTTTGCCTTCGGCCATGACGCGGAAATCGCCCTTGTCGTCAACCAAAAGCATGCCCAGCATTTTCTTGCGCTCCACCGGACCGATCTGCTTGTAAATAAATGAGCCGTCTTCGGCAATGGTCAATTTTAACACATCGCCCTCCACCAGTTTGGATTTGGATGCGTAATTGGCCGGCACGGGGTACTGTTTTTTGTCCGGCCCGATCATATTTTGTCCGTCAAACACGCCCTCAATAATTTTGCCGCCTTCGGACACGGTAAAGTCTTTAACCTTGTCGGCCAAATGGCCGTTTGATTTTGTAGCCGGCGCGTTGCCCATAAGTTCGCGCAGCATCTGCTTGGCAGACTGAATATTCTTGTCCGCGGAATCAATCATCTGGGCGATCATGGCTAAATTGGAAAGTTTGTCCATTTTTGTTTTCCTTTTTACTTTAAAAGATGATAAATGTATAGGGTACGATAAAATCGCATCCTATTGTATTTACGAGATAAAACTGCTTTTTGTTTCAGTAAATAGCGCCTTTTTAGCGCCCACTGTAAGCTGTAGATAGTATACCACCAAACAAAAAATTAGGCAAATCCACATTATCAGCATAACTATCCGAGCCTTTTCCGCCCAATGGATCCTCCCCTGCGGCAGAACTGCGAAGTAACATCTGCATTTTGGTGTTCCATTCCGAGCGAGTTCGAATGCAGCTGAGGACGAGCCGAGGAATCTATCACTTTTACAGATCCCTCCGCTCCTCCTCGCCCATTCGGCTCCGCTCAGGGCGACCCTGAGTTTATCGAACGGGTCGGATGCTACTTAGTCGTCGGTCGGGATGGAACATCCGGAACAGAATTCCGAGGAAATATTCTTGATTACAACCCACGCTCAATATCCCCTACCCCGGCGCTCATACTTTCGGCAACTTGGCCAGCTTCCAAAAGTTCCTCTTCCACTTCGGCCCGCGGCCGGCCGTATTTTAAGCGCGATAGTTGCCGGATGGCTTTGGCCAGTTCTTCGTTGCGGTTTTGCGGCAGCGCGTAAGTGGCCATGTTAAACGGCTTGCTGGCCGTGCCGTTAATCATCAATTTGACGTAAGTGACGAACCGGTCAATGTTGACCAAATCAAACTGGTTAAAGGTCGGGGCAAATTCCTTGCCTAAAACTTCGGCATCCTCGGCGCCGGTGCGGAATACCACCATGGTACCGACGTTGCCGAACACGGCGTTGCGCAAATCTTTACTGGCCGCTCCCTGGGCGCCGGCCTGCTGTTCCAACTGCCCGAGATATTGGTGCGCCATAATCAAGTTCAATTTGTATTTCCTGGCTTCTGATAAGATAGACGAAAACGCGTCGGTGATAAAATTTTGGAACTCGTCCACGTACAAATAAAAATCTTTCCGCTGCTCTTCGGGGATGTCGGCGCGCGACAGCGCCGCGATTTGGATTTTACTGACAAGGATGAGCCCCAATAACTTGGCGTTAATTTCCCCTGTCCGGCCTTTGGACAAATTAACCAACAACACCTTGCCCTCGTCCATAATTTTACGGAAGTTAAAGCCGGATTTCGGCTGGCCCACAATGTTGCGCATCATGGCGTTTTCCACAAACCGGCCGACTTTGGAAATCAAATAGCCCAACATTTCCGATTTATGGAAGTCCGAAGTCTTGGCCATTTCTTTTTCCCAAAACAGCCGCACCACCGGGTCTTTGACTTTGGCGATTTTGTACTTTTGGAAGTCCGTGTCCGTAAAAATGCGCGGGATGTCGGTAATGGTGCCCGGGTGTTCTTCGTCGGCCATGAGCGTAAGCATGGCGTTGCGCATATTGTGCTCAAACATCGGCCCCAGCATGGCCGGATCCGTGACCAATTTGTAAAAAATCTGGATCATTTCCTGGACCGCGAAATCCTTTTGTTCCTCGCTGTCCACTTCCAGCATGTTCAATCCCAAAGGCCGGTCCATATCAAACGGCTCAAACACAATAATGTCCTCGGCACGTTCCTTGGGGCAGCGCGTTAAAATATCTTCCACCAAATCGCCGTGCGGGTCCACCACGCACAAACCTTCGCCGTTTTTAATGTCCTGGATGGCCATATTGGCGAGTAGCACGGATTTGCCGCCGCCGGTGCGGCCGAGAATGTAGGTATGACGGCGGCGATCGTCGCGCGTCATGTAAATCGGTGTTTCCACGTCACGGTAAACATTTCGGCCAAGCAACAACCCTTCCTTAGCCGCGTTAATGGGCGGCGGCGCTTTTTTGGACATCAGCCATTTGATGTTAGGAGTTTCGATGAACGGCGTAGGCAAGTGCCACAGGCTGGCCAGCTCTTCGGTGTTTAAAATGTTCAAACGTCCGCTGTCTCGGAACACGCGGAAAATATAATCCTTCAAAATCTCGTTCTTGTCGCGGCGTTTGATTTTAAGGCCGTTAAACGGCGGCATATTAAACTGCAAAAACGCCGAAAGCAGGCTCTTCATGTGGCTTTGGGCGTTGCCTGGAGTTGGAGACGAAGTTACCAAACGGACATTGACTTTATACCCCGGGCGGCTGGCTTTTTCCTCCAGTTTTTTGACGATTTCATTTTGCATGGGCGTCAGCTGGATGGGCGAGGCGTAGCCGGATAAATCCTTATGCGCGTGCGACGGCTGGAAATTTTTGGACGAGCCGCTGCCAATACCGGCCATGGCGCGGCCAAGCGCGCGAAAAAAGCCGATAAACAACCGGTAGGCGTGCCCGCGCTCTATCATTTCGGGATTCTTGCCCTGCTGGATTTCCAGCGCCATATGCCTCGGCACGCCCTGCCAGGTGGTGCCGGCCGGCGAAAGCACAAACTGCACGGCCGCGCCCTCGTTTTCGCCGAGCTTGCTCATGGCATTGGTCAAAGAGTTCAGCGGGTCGGATTCCATTACTTTATAAGTGCGGAACGGGTAGGCGTATTTTTTGGACAGATCTAATTCTTCCACTTCAATTTTGCCGTCATCCTGGAACGGGTTATAGCCGCGCACCTGCTCCACAAACGCGTGCGGATACTGGGCCTGGATCTGCTTTTCCACCAGCTCCTGCAAATGTTTGGGACAGTTGACGAAAAAGGAAATTTTTTTGTCCGTGCAGGCAATCTCAAAACTGTAATAATCCTTGCCCTGCAGCCAGCCCCTGCTGTGGCCGGACTCCGAAAGAGTTGCGAACAATTGCTCGGCTACGGCAATCAGCTGCTTTTTTTCCTCGATGGTAGTCTTCATGGCGTTCTGCTGGTTCTTTTCTTCCGGATTTTCTTTGGGCATCATAATTTCCAAAAACACCCAGTCCAAAGTCCTGGGCACAATGTGTTTGGTATGGTAGACGTGTCTTTTATAATAATAAAAAAGGACAGCCAAAAATATGACTATCAATCCAAGCAGTACTAATACGGCAATATTAAAAATCGATAATTCCATTTAAAATTTATTTTGGTTTCTTGAAACTAAATCTATTGAAGCTTCTGGTTTTCTAATCCTTTAACAATAGAAGCCGCGTTAGCCTCATCGATTTCCATATCTTCAAAACTGCGTTTGCCCTGAAAAAAATCGTTTAACATCTGCTTGGCTTTAACGACCAAGGGAGATTCGCTACCAGTGCCAACTCTCTCTGATTTTGAACCGTCAGCTTCTGACTTTTGCCCGGATTGAGAGACAATTTTTTCTTGTACCTCTCTCCTAGCAGTCGTCGATCTTTTTTTACGGGCAAGAGCTTCCAGGTCTTCCGGCGTCATGTTTGCGGCAATATCAGGATTTAAAAAATCAGCCCGTTCGCCGTCTTGGGGACTAAAGTTTTCCTGTCGATTTAAGTTGGTAGCAACCATGAAATCTTAATTTCCTAATGTTTATTATATCACAAACCACCCATATAACCAAATATTATAGGCCTTTTTGGGCTTTTTGTCAACTCTGTGTGGGCCACAATCTCTGGTGTGTCATCCCGGCCTCCGAGCCGGAATCCAGAATGACGCTTTTACCTGGATCCCGGATATTTTTTGCGGCTCACGATGTGCGTCTACACAAAAAATTCCGGGATGACATTAGTGTCAAGGGTCACCCTTGACACTACTTGACACTAATTAAACCTTACCTTCTTTTTGCCATTTTTGCTCCAGTTTGCGGATTTGGGGTTCGTCAAAACCAAAATGGTGCCCGATTTCGTGCCAGACCACACGGCGAACTAAGTTTGGGATGTCCTGATCACCACCGGCAAATTTTTCTATCGTGCCTTTCCAAATAGTAATTTTATCCGGTAACACGCCGCCCATTCCGTAAGTTGAGCCGCGGTTTAATTGCGACACGCCGTGATACAGCCCAAACAAAGAATTATTCGGCGATTCCCCTTCTTCCATAGTAATTTCCACATTATCCAACTTCGCCCGAATATTCTCCGGCAACGCCGCCACCGCTTCGGTGATTAGGTTTTCAAATTCTGTTGACGTCATACATAAGTCCTTTTTTCAGGATCCCGGATATTTTTTCGACTGACGATATTCCCAAACGAAAAAATTCCGGGATGACAATTTATACAAATTGTCATTTTAAAACCTGCCGGTATTATGGCAGGTTTGGAGGGAAATGGGAATGCTGATGTTTCGACCTCTCTGTCCCTCGGATGCACTCGGGACATCTCCCCTCGCCAGGGGAGAAAGGCTCCGCGGTTCCGCGTCTTTCCGCGTAGTAATCAGCGACCGTTCAGCGGAACTAGCGCCCTCACCCGCCCCTCGGATGCACTCGGGGCACCCTCTCCCCGCCTGCTGGCGTGGCGAGGGGAAATAAGATATTCGCTTCAGCGAATACTAAAACCCTTCATAATCATGCATCGTCAACTGCGCTTCAATCTTTTTGATAACTTCAATAACCACCGACACCACAATCAACAGGCCGGTGCCGCCAAAGGTTAGGGCCTGGGTGCCGGTGTAGTTTTGCATCAGCAACGGCAAAATGGCAATCAGGGCCAAAAAGAACGCGCCGGCCAGGGTGATGCGGTTTAAAACTTTGGACAGAAATTCCGCGGTCTGGGCGCCCGGGCGAAGGCCGGGGACAAAGCCGCCGTTTTTTTGAACGTTTTCGGCAATTTCGTCCGGGTTAAATACCACCGCGGTATAAAAATAAGTAAAGGCCATAACCAGCAAAAAATACGCGGCCATATAAAACCAGCCCTGGTTGTTAAACAGGCTGATGGTTTTTTGCGCGATTTGGGAAAGCAGTACCGACTTGGCGCCCACGAAAAATTGCGCGATTAATGCTGGAAACATCATTACCGAAATGGCAAAAATAATCGGGATGACGCCGGCCTGGTTAAGCCGCAAAGGAAGATGCGTGTTGACGCCGCCGAACAGCTTATTGCCGCGCACGCGCTTGGCGTAGGCAATAGGCACGTTGCGCTGGGCTTCGGTAACCAGCACCACGCCCGCGACCACAATCAAAATCACGGCCAAAAAGGCAATGACCGTGGGCAGTTTGGTCGGGTCATACCACTGCTGCAAAAAACCAAAACTGTTGGGCAGGCGCGCCACAATGCCGGCAAAAATGATTAAGGACGTACCGTTGCCCACGTCAAACTCCGACATAATTTCGCCCAGCCACATCATCAGCATGGTGCCGCAAGTCACGGACAATAAAGTAATGAACCACTGAAACGGCGTAAAAACACCGAGTAAATTGGCGCCGCCGGTCAGACTGCTGCCCTGCTGCAGCAGACGGATAGTGCCGAACGACTGCAAAACGGCCAGCGGAATGGTCAAATAGCGCGTGTACTGGTTGAGCTGGGCGCGGCCGGCCTCGCCGCCTTCTTTTTGCATTTCGGCAAACGACGGTACCACAATGGTCAACAGCTGCATCACGATGGACGCGGTAATGTACGGGCCCACGCCGAGCATGGCAATGGAAAAATACGACAGTCCCCCGCCGGAAAAAATATCCAATAAATTAAAAAACTGGCTCTGCTGGAAAAACGATTTTAATTTGCTGGCGTCAATGCCGGGGATCGGCACATGGGCCAGGACGCGGGTCAACAGCAAAAGACCCAGCACGATGAGAATCTTGTTGCGTAAATCTTTAGTTTTCCAGATGAGGAAGAATTTGTTCATCCGCCAAAATTTTTAGTAAATAATCAACAAGCTTATTAAACCCATCCGTCTAAAATATATTATAGCTGATAATAAAACTTTATAAAAATTTAGGCGGATAAATATCTAAATTACCTTCCCGCCCAACTTCTCCACTACTGCGCGGACTGATTTTGAAGTAGGGAGCTTGATAATCAGTTTTTTCTTGAGTCCGCCGCCTAAAATTTTAACCTTTACAGCGCTAATGTCAACAATTTTTTTGTCGCGCAACGCTTTTAAGTCAACCGTCGCGCCATCGGCAAAGGCCGACAACCGGCTCAAGGAAACCGGCGTGGCTTTATCCGATAAAGCGCGGAAACCGCGCAGCTTGGGCAATTGCCTGACTAACGGCTGGCGGCCGCCTTCAAACTGGGCCGGCATTTTGCTGTGGCCGGTACGGGCCGTCTGGCCCTTGCCGCCGCGCGTGCTGTATGTGCCGTGGCCTGAGCCAAGTCCCCTACCGACAACTTTACGCCGGTGCATGGATTTGGGATTTTTATGGAGATTATGTAATTTCAGCATATAACCTGCTACCTATTTCTACTATATTTCCATATATTTCTATCTTATTTCTGAAACACGATGGAAATAAAATAGAAATAAAGTTGAAACACAGTTGTTACTTTCTCATCTCAGATAATTCTTTCTTGCTCTTCATCTGCGAAAAAGCCAAAAACACGGCTTTAACGTTATTAACTTTATTATTAGAGCCGAGCATTTTGGAGACCACGTTTCTCACGCCGGCCAAATCCATCACGCTGCGCACGGCTCCGCCGGCAATGACGCCGCTGCCGGGCTTGGCCGGCTTAAGCATTAAGCTGGAAGATTTATATTTAACCAAAAGCTGATGCGGGATGGTGTCGTTGACCAAAGGCAGGGTAACCATATTCTTTTTGGCCGCGTTAACCGCTTTGTTGACGCTCTCGGCCACGTCCGCGCCTTTTTTTAGGCCCATACCGACTTTGCCTTTGTGGTCGCCAATAACCACCAAAGCGCGGAAACGCATGCGCTTGCCGCCAGCGACCACGCGGGTGACGCGCTTGACTTCCACGACTTTTTGGTCAAATTCATTGCGTTCGCGCTGGGCGTCGCCTTCCTGTCTTGATTGTCGTCTTCGTTTTTCCATATATTAGTTAGTAGTCAGTAGTGAGTAGATAGTAGCCAGCAGCTGTTTGGCTACTTACTACTAACTACTTACTACCTGCTAATTGATTAGAACTTTAACCCACCCTCGCGTGCGCCTTCAGCCAAAGCCTTGACGCGGCCGTGGTAAGCAAAACCGCCGCGGTCAAACACCGCGCTGGCGATTTTTTTCTCCCCGGCTTTTTTTGCCAGCAACTTGCCGGTTTCCATCGCCAAACTAACCTTCTTGCCTTTGGATTTGATTTCCGAACTGGAAACCGCGGCCAAAGTCTTGCCCGCTTCGTCATCAATCAGCTGAGCGTAAATATGTCGGTTGGCGCGGTAAACCGAAAGGCGCGGGCGCTTCGCTGTGCCGCTGACCACAGACCGGACGCGGTTGTGCCTAATTGAGCGCTTAATTCGTTTGGCTTTGTGTTGATTCATAAAAATAGTGAATTAGTGATTTAGAGAATTAGCGAACTAGTTTTCTAATTCTCTAGTTCTCTAATTTTCTTGCTACTTACCGCCTCCCACAACCTTAACCACTTTCCCCGCTTTGCGGCGCACGACTTCATCGGAATACTTAATTCCTTTACCTTTGTACGGTTCCGGCTTTTTAAGCTCGCGGACATTGGCTGCAAACTGGCCGACTTTTTGCTTGTCCGCGCCGAAAATGCTGATGGTATTTTTGTCAACCGCAATGGTCAGATCCTTGGGTACCTCAACCACCACGGGATGGGAAAAGCCCAAAGACATCGTGAGTTTGCCGGGAGTCGCGGCAACCTTAAAACCCACGCCGATAACTTCCAACTTCTTTTCATAGCCTTTGGTAACCCCGTCCACCATATTCTGGATCAAAGAGCGGAACAGCCCCCACAAGGCGCGCTCTTTTTTAACGTCCTGTTTTTGCACGCCGATCAAAACTTCCTTTTCGCCCACGCTGACGGAAACGTCCGGATGAATGGCCAAAGTCAAAACGCCCTTGGGGCCGGTGACGGTTAAAGTCTCTTCTTTTCCGGCGGAGCCGGATCCCGCTCCGCGGGACTTTTCTACCTTCACGCCGGAAGGAATGATGACTGGTTTTTTTCCTATTCTGCTCATATGTTACTAGCGTTTAGCTTTTAGCAGTTAGCGTTTAGCCACACACGAATGCCTGGCTAAATGCTAAATGCTAATGGCTAACCGCTTAATTAATTACCAAACCTGGCACACAACCTCTCCCCCGACTTTTTCCTTGCGCGCCTGCCGGTCGGTCAAAAGGCCTTTGGATGTGGACACGACGGTTAATCCCAAACCGCTGTTGGTGCGGGGAATCCTCTCCGCCGGCAAATAAATCCGCTGGCCGGGTTTGCTCACGCGCTTAATGTCGGAAATCACCGGCTGCCCGCTTGGGTCGTATTTCAAATTAATCTGCAGGGTCTTTAACCGGCCGGGCACCTCGGACACGCTGCCCACAAAACCCTCCTTTTCCAAAAGCTTGGCCAAACTGGCTTTGAATTTGGAATACGGCAAAACCGCAGCCTCTTTGCGGGCCTGTGCTGCGTTCTTGATGCGGATTATCATGTCGGCGATGGGGTCGGTGTACATAATAGATTGAACAAAATTTTTAAATTAAATAAAATTAACAAATTGGCTGCAAAAAATTTTATTTAATTTTACTTAATTTGTAAATTTTATTTAATTCCTTACCACGAAGCTTTTGATACTCCCGGAATTTCCCCTTTGCTGGCCAACTCCCGAAAACAAATCCTGCACAAATCAAAATCGCGCATATAACCGGCTTTGCGACCGCATTTCCAACAGCGCCGGGTCTTCCGCGTGGAAAATTTGGCGTTGTCCTTCATGCTTCTCTTTGATTTGGCGATTTGGGCTTGTGTGGCCATTTTATTAGCTGTTAGCGTTTAGCTGTTAGCGTTTAGCCAACCAGTTTTGCCTGGCTAAATGCTAAATGCTAAATGCTACTTGCAGAATTATTTTTTAAAAGGAAAACCGAGTTCTTTAAGCAATTCCCTGGCGACCTCGTCCTTGCCTGCGTTGGTAATGACGGAAACTTCCAGCCCGAAAATATTTTCCAGCGCGCCGGCGGACATTTCTGGAAACACCAAATGTTCGCGCACGCCCAAATGATAATTGCCGCGGCCGTCAAAATTCGCCGTTACCCCTTGGAAATCGCGCACGCGGGGCAAAGCCACATTAACGAGTTTGTCCAAAAAACTGTACATCCTAAACCCCCGCAAAGTTACCATCACCCCGACAATTTGGTTTTCCCTGACTTTAAATCCGGAAATGGACTTTCTGGCCTGTGTCTTAACCGGCGCCTGTCCGGTAATCTTGGCCACGTCGGCAATAACGGCGTCCACTTTTTTCTTGTCTTCCTTAATTTTGCCCACGCCGCAGTTGACCACCACTTTGGTAATTTTCGGCACTGCCAAAACATTGGCAAAACCAAACTTTTGCTTTAGCGACGGAATCACTTTTTTGATGTATTGTTCTTGGAGTCGTTCCATGTTAGTGGGTAGTAAGTAGTTAGTAGGCATGTAGCCTGCGTGGCTACTTACTACTTACTACTGACTATTTGCTAATTAAACTGCTTTCCCGCTCTGCTTAGCCACTCTCTGCTTGTTGCCGTTTTCCAAAAATTTAAAACCAATGCGCGAAGGATTGCCGGAATTGGGGTCAACCAGCATGACTTTGGAGACCGAAACCGGGGCGGCGAACACAATCTTTTTTCCGCTTTCCCCGGCTTTCCGGCCGCGTTCAAATTTGGTATGCATGTTGACATTATCCACCACCACTTTACCGCGGGCTGGCAGCACGGTCAAAATTTTGCCGGTCTTGCCTTTGTCTTTGCCGGACAGCACTTTTACGGTATCGCCTTTTTTTATTCGTAGTTTGTTCATATAAATTTCCTTCGAACTTACGAACTTATCGAACTACGAACTCAGGGTATTGCTGATGGTGGACTTACGGTTCGTAGTTCGTTTTGGTTCGTAAGTTCGTAGGACGCTCCTCTTAGATGACTTCTGGAGCGAGCGAAACTATCTTCTTAAATCCGTCCTCGTAATCGCCAATGGCCTTTTCGCGAATCTCTCTCGGGATGGGGCCAAAAATGCGGGTACCCTTTGGCTCGCCTGATTCCTTGTCCACCAGCACGCCGGCGTTTTCGTCAAACCGGATATAGGAGCCGTCTTTGCGGCGGATTTCCTTTCTTAAACGGACAATAACCGCATAAACTTTGTCGCCCTTTTTGATGGAGGTATTGGGGGCAACCTGCTTAACCGAACCGGCAATAATATCACCCACTGTCGCAAAACGCCTGCTGTTCTTGCCGTTAACCGAAAAGACGTTGACGATTTTCGCGCCCGTGTTATCCGCTATTTTAATCCAGGAACGTACTTGTAGCATTGTGTTGGCTTATTAGTCGTTAGCGTTTAGCTTTTAGCAGTTAGCGTTTAGCCATTCAGTATTGCCTGGCTAAGTGCTAAATGCTAACGGCTAAGTGCTATTTTAAGCTTTAGAAATCACCTTGAACCTCTTATCTTTAGATATCGGCCGGCAGGACTCAATTACAACCTTATCGCCGACGTGGTATTCGTTATTCTCACTGTGCGCCTTAAACTTTCTGGTAATCTTGTAAGATTTATGGTATTTCGGGTGGCGCTTCTTAGTGTCAACCTTAACCACCACGGTTTTTTGCATCTTATCCGATACCACGGTTCCAATAAGCTGTTGTTTTTTTGTAGTTGAATCCATAATCCAATTGAGGATTACGGATTACGGATTACGGGTTAATCCGCAATGCGTAATTCGTAATTATATTAAATCTTCTTACTTTGTAAAAATGTCAGTATGCGTGCAATATCCTTCTTAACCGCGCCAATTTGGCGGTTGTTCTTTAACTGGTTCAGCCTGGCTTTAACCGAAAGCTCGTGCGCCTGCGCCCGCAATTCGCCCAACAGATGTTTGAGCTCAGCTTCGGTTTTGGTTGTAAGTTCTTTGTACTTCATAGATTCTTCTTTATTCCCCTCTCCAATTTATGGAGAGGGTGCCCGACCGCTACTAGAACTTAAAAGGAAGCGGGAGGGCGGGAGAGATTAAGTCCTGGTTTTAACCTCTCTGTCCCGACTAAAGTCGGGACATCTCCCCATTAAATGGGGAGAATAATATTGTGCTTCGCTCTATCCCTGTTTTTCATTCACCAAAAATTTGCTCTTAACTGGCAGCTTATAGCTGGCCAACCGCATGGCTTCTTGCGCCTGCTCCCTAGTTACGCCGTCCATCTCAAACAAAATCTTGCCTTTTTTTACCACCGAAACAAAATGGTCCACCGCGCCTTTGCCGCCGCCCATCGGGGATTCATTGCCATGCACCGTGACCGGTTTGTCCGCGAACACGCGAATCCAAATTTTACCGCCGCGCTGGACATAGCGCGTCATGGCGCGCCGAGCCGCCTCAATCTGCCGTGCCGTCACCCAGGAACTTTCCAGAGCCTTTAAGGCAAACTGCCCAAACGCGATTTCCTGCCCGGCCGTGGCCTGCCCTTTGGTGGTTCCGCGATGGTGCTTGCGGTGTTTTAATTTCTTCGGTATAAACATATGGTTGGTTATCTTACTTTCTTTACTAACTACTAATCGGTACTAATATACTAATCTCTAAGGTCTTCATTAGTATATTCGTAAAAATTAGTAGTTAGTAAAGACAGATTACTTAGCTCTTTCTTCGGCTAAAACCGGTTTCTTTCCCCCATCTTTCTTCTCCTCAAAACATCTCCCTTATAAATCCAAACCTTTATCCCGACCGTGCCGTAAGTGGTAAACGCCGTACTCCTGGCAAAGTCAATGTCGGCGCGCAGAGTATGCAAAGGGATTTTGCCGTTTGACAAATGCTCGGTACGCGCAATGTCCGCGCCGTTAAGCCGCCCGCCGATGGCCACTTTGGCCCCTTTGGCTCCGGCCTGCATAATCTGCTCCAAAGACTGCTTCATCAGCCGGCGGAAAGCCACACGTTTTTCCAGCTGTTCGGCAATGCCGTTGGCAACCACCTGGGCCTGCAAATTTATGTCGCGCACTTCCTCAATGTTAACCTTTAATTCTTTTTTAATGCCGAGCTTGCTCTTAATCTTTTTTTTCAGCTCTTCAATTCCCGCGCCGCCCTTGCCGATAATCAAGTCCGGGTTTGGTGGTTTTGACAATGACGTTGATTGTCCCGTCGCCCATGCGCTCAATGTCAATGCGGACCAAGCCGGCTTTTTTTAGGTGCTTTTCCAGATACTCGCGGATCTGACGTCTTCCTGAAGCTGCTGTATATAATGCCCTTTGGAAAACCACCGGGATTTCCAGGTATCGGTAATGTTCATGCGGAACGATGTGGGATTGATCTTATGGCCCATAATTTATAGATAGTTATTGGTTATAGGGTGTAGCGGCCGGTACGGGGAAAGGTAATAGGGTATTGGTTTTGGCGGCCGGTGTAGTGGTAGGTTTTAAGGTCTCTGTTACCTAAAACCCATTCCTTACAACCACACCGGACGCCACACCTTATACCTTACTACTTATTTCTGTACTAGCCGCCACACCTTATACCTTATTACTGCTCTACTCCCCGGACTTTCTATTAAACAGTCTTCTCTTGTTCTGCATCCGGTTCTCTTTTCTCTGCTCGTCACTCCTGAACAGTTCGCGCTTTTTCGGGGCGTCCGATGTTTCCTTAATGTTGTGGCTTCCTTTTGGTCCACGCTCATTTCCGCCGGCCGAAGGTCCCCCGAAGCTTTAGCGGAGGGGGGCTTCTCATCTTTCTTGAACAAAGCGAATCTACTCTTGGACTTAACGCCGGTCTTGCGCAGTTCCAAAACCAAATTCACGTGCGACAGTTTGCGGCGGATGACAAAAGCGCTGCCGCGGGCGCGGGGGAAATATCGCTTCAAAACTTTACCCATATCCGCGGTAATGCTTTTGATAAATAAGTGATCAATATCAAGAGAAAAATTATTTTTGGCGTTAGCCATGGCGGAACTTTAAAAGCTTAGCCACCATGGGCGCGCCTTTTTTGTTGGATGCTGCAGCTGGACCATCGCCTCATTGGCATTCATGCCCTTAATGACATTCGTCACTAGCCGGATTTTGCTCGGTGCAAGATGAAGATCGCGGGCGGAGGCCGTAACGAACTTGTGATGATTCGGTTGTGGATATGCTTTGGGCATTTTATAAATTATTTACTTACTGTAATTTCTAATTGCCTAATAATTTCTAATACTTAATATCTATTTATAAACCATACTTTGACATTCGACATTTGATATTGGCATTGTTGAAATAAATTGAAAATTAAAATTGGTTAATTATTTCTTCGGTCTCTTTCGCCGCCGCCAACTTCGCCTTCTCCGCTTCCGCGGCCGCCATTTCCTGTTCCTTGGCCATCTTGCCGCCGTGGCGGATGAATTTGCGGGTCAAAGCGAATTCTCCCAATTTGTGTCCGACCATATTTTCCGTAACGAACACCGGCACATGCGCCCGGCCATTATGCACCAAAAAAGTAAATCCCACAAATTCCGGCGCAATGGAACAAGCCCGCGACCAGGTCTTAATCTGGTCCTTGCCGGCTTTCCCCGCCAAAACTTTCTTTAACACCCGCGGGTCTACGTATGGTCCTTTTTTGGATGATCTGGACATAGGTTACTTAATAATTCGAAAACTTGAAAGAATTTTATTAAAAATTGAAGCATCGATATTGGTAAGATTAAACACATAAACTTTCCCATTCAAATCAGCCTCGTACATTTGGGTTTCAATCATGCCTAATCCAATAAAAGTTGTCCACTTAATAGAATTGATAGTCTGTGTTTTTAAACTGCCCGGCTGAATATCAGTTTTTGATCCGGCAACGTTGTAAAAACTCAATTCAGATGGCACTCCATCAGACATACAATTCTTATACTGGTTCTCTGCCGTGCAATTTTTTGCATTTTCGTCTTGTTTTTGCTTGGTTGACGCTGAAACAAAAGTTAAGCCTTGACTATTAGATTCTACTATCCAATCAGCAGGAATATTTACCTTAAAACCATATTGTGCACTAGAATAAGTTTTCCAATTTGCAGTCTGGCTATTGGCAAATTTTATTGGCAAACGAAATTCCTCAATATTTGACCCGTCCTTCTCTTCCTCGCTCTTAAAAACTAAAACACCGGTCTGTGTTGCCAAATGACTCATCATTTCCCTGTCGCCTACCGTAGCTTCAAAATAAGCCGGAAATTTCATCCAATCGCCCGTAATTTGCAAAGGCGCTATTTCGCTTACCGCTTTGTTGTTTGCGTCAAAAACTTGGACATTTCCAGCGACGCCTTCAAACGCGCTCCACCCTTGGCCATCAAGATACCCTTTTACCGTAATTGGCAACTGAACTTCCTGATTCATTACCGGCTGTTCTACCACAATACCTTTCATCTGCTGATTTTGCGCAAGCCCGCCTTGACTCGCCGAAGGCGAGACAGGTTGAACCTGCGCTGTCTGCTTGTTGCAGGCCGCGGCGAGAAGCAGAATTGGAATTGCGATGAAAAGCTTTTTCATAATGTTTATCTCCAACCACCTCCCCCGCCTGCGGCGGGTACTCCTCCTTAAAAAGGAGGAGAGCTCCGCGGTATTGCGGATAACTGCGGAGCTTCCCTCCTGCCAAGGAGGGATGTCCCGCAAAGCGGGACGGGGTGGTTGTTAAATGTTAAATGTTTACTTCTGCCTGCGTTGGATAATCATCCGATTGGAATATTTTTTCTTCAATCTTGTCTTTACTCCCAAAGCGTGCTTTCCCCAGGGAGTCTTTGGATATTTCATACCAATCGGGTTGTGGCCTTCGCCGCCGCCGTGCGGGTGGTCTACCGGGTTCATAACTTTACCTCTTACGTCGGCCGCCAGCCCATATGCCGCATTCTTCCGGCCTTGCCAATCCTGACGTTCATCCAGTCCGCGTTCGCCAGCTGGCCGATGGACGCCAAAACCTGTCAGGCACGCTGCGGATTTCGCCGCTGGGCATTTTAAGCAAAGCGTAACCCGCTTCCACAGTCTGTAATATAGCATAATTGCCGGCGGAGCGGGCGATTTTGCCGCCCTGTCCCGGGAATCAATTCAATGTCGTGGATAAAGTGACCGACCGGAATATTTTTTACCATCAGCCGGTTGCCGGGATGGATGTCCGCGGCTCTCGCCGTACATAATTTTGTCGCCGACCTTAAGCCCCTCTGGCGTCAAAATAAAACGCTTGCTGCCGTCTTTATAAGAAACCAGCGAAATAAACGCCGTGCGCGTCGGATCGTATTCCATGGTCTAAGAATTTAGCCGGAATATTTTTTTTGTCCAGCTCTGGAAAAATCCACAATCCTGGACTTTGCGGATAGCGCCGCCGCCCTGGTGCCGCACGGTAATTTTGCCGCTGTTGTTGCGGCCGGCCGGCTTTGGCTTTGCTGACAATTAGTCCTTTGGGCGTTTATGGCGTTTATCCAAAACCGAATAGTCGGTAACCTGAATGGATGCGTCTGCCCTGCTGATGTTGGTTTGTAGAGTTTTACTGCCATAAATTAGTTAGTAGTTGGTAGTGAGTAGGGGGTAGCCAGCAGCTGTTTGACTACTAACTACTTACTACCCAGTAAATGCTAAATTGTCTCCGTTGCCCTCTATCTTCTGCCCTTTCTTTAAAGTGACAATGGCTTTTTTAAAACCGGAAGTATGGCCGGAAATCCGGCCGGCATTGCGCGTCTTGCCTTTAGTGTTTAAAATATTAACAAAAATCACGTTAACTTTATAAAACCGTTCAACCGATTTCTTGATTTCCACTTTGTTGGCATGCTTTATAACGTTAAATACGTATTTGCCGCTTTCAGCCAGCTGGCCGGCTTTTTCGGAAATCCTGGGGCCCAGCAAAACCATGGGCATGCCGGAGGCAGCGGATGATGCGGCAGCGGCCGATGAAGCCGCGGGCTTGGTTTCTTGCGTTTCTTCCTTTTTGCTGAATAATGCCATATTATTTACAGATTTATGGGCGCACTGTAGGGGAAGATATTATCTTCCCTTTAAACGGGCGGATGATATCCGCCCCTACTTCTTATTAAGATATGTTTTCTCAATAACCGGTAAAGAATCTTTTAATACAATAATGCTGTCCGCCTTTAATACATCCACTATATTCAAACTGTTGGCCAAAACCGTAGTCAGACTCGGGATATTGCGGGAAGCGCGAAACAGCTTGTCGTCTTTCTTGGGCATCAAAAACATATTTTTCCTGCCCATATCCTTTACCGATTTTTGAAAGCCGGCCAAAATTTCGGCGAATTCCTTGGTCTTGGGTTTTTCCATGACAATTTGGTCCACGACGATAAACTGGTTATTCTTGGCTTTATCCGAAACGACATAAACAACGCTTTGGTTTTGGCCTTTTTGTTAATCTTTAATTCCCAATTCTGGTTGGCGCGCGGGCCGAAAGTAATGCCGCCGTGGCGCCAAATCGGGCTGCGGGTGCTGCCCACGCGGGCGCGGCCCGTGCCTTTTTGCTTCCAGGGTTTTTTGCCGCCGCCGCTGACTTCGCCGCGGGTTTTGGTATTGCTGGTGCCTTGGCGGGAATTGGACTGGCTAATGCGCACGGCTTCGGCCAGCAAATGCTCAGAGGGTTTGACTTCAAAAATCTTGGGATTGAGTTCAATCTCTCCGATTTTTTCAGCTGTCTGGTTGTAAAGCGTTGTCTTCATGTATGAAAAGCTTTTAGCGATTAGCGATTAGCCAGCAAAACTGTATGGCTAAATGCTACTTGCTAAACGCTAAATGCTTGCTTACTTCTTCTTTTTCTCTTCCTTAACTTCCGTAATCTTAACAAGCGGTTTTACTACGCCCGTGGAAATAATCCTGACAAGTCCGTTGCGATACCCAGGCACCGCGCCCTTGACTGAAATCAGATTTTTTTTGGCGTCAACTTCCACCACTTGTAAATTCTTAACAGTCACTTGTTGTACGCCCATATGTCCGGCCATCCTTAAACCTTTGCGGGTGTGCTGGGGAAAGCGCTGGCCAATGGAACCCACGCTGCGCGGTTTGTTATGGCCGTGGGTCATGGGAAAACCTTTAAAGCCGTGGCGTTTCATGGCTCCGGCAAAACCGCGGCCCTTGCCCACGCCAATGGCGTTAACCAGTTCGCCGGCCTGAAAACCGCTGACGTCAATCTTTTGGCCGCGCTGATAAGGCTTGGTGTCGCTGACCTTAAATTCTGATAAAACGGCAAAAGCACCCAAATCCTTCAAATGTCCCGCAATGGATTTTGATGCTTTTCTCTTTTTACCAATTCCGACTTGCACCGCGCTGTACTTATCTCTTCCTTCCACGGATTTAATCTGAGTAACTATCATCGGGTCTGCCTGGATTACGGTCACCGGCAAAACCGCCCCGCTCTGGGGATCAAAATACTGCGTCATATTCAGTTTTCGTCCGATGAGGAAATTCATTTATCCGCCAAAATTTTTAATCAATTATTATAAATATTTTAACTGTCATCTGCTTATATTTTTATACAACCCCCGTTTATTGTATAAAAATTTAGGCGGATGAATAAAAAAATGGCTAGATGGCAACCATCTACCCAAAAATATCTTTAGGAAATTTTCGAATAAATGGTTATCTGATAATCAAAGCTTGTTGGACTTTTAATTAACAGAACTCACTTATGCCGATATTTAATTTTCTTAACTCATTTTAATTTCTACATCCACCCCGGCCGGCAAATTCAAGTTAGTCAAAGAATCTATGGTTTTGGGCGTAGCGTCGGTAATATCAATTAACCTCTTATGGACCCGCATTTCAAACTGTTCGCGGCTGTCTTTATGCACAAAAGTTGAGCGCAATACCGTGTATTTGCTCTTTTCCGTGGGCAGCGGGATGGGACCGCAAATGCTGGCGCCCGTGCGCTTAGCCGTGTCCACAATCTGCTTGGAACTTTGGTCTATGAGCTTGTGATCGTAAGCCCGGATTTTAATGCGAATTTTGGGCTTAGCCGCTTCCTTGTCCATTTGTTAAAGATACCTTATTGCTAGCGCGTAGCGTGCCGATTTATCGGCGGTTAGTGATATTAAACTAGGCCTTTTGAAAAGCCTTTTCGTACTTGCAATAGTTTATACTAGATGTTAAAAATTGTCAAGGAATTTAGAAATATTGACAAAATTAATCAAAAGTGCTGTAATAAAACATTAATTTCGTCAAGCTTTCTTCGCCCCTTGATTTCCGCTCACAAAACTTTGCGATTGGGAAAAAGATAAGAGTTGATAAAACGCGCGGCCGCGCGTTTTATCAACAAACAGCACCATTTCTTAAACTCACGGCCGTGAGTTTAAGAAACCTGCGATCAAATGGAATGATGGCAAAATCCGCCAGGCTCATATCTCCCATATACTGGAGCATAAAAAATACTAACTCTCTCGAACTGGATCCCGGATATTTTTTGCGGCTTATGATGTTCATCAGCGCAAAAAATCCGGGATGGACACATGTGTAGTTAGCCCGATTTTCTGGGCTGCCCAAATATCTCACAGCCGATAAATCGGCTAACTACGGGCTTAAATAGCCAAAAGGACTACCCTTTCAAGGATAGTCCTTTGTCTGTGTTAATCCGTTATCAATCCGTGTTTATCTTTTACTTGATTATCTTCGTCACAACACCAGCGCCCACAGTATGGCCGCCTTCGCGGATGGCAAATTTGCCTTTTTCTTCCAAGGCCACCGGGGTGATTAATTTAATCACGAGCTTAACGGTGTCGCCAGGCATAACCATTTCCTGGCCTTCAGGCAAAGTTACGTCGCCGGTCACGTCCGTGGTGCGGATGTAGAACTGCGGCTTATAACCTTTAAAGAACGGGGTGTGCCGGCCGCCTTCTTCTTTGGTCAAAATATAAATTTCGCCTTCAAATTCGGTATGCGGAGTAATACTGCCGGGTTTGCACAAAACCTGGCCGCGCTCCACTTCCTCTTTCTTGGTGCCGCGGAGCAAAATGCCGGCGTTGTCGCCGGCCATGCCGCTGTCCAACTGCTTGTTGAACATTTCAATGCCCGTGACCACGGTCTTGCTGGTCGGGCGCAGGCCGACAATTTCCACTTCTTCGTTCAGTTTAATCTCGCCGCGCTCAATCCTGCCGGTCACCACGGTACCGCGGCCTTCAATGGAGAAAATGTCTTCAATGGGCATCAAAAACGGCTTGTTGATTTCACGGACCGGATCGGGGATGTAAGTGTCCAAGGCATCCAGCAATTTTTTGATCGAACCTTCGCCCATTTCGCTGGTGTCCCCTTCCAAAGCTTTCAAAGCGCTGCCGCGGATAATCGGCGTGTCTTTTCCGGGATATTGATATTTGGTTAACAGGTCGCGGATTTCCTCTTCCACCAAATCCAAAAGTTCCGCGTCCTGCACCATATCGCACTTATTCATATAAACGACGATGTATTTAACACCAACCTGGCTGGCCAGCAAAATGTGCTCGCGGGTCTGGGGCATGGGGCCGTCAGCCGCGGACACGACCAAGATTGCGCCGTCCATTTGCGCGGCGCCGGTAATCATGTTCTTAATATAGTCGGCGTGTCCGGGGCAGTCCACGTGCGCGTAGTGGCGCTTTGCCGTGGAATATTCCACGTGCGCGGTGTTAATGGTAATGCCGCGGGCCTTTTCTTCCGGGGCATTGTCAATGCTGTCATACGGCCTGACCTTGGCGCCGCCGGTTTTGGCGAGCACCGTGGTAATCGCCGCGGTCAAAGTAGTTTTGCCGTGATCCACGTGGCCGATGGTACCGACATTGACGTGGGTCTTTGAGCGGTCAAACTTTCCTTTCTGCCATACTTGTTTAAACCTTTCTTTTTCGGAGGATCGGATAAATCGGATAAATCGGAATTCTGATTTTTCCGACTTTCTGATATTCTGATTTTTCCGAAATACTGCCCGAGATTCCCTAAGCGCTGATGCGTATCGATCCGCATAAGCGCCAAAGGGATCTCTTTTTTACGCCGAGGAGGCGTGATCCAGAGCAATAAATTAATTATTTTACCCGCCTAAACTTTGCCTTATTTATTAAAGATGGTTATTTGGATTATCCAATTGTAATTAAATTGGCCAATCCAAATTACCATCGCAAAGTTTTGGCGGGTGAACTACAACTTATTTTAAAGATATTTCAAGGTTCTGTCAAACCGCTATAAGGCCCTTTCCAAAGTTAAGTTACAATGCTGGCTGACCCAAGACTGGTCAAATTCATCCAATTCCCGCCTCTGTCCGTTGAGAATGTAATACTGGCGGCTTTGGGGAGTGCCGGTTAGGGGAGGCATATCGTTTTCTATCCACTGCTCGGGACAGACCTGGAGCTTGCCGGTTGCGGAAGGCGGGGAAGATGGCGCGGGAGCGGGAGCGGAAGTATATGAAAAGCCGTTCCTCAAAACATCAAGCTTATTCCACACATCGGCATGGTCAAATTCCGCCCTTGGTGGAGAAAAATTCCCCGCGTTGGCCCAGCGGGCGGTTTCGTCAATTTCGTAACAAATTGTCCCGTAAAAAGCGCGGTTAAAATGGGTTTCGCTAAAATTGCCGGCTCCGGCGTCCGTGGCTACGGCCGTAATAAACACCACGCCATTGCCCAAGGCAGCGCCTTTAACCTGGCCGCCGTTTAACTCCTGCGCGGTAAAGCTGCCGCAATCGCCAATGTTGGTTTTATCTTTTAAAACAGACACGGCAACGCCCGCTGACTCCAAATTCGTGTTTTGGTACGGCTGGCCGTTTAACACAAAACACACATCCGGCATTTCGCCGTACGGCACGCAGGCGGAAAAATTCACTCCCTTGGTATTATTCGCTTTAACTTTTGCCCCGGTAAAAAGATTAAAATAACTTAAATACAAAATCTTAAAATGTTCCGCGGCGTTATTGTAAACATTCAAGGTCAGCGGCGGCGGCGGAACGGTTGTTTTTTGGGGAGTTGATGTTGCCGCTACCGGCGTAGACGTTGCCGGCTGGTTTTGGGCCGGTTGAATTGATATATTTTGGCTCGCAGCCGGTACTGTCAAAACCGGCTGCGGCTTTTTAGAACAGGCGGCGGCCAAAAGTAAGATTGATGCGATGATAAAAATTTTCTTCATATGGATTATGCGCGGAGCATCCTCCCCTGCCAAGGGGAGGTGTCCCGCGAAGCGGGACGGAGGGGTTGGAGTCAACCAAGATTTTTCTTAATCTCCTGTAACACTCCTTCTAAATTTTTTATGACATCCTTATTTTCAAATCTTATAACTTTTATATTCAGCCTTTGTAAATATTCGGTTCTATTTTCATCTTTGGCGTAACCTTGTTCGGAATCATGAGGACTGCCGTCAAGTTCAACGGCAAGCTTCTTATCGGCGCAATAAAAATCTACAATATACCTGCCAATACCGTGTTGCCGGCGAAATTTATGGCCCAATTGCTTATTTTTTAAATGATTCCAGAGCCTGGCTTCGGCTGGCGTTAAATGCTTTCTTAAGTCTTTTCTGTAATTTTTCAGACCGATGATGTTGTTTAACCTCATACTCCAACCCCCCTCCCGCCGCTTTGCGGCAGACTCCCCCTTAACAGGGGGAGATGCTCCGCGGTTCTGCGTAAAACCAGCGTACCTATCGGCGACAGATCAGCGGAAAACAGATTATTATAAGTCATCTATCTCCACCTTGGGCCCCTCAAAATCAAAACTCGGGTCAATGACTTCGGCGCGCAAATCCTGGCGCGGGATCCGGTGGGCCGATTCGGTGATTGTCGGGCCGGTAATTTTAGGTTTGGGAATTTCCACAACCGCCGGCTTGTCGGTTTCCTGCAGCTGTGCTTTCAAAATTTCGCGATTGATTTTTTCCACATCCTCGGTTTGCTGTTTAACCTGCCTTTGGAGTTTGCCAAGCAACAGGCGCTGATAATCTTCCACCGACATAATTACCAACTTAGCCTCCCCGCTCTCGTCCATCACAAAAAACTTGCCTCCATCGGCCTTAGCTAAATTGATGATATCGTTTAGTGATGTCATAAATCTCCCCTGTTCCATCCCAGCCGAGCATCATCGCAACACATGGGCGAGAGCCGGGATCCAGTTACCGGCTCAAATACTGTATACCGATTCTGGGCCCCGGATATTTTTTGCGGCCTGCGATAACCATCAGCGCAAAAAATTCCGGGGTGGAAACTATTTGTTATATTTAAGTATTCCAATTATACCCCTATTTTCCAGCCTTTACAACCTTCTCTCTCTTTGCTATTCTGACCTATCGCCACAAATGGATACGGACACAGAAGTCCAAAGCCCGACGAGAGAGGAGGGAAAACGATTTATCCTACGGGAACCAAGCTTCGGTTGAAAGTTAGTAGAGCCCACCCTCGCGGCAGAGCCTTACAATATCCAATCTCCGGGGTTGAGGCAATTAAAGCAACGGAGATAGTTACCGTTCAAACTGCATTTAAATCTCCGAAGGCCGGAGGATGGTGTTACACGTTCGAAGAACGGGGCCATGCACTGTCCTATTTTGCACGCGACTTTCAACCGGCTTTATTCTAGTCCGATCGCCGCACCGGACTGTTTGCAACCCTGTGCCGTTTCGCCGTTGCGCGGGACGACACTGGGCTCGTTTTTTTTTATTCCCCAAAAAGTATATACCTAAGTATATACTTCGGTATATACTAAACCGTTTTTTGCTTGTTGACATAACGCGTACGTACGCGCAAACGCAACAAGCATTTTTTTCAATAACGATAAGGGGCGGCCTTCGGCCGCCCTAAAATCCGTGATCCGTGTTAATCCGTAATCTATCCGTGTCAATCTTTTCCCCTCACATACCTTTTCTAACATTAATCCCCTGCCGGCTTTCAATAATCTTTTCCGCCACGTTCCTTGGCACTTCGGCGTAATGGTCAAATTCCATTGTATAGCTGGCCTGGCCCTGCGTCATTGAACGGAGCGATGTGGCATAGCCGAACATTTCGCTGAGCGGCACCATCGCGTCAATAACTTTGAGGTGTAATTTATCCGTCATCTCATTAATCTGCGCGCGCTTACTGTTCAAATCTCCGATGACATCGCCCATATTGGTTTCCGGCGTGGTCACTTCCACTTTCATAATCGGCTCCAAAATAACCGGATCGGCTTTTTTTACGGCATCCTGCAAACCCTTGGAAGCGGCAATTTTAAACGCCATTTCACTGGAGTCTACTTCGTGGTACGAACCGTCAAACGCCGCGGCGCGGAAATCCACCAACGGATAGCCGGCAATTACGCCGTTGGCCGCCGACTCCTGAATGCCTTTGTCTATCGGCTTAATGTATTCGCGCGGAATCACGCCGCCGACAATCTCGTCCACAAACTCGTAACCCTTGCCGCGCTCCAGCGGCTCCACGCGCAAATAGACGTGGCCGTATTGGCCGCGGCCTCCGGTCTGGCGGATGTATTTACTCTCGGCCTCGGCGATTTTTTTGATGGTTTCCTTGTACGCGACTTCCGGCTTGCCCACGTTGGCTTCCACTTTGAACTCGCGTTTCATTCTGTCCACAATGATTTCAAGATGTAACTCACCCATCCCGCCGATAATCGTCTGCTGGGTCTCTTCATTCGTGGATAATTTAAAAGTCGGGTCTTCCTCGGCCAATTTACCCAATGCGATGCCCATTTTTTCCTGGTCAGCCTTGGTCTTAGGCTCAATGGACATATGAATCACCGGCTCGGCAAACTTGATGCGTTCCAGCTGGATGGGCTTATCCACGTCGCACAAAGTATCACCGGTAAAGGTTTCTTTTGGCCCGACAAGGGCGCAAATGTCGCCGGCAAAAACTTCCTTGACTTCTTCGCGGTCATCGGCCTTCATTCTTACAATGCGTCCCACGCGCTCTTTGTTTTCGGTTCTTGCGTTAAGCACATACGAGCCGGCTTCCAGAAACCCTGAGTACACGCGGAAAAAACACAAGCGCCCGACAAACGGGTCAGTGGCAATTTTAAAAGCCAAAGCCGCAAACGGCTCGCTGTCCAAAGGCTTTCGTTCTATGTCCGCGCCGGTCTTCAAGTCGTGCCCTTTGACCGGGCCGCGGTCCGTCGGGGAAGGTAAAAAATTGGTCACCGCGTCCAAAATCGTTTGCACAATAATTCCCCTGCCGTCGCCGCCCAAAACCGGAAAAAACTTACCGCTCTGCACGCTCTTTCTTATGGCCGTCAAAAATTCCCGCTCCGTCAGTTCGGCTCCGGTCAAATATTTTTCCATTATAACGTCGTCGCTTTCCACGACTTTCTCCAAAAGTTTGTGGCGCCACTCTTTGCATTTTTCCAGCATATCGGCCGGCACTTCGCCCACGGTAAACTCCTTGTCCGTGTAATCTTTGTAGGTGTAGGCCTTCATGTTTATCAAATCCACCACGCCGCAAATATCTTTTTCAAAACCGATCGGCAATTGGATGGGCAGGGCGTCGGGCGACAATCTTTTGTGGATGGAGGTCAAAGATTTATAAAAGTCGCCGCCGGTTTGGTTGATTTTGTTGATAAAGCACATCCGCGGCACGTGGTATTTGTCCGCCTGGCGCCAGACTGTTTCGGATTGCGGCTCCACGCCCATCTTCCCGTCAAACACGACAACTGCTCCATCAAGCACTCTTAAAGACCGCTCCACTTCCACGGTAAAATCCACGTGGCCCGGGGTATCAATAATATTGATCTTGTGTTTGACATCGCCCGCGAGCTTGACGAATTTCGGCGCCCAATAGCAAGTTACCGCGGCCGCGGTAATGGTAATGCCGCGCTCGCGCTCCTGCTCCATCCAGTCAGTCACGGTTTCGCCTTCGTGCACCGTGCCGATTTTATGGATCATTCCGGTATTATACAAAACGCCTTCGGTCACGGTCGTCTTGCCGGCGTCTATGTGCGCGATAATGCCGATGTTTCTTGTAAGTTCTATTGGATATTCACGAGCCATAAAAAATTAGTTTTTAGATATTAGTTGTTAGGTTTTAGGTTTTAGGTTTTACATTGTGCAGCGGAAAAGTATATACTTCGGTATATACAAAATTTTCAAAGTTCTTTTGCAAATCCGCGGAGCTTCCCCTCCTTCCCTCCTTGCTGAGGAGGGGTGGATCGCGTTAGCGAGACGGGGTGGTATTTATCCGCAAAGACTCCAACCACCTCCCCCCTCGACTTCGCTCGGGGTACTCCTCCTTAAAAAGGAGGAGAGGCTCCGCAGTTGTCCGTCTCAGTCCGTTCCCAGTCCGTAACAGTCCGCGTACCTATCTCCGCCCAAACCTCGCAAAATGCGCAAACGCCTTATTGGCCTCTGCCATCCTGTGCACGTCTTCTCTCTTCTTTATGGCTGCACCGGTGCGGTTGTAGGCGTCCATAATTTCTCCGGCCAATTTTTCCTTCATGGGCGCGCCTTTTTTGGCCCTGGCCGCGGCCAACAGCCAGCGGATGCCGAGCGTGGTCTTGCGCGGCTCCTGAACTTCCATCGGCACCTGATAGTTAGCCCCGCCGATTCTGCGGGATTTTAACTCCATCATCGGGGCGACGTTTTTTAACGCGATATCAAATACCGCTCGGCCGTCCAACTTTTGCGGTGCCGCTGATTTTTGCGGAACTGCAGTATTCCCCTCCTTTTTAAGGAGGGGCGTCTGCGCAGCAGACGGGGTGGTTGGAGATTTGACTGAAACAGCAACCGGAGCCGCCACGGGCATCGCGGCCATTTTTTTCTCCACAATCTCCAAAGCGTCGTAAAAAATCCTGCGCGCCACGTTTTTCTTGCCGCGCTGCATCAAATAATTTATAAATTTGGCATACTTGACCGAGCCGAATTTCGGGTCCGGCAAAGGCACGTGTTTGTCGTAGCTCCTTGATTTTCTGGGCATGGTTTTAGCTTTTAGCGATTAGCTTTTAGCGATTAGCCAGCCATGTCTGGCTAAATGCTAACTGCTAAATGCTAACTTCTTGTTTACTTCTTCTTGGCTCCATACTTAGACCGAGAGCGTTTCCGACCGTCAACGCCTAATGTGTCCAATTTCCCTCTGATGATATGATAGCGCACGCCGGGCAAATCTTTTACCCTGCCGCCGCGGATCATCACCACACTGTGTTCCTGTAAGTTGTGGCCGATGCCCGGAATATAGGCAATCACTTCCATGCCGTTGGTGAGTTTGACTTTGGCGACTTTGCGCAAAGCCGAGTTCGGCTTTTTGGGCGTGGTGGTATAAACCTTAAGGCACACGCCACGCATAAACGGCGCGCCTTTGGCAATCCACAAGGTGCGGTTTTTGATTAAGTTGACGCGGCGCAACAAAGCCGGAGCCTTGCTTTTGGCCTGTAAACTGTGCCTGCCGTGCCTGACTAACTGGTTGATTGTGGGCATTTCGTTAGCTTTTAGCGTTTAGCGATTAGCGATTAGCCAGCCATGTTTGGCTAAAAGCTAACTGCTAAATGCTAAATGCTTTAACGGATTAAACTTGAATAAGCAATAAAAAAGCCGACAAAAGATGTCAGATCTTCTGCTTTCGCCTGCTTGGTACTCATCAGAAACCTATTGATGTCGGCCGGTGGCCTGCTTCCCAAAACCTGCGACTAAAAAATAGTGATTCGCCGCTCGCGCGGCGGGTTTCTTATTCAATTAAAAGAATTATATACCAAGCTTGCAAAAAAGTCAACATTTAGATAATGTTATTTTATGTCACAACAACAAGGTGGGCTTACTACGATCGGCGAGGTTAAACAATACTGGGTCAGTTTCGGCGCCGCAAGGGAGAAAGGCAGCTTTGACTCCGCGACAGCACAGAAGCTGGTCAGTATTTGGGTAGCAATCCGGCGAGAAGTGTTCAAGAGCACGGGAAAGGAGATTGATGATTTCTCCCGCCTGGACGAAACTCCTGCTTCGTCCGAGGTCGTAACCGAGCTTGTAAGATACCTCGACGAAGTCCAATAGTCAAACCGCTCGCCGTGCCCATCTGCCAAAAGGATTGGGCAAACTGCAACCGCTCGCCGCGCCCTGAACGCATCACTGGGGCGCGGCATTTCTTTTAGCAAATCCACGGAGTTTCTCCCCTCTTGACCCATTCGGCAAAGCTCAGGGTCACCCCGAGCTTATCGAGGTGGTGAGGGGAGATGCCGAAGTAGCAACGAGGCAGAGAGGTTGCATTCAAACCCGACACTCCTTTTTTATCATCTCTGGCACCCCTCAATATTCTTATCCACGTCGTTATTCCAAAACTGTAAAACTTTATACCCCTGTTCTTTGGCATAATCCCGTTTGGTCAAATCATAGTCAGAAACCTTTTGCTCGCTATGCTGTCCTCCGTCAAGTTCAATCAGTAACATTTTTTCACGGCAGCTGAAATCAAAAATATATGAACCAACCTGCACCTGACGCTTAAATTTTAAATGATAAAACCGCCCGGCGCGCAGGCGGCTCCATAGCTTGGTTTCCCAAGGTGTTTGGTTTTTGCGGAGATTTTTTGAGTTTGTTAAAAAAGGTTCAGGGATTATGCGATTTTCCATATATTCTGCAACCTCTCTGTCTAAAATTTTGGCCGATGATGAACCCAAACAAAATTTTAGACATCTCTCCTCAAAAGGAGAGAAGCTCCGCGGAAAACCCTTTCGTCATCCCAATCGGCGACCAATCACTGATTTACATCAGCGGAATGTTAAAAATCCGGCTGAACAAATTTATCACCGGCAGTAAAATCAAATCCAAAATGCCCAAAGATAAAAATACCAAAACTAAAACAAAGCCCCAGCGCTCGTAGGCAAACAGCCTGGGCCACCAGTCCTCCGGCAAAACCGAGGCCAAAATTTTGCTGCCGTCAAGCGGCGGAATGGGCACCAAATTAAAAGTCCCCAAAACCAGGTTAAGGACAATCGCTTCAATTAAAATCGGGTAAGCAATGCTATTGGCAAGGCCAAACTTGATAATCAAGGCGCAAACAATCGCCAAAACAAAGTTGGACAGCGGTCCGGCCAGGCTCACAAGAGCCATACCCAGGCGGCGCGGCCGCAGATTGCTAAAATTCACGGGCACGGGCTTGGCCGCGCCAAAAATAATCGGCGAGCCAATGGCCAAAAGCAGCAGCGGCAACATAATGGAACCGAACGGGTCAATGTGCGGAATCGGGTTTAAGGTGATCCGACCCATATCGCGCGCCGTACTGTCGCCTAATTTTTCCGCCATCAGACCGTGGCTGACCTCGTGCACAATAGCGGAAAACAGTACAATGATTAATATAACAATAATGTCCATACTTGCTTATTTTATCATACTGTGTTAATCTATCAAAGACTGAAAAATCTTTCAATCTTTAAATCTTTCAATTATTCTATGCCCAGAACCTGCGCCGTTTGCGGCAAAACCTATTCCCGGACCATCAAGCGTTCCCACTCCATGCGGGCGTCAATTCGCCGGCTGCTCCCGAATTTGCAATACTCCGTCTTTGATGGTAAACGCTTGAAAGCCTGTACGCGTTGCATTAAGACCAAAGCCAAGGTGGCAAAATAAATGCCGCGGATATCACGCTGATAGCTACGGGGATTTATCGCTGATTTTACAAAGACTGTCCCATACGGGGACAGTCTTTTTCTTCCTGATATAATAAACCTATGAGAAAACTTAACTCCAATATCCTACCCTGGATTTTGATAGCGCTGATTATAATTGGCGCGGGGATTTTTGCCGCCGTAAAAATCAAGCAAAATAAACCCGCTCCGGTAGCAAAGCCCAAGAACACTTACCTGGCCTTTACCGACGAAGTCTACGACACCGTCCAAAAAAATTATTGGGACAGCATTTCCAACCAACAACTTACCAAACTTTATCAGGATGCATCTGACAAACTCCTGGGCAAGCATGTAGCTTTACCGACTCCTGATAAGACCGGGCTGGAAACCATGATGACCCAAGCGATGGCCGGTTTTACCATCACACAAAAAAACCTCTATACTTCCCTCTTGTCCGCCAACGTCCTAAACAACCTGCCGCCGACCGGCCGCGGCGCGCTTTATACCCAAGCCTCCCAACAGGCGCTGATGTACGAACTTAACAACATTAACCCCAAACAAAACTTATACGCGGATTTGGGCGTGGCAAACAACGCCAGTCAGCAACAAATCCAACAAAGTTATCAACAGCAGTCAACCGACTTAAGCAAACAAAACACGCCCGCGGCCAAACAAAAATTGGCCAAAATCAATAACGCCTACGCCACGCTGGCTAAACCCGCGAGCAAACAGCTATACGACGCGCAAGGCATCCAGGCCACCATTGTCAGCAAACAAATCCCGCCAAAAATTTTCTACCTGCATTTTGTCCGCTTTTCGCCGACGACCTCCATTAAAGAATTTACCGATGCGGTCAGCGGCATCAACGGCCAGCCCGATACATTGATTTTTGATTTACGCGGCAACATCGGCGGGTATTTGGATTTGATTCCCCAAATGCTTGGTTTCTTTGTGGGCCAAAACCAGGTCGCCTACCAATTTCTCCAGCAGGGCAATTACCAGTCATTTATGACTTCCGCGGATAAGTTGTCCGGCCTGTCGCGTTTTAAAAATATCGTGATATTAATTGACGGCCAGGACGAGTCTTCCACGGAACTGCTGGCCGGTGCGTTTAAAAAATTCAAAGTCGGGATTTTAGTCGGCAGTAAAACTTTCGGCTGGGGCACGGTGGAAAACGAACAGCCGTTCCCGATTGCGGACCAGTTTGATTTTAACCAGGTTTATTCCGTGCACTTAGTCACCAATTTAACTGTAGTCCAAGGGCAGCAGCCGATCCAGGACCGCGGCGTTCTGCCGGATATTGATATTAGCGACAAAACCTGGCCGGCCAAACTCACCGCGGCAGTTGGCGATGCCGCGATAACGCAAGCGGTAAAAACCATCATCAGCCAATAGTTTGCTCCAAACTGCAAACGAAATTGCGAAGAGCCAGGGCTTTGGCTGGCGACGACTTTGTCCGATGAAGTCTTGGCGAAGTCGGAAGCAATTCCGTCTTTGTTGGGATTGCCGCGCCCCTCTCTGCATCGGGGCTCGCAATTCCCTGATTTTTTTTGGCCCACAATATAATAGGGGCTGTCCGGGTTCTAAGGGCAGCCCGATACAACAAGGGGCATCCTTGCGCAGCGCAAGGATGCCCCTTGTTTTGATATTCTACTTAAGATCAATGCCAAACAACATCCTTCCCAACCGGCACAAGCTCCGCCCAAATCGGCCCGCGGTTAAAGTTGATTTCTTTACCGTCTTGATCATAATAGCGGGTACGGCCAGAAACCTTTTCCCACGTGCCGATGATAATCTTGCCGTCCTCAAACACATCCGCCCTGCCTCCGACTTCTAAATCCAGGCCGATGGACAGCGGCGTGTCGCTTTTGACGGGATAAGTTTTCACGAACTGGACAACAATATTTTTGGCGCTAATTTGTTTGCCGGTGTCCAAATCTTTGTGCGGCTTGCCGGCCAAAAATCTTGAATAGGAATTATCCAAAATATTATATTTCCACTCCACGACGTAGTCGTGGGTGGAAAAACTGATGTTTATGTCCGCGGCCGTGGAACTGGCAAAAATTTTCCCTCCCTCCCCCTCCGGGGGAGGGATTGAGGAAGAGGGGCTGTCGTCTTTAAATCGCCACGGCTGATAAATCGTCGCGTCAGAGAAGAACTGACGGGCACCAATCAGCTTGTCCAATTTATCAATCGACGTGTAAACGTTATGCGGCATAGTGCGCCAAGTAACACGCTGGAAATACGGGTCGTTAAAAAATTGGTCAGCGTCGCTGATGTTTGGGTAATCGCCCGCTTTGATATTTGCCAAAGCATCTGAGTTGCCGCCCACGTGCGCAAAAACCGCACCCCATTCGTCCGCAATTTCGGCAAAATACGTCCTCGCGCTTCGCACCGGCCCGATGTTTTTGGCCGCTTTACTTTGGTATAGCGCCAAAAACCGCGTAATGCCACCCTCGGTCGGGGCTTCGTAAACCACATCGGCGTCCAAAAGGCCCGACTGCGGCCTGGCGTAGGGGTAGTTTTCCACCATCACGCCAATGGGGCGCCGCCCTGCAATTTGTCCCTCAACTTTTTGCCCGTCCATAGCCAAAAACTCCTCGGGCCGCGCCGAAATCTTTACAACCTGATTTTGCCGATCAATGCCAGCTTTATGCCCCCGATCCCAGAACCAAAAAATGATTGCGCAAAACAAAATTAGCGCAACCAAAATGCGTTTTTCCATAAAAGGTTCTTTATATTTAGGCCTCGTGAGTGGGCTGCTCGGCGCCGGTATTGTTAGGATTAGCCAAAGCTTCGGCATGCTGCCCGTCAGTGCAATGACAAATGGCCATAGGCAATTCGTACTTAATGCAACCTTTCAGTTGGCAGGCCGCCGGCTCATCCGACACCCCATCGCACCCGCCGGTACAAACATAATGAGTCATAAAAGTATTGACATGATTGACATGATTGAACAAAATTGACAAAATTGACAAAATTGCCAATCCTAAATCATGTCAATCATTTAAATCTTTTAAATCTTGCTCAATTCGCCTACCTCCACGCTCCCAAAATCGCGCCCATGACCAGCATGGTCACGAGCATATTGCCGCAACTGATCCAAAACAGCGCCTGTTTGCCGCCCCAAAGGCTGTCGCTGAACTTAATCGGCAGCACAAAACCGAGCCATGCCAAAAAACCTAACTTCACGCCGCCCAGCCAGGTCATAACGCCGAGCCTGCTGATAAAAACCGCCACCACGGTCGCCATCACCAAGCCGCCGATGAAATGCCAAAAATATATGGCGCCGACGCTCCTTTTCATGCCTTCCATTTTGGCTTTGTCGTTCGGATCCCAGCCCAAAGCGTGCATCCACTTTTGGCCGAACAGCGGCCCATACCAAAACGCGCCAATGAGCAAAGCCGCCAAGGACGACACCAATATCGCCCACCAATTAACAGAGATCATTATTTCAATTCACCCCCTTTCACAAATGCGAAAATTACGTGCGAAACTACGAAATCACTTCGAAAACTATTTCGTAATTTTTTCGCAGATTCGCATACTTTTCGCAGTTTCGTATTTTAAATTAATGGCCGAAAAATCCTCTGGCTAAACTGTCCGGCAATAAACAAAGGCTGATGTTTTTATCTTTGCAAAACTTTTTAATTTCAGGGTCGCGCACACTGCCGCTTGTGGCTATTATAGCACAAATCCCGGCTTTTGCCAAAACTTCCACCCCGTCCACGAACGGGAAAAAACTGTCGCTGTAGGCCACCGCGCCTTTGGTTTGATGTCCCGCGTCCAGGGCCCGTTTGATGGCCAACTGGCAGCAGCCGACTCTGTCCTGCTGCCCCACACCGTTGCCGATTAACATCCCGTCTTTGACCAAAGTGACAGTGTTGCTGTTGCTGGTGGAACCGATTGCCCAGGCCAAAAGCATATCGGATTTTTGCTGATCGGATAATTTGCCGATAAACTCCGGCCGAGGGTTCCCCTCGGTTTCCGAACGGCTCCGGTCCGAGGGGAACCCTCGGGTCAAATCCAAAACAAAATCATAATTCGGCTGGGCCAAAAACCCGCCGCGCACATAACGGAACCGACGATGGCTATCCGGCGAGTTTTTTGACAGATTCCCCAGCGCGGGGTTTACCAAAAACCGGCACTTGTCGCCTTTGCGTTTTAACATTCTGACCGCTCCTTCGGTAAAGGATGGAGCAATAATCCCATCAAGCAACCTCCGCGGCTTGCCCGCCGAAGCTTCAGCGAAGGTGGGAGCTTTCCCCTCCTTTTCAAGGAGGGGTCCGGCCGAAGGCCGGGGGGTGGTTGGAGCCATCCGATGTGTAAGCAATATTTCCGCCAATTTTTCGTCAACCAAAAAATTTACCATCACCAGCCCGCCAAAAATCGCGCGCAAATCCCCTTCCAGCATTTTTTGGATGGCCGATGACGGCGTATCGGAAACCGCCGCACCGCACGGGTTGCCGTGCTTTACCCCCAAAGCTATATTCATTATTCCCTTCCCCCTCTGGGGGAAGGTGGCCGTGAGGCGGCCGGATGAGGGTTTTATTACGGATTGCAACAAAGTGGGATTGCAGTCAAACCCTGCCGCAATGTGCGTTATGGTCTGCAGCAATCTGTCCACGTCCGCCCAGTTGTTGTAACTTACCGGCATGCCGGCCAATAATCGGAATTTCGATAGCGATAATTCATCACTATCTGAAATCGCATACAATCCCGCCGGCGTCTGGCATGCATTCTCGCCATATTTACAAATTGCGGCGCGGTGACCAACCATTCCTTCGTATTCGCCCGCTCCGTGATAGCGCGCGGACGACAAACAGTACTCCGCCACAATAAATTCCGCTTTAGCTGCAAGCTGGTCCAAAAATTTTTCTTTATCAGGCTTGCCGTTTTTTAACCAGCTGATGACTGCCACCCTGTCGTCCGGATCACAAACGACGATTCTTCTTCCCTTGGCCGCGCTCCGGAGCATTGTCGGCCCGCCAATGTCAGTCTTTTCGATAACAGCTTCCCTGGCCTTTGCCGATCCGACTTCCGATTTTCCGATTTTTCCGATTTCTTCCGACAACGGATACAAATCCACGCACACCAAATCTATCCACGGGATTTTTAATCGATTTAATTCCTGCCGATCTTCATCGGTATCCCGCGCCAAAAGCCCGGCGTGGACTTCGCGCGACAACGTGACTACGCGATGACCCAAAATCGCCTTACCGCCGGCCAAAGAAGCCACATCAGTCACTTTAATTCCTGCGTCTGACAAAGCTTTGGCTGTCCCTCCGCTCGCCAAAATTTTAAATCCCAAATCCGCCAACTCTTTGGCAAATTCCACAATCCCGTCTTTATTATAAACCGAAATCAGTGCGGTTTTCATAATTGGACAAATCCTATCATCCTACAGTGCATAGTAGGTTCTGACTATTTTAATTTTTCATTCCCTTCCATTCCCGGTCTAAAATCGACATATGCAAAACGTCGTAAAATCTTTTTTGGTACGCATTGTGTTCGCGCAATCGGCCTTCCAGCTTAAAACCCAGGCGCTTATAGACTTTAATCGCTCGCGGATTGTAAACCATTACATCCAATTCTATACGGTGCAATTTTAATTTCTTAAAGCCAAAATTGATCATGGTCTTGCCGGCGTCGGTGCCAAAGCCCTTATTCCAATATTTTTTGTCGCCGATGACAATTCCGAACACGGCGCGCCGGTTCGGCACATTTATATCCAAACTGACCGAGCCTATATGCCTACGCTCCAAAGTTTCTATGGTAAAATTTTTCTTTACTTTACTGTCTTTTTTATTCTGACTAATCCACTTTCTCTCTTTGCTCAAAGTCAAACGCCGGTCGTGCGCCTGTAAAAATCGATGAACCTCTTTGTCATTCAACCACTTCACAAACCGCGGAGCGTCGCTCATTTTTATCGGCCGCAAAATGACTTTTTCACCTTTTAAAATCATGGCTTTATTTTATTATAGCAAAAAATACCTTTTTAGGCATTTCCAATCCTCTGTTATCTTTTACTAAAAATCCTAGTGATTGCTTTTTTGACGGCCGTCAAAAAAGCAATCACTCATTTGAATACGCCAAATTTTTTTAACATCTTTTGCAAAACATCCAGCGGCAAGCCCACCACCGCGCTGTAGTCGCCAATAATTTTTTTGATTAGCCCGGCTCCCCTGTCCTGCACGGCGTAAGCCCCGGCCCGGTCCATGGGCTCGCCCGTGGCAATGTAATTTTGGATTCCCTGACGGCTTAATTTGCGAAAATAAATTTTGCTTTTGACTACGCGAATCTGTTTTTTCTTAATCGATGAATCAACCACCGCAACCGCGGTATAAATGTAATTTGAACGGCCGCTCAATTTCCGTAACATCAAAATAGCACCAGCTCCATCCTTAGGTTTGCCAAACACCTTTCCTTTATAAACGACAATCGTGTCCGCGCCAATCACAATCGCCTTAGGATATTTTTTTGCCACAGCTTCGGCTTTG
Source organism: uncultured bacterium (assembly GCA_963749445.1). Classification (GTDB taxonomy): domain Bacteria; phylum Patescibacteriota; class Doudnabacteria; order UBA920; family UBA920; genus CAVVMJ01. The sequence continues at coordinate 207,923 of CAVVMJ010000010.1, forward strand.
CCCAAAGCCAAAAATTTGACCAAAGCTTCCGGTTTTAAATGCTTATGGTGAATTTCCCGATAATTGCTCTCCGCCACCTTAAACGGCAGCCCCAAGTGCATCATCAAGGCTTTTCGGCGCGGCGAGGTGGAAGCTAGAATTATCGATCTCATAACGTCATTATAACATTTTCTCTAAATTTTTGACGGGAACGGAATTTATGCTATTATTCCCATATCACATCATTCATTGGGAAAGGAAAAATATGACAAAATGGTTTGGGAAAAAAAGTTTGCTTTTTATCGGCATTTTCGCCGTACTGGGTTTTTTGGCCCTGCAGGTGCCGCTGACCCATTTGGTCGGCTCCAAAGCGACCTTTACGGTCTTTGATGCCTTTGGGCCCATTGCCACAGGTTTTATCGGCACCCTGCCGGGAATTATTGCCGTGGCTTTAATGCAACTGCTGAATTTTTTGGTTCACGGTTCCAGAGTGCTTGATGCCGGCACCGTAATCCGCTTTTTCCCCATGCTGTTTGCCGCGTTCTATTTTGGCAAAAACACCAAACTCAATTTTATTATTCCGGCGCTGGCGATTATCATCTTTAACCTCAACCCCGTCGGCCGCTCGGCTTGGATTTATTCCATGTTTTGGTTAATCCCAATAGTTTGCTACTTTTTCTACGAAAAATCTTTGCTGGCCAAGAGCCTGGGCGCGACCTTTACCGCGCACGCGGTCGGCGGCGCTATGTGGGTTTGGGCGTTCGGCCTTTCCAAGGCAATGTGGCTGGCTTTGATTCCGATTACGGCCATTGAACGCTCCGCATTTACCTTGGGCATCGCCGCTACCTATCTGGTTACCAACAACGTCTTAAATTTTTTGGTGCAAAAGAAAATCGTCAAATGGGATTTTTTGGTCAACCAAAAGTATGCATTAAAATGGAAAACCGCCTAAGCCGCTTAAACCCCGGAAAGTTCCGGGGTTTTAAATTTTTTTTGATTGTTCTCGACAAGCTCAAACAATATTGTTAAAATATCGGTATCAATTTATCGGGATGTAGTATAGTGGTAGTACGCATGCATGGGGTGCATGTAGTCCGAGTCCGATTCTCGGCATCCCGACCAGCCTTCGCCAAGACTACGGCTAGCTTGTGCCAGCAGCAGGTTTGTCGAAGTTTGGATAGAATATAAAATCAAATTGTAGTGAAGGCTGCGCGCCGAAGTTAGACGAAGGCGGGCCAAGATGGTTTAAATTAGCCGCCATTCTGGCGGCTTTTGAATTTATCCGCCTTCGCCAAGGCTACGGCGGATTGTTCTCTATAAATAAATTAAATTTGTGAACAAAAACTGGTGCCCCGGGAACCACTCTACCGATCAATACGATCGGCGTTTAGTGGACCCGGGGCGCATTCAAAGCTATGCGGTAACTCTCGTACCGTTGGCGGCACGAGTGATATGCTTTACAAACCTCGCGGCCCCTTTACTCGGAAGGAAAGGCGGCTCGCAAGAATACCTTTGGTTGTAAAGGGAAATATATCGCCGCTCGAGATTATGGAAGATAGCCAGCTCTTCCTCGGTCGGAACGCGCTTGTAGCGCGCTATTCTTAATATCGTACCGACCATCTCTTGTTCCAGCGACGTAACTTCCCGGTATTCAACCGGCGGATACCACACGGCGCGCATCGTTTCCTCCTTTCTGCACACCGAATTGCGATCAAACTTTAATTGCAATTCGCTATACAAAAAATAAATCCGCCTTTCGGGCGGGGTGGAAGTTTCCGATTTCTTGATATCTCTAAATTTCCAACCTGCCCTTTTTGCCAACATTAACAACAACCCCGACGACGAGGTTAAGGATGTTAATGATTTGGGTGGGTAAATAATTCATGGTTGTATTCTATATTGCAAAAAAAATAAACTGATAAAGTGAAATAAAAATTTTAGAAATAGCGTGCCGAGGAACCACGCTGTACGAAAGACTTTGAAATAATCTTAGTCAGTATACAGCGGGCTCCCCGGCGGCTTGCGGGAGAAAAAGCGCATCAGGCGTGAGCGGTAACGAACTGGGCCAAACGAACGGCTCGAGGGACGCCATGCCCTCGGATCTGTCCGGCTTGATGGTGCTTTTCCGACTTGATGCTATCCGCATATTTCCGGATCATCGTCCGGGTTACCGGTAAAGCTTTCAGCTTAAAACCGATCCTCCTATGAAGCTCTTGATGCACCTTGAACAAATGATCGGAATGCGGATTGTGCATCTTGTGGCGCAGGTTCCGCCGTTCTACCAACAAACGGAACGCCTTTGCCGCCGGACTATCGTCCGGCTTCTCCTTATCAGGCCAAATATCCTGAATCTTCATCGATTGCCCTCCTTGGCAACTGGATCCCTCTTCTGCATCAGCAAAAGAGGATACTACACCGCACAACGACGGCCTTAGAATTGGACGGGTCAGGGCTTATCCCAATCTTTCCCATGCTCTCAACCGTACTTGGTCGTGAACTGAATCGGGACATGCCCTAATCAGACATTACATCCACGATCGTTCCGCAATTGAGCACATTTGCCAACTTGGTAAGTCGGCGGGAAAAACTGAGCACCCCTTTTCTCGGAGAATGAGGTATTATTGCATCCGAGCCTTTGACCCGTAATCTTTTGAGCATTGCTGCTCAGAAAATTTTATCCAATTCTTTTAGATAAAAATTCCTAAGCACCATCCTCTGCCCAACAAAATACCTAGCCTTCTCGTTTTGGCTAGGTTGGTGTTTGTTCTAAATTCCGTTTAACTTTTTCCCCTTCAAACCCCACCTAGCCCGTCCCAAACATAGCCCTTAACAAAAAGGACCGGGCGGACGACAATGGTGGTGGAAAGGTTTTTATACATTCTTGTACTGGTTAACTGATACAAGTATACAACAAACTGGCAAATTGTCAATATATTTATAAATTTGGCTTAAATAAAAGACTAATTTTATATGATGGCGTAATACTTAATGAAAATTTATTGGTTATCCCCAATCACGAACAATATATTCGGCTATCCTGTTATTCGGTTATACGCGGAGCTTCCCCTCCTGCCAAGGAGGGGTGTCGCGCGAAGCGTGACGGGGTGGTTGGAGTTATTGCAAATGTTTCCCGATTTCAGCCAACACCCCTTCTAAATTTTTAATTACATCGCCGTTTTGAAAACGGATAACCTTTATGCCTTTGCTCTCCAAATATCTTGCGCGTTCCTGGTCTTTTGTGTAGCCCTGTTCCGTATCGTGAGGCGAACCATCAAGTTCTATGGCTAATTGCCTGCTTGGGCAATAAAAGTCCAGGATATAATAACCAATGCCGTGCTGCCGCCTGAATTTTACTCCCAATTGGTTATTCTTGAGATGCACCCAAAGTCTGGCTTCTGCCGGGGTTAAATGCTTGCGTAGTTCTTTCCGGTTATTTTTTGAGCCTATTAGATTATTCAACCTATCAGTCATGCTCCAACCCCCTCCCCCGCCTTCGGCGGGTACTCCCCCTTGACAGGGGGAGAGGCTCCGCGGTTAGACCGTCAAGTACCCCCCGCCCTCGGCTGAACGCTGTTCAGCCATTCGCTTAATAATGTCCTCCAGCTCCTCGTCGCTGAAAAAATCTATGGTGATTCTGCCGCCCTTGCCCTGGCGCTGGATTTTGACCTGCGTGCCGAGCTTGCCGCGCAGCTCGGTTTCAAAAGCCATCAGCTTTGGGTCAGGCGCCACGCCGTCCATTTGCCTTTTTTGGGTGAGCTCGCGCACCTTTTGTTCCACCTGCCGCACGTTTAAATTCTGCTCCAGCACCAGTTTATACATCAACAATATTTTTTCCGGATCGTTCAGCCCGAGTAACGCACGCGCGTGGCCTTCCATAATTTTCCCTTCTATCACGCCGCGCTGGATTTCCGCCGGAAGATTTAAAAGCCGCACGGTGTTGGCCACGGCCGGCCGGCTCTTACCCACTTTTTTGGCCACCTGGTCCTGCGTCAAATTAAACGTCTTCATCAGCCGCTCAAACGCCTGCGCTTCTTCTATGGGATTTAATTCCTTGCGTTGGATGTTCTCGATTAAAGCCACCTCCAGCTTGGTCTGGTCCACCATATCTTTTTTAATGATGGCCGGCGCGAATTTTAGCCCCGCCAACTGGCAGGCGCGGAAACGCCGCTCCCCCACCACCAACTCGTAACCGACCGGGGTTTTGGTCACCACCAAAGGCTGGATGACGCCGTGCTCCACAATGGAGTCGGCAAGTTCCTGCAAAGCTTTTGGCTCAAAACTTTTGCGCGGTTGGAACGGGTTGGGGGAAATCAGAGCCACCTCAATTTCCTCAATCTTGGCATCTTTGTAAGACAACGGCTCGGAAACCGGTGGAACAATCGGCGGCGCTTCATTTACAACGTTCGGCGCGCCTATTAAATGCGGCTCTGCCGCCGGCCCGATTTGCGGCTCGGTCGTAATGTTTAGTTGTGGGTTTAAATTATCTTCCATGGATTATTTTTTAAGATTTACTATAGTGAATCTGCTTTTCAGATGCACGGATATCCGCGGAGCTCCCCTCCTAATATAGGAGGGGTGTCCTGCGAAGCGGGACGGGGTGGTATTATCTGTGCCGGTATTTTACCACCTCCCCGCCCTGCGGGCGGTACTCCTCCTTTTCAGGAGGAGAGTACTGCAGCCGATAAATCGGCACGCTACACTAAAGCGTATGCCCCGCACAAGTGGTGGCCGAGGAGGGAGTCGAACCCTCATGCCGTTAAGCGCGCGCTCTTGAGGCGCGTGTGTCTGCCATTTCACCACTCGGCCCCCATTTGTGCGGGGTAAATCTGCCAACTTGCCCCGACCTTGCGTCGGGGTTTCATCACTCCGGCGTAAAACAAATGTATTTTGGCTTATTTGATTATAGCAAACAATAAAAAAGGCGTAAAGTTTCACGCCTTTATCCATCAAATCAAATTATCTGATGATTATCGGTGCCAGCCATAAAATTATCGCCAAAGCTGAAGCCAACCCAACCAGCCATCCGGCCAAGACATGGAGCACATAATGATAACCCAAAACTACCCTGGCCCAGCCGTTAATTAAAGTCATGGCCAATAAAATCAAACCCAAAACCGGAAAAAACCAATACACCACCACGGCCACGGCCGCAAAACTGGCGGCATGGTCGGACGGGAAAGAATTGGCTTTGGTCGTGGGCTCGGAAAATAAAACCGAACGCTGCGGGACGAAATGTAGCCGCTGGTATGGCCGCGGTTTTCTATATGCTAGATAAACCAGCGGCGAAATAATCAGCCGCGCCAAAACAAAAGCGGCTAGGGCTAAAATCACCTGCCGCCATTGTCCGATAATTAACAAATAGAAACCGGCAGCAAATACCGCCAGCACGGAATAAATTCCCCAAAATCTCCAAAAATTCCTGTAAGCCTTGCTTGCGTTGAGGAGTTTTTGCTGGTTAAGATAAAATTGGTCGTCCATTATTTACGGAATAAGAATACGGCAATCACTAAGGCCGCGGCCAGGATCCGGTACCAAACAAAAATTTTATAATCGTGGCTTCCCAAATACTGCAGCATATATTTGATGGATAAAAACCCGAACAGCGCGGCCGTAATGAAACCGACGATGAGTTCTTGGCCGGTAACGCCGTCGTGAAAATGTTTTAAGCTCACCAGACCGGCGCCGAAAATTATCGGAATGGACATTAAAAAGCTAAAGCGCGCCGCGTCCTCGCGTTTAAAACCCAAACCTAAACCCGTGGCAATCGTGGAGCCTGAGCGCGACACGCCGGGAAAAATCGCCAAGGCCTGGCTGCAGCCGATAAGTAACGCGTCCAAACCGGTTATACGGTCCAAATTTTTCTTTTTTTTGCCCCACATATCCGCCACAAACAAAATTGCCGCAAAAGCGCTTAAGGTTGCAGCTATCAGCAAAGGGTCCCGAAAAGCGGCTTCTGCCTTGCTTTCCAGCAAGTAACCGATAATCGCGCCGGGAATGCTGGCAACGATAATCAGCCACGATAATTTCTGATAAATATTCGCCGCGTCGCGCGTGCTGGATTTTAAGGAGTGGAAAAATCCGCGGATCAACAGCCAAACATCGTTTCTGAAATACGCGAGTACGGCCAACAGCGTGCCCCAATGCAGCGCCACATCAAAACCCAATCCCGGATCCGGCCATTTAAACAGCCACGGCACCAAAATTAAATGGGCCGATGAGGAAATCGGCAAAAACTCCCCGAGCCCCTGCACCAAACCCAACACAAAAGCGTGCAAAATATTCATAATGATAATTTAATTACTCAATCCCGGGCACCGGGAAATCCTTGCATAATTCTTTAATTTCCCCGCAGATTTTTTTGAGGGTGGAATTTTTCCTTATCTCTTCTTTGAATTTCGCGATATATACGGCGCGGTCGGCTTTATTCTCCGGCAACTTGTAGCTTTTGGCTTCCATTATCGCTTTGGCCACCCACTCCCCCACTTGTTCCATTTCTTTTTCCTTCATGCCGCGCGTGGTCAGGGCCGGCGTGCCCATGCGGACGCCGCTTGGATAAAACGGGCTGCCCGGCTCGCCGGGAATAGTGTTTTTATTGGCGGTCATGCCCGCGGCTTCCAAAACCTCACTGCCGAAAATCCCGCCGCCCGGGCCGAACACCGGCACCAAATCCAAAAGCAGCAAATGATTTTCCGTGCCGTTGCCTATTAGCTTAATCTCGTTGTGCATCAGACTCTTGGCCAAAGCTTTAGCGTTTTTGACAATCTGTTTGCCGTAAACTTTAAACTCGTCCGTAGCCGCTTCTTTTAAGGCAATGGCAATGGCGCCGGTTTGGTGGTCGTGCGGTCCACCCTGCAGGCCCGGGAAAACCGCTTTGTCCATCCGCTCGCCCAGCTCCGGATCTTTTTCCAAACCCTTTTTTGTCGCCATAATCATGCCGCCGCGCGGGCCGCGCAAAGTTTTGTGCGTGGTCGTGGTGATGATATGAGCAAAATTTGCCGGGCTTTTATGCGCGCCCGCGACAATTAATCCCGCCACGTGCGCGATGTCAGCCGCCAAAAAAGCGCCAACGCTGTCGGCAATTTCCGCAAACTGTTCGTATTCTATTTCATACATGTATGCCGTGGCACCACACCAAATTAATTTCGGTTTGTGTTCTTCGGCCAATTTGCGGACTTCGTCAAAATCCACCCGGCCGTCAGGCTTGGTGTGGTAGCCGAAAGTTTTGTAAAAAATTCCCGTCGCGGAAACTTTCCAGCCGTGCGTCAAATGCCCGCCGTCGGTCAAATTTAATCCCAATACGACATCGCCGGGCTGGCAGGTCGCCATATAAACCGCCAAGTTGGCAGGGCTGCCCGAATACGGCTGGACATTGGCGTGCGGCACGCCAAAAAGCTTTTTAGCCCGCTCAATAGCCAGCTGTTCTATCTGGTCAATAAATTCCTGCCCTCCATAATAGCGTTTTCTCGGGTAACCCTCGGAGTATTTGTTAGTCAGGATGGAACCCATACTTTCCATCACCGCGGGCGAAGTGTAATTTTCCGAAGGGATAAGCTCCAGCCCGTCTTTTTGACGCGATGATTCTTGCCCGATTAGCTTGTAAATTTCCAAGTCCTGGTTTTTGATGTGTTGATACTTCATTGTAAAATAATTAATAGTTGGCAAAAATTATCGAATTCATTTGTACTAGCGTACTAGTACGCTAGTACATTGATACCTACCAATTTATGATTTGATATTTAATTTGTAGTTTGGATTTTTGCATAACAGTATTACGATGTCCACATATAACATTTTTGCATTTCTCTAAACTTTGCTAAAAGAAGCTTGTATAATGACTGATTTGAAAAATCCGGAACAGCTTCCTCATGGTCTACTCTCATCTCAATCACCGTAGCTATCGGACTTTCTCCTACCTCTTGTTCTAATAAATCGATCATGGCCTCAACCACTTGTGAATGATTTGCCCGGGATAAAAATTCCCTAGCTTTATCTTGCAAGTGTCCAGGTAAAAACCTAGCGAGGAAATTAAAATCTTTAACCACTTTTTCATCAAACACTCCCTCTGTTTTTCCAAATTGATAATCCCTAAGTTCCTGTAATCTCTCTCTCTGAATTCCTGAGTCTGGATTGAATCTTTGCAAACTTCTGCGGTCTGGATCTGGCATAAATCTTAAATCTTAATTTTTTGCATAAACGAATAATTTTCCCAACTGGGGACGGTCTTTATCGATAATTTGGACAGAAGACGGCGGCCAACTTGCGAAATGCGAGACGCCGGTGGTGGTGTTGGTAATTGCCAGGCTGCCGGGTTTTAGCTCCGAAAATAGCTTTTTCTCCAAGCGGGGCATCAGGGCTTTATCCAAAAACATAAACACCACGTCCGCTTTTGATATGTCAACGGCAAAAATGTCCTGCTTGATAAATATCGGATGGCCGGAATGAAACCGTGAGCGGATTCTTGCAAAATTCGTCCTAAACCAACTATCATCTATTCCGTAAACTTTTAAGCCGGGGCATTCCCGCGATATTGTAAAAACAAAATTTCCCCTGGCACTGCCTAAATCATACAACACGCCATGCTCCAGATGATTTTGACGGATAATCGCGGCCACAACTTTAATGGCGGCATCGCTGGTAGTAAAATCCTCGCCTCCAAATATAGAGTCAATTACATAAAAAAACAAAACGCAGAGAATAACAGCTAAAAATCCCAAAATTACGGCAATAATCAACATCTTTTAGTCCGCGTGAGATCCGCGTCGCAATCCGCGTGTATATCCGCGGCTTATATATACATATACAGCAAACTATACACCCCTCCCAATATGAATAATACCACAAAACTCCCCGTGAGGCTAAACAGCAGCGCGCCGAGCAGGCAGGCCATAAGTTTGCCGATTGACAATGACTGCTCAAAAAACACGGCGTAAGGCATCACGTGGGTGGATTCCGCGCGCAAATAAGTCACGGTGGAAATGGGGATAAAATCCATTTCCTTGCTGGCGCGCGACAGCGTGTCCAAAGCGAACACGTTCCAAACGTTGGTGGCCATAAAGCGCGCAAACCACACCAGAGCGCTAAAAAACGCGCCGAGCTTAATTAAAATCCGTTTGGTGTACTGATCGGTAATTTTGCCTATAACCACGGCCAACGCGGCGGCAATCAGGCTGGCCACCGTGGCCAAAAGCCCCGTGGTCTGGTAATTTTTGACGATGATGTAAATAAAAATCGGCCAAATGGTCAAAACCAAAAGCTCTTCGCCGAAACCCACGTAACCCAAAAACTTTTTGGGAAAAGTTTTATACAGCTGCCAGGTATCGCGGTAATGATAGGCTTTGGGCACGAACACCTCCATTTTGGTAAACAGCGGCATTACGGAAAAACAGTAAATCAGCGACGCCATCACAAAGGTCGCGACCATGCCAAAATGTTCGGCCAAAAATCCGCCCAAAAACGGACCCAAAACCTGGGTTACGCCGATTATGGCGTAGATGGCGCTAAACTCCCGCCCCACCTGACCCTGGTCGGCGTAGCGCGCCATAAGAGCGTGGAAGCCCGGCCAGTACAAAGCCTTTTGCAGGCCCAAAGCGATAGCCGCGAGAATAACCAATCCCGGGTTGTCGCGCGCGAGCAGCAACAGCACCCAGTAAAAAACCTGAAACGGCACACTCATGGCAATGGCGTGCTTATAGCCGTAAACGCTGGCAAACCATCCGCCTAAAATTATGGTCGGGATGTAGACCGCGTAAACTACCGCAAAAAACAGCAGGACCTGGGGCACGGTAAAACCCAGCACGCTGTACAAAAAAATCGGCTCAAACACCAGAGCGATTGACAAAGCCAAATTGGCAATGGCCGAAGCCGCGAACAGTTCGCCGATTTCCTCGCGGACTTTTTTGGTGAAATACGATGGCAGATGATAGTTCAAAAGCATGTTTATTTTGATATTTGACAAAAAGCTAAAATAAGCGCAAGTTTGAGGTGGAAGGAGGGTCTTATGGCAGACTTGCCCGAAGATCCAGTTAGGGAATGCTACCGCAGGTATAAAAACTTGCGGGATTCGCTCGACGCTAACGGTGGCGCAATTAGTGCTCTGGCCCTAGTGGGGATATCCGATTACAAAAAATTGATCGGCTTCCTTGCGGCTCCCGAAACTATCGTTCCGGCTTTAGAAAAAATCAAAGACCAGCTGCTTAATGCGAGAATCCGTTTTGACCCGAGAGTCCATCCCGTAATCCAGATCCAGCGAGCAATCCTTTACCAGCTGGCAAAAGAAAACCGGAATCTCTTTAGGGTCGCCGAGGATATTGTCAGCTGGCGGGAAGAACGCCGGAAATAGGTACGGGAAAACATCCCTGTACCTTTCTTTTAAACCACAAAATTTATTAAGCGGTCAGGCACAAAAATCACCCGCCTGATATTTTGGGTTCCGACGATTGCCACAGCCTGCTGTTTAACTTGATTCTCATCGCTTCCCGGCGACACCGTAATGCGGCCTTTGACTTTGCCGTTGACCTGCACCACGATTTCAATTGTGGCGTCAACGATTTTTGCCGGGTCAAACGCCGGCCAGCTTTCCAGCTGGAGCGATTTTTTGCCTCCGATGATTGAATTTAGTTCTTCTGCCAGATGCGGCGCGAACGGATGTAACAATTTTAGAAAAATTTTAAAATCTTCCTTCGAAATATTTTGGCCAAAAGCTTGAATATTTTTTAAATTTAAATATTTTTCAAACTTTGGATCTTTTGATTTAATCATTTCTTCTCGGGTAATATAAATTTCGTTCATAAACACCATAAGACCGGATACGCAGGTGTTAAATCGAAAATTTTCTATATCCTCTTCGACTTTTTTTATAGTTTTATTCAAAGCTTTCTCAACTTGTCCGTCAGTAAAATTCATTACATCGTTATCTTCCATCGCCTTTAGACTTAAACCGACCTGATATACCTTATCCAAAAATCTTTTGACCCCGACTACGCTTTTGTCGTTCCAGGCGATGGTGTCCTCGTGCGGACCCAAAAACAACTCAAACATGCGCAACGTGTCCGCGCCGTGCGAGGCTACAATATCCTGCGGATTGACCACGTTGCCGCGGCTTTTGGACATTTTTTCGCCGTCCGCAGCCAAAATTATGCCGTGAGGCACGCGTTTAACATACGGCTCCCTTGATGTAACCAATCCTTGATCAAACAAAAATAAATTCCAAAACCGGCTGTAAAGCAAATGCAAAGTCGTGTGCTCCATGCCGCCAAAATAAACGTCCACCGGCGTCCAGTATTTTTGTTTGCTGATGGACGCGAATTCTTTTTTGTCTTTTGGATCGATATACCTTAACCAATACCAACTGCTACCTGCCCATTGCGGCATAGTGTTGGTTTCTCTTTTTGCCGGCGATTTGCAATTCGGACATTTTACATTAACCCAGTTTGATATTGCGGCCAATGGCGATTCTCCTGTTCCTGTCGGCTGGTAATTTTTGACCGGCGGGAGTTTTACCGGCAAATCCTTTTCGGCTACCTCCACAATACCGCATTTTGGGCAATGAATAATCGGAATCGGCTCGCCCCAGTAGCGCTGGCGGGAAAATACCCAATCACGGAGTTTATACTGGACAGTCGCTCTGCCGAATTTTGCTGCCATTTTGGGAATTGCATCTTCTGACTTCATTCCGGTAAATTCACCGGAATTAATCAAAGCACCATAATCCGCAACGGCTCCGACCACCTCCCCGCCTGACGGCGGTACTCCCCCTTGAAAAGGAGGAGAGCTCCGCGTGACATCCGAGAATAACTGCAGAGCTTCCCCTCGCTTCTTTAAGGAGGGGTGGACGCGAAGCGAACGGGGTGGTTGGAGACACAACTTGCTTAATTGGTAAACCGTATTTCTTCGCAAACTCAAAATCCCGCTCATCATGCGCCGGCACGGCCATAATCGCGCCGGTGCCATAACCCCAAAGCACGTAATCCGCCGCCCAAATCGGGATTTCTTCTTTTGTTGCAGGATTAATCGCCTTAATACCTTTTAACTCCACTCCGGTTTTTTCCTTACCTTCTGATGAACGATCCATTTCCGATTTTTTCTTTGCCTTTTCTACATATTCCTCAACTTCTTTGTAATTTGATCCGCCTTGGCGGATGAAATTTTCTGTCAACGGATGTTCCGGTGCCACCACCATATATGTCGCGCCGAAGATAGTGTCCGGCCGCGTGGTAAAAACTTTGATTAACGGCAAGACGGCGGCCAAAACTTCCGGTTCTTGCTCGGCGCGAAAATGAACCAGTTGCCCTGCTTTTCTAGTGATAGGCGCGTTCAAAACTTCCGACAGTTGGGCAGCTTGATCGTCGGAAATTGCATCGTCGTTGGGATCATGTAAAATTGTAATTGAACCGGCTTTATTTTTAATCGCCGAAAAATCAAAACTCCATTTAAAATTTTTTTGAAAAGGCCTGGGTGGTCTTTAAAATTTGGGCTGACAAAACCGCCGACCAATACCAGTCCAGCGATTTTTGCCTGTAATTTTTCCAGAACTTTCATCGCCACCACCGTTCCCAAACTATGGCCGACTAAAATTGTATTTTCGCCAAAACGGCAATTTTTCAAAACAAAATTAACCTGCGCTTCTTCACTGGGATTAGTCGGATTCGGCAAGGCCGGTATATCCACTTTCATACCTTTAAATTCCAATTGGCTTTTTAGCCAAGGATAGAATCTGGTTTCCGGCGTTTCATTCCAACCGTGCAAAATTACGTAATTATGTTTTGCGTTTAGGGTAAAATTAATTTCCGCGCCCACAGACTTGCCAATCCAGTTTTCCTGTTGGAGCTTAACCGCTTCCGGCCACTCGGGCAGATGTTTTAATCCTTCCAAAAGTTTTTCCGCATACGCAGTAATTCTTAAATACCACTGGCGCAATTCTTTTTTTTCAACGACTGTGCCGCAGCGCTCGCATTTGCCGTCTATGACTTCTTCGTTAGCCAAACCGGTTTTGTCTTTCGGACACCAATTAATCAAACCTGTTGCCTCGTAGGCCAATCCTTTTTTAAAGAATTGCAAAAACAGCCATTGTGTCCATTTATAATAATTCGGGTCTGTGGTATTTATTTCCCGCGACCAATCAAAACTTAAACCCCACGACTGCATTTGTTTTTTGGCATTTTTGATATTTTTCGCCGTGGTTACCGCGGGCTGGACGCCTTTTTTATGGCATAATTTTCCGCCGGCAAACCAAACGCGTCCCAGCCGATGGGAAACATAACCTCATAGCCCCGCATACGATGATAACGAGCATAAACATCCGCGGCCACGTACGGCCGCAAATGCCCCATATGCAAACCCTCGCCGCTGGGATATGGAAATTCCACTAAAACATATTTTTTCGGCTTTTTGGCAAAATCCGCGGCCTGAAAAATTTTCTTGGTTTGCCAAACCTTTTGCCACTTGGCCTCAATTTTTTTGTGATTATACTTTTCCATAATAACGCTGATTTCTTAAACTCACGGCCGTGAATTTAAGAAATATGCTTAATCAGATGTTAAATAGTTTTTTTGCATTTTTGGTCGTCGATTCCGTAACTTCTTTAATTGACAAACCTTTTATCTCCGCAACCTTATCGGCCACAAACCTTACATAGCTCGGCTCGTTTCTTTTGCCTCGATGAGGCGCCGGCGATAAATACGGGCAATCGGTTTCCAGTAAAATTTTATCAAGCGGCGCGAGTTTTACCAACTTTTCCATATTGCCGGTTTTGTCAAATGTGATTATTCCGTTAAAGCTGACATACGCGCCGCGGTCGAGGAATTTTTGGAGATATTCTGGACTTCCCGTGTAACTGTGCACCTCAAACCTCAAACCGGCTCCAACCCCCTCCCCGCCCTTCGGGCGGTACTCCCCCTTGTCAGGGGGAGAGGCTCCGCCTATATCCTCGGTCAACTGCGGAACTTCCCCTCCTGCCAAGGAGGGGTGTCCCGCGGAGCGGGACGGGGTGGTTGGAGTTTTTTCCTCATCAAGTATCTCCAGTAAATCATCATAAAGCGACTCATCACCTTTTGCCGGGCGACTGTGGACTACTAAAACTTTATTTAATTCTTTTGCTAATTTCACTTGCTCCCGAAATGCAGCTTTTTGTTTATCTTTGACTTGCTGATGGTCGCCATCCGCAGGAAACCGATAATAATCCAGCCCGCACTCCCCTATCCCGACAACTTTCGGGTTTGTCGCTATACTTTGGTATAGCGCTTCGTCAAAATGCTCTTCGCGGGTAAGAAAATGCGTTTCTTCTTCATCAACGTATTGGGAATGGGTATGCTCGGGATGCAAACCGACAACCGCGTAAATCCCCTCTTTAAATTGATTAGCCAATTCCACGGCCTCTCGTGACGTGTCTATTTGCGACCCGACGTTTATGACCCAAGTATCATTATCAAGCGCCCGCTGCAAAGCTTCTTTGGCATCGCCCTTAAACGCGCGAAAATTCACGTGAGCGTGGGTGTCAATCAACATGAATTATGAAGAAAGAATTATGAATTATGAATCGATGCGGGGAAATAACCGTGGGATATTTTCCAATTTCGGATCTTTCAAAACCTTATCCGCCTTCGCTAAAGCTTCGGCGGATGGCCCGCTATTTATTAAATTAAGGTGGGCCAAAATCTTTTCGCTGGTTTGAGGAAGGAAGGGAATTAAATCGGTTGCGATTTTGTGCAGCTCCGACAGCAGATATTGTATATCTTTCACTGCTTTTTCTTTGTCAGTTTTTATAACTTTAAAGGGCTCGCTTTTCTGGATAAATTCGTCACAGGCTTTTATTTTTTGCCAAATTTGGTCCAAGGCTTTTTGGAACTGATAGCTATCCATAAATAATTTTAACCCCTCTGCCTCGGATGCACTCGGCATCTCCCCATGAATTGGGGAGAATAATATTGAGTTGGCTCTAGCCATCTTTAAAATCCTGCTGGTCAAATTCCCCAAGCCGTTGGCCAAGCCGGCGTTATAGCTTTCCACGAACTTTTCCCAGGTATAGTCGCCGTCTTCAAAGGTGGAAATTTCGCGGAGCAAAAAATAACGCAAGGCGTCTATAGCCTGCTCGTTGGTAAGGCCTTTGGATTTTAATTTGTCGATAATTTGATATGGGTCGGCCACATTGCCCAAAGATTTGGACATTTTTTGCCCGCCGCTGTTAATGAAGCCGTGGATAATGATTTGCTTGGAATTCGGCAGGCCGGCGGACATTAGCATCGCCTGCCACATTGCCGATTGCTGCCTGAGATTGTCCTTACCCGCGATTTGGATGGCATTCGGATGCTCGTGAGTTCCCCAGAAATCGGGGAATCGGAGGTCGGATGAATCGGAGGTCGGAGCAGTATCCGATTTTCCGATTTTCCGATTTTCCGATCTATCCGATTCAGGCCAGCCCAAAGTTGAAACGTAATTTATCAGCGCGTCAAACCAGACGTACATTACGTGATCTTCGTCCTCCGGCACGGGCACGCCCCAAGGCATTTTTGATTTTAATCGCGATATGGAAAAATCGTGCAGGCCGGATTTTACAAACTGCTTAATTTCATTAAAGCGGAAATCCGGCACCACAAACTCGGGATTTTTTTCGTAAAACTCCAAAAGCGGCTGTTGGTAGCGGGAAAACCGGAAAAAATAATTTTCTTCGTCAATCAGTTCAATTCGCAAATGCGGGTGGATTAGGCACTGGCCGTCTCCGTTCAAATCGCTTTCCGTTTTTTCCAGCTCGCAGCCCACGCAGTATTTAACTTTATAAATTTTCTTATAAATATCACTCTTGTTAAAACATCTTTTCCAAAACTCCCGGCTGGCGGCAATGTGGTGCTTGTCCGTAGTGCGGATAAAATGGATGCCCGATGAAATGCCCAAAGCCGGCATCAACTGCCTAAACTTATCCGCGTACTCATCAACATAACTCTGGATATCCTTGCCGGTACTTCGCGCCTTGGCATAAACTTTTTGCCCGTGTTCGTCCGTGCCGGTATTAAAAAACACGTCCTGCTTTAACACCTCCTTGTGGTAACGGGCAATGGCATCGGCCTGGACCATTTCCAAAGCAAACCCAAGGTGCGGGTCAGCATTCACATAAGGCAGGGTGGTGGTGATGTAAAATTTATCGGGCATAATAACTGCTTTTACTCCTACGAACTTACGAACGGAATCGAACTACGAACTCTTGGTGTTGCCTATATCAGTGCGCCCGTTCGTAGTTCGTAAATTTCGTAAGTTCGTAGGAATATATAAAAAGGCTATTTCTAGCCCTTTTATTATACAATTTATTAAGATTTTGGACAAATCTATTCTCGAGGATTGGCTTTTTTAAATTCTTTAAAGAAGATTTCCTTCACAACCCGATTTTCGCCTTCTCCTCTTGCTACAGCAGCATATAAACCAAGGGGTTCGCCTTTTGGTGAAAAAAGTTTATTTGATGTGCCTATATAAACCCACCCTTCTTCCGTCCCTCCGCTTGGTAAAGGGACCACCACCGGTTCGTTAACCCTATAAAGATTGCTGTCGCGTTGCAAACCTAATTGTTCTGGTGTTTTAGGATGGGTTCTTCTTGTGGACTCGGTATCATGATCAAGTTTTCTTACATCGTCTCGATTGCCTTTATCCATAATTACCCTTTCTCCCCCGGCCACAATTCCTTAACCGTTACGGTCAGCGCCGTGGCAATGGGGATGGAAATAATTAAGCCGACAATTCCGGCCAGCTCATAGCCTACCATTAAAGCCACTAAAGTTAAAAGCGGTGAAGTGTCCGTGGTCTTTTCCATAATTTTTGGCACCAAAACGTAGCCTTCCACCTCATGTACCAAAAGATAAAGGACGGCTACCCAAATAGCCAGGCTGGGATGCTGAATAAAGCCAATAAACATGGCGGGGATGGCCGAAATAAACGGGCCGATGTAAGGCACGACTTCAAACAATCCCGAAAGCAAAGCCAAAACCAGTGCGTATTGGACGTGCAGCAGCAGCAAGCCGATGTAGGTAAACAAAAAAATGCCGAAACTGATAATAATCTGCCCCAAAACCCAGCCGCCCATTTTTTTTTGGATTTTGACGATTAAATTAAAAGTAAAATCGTGGTGGCGGGCGGGCAGCAAGGATGCCACAAAAGTCTTCATGCCCTTTTCTTCGGCCACCAGGTAAACCGATATGATTACCACGGCAATGGCGTTAAGCGCGCCGTTAAATACGCCAAAAGTGCTTTGCACCACGTTGCCGCCGTTAAAGCCGGAAACCAAACTTTGCAAAAAGCCCTGGACGTCCAAACCGCCGAACTGCGATTGCAGCGCCTGGCCGTATTGCGGCAAATTAGCCTGCAAAATTTTTATTTCCCGGATTACGGGCGGGATCATCAAATAAATGACCAGCGCGGCCAGGCCGATAAAAATTACGTAAACCGCAAACACGCTTAAAACCCGCGGCACTTTTTTTCGTGCAAGGCGTCCACCAAAGGCTCCATCGCCGAGGCTAAAATAAGGGAAATTAACAGCAGGAGAATAATGTCGCGGATCAGCCACAAAAAAACCAAAGCCAAAAACACAAACACGACCTGCAAAATAATTTTGGTGGACCGGTCCAAATCCTGATAGCGCATAACGTGTGTAAATTATTACGTAATCTATTACATATTTAATTACGTAACTCCTTTAAATTATAGCATAAAAAGCAAAAACCGGCCTACTGGGACCGGTTGATAGCATTTTGTTGTGATAATATCTTTTTTGCTTCTTCAATCTCAACCGTTGTCTTCTTAATCCCCTCCAGGCAGTAAGCAATTATCTGTTCACGCAAAAAATCATTTAGCCCGTCATTTTGTAAATCTCTGATTAAGATATTCTTAATTGTCTCATCAAGCGCCGATGACTTAATCAACGAAATTATTTTATTTACTGAATTATCCATAAAAAGTTAAAACCCAGTCGCGGCCGCGCGCATTAATTCAGAAAAACCGACGATGGCGATAGTACCTTTTACGATATTATCCCTTGCCTCTTCTACTCTATCTTTTTGCTCCACAGGAGCGGGTCCATATTCTGCCATATGGGTATCCTTTCAATTTTTATTTCTTAATTTTTTTAATATCTCAATATCTGCCTTTACCTTATCATGTTCTGTTTCAAATATCAATGGCATGTCAAGGCCAACAGCGCCGAAGGCATCATTATTTCTCTCCCCCTTCGGGGGAGATGTCGCGTTTGACGCGACGGAGAGGGTGCCAAAATAACGGATAAGCGCCCCAAAACCCTTTTCCCCGATTTTACCGTCGCCAATGTGCTCGTGACGGTCTTTTTTGCCGCCAAGGTCTATTTTGGAGTCGTTAATGTGGCTCATTTTTAGCCATTTGAGGCCAATGATTTTATCAAATTTTTTAAAAACCGATGACACCGCCGCGTCGTCGCGCAAATCATAACCGCTGGCAAAAGCGTGCTGGGTATCAAAACAAATGCCGCCAAAAGTTTTAAATTTCACCAACGGTTTCATAAGTTCAGCCAACTGTTCAAACGTGCCGCCTAAAGTTTCCCCGGCTCCAGCCGCTATCTCGAGCAGAAACTGCGTGTCGCCCTGATATTTTTTTAGAACTTCTGATAAGCCTTCTTTAGCCTGCTTTAAAGCCTTCTCTTTTCCCAGATCCTTACCGCTGCCCAAATGCGTCATCACATATTTTGCGCCAAGTAAATTTGCGCGCTTTAATTCTTCCCCAACAACGGAAATTGAGCCGTGATAAATTCTTGGCGCCTTTGAACCAAAATTGATGAAATAAGGGCAATGGACCACAAAAATATCTAGCTGATATTTTTGCATCTCATCTTTAAATCTTTCAATCATTAAATCATTCAATTCCGGAGCTTTCCCTCCCATCGGCGGCCGCGTGAAAATCTGGAAAGTTTCGCAGCCCAAAAGAGCCGCGTTTTTTGGCGCGTTAAAAACCCCTCCCGCGACGGAAACATGGCAGCCGATTAACAGTTTATTTATCATCGACCTCATTCCAATCTTTTACGGAAATCTCAGCTTGGCGCAGGATTTCCGACACTAAATATTTTGAAATGTCGCCCTTGTGCGGATTTGGGATACGAACTTTTAAAGCACCTTTGGCCATAAACAAATGACGGCCGCCGGAATACGGGCCGTCAAAACCAAATTGGCGAAATTTTAATATTAACTTCTTTAAGGAAATATTTTTAGGCATACTTAACCACAGCCAAATTTTTTATTTTGGCGGCCTTGATTTTAAAACCGCTTATCGGCCTCCGGTCGCGCAACTGCAAAACCAGCCAGTCTTCCAGTACGTCCCGAAGCTCAATTCGGCAACCTTCCAATGTTCTTGCGTTTGCCCATACGCCCGGCAGTCCCGGAATCTCGCCAAAATACGACCCGCCTTTTAGGATCTTATACTTTGCAATTTTTAGCTTATTCCTTATAAATTCCGTAAGCATACTAATATTATATAATAACGTTTATATAAAAGCAATCTTTTCTTATTGCTTGATGTTTTCCACTTCCAATATCTTCTTGAATTGGGTGTCGATTTTGTAAGGGCCGATGACGGCTAGGGTCAGGTTTTTATTTTGGAAGAGGTCACGCGCGACTTTTTGGATGATGGGTGATGTGACAGCGTCAATTCTTTTAAAAATTTCCTCCGGGGTTTCGATTTTTTTATAAAACGCGGCGCGTTCCAAAAACCAATCCAAGCCGGACCTGGTTGTCTTCCAAGGCTAAGACGGTTTTACCCTTAATGTATTCTTTAGCTTTTTGAATTTCTTTTTCGCCGACGGGCGCATCTTTTATCTTTTTTAATTCGCCGATAATAACCTAAGTCGCTTCGCTGATTTTATCCACCTGCACGCCCGCGCTAACCGTAAACGATCCTGTGTCCTGATAACTCCCCGGACTACAACGCACGTAATATCCCAAACCGCGTTTCTCCCGCACTTCAGTAAAAAGCCGGCTGGACATTCCCCCGCCGAGAATGGATGCCAAAACCGAAACCGCGGAGTTGCGGCTGTCGTTATAAGCAAACCCCTTAAAGCCCAACGCCAAGTGCGCTTGCTGGGTATCTTTGTATTCAATTTTTACGCGCTGATGGTTTTGTTTATCTTTTACTTTATTCCAACCGTAAAAACGTTTTTTCGGATACGTCTGCCAATATTTTTTTATCAGCTGATCTAATTGCCGCGTATCATACTTCCCCGAAACTCCCAAAATCATATTTGAAGTTTGGTAATGGCGACCGATATAGTCTAAAAACATCGCGCGGTCAAATTTGGTAACGGTTTGTTTGGTGCCGGCAATGTCACGGCCCAAGGCATCGTTCGGCCACATTGTCCGCTCCAGAACATTGTCCACTTCCATCATGGGGGTGTCTTTATACATATTTATTTCTTCTACAATAACGCCCTTTTCTCGCTCCATTTCCGCTTTATCAAGCAGCGGATTTTGGATCATGTCCGTAAGAATTTCAAAAATCAGCGGCAGATGTTTGCTGGCCGCTTTAATATAAAACTGCGTGTACTCCTTGCCCGTGCTGGCGTTCATTTCCCCGCCAATGGCGTCCACGACCTCCGATATGGCCATGGCCGAAGGATATTTTTTACTGCCCTTGAACAAAAAATGCTCCAAAAAATGCGAAATGCCGTTTTCTTTTGGCGTCTCGCTCCGGCTACCCGTCTTCACAAAAAAATCCACCACTACGCTTTCAGCATCATGGCTGGGGACTTCAATGACGGTTAAACCATTGGATAATGTTTTTTTGCTATACTTCATGCCGTTTCTAAAATTCTAGCGCCTGATTCTCAGGATCAATTCTCGAAATTAATGCTTTAAGATCAACTAGTAATTCCTCATATTCGTCCCAGCCAACTGGTTGCTTGCTTCTATATCTTGTCAAAGCTTGCAAGGTTCTTTGAGAGATATTTGCCGCATCTACTTTTAACGCAGTGGGGTCATATTCTAGGCCCTAATGTCCTAAATCTTCCTGGGAATCGGCCTGAACTGATATCTTAGCTTCAAGTTTTGGAACAAGCTCGACCAAGGCCATGGCCAAAGCCCGAAGCCGGTCATACTCACTTTCTCCCATGGGTAGAAATTTGCTTTCTCTGCCTATCATAATTTTACCCTCTAACAACATTAGCCAACAACGGGGTTGGTACAATGATGAATTTTTTGACTTTTCCTTTTTCCAAGTATACCAAATCCTCAATCCTAATGCCGCCGAGTTTGGGAATGTAGACGCCGGGTTCTATGGAAAAAACCATCCCGTCTTTTAATATGTCTTTTGATCCCGGTGATAAATTCGGCAGCTCGTGGATTTCCAGGCCCGTACCGTGACCGAGGCTGTGGATAAAATATTTATCGAGGTGTTTTTCTTTTAAAACATCCACGGATTTTTGATAGACATCTCCTGCAATAATCATCGACGGCACGCCGCGGCGTGCCGCTACATTGGCTGCCTGTGTAGAGGCATGCCGCAGCATGCCTTTTTCGTCAATAAAATTAATAGACTCATTATACGCCTTCTCCACCTGATTATAAGCCATTTCCAGGCGCTTGGGAACTGTTTTCAAAAATACGGTACGGGTAAAATCACTGCAATAATTTTTGTATTTAAAGCCAAAATCCAAAATAATAGACTCCCCTGCCCGCAGAAGCTTATTCGACGGAACATGATGGGGAACGGCGGCATTTGCTCCGCTGGCCACAATCGGGGGAAAAGAAACGTCTTCGGCGCCTAATTTTATTCCTGATGATTTGATAAAATTCGCCAACTTAATTTCCGTCATTCCCGGTTTTTTTATTTCCCTGCGTACCTGCCCAAACACTTTTTCCACTATTTGCATCGACTTTTTTACCAATCCAATTTCTACGTTATCCTTAACCATCCTAAGACGGTCAACCGGATCGTGCTTGATGACAACTTTAAGTTTCAGTTTGGGATTTTTATGCTTTATATATTTTACTTCCGCGTACGTAAATTCCCCAAACACTTCCAGGGTCTGATTTTTTGGCACATACATTCCAACATTCTTAAAAAAATCAGAATGTACTCCTTCTATTTTCTCCAACCCATCCCCCAAAAACACCACGTCCGTCTTTGTCCGTTTCCTGTCCGCCGCAGTCGGTTTTACCAGCAAATACCCCGCCAAAAAAGAACGACCTGTCAAATACAACAGGTTTTCTTTTTTCTTTATAAGCAACGGATTACGCAGAGCCTCCGCTAATTTAATTAGGCGTTTTTTATTCATTGCTTATTACCTGTTTTCTCTAAGCGATCCAAAAAAGCTTTGAACACCCGCAAGCTGCCTTCGATGGAATCAAGGTTGGATTTATCCTGTTCATTAAGTTTGTTTTGGCCGATGCTCACCTTCAGGTCTTCTATCACCCCTTCTAATTGTTTAACTAACGGAGTCATCGCATTTTTCTTTTCTTCCGCGGCCAAATCGCCGGTTTGAAGTTTTTGTAGTTCAGGTAAAATATAATCACTTATTCTTTCAAAGGAACTCTCCAAAGCCCGAACCAGTTCTCGGGAATAAGGTTTTTCTTGAGGTAACCCAATAGTTCTTCTGTCAGGACCGCGTCGAGATACAATATCCATTTTATAGTAATTTATTTGATAAATAATTTTGCAATTCCTCAATCTTCACCCTCGCCTGCTCTTTGCTGTCGCGGTCGCGGACGGTGACATCGCCTTTCTCCAAAGAGTCAAAATCCACGGTAATGCAAAACGGGGTGCCGATTTCGTCCTGGCTGTAATAACGTTTGCCCACGTTACCGCGGTCGTCCCAGGCAATGGGACCAAGTGCTAAGTTACTAGTGCTAAGTGCTAAGTAGATTTCCTTGGCTTTAGCTACCAATTCAGGCTTATTTTTTAGCAACGGAAAAACCGCAACTTTATACGGCGCAAGTTTGGGAGGCAATGATAAATAAACGCGGTCAGCATCTTCGCGGTAAAATTCACACAATACCGCCAAAACGCTTCTATCCACGCCCCAAGTCGGCTCAATTACGTGAGGGAGATATTTTTCGTTGGTCTGCGGGTCGGTGTAGCGTAAATCATGGCCCGATGCTTTTTGGTGCTGGGATAAATCGTAATCCGTGCGGTAAGCCAAGCCGTATAACTCCGATTTTCCAAAAGGAAAATCATATTCAAAATCTATGGTGCGCTTGGAATAAAACGCGCGGTCGCTTTCCGGCACTTCCAATTCGTGAATGTGCGCGATGTCTATGCCAAGATCGTTTTGTATCCAATCCAGCATATCGCGCCGCCAGAGCTCAAAATATTCGTCCCAGTCCTCGTCGGTTTTAGGCGGCTCAATAAAATACTCAATTTCCATTTGCTCAAATTCGCGCGTGCGGAAAATAAAATTTCCGGGCGTAATTTCGTTGCGGAACGCCTTGCCGATTTGCGCGATGCCGAAAGGAATAGTCTTTCTGGCCGTATCCAAAACATTTTTAAAATCCACAAACATCGCCTGCGCGGTTTCAGGGCGGAAGTAGGCAACTGACTTTTCACCCTCAACAGGCCCTAAGTTAGTCTTTAACATCATATTAAATTGCCTAACAGGCATAAATACATGTTCTTTTTTTGTGACCGGACAGATTACAAATTCCCGATCTTCCTTTGAAGCGTTTTGAGGATCATGATAATGTTCAGCCATCATTCTTTGTTTAGCTTCTAACTGATGATCAACGCGAAATCGCTGATGACAATTTTCACACTCTATCAATGGGTCATTGAATTCTTTCAAGTGCCCGCTGGCTTCCCACACGCTCGGCTTCATTATCAAAGCTGCGTCTATGCCGACCATATCGTCGCGCTGCTGGACAAAGCGCTTCCACCACAACTGCTTGATGTTATTTTTCAGCTCCACCCCGACCGGCCCGTAATCAAAAGAATTGGCAAACCCGCCATAAATCTCGCTGCCGGGGAACACAAATCCCCGCCTTTTGCAAAGCGATACAATTTTTTCCATTAAGTCATTTTGTTCTGGCATAAATTTACTTTTTCTTCTGGAATTGCCTTAAATCTTCAAGCAATCTAATGACGTACTCTACTCTATCTTTTTCTGCTTTTACGAGCTCTATTGCCTCAGCTGTATTTCCAATTTTGACACCCCTTGATTCCGCTAACTTTCTTGCATATTCTAAGGCATTAACTGCCTCCTCCGCCGGATTTCTTACATCTGGATTTGACATATATTTTTAATTAAATTCTTATTTAATAATGCTCTTTATAATATTTTAGCATATCTTCAAAATAATCGTAAGTGATGGCGGTGCGGATTTTTTTCATTAGGTTTAGATAAAAACGCAGGTTGTGCATTGTGGCCAGGCGGGTGCCGAGCTGTTCACCGGTGGCAAATAAATGCCGCAGATAAGATTTGGTGTGGTTTAAACACAAGTAGCAATCGCAAGTGTTGTCTATGGGGGTAAAATCTTCTTTGTATTTTTCCAGGCGGATGTCGATGGTTTGGTAGCCTTCTACAACTCCAACCCCCTCCCCCCGCTTCGCGGGATACTCCCCCTTGTCACCCCTCGACTCCGCTCGGGGTGACCCTGAGCGGTAGCCGAATGAGTCAGGGGGAGAGGCTCCGCGTTTGTTCGAGGATATACGCGGAGCTTCCCCTCCGAGCTTGGGAGGGGTGGCCGCGCCAGCGGCCTGTTCGACTTCGCTCAAGGCCGCCCTGAGCCCAGCCGAATGGGCGGACGGGGTGGTTGGAGTCGGAATATTTTTTGCCGCGATATAAAGCCTTCCATGCCTCGCCTCCCTTGTCGGAATAACGCAATCAAAAGTATCGCAGCCGCGCGCCGTACCCTGGACAATATCGTAAGGCGTGCCTACGCCCAAAAGATGTTTGGGTTTTTGTTCCGGCAAATGCGCTATTGACCACTCCACGGCTTTCATCATTTCTTCAAACGGCTCGTCAACCGTGGCTACGCCGCCGATGGCAAATCCTTCAAAACCAAAATTCGCCATCGCTTGGGCGGAAATTTTACGCAAGTCCTCAAAATTCGAACCCTGAACTATACCCCAAAGTTTTTGTCCGGAGTTGATGGGGTCGCCGTGCTTCATAATATTTAAATGTTCGCGGATGGCGCGCTCGGCCCAGCGGTTGGTCAGCTCCGTGGAGATTTTACTTTTTTCATACTCAAACGGCACGCCGGAAAAATCATCCAAAATTAAAGCGATGTCGCTGCCCAGGTTGGCCTGGATTTGAATGGATTTTTCCGGCGATAAAATTTCCTGTTTGCCGTCCAAATCAAAATTAAACAGCACCCCGGCTTCCATTACCTTTTTAAATTTTGCCAGTGATTGCACCTGAAATCCCCCGCTGTCAGTAAATATCGGCCCTTTCCAGTTCATAAATTGGTGCAAGCCGCCGGCTTTATAAATCAGTGCGTCGCCCGGACGTTGCCACAAGTGGTAAGTATTAGCGAGTATCATTTCCGCGCCCCAAAATTTTAACTCCTCGCTCGTAACCGACTTAACCGTCCCCCTCGTCCCAATAGGCAAAAACGCCGGCGTATGCACATCCCCGTGCGCGGTATGTATTATGCCGTTTCTTGCGGCTGATGAGGAATCTTTTTTTTGGATGTCGAAATAAGGCATAAAGAAATTGATGCGGAGCCTCCCCTCCTATTCCAAGAATTTCATTAGAACATAGGAGGGGTGGATCGCGAAGCGAGACGGGGTGGTATATAAATTGCCGATAACTACCACCTCCCCCGCCTGCGGCGGGTACTCCTCCTATTCTAGGAGGAGAAGCTCCGCGATTTTGCTCATTAACTATACCAAAACAGCGCCCCGATGTCGAAGCGCTATTTATAAAAAACTAATTTACATTATCTCGAACATCTTTCATTTTTTCCATAAACTCTTTCTTAGAGTTTGCCGTAATGAAAGTGCCGTCTGGAAGTTCCAACCTAAAAGCTGGCTTGTGAATATCTTTCATTTCCCGAGAAAAATCTCTAGGAGGGGTTTCGTTTGGCATAGGAGCCACTTCTGGTGTAGCCATAAATTTATTTATTCGTTAATTATTTTTTATCTGTCAAAATTCCGTCTCGGGGGCCTGCCGCTCGAAGAGTCCGAGCCACGTCGAGGACCAAAGGATGGGCGCCGCGGGCCGCGGGGGCCGTCAAAACCGCGGTCGTTGGCGGAAGCCGCCAACTGTTCCGCTGTAGCGGCAGAGGCGAACGGTTTGTGGGTCAGATTGATCCGGCCCTGGTCGTCAATTTCGCTAACCTGCACTTTTAACGTATCCCCGACTTTGACCACGTCTTCCACTCGGCCTACGCGATAATTTGCCAATTGCGATATATGCACCAAGCCTTCTTTGCCGGGCAAGACTTCCACAAACGCGCCAAAATCCATAAGGCGGGTAACCTTGCCTTCGTAAATTTCCCCGGCCTGGACTTCCTTAACAATATTCTGAATCCACTCCACGGCTTTTTTGGACATTTCCGCGTCCGTGGACGTAACCATCACCAGCCCGCTGTCTTCTATATCTATTTTCACGCCCGGACAATTGGCAATAATTTCGTTGATGATTTTGCCGCCGGCGCCAATGACTTCGCGGATCTTGTCGGGTTTAATCATGAATGATGTTATGCGAGGGGCGTAAGGAGACAAATCCGGCCGCGGCGCGGCAATGGCTTCCTTCATTTTGCTGATAATGTGAATGCGCGCGGGCTTGGCCTGCTCCAAAGCTTTGGCCAAAATATCCGCCGACAAACCCTTGAGCTTCATATCCAACTGAAGTGCCGTTACTCCCGTTTCCGAACCCGTAACTTTAAAATCCATATGCCCGTTAAAATCTTCTATGCCCGCGATGTCCGTGAGCACTTTGAATTTTTCCGGATGTTCTTCGTCCATTACCAAACCCATGGCGCAGCCGCCGATAATTTCTGTAATTGGCACGCCGGCGTCCATTAAAGCCAAAGTGGAACCGCAGGTGCTGGCCATAGATGTAGAACCGTTAGACGACATAATCTCCGATACTAATCTCATCGTATATGGAAAAGTTTCCTGCGGCGGCAAAACGACTTCCACCGCGCGCTCGGCCAGCATACCGTGGCCGATTTCGCGGCGGCCCGGGCCGCGCAGCGGAGCGACTTCGCCAACAGAGTAACCCGGCATATTATAGTGGTGGATGTAACGCTTGGTGCGGCCTTCGGTGGGGTCTTCCATACCGTCCAAAGTCTGTTCGTCGCCTTTGCTGCCCAAAGTCACAACCGTTAAAGCCTGGGTTTCGCCGCGGGTAAACAAAGCACTGCCGTGCGTGCGGGGAAGGACGCCGACTTCGCAGGTAATCGGCCGGGTTTCGGTAAGCTTGCGCCCGTCCACGCGGCGTTCCTTTGTTAAAATCTGCTTTTGCTGATATTTCTTTAAAACTTTATCCACGGCCTTGGCCGCGTCTTTTTCCACGCTTACGCCTTCAATTTCCCCCAGCGCTGATTTAACGGCTGCCGTAATTTCTTCAGTCAGTTTTTTGATGTTATGCTCGCGCAGCTCTTTGCCCGTTACATAAATCGCGGCGTCCATTTTATCTTCGGTCAAAAGTTCATTAACTTTATCCATTACGGCCGGGTTGGGCAAAACCGTAATCGGCACTGATTTTTCTTTGCCGACCTGTTTGGCAAATTCCAACTGGCATTTTACCAGTTCGCCCAAAAACGGCTGCGCGAATTTGATGCCTTCCACAATTTCTTCTTCCGTAACCAGCTTAGCGCCCATTTCCACCATTATAATATGTTCGCCCGTGCCGCAAACCACCAAATCCATTGTGGATGTTTCCTGCTGTTTGTGGGTTGGGTTGATAATATATTTGCCGTCAACTTTGCCCACGCGAACGCCTGCCACGGGGCCGTCAAAAGGCACGTTAGAAATGGCCAAAGCCATTGAGCAGGCGTTAACCGCCAGCATATCCGGCTCGTTTTCGCCGTCAATGGACAAAACCATTGCCGTTACCTGCAAATCATTGCGCATGCCGTCCGGAAACAGCGGGCGCAGTGTCCGGTCAATAACGCGTCCTTTTAAAATCGCGTCGTCCGTTGCCCGGCCTTCGCGCTTAATCCAGCGACTGCCTTTGATTTTTCCGGCCGCGTAAAGCCGCTCTTCGTAATCCATCAAAAGCGGGAAGAAATCAATTCCTTCCCTGGCCTTGTCGCTCATTATCGTGGTGGCTAAAACCACCGTGTCGCCCACGCGCGCCAAAACCGCGGCGCTGGCCTGCCCGGCTAATTTGCCGGTTTCAAAACTAAAATCGGCGTCACCGATTTTTACACTAATCTTTTTTGCTTCCATTTTTTACCTTCGGGGTTATGCAGAGCATAGTTGCCTGATTTATCAGGCCTGATAAATCAAACGGCTACATCCAGCAACCTCTTTGCGTTTCGGAAGCTAGGCAAATGAACGAGACTGATTAGAGTCTTCGTGATATCTGCCTACCTTCGGAAAGCTTAATTATTTTCAAACAACAAAATCCTAAACCGCTTTGTCCTTGCGCCTGGGCAGGCTGCCCAAAGTTTCTTCCTCAAAGTGCAGCAAGAACGGCTCCGGATCCGGCGTGCTGCCGAACAAAATGTGCTCCACGCTGTTGCGCTGGCCGCGGTTCTTGCTGGAGCCCACGCCTTTTTTTTGGAACCACTGCCGCCAGGCATTGCTAAAATCTTTGTAACCTTTGCTGCCTTCATCCCCGTATCTGGTGTAAATCACCCGGTACTTGACCGCGTCGCAAATATTAATGAATTCGCTTTTTTGTTCCAAAGTTAAAAATCCGTTCTTCTGCAACGCCTCTTTAAGCTTTTGGCTTTTGGGGTCAATGTAAATGGCCTGGCAAATTTCTATGCCCAGTTCAGTCCATTCTTTTTCAAATTGTTCAATGTCTGTATCCATATTGGTATTATGTGGAAGCGAAGCTAAACGCGAATTAATTCTTACGCGAATTCGCGTCTGTTTTCGCTTCTATTGTACGGTAATTTTTAACTTGAGTTTGTCCGAAATTTTTTCAAACCGCTTTTGGTCTTCGTTCTTTAAATAACGCAGCAAACGGCGGCGGTTGCCGACCATCTTTAGCAAGCCGCGACGGGAATGGTTGTCTTTGCGATGAGTTTTAAGGTGCTCGCTGACCTGCTCAATTTCGCGGGTCAAAATGGCAATCTGCACTTCCGGACTGCCCGTGTCGTCCTTATGGATCTGGTATTTTCTGATAATGGCGTTCTTTTCTTTGGGGGTAAGCATTGGTTCTTTCTGCCTGATGTAGTGCAGGCCATCGGCCTGCTTTCAGGGTCTGCACGTGATGAGTAGCAAAATATAATTTAAAAATAGAATAATAGAAAATTTAAAGATTCCTTATCTTTTAATCTTTAAATTTTCAAATCTTTCTATTTTTTAAATTGCTTTTTAACTCATCCGTGGATTAAAAATTGTACGCTAATTATACACTACCCAACCAAAACAAGCAAATTTGGCTTATTCAAGGCTGTTTTATTATTGACAACTTTCCTATTTTGTGCTATAATATAAAGATATAATTTCAAATTAATAACAGAGCTTGTTTGGCCGTTTTTTGGCTAAATTCGCTCTCCAGTTAGTTGGAAATCGATGCGCCGACATACGAAACTTGAGTGTCGGCAAACATTCACGTTTTTCAAAAATATCCGTCCGGAAGACGGATCATAGGAGGTTCCGTGAACAAGTCTTTGATGTTGTTGATTCCAGTCAGTGTAATCGCACTTTTGATTGCGCTGGCTTTTAGCGGCGTCGATTTCTCGGCAGTGCGGGTCTATGCTGCTCTACGGCCAGACAATACTGCCAAGGTCACCCTTCCTGGCAAATCTGCAACAACAGCCGCGGTGCGGGTGATCGATGGCGAGAGGGTAAGGCTCGAAATCAGGCAAGACGCCTGCGTCGAGTCCTTCCTCTATACTGACCAAGGGGAAAAACGCATATTGTCCCATGAGGGCGGAGAATGCGCTCCCGAAAGGGTCCCGATGGCCCGCCTGACGGGCTACATCCACAGAATCAAAGAGACCATCTTTAACTCCGACAAGAAGTAGCCGGAGTTTGAGGGCCTGGGGCGACGACTGAATGCGAAAGCAAACAGTTGACGCCCCCGGCCCTCTTCAATTTGCCTAAATTTTTTAGTCCCAATTTTAACGACCGTTAAAATTGGGACTATTTGGAAATTAAATATTGCAAAAAATTTTCCACCGCGCTGTAGCCAGTCAATTTCTCAAACGATTTCAGCCCGATCCAACGGCTGACTTTCAAAGACATAAATCTGACTTATCTATTCCATAGCCCTTAAAACCTCGGTATACATATCTTCCACTATTTTCTCCTGCTTTTTTCCCGTGAGCACGTAATGGTCAAGGCCGGGGGCGGCATTGGTTTCTAGGATGCAATATTTTTTTGGTTTTTCTTTTATGTCGCCGTCAATCAGCAAATCCACGCCGCACAGCCTAAGACCCATATCCCTAGTCAAGTTAATGGCCAGCTTTTTAAATTCCGGGTGGACGTATTTTGTCACGTCAACCGAATCCCCACCGGAAGAAAGGTTGGCGTTATCCAAAAGAAAGACGCGCTGGTTTTTTTTAAGCACGCTGCGCATATTCAAACCCTGGCGCTTAAGCTTTTGCGCAATCCGAAAATCTTTGGGCTTAATTCTGGTGTCGCGGCTGGATGCGATAAACTCGGCCTGTTTGAGCGCGAGCAGTTTCCGGATTGTGGATTTTCCGTCCCCGACAATGTTTAACGGGATTCTTTGGTAAGCGGAAATTACCCGGTTGTCCAAAACCACCACGCGGTAATCTTTTCCCTGCATGACTTTTTGCACCAGGGCGACTTTGTCGCGCTCAAAAATAAAACGCATCGCCTTGTAAAATTCGCGTTTGTTGTAAACTTTGGAAACTCCGGTCCCTTGGCTGCCACTGTTGGGCTTAATAATTACCGGGAATCCCAATTTGCGGGCATAACGGTAAGCGGCGTGGATATCCCTCCGGGAACCAATGGCTTTTGACCACCGGTTGGAAAAAAATGTTTTCCCCAAAATAACCGGATAGCCCATCATTTTCATAAAAAAATTGGCAAAATCCTTGTCTTTGGAAATTTCCGACGCCCCCAAAGGGTTTAAGTCCAGGCTGGAATACCTAAAATAGCGTTTTTTGCCGTTTTTAAAAATTATTTGCCCAACAATGTTCCACTGCGGCTCAAGCACCACCCTGGCCCCGACCCTGGGAGCGATTTTTTTTAAAATGCGCCCCAAAAGAGGGCTGATTTGTTTTTTCATGATTTAATTCTACCATATTTAATCCGGCTTTAAAATCTGTGATGATATGATGTCGCATAACGTTGAGCAGAAAACAAAATTTTTACGTTGTCGCAATAACCACAGTGGATACTGTGGATAACCATCAGGTCGCATAATGTAATAATGTGCTACGCTAAAAGCGTCGCACATTATGCCAATATTGCGCAACATTTACAATATCGCGCAATATTGGCCTTAGGAACTTATGGAAAACCAAACAAAAACCCCCACTCCCCTGCGCAGGTTTATTAATGACTTTTTGGAATACTGCGAAATCGCTAAAAACCAAAGCTTAAACACCGTAAAAGCTTACGACAGGTATTTAAAAAAATTCGCCGCGTTTACCGCGACTTTAGGCATCAACGATCCAAAAAGCATTACTTTACAGGCCGTAAACAAATACCGGCTTTATTTAAACCGGCTGGAAAACGACAAAGGCAACAGTCTAAAATTAATTACTCAAAACTACCATCTTATAGCGCTGCGGGCATTTTTAAAATATTTAATGAAAAATGACGTGGAAACATTAAGCCCGGAAAAAATTGAACTGCCGAAAAATCCCCAAAGGCAGGTGGAATTTTTGGAGGGCGACGAGTTAAAAAGGCTGTTTGACGCCACCGCGCGGGAAAACCAAGAACTCCCCCGCCTTAGGGACACCGCCATTTTGCACACGCTTTTTTCCACGGGCTTGCGCGTGTCCGAGCTGGCAGGCCTGCGTCGCGACAGCATTAACTTGGAACGCCGGGAATTTACGGTCCGCGGCAAGGGCAGCAAGTTGCGCCTGGTATTTTTAAGCGACGAAGCCGCGGAGGACATAAAAAAATATCTGGCCAAAAGGCCGGACAACAGCAAGGCTTTGTTTGTGGGCCATTCCATAATCGGCAAGGCAAAAAATCTGCCGGAAAAAAAGAATGACGAAAAATCGGTTGCCGCCAGGCAAAAACGCATGGAAAAAGAAATCCAAAGCCAAAATGACAATAACGACAAAAATAACAATAACAAAATCCCCGGATTAACCCCGCGGCAAATCCAGCGCATTATAAAAAAATACTGCCGCCTGGCCGGAATCGTAAAAAAGGTCACGCCCCACACTTTAAGACACTCATTTGCCACCGATCTTTTGCAAAACGGCGCGGACATCCGCTCTGTGCAAAGCATGCTTGGGCATTCTTCAATCACGACCACACAGATATATACCCACGTGACCAATGAAGGGCTACGGGATATTCATAGGAAATTCCATAATAAAAAATAGTGTCCATCCCGGCCGAGCCCAAGCATACAGGGCGAGAGACGGGACCCGAAAAAAAGCTTATACCTGGATCCCGGATATTTTTACGGCTGATAATATTCAGGAACGTAAAAATTCCGGGATGACAACTGAATATACGTCTGTATAAAACTACCACTTTAAAAGCCCGTCTGGTTTTCCAAACGGGCTTTTAAGTTTGTTGACTCTTACTCATCTGTTTCTTATTACTGATTAATTATTGCCGATTATCAAATATACCACTTATTCAAGCTCTGGCTACGCATGGCCTCCTCCATATTGACCTGGTATTCGCCTTGCGTATCCTTGGAATATTCGGTCAGCGGCTGGTCGCAGTGCGGGCAAATTCCGGGTTTGTCGCGTGAAAACCCGCAATTGTCGCACAAATACATGTGAAAATCCTGCATAAACTTCACCTCCCTTTCGTCTACAAATATTAATGATATAGCAGACGATCCGCCGAAGCCTGGCGAAGGCGGACAACCATGGCTATTCGACATTGTAGCCACTTGATTGTTAAAGAACCATCTACTTTTGGTTTAATACTTTTGCGTGTGATTGTCAAGCAGTTGGATTGCTGATATTTTTATGTTAATATTGATTAAGAATATCAAGAATTAAAAAGACACTCATGAAAGCTACAATTTTTTACGGGCCACGGGACATTCGCGTGGAGGAAGTTCCGGATCCAAAAATTCAAAATCCCGACGAAGCGATTGTGCGCGTAACCTACGCCTGCATTTGCGGAAGCGACCTGTGGCCGTACCGTGGTTTGGTTAAGCGGGAGGCGCCCAGCCGCATTGGCCATGAATTTATGGGCATTGTGGAAAAAGTCGGGGCGGATGTCAAAAACGTCCGCGCCGGAAATTTAGTCGTGGCGCCTTTTCTTGCCGCGGACGGAACCTGTCCGGA
Organism: uncultured bacterium; assembly: GCA_963749445.1. GTDB lineage: Bacteria > Patescibacteriota > Doudnabacteria > UBA920 > UBA920 > CAVVMJ01. The sequence continues at coordinate 241,414 of CAVVMJ010000010.1, forward strand.
ATGTTTGGCCGGGATGTCCAGCGCCTGCAGAAACCGCAAAAGCTGGGGCATAGGCGGCTACGACGGCTGCCAGGGCGAAAAAATCCGCGTGCCTTTGGCTGACGGCACTTTGTTTAAAATTCCCAAAGGCGTTCCGGAAACGCTGGTGCCGGCCTTGTTGCCTTTGTCCGATGTTCTGTGCACCGGCCATCACGCCGCAATTTCCGCGGGCGTGGGCCCGGGCAAAACCGTTGCCGTAATCGGCGACGGCGCGGTCGGTTTGTGCGCCGTCGCGGCCAGCAAACGGCTGGGAGCCAAACAAATTATTTTAATCAGCACGCACCAAGACCGCGCCAAAGTCGGCAAAAAATTCGGCGCCACGGACATTGTGGCCGAACGCGAAGAAGCGGCCGCGGCTGCCATAAAAAAAATGACAGGTGATTTAGGCGTGGACTGCGCTTTGGAATGCGTGGGCCTGCCCGCTTCCTGGAAAACCGCGTTTTTGGCAGTGAGGCGCGGCGGCAACATCGGTTTTGTGGGCGTGCCGGTGGGCGTGCCGGATCTTGCGGTCAGAAATTTATTGGACAGCAACATTGGCGTCAAAGGCGGCATCGCGCCGGCGGCCACTTACATTCCCCAACTGATGCCAGATGTGCTTTCCGGCAAGCTGGATGTCTCCGCCATTTTCACCAAAACCGTGGCCTTAAAAGACATCGCTCAAGGCTACCGCGCCATGGACGAACGCAAAGACATTAAAGTGCTGGTTAAGCCGTAAAAATTGTAAACCAATCGAAAACTGCTCCGGCATTATGCCGGAGCAGTTTTATAAAAAAATTCGCGTGGCTGCGCCATGTATCTGAGCGAAGCGAATGGTGCGTGGTGACCTCGGTTGGAATCGGACCAACATCAGCGCCTTATTATTAGAAAAGCGCTGCTCCCCGCCCGCCTGACTCGTCTGGTGATCTCGGTTGGAATCGAACCAACATCAGCGCCTTAGAAGAGCGCGGCTCTATCCATTGAGCTACGAGACCTCGTCAGGCGAGTCGGGCGGGTATCCATTGAGCTACGAGGCCATTTATGAAAACAATTGACAATTAACGCATCATACAGCCGTTAATCGTTAACAGTAAATCGTTAATTGTAATTTATTAATGGTGATCCCGGCAGGAGTTGAACCTGCGACCTCAAGCTCCGCAAGCTTGCGCTCTATCCAGCTGAGCTACGGGACCACGATTTGAAAAACCCGTCTAAAACTCTTTGATTTTACCATAAACCCTAAAAAAACTCAACCGGGAAAAAAATAAAAATCGCCCAAGGTTTGGGGCGATTTTTATTTTTTGATGGCAATTATTTTATCTTCACCGTGGTCAAATAACGCCTGTTAATCCTGACCGCATAATAACCGATTACTATAATCACCAAACCGGCCAAAACCAAGGCCAGCGGCCAGCCGAGGCCGGAGGTAAAGTATTCGCCCGTCAATTTTAAAATGTAGGCAATTAAAAAGATGGTGCCAAACACCAAAAAAGATTTGCTCTTAATGTGGACGCTCAAAAAAATCACGCCAAAGACCAGCAGCGGGTAAACCAGTTCCCAAAAAGAATTCTGCGACGGTTGCCAGCCGCCCAATGCCAGAGTTGAAGACAGGAAGAACAAACTGCCAAAACCGTAAAGCGCCCCGACCAGGGCTTTTTGCGAGCCTTGCGCCAAAAAATATCCGACCAACATATAAACCAAACCGATGACCAAAAATTGGTACTCCCAAACTTTGGTCATATCGCTGTAGCTTAAGCTGCCCCCCACCAGCCAGCTGATTAAATAATGGAACAGGATTGTGCCAAAAGCGATGCTAAAAAAGAGCAGAATAATTTGCTGCTTGTAATACCAAAATACGCCAAAAAATACCGCGGTGAGCGCGGCGTAAATGCCGACCCACAGTACATCAACCGACAAATCATAACCCGCTTCCTTAAAAGCCACGCCAACGCCCAAGGGCGCCAGCATGCCGAACAGCAAAAAGAACGCCTGTCCAACTTTACGCAAGTTTTCGTATTTATTCAGCAATGCCGCCACCACAAATGCGGCCAGGCAGCTGCCCAAGGTCACGAAAATCCGCAGAAAACTATTAAAGTTGTCCCAATTTTGGTAACACAGCACGCAAATGCCCAAAAACACAATGGCTCCGCCGATGTAATACAGAATTTCCGAGATGTTTAAATTTTTCTCGACGGGCGCAGACGCGGCGTGGCCCGAAAACGCGGCTAAAACTTCCGCCTGGCTCAGCTGTCCCGCGGCAGACATCTGGGAAATTTCCGATAACAATTGTTGTTTGTCCATAGTCGTATTTTAAATGATAAATATTTGATTTTAATATAGATGCCATCCCGGAATTTTTCAAGCTTGAGGATGTTTTCAGTCTTGAAAAATATCCGGGATCCAGATTTTTGCTTCTACTGGATCCCGGATATTTTTTACGGCTGCTGATATCCCAACGCGTAAAAAATTCCGGGATGACAAAAAATTTTATTCAATCCAACCAAGAAAACGAAAATTTGAGTAAGCGCTTCCGCTGAGCTTTAAGTTTAACTTTATCGCGCGGTTGTGGCCCTTAATGAACCAGCTGCTGTAATCTCCCCCGCCGCCGCCGAACAAAAAGTCGCCGCCGTTGCCGTTTCCCTGCGAAACGGTGTAGCCGTCGGACGACGTATTGGTTGGGTCCAAAGTATAGCTTTGCGCCTCGGCCAAAGTGGCTTCCCTGGCCTGATTGGCAGTAACATCATAAACAAAAAACTGCACTTGGCCGGTTTGCGACGTATTCGGATAATTATAATTTGCCGCTGGAGGGTTGTAAACCAAATGCCCGCCGCCAACCTGGTAGCCGCCGCTTCCGTAACCGTAATCGTAAACGTAAGTGCCGGTCATATACAAAAAATTGATTTTGGGTTTTTTGCCAATTCCGGGCAAATAAATCATGGCCGCCACGACCACTATCATAAGCACCGGCACGGCCAACGCGATATACAAAGGCAAGTTCTTTTTGTTGAGCATATGTATGGGTTAAATTCTTCCCCCAAATTATAGCACTTTTCTGGCAAATAGGGTATGATACTAAAAGTTTCTACTAAATACGAAAAAATCGAAATGTGAAAACTGACAGCTTTAGTATTTAGTTCTTTTCGTATTTCGTAGAAGTTTATGCAAGAAAGAGTCCAAAAATTCATCAGCAGCGCCGGGGTGGCCAGCCGCAGAAAGGCCGAAGAATTCATTAAATCCGGCCAAGTTTTGATTAATGGTAAAAAGGCCAAACTCGGGGACAAAATTGACCCTTTGACCGACGTGGTTAAAGTTTACGGCAAACTCATTAAGCCGGCCGAGAAAAAAATTTATTTGATAATAAACAAACCCAAAGGCATGGTAGTGAGCAAATCGGATCCGCGGCACAGAAAGACAGTATTTGATTTATTGCCCGATGATATTCGCGGCAAAGTCTGGAACGTGGGCCGTTTGGATTACGACACCGAAGGGCTTTTGATTATGACCAACGACGGCGACCTGACCCAGGCCCTGGCGCACCCGAGTTTTGAGCACGACAAGGAATACGAGGTTGCCACGCAGGAAAATCCTGATGAGAGCCAGTTGGACAAATTACGGGAAGGGCGTGGACATTGCCACGGGCACCACGTATCCGGCCAAAGTCAAAACCAAAGGCGGCAAAGTTTACATTATTATCCATGAGGGGAAAAAACGCCAAATCCGCCGGATGTTTGAAGCCGTGGGCCTCACGGTTATCAACTTAAAACGCATCCGGATAAACAAGCTCCATCTGCCTGCCGATCTGCCACAGGGCCAGTATAGACAAATTTCCAAAGACGACATCTTATAACTTGTCTAACATCATTTCCGGCCGGAAATGATGTTAGACTAAAAATCCAAAAAACTGAACGCTTTATAACCATTTTGCGTGGCCGGGCAAAATCGCTAAAAAATAAAACCGCGATTGCGGTTTGGAAGTAATTTTTTTACGTTTTTGTATACATTTGTATATAAAAACGTAATTTTTTTATTTTTCCCAGTCTCTGATTGATTAAAATTCCGCCGCGATGGCAGGCAACGATTGTGGTTTGGAAATAAATCTACATACAAAAATGCCTGTTGCAAACACAACAAACATTTTTGTAATTATAATGCTACTTTAATATCTTCCGATATATGTTCTTCTAAAAACTCTCCGACGGTTGTGACAACTTTTTTCTCATAGGTATAAGTTTTGGCATATTCCTGAATGTCAAACGGCCCTTTGTGTTTGTCCCAAAACTTTCCATTATCTTTTACATTTACCATGCGCGTTGCCGGACTCATTATGCCTTCCTGCAACAACCTTCTGAACAATTCCCTGCATTCCGCGCAAGGGTGCAAAACATCGTGTCGAGCTATCTCACTGGAATCAACCCCGGTTTCTTTGGATACGGTAAAAATGGCGGCAATAAACTTGGGATTTTGCCGCAAAGCCTTTTCTATTGCCTTCCTTTCCGCACATTTATCAGTTTCCGGATTTTTCGGCCCGGGGGCTTTTTTTGAATTACCGTCAAAATTAATTCGAATTCTATCTTTATCACTTCCGACAGCATCTCCGGTATCAACTACGGAACACACCGCGCACCCCACCAAAAAATCTCTCCAAGAAAATGCTCCATGATCTCTGGCCATAGCCGCGAGCAAAATGGGGGACTCCGGAGTTCTGTCTAAAAAATCCAAAGTCTCTTTGAATTCTACGGGGTCTATTCTGTTCTTTGGAATTTCAAAATTCCTTGTTTCCAGCATATTAAAGGGGTTATACTATATTTCTTCCCCCAACTCCACACCGGCGCGCTGGCGCTGGGTTTGGAGGTTGTAGATGCGGAAGTATTCGCCTTTGATGTTTAATAATTCCGAGTGGGTGCCGCGCTCTTTGATTTCGCCGTTGACCAACAAAACTATCTCGTCGGAATCAATGACTGTGGCAAAGCGGTGCGCCACGGTAATGGTGGTTACGCCTTTACTAACTTCTAATATTGATTTTCTAATTTCCTCTTCCGTGTGGCTGTCCAGGGCCGATGTCGCCTCATCGAATATTAAAATGTCGGGCCGCTTAATTATGGAACGCGCAATGGCGACTCTTTGTTTTTCGCCGCCGGAAACCATCAATCCACGCTCCCCCACTTTAGTAAGCAAACCGGCCGACAACTTTGCGATAAACGGCTGGAGGCTGGCGCGTTGGGCGGCATCGGCCACGGATTCCTCGGGCGCGTCAAACGTGCCGTAGCGGATGTTTTCCTGGATTGTGGTGTTAAACAAAACGTTATCCTGCAAAACCAAACCAATCCGCTTGTGCAGGCTTTCTATATCATAATCCCGAATCGGTTTGCCATCAAGCAAAATTTCGCCGGACGTTGGTTCGTAAAAACGCAGCAGTAATTTAATAATGGTGGACTTTCCCGAGCCGGTCTGGCCGACCAGCGCCAGTTTTTTGCCGGGCTCGACGGTGAAAGAAATGTTGCGGAGGATTGGCCGCGGAGCTTCCCCTCCTGTCAAGGAGGGGTGTCCCGTCTGACGGGACGGGGTGGTTGGAGTTGACTTCTGATCTCCAACCCCCTCCCCACCCTTCGGGTGGTACTCCCCCTTAGCAGGGGGAGAGACTGCAGCTCCGTAATCAAAACTCACATCCCTAAATTCCACCAGCCCTTTTAATTTTTCCACCTTTATCGCGCCCGGCAAATTCCGAATCGTCACCGGCTCGTCCAAAACGCTCTGCAACCGATCCACCGCCGCAATCCCCTCGCCGTATTTGGTATAAATGTCGCCCAAATCATAAAGCGGCTGGTAAACCGCGAAAGAATAAAAATTAAACAAAATCGCGTTGGAAAACGAAAGCAAGCCGCGGAAACTCAATACCGCGCCCCACCACAACAAAACCACGCGCGCCAAATTTACCACCGTACCCTGCGCAAACGCCAAGGCCTGGTAAGAAACGGTTTTCTTTTTTAACCGCACATGCTGCATCGCATTGTCGTGCCGCAAATGTTCCTCTTCTTCTTTCTCAGATGAAAAAGCTTTAACCAATTCAATGTGGCTGACGGCCTCAAACGAGCTGCCGAACAAATTTTCGTTGATTTTATTGATTTCAATTTGCGTCTTTTTGATGCGCTTGGTAAATATCCAGGTCACCAAAAAAAACAGCGGGATAAATCCAAACAGCGCCACGCCCATTCGCCAGGATTTCCAAAACACAATGCCGAACACCACCACAATGGAAAAGGAGTTTTGGAAAATTTTGTCAAACAAAACCGAAAACAGGGCGGTAATGTCGTCGCGCGCTTTGGACAACTTCCGGAAAACTTCGCCGGCTTTTTCCTGGCTGTGGAAGGACATCGGCAGTTCCAGCACGTGATGGTATGCATGCTCCAGCACGCGGATCCCTATGCGGTCGGCCACGGTACCGACCAAATAGCTTTGCAAATTTTTAAACGTGCGACCGGCAAACGCCACGCCTATCCAGGCGACTACGATAAGAGTCAGGCTTTTAAAAAATACGGCCTGGCTGGGAAAGCTCTGCGGCTGGCCAAGATATTTGCTGACGATGGTGGCAAAAAAGAACGGCTCGGCCAGGGAAAAACTCTGGCTCAATATTACAAAAACAAAAATCAGCGCGATCTTGCCGCGCTCCTTTTGCCAGTACCGTGACAGAAATTTCAGATATGGGAACATCGATCCGCTGATTCGTCGCTGATGGATACGCTGATATATCGCTGAGCCGATAATTAACGCTTCACCCTTCGGCGTTGCTCGGGGTGACCCTGAGCGCAGTCGAAGCGGTCAGCGTCTTATCAGCGATGGTGTTAAAATCAGCGTCCATTCAGCGGCTTAATTATTCCAGAAATTTATGTTTGAGATTCATAATGTCGCGGTACGGGATGACGCCCAAGATTTTTTCGCCGGCGTCCAGAATCGGCAGAGCCTGGAAATTATAATGGCGGAACATGCGCGAAGCTTCCTTTAACGAACTTTTAGGATTTAAACTGATAATATTCGTGTCCATAATGTCCTTAAGCAGCAGGTTGTCATCGGCCAAAAGCAAATCTTTCAAATTTACCACGCCGAGCAGCTTGCCGTCTTCGGCCGTAACGTACAAATAATTAATTACGTCCTTGTCCTTGCTGGCGGCCGGAAACTGCTCTTCCACTTTGGCCACGGAAACGTCGGGGGCAAAACTAATAAAATCCGAGGTAGCAAAATCCATAATCTTCGCTTCCTGCTGTTTTAAAATGGCCTTGATTTTTTTAAGGTACTTGCCGTCCAGTAGCGCCAAAATATCCTCGGCTTCGTTAGCGGGCAGCGCCGACAAAACGTCCGCGGCCTGAGCCGGCGTCATTTCGTTAATCAGCTGCGCCACGCGCTCCTTGCGCAATTGCGAAACCAGCTGCCTTTGCACGCTCGGGTCAATTTCTTCCAAAGTGTCCGAGGCGTGCTCGGTGTTAAGTTCACCGAACACGGTAACACGCTGAGCCGGATCAAGCTCCTCCAAAATGTCAGCCAAATCCACCGGGTCAATGTCGTGCAAACGTTCTTTTAAAACATTCAGCTTAACCTCGCCTTTAAAACTGCTGATGTCGCTGGGCAGCGGCTGAATGTAAGTCCAGGGGATGATTTCCCGGTTGGGCCGGTCTTTAGGCCGGTAAATCAAGTCCCCCAGCCACTTCAGCCCCATACGGCGCAAAAGGCCGTACTTGCTTAAATCAACGTCGGTAACGTACAAATGGTTACCGGTTAGGGTCATTTTGACGTCGTAAACCACTTCCACTTCCCGGTCTTCCACATCCAAAACTTTTTTGTCCAGTATGTGGTCTTTGAGCAGTACGGCGTCGGCTTTGGGCGCGCCTTCGTAAAGCTTGACGTCTTCAATGCCGATGACAATGCGCCGCGCGTCCATGGTCGTGACCTTGCCTATGGGCACAACCAGCGCCGGATAGCCAAACGGCCGGGCCACCACAATGTGCGTAACCTCGGCAAGCTTGCCTTCGTCTATAATGACCACGTCGGTCAGCCGCCCGATTTTTTTGCCTTGCCACCAGACTTTGCTGTCCAAAATCTGGGTTAAAAAATAAATCTGCCGCAAACCGCCGGACAGGACCGCGCCGTTTGAGAGGTTTCCGTTTTGTTCGTTCATGGTTGATAAATTTTAATGGTCAACGTTGATAATCGCCTTTTGAGAAATTTAGGACTTACGCGCTTGGCCGAGTACGAGGCATTTTCCGAGGATTTTTGGAGGCGTAGTCCACCTACGGCGACAAAAACCAAAGGAAAATAACGAAGTAATCGGCCAAGCCCCTGTGGTTTGAGGCAACAATACATAGATTTTTATCCTTTTTGCCTCAAACGCGTAAGTCCTAAAATTAATGCCGCACCAAGGTGATAAATTTATAAATAATCAGCAAAACCAAAAACAACAAATAAAAACGCAAGAACAGCAAAATTCGGCGCACGGCCGGGGTCATAACCAGCCGCGGCCGCTTGTACTTGCGGTTGATGTCAATAATGGCGCCGAACCAGCGCTGGGGCAGATTGCGAAAGGGATTTTTCATTTACCCGCCTAAATTTTGCCCCAATAAATTGAGGTAAATTTAATTTTTAAATGTATCATATAATTAAAGTTAGTTAGTCTTTCCCGCAAAATTTTGGCGGGTGAACCTACTTAAACAAACTTGGAAACAACGCGCTGACTCCGTAAAGTGTGGACAAAAGCACAATCACCGCGACAATGGAAATATTAATGATGTTTTGCGTTCTGGTATTGCAGTAATCGCCCATCAGTTCTTTATCATTCAGCAAAACGATTAAAAATACCAGCGCGGCCGGCAGCAGGGTTACGGCAATGACCTGCACAAACAAGGTAATTAAAACCAGCGGCGCGTGCGGAATCAAAACCACGGAACCGGCCGTAAGCAGCATCAAAAAATAGCTGGCGTAAAACCACGGCGCTTCGCGAATTTTTTTGTTCAGCGAGTGCGCCCAGCCGAAGACCTCGCCGAACGCCCAGGAGCTGGCCAGGGAGATGCAAATCGCCCCCAAAAACCCGGCATCAAACAAACCAATGGCCAAAAGCGTGCCCACGTATTTGTTAATGCCGATTAAATGGCGCGCGGCCTGGTCCGCGCTTTGGATGTCAACGCCTTTGAGCAAAGTGCCGGTAACCATAATCACGAACATGGCCACCAGCACGGTAAACAGGGCGCCCATGGCCGTGTCGGCTTTACCCCAGGGAATATCTTTTTCCTGCATGCCTTTGTCCACCACCGAGCTTTGCTGGAAAAACACCATCCACGGGGCAATGGTGGTGCCGATGTTGGCCATTAAAAAGAAAAACAGTTCGCCGTTAAAGCCGCCCGGGAAATTCGGGATTAGCCCGTGGGCCACGGCGCTCACGGACGGATGCACCATAAATGCCGCAGGAATGTAAACAATATTAAAGGCGGCAAACAGAAAAGCGATTTTTTCCCAAGTCCAATAACGCCCCTGCACCACCATGGCACCCATCGCGGCGCAGACGACCACTATGGTCACCCAGGCCGGAATATGGAAAATGCTCATGGCCGCGGTCATGCCGATAAACTCGGTAATTAACGTGAGCCAGTCAGACAGCACCAAATCCAGCAAAGAAAACCAGCCCCAAAACGAGCCAAAGGCGTCAAAAATCGCTTCGGCGTGGCCGCGCTTGGTCACGGCGCCCAATCTAACGGTCATTTCCTGGACACAGTACGCCACCGGACCCAAAATCACCAAAAACCACAATAGCCCATAACCGTATTTGGAGCCTGTGGCCGCGTAAGTGGTAATGCCGCCGGCGTCGTTGTCGGCAATCATAACCAACAGGCCAGGGCCGGAAATAAGCAAAAAAAGCTCAATGGCTTTAATGATCCTGCGGTATTTGTAAAAAAATCTCGCCCAAAAATTCATGATGTAATATCAAAAAAATAAATCTGCCCGGCCGTAACTTTTTAACTCTGAGCTTTAGCAATAAAACGCGCCCAAACAGCAATATTATAACATGAGATTTAAAGTTTTGCTACAAATGAACCGCCTTTTTAAGTTCTGTCTCAATCAGGTTTACCGGTACCGGATACTTATATAAAGAAAACTGTTTAAAAAGACCTTCCAAAAAATCTTTTTGGATAACGTATACGCCCTCAATCGGATGATAACCAAATCTCATACTCGCGTAAGGGCTGGAGAAAACTATAGCCGCGCGGATGTACGGCGCCGGACCCGCCTGTTGCAGATACCTTTTCAGGGCCCAAATCTGGCCGTGAACCTGGCGGAAAAAATTTTTATCGCGAAACCTTTTCCCCCGCAATGTCAAAGCGTAACCGTCATAATCAACATTTCCGGAATGGCTTTTAACCTCCAACAAAAATAAACCGGTCGGGGCCAAAACCACAAAATCAATGTTCCCTTTTTTCGTACCTATCTCCACATCTTCAAAAACAATATAATCATCGGGTAACTCAGCAAGAATCCTATGTACTTCTTTCTCTCCCGTGTTTCCTCGATAAAACTGCATACCTCTACTCTTAAACAGATTACTTAACGGTTCCAAACTTTTTAACAATGCCAATAATAGCACCAAAACCACGGCCAGTGTAACAGTAGGGGTGGCGTATCTGATAAGTAAAAAAATAGCCGCAACGGGCAAAAGGATTAAGGCTACGCTAAAGATGAAATAGCGCAATTCGCTTTGGGATAGGTAGCTATCGTGCCCGTAAATTTTAGCCATAATTAAATTATATCATCAAAGACAGATATTTGCCGAAACCGATTTTGAACCGAATTAAAAATATGCTATACTATACAGACTATGGAAAATCAAGTTGATGAACAACTGGTAAAGGCTTATTTAAAGGGCGATCAGGCGGCGCTGGAGGTTTTGATTAGCCGATATCTTAAGCCCTTGTATAATTTTGCCTTTAAATACACCCACACCGAAACCGCGGCCGAAGACGTGGCCCAGGAAGCTTTGGTCAAAATCTGGAAAAATCTCAAAAAATTCAATCCCGAATATAAATTCAAAACCTGGGCTTATACGGTTACCAAAAATACGGCTCTAGACTACTTAAAAAAGAAAGGTTTGGTGGCTTTAGCCGAACCGCTTGACGAGGAAAACAGCCAGCTCACCCAGGTTTTGGTATCGCGCCAGCCGTTGCCCGAGCAGGCTATGGAAAAACTGGATGACGCCGTTATGGTCAGAACCGCCATGACCAAGTTGCCGAACAAATATCAGGAAGTGCTCGCCATGTATTACGACCACGGCCTTAACTTCCGCGAAATCGCCCAAAGCTTAAAGCAATCCATCAACACCGTCAAAACCCGCCACCGCCGCGCCGTGATTTATTTAAAAAAAGTATTGGTTGATAAAGACTAGGCCATAAAGAGCCCAATCCGCCCCATCCAAAAGGGCGGATTTTGTCTATCCGGTATTGAACCAAACCCCAGTTTATTTGCGTATAATCATCAACTATGCCCCAATTAACTCCCCCGCCACATTTATATACGGAGATTATGGACGAGATCCAATACCGCCAAATGGCGGCTATTTTACGCCGGAAAATTTTCGCCCTGCTGTTCGGTTTGGCCGGTTCCTGGACCGCATTCATAATTTTACTGAACAATTTTTCCCGCCAAGTCCAGCAAAGCGGTTTCGCGGATTTGAGCCGGCTGATGTTGAGCGATTTTGGCGTCATTAAAGTCCACCTTTACGACTATTTGCTTTCGCTGGCCGAAGCCCTGCCCATAGTCAGCATGGCGCTTTTGGCGTTAGCCCTGCTTGTGATAATTTTGGCCGCGATTGGCTTGACCGCCTCGGCGTGGGAGTTGAAAAAATTAAGGATACATTAAAGGCGATACCAATCCACGAATGCCATACGAATGTTACGAATCGTGGATTAGTATCATTCGTATGTAAATTCGTGTCATTAGTATCGCAACTATGAAGTTCAACGAAATCGTAAAATCCAAAAATTTCCGGCGCGGCATTGAATTTACCGTCGCGATTTTGGCAATGCTGGTGATGTTCGGCGCCGGCGTGTTCGTGGGCCTGGAAAAAGCGCAGTTCTCCTACAACTGGGGAGAAAATTATTACCGCGCCATTGCCGGCCCAAAGCCTTTTTCCGCCGATGTTGGCTACCTAAACGCCCACGGCGCTGCCGGAAAAATTTTAACAATCAGCCCTACCGGCATCGTGCTTGCCGACAATGACAACGACGAAAAAAATATTTTAATCAATAACCAAACATTAATCAAAAGCGGGCCGCTAGACTACAGCGTTGACCGGTTAAAAACCGGCGACTACATTGTCGTCATCGGCTCGCCGGACAGCCAGGGGGAAATCCAGGCCCAACTCATTAGAGTTCTGCCCGCGCCCCCGCCGAATCATTGACATAATTGACAAAAATAACAAAAAATGAATACTCCCCACGGCACAACTGCAAGGTATCAGCTGCAACCACAATGTTCCATTCCGAGCGAGTCCCAAATAGCAGCTGAGGACGAGTCGAGGAATCTATCATTTTAACAGACCCCTCCCGCCTCCGCCAAGGCTACGGCGGGCAAAGCCACTCACCTTAGTCGGCATCGCCCGACGAAGCTTCAGCGAAGTCGGGTCGGGGTGGAACACCCCGGAGCCCAAGCTCTCGAGAAAATATTCTTGATTATAAACCCATTAATTAAATCCAATTTAATCTTACCCAATCAATTTTATGCCGCATAAAATCCTCGCCTATCTCAAACAGCATAAAGTCAGAATGATAATTATTGCCGTTATCGTCATCGCCCTGGGCTATTACTGGTACCGGCAAACGCACACCGCCGCCAAGTCCGTGCAATACATTACCGCCCCAGCGCAAACCGACACCGTCATCGCCTCGGTTACGGGCACCGGCCAGGTGGCGGCTTCCAACCAGCTGGACATCAAGCCGCAAACCGACGGCCAGTTTACCAGCGTCCCCGTCAAGTTAAACCAACAGGTTAAAAAAGGCGATGTTTTGGGAATTATAGACCAGCAATCGGCAGCCAATACCGTGGCCCAGGCCCAGGCCAATTTGCAGCAGGCCCAGGCCAACTACGACAAGCTGATGGCCGGCGCCACGCAAAACGCCATTGATACGCAAAAACTCGCAATCTTGTCGGCCCAACAGGCGCTGGATCAGGATAAAACGAATTACAGCAATGTCGTGGCCCAGCAGCAATTAAGCGTAAGCAAGGCTTCTTCCACCCTGCTCAGCTCCAATTTGTTGGCGGCCCCGAGCGACACGCAAAGCACCGGAACGATTACGGTGAGCGGCAGTTACAACGGCAATAATCAGGGGCAAATTACAATAACCGTATACAATTCCGGAGACGGCCTGCATTACAGCGTTTCAGGTTTGGGCACCGCCGGAACCGGCCTAATCCAGACAGGGCTTGCCCAAAGCATCGGCGACGGTCTGTTCATTACTTTCGGCACTACCGGCAGTTTCTCGGTTTCCACGACATGGACTATTAATATACCCAATACCAACTCGGCAAGCTACCTTAATAACCTCAACGCTTTTAACTCCGCGGTACAAGCACAAACGCAGGCGCTGGAAAACGCCCAAGCCAGCATTGTCTCCGACCAAAACGCCCTGGACAGGGCCAATCTTTCCCTGCAAAATATAATGCTGCCGCCGACCGGCGCGGACATTGCCTCGGCCAAAGCCCAAATCACTTCGGCCCAGGCCCAACTGGCTAACGCCCAGACCACTTACCAAAACACGGTGCTGCGCGCCCCGTTTGACGGCTCGGTCGCGACTCTGGCTTTCAACGTGGGCGACAAAATTACCGCGGGCACAACCTTTGCCACCATCATTACCAACCAGCAAATGGCAAAGATTACCTTAAACGAAGTTGACGTGGCCAAAGTCCAGCTCGGCCAAAAAGCCACCATGACTTTTGACGCCATTGACGGTTTGCAAATGACCGGCCAAGTCGGGGAAGTTGACACTTTGGGCGCGGTGAGCCAGGGCGTGGTCACTTATGGGGTGCAAATCGTTATGGACACTACTGACCCCAGAATCAAGCCCGGCATGAGCGTCAGCGCTTCCATCATTACCAAAGTGGCGGCGGACGTTTTAACCGTTCCGAACGCCGCGGTCAAATCCAGTACGGCGGGCGGGAATTACGTGCAGGTCTTGGTTAACGGCCAGCCGCAAAACAAAACCGTCACCATTGGCATTGCCGATGATACCAACACCCAAATCCTAAGCGGCATAAACGCCGGCGACCAGGTGGTCACGCAAACCATAACCACGGGCGCGACCAGTTCCACTACGGGAACCGCCGCGCAGACCGGCACCAGTATTTTGGGCGGCCTTGGCGGCGGCGGCGCGGTTAGAGCCATCAGCGGCGGCGGCGGCGCGCCAGGACGATAGCCGATCATCTAACAATTTAACAATAAAACAATATAACAATTGTTAGATTGCTAAATTGTTCAATTGTTTAACATTACCATTATGATAGAGTGTAAAAATATCTCTAAATCCTACTTTAGCGGCGATTTGGAAACCCAAGTTTTGCGCGATGTATCCTTTTCCATCAACGACGGCGAATTCGTGGCCATTATGGGCCCGTCCGGCAGCGGCAAGTCCACGCTCATGCACATTTTGGGCGCGCTGGACACGCCGACTCCGGCAAATATTTTTTGGACGGGCAAGACGTGTCGCAAATGAGCGACGATGAGCTGGCCGCCATTCGCCGCAAAAAAATCGGTTTTGTGTTCCAAGCGTTTAATTTGCTGGCTCGCGCTACGGTAGTCCGCAACGCCGCCCTGCCTTTGGTTTACGCGGAAGTCCCGAAAAACGAACGCGAAGAGCTGGCCAAAAAAGCGCTGCGGCAAACCGGACTGGACGAATCGCGGTTTTATCACTTATCCAACCAGCTGTCCGGCGGGCAGATGCAGCGCGTGGCCATTGCCCGCTCTTTAGTCAACGACCCCGCTTTGTTGTTAGCGGATGAGCCCACCGGCAACCTGGACACCCACACCGGCGAAATCGTACTGTCCACTTTCCAGTCGCTCAACAGGCAAGGCCGGACAATTATTTTAATTACCCACGAACACGACGTAGCCATGCACGCGCAGCGCATTATCCACATCCGCGACGGCCAAATTTTAAGCGACGAAATTAATCGGCAACAAGTTTTGGCAAAAATTTCAAAAGAATAATAATTAAAAACTAAACTCTAAACACTAAATTCTAAACAAACTTTCAAAATATAAAATATAAACCGTTTAAAATTTTAGGGTTTGGATATTTAGGTTTTAGGGTTTAGTTTTTAGATTTTCTATATGAAAACATCGGATATATTCGAAGAGTCCTACAGCGCCCTAACCGTAAACAAAGTCCGGACGTCTTTGACCATGCTCGGCATTATTATCGGCATCGGCAGCGTCATTGCCATGGTGGCCGTGGGCCAGGGCGCGCAGGCTACGATTGCGGCCAACATTGCCTCCATCGGGTCCAATTTGATTATTGTTTCCCCGGGCGCCCAGCGCGGCCCGGGCGTTACCGTCAGCGCGGGCTTGGGCAGTTCCCAAAGCCTGACCATGGCCGACGAGCAGGCCGTGGCCCAGCAGGTTACCCTGGCCCAGGCTGTAGATCCGGAACTTTCCAAGCGTTACCAGGTTACGGCCAAAGGCACCAACACCAACACTACTGTCTTAGGCACGGACCAAAACTATCCCACGGTCAGGAATTTGACCATTGACACCGGCTCGTTCATCACCGCCCAGGAAGTCACCGATTTGGCCAAAGTCGCAGTGCTCGGGCCGACCACGCGGGATGACCTGTTCGGCGTCGGAGCCAGCGCCATTGGCCAAACTATAAAAATTAACTCCATTGAATTCAAAGTCATCGGCATAACCACGGCCAAAGGCGGCAGCGGATTTACCAACCAGGATGACAGGATTTACATTCCCATTTCCGTATCCCAGCACTATTTAACCGGCCCCAACGCCGATGGGCAGCCGTATGTGAGCAACATCGCTGTTTCCGCCCAAAGCGCCAACGATATGTCTACCGTGCAACAGGAAGTTACGGATGTCCTGCTGCAGCGCCACAAAATTTCTGATCCTACGCAGGCGGACTTTACCGTCCAAAACCAAGCGGACATTGTCTCGGCCGCTTCCTCGGTCACCGGCACGTTCACGTTATTGTTGGCCTCGATCGCGGGCATTTCCCTGGTGGTCGGCGGCATCGGCATTATGAACATGATGTTAACTACGGTAACGGAACGCACGCGCGAAATCGGTTTGCGCAAAGCCATTGGCGCCACGCGCAGCGACATTAATTTACAATTTTTGACCGAAGCGATTTTGCTCACCTTCATTGGCGGGACCATCGGCATCCTGTTCGGCTGGCTATTGGCTTTTTTGCTGTCGCACTTCGCGGGCACGACCACTTCGGTTTCCACCTCATCAATACTGTTGGCCTTTGGCGTTTCCGCGGGCATCGGTTTGGTATTCGGTTATTATCCGGCCCGCCGCGCTTCCAAATTAAATCCGATAGAGGCTTTAAGATTTGAGTAAAAAATTGATGGGCATCTTCGTGAATCCACAAAGTTCGCGCGATAATTATCAGTTGTTAAAAAAATATAATTTGCCTTCAAATAACCACTAAGATGCCCATCGAGTCCGGAAGTCCTAAATTGGGGGATAAAGTTTAGGCTGAGGGCGGGATTATCCGACTTAAGCGGAGAAAGAGCGTCCTGGCCTAGCCCTTGTCCCCCAAAGCGCCATAAATGTGATCGCTTTTTTGACGGCCGTCAAAAAAGCGATCACTCAATAAATTATCAATCTATATTAACATTAAAGTAAGAAAGGATAATAAGATGAACAAGCAAACCATAATCATGGTTGTAGTAGCAGTAGTGTTCGCAGCCGCCGGATTTTTTGGCGGCTACAAGTACAGCCAGGGTAAAGCGCCCAAAGCCGGGGCCGCGCGTTCAGGCGCTTTTGCGGGCGGAGCAGGCGGCGCGGCAGGCGCCCGCAGGTTCGGCACGGGAAACGATTTTGTAAACGGCACGATTTTGTCCAATGACAACGGCCAGCTAACCGTGCAGATGCGCGCCCTGCCCGGCTCTGCCACTTCCACCAGCAGCGGCTCCAAAATTGTTATCTTAAGCGCCAACACCCAAATTTTCAAAGCCGTAGCGGGCACGCCGGCCGATTTGAGCGTGGGCCAAAGCGTCACGGCCACGGGCGTGGACAATTCCTCCGGCGCCATGACCGCGCAAACCATCCAAATCAGCCAAACTCCCCCCGCCGGCCAAGGCACTCCACCCCCGCCGGGACAATAAATCACTTTAATGTATTTCCATTTCGACCTTAAGCTTACCGAGAAGGAGAAATCTATTTATTAACAGATCTCTCCTCGGCTGCACTCGTCGAGATGGACACAATTTCAAAGGCTCGCCATCCATCGGACGGTGAGCCTTTAAACTGTCCGCTTCCAAAGTATATACTTGGGTATATACTTTGATATATATTTTTATTTTTTTACAATTTGATAATACACCTCCTGGCCGCGCTCCCCCACCCGGGACAGCTTTCCCAAATTTACCAGATACTCCAAATACCTAGCGGCCGCGGCGTCAGAAATTTTAAGCGCCCGTTGCACATCACCGGCGGCCAGACGATTATTGCCTTGCGCCAGCGCCAATATCCTGTCCAAATTTTCCCTGCGCTTTGCTATCTGCTCCGGACTTAATAAATTCCCCGATGTGTCATCCCCTCGCCCGCGGGAATTTTTTATTATCTGATAAATCCCAAACACGGCCAAAACCACCGCAGCCAAAATCGCCGCTGTTTTTGCGTTCCACATCGCGCCGAACAAAAGTATCAACGCGATAGCTATGGCAATCATTCCCAAAGTTTTACTACCCATAAAATTTAACCCAATGTCTTTATATTTTACACCTTTTGACAAAAACAGTGCAATAAAAAATAGCTTAAAGGTTGCGCCCAAGCTGAAAAAGGCGTAAGATTTATATTGTAAATTAACTATTTCACTCTATGAAAACAGAAAGCTCGCAAACTCCAGAAACGGCTTTTAACGAGGGCAACGGGAGCGGCTCGACAGAACAAGAGGCGCCGCCTTTGGCCAATAAAGAGTGCAGCGAACAGGAAATAATCCAGGCCTTAGCCGGCGTGGAAGCTAAAACCAGAAGACTACTGATAAAAATGCTAAAGAAACCCGATGAGGTTGACGATGCTTGGCAAGAAATATCAGAACGAATATGGCAAGCTTTATCCGAAGCCAAGTTCAGGGGAGAGTCAACTTTTGACAGCTGGGTTTACCGTATTGCAACAAATGAGGCGAACAGCCGCCTGAAAAACAAAAAGAATAACCCTCTGCATTATGCCAGTGGGGAAGGTACGATCGATGAACCTCGGGATCACGGCCCAAACCCGGAAGAATTACTACGGCAAAAACAATTAACCGAACAAATAGCCCGTGTTATGCGAGTTTTGTCGGAAAGAGACCAAAATATTTTATTGCTGAGGGACAGAGACAATCTGCCTGTACAAAAAATCGCTGACATTTACGGTTACGGGTTATCAAACACAAAAACATTAATACATAGGGCAAGGAAAAGATTCAGAAAAGAATTTACGCGGCAACAACTAATTGACAATCGCGGTCACCCCGGGAAAAATCCTGAATAAAAATCATGGTCGGCAAATAACCGTTCGCCCACCGGAAATTTTTATGGTATAATCACAACATGTCGTGGTACCAACAACTGCTGGGTTTCGTGAGTTTTTCCCGCTACGCGATTGTGTTTGTCGGCTGCATCGTGGAAGGGCCGATTGTCATGATCACCAGCGGCTTTTTATTGCGCGCCGCCCAGTTCCAAATTTTACCGCTTTACCTTTCGCTGATGGCCGGGGATTTTACGGCCGACCTGGGCTGGTATGCGGTCGGCCGCTTCGGCGCCCGCACTTTGATCGACCGTTTTGGGCATTACTTTAACCTCACGCCGCTGATCATTACCAAAGTTGAACATCGTTTTAAAAGATACCAGGACAAAATATTGTTCATTTCCAAAATCACCATGGGCTTTGGCTTTGCCCTGGCCACGCTCATAGTTGCCGGCATGCTGCACGTGCCATTTAAGCGCTACGCGGCGCTGAACTTTTTGGGCGGCTTTATTTGGACGGCATTTTTAATGCTGTTGGGCTTCTTTTTCGGCAATGTCTATTACATGCTAGCAGGCCCGCTACGCGCGATTTTTGTGGCGCTGTTAATAATTGTGGTAATTTATGGTTTATGGGCGATTAATCGATATTTAATAAAACAAGAACTATGACGATTTTATGATATCCTTCATCATTCCAACGCTCAACGAAGAGAAAGTTATAGAAAAGCTGCTGCGCAACCTACGGGAAATTACCACTCTCGATTATGAAATTATTGTCAGCGACGGTAAAAGCACCGACAAGACAGTGGAAATAGCCAAAAAACTGGCCGATAAAGTTGTGGAAAACACTTCCGGCCAACGCCAGACCATTGGCCAAGGTCGAAATGAGGGGGCCAAGGTTGCCTCCGGTGATCTGCTGATTTTTTTGGATGCCGATGTCCAGGTTCCCGAACCCAATGCGTTTTTTAGCCGCGCACTGGAACATTTTAAAAAGGATCCGCAATTATTTGGCCTAAGCGGATGGGTCAGGGTGTTTCCCGAAATCGAAACCTGGGCCGATATTTTTGGCTACGTTATTGTATCGGACTGCATGTTTTATTTGCTGAACAATATTTTCCACCACGGCTCAACCTGCGGCGAACTTCAAATCATAAAAACCGAAGTGTTTAAAAAGGTTAACGGCTTCCGGGAAGAATTAGTCGCCGGCGAAGATAAAGATTTGTTCTACCGCATATCCAGACTCGGGCACACCCGGACCGACCCTAAACTTTTAATCTACCATACCGGACGGCGGCCCCGGGCAATCGGCTGGCCAAGACTGCTTTGGCAATGGAGCCGCGATACCTTTCACGTGGCAGTCCTGAACAAATCGCACAGCAAGGAATGGACGGTAATCCGTTAAAAAATATTTAAATACGCACGGATGTTTAGTGTCAAGGGTCACCCTTGACACAAAGGGTCACCCTTGACACAACTTGACACAATTCCAAATTATGCCAAAAAAATATTTGTTGCTGGCGATATTGCTCGCCGCGGCGGGGTGCGGCAAAACGATTTTGCCGATGAACAATCCGCCGGCCTCTCCATCGTCTACGCCGCAAACAGTGCAGCAGGCGACGACTACTGATAAGTCTCCGATGCCCCAGCCGACAATCACAGAGCCGATAAGCGGCGGTGTTTCGCGCGTGACCAAAAAACCGTTTGGCATTTACGTTACGCCGCAAAATTCGCCGGTAAGTCCGGAAAAATTTACCGGCTTTCACACAGGCATTGATTTTGAAACCACGCCCACAGAGCAAAATATTGACGTAGCCGTTTACGCGATTTGCGACGGAAAACTGCTGATGAAAAAGTACGCAACAGGCTACGGCGGCGTGGCTGTGGAAAGTTGCACGATTGATAAAAATCCGGTAACAGTAATTTACGGCCATCTGCGCGAGTCAAGCATTAGCCCAAACATCGGACAAACGCTGACCGCCGGACAGCAAATCGCCGTGCTCGGCACCGGCTACAGCAGCGAGACCGACGGCGAGCGCAAACATTTGCATTTAGGCATCCATAAAGGCACAGACATTAACATTTTGGGTTACGTGCAAAAACAATCAGACCTGGCCGCTTGGATAGACCCGTTATTAGTGCTAAAATGATTTATGGATGGGTGCGCCAAATTGGACGCGCGAGTCGTACTAAACATAGACGCTTAAGTTGATGGGAATCTTCGTGAATGTTTTACCGCCGGCCGATTTTTGTCGGCAGCGGGATAATTACCATCAGCGGTAATACCAGCAAGAAGATTCCCATCAAACTGCCAGGAAACCAACCGCTTAAATCAAAAATCAATTAAAATTAACCAAAATTTATGAACAACAATATGTCCCGCAAAGCGGGATCCGGCTCCGCCGGAAAAAAATACCTCCTTAGCTCCGCGGCGATAATATTCGCCATTTTTGGATTAACCCTAACCGCTTATGCCGCGCCTTTGGCCAACAGCGCCAAAGTCACGGGCCCAAACACCATTGTGATCACTTATTCCGTGCCGGTTAACACCAGTTTCGGCGACTACAGCAACTTAACCGGCCAGCTGGCCGGGCGGTCTTTGACCAACTTAAGCGGCAACGGCACCAACACAATTACCCTGACCTTTAGCGGCTCGGCGTTTGCGGCCGATGCCCACGGCGCCATGTCCGTGGCCAGCACCACCGTGGCCACCGCGGACAATTCCCCTTATACCAACGGCGACATTACCGTAACCGACGGGCAGAACCCGCAGTTCAGCACTTTTGGCGTTAACGTTTCTTCCAACAGCTCCGGCGCCAACTTGCCCAAAGTCGGCGACACCGTAACTTTAACCTTTACCACCAACGAATCCATTGCCCAGCCTTTAATTACTTTGGATGGGCACGCTCTATATCCCAGCGGCACCGGCACCGGCCCGTTTACCCTGACTTATACTTTAGTCAGCGGCGATCCTTTGGGCGCAGTGCCCTTTAGTTTTAATTTGACCGATTTAACCGGCAATGCCGTACCCATCCAAGGCACGCTGAATTTGACCGGAACTTCCGCGACGGCCGCGCCAACCACAACCGCCCCGTCCACTACCGCGACCGCTTCAACCACCGGCCCGGTAATTACCCAAACTACGCCCGTGCCAGACCTTTCCGCCACGGCCACGCCGGTTTACGTTTTTACCTCCACCGAAGCCGGCACCCTAAACCTTAGCGGCGATTGCAAAAGCTCGCAAACCACGGCGACTGCCGGCATCAACAGCGTTACCTTTACCGCCCTGGCGGACGGCGCGCACAATAACTGCGTCATCACCCTGACCGATGCGTCCGGCCTAACGAGCAACACAATTTTTATTCCGGCTTTCACGGTCAACACCTCCGGCGCCGCCGCAACTCCGACCGCAGCCGCACCGGCAACTTTGCAAAGCGACGGTTTTAAATTCACCAAATTCCTTCAGGAAGGAATGACCTCAAACGACGTGCTGGAACTGCAACAACGCTTGGCTGCGGAAGGATTTTCACCGGCCCGGTCACCGGTAAATTCGGCGCCATCACTTTAGGCGCGGTCAAAGCCTACCAAAAAGCCCACGGCATTGACCAAAAAGGCTGGGTCGGCCCCGCCACCCGCGCCGCGCTGAATAAATAGCAATTGATGAGTATTAAAAACCTCTTTCCGGTGACTGGCGGGGAGAGGTTTTTTGATGTTTACCTTTTTTTCAAAAGGCTCAACCCAAATAAAATCAAGGCAAAAACAACAATCGCCGCGCCGCTCGGCAAATTAAGATAAAAAGAAGTGAATAAACCCGCGATTACGGAAATCAAAGAAATTATAACGGCTAATAAAAGCGTTCTAGAAAAACTTTTGCCGAGTTGTATGGCGGCAAGCACCGGAATGACCATCAAAGCGCCGATGAGCAGGACGCCAACCACCCGCATGCTCAAGGCCACGGAAATGGCCGCCAAAACCATCAGGCCGACATTCAAGCTGCTCACCGGCAAGCCATTGGCTTTGGCCAGCTCTTCGTCAAAAGAAACCAAAAAAAACTTTTTAAACAAAACAAAGGTCGCGAGTATAACCACCGCTCCAAACCCGCCGATAATAAAAAGGTCGCTTGCGGAAACCGTGGTAATGCTGCCGAACAAATAAGAAAAGATGTTGACGTTCAGACCGTGAGACAAACCGAGCAAAATGAGCGCGATGGCCAGACTGCCGCTCAAAAACAAGGCCAGCACCGATTCGCCGAAAAGTTTTCTTTTTTCTCGCAATTTTTCCATGCCAAAAGCCGCCAAGGTGGAAGCGGCTAACGCTCCAAAAATCGGATTAAAATTAAACAGCACTCCGGCGGCGACGCCGACCAAAGAAACGTGGGACAAAGTATCGGCCAAAAGCGAATAACGCTTGACCACCAAAAAAATCCCCACAACCGGGGCCAGCAGCCCAATAACCAAACCTGCAATAAAGGCCCGGATCATGAAATCGTATTGGAATATTTCCAGCATAATGTCAGTGGGTATGATGAATGTGGGTAATTTTCTTGCCGTAAAGGTTTTCTATGATGTTACCCTCGTGCAAAAGCTCGGGCCTGTCCAGAAAAAACAGCCCCCGGTTCAGGCACAAAATGGATTTTACCTCTTCGGTAATCATGTCTATATCATGCGAAACAAAAACAATGGTCAAGTTTTGTTCTTGGTTTAATTGTTTTAAAAAGGCGTAAAAATCTTTTTGCGCGGCCACGTCTATACCCACAAACGGCTCGTCTAAGATTAAAATCTTTGGTTCAGTAGCCAATGCCCTGGCGACGTAAACCCTTTGCCGCTGGCCGCCGGAAAGGTTGCCGATAAGCTTATCCTTTAGTTCCTCAATGCGCGCTATGGCCAAGGCTTTATCAATCGCTTGCCTGTCTTGATTGGTCGTCCGCCCAAACCATCTGGCCTTTGGGGTCAACCCGCTTTCCACAACTTCATAAACCGTTGCGGGAAAAGCTATATTTTCCTGTCCCGACCTCTGCGGGACATAACCGATTTGGAATTTATTTTGGAATTGGCCGATGGGAGTGCCGGAAATCTTTACGCTACCGCTTTGCGCCTCTAAAAGGCCGACTAAAATTTTAAGCAGTGTGGTTTTCCCTCCGCCGTTTGGCCCGACAATGCCAACATAATCACCTTGCTCAATATTAAAGCTGACGCGCTCTAAAACGGTATTCCCGTTATAAGCAAAACTGACGTCTTTGGCTTCAATTATCGGCTCATTTATTGGCATTGCAAAGCAATCCTTAAGTTGGCCAAATTGGCCTGCATCTGGCTGATGTAATTCTTGCCCTGGGCGATCTCCTGGTCGGTAAAACCCTCAATCGGGTTTAACTCTAAAGTTTTGGCGCCAATCTCGCTAGCCACCGTCTGGGACAATTTTGGACTGACTAGGCTTTCAAAAAAAATATATTTGATATTTTTCTGCCTGGCAACGGTGGCGACATCGGCAATGGTTTTGGGCGAAGGCTCTTCGTCAGGCGACAATCCCAAAATATACAGGGTGGTTAATCCGTATTGGTTGGCCATATAGTTAAAGGCATTATGGGAAGTAACAATGAGGTGCTGTTGACATTGGACTAAACCGGTTTTGTATTCTTGATCTAATTCCGCCAGCTGTTGTTTGTAAGCGTCCCTATTTTGATTATATGCCGTTTCGTGCGCGGGATCAATTTTCACCAGGGCATCGGCTATTAAATCCACTTCCTTTTCGGCGTTAATCGGGTTTAACCAAAAATGCGGATCAAAAGCCAGATTGGGCTCATCCGGGGAATTATTTTTTAAGGAATCAAGGTGGTCGGAAATTTTTACCACCACCACACCTTTGCTTTCCAAGTCGCTCTGGATTTTTTCGCCCCAGGCGTCAACGCCGTTGCCGTTCATAATAAATAATTTGGCGTCATAAACTTTGGCGATATCCCTAGGTGTGGGCTCGTAATCATGGGGCTCGGCTCCGGCTGGCGTGATACTGGTAACTTGCGCGAAGTCGCCGCCGACATTTTTGGCAAAATCATACAGCGGAAAAAAACTGGCGACAACATTTATTTTTTGGCCTTGTTCCGTACCGGCAGTCTTTGCCGTTTGGCTGGTTAAATTTTTTTTGATTTTTGCGGCAGCAAACGCGCCGACTGCCAACACCGCCACTATAACTGCGGTCCAATATATTTTTTTCATATTTAATGTTTATTAATTATCTTGTGGCGTTTGGCCGAAAGCTCTCGGCAAAACGCACGGGAAAAAATTATCTGCTTATATCTTAATGCAAATCATTTGCATTTGTCAAGAGCCCGATTTTGTGCTAATATCAGAATATGGAATGCAAACAGCACAGCAAAGAATCCACAGGCCAGCTCAAACGCAGCGGCCTAAAAATCACTCCGGCCCGCGTAAAAATGCTGGACATTTTTAAGCACGCTCGAACGCCCTTAAACGCCAAGCAAATCGCCCGCCGATTAAAATTCGCGGATGTTGATTTGGCCACAATTTACCGCAACCTGGAAACCCTGCAAAAGCAAAAAATTATCGCCGAAGTCAACTTAAAAAAAGAACAAGCTTACTATGAACTCTCCGGCACGCACCATCACCACATTATTTGCGAATCCTGCGGCAAAATTTCCGACGTCGGCAACTGCGGCATCCACAAACTGCAATACCAAATTATGAAAAAGCACGGCTTTAAAAAAATCAGCCGCCACGAGCTGGAGTTCTTCGGCCTGTGCAAAGCCTGCGCAAAAGTTTGAGCCCAATCTCAATCTTGCAGATAAAACTCGTCAGCAAATCGCCATAAAGGCGGTTTTTTTGATTGTAATATTTGTTGCATTTACGCGCACGTACGCATAAATGCAACAAATATTTTTCAATAACCTATTGCCGACTTATCCTCTCAGGGACTTGACAAATCCCAAAAATCGATTATAATTAGACAAACTAACAATTAGACAATCTAATTAAATATATGGCTAAAAATTCCGCCACGCAAATTGTGGAATTGTTCTGGAGCATGTCCAAAATGTTCAAACAGCAACTGGACCATAGCAGCCCGGCATTTTACCTGACCATCGCCCAACTGGAAGCCTTACGATACGTTTCCGAGCAAAAAACGTTAACTATGAAGGAGCTGGCCGATTGCCTGGGCGTGGCTCCCCCTTCGGCCACGGCCATGGTGGACCATTTGGTCAAACTACATCTGTTAAACCGTCGCCACAGCCCCAAAGACCGGCGCGGCATTAATCTAAGATTGACCGATAAAGGCCGGTCAATTTACAAAAAAGCCATGGCCGAAAGATGCCGGTGGTTTACCAATTTGATCAAAAACCTCAGCGCCAAAGAGCGCGCCGAACTGGTGGAAATTTTAAAAAAGATGTCGCAGGCTTAAAAATTATATACCTTATCTGTTCCATTCCGAGCGAGTCCGAATGCAGCTGAGGGCGAGTCGAGGAATCTGTTCTTCATTTTACAGACCCCTCCGCTCCTACTCGCCCTTTCGACTTCGCTCAGGGCGACCCTGAGACTTGCCGAATGGGTCGGATGCACTCGTAGTCGGTCGGGGTGGCGAACAATTTATTTCTAATCTTTAACCTTATTTATGAACCTCAAATCCTTGGAAAAACACCATATTTTCAGCGGCGCGGCCATTTTGGTAATTGTCGTAATCGCGATTATCATCAGTTCTAAACTCAAGCAGCAGCCGAGCTACAATTTTGTCAGCGTAAAAAGGCAAACTATTACCCAGGGCGCCACGGAAACCGGCACGGTGAAAGCGGCGCAGGATTTGTCTTTGTCATTCCAAAAAAGCGGCAATATTGTCGCGGTGAATGTCAAAGCCGGCGACCGGGTTAAAAAAGGCCAGTTGCTGGCCGCCCTGGACAGCAAAGACGCCTCCGCCGCCGTAAGCCAGGCCACAGCCGCCCTGGAAGCGGCCCAGGCCAATTACCAGAAAATTTTAAACGGCGCCACGAGCGCGGACGTTAACGTCGCCCAGACCGCCTTGGATAACGCCAAAAAGAATTCGGACGAGACAACTAAACAGCAAAATCTGATGGTGGCCAACGCTCTATCCGCCTACTTAAACACCGTTAATCCGACCGGCATGAGCAACGGTTTGTCAGCGGTTCCTAAAACCGGCAATCTCGGCACAGCCGTAATCACCTTAAGCGGCAGCTACGCCGACACCGCGCCGGGGCAGTATGTTTTGACCGCTTACAGCACCGGCTCGGGTATGAAATTTACCGTCAACGGTTTGGAAACTGCGAGTGTGGACGTCAAAACCGCACCCGTGGCTCTGGGCACCAAAGGTTTGTTCATCCAGGTCAGCGGCACGCCCGCGGCCAACGACAGCTGGACGGTAAGCATCCCCAACACGCAATCCCCTTCCTATATTCCCGATTACAACGCCTACAATGCCGCCCAAGAAGCACGCAGCCAGGCAATACTCAACGCGCAAAATGCCGTGGACGCGGCCCAGGCCGCCCTGGATTTAAAACAAACCGCGGCCCGGCCCGAAGACATCGCCTCGGCCAAAGCCCAAATGGACGCGGCCGCGGCCCAGCTGCAGCTGGCGCAAAATTCCTACAGCGACAATTCCATTGTCTCCCCGATTGACGGCATCGTGACCTCTGTGGACGCCAAAGTCGGCGAACTGGCCAGCCCGGGCAAACCCATACTATCGCTAATCTCCAGCCAAAAATTTCAAATCGAAACCTACGTTTCGCAGAACGATTTGGGAAAAATTAAAATCGGCGACAAAGCCGCGGTCACGCTTGACGCCTACGGCAGTGGCGTAAATTTTGACGCCTCGGTAATCAGCATTGATCCGGCCGCCACCGTGCAGAACAACATTGCCGGCTACAAAGTCACTTTGCAGTTCAACCAAAACGACGATCGGGTAAAAGAAGGACTAAACGCCAACATTGCCATTTTTGACGATAGCCGTGACAATGTCCCGGCAATTCCGGCCGGCGACATTATTACCAAAAATAACCAAAAATTCGTTATTAAAGATGTCGGCAACGGCAAAACCGCGCAGGTGCAGGTGCAAACCGGTTTGATTGGCATGGACAATATGGCGGAAATTACCAACGGCCTGAATGACGGCGACCGCATCGTGAATTTGGGAAATTAATTACAAGTTGATGGGCATCTTCTTGCGCCCATATCGGTCAACGGATATTGGCTGGCTGATGCATCCATTATCATCAACTGTAATTTAACCACGAAGATGCCCATCAAACACTAGTAATAATAATCCAACAATAATTATCCTTCACCAAACACTTATGGACGAACCAATCAACAATCAAGAACAAAAACCCGAAGCCGCGGCCAACGAAGCAACCAGCGCGCCCAAAGAGAAAAAGAGTTTGCTAAAAAACAAATGGGTCCGAAGCGGCGGTTTAGTGGCGCTTGTGCTGATAATTGCCGGCGGATTTTTGTACTGGCAAACGGCCAGCACGCGCGTCGGGATTGACAACTCGCTAATCTCCGCCCCAACCATTGCCCTGGCGCCCACCGCCGGAGGCACGCTTAACCAAATTTATGTTAACGTCGGCGACCAGGTGCCGGCCAACACGGCCGTGGCCGAAGTCGGCAACGAAATCATTAAAACCAAAGTGGCGGGGATTATTGTGAGCGAGCAAAACGACACCGGCAAAATTTTCAGCCCGGGCCAGGCCGTGGTCAATATGATAGACCCAACCGAGCTGCGCGTGGTCGGCACCATCGCGGAAAACAAGGGCTTAAGCCAAATCCAGGTCGGCCAAAAGGCGGGCTTTACCGTGGACGCTTTTGGCTCCAAAAAATACACGGGCATAGTGGACGAAGTCAGTCCAACGGCCAACCAAGCCAGCGTAGTCTTTAACATTTCCGACCAACGGGTCACCCAGGACTTTGACGTCAAGGTCCGTTTTGATCCCGCCCAGTATCCGGAATTAAAAAACGGCATGTCGGCAAAACTCACTATTTTTACAAAGTAGCTAAAACTTTCCAGAAAATCGGAAGTCGGAGAAATCGGAATTCCGATTTTCTAATTTATCCGATTTTCCGATTATAACCTGGACTATCTGGATAATGGATACTTTACCCTCGACGACAAATCAACCCACCACCGAATCCCCCGCCGAAAAATCCTCCCTCAAATGGTGGGTTCTGTTAACCGTAATCATCGGCACTTTTTTGGGACGCCTTGACCAGACCATTGTGAATTTGGCGCTGCCCAAAATCATCAGCGACTTCAGCATTTCGGTTTCCGACGCCGGCTGGATTGCCACGGCCTACATTTTGGCCAACGCGATTTTCGTGCCCATTTGGGGAAAATTAGGCGACACCATCGGCCGCAAAAAAGTTTACATTTTGGGCTTTAGCATTTTTATTCTGGGCTCGGTGCTGGCCGGGCTGTCTTGGAATTTAAGTTCCATGCTGTCTTTCCGCGTTATCCAAGCCATGGCCGCCTCGGCCGACTACCCCACGGCCATGGCCATTTTGGCCGTAACTTTCCGCGGCCAAAAAGAACGCGCGCAGGCCTTGGGCATTTGGTCGTCCTCGTTTGCCGCGGCCGCGGTGTTCGGGCCGCTCGTCGGCGGGCCGCTAATTGACAACTTCGGCTGGCGCAGCGTGTTTTTAGTTAATTTGCCGGTGGGAATTCTGGGCCTGTTTATGGCCATCACGTTCGTTAAAGAATCGGTGTCCGAACACAAGACCACGCACTTTGACTGGTGGGGAGCCCTGACTTTGGGCACTGCGCTGTCGGCTTTGGTTTTGGTTTTGGACCAGGGGCAATCCTGGGGATGGCTGTCTATTAATTCTCTATTGTCCTATTTGACTATGGTTGTGTTTACGGCCGTGTTCATCCGCATTGAACACCATTCTCCCGAACCGATTGTGGATTTAAAATTTTTCAAAATCCCCGCTTTCGTCAATACGCTCTGGAATAATTTTATTGTGTTTATGGGGATGATGGGAGGCGTGTTTTTGATCCCGATTTTCGCCCAGACTTTTTTGGGCTATAGCGCCACGCAGAGTGGCTACTTGTTTATTCCCATGGCCGCGGCCATGATGCTGGCAGCTCCCTTAGGCGGCAGCCTGATAGGCAAAGTCAAACCCAACTACGTAATTATGGCCAGCACGTTTGTGGCCGGCCTGGGCATTTATTTATTCTCGTTTTTAGACCCGCGCTCCACGGCTTTGGCCATAATTTGGCCCCTGTCCATAATGGCCTTTGGCCTGGGTTTTGGCATGGCCCAGCGAACTAATATTATCGCTGTGATCGTCCCGCATGACGAAATCGGCGTTGCCTCTTCCATTTTGGCTCTGGCGCGCAACATTGCCGGCGCGTTCGGCATCGCGCTGTTTGCCACGATTTTAACCAACGTGACCAACAGCAATGTCATTAAATACGAGCAACACAGTATTCTGCAAAGCACCAATCCGGCCGATTACCAAAAATTCCTCGGCCTGATAATCCTAAAATCCCAGGTCGCGGCCTACGCCACCGTATTCGTCATCGCGGCCGCGGTAATTCTTGTAGGCGCCATAACCGCCTACTGGATCAAAGTTGACCGCTCCATGACCGGCGAAAAAATTCTGATAGAATAAATCCCCCGCTCCGTGTCATTGCGAGCGGAGCAAAGCAATCTCTTTTAGCAACACAAATCGCCACAAAGGCGATTTTTTGTTATACTGTATTTATGGCCAATTATAAAAACTTTAAAAAGAAACTCCTAAAAAATAAAGCTATCAAAAGGACCTATAAAAAACTCGGCCCAAAATTTGCTTTGATCGAGCTGCCCATTTCAAAATCATAGATTATGTCCTGCGAAAAAATTCTAATTGGGTAAAAATCTCCCATTTCAAGATAAACAAAAAAGCACTCCCTTGCGGTTGTGCTTTTTTAATCAATCCAACATTCCCAAAGCGAAACTAAAATTCTTTGTCGGAGATTTTGGGTTGCAGAAAAATAAAGGCGAGCATAGCGGCAAAAGTCACTATTGCCGCAAAGCCGAAAGCGTAGGTCGGGTGAAGCACCCATAACGCGCCGGCGATCGCGGAAGCCGGAAGATAGACAAGTCCGGTGGTAAAATTATACATCCCGATAGCCGTGGCGCGGCGCTCCGGCTCAATATCCGCGATGAACGCCTTGCTTTGGGCTTCGTCAATGCTGTAAAAAATGCCGAACAATATAAATAATACCACGACTTCCCATTTTTGCGCGGCAAAAACAAAGCCGAGCGACATTATAATGTAGACCAGGTATTCCAAAATAATAACGGATTTCCTGCCGATAAAATCCCCGAGTTTGCCCACGGGCGCGGCGACAACGACGAACGAAATATTGAACAGCGCGTAAAGCAAGACAACGTCTTTTACGGAAAAGCCGATTGTGTACGCGCGCAACAGCAAAAATCCAAAGCTAAAATACGCCAGGGAAAATATTCCCGCCGGAATCAGGAACAGCTTAAAACTATGGCTTAACGTACCCCAGGCTTTAAAGATATTTTCCCGTTTCTGCGGCTGGGTGGGGCGGTCTTTTATAAAGGCCAGGGCCACTACCGCCAGCGCAGCCGCTAAAACAGCCACAATAAACAGAATATGGAAAGCGCGCAAATTTTGGCCAAACTTATTTAAAATGGCGTATGCCAAAAGCGGACCCAAAATCGCGCCGGATTTGTCCAGGGCTTTGTGTACGCCAAAAGCGTAGCCCCGGGAGGATTTTTCCGCCACGGCCGAAAGCCAGGCGTCCCGGGGCGGCCCGCGGAAACTTTTCCCCAGCCGCTCTATCACCCTAAACAAAGCCAGGGCCGTGACGGAACTGGCAACCAATAAGGTGATTTTTGCCAAAGTGGAAAAGAAATACCCAAGCATGGCCAGCGGTTTGTTTTTGCCGGATCGGTCCGCCAGCCAGCCGGACAAGTAGTCCAGAGAAGACGCGGAGAAATCCGCCAATCCTTCCACCAACCCCAAAAGCGCCGCAGAAGCGCCGGCTATAGTGGTAAAAAAAACGGAAAAAACGGAAAAAATCGCTTCGGAACTCACGTCGGTCAAAAAACTCACCAGGCCTAATTTTACCACGTCGGGATGGACGTTAAACAGGTCTTTTTTCATATTGTGATGGGTTAGATGTTGTTTTAAAGAATTTTAATCATTATAGCAAAAAATCGCCGCATTTGGCGATTTCATATCTTCATTCTGGGGTGCTATAATGAGCGGCGCAGGCCGGGCTTGCCAACCGGCAGTTTCCGATATATTATAAAGGGAACTTGCCAGAAGCATTAAAATTTTCAGATGATAAAAAAATATATATTTTTCGGGTTAGCGGGTTTTGCGTTAATAGCGGCAGGCTGTCTGCTTTGGCAAAGCAGGCCGCAAAGCGCCGCCACGGGAGCCGTCAAAGGCGCCAGCATCAAATCGGAAATTTTTATGGACGTCCGGACCGACCAGGAATGGGCCGCCGGGCACTTAGATGGGGCCGTCCATTTTGAATTGGCGAAAATGCAACAGGGACAGCTGCCAGGTTTGCCCAAAGACACGCCCATCGCCCTTTATTGCCGCACCGGCATCCGCGCCGGGCAGGCTTTGGCCATCCTGAAACAAAACGGCTTTACCTATGCCCGCAATGCCGGAGGATACGCCGATTTGCTGGCGCAGGGGGAAAAATCCTGTACCGGCATGGAATCGTCCTGCGATTAATCTCCAAATATGAAAATCCAAGTCTTAGGCTCGGGCTGTCCGACCTGCAAAAAATTATTTGAAATCACAAAAAAAGCGGCTGCCGAACTGCGACTCCCCGACGAAGTGGAATACATTACCGATATACAGCAAATAGTAAATATGGGACTGATGTCCAGCCCGGTTTTGGCCGTGGACGGCAAACCCG
Source organism: uncultured bacterium (assembly GCA_963749445.1). Lineage (GTDB taxonomy): Bacteria > Patescibacteriota > Doudnabacteria > UBA920 > UBA920 > CAVVMJ01. The sequence goes on from CAVVMJ010000010.1 coordinate 274,036, forward strand.
CGCTGGTCGGCTTTGTGCCGGACGTGGAAAAAATAAAAGCGGCGATTAAAAAACATCAATGAGCGTATTCTCCCCCATTCAATGGCTTGCCGATTGGTTAACCCTTTCGGCATTTAATTTGGCCCCCGGAACTGCGCTGGCCGGGGCGGTGAATTTTTTTATTTTTGATACGGCCAAGATATTCATTTTGCTGGCTGTGATAATTTTTGCGGTATCCGTCATCCGCTCTTTTTTGCCCCCGGAAAAAATCAGGCAAATCTTATCCCATAAAAATAAATACGCGGGAAACATTATCGCTTCGGTGCTGGGCATCGCCACCCCTTTCTGTTCCTGCTCGGCCATTCCCCTATTCCTCGGTTTTGTGCAGGCAGGCGTGCCGCTCGGCACGACCTTTTCTTTCCTGGTGGCGTCGCCGATGATAAACGAAGTGGCTTTGGTTTTACTGCTCGGATTATTCGGCTGGAAAATCGCCTTACTTTACATTATCAGCGGGCTGGTTATAGCCATTCTTTCCGGGATCATCATCGGAAAAATGAAAATAGAAAGTCTGGTAGAGCCGTTCGTGTTCCAAAATTCCATAAATACCGATGTTGGCTTACCGAAAATGGAATGGAAAGACAGGCTGACCTATGCCAAAGGCTACACGCTGGACATTTTAAAAAAGGTTTGGCCTTACATTATTATCGGCATAGGCGTTGGAGCCTTTATCCACGGTTATGTTCCCACTGACTTTTTGGCCAAATACGCCGGCCGTGATAAATGGTACGCCGTACCTTTGGCCGTGCTTGTTGGCATCCCGCTTTATTCCAACGCCGCGGGAGTAATACCGTTAGTCAGCGCTTTAACCGAAAAAGGCGTCAGTATGGGAACAACGCTGGCTTTTATGATGTCCGTCACCGCCCTGTCTTTACCGGAATTTATGATTTTAAAAAAGGTAATGAAATTAAAACTTATCTTAATTTTTGCGGGGATAGTGGCAATTGGGATTATGCTGACAGGATTTTTATTTAATATAATTTTATAGCTTAACTATTATCATTACAAATATGAAACCTGCCTACAATAAAAAAAAGGGTAAAAAAAAGGGGACATGACCCATATATAAAAATATACCTATATCAATAGGTATATTTTTGCTTGGGGAGGAGAGCTGTAACGTCGAAATGCTATGAATGACGGCGGGAGGGTAAAGGTATATAATATAGATAATCTTATGAGCAATAAAAAAATTCCCTCGGGAACAGTGCATAAATTACCGCCCGATTTAAGAAAGACTCTTGTTTCCGACAAAGAGGCTTTGGCCGTGTGGCAGGGTTTGACGCCTTTGGCGCGCAATGAGTGGATATGCTGGGTTACGTTTGTCAAAAAGGAGGAAACGAGGAAGCAACATGTAGAGAGAGTGCGGATCGAGCTTAAAGAAGGCATGCGGAGGCCGTGTTGCTGGCTGGGTTGCATTCATCGTACGGATAAGAAAGTCAGCCCTTCGGTGCAGGGAATACTCAACAGACGGTCTAAAAAATAATCTTATGAAACGCGCAAAGGACGTAAACCGATATATAGAGCAAGCGCCTAAAGAAATGCAAAGCGGCTTAAAAAAGCTTCGCGCTTTAATTAAGAAAACCGCGCCTAAGGCTTTAGAGAGCATTAGTTACGGCATACCATTTTACGGCTACAAAGGGCGGCTGGTCTATTTTGCGGCCATGAAAGGCTATCTCGGGCTTTACATTCCTCCCCCGATAATTGCCAATCATTCCAAGGAACTGAAAATTTACGCCACAACCAAGTCGGCCATCCATCTGCCGATCAAAAAACTGCCGGCCGCGCTTATAAAAAAATTGGTTAAAGCGCGGATAAAGCATAATAATACAATTCGTTAAAGGTCGCGGTATTTCCCGCCAGAGGCGGGTCCGCCTTTGGCGGAAATTAACCAAATTTTATAATATGGTAAAAGGAAATTTTATCGGCGCGGCGATTGTCGCGATAATCTACACAGTTTATATTGCATGGCATCCCCTTCCCTCGCGCACGCAAACAGCATTAGTATTGGTGGTTCTTAATGCATTAACCATCGTGCTGATGGCTTTTGCGTTCAAAGGTTTAAAATAGGAGTTAATATGTGGCAATTGTATGTATTTGGTTTTTTAAGTGACTTTGCGTCTTAACCCCAAACGGTTTTGTACAATAATCCTATGTCCGACTATGGCTATGTCATCGTCGCAAGTTGGTTGGTACTTATAACGGTATGGGTGATAGGTGCCTTTACCGCCAAACGCGACGCTTCAAACAGATCAAGTATCGTTCTTTCGCTGTTACGGCTCCTTTTATTGGGGCTCTTGATTTTTGTTCTGCGAAATCCGCATGACGATGTGGCCGTCCTTGAGCGAACATTCTTTAATTTCGGCCCCGCGGTAAACTGGGTTGGCGCGTTTTTGACCGTTATTGGGATCGCGTTTGCAATCTGGGCGCGATACCGCTTGGGACGCAACTGGGGCTCACGTCAGAAAGAAGACCCTGTGCTGATAACCAGCGGTCCTTACGCATTTGTCCGCCATCCGATTTATACCGGCGCTACTTTTGCACTCCTCGGTAGTGCATTGACCGGAAGCATTGTTGCCGTTGTGTTGTTTATTATAAGCATCGTCTTTTGTCTACGCCGCATCGATAAAGAAGAGCGCATGATGCTCAGCCTTTTCCCCGGGCAATATCCGGCCTATCAAGCGCGTACTAAGCAGTTCATACCGTTCGTGTGGTAAACGAAGCATATATTGCGGCTTGGCACGACGGGCGCTCCCCCCTTAGATGATTGACCAAAATCATATAAAATGATATACTATTTTTACCTGGCACTTCTCGGCTTCGCTCGAAGCCTCCGGCAGCCACGGTAAGATGTTTGGCACAGCAAACATCAAACGCAACTCTTCACGATTCTGTGCGAGAGTTTTTCTTTTGTCCGACGTAGCTTTAGCGAAGTTGGATTGTTTGAAAATATGGCGACTATAGTTCAATGGTAGAACGCCGCTCTGTGGCAGCGGATACGAGGGTTCGATTTCCCTCTAGTCGCCCCAAAAAAATATCCCGATTGGTCGGGATATTTTTTTATTTGATTTTTTCCGATGGATATGCTATAATTAATACATAAAGGTTAATTTCAGCAAGAAATAAAAACAAAATTTAACCAATGCGTTGGAATCGAGCCAAAAATAGGCTTGGTTTTAAGCATTAAACAAATGACTAAACCTGCCAAAAAGGCGAGGCCGCTGAAGAGACGGTCCAAAAAAATCGTTCGCAAGGCTATCCGCAAAGCCGGCAAAACACACGGCGCCTGGCATAATTTTTTTGAAATTCAAGTTAGCAGCGCCATAGCGCTAGTTTTGTGTCTTTCGATCGCCGGCACGGCGGCCACCGCTGTCCTGCCCGCTTATAACGAGTTGGCCGATACGGGCCTTGTTTTAGCTTACGCCGCCTTGCCCCATCACCACACACAAGCTAGCCCGCAAGTGCTCGGCACAAGCACGACAACGACTGCGGCGCCGGCCCAAAAGCCAACGATGATGCAAGCCGCCGACGTTGAAGTGTCCCCTGCCCAGGACTTGCCCGCTGACGTAGGCGTGTACTTTTGGGACGGCCAGCTGGACAACGTCCCGGCCGGACAAATGCTAGCCAAAGGACAAGAACTGGCAGACAGTTTGGGAGTTAAAACTCTCCGCATTTTCATGTCGCCGAAATCGGACATAGATTATTCCATATCGAATAAATGCATCAGTAATTTTACCCTGGCCAAACTGGCGGCGCGCAGCGATTTTAAGGCCATTTTGAGAGACCCGCAATTTCAAACCATCATCATCACCGCCTACGACGGAACGACTTTTGGCAATTGCGTGAAAAAAAATTACATGATTCCGACATTTTTAACCCCAACCAAGCTGGCCAGCGTCCAAACCGAATACCGCGGCCTGGCAACCTATTTAAAACAGTTCAATAAAACTTTCATTATAGACGCTTGGGAGGGCGACAACGATTTATACTGCGGCGACGCTTTTGACGCCACGCCCGGCAGCTGCCCGGGCATAAACGACAGAATCACCGGTTATACCAAATGGATGCAGGCGCGGGCGGCGGGAATTAAATCGGCCAAAACCGCAAACGTATTTAGCGCCATGGAATTCAACAACGTCCATTCGCTGCCGGACCAGGGAATGCCGAACATTCTTTATAATGTCCTGCCTAACGTGGATGTGGATTATTATTCCTATTCTTCCTACGAGTCCATTAACGTGTCAGCCGCACAGCTGGCCACGGACATTGACGGCATAAGGGCATCGCTGTCCGGCTACGGCAAAGACCCGAGTCATTTGTTCATTGGGGAATTCGGTTTTGACTCCGAAATCTTTGGCAAGGACGTGGCGGCGCAAAAAGTCGCGGAAACTATTGCCGTAGCCAGGCAAAAAAACATTCCTTACTCCATTCTTTGGAACCTAATAGACAACCCGACCTTGGGCGCGTTTGATACCGGTGGAAATTTGACGGCTTACGGAAAAGCTTTAAGCGCCAGCCTTCCCGATCCCCCAACCCTGGACGCGGCACAGGGCTATAATACCCAAACCGGCCAGTATACCGATGGCTTTGGTTACGACAATGAATATCTGATTGCTTACGGCAATTTTTCCCAGACCGGCAATACCGTATACGTCGGCGGCGTGGCCTTTACTCCCGACTATGAAGGCGCCAACCAAATCAACGTCAAACTGGACAATACCCGCCTAAACGCCGGCGACAGCAGCAACCAAGTCCAGGTTTATGTCTCCGACGCGGATGGACAAACCAGTTCACCTGCAACTTTCATCCTGGCTCCCGAAAACGCCATCGTTTACGCCGAAGGCTACGACGCCCAAAGCGGCCAGTCTTCAGCCGGTTCGGCCGACGTTAGCGAATACCTCCTGTTGTTCGGAAACTTCGTTCCCAGCGGCAATTCCGTTTATATCAACGGCACTGAATTCACCCCAATGTTTCAGAGCGGCATGGAACTTGTGGTGCCTTTGCAAAACAGCGGCAAAATCCAAGCCAGCCTAAGCGGTACGCCGGCGTCCGTGTACGTTATAAACAGCCTCGGCCGCACGCCAGAGGTTACGGTAAAATTTTATTTGGCCAAATAGCGACATTTAAAAACGGCCTCAAAAGAGGCCGTTTTTTTACTGGATGTTTCCGCCAGAGGCGGATCTCAGCCGAAGGCTGACCAGCCTCTGGCTGGCGCAACCAACTTTGGCGGAAAAATATCATTATGATAAAATGCCTATATGGCTTCGGAACCCACAATCTGTTTCGGCCAACAACCTGCCGGGTTTTTCCCCAAGCGGTTTTTGGCGGCCAAAATCAATACCGCAAAAAAATTGCGCGATGAAATCGGCGGCAAGGTCGTCTTTTTTTATCACGACAGCGATGCCGACTATCGAGAAACGATTACGATTATGCGCGACCGAACGACCGGCGCGGAAGTCCGCTTAAATTTTACCCAGGAAAACAAACTGCAAAAAAAATTCTCCCCGCTTTACTTAAAAAGAATCCCTGCGGGCTGGAAAGGAGAAATATTAAAACAGCTTCCGCGCTTTGCCGACAAGCCGCTGATAGATATTTTTACATCCACCGATGAAAAAACCGCAGCCGATTTTTGCCTGGAAATGTACCGCAAAATGAGATTACTTGAAAGAATTGGAATTTTAAGATCATCTGACAAAAATTTTAGGCAGAAAGCCCAAGACCTTGCCATAGACTACTTTGCCGATATAGAATACCAGGGCGAAGTTGTGCGGGCCAAGGTTGAATCATTGCAAACTCCAACCACCTCCCCCCGCTTCGCGGGGTACTCCTCCTTAAAAAAGGAGGAGAGGCTCCGCACTTCATCGGATATTTCGGATGACCGCGGAGCTTCCCCTCCTACCAAGGAGGGGTGGACGCCGGAGGCGGACGGGGTGGTTGGAGTTCTCCACGAAGGCGGCAATAAATTTATCCGCTTTCCGATAAACCAGCCCATCCAAAAATCGCAAAAATCCCCCAACCGAGACCAAAGGTTTGCCTGGATGCAGTCAGTGATAAATTGCACCCACTACATTTACGGCGAAGGCGAAAAGGAATACCTGGATATTTCTAAATTTCCCGATATCAAATTCATTGACCGCGAAAAAATCGACGACCCAAGTTATGCATGGTTAGGTTAAGGATTACGGATTAATACGGATATACAGATAACTGCAGTATCCGTAATCCGTATATCCGTATTAAATCAGTAATCTATAACCCTATGAAAATCCTCGCAATCGGCGCGCACCCCGACGACGTGGAGTTCGGCGCCGCTCCGCTTTTAATCAAGGAAATCCAAAAAGGCAACCAGGCCAAAATCGCGGTGTGTTCTTTGGGCGAGGCCGGCACCAGCGGCACGCCCCAAGGCCGCAAAAAAGAAGCAACCGATGCGGCTAACGCCATCGGCGCGGAAATTGAATTCCTAAATTTAGGCGGCGACTGCCACATAGAATGCAATCCGCGAAACGGTTTTAAAATTGCCGCGATTTTAAGAAAATTTAAACCTAACATTGTGCTTGCGCCGTCGCTGATGGAAAACCAGCATCCCGACCATTTGAATTTGGCAAAACTCACCCGCGATGCCTGCAGATTCGCGCGCTACGGCGGATTAAAAGAACTTAAAAGCTTACCGACGCACAAGGTCGGTATGTTGTATTATTACGGTTCCAGCGCAGAATGGGACAAAAAACCGGACCTTTTGGTTGATGTCACGGACGTGGAAAGGCAGTGGCAAAAGGCCATGGCCTGCCACAAGAGCCAAATGAAAACCAAACAATACATAGATTTAATTTTTAGCAAATCGCGGGCACTCGGCGCTTCCTGCGGCGTCAAATACGCGGTGGGGCTTTATTCCAACGATCCGATAAGGCTTGATAGGCTTTCCGATATTACTCTGTCTTCAAGAAATTATTAATATGAGATACCAATATACTAATACATGCGAATAATACTAATCAGTTTGCATTCGTATTATTAGTATCATTAGTACCATTGGTATATTAGTATCATGACTATGAAAATCGGCATTGTCTGCTGGCCTTCCATCGGCGGCAGCGGCGTGGTGGCCACCAATTTGGGCAATGAATTGGCCCGGTTAGGGCACCGGGTGCATTTTATTTCCTACGAAAGGCCGTTTTTGCTCAACTTGCGGGCCAAAAACGTGTTTTTCCACCAGGTCAAAATAAACGAGTATTCGCTTTTTAAATATCCCGACTACACCCTGCCTTTGGCGGAAACCATTGTCAACGTCCAAGAAAAATATGGCTTGGATGTTTTGCACGTGCACTACGCGGTGCCGCACGCCACAGCCGCGCTTTTGGCGCGCCGCATTATGAGGCAAACCAACATTCCCCTGCCTAAGATAGTCACCACCCTGCACGGCACGGATATTACCCTGTTCGCCAGCGACAAAAGCATGTTTTCCACCATCAAATATTCCATTGAGCGCTCGCACTGCGTGACCGCGGTTTCGCAAAATTTAAAAAACCAGACCGTCAAAATTTTCAGGATCCAAAAGCCAATCCATGTAATTTATAATTTTTATAATCCGGTTTTAGTTAAAATTTCGCGCGAAAAAGTTAGACGACGGCTAAAAATCAAACCCGACGATTTCCTCGCCATCCATTTATCCAACCTCCGCCCGGTCAAGCGCATTCCGGACTTGCTTAAAATTGCCGCGCTGCTGAAAAAACAACGTAAATTTAAATTGCTAATTCTGGCCGGCGAGCCGTTTGCCAAGTACCGGCCTCTGGTAAAAAAATTGCGGCTGAATAATGTTTTGGTCAGAGAAAACGTCAAAGATATTCAAAATTATTTAAACGCGTCCGATGCCGGCATTTACACTTCGCAGGACGAAAGCTTCGGCATGGGCATTTTGGAAACTATGTCTTACGGCAAACCGGTGCTGGCCACGCGCGCCGGCGGCATCCCGGAAGTTATGCGCGACAAAATTGACGGATTTTTGCTCAAAATCGGCGACACCAAAAGTTTTGCGCAAAAATTGGAATTGCTAATGAATAACCCCGGGCTCACAAAAAAACTCGGCCAAAATGCCGGGTTGCGGGCCAAAGAAAAATTTTCCGCCGGCGTAATAGTAAAAGATTACGTCAAACTCTATACCCGTACCTGCGGCAAATTTTAATAAAAAATTTTCTTCCGCTAAAATTTTATTACGACTTTTGCCGCAATTGCGGCAAAAGTCGTAATTTATTTCGTATTCCATTCAATCAACTTGCCTGCCTGAATTTCAACCGGATCCGCTTTGCGTAAATTTTTTAGCTGCTGGCTGTTTAAAATTTTATAGTGTTTCGCTTTATCCAAATAATCCGGCAGATCCGCCAAATCCTTTTCCGTGGTGCGCCAATCAGCGCTTCCGCTCCCCTTCTTTTCAAGGAGGGGTGGACGCCGCAGGCGGACGGCTTGTCCTCCGAAGCCTTGGCGAAGGTGGGGGTGGTTGGAACTAAACGGGTGTTTATCGAAAAATCTCAGATCAAACGGCGCGGAGTATTCCCGCAGCGTCTTTCTGCCGCTGTCCAAAAAATATTCGTGGAAATACGACAACGACAATTCACGGATAGTTTTATATATCGGTTCGCGATAACGCAGCACCGCGTGGTTGGTTTTGCTAATCGCGCCCCAGCAGCCGAACTGCTTAAACAAGGCCACTACGTGATCTAAATCGTCATCTGTCGAACGTAAATCCAGTAAAAACGGCTTATACCCATGAAATTCCAAAATTGCCGCGGCCAAAAGCGCGCCTTCCATACAGTGGGCTTTACCGATTTTTAAAACCTCCCGCGGGCTGCGGCACTCCACGCCGTCCTTGGCCGGATTATGCCTAATTTTAAACGCCAAAAAATCCTGAATTTTTTTGGGCGAATCCAGACTTTTGAATACTTTTATTTCCCGAGGTGTATAAAGAAGCATTTTGTGCCTGATTCTGTTTGTGACGGCCGTCACAAACAGAATCAGCTACTTTCTTGATTGAACTCCGTGGCCTCCAAATTGTTTCCTCAATAGTGCCACAATTTTATTGGAAAATTTTTCCTGATTTTTTTTGTCTGAGGATTCTTGACGCACTTTTAATGAATCTTCAATGACGCGCGCGTCCACACCCAATTCTTTAGCCGCGCTCACGGTCCATTCCCCCTCGCCGGTAGCCTCGATGAATCCCGATGTTGATTCAATGTCTTCGTTTTCAAAAATATCGCGCACCAAGTCAATCAGCCAGCTTTTGATTACCGACCCTTCCTGGTAAATTTTGGTAACCTGGTTTAAATCCAATTTAAATTCACTCGCATGCAGCACGCCGTAGCCCTCAGCGATTGATTCCATCATCCCGTACTCAATGCCGTTATGCACCATTTTAACAAAATGCCCAGCGCCGTTTTTGCCGACCAGCCCATAGTTCTCTCCGGATGATAAAGCCTTCATCAGCGGCTCAATTTTTGGCCACTGCTCCTTTGGCCCGCCGACCATAAGCGCGAAACCGTTTTTTTCGCCCCACACTCCCCCGCTAGTACCACAATCATAAAACACTATCCCCTTAGCCCTTAGCCCTTCTGCCCTCCTGATGGAATCTTTATAGAAAGAGTTACCGCCGTCTATTACAATATCGCCGGGCTTTAAATGCGGGCCGAGCTGGTTTTGCAAAAATTCGTCCACAATTTTGTGCGGCAGCATCAGCCAGAAAACTCGCGACTGATCAGTCATATTTTTCAACAGCCGCCCAACATCAGCGAACGCCTTTACTCCGGCCTTGGCGACTTCTTCGCGCGGACCGGCCGACCGGTTCCACGCCAAAATCTCAAACCCGCAGCTTTGCAGCCGCCGCGCAATCTGCCCGCCCATTTTGCCTAACCCAAATATCGCTACTTTCATAACTTTATGAAATATTGGGTAATAATAAAAGTTAACGCCACGCCTTCAACCACGGCAAAAACAACGTCAAAAAAGCTGTGGCCGCTGAAGTCCAGTAAAATTTTGTCCTTGATGATTGTCCGCAAAGCAAGGTCTTGGCTTTTGGCAAAATAGCTTTCAAAAATCAGCTCCCGCTTGTGATCTTCCAACAGGCCGTAAATGATTATCAGCGCCAAAAACAGGCAAAAACCGAACAGTGCGCCAAGTCCCTGGCTCAAACCGACTAAATACAGCGCCGAGGTCAGCACCGCCGTATGCGCGCTGGGAAAGCTGCCGACCCACAAGACCGACCAGGAAAAACGATTGTCGAGAATGTTCCGCCGGCGCTTAAGCAGCACAAAAAATTTAATCAGCTGGTTAACAATATAGACTATCAGCGGCACCAAAATGAATTTCATACTGTCTTAATTATAGCAAAAAATTGCCTTCTTGCCGATTTTTAATCTTTGATCCGCAAACTCGCCCAAAGATGACGGCTGGCAACGGTTTTATACGGGTGCCAGGCATCCAACAATTTTTCCAGTTTTCGATGGTGACGTTTTGCGTCTATCTTATATAGTTTTTTCAAACCATTGCGCAAACCCAAATCGCCGGCAGAAAAAACGTTCGGCCGCGCCAGGGAAAACATCAAAAACATTTCCGCGGTCCAGCGCCCGATGCCCTTTATGGTTATCAGTTGGCTGATAATTTCCTCATCCTCCATTTGCGAAAACTTTTTAAACTCCACATTCCCCTTTTCCACAGAACGGGCGAGATTCTTGATGTAGGATATTTTTTGGAACGACAGCCCGGCTGTGCGCAATTTTTTATCAGAAACTTTTAAAACCTCAGTTGGTTTGGGAAACCGCCCCATAAATAAATCGCGAAATCTTTTTTCTATCGTGGCCGCGGCCTTGCCCGAAAGTTGCTGGTTGATAATAGAAACCACCAAAGATTCAAAATGATTGCGGCGGGTCCTCAGCGGCATCACTTTGGCGCGCTTAATTACCGCGGCCATTATCGGGTCTGCCTTAGAAAGATGCAATAATGCCTGTTTATGATGATCCATAAAGGTACTATATCAGTATTTCGCTACTTTTTAAAAACGTGGGCTTAAAGTTGGTGGGCATCTTCACGCGGTAACAAAGGCTAATCGATATTTATAAGCAGGCGCATCAGCCATTGTCAACAATAAACAACCTTAAAGATTCCCATCAAACATATTGGCAATCAGGGAGGTAACTTAAACAATTATTGCCTAAGATAAGACCAAAATCAATAAAATCATTGACAAAATTATTTAGATGTGACATAATGTATAAACTAATCAATCTATTAGACTCGTACTCATACTTATCTGAAATACTGAAATATTTCCGACCTTTGAGAAAACGGGTCGGAAATATTATTTATGACACCACCCTTCGGCTCCGCTCAGGGTTTCGGTGTCTAAATTGTAAAACTATGATACCTCAACAACCTACGTTTGACGGCCTGGGCATTGCGCCAAAACTTTTAGAGATACTTGACAGGCTCCAATTTAAAACGCCCACGCCAATCCAGCTCCAGTCCATTCCGACCGCCCTGCAAGGCAAGGACATTATGGGCATTGCCCAAACCGGCACGGGCAAAACCCTGGCTTTCGGCATACCCATGATCCAACGCCTGGCAAAGGACAAAGGCCGTGGCCTGATTATTCTGCCCACGCGCGAACTCGCCGTGCAGGTGGATGAAGCCTTAAACAAACTCGGCCGGCCCATTGGGCTGAAGACCGCGGTGTTAATCGGCGGGGAAAACATCGGCAAGCAAATCCGCCAGCTAAGAAACAACCCGCACATTATTATTGCCACGCCGGGAAGGCTGATTGACCATTTGGAACAAAAAACCGTCCGACTCAACGACGTCGTAATTTTGATTTTGGATGAGGCCGACCGCATGCTGGATATGGGTTTTGCGCCGCAGATAAAAAAAATCCTGGTCACCGTACCGGCCAAAAGGCAGACCATGCTGTTTTCCGCAACCATGCCCCAGGAAATTGTGCAAATTGCCAACTCTTATATGCAGCTGCCCGTACGCGTGGAAGTTGCCCCGTCCGGCACCGCGGCGCAACTGGTAACCCACGAGCTGTTTTTTGTCCATAAGCAGGACAAAATGGCGCTGCTGGAAAACCTGCTTAAAGAATACAAAGGCAGCGTGCTGATTTTTTCCCGCACCAAATTCGGCGCCAAAAAAATCGCGGCCAGCCTGAACCGCTTGGGTCACACGGCCGCGGAAATCCACAGTAACCGTTCACTAAACCAACGCCTGGAGGCCCTAAACGGCTTTAAGGTCGGCAAATACAGGGTTTTGGTAGCCACGGACATTGCCGCGCGCGGCATAGATGTTACCGGCATTGAACTGGTCATAAATTTTGATTTACCGGAACAGGCCGAAGATTACGTGCACCGGATTGGCCGGACCGGCCGCGCCGAACACAGCGGCCACGCCATCTCCTTTGCCACGCCCGAGCAAAAATTTGATGTCCGCGCCATTGAACGGCTCATTAAAAAACAATTACCCGTCTCTCCCCTGCCGGCGCTCCCCGAAAGAAAAATTACGGACGATTATTCTCCCGTGCGCCAACACCGCAGCACAGGTTTTGGCGGTTTCCGCAGGCCTGACCGGCATTCGCGCGACAGCTTTGGCAGCCACGGCCAATCCCGGCCGTCACAAACCCCCGAGCCTTTGCGCAGCCGTTTTGCCCGCCACAGTCGCTCGAGCAGCGACGTGGCCCGCAGGACCGGGCCGCCATCAAGCGGCCAAAAATTCCGCCCCCGCCGGCAATTCAAAACCTTCCGCCGCATGCCCCAGGACAGATCGTTCTAATCGATATAAAACCGCCTTTCGAGCGTAATCGAGAAGCGGTTTTTTAAATTTCCAATCAACCAATCTAAAACAAATTAAATTCCGAATCCTTATTCAAGGCAAAACTGTTGTCGCCGTTTTCATCCCTGAATTGGCGCACGATGCCCCGGGCTTCCAGTTGGCCCAAATACTGCACGGCCTGCGACTCTTCTACCAAAAGCGCTTGGATTACTTCCTGCATGGTAGCTCCCTCGCTATGCCCCAACAAAAAATTATAGAGTTTCTCCAGATTTTCCGCGTTCTCCTGGGCTTGTTTTGTCAGCCGGATCTGTTCCCGGCCGCCGGCCACGCTTTGCCGGCGCCAAATAAACAAAACCAAGCCGATGCCCAACAGGACCCAGCACCGACTAGAACTACTTTGATTATCTCTGCATCCGACATTAAGCAATAAATTAATTCTTCTAGCCAAATTATAGCTTATTTTAACTGGAATGCAAACTCCGCCTTAGTTTTGCTAAATCGATGGCCAAAAAATCACGTGGGATATTTGTCTGATATCGGAAATTCAACAAATCCTGTCTTGATTCATTCTTCATTATTCATTATTCTGAATACTACCTCGTCTGCCACTTCCGGTCGTCTTTGGCCATAAGCTCGTCCGACTGCTTGGGGCCGTTACGCCCAGGTTTGTACTTATAAAGCGGCAGGCTCCTAAACACCGGGCTGTCGGTAATGCTGTCCACGAATTTCCAGGCGGCCTCTATTTCGTCGCTACGGATAAATAAGCGCTGGTCGCCCTCCATAAAATCGAGCAGCAGCCGTTCGTAAGCCGACGGGATTTCGCTCTGGAAATTTTTTTGGTAGCCAAACTCGTAATCGCCCTGGTGGAGCTGGATGCCAAAGCCGGGCACTTTGTTGTTGAGCCGCAAATGCACGGACTCGTCCGGCTGGATACGGAAAGTCAAAACATTGGCCGCGCAGCCTTCAAACAGGCAGCGCGCCTGTTCGCGGAAATGGATGGAAATTTCCGTGAGTTTTTTGCTCAGGCGTTTGCCGGTGCGCAAATAAAACGGCACGCCGGCCCAGCGCGGCAAATTTATGTAAGTTTTTAGGGCAAAAAAAGTTTCCGTGGCGCTTGTCCCGCCCTTGGGGCTTAGGCTTTTGATGTCTTTGGCATAACCTTAGTACTGGCCCAAAACCAGCCGCGCCGGCAACTTGTCCGGCCCCAGAATCTGGAGCGCGTTAAGAACGCGCAGTTTTTCGTTGCGGATCATGTCCGCAGTCAGCTGGTACGGCTCTTCCATGGCAATCAACGCCAACATTTGCAAAATATGATTTTGTAAAAAATCTTTAATCGCCCCGGTCCGGTCGTAATACGCGGCGCGGCCGCCCACGCTGTCTTTTTCCAAAACCGAAATTTCCACGTGCTCAATGAAGCGATTATTCCACAGCGGCTCAAACAAAGAATTGGCAAAACGCACCACCATCAAATTCTGCACCGTTTCCTTGCCCGCGTAATGGTCAATGCGGTAAATTTGGTCTTCGGCAAAATACTTGAGCAACAGGGCGTTTAAATCCCGCGCGGATTTTAAATTAAAGCCAAAAGGTTTCTCCGCCAAAATCCGGACTTTGCGCCCGTGTGCCGCGCAAGCGGAAAGCAGGCCGGTCTGCTTTAAAATTCGGGCGATGGAAGCGAAAAACTGCGGGCTGGTTGCAAAATAATATAACCGGTTAAAACACTTATGCCGAGGCTGTTCTTTGGTTTCCAAAAGTTTAGTTAGCGGGCCAAAAGACGATACATCCGTAAAATCGCCCTGAAAATAAGTCAAATTGCGCAAAAAATGCTGGCGCTGTTTTTGGGTGATTTTTTTAATGACCGAAGATTTTTTAACAATGAAGTCAAGATATTTTTCGCTGGTCAGAGGCCTCCTGCCCACGCAAACCAGCTGGAAATCTGCCGGCAGCATGCCTTCCTGGTCCATATGAAGTAGCGCCGGCAGCAGGTAGTCGGAGGACAAATCGCCGGTGGCGCCAAAGATGGTCAAAACCGTGGGCGGCAACTTTTGAATTAAATAATGGAACCCAAAGCCATGTTTCATAAAAACCCCGATTTAACTATACATCAAGAAACCTAGTAAGACAATCCCCTGTTAATGCCTTGATGGGCACCTTCGAGGTTGTAGTTTAGTTGACGGTCATAGACGCGCTGATTAATGAAAATCGACAAACCTATTTTGTCGCACGAAGGTGCCCATCAAGCGCATCAAAAAAATTTATGCCAACTCCGGCATAATAGTGTATAATACCAATAACCATTAACAATTTTTTCTATGAGCTATTACGAACACCACAAGCGTTCCCTGGCAAAAACCATTGGTTTCCACACCTTAATAATTTTGGCGGATTTAGTCGTGGTTTTTGTCATTACCCACCAATACCAAATCACCATCAGTATAATCTTGTTTACCAATTTGATGAGCGGCTTGATTTACTTTTTGCACGAACGCGCCTGGAACCGCATCCACTGGGGGAAAAGCAGTTTGGAAATAGAGTTAAAATAACAACAACGATAACTATAACCATAACCATAACCATAACAAAACCAGCCGTTATGGTTATTTTTTATTGTTATTGTTCTTTACCTTTTATATCGGTTCTGTAGATACCCACCAGGGCCACAAAAATTGCCATCAAAATCGGGCCGAGCAAAACGCCCAAGACACCGAAGCTGACTACCCCGCCCAAAATGGCGAAGATAGTCAACAGCGGGTGCAGGCGGACCCGGGCCGAGACCAGCTTGGCCGCCAAAACGTTGTCAATGAGCGCCACTGAGGCCGCGGCCCAAATGGCCATGCCCACTGCCGCGCCAAAATGGCCGGTGACATACAAAAAACCGATGGCCGGCAGCCAGACCAAAGACGTGCCAAAGGTCGGCACGAACGCGGCCACGAACATTGCGCAACCCCACAACAGGCTGTTGGGCAGCCCAAAAATCGAAAAACCGATAAACGCGGCGGTGGAAATGGACAGCACCACCAAAAACTGACCCTTGATTACGCCGCTCACCGCCTGGGTGAGTTTGTTGAACAAGATATTTTCGTTGGCCGCGGACAAAGGCAAAATATCTTTCAATAATTTTTTTATGGCGTCACCGTCGCGCAGCAAAAAGAAAGTGGAAAACGCCACCACAACCAAAGAGCCAAACAGCCAGCCCAAAGATGATAGCAGGCCGGAAAGCGAGGCGAACGCCTGGCTCGTAAGCTGGGCCACCCATGCGTGAATGTCAACATTAAAGCTAATGGCTAATTGCTGCAAAGGCTGGGGCAAGCTGTGCACAAAAGCGCTGGACTGCCCGGGCAAATTACCCAGGTTCAGGGACCTATAAAAATTCGCCAACTCAAAAAATACCTGCTGGCCAATCAGCAGCACCGGCCCGGCAATGATGATGGCGATCAGCAACACCACAAAGCCCGCGTTTAAATTGGGCGCTTTGAGATGCCGCTCCAGGCGTTCGTAAAGCGGATGGAACAACACGGCCAAAATCAAGGCAAAAGCCAGCAGCTCCCAAAACGGCCAAAAAATCTTTAATACGATTAGCGCCGCCGCCGCCAGCAGCACAAAGAACCCGATGGTTTGTGTTTTTTGTTTCATTTTAGATGATACTGATATACGGATTAATACGGATGATACCGATAATACTAATACGGTTAAATATCCGTATTATCGGTATTATCAGTATGCATCAGTATATCGGTATCTCATGTATATTATAGCAAATTATTGACATTATTGTAAATTAATGCTATATTTTAAGCTACTTCCCGAAAAGTAGCGCGGGATTTTTTAGTGAACTAATTAAAAACAATTTCGAATTGCGTATTACGAATTCTTAATCCGTAATGCGTAATCCGTAATACTCAAAATGAAAAGGGATAACATACGAAACATCGCCATTATCGCCCACGTGGACCACGGCAAGACTACGCTGGTGGATGCCATGCTAAAGCAAACCCACAGCATCAAAGACGACGCCGCGGATTTGGTAATGGACAGTATGGATTTGGAGCGCGAGCGCGGCATTACTATCAAAGCAAAAAATGCATCTCTGATATATAATGGGGTAAAAATAAATATTGTAGATACGCCAGGCCACGCGGATTTTGGCGGCGAAGTGGAGAGAACTTTAAAAATGGCCGACGGCGTCCTGCTTTTGGTGGACGCCAAAGAAGGCCCAATGCCCCAAACCAAATTCGTGCTCAAAAAAGCTTTGGAGCTCGGACTTAAAGCCATTGTCGTCATCAATAAAGTGGACAAGCCCGACGCCCAGGTTGACCACAGTGTCAATCATACTTTTGATTTGTTCGTCAAACTAAACGCCACCCACAACCAATTGGATTTTCCGATTATTTATGCTTCGGGGGTAAGGGGTCTGGCGGATTTGAATTTGGAAAATCTTTTGGAAAAAATCTCCGCCCAAGGCGGATCCGCCTCCGGCGGAAAATACTCTGGCGAACCCGACGTCTCTCCCCTGTTTGACGCCATCATCAAATACATCCCCGCCCCGGAAGTGGAAATGGAAGATGCCTTTGCCGTGCAAATTTTGGCTTTGGCTTACGACAACTACTTGGGCCGCCTGGGCATCGGCAAAGTGTTTTCGGGGAGCTGTAAAAAAAACCAGAACGCCATGCTGATTAAACAGAGCGGCGAGCGGATGACCTCTAAAATTACTTCCCTGCAAATGTACGAAGGCTTAAAACAAATTGACGTGGAAGAAGCCGTGGCCGGCGACATTGTGGCTTTTGGCGGCTTTGACGACATCCACATTGGCGACGTTTTAACCGATCCCCTAAATCCCAAAACCCTGCCGCCCGTGGAAATTGAGCCGCCCACAATAAAGATGACCTTTGGCGTCAACACTTCCCCGTTTGCCGGCCGCGAAGGCAAGTATGTGACCTCGCGCCAGTTGCGCGAACGCTTAATTAAGGAACTGGAAACCAATGTGGCGCTAAAGGTCCAGGGCTTGGAACAGGGTTCGGATTCGTTTTTGGTGTCCGGCCGCGGCGAACTGCATTTGGCGGTTTTAGTGGAAACCATGCGGCGCGAAGGTTTTGAACTGCAGGTTTCCCAACCCGAAGTTATCTACCATTATCAAAGGCCGGACGGTTCTTCGTCCCCTCTCCCTTTGGGAGAGGGCCAGCCTGCCCGCCAAAGCCTTGGCGACGGCGGGGGTGAGGGTTCGGAGAAAATGACAAAACTCGAGCCATACGAAATTCTAACGATTGATGTCCCTTCCGAACACCAGGGCGTCGTAATTGAAGAACTCGGCAAGCGCGGCGGACAAATGCAAATCCTGGAAACCGGCCACGGCGGCGACGTGCACGCCGAATATTTAATCCCTACGCGTGGCTTGATTGGCTTAAAAAACCTGCTGATGACGCGCACCC
Organism: uncultured bacterium; assembly: GCA_963749445.1. GTDB lineage: Bacteria > Patescibacteriota > Doudnabacteria > UBA920 > UBA920 > CAVVMJ01. Next base: position 292,296 of record CAVVMJ010000010.1, read on the forward strand.
GCGGCACCGTGGTCATAAATAATCTTTTTGACAGTTATAGGCCCGTGCACGACATAGACACCCGCAGCAACGAACACGGCAGCTTGATTGCCTCAGAGTCCGGCCAAAGCAACTCTTACGGCTTAAACAACGCCCAGCAGCGCGGCATGTTGTTTATCGGCCCGGCCGTTGACGTTTACGAGGGCATGGTGGTGGGCAAAAATTCCGTGGACAGCGATTTGGAATTAAACGTCTGCCGCACCAAAAAACTCACCAACATCCGCTCCTCCAGCTCCGATGAAGCCATTATTTTAACTCCTCCGCGTCCGGTGGAACTGGACTTCGCTCTGGAATACATCGGCGCCGACGAGCTGGTAGAAGTTACGCCGCAGTCCATCAGGATAAGAAAGCGGATATTAAACGCCACCGAACGCAAACGCGCCGCGAAATAATTTCAATGTGTCATTCCGGCCTCCGAGCCGGAATCTATCTTTAAGCAAAACCCCGCTCCGGGCAAAGCCGAGGGGCGGAGTTTTTAAATTTACCACTCCTTGTCGTCCGCGCTCGGGCCGTAAATTTTCGGCACCGCGATGTTGTTTAAGCGCATATAAACCGTAAGCTGGCCGCGGTGGTGGACCAAATGGTTAATAGTATCGCAGACAGTGTTCTTTTTGCTGTCTGTAGCCAAAACCTGATCTTTCATTTTTAAGGAAAAAGGCTTTTCCAAATCCGCGTCCGAAACTTTTTCCACGGCCCTCTTAGCTGCCGCGAGATTATTGTCAAAAAACTTGAGCATTTCTAAGGTCTTAGTTGGCCGCCCCATTTTAAACGTGGCAAAGTCAATATCCCCTTTTTCAATAACGTGCGCGATCCACGCCGGAATACCGGCCACAGTTAAAACCAAATGGCCCATCTTCATGGACTTTTCGTGCGGCTTGTATTCATACAAACTTTCCGGCACGCGCTCCAGACATTTCCTGCTGGCAGGCGCCTCGGCCTCCAGTTCCTTTAAATATAACCGTCCTAATGTATCGCTCATAATAGTCTCCTTTTCCGCCAAAGACGGATCCGCCTTTGGCAGACTTTAATTTTTGATAATATTCTTCCAACGCTGTTCCAATAAATGGTTTGCCATATAAACGGCCCTAAAAATGTAAACGGATTCCGCGCGCCAACGTTACACATAAAGGAAGCTTTAACAAATTCAACAAAATCGCGTATCTGTAATATATGAAAGGTCGAAATTAATGTAGAAAGACATAAACTTATGAAAACGCTATCATGCAAGGCCATGGGAGACCCCACCTGCAGCTTTGTCGCCAAAGGCGAAACCGACGAGGAGGTTATGGATATGATGATGGAACACATTCAGGAAAAGCACCCGCGGGTTATGGATAACATGGATATGGCAGCCATGAAATCCAAAATGATGTCCAAAATCCAGGAAGTGATGTAAATGCCCGCCTCCCCTGTCCGCGCCACCTAAAAAATCACCCCGAGCTTTTTCGAAGGGTGATTTTTTTGTTTGGCAAAACTCCGCACACAATAAAGCTTCGGTTATATTTTACCTACCTATCCTTGATGGGTCGGGTGGGGGCGAACCCACAATAGGCATATATTTTTGAATTATTTCTCAATAAAAAACAAACCCGTCGCAACGACTAAAAAAATAATGCCAGCCCTCAGCCAAACCTCGCTTTGCGCCGGGTTAGTTTTGTGTAAGCTCAAAGTGAAGAAATTATACCAAAATGTCATTTTAAAGTATATTTGGAGGTGTCTATGCCTTGGATTTCCATGTACTTGATTAAATTCGGTTTGGCAATATTGTTTAGAAATTCTATTGCTTTCAGCAAATCCGGCATTTTAGCTTTTTTTACCGGCTGACCAAAGACCTTTCTTTAGAAGCTGGTCATTTTTTAAAACGCCAATTTGTTTGTCCAGCTGTTTCTTTTCTTCCCCGGTTTTCTTATGCACGCCTCCGCCGTCCTTCATTTTGGCCAGCATGATAATTAAATTTTCGCGGTATTTTTTAAGCTCGTAATAATCGTCTACCCTCTCCTGTTCTTTTCTCTTTTCGTTCAAAGTTGGCCTGCCTGTTCTTTTGTTTGGCATATATTTTATAATGTTAATACTTATACGGCGTGCCTTTAAAGCCTAATTTTAGCATTTCTTCCGGCGAACGCAAAAAGGGATTTTCGCGATCCAAATTTTTAATAAATTCTTGGATCAAATGTTCCGTTTCCCCCGGCTCAAAATTAAATTCAGGTTCAAATACTTCTCTGGGTACAAACAGGCCCGGGCGATTCATCTCTAAAACTATTTCCTCCTCGTCGGGGTTATGCAGAGTTTATCAACGAGTTGTCAATTTGAAAGTTTCAGTAATAGTTTTCCAGAATTTGATTGCGGAAAAACCATAATAATCATTTATTGCCGGGGATTCAATTTTAACAAAAGAGTTATCTAAATAAAATTCAACAAAATTTCTACCCCGGAGGTCTAATTCAGGGTCGTCTTTAAGAAGTTCAGGATCGCTATTAAGAAATCTATATTTAATTCCTTGGGGGTTGGTAAACACGGCAGCTGATTCCCATTCCTGCTCTGGAGTGGAAGATTTTTTTACCTCAACATAGAAAGGAGCCGGTTTAACTGGCTCTTTCATCTCTGGCGGTGCACCAGGAGGGATTTCCGCAAAACCAGACCATCCGATTTCTATTGAGCAAAAATTTTCATTGATTTTCTTTACTTTTATATCATCCCAATTTTTAAATACCGGAATCTTAAAAGTAACGCCGGAAATACCATCACAATAAAAATCTTGATTTTCAATTACCCCACTAGTATTCGGTGATGTAGAAACAGTATTATCCATAGTTTTGTGAAAAGGGTTAAATATTGCAACAGCCAAAATTAATATCAATAAAAGTAGTAGTAGTAATAGTATTAGTATAGCAAATATTGAAAGTTTTTTTAACATTATTGGGTGCCAGCTTGGCCATCTAGTGGGGATGCTTGCCGGAACTTTGCACCGGGTTGGTTTTGCGCAAGCTCAAGATGAGGAAAATTATTCCGAGGGCGGCGAAGATTGTGGAGATGATGTTTGGGATCATATTTAATATCTATACGGCGTGATTTTATTTAAACCATACTATTTCACCAACCCCATATCTTTTGCCCAGGCTGCCAGTTGCCGGTCTCTCTTCATGTCTTTCTTAAGGATGGTTACAGCCTCGTCCAATGCTTTTTGCAATTCAGTCCTGATTTCCTGTTCCTTATTTGGAATTTTTTCCAGTAAATCCTGGAATTCTAAAATAGGATCCTTAAAATTATCAAACTGATCGTTTTTGTACATGCGCAGCACCGTTTCGGCACGTGTTATAAGTTCTTGATCATTGTTTGTCATATATTTGTAGGGTTATTTATAAATTTAATTGAAAGAAGGAGTAATGGATATTATATATTTTAATAATGTTTTTTACAGTTCTCGACTTGGAACTTTTTAAAGTTGGGGTTGTTTTGTTTTTGCTTGTGTTGCATATTATCCATAGTCGCATAAAACTTATCAAACCTGTTCGCCTTTTGCAATCTTGTTTTTCCAGTAATCTATCGCTTTAATGCTGTGCTCAAAATATTGATCGAAATTGTAGTCCCTGAGCAAACTCAAGCACAATCCTCTAAGCATTTTGTCGGTTTCTATTAAACTTTTCATACGTTTATTTACTCATACTATACAATAAAAAGTAAATTTTAAAAGTTTTATTACATTTTAATATTATCCATATTTTTCCCCATTAGCTTATATAACTAATTTTACATTTTTCGAAATAATTGAAAGCTTTTTCTCTATTTTATTTAAGCATATACCCAAAGCCTGGTTATTGTAAATATCCCTTATTTTAGGCAATATTAAAAGGCCAGCCCTTCGGAAGGCTGAGGGCTGCGCCGGGCTGACACTTTAAAACATCCTTACAAACTTGAGAATGTAAGGATGATATTATTCATCCGATAATATTCTGCACGCGGCCGACTTGGCCGCTTTGTAGGCGGACTTTGATGCCGTGGGGGTGGAATTGGGAGTTGGTTAAAATGTCCGCCACCAAGCCGCGTGTGAGTTTGCCGGTTCTTTGATCTTCCTTAAGCACAATGTCCACTTCCAGTCCGGGTGATATGTTTTCGCGATTTTGTCCGTCCATAATATATCCCTCCACTCCTCCTCGCCCCTCGATTTCACTCGGGGCGACCCTGAGCGTAAGCCGAATGGGTCGGATGCACTCGTCGTCGGTCGGGATGGAATACCCTAAGCGGCGGTTTCTTTATCCCGCCGCAAAAGCCAGTAGCCCAAACCCGCGGCAATTAGAGCGGCAAAGCCGCCGACGGCTAGCCCCCAGCGCGGACCAACATACTGTCCTATAAACCCGATTATCGGCCCGCCAATGGGCGTGGAGCCAAGGAAAGCCATGGCCCAAAACGACATCACCCTGCCGCGCATTTGCGGGTCGCTTTCCAGCTGCAGCGTGGTATTGCCCAGGGCCAAAAAATTTATGGAATAAAACCCAACGGCCACCATGGCTATGAGCACCAAAGTAAACTTAGGCAAAACCGCAGCCAGCAGGACGGTAACGCCAAAAAACAGCGCGGCTTTTACCAGCGCGCCCGCGGTAGTGGTTTTGCGACTGGCCGTGTATAGCCCGCCGGCTATGGAACCAACCCCCATGGCCACGGTAAGCGCGGCGTAAGTGCCGGCATTGCCGTGAAATGTAAACTGCGCCACCAGCGGCAGAATTACGGAGAACTCGTAAGTGAGCGTGCCGATTATGGCCATCATAAGCAGCGTGTCGCGCAAAATTTTGTTGGACTTGATGTATCGCCAGCCTTCGCCCAACTGGCCTTTGGCGCGTTCGGCCGCAGGAGCGGAGCTTAATTCCTTTGAACGCATCATAAACAAAGCCCCCAGCACGGCAATAAAAGAAATCGCATTAATTAAAAAACACGGCGCCAAACCCAAAGAGGCAATCACGGCGCCGGCAATGGCCGGGCCAATCACGCGCGCCAAATTCACCATAGTGGAATTCAACGAAATGGCATTGGCCACGCTGTCTTTGCCCACCATCTCAAAAATAAAAGTCTGGCGGGTGGGATTGTCTATAACATTGACCAATCCCAAACCCAGCGCCAAAACGTAAACCATCCACAACTGCACGCTGCCGGTTACCATGAGCAGCCACAAAATCAAAGCCAGCAGTCCGGCCGAAGTTTGGGTAAAATATAAAACTTTGCGCTTACTGAAACGGTCGGCCACGATGCCGCCCAGCGGGGCTAAAAACAGCATGGGCAAAAATTGCACCGCGGCTATAAGTCCGAGCTGAGCGCCGGAATTGGTCAGCTTAAGCACCAGCCAGGCCTGGCCAATGGTTTGCATCCAGGTGCCGCATAAAGAAACGGCCTGGCCGATAAAGTACAGGCGGTAATTACGGAGTTTAAGTGAGGCAAAAGTCTGGTTGCTGAAGTTTAAAAAATTTTTTCGCATGATGGAAATTTGATAAAAAAGTTTCTGTCATCCCGGAATTTTTCACGCAGGCGATTATCATCAGTCGTGAAAAATATCCGGAATGACACTGAAATGCTTTAAATAAACAGCTGCGCCAAAATCAAGTCCAACAAAACCCGCGGCGGGGTGGAGGTGGTTTTAAGCTCCTTGTCCAGCGCCGCCAATTTATTGAGCGTCTGCTTGACTATATCCGGCTTAAACCGGCCAGCGATTTTTTTGAGCACATAAAGCCGGCCGCTTTTCCAAGCCGTAAGGCTTAAAATTTTGTCATCCGAGATTTTGCGGGCCAGCAAATCCGAAAGCGCGTAAATATTGCGGAACTGTTCGCTGAGCAGAGCGTTTAGCTGGATAATTTGCGCCTTAGTGTCGCCCTCGCTTAAAAACTTACCGATAAGCTCCAAAGCCGCCTGTTTGTTATGGTCGCCTATGGCATTGATAATTTTAAACACATCCACTTCCCCGTTTTCGGAAACCAGATTGTTAACGTCCGCTTCTTTGATTTCCTGACCGTTTGCGTATGCGATTAATTTGCGGATTTCGGAATCCGCCTGCCACAGACTGTAAATTTCTTCGCCCGCGATAAGTTTGCCGCCCCCTCGACTTTGCTCGGGGCGGCCCTGAGCCTTGCCGAATGGGCCGCCCGCCCGGATTTCTTTGGCGTCATCCCGCCCCAATTTTTTGGCCAAAAACGCTGCCGCGCCCTTGCTTATTGTGCTGTTTAACTCTTTGGCGCGGCTGGTAATCCATTTATCCAAATCCGCGCCGTGCGGCAAATCAAATTGTTTAACTTCCGCGCCCTTGTGCGCCAGCCACTGCTTATTATTGGACAGGCGCTTGTCTACTTTATCCTCCTCAAACACAATAACATTTTTGCCGACCACTAGCTTATCGGCAATTTCCTGATTATAATCATATCCGGCCAAAAGATTTTGTAGAACCACGACTTTGGTTTTGGAAAACAAATCCTGGCCAAAAAGCCCTGACAGTTGCGGCCGCTCCTCTGCCGAAACAAAAAATTCCGCCTCGGCTTTATGCTTTTTGGCCAAAGAGGAAATCTGGCTGTCTTTAGAAAAATTGTCCGGTCCGAGAAAGAAAAACAACATAAATTTTGGTGGGTTGGGTGGGGATCGGACCCACGACACGCGGCTTAAGAGGCCGCTGCTCTACCAACTGAGCTACCAACCCATGTGCAAACAATTGACAATTGACAATTAACTGTCCAAAAAATTAATCGTTAATGACTAATGGTTTTCCGTATCCTTGATATTTTAGCTTATATCACGGAAAATTTCAATGGTGCACCCGGTAGGATTTGAACCTACTGCCTCGTGGTCCGAAGCCACGCGCTCTATCCAAATGAGCTACGGGTGCAGTCCTTATATTATATAAAAAAATCCCATTTAAAGCCAGATGGGATTTACAGCCAAAAAGCCGGATACCGCGGCGCTAAAATCCGTGCCGCCTATTGGGGTGTGGCGCCCGCCGGAGCCGGCGCGGCCGCGGGGTTAAAAGGATCTCTGGTCAGGCCGCCGCTGGGCTGGAAATTTTGCCCGCTTTGGATGCGCTGGACGTCATAATCATAATCCGAAAAATTTATCCTCGCCCCGGGTCCGGCGGCGGAAACCGGGGCAATCTGGTTTTCCAGCTTAATGACCATGTCAATGGCGTCCTTGGCGACCAAACCGTCCATAACCAATACCACCAGCAAAATCGCCAAAAACAAATAACGGACGTCAAATTTGAAGTGGCGGAGGTCTTTTAAATTAAGATTGGCGGAGAGGTTCTTCATAAATTTAAGCTAGCGCGCCATTAATTTAAGATTGATGGCCGCAAACATTGTAAAGACATTCTGCCGATGGAATTTTTGGTGGTATCGAATAAACATAATTAAATTAAAAGCGCGCTAATGGCTGCGGATATAGAGGGTGGCGCTAATGGCGGCATTGACCGTGCCGCCGGCGCCGGTTAGATTTAAAGAGTTCAGGCTGACGGCAAAATCCAGATTTTCCAAATTCTCAACGGTGTCCACCACCTTGCTGAAAGAGCCGTTAATTGAAATGCTCACCGGGATCAAATAAAGCGGGCTTTTGGTCGGGGCTTTGGGTACGCTCCCGATGGTGCCGCTAATTCCTCCCAAAGTTAAGCTCACGCCCCGGACATTGCCCAAATTCTCAAAAACCTCAATTTCTTTAACCAAGGTAATGTCTTGGCTAAAAAAATCTATCGGCTGAAGGGATTTGGCTTTCATGTCGTTCAAATCCTGCAGGGCCAACTGATAATTTTTGTCTTCCGCCTGTAAAGCCAACAACTGGTTCTTTTGTTTGGAAATTTGCGCCAAAGCGGCGCGGTTAGACTGGTCCAGAATTTTAAAACCGTACAAAAACATCGCCCCGCAAAGGCCCAGCCACAACACGGCAGCAAGATAAATTTTAGTCCTAATACTCATAAGTCAATCGGGCAAAATTTCTTGAAATCTTATTTAATCACTTCAGCAGGCTGTCAACCACTTGAAAAGTGAAGTGGAAAGAATCATTTTTCGGCGCGGCCACGTTCTCCAAAGGGTAATCTATACCATAAAACTCCTTGCTGTCGGCCAAGATATTATTATAGAGCTGGATGACGACGTCCCGGGTTGAGGCGGTACCGGTTATGATGATTTTTTTGCTTTGAAAGTCCGGGGCAAAAGAGCTTATGACCACGCCCGGGGGCGGCAAAACCGCAAACGCCTTTAAGACCTTGGACCATTTGGGAATACCCGAAGACAGGTCCTTATAGTCAGTAATGTAATTATTGATATCCGCAATATCTTTTTTCGTGCTGGCATTTTCCTGCCTTTTGACCTGGCTTTGCAGCTGGGCGATGCTGGCCCCGATGGAAGTCGCCTGGTTTTGCAGATACAGTTTGACGCCAAACTGCGCGCCAACCACCAAACCAAAACCCAGCACGCTGTAGCCCATCAGCGCGAGCAGCGCCCGAAACACGGCTTCCTGCTCGAGGAGCTTTTGACGGGCCGGCGGCAACAAATTGATAATTTTCATAAATCGTTAGGCATTTAAAAAATTCTCTAATTCTCTAATTCTCTAATTCTCTAATTCTCTAATTCTCTAATTCTCTAATTCAACCCGCGCATGGCCAATCCCACGGCAGTGGCAAATCCCAAGGATTCGCCCGGATCTAAAGGCTGCGACTTTAACCCCAAAATCCCCTGCCAGGGATTGCCCAGCTCCACGGGCGGGCTGCCGAACTCGCTGAACTGCGGGCTTAAAAACTCGGGCAAATTTTTTAGCCGGGCGGCGCCGCCCGCCAATAAAATTTTCTTAACCTGCTTGCCGGAATGCTCGCCGTGGAACCTTAAAATGCTTTTGATCTCCGCGCTGAGATTGTTCAGCACCGGCAGTAGCGCGATTTTGATATTCGGGTAGTCGGCGGTGTTGGCAATACCCACTTTCTTTTTGATTTCCTCGGCCTTGACGTTGGATACACCCAAAATTTTGGCAATATTCTCGGTAAAATTATTACCGGCAATGGGCACAGTGGAAGTGAACTGTAAATTTCCATCCTCCACCATGACCAGGCTGCTGCGAAACGCGTCCAAATCCACAATCAATACCGTGTCCCGGCCGCCGGGCGGCAATAATGCCCGCAGGCAGCTTTGCGACTCCACCTCCAAGGCCGCAGCCTTGACGCCGGCACTGTCCAACAGCGACAAATATTGGTCCACAAAATCCTTTGGGGAAGCCACAATTAAAATATTAAGCTTGCCCTCGCTGCTGCCGATTTTTTGCCAGTCCAAATCGACCTGGTCCACGGGCAAAGGGATAAAACTTTCGGCTTCCACCGGCACCGCGGACTGCGCCTCACTGTCGCTCATTTGGGGAATCTGAATAACCCGGACAAAGGACTTGGATTCCGGAAGGCTGACGACGGCGTAATCAGTGTGCAGCTGCCCGTGCTGGCACTTCTGCAAACTGGCTTTCAACATTTGGCTAAAGGCTTTGCCGTCGGCAAAAGCTTCGTTGACTATCATGCCCTTAGGCAGCGGCACGTCGCTAAAGGCGCGCAGTTTGACTTCCTTGCCGCTCTTGCCCAGCTCCAAAATCTTCAAGGCGCTGCCGCTGACGTCCAAACCAAAGGCTTTTTTTTGATTGCTAAACAGTTGCCAGGACATATTTACCCGCCTAAATTTGCAATTAGCTATAAATAATTTTTAAATTTGATAAATCCAATCCAATTAGACTCTATTTCCTAAACCCAGAGCAAATTTCGGCGGGTTAACTCCGCCTAAATTTTGCCTTAGTTTGTAAAGTTTATTTTTAATTCCACCCACTAAACTATTATTTTTGCAAAGATGATAAAAATTTCGCAAAATTTTGGCGGGTAAATTAATTAATATTCTGCGCTATCTGGTAAATCGGCGCAATCAGCGCCATGGCCAGCACGCCCACCACGCCGCCGATCACCAACAGCAAAAGCGGTTCAATAATGGACGACAGGTTCTTGAGGGTGTCATCGACTTGGCCTTCATAATGCTCAGCCAACTGGCCTAACATATCTTCCACCGTGCCGCTCTCCTCCCCCACCTCCAGCATCTGCACCACAATGACCGGAAACAAATTGGGATCTTTGCCCAGCGACTCGGTTAAGGGCTTGCCTAACTTGACGTCAACCGCGGCTGCTGCGACCAAGTCTTGATACCAGACATTGCCCATGGAATCAGCCGAAACTTCCAAACCCTGGACAATGGGAATGCCGCTTTTCAGCAGGGAGCTCAAAATGCGCGCAAACCGCGCCAGATTAATTTTTTTGATAATGCCGTTAACGACCAAAAAATGCAGCAGCAGCCAGTCAAGGACCCGTCCTCCGAAAGAAGTTCTGATAAAAGCTATTACTCCCGCCACCAAACCGAACATCAGCCCGATGACCAGCGCCGCGTGATGGCTCATAAAGTCAGAAAAAGCGATGACGACTTTGGTGGTAAGCGGTAAATCGCCGGTGCCGAAGTCCGAAAGCGTGGAGGTTAAGCTGGGCAGGACGAAAATTGACAAAAACACGCCGATGATAATCATAGCCGAAACAATTACCGAAGGATAAATCATGGCGCCCCGAACCTTGGAACGCAGGTCGGCGTCTCGCTGCAGCTGGATGGTCAAATATTCCAAACTCTTTTCCAAATTTCCGGAAATCTCGCCGACTTTGATCATGCTCACAAAAATGTTAGAAAAATTATGCGGATATTTACTAAGAGCCTCGCCCAGGCTTTTGCCCGATTCCACCTGCCCGGCAATATCGCTTAATATGTTCTTAAACCTGGGGTTTTTGGTCTGCTTGACCTGAATGCTCAAGGCTCGGCTGACCGCAATTCCGGCTTTGAGCATAATGCCCAAATTTTCCGCAAAGCCTATCTTTTCCGCAAAGCTGACCGTGCCGAGTTTCTGCAATTGGTCCAAAAACGAAAGCCCCTTGTGTTCCTCCAGCAAAGTCGGCAGAAGGCCCCGCTCTTTCAGCAAATGGCCGGCGGCGGCCAAATTGCCGGCGGCAATCATGCCGCTTTCGCGGTGCCCGTCTTTAGTTATGGCGTTATATGTAAAATCCATTGTGGGATTGACAAGAATTAAAAGATTTAAATGATTGACAAGAATTTAAGACAATTTGCCCGGGTGATTTTTTATTGAAGTATTTCTGGAAGACGTCATAATGGCAGTTAATTCATCAGCTTCCTTAAGCAAATCTTGAACTAAAGAAAGCGGAACTACGCCTGACGCGACCAAAAGTTCCAGCCAGCCCAAAGTCTCGTCAGCCTCTTCAACCACGGTACCCATTTTTGAAATAAAATCCTTGGCTGACTTACATCTGCATACCGCTCGATAATTACCGAAAACACCCGTACCAGAACGTAAAACCTGGTCGCCCAGCTTCCTTCCGACATTGCCGCAATTCTTTTCCAAATACTGGGCAAGTTTTATAATCTTAATTGCGAATTGTTTTGTTTTTTCCTTTAATTCTTTTGGATCCATAATTTTTAAAATCATGTCGCCGCTTCAATCATGTCAATCTTTTAAATCATGTCAATCTTGTCAATCACACTACTCTTTGCTCACCCGCACAATTTCTTCCACCGTCGTTATCCCCTTGGCCGCTTTTATAAAACCGTCCTCCCACATCAAAACCATGCCCTCCTTTTCCCCCTGCTCCTGGATTTCCGGCGCGCTATTGTGGGCCATGATCATCTGCGAAATGGCCGGGCTGACTTCCAGAATTTCGTGGATGCCGACGCGGCCGCGGTAGCCGGTATGGCTACACTTGTCGCAGCCTTCGCCTTTGAAAAATTGGATGTCCGCCAATGATTTGGCTTTTTCGGGCGCCGCACCGCGCCGCGCCAAAACCGGCAGGAGTTTTTCCAAATGGAATTGCTTGGCCAGGCTGCCGAGCACAACCTCGTCCAGCTTAATGGCCGCTTTGCAGTCCTTGCAGATCACGCGGACCAGGCGCTGCGCCAGCACCGCGTTGATGGTGGAAGAGATCAAGTAAGGCTCCACGCCGATGTCCAAAAGCCGGGGCAAAGCCGAGGCCGCGTCGTTGGTGTGGAGAGTGGAAAACACAATGTGGCCGGTCATGGCCGCGTGTACCGCTTCTTCGGCCGTTTCCTTGTCGCGGATTTCGCCGATCATAATGATATTCGGGTCCTGCCGCAGAAGCGCCCTTAGGCCGATGTCAAAAGTCAGGCCGATTTTGGGGTTGATTTGCATCTGGTTGGCGCCGACCAGCCGGTATTCCACCGGGTCTTCAATGGTGGAAATGTTCACGCTCTTGGTATTCAGCATGCTCAAGACCGTATACAGCGTGGTGGATTTGCCGCTGCCCGTGGGGCCGGTCACCAGCATCATGCCGTGCGGCTTTTTGATGTTGCGCGTAATCAGGTCAATGCCTTCCGGCTCAAAACCTAAATCTTCCAAAGACGCGGCCTTGGCTGACTCGTCCAGCAGGCGGATGACGACTTTTTCCCCGTCGAAAATCGGGATCGCGGACACGCGCATGGAAAATTTATAGCCTTCCTTTTCAATCTTAAACCGGCCGTCCTGGGGCAGGCGATGCTCGTCAATTTTTAAATTGGTCAAAACCTTGATGCGCGCCACAATCGCCGCCTGGATGACTTTGGGCAAAGTCATAACGTCATGGAGCACGCCGTCAATGCGGTAACGGACAATCACCGCATTCTCCTGCGGCTCAATGTGGATGTCGGAAGCTTTTTCAAAAATCGCATACTCAATTAACGTGTCCACCACGCGGATGACGGGGATTTCCTCGGCCATTTTTTTCAGGCCGTCCTCGGCGCTCTCCCCTTCCGGACTGGCTTTCAACGGCTTGTCGGAACCTGTGAACAGGTGTTTGATTTCCTTTTCCAGGCTGGAGTGGTATTTGGACAGGCCGAACTCCAAACTGCTTTTGCCAATGAGAAAAATTTTAATCTTCAGGCCGGTCTTTTTTTGGATGAATTCCTTGGTCTGCAGGTCCGACGGGTCGGTCATAGCCAATGACAGGTCTTCCTTGGTTTTGGCGAAACTGATGACCTGATGACGATGGGCAATCGGCTCGGGCACCAGATTGAGCACGTCCTGGGCAATGGTTTCGTTGCGCAAATCCACCACCGGCGCGCCCGTGGCTTCGCTTTTTATGGCCAAAAGCTGGTCTTCGGTCACGATTTTTTTCTCAACCAAAAAATCTTCCCACGACGTAGGCGCCTTTTGGGAATTTAAATCCTTTTCCAGCTGGGCGATGCTGGCATCGGTCAAAAGCTTTTTGCTTTTTAACACTAAATTGAGTTCCTTTTTATCCATTTACCCGCCTAAATTTGCGGTTACCCACAAATAATTTTTAAATTTATTCAAAATCCAATCCAATTAATTCAAACTCTGTTTGTTATCAGGGCAAATTTTGACGGGTTAACTCCGCCTAAATTTTGCCCAAATTGGCAAATTTATATTCTCAACCGCCAAAATTGTCATTTTGCAAAGCTTATCGAGAGTTTTCGCAAAATTTTGGCGGGTGAATTTTTTGTTTCAATGTTGCTGATTTGCCTATTCATTATACCACAAACCTTGCCAAACGCGCAAAAATAGCACCACTGATAAAAAATATGCGCTCCGCGGCGGCAAAATTATCAGTGGATGAATAAAGCGATAAACATGGCCGTAAAGTTGGCGGCCGAAATCACGCACCAGGTGCAGAAAGCGCGCAACACAAAGGCTTGGATAAAAGTAAAGTATACGGAGAACAAAAAGCCAAACACAACCACGGCCTTCACCAGCCACGGCGCGGCCAGGCCGATGGCGGCAAAATAAGTCAACCCAATAATGGCCAAATACATCAGCAAACCCAAAAACGGATTCGGCACGCCGAACGTCTTGCTGAATTTGCTGTACTGCACTTTTTTGCACCACTCGGCCGGAAACCACCAGCACGCTACGTCCGTGCGCTTTATGGCATGATAGGATAAATAAACAGTATCCACCAAACCAACGACGGAAAAAAGATAAAACTCCATCGCCGTTCCCTGGTTCATATATTTTATTTTTTGTTTTAATGATAAATCTATAACCTTTCAGAACTTGCCCTGCGGGCCAAATGGTGGAAATGACCCGCAGCGATTGCGGGTCATTATCGTCCCTGCCTTTCGGCTACGCTCAAAACTGCGGCCTAGCGGCCTTGCCAGGTAAAAATATAATACAAGGTCTTTAGGATAATCTCCAAGTCAAACAGTACGCTGCGGTGCTTAATGTAATACAAATCGTACTGCAGCTTGAGCCTGGTTTCCTCCAGACTGGCGGCGTAGACGTTGTTGATTTGCGCCCAGCCGGTCAGTCCCGGCTTGACCAAATGGCGCTCGTCGTAAAACGGGATATGCTGTTTCAGTTCTTCAACGATGTGCGGCTGTTCCGGCCTCGGTCCGACCAAACTCATATTGCCAAGCAGCAAATTAATAAACTGCGGCCACTCGTCAACGCGCGACATGCGCAAAAAGCGCCCAACTTTGGTAATGCGCGGGTCATTAGCGCTTGTCCAGGTATTGGTCGCTCCCCACGACTGCATAGTGCGGTATTTATAAACCTTGAAGACTTTGTTGTTTTTGCCTACGCGCTCTTGGACAAAAAAAATCGCGCCGCGCGAAGTGAACTTAATCAGCAAAGCAATCACGGGAAAAGTCACGGCAAAAACTACGCCGGCAGTCAAGCCGACAACCAAATCGATTATTCTTTTTAATAAATTGTAAAACCGTTTCTCTCGGTAATCGATGTTTTCCAAAAACCACAGCTCGCTGATCTGGGACAAATAGACGCGGCGCAGCAAGCTTTCGTAAAAATCCTTGTAATTGTAAAAATCCACTCCCGACCGCCTGAGCTCGTAAAATTTCTTCAGCACCTCCGGCCGCTCGCCTAAATTGTCGGGCAAGACAATGGCCGCGCCTTTGGAAAGCGCCGCCTCGGGCAGGCTCTGGCCGCTGATGTGCCCGAGCACCCTAAAACCCAAATAGTTGTGGTGCGCGATTTCCTGCTCCAGCTCGCGCAGTTCGTTGTTAAAAGAAAACAAATACACGCCTTGGGAAATCCGGTTCTTGATTAAATACTTAATGAGCAGGTGCCAGCCCAAAATCAACACGAAAGAGACGGCCGCGTCAATCAACAAAAACCTTCTGGGCGTGAAAATCAGCAACGGCTGGAAGTAGAAAAAAATGATGGCCGCCAAAACGTTAAACATCATGGCGGAAACCAGGCTGAACACCAGACTGGTGTAACGACGCAGGGAAGAAAAATCAAACAAGCCGTGGATAAAAAAAATCACGGCCCAGACCAAATAAATCAAGGAAAACAGCCGCAGATGGTTTAGCCAGACCAAAGGCGAAAGGCCGCCGCCGTAGCGGATTTGAACCGTCAACCACAAACTTAAATAGAGCAGCAGGACGTCGGGCAGCAGGATGATGAGAAAATTTTTGGGCTTATTTACGCTGGCCATAAGCTGATTATAGCAAAAATCAGCGGTTTTTGAAACGCCGCCAAATTGGCCCGGCGCCCCACAATTGCAGGCGCCATTTTAGCCTTGCCCAAAAATAGTTCGGATAAAAATCGCGGTATTGTTTAATCAGCCGTAAAATAGCGCGGATTTGGAACCGGTTTTGGCGTCGCGTAATCCCTTGTTCATTTAAACGGTGTCCGACCATTACATCGGGCAGATTAGCCAACCGGCCCTTTTGGCCCAAGCGCAACCACAAGGCGTAATCTTCCACGTGAAGATCTTCGGCGCGATAACCGCCTGCCTGCAACAAGGCCGATTTTCTGATAACGACGGAGCTGTGCACAAAACAATTATGGAGCAAAATTTCCTTGCGGATTTGGCTATCGTTGGCGGGCGGGCGGAAGTCGTAAAGTTTTTTGCCCGATGCGGCGGTTACCACAGCGCCGGTGCCGACTAAATTACAATCAGGATGCTCCCGCAAAAATAAGATTTGCTTAGCCAGCTTTTCGCGGCCTGGCCAAACGTCGTCCGCATCCAGCCGCGCCAGTAATTCACCGCGGGCAGCACCCACGGCATCATTAAGCGACTTTACCAATCCCAAATTTTGCGCGTGACTGATAAGTACCACGCGGCTGTCACGGTTTTGGAATCGCGCAACAATGTCCGGCGTGTTATCGGCGGAACCGTCATTGACAATAACCAGTTCCCAATCGGCGAATGACTGATTAAACACACTTTGCACAGCCGTCTCTAAATCGCGGTCGCCGTTATACACCGGCAAAATTATGGAAACTTGGGGCATAGATTAATTCACCAATGCTTTTTAATAAACCATTCTAAACTCTTACTGTCATTCCGGATATTTTTGCCTGCTTCCGGGACATCATCGGCAGGCAAAAATATCCGGAATCTAGGATTGTACTATTCCTTGTTTCTGGATCCCGCATATTTTTTGGACTGATGAATACCCTTTAGCCAAAAAATTGTGGGATGACACTAAGTGGATTGACTAAAGGAAATTCTGGGATCTCGGATCTTTTGCCCAAGCCTGAACGGTTAAGCCGCCGCGGTCTTTATCGGAAATCAGCAAGCCAGGACTTTTTAAAACCTGTACAAACTTTTTGTGCAAACCCGACTCGCACAAAGACCAGTCAATGTCCTTAGACAACGGCGAAATCCCCTCTTCGCAATCGGGATTATATTCTCCGGAACAAAAATACTCAATCGCCGTTTCCTCCAAGTAAAAATTCCCGTGGGCGAACCCCGGCGGCAGCCAAATCCATTCCGAAAAATCGTTTCTGGGATCCTGCGGCATATTGTACATAATGGCTTTGCCGTAAGCCAGCGAATTTTTGCGGATATCCATCGCAACGTCAATCATGTGGCCAAAAACCGTGCGCACCAGTTTGCCGACATAAGGGTTCCACTGGAAATGCAGCCCGCGCGCCGTGCCTTTGCGGGAATAGCTTTCGTTGCTTTGGACAAAATTAACATTGCGGATAAAATCCAGCTCCGGCTTGCCGCGAAAATCGCTCTCCCGCCACGGCTCGCTGAAATATCCGCGGCGGTCCAAAAACCTGCCAAACCGGATAACCTTGACCTCCGGAAAAACCAAACTTTTTACTTCCAAAATTTTCATATCGTTTTAATCATACCATTTTTTTGCCAACAAAAAAAGCCTTTACATTTAAGGATTTTTAGGGTATAATGCTTGGTCACGGCACGAGCCGCGAGACAGTCCACAACCTGGACTGGAGGAAAAATTGCGCAGGCATATTTTTGACACCATTATGGCCGCCATGAAAGCGGCTATGATGGCAGTCTACGACTACCAGATTGGCAACAGGCGGCTCGTTGCGCCCGCGGAAATTAAGGCGCACGATGCCACGCTGCTGACGCAGTGCGACAAGGACAGCGATGTTGCTGCCAAAGCGCACCTGCTCACGCTACCGACGGAATACGACATCCAGCCCGAAGACGGCGACGGACGCACCACGCCCGGAGCCGAGTATTTAGTCTGGCTGGATAACCTGGACGGCACCCGGCCGTTCACCAACGGCCTGATAACCTCAACTGTTATTTTGGCCGTTTATGACTACGCCGTCAGACAACTGGTCTGGTGCGCGATCGGCGAGCCCATTAGCGGGCGCATTTGGATCTCGTCCCTACCCGGACAGGAAACCAAGGGAGCTTGGTTGGTGGGGATGTCGCACCAAAACCAAACGCTTTCGGTACCACGACCGATCCAAGTTAATGCCGACCCCCTCGACGGCCAAGCCACGGTACTTATGGATTTAGCCAAAGGATTCCCGCGCAAGGGCAAAGACAACTCTGTGCGACAAATCCTCACCAACAATCAGGTACACAACCTGATCAACGCCGTCACTGCCCAAGGCCCATACGTACTGGTCTACCAATCTAACGGTTGCCAGCAGGCTGCCGTGGCCAATGGCGGCGAGAAAATGGTAGCCTCCATTACGACCGCCATGGGCGGCGAGTGGGACGCGGCGGGCGTGTTGCTGGTTCTGGAAGCCGGCGGCGCGGCGCGGGCGTTTCGGAGGAATGACGACCATACGCTGACCGAAGCCGATCCGCTCGATCCGTTCAGCTACGACCTGCTGGTCTGCGCCAACAGCAAAACAGCGGCCGACCAACTGGCCGCCACGCTGATCGAGGTATGCAAAATCGTCTAACAATCAAGAGAGCAGGAACGCCGCGTTCGCGCGACGGGCCTGCTCTTCTTCATTTACAAAAAAATTATTTATCTTTCTTGCCCCACTTTTTTATGGCCGCGTCGTATTCTTTGCCGTAGTTGCCGTCTATGGCCTGCCTCATGGCGCGGACGCCGGCTAAGGTGCCCATGGGGTGGGAGGTTAGGGCGCCGCCGACGTTGGCCATCCAGTTGGCATGGCCGACTTCGGCTTTAATATACTCCACGAGCCCAGGCTGCATACCGCAGCTAAGTGCCGGCACACAGTTAATATCGTTAAGATCCTGGATAATGCGCTTGGTGCGCTCGGTTTCGTCGTTAAGATAGCCGCCGATCATGCCCACATGCAAAGTACTGCAGCCGCTTAAACCGGCCAGGTTAAAAATTACCCGCTCGTTAATGTTATAGGGACCGGTATTTAAAACTTTGTCCCCGCTTTTTTGGAAATGCATAAGCAAAGGCAAATCCAGTTCGCGCAGGGATTTATAAACCCCTAAACCGCAATGGAAATTTATATGGATGCCGTTACCGCCCAAATCCGCCACCAATTTGGCCCGCTTTAAAATATGCGCGGGGTCGGAACTCATGGACACGCAATAAAAAACTTTGGCGCCGCTGTCCCTTAAATATTCCATAACCAGCGGCACGCGTTTTTCTATGGGGCAATGCGCCGGATCGGACAAAATTTCGTCTTCCTTGATAAAATTACAGCCCCCGTCTATAAGCTGTTTGACCAAATCCAAGTGCCGCTCCGGCGACAGCCCGACTTTGGGCTTGACTATGCCGCCGAACAAAATTTTATTTTCCGGGACGCCGCAATATTCCTTCATCTCCCGCAGGCCTACTTTAGGTCCCAAAAGGCACTTGCGCATATTCGGGGTCAACCGGACATCCAGCAGCTCGCAGCCCTCAATGATGTCTATGTCCATTTGTCCCCCCATGGTTTGCACCAGGAGCTGAGAGACGCCGTCAGTCTGGAAATTAATATTGGCTTCCGGAAAGGCAATCTGCACCGTCCCCTGCTTTAAGCGCTCCAGACTTTTTTCATCGCTGAGCACCAGGCAGGAATGGTGCTCAAACAGCTCATCGGTTTCAAATTCCGAACGGTTTTTGGGATTGCCCACCGACTGGCCGATGGCCAAATCCCACGCCGCGTCCCTTAAGTTGGTCTGGCTTTTTAAGCGGTAAGTCGCGATGTAATATTTATTAAAAAATTCTTCCGAAAGCTCGGAGCTCGATCCCCGAAAAATATCAATCATATGATTTCAAATTTATCGTTTTTTACTGACGGAATTTTGACCACGATGAGTTCGCATTCCGTAAAAAATACCGGGTCGGCGACTTCACCGGGTTTAATGATAAAGACGTCGCCTTTAGTGAATGTCCTGTTCATCAGCTTCATTTTGCCCCGAATCAGATAATTGATTTCCGTGGCCACTTTGTGGTAATGCTTGGCCCAGCGCTCGCCTTTGGGGTGGAGCTTAAAACAAACTTCAAAGTCTTGGGTTTTATGGGCGGCCGGGCGGAAATTGCCAATGAACCAACCGCCTTTCCATTTTTTGGATTTATGGACTTCCATAAGGCTATAAATTTCTCCATTTCTTGTAATTTTCGTAGTCTTCCGGTATGCCGATGGGAAAATGCATATTAAAATGGTAAGGGAGAATCTTCATGCCTTTTTTCAGCATATAGTTGTAGGAAGGTGCGACATAATATTCGCCGTTTAAAGCATCTTTATTCTGCTCCATTTCCTCAACCGATTCCACAAAATATTTCCCTTTTTTCCAGTAATGCAGCCCGTTGGTGGCCAAATTGCTAATGACGACCTTTTCCTTGGTTTCAGTCACCAGGTTACTTTCATTGATTTTAACATAGCTGTTTTTGGGGCTGCTGGAAAAGAACGTGCCCAAAACCCCGTCGGGATTGTGGAAATCGCAAAAATTCTTGAATTGTTCGTAACTGAAATCCTCTATAATTTGGTCGCAGTTGACCACGATAAGCGGCGTATCGTTATTGATATGCCGCTTGGCCTGCATGCAGGACATGGCCGAACCCTGGGGCACGTAATCTATTTCCACCAGCTTATAATCGGAAATCAGCCCGTCCAGTTTTGCCTTAAGCGCGGCCGGGTCCAGGCTTTTTTTGTTCACCACAAAAATAAATTTTAAATCCGGATGCGCCAAGTTTTTGACCACGCGCTCTATCATAGTGGATTTGCCCATAGGCAAAAAAGGCTTGGGCACCTTGTAACCCATATCGCTGAACCTTTGGCCAAGTCCGGCCATGGGAATCAATATATTCATAAAGTTTGATTAATTATAGATATTTGGTTATGAAATCGCTGCAAATTCCGGCGCAAGCCTTTAGCCCACGGTTGTCTTTGCGCGCTTCCGGCAAAACACAAATGCTGTTTTTCAATAACCGCCCTTTGAAGCAATGGACCCAAATGTAGCCTTTGGAAGTCAAAGCGTAGTCGTCTTCCTGGTGCCAAAAATAGTGCAGTCCGGGACGCTGTTTTAAATAGACAAGCGCCGCGGCGTTTTTAGCGTGATACCAGGCGCGCGCCGGATCAAGCTCCGTAAAAAGAGTTTCGTCAACTTTATATTGCGGCCCATCGTGCCCCAAAAACAGGCCGCCTTGGGTATGCCATAAATCAAGCTCAATGTCAAAACCTAAAGATTGAGCGAACTTTAGGTACGAAGGCTGGTTTTCTTTTTCAGGCCTCGCCCCCTCTGTATTGCCGCGATGGGATATTAATATCATTTTAAACACCTGTCTTAATGTTCATGCTTTGCATGCGCCTATGGTGTTTTTGCGCGATTGATTGAACGACAAAGGCATGGAATTTTGGAAATTGTTTCTTGATGAAAAACCGGAAATTATAAACCACCGCGTAAGCCAGCTCCTCAAAAATATTCGGGACAATGACTAAGTGGTTGTTGGCGTATTTATTAAGCAGTTTTTTGTATTCGGTAAAAGTGTACGGGCCGCCGTTGTTCAAGAAAGGGGCTTTCGCAAAGGCCACGCCGGGAAATTTTAACCAATTTATCCCGGCCCGCCGGCTGCTTAACAGGATGCAATTGCTGGCAAAATATTTTTCCGAGAGGGCGATATTGTCATGGGAAATATCCTCAATGTGCTCAAAATGCATTGGCTTGTATTTTGACAAAAACTGGGACCAAATGTACTGTTCCGCCGAATATGGGTTAATAGCGACGCGCTCATCGCCGTTTTGGTCTTTCCTGGTCGTTTGCTTATTTATTAACGGGATGTCGAAAATATTTTTAACGTCTTCGGTTAACCCGAAAAAAAACCAGTCGCAGCAGTTAAACGGCCATTTTTGCCTCCGGTTGGGGTTGCAGGTGGTTAAGGTAACGACTCTTTGCTTTAAAATTTTATAATTTTGGTCAAACGGCAGCTGGCTGTATTTAATGAAATAATCTATAAATTTTTTCCCCTTAAGCTCCAAATCGCTTCTCATTTTGATGGCGTATTTGGTCCGGCAGGCTTTCAGGCCGTTGCCGGAAGAAACTATCTGGCGGAAACAATTGGTAGGATTATCCCCCATCTGATTGGGACCCGGGTCTTTGCTTAAAATTAAGACATCGTAATCCAAATTTTCCGTATCCGCGCCTTCCCAGGTGGATAAAATTATCTGGGCGCCGGGCAAATATTTGCGGACGCTCTTTAAACAAATATGCGTCAGCCTGTGCTTGGGATTGTTATTTTTCGAACCGGATACAGCCCCCTGGACCACGACCGATATTTCGCTGTTTTTAATATTTTCCGTTGTCATATGTATTTGAATGTTTGATAAGCTTGGCTGCGCCCCGGAAGCAAACGCAAAATCGCCCAAATTGCACCATAATTACAAACAAAATTCAACGCGATCCCACAATTATCACCCACTTGTAATTATAGCTCATCCAGCGGCTTTTTGCATCCCGAAACCAGGCTACAAGGTGAATAATTTTTTTAGGTTTGCCTCAACCGCGGCCTCGCTGCAATCCCTTAAAATATCCTGCCGGCACCTTTCGTTTTGTCCTTCGGCAATCCCGGGGTGTTGTAAATAATATAAAAGGTTTTCCGCCAATTTGGCGGAATCGGTCGGCTCATGAAACAAGGCCTTACCGCTAAACACTCCTATAAAGGACATTATTTTCGGCAGGCACAAAGCGCAGCCGCACAGAGCCGCGTCGTAGACGGCCACGCACTGGCCTTCGTCAAAAGACGAATTCACGCAAACCGCAAACGAATTTAAAACGGCCGCCAAATCGGCCTGGGCAAAAAACCATAAGTCTTAACATTATCTTTTAAGCCCCGTTTCTCCGCCTCCGGCCAAAAACTTCCGTCGTTAAGCGCGCCAATTACATGCAACTCTATTTCCGGCATGCTCTTTTTTAGAATCTTTAACGCGGCAAGGATGGTCGGCAAATTTTTTTTAGGCGCGACATTGCCCAAATAAACCACATTCTTACGCGGCAAATTGCCGAACTTGTAAAAATATTTCGCTGAAACTGCCAAAGGCGCCACAAATAGTTTGCCCGGCGCGCACCCCCGGGCGACCAGAAATTCCTTTTCCCGCTCATTGTTTAAACGCACACGGACAAAAAATCTAAACACAAAATCCTGGATCTTTTGCTTAAGCTTGGTCTGCCTGACCACGTGAGTATGGCCCATAAAAATAGATTTGCCGGCGACAAACGGCACTAAAAAAGACTGCCACTCATAACTGTTCACATAAAACAACGCCCGGCGGTATTTAAACAATTGCCAAAAAAAATTCCAGAAATTTTTATAATCAACCACTTTGATGTCCGGATCAAAACGGGGGTCGTTTTGCATATTGCCCGGGCCTTGCCTAATGAGAGCGATCGGCTGGTAACCCAAAGACTTAGCGACTTTCAGCGCCTGCAGGTGGTAATTTTCTTCCGGCGCAAAATCATACATTTGCCGCGAATAGCCCCAAATTACCGAAACAAAATACTTTGGCTGGCTCATGGAAGTTTGATTAATAAAACTTTACTTAAATGTCAAAAATTATGTTAAAAATCTCCCGGAACCGGATTTCAAAAGTGTGTTCGCGCAAGGTGCGCTCGTATCCGCATCTGGCTATGGCCTCGCGCTCCCGGGGATTTTCCAGATAATATTTAATCTTGCGCGCCAGCTCCGCGTTATCCTTAAATACGATGATCTCGCGGCCATCCTCGTAATATTCCCCCAGGTTATCGGCATAACCTGTGAGCAAAAAACCGCCGCAGCCCGGCACTTCAAAAGTCCGGCCTTTGATTTGGTCTCTCTGGTGGCCCAAAAACGAGCGGCAGTTTTCCGCCCAGCGCCAGGGGTTGTGCGGCCTGACGCGGCCGTGCTGTTTGTACAAAAAAACTCGCGCCACTGACCGCAGCGAATTATAACCGGAACCTTTGGTCAGGTTCAAATTTATCCGCGATTTATAAAACGCCTCAATCATTCCGGTCTGGTCAATCCTGCCGTTGGGCCAGCCGGCGCCAAAGCAGGAAACGTCAATTCCCTGCTCGGCTAACTCCGCCATAATCTTTGCCCTGTCCCCATGCACCTGGCCGATAAAACTGGCCCCGTAGGTATAGTCTTTTGGCGGCACCGGCCCCGCAGGTTTGTACAAAAAATGGTTGCAGGCCCACTGGGTTTTTATGGCATTATTGTAACCAATGCGGCGGTATTTTTCCGGCGCCTCGGAATCCGTGGTGGAGACAAAACTAAAGTTCGGCGCGTAGTACTTGGAAAAATTGTCAAACCGCCAGTGGTCGTCGGCAAACCAGTTAAAAGTTTTAATGCCCATATTAGTAATTTGTTTGACGGTTTGAGGCAAAATTTCATTGCGGAACAAATAAAAAAAACACAAATCCGGTTTTTCGGAGGAAACGGTCTCCAAAAGCTTTTGGTTCATGGCCTTATGGCCGCTTTCGCGCATAATTTCGTCAAACGCAAAATACAATACCTTATGCCGGCCGTTGTCCATCTTCGCAAGCGTATCGTAAAAATTGTAATATTCCACCGACAAGCCCCTTTCGGGTTTGCCGGTATCGTGCTTTAAGGCTACAAATAAAATTTTCATATTTTTTTATTCCCAAAAAAAAACTTTTTTAAAACCGGCCGCACGGGCATACCTCCGATTAACCTTCTGATAATTAAGCGCGTGTAAGCAAAAAACAAAGCGGAAGTAAAACGGGGATAGGTTTTCCCATACTGCTTGATCAAACTGACATTTTTGATTTGTTGTTTCAATAAATTTTTTCCCCCGTCCGAACTCGGACGGAGCCGGCATCTCACGCCATAAAAAGGCAAGTTGGCCATTTTTCCCACAGTCCCCAAATTCAGCCACAGCTCATAATCTTCCACGTGCCTCATAACTTCCCCGGCTTTATAGCCACCCACGGCCTTAAAAGCGGCTTTGCGGAATACCACGCTGGAATTAATGAAGCAGCTGCCGAACAAAATGTTTCTGCGGATTTTTTCATCGGTTTGGGGCGGGATGTAATCGTAAGCTTTGCGGCCCTTCTCATCCACGCCGCGCATCCCGGTGCCCGCCAAAACGCAGTCCGGATGGTGTTCAAAAAAATCCAGCTGCTTTTTTAATTTACCGGGGTCAATCCATTCATCGTCGTCGTCAAGCAGCGCAACAAATTCTCCCCGCGCGTCGGCGATGCCGAAATTTCTGGCCGCGGCCTGTCCGGCGTTGTCTTGCCGCAGATAACGCACGCGGCCATCCTGCTTGATCAGTTCCCCGACGATTTCCGCCGCGTTACCCACGGTGGAGCCGTCATCGATGACAATTATTTCCAGATTTTGATAACTTTGCGATAAAACCGAAACCACCGCCTGCCTAATGAATTCGGAGGAGTTGTAAGTAGGCATTATGACTGAAACCAAATTTTCCATAAAATTTCTAAACTTCAAACGCCTTAAAAATGTTTTTTAAACCCTGCTCATAAGTATAGTGCTTGACCGCCTCCTGCTGCTGGCGGACAAAATCCTTATACTCCCTCTCGGACAGGCTTAAAGCCTTATCCACCATCTCGCTAATGCTGCCTTTTAAAGTGACAAATAAGTCGTCAAATTTTTTGATGTTGGAAAAGGCCAGCTGGCCGTAAGAAATATTTTTGAACATCCGGCAGGGCAAATAATTATGCGCGGCCTGAAAACCTCCGCCGATGGCCGGAGCCAGCCTTGAACGCCTGATTAAAAACCGGTGCAGGCCGTCGGGCACAAACCTTACGGGATAAAACGCCAGGCCGCGATTTTTTAATACCTCTTTTAATTCAGCAATTTCGCGCAGGTTCCCCTGGTTATGCTCGTCATTCCAAACGCTGCCGACCCAAAATACGCGCCGGTGGCGGTTGAACGTCGGCGGCTTAAATTCGCCCGGCAACAAATCTGTGCCCCAGGGCTGGTATAAAATCCGGAAACGCGGGTTAAAAAAAACGACTTTATCCCATTGCTGGTTGCCGGCTTCTTTGTCGCTGATGTAAGGCTTGAGGATGACAAATCTGCCCGGCTCAATGTGAGTAATTTTTTCTTCCGGCAAATTCATCAGGCAATAATAAACGTCCGGTTTAACCGGCACGTTTAAGCCGTCCTTAACAAAACGGCCCGTCAGCTTGGTAGACATAACCAAATCATCTTTTTGAATTAAACTTTCTTGATTGTCCGTCCAAACCACTGGTATGCCCAATTTTTTTAGCACGCGATAAAAACTCGCGTGGATATAACGGTGGGTGTGATACTTATGCTTTAACCCCCAAATGACGACTTTGTTAAATTTCGTTTTCATAAAATTGCAGGCAACTGGATCCCGGATATTTTTTGCGGCGCGTGATAATCATCAGCGCAAAAAAGTCCGGGATGACAGACACTAAAGGTCATTTTAATAAAGGTTCCTCGGAATAGAACTCCAAGGTATTAAACCCAAGGAGCCGACTACATTTCGCAGCAGAGCTGCGAGGTATTGAACCTGTATTAAGACTCCTTTGGCTCGGAAAGTTATCTGAAGATAACTTTCACTCGCTCTACGTCGTTAATAAATACTCTTGCCAAAATCCCCTATCATACTTGGCCCAAGCGTGGCAGCCAAACGGCAGCCGGCGATTGTTTTTTTCAAAACAGCGGCGGGGATTGTTTTCAAAAGAAAACTGCAGCGCTTCGGCCACGGGCGCGACCCGAAAGGCGGGATTATGGCGCTTGGCCTCAAACGCCCAAAAATAATCGTCCACCAAGACGTGGCCAAAAACCGGGACCAGAAAAAAATTCCAACGCACGGTATTCAGCCATTGCCTCCAGCTTCGAAAACTCCAAGGCGTCAATAAGGCCCGCAAGGTTTTAGCCAGCCCTAAAACTACGGCCCGCCAATGCCTGTAATTCTCTATGGTTTTTATACAACCGCTGACTTTTCGTAAACTAAATCCCCCATTGCCCACACAGTCGCCTCGGGGATCGTTCGGAGGTAAAACTTCTTTCAGCCACGGCGCGCCGATATAATCATAGCCTTTTTCACACCACTGGAGCAACTGATCGGAAAATACTAGCGCGTCCGGCTGATAAACCAAAAGATATTCGTAATCTTCAAACGCGCGATAAAATTCCAGGGAAGTCATTAATTGTGAATAGGAGGCCAAGCCCGTAAAATATTTTTTATCAAAAAATCTGGCCGGAATGTTTCCATCCGGTAATTTCAACCCCTGCGGCGCCGCAAAATAACTGTCGTAGCCGGACAAAAAATGCCTAAGCTGGCGAAAAGAAATCTGTTCGTCGGCTGTTAAGCTGTCCTTATAAATTGGTATAACTATGGCAACGGTTTTCATAATTTTTTCAAAAAAAATGCCGCGGTATCCCCCATGTTCTGGGCGTTAAGCTGTTTAGCTTTCTTTAAAAACGTCTTGATTTGCGCTTTGGTAAAAATTGAGTTTGCCGGATTAACCGAATAGGACCGGCTGTCGTTAAGCGGGATATCTTTTAAATACTGCTCGCTTCCCCACAACTGGAAATCGGTGGAATCGTATACGGTTTCTTCCAGGCGGAAACCGGCTTGCCCGGCCAGAATCTTGATGCTTTCGGGGGAATGGATAAAAAAATGCCGCGGCGCGTCCAATTGGACCCAGTTTTCACGGTAATGCTCCCAAGCATAACAGGGTACGGTCGGAATCCTGATCAAGCACACGCCGCCCTTATTCAGCAACTTAGAAACAGACTGCAGGATTTCCAAAGGATTTGGAAGATGTTCAAAAGAATGGTGGAACATTATCAAGTCCCAGATGCCTTTAGCATCGCTGATTGTTTGTTTTAAAATCCGCAGCCCGTTTTTGTATTCAATGTTTTTTTCAATGAACGGATCTATGCCCAGCAAATTCCGGAAACCGTTTTCCCTTAAAGTGTACAAAAAATCCCCGCTGCCGCAGCCCACGTCCAGTATGGCGGAGTCTTTTGTCAAACGGATACGCGACAGCACGCGCAGGGTTTCATACGGAAAAAACACGTAAAGAAGCCTACCTAACAGGCCTTGATTAAAGATGGCGTAATTGTCCCTTATCCGCTTGATTAATTTTTTCGCAAGATTGATCGGCGCGTCCGGACGGGAATGGAAGCTGTAGTAATTCGCGGGGTAATACTTTGACATATCCGCCGGAATTTCCGAAATCTGCAGACAGCCGCATTGGCTGCACTGGAAATAAGCAAAGTTACCCCGCAAACCGAACATCATCTCCCGCGCTTCGTGTGTTTTGTTGCCTTCCGCATTGCCGCAAATCTTACATTCCATATTTTTGGTTAAACTTTTTAATTACGTAGTTTTTATAATTTTCGTCCAGTAAATCCTGATATTTATGCTTTGGCAAAACTTTGAATAAATGATTATAGACAACTTCCGGAGACATTACCAAATCAATATCCTGGTTAAGTTCTTTAAACAAAGGCAAATTTATCCTGTTACAGTTATTGTATAAATACAGGCTGACTTTGGCCCTGGCCGCCTGCTCCGCCGTCAAGCGCGGGAAAGAAGAAGTGAGCAAAATCTTTTTGTATTCTTCCCGGCTCGCCGGCTCGGCTTCAAAGCCAAAGCCGCTGAACATATTTCTGCCGGCGGTAATTACCGGCACTCCAAAACTCGCGTATTCAACCGCCGCCGTGCCGCGCATAGTAACAAGAGCGTCCATAACATTAACTAACGACGCCGTGGAAGCCCCCTCCGGAAACAACTTAATATTCTCGTATCCGGCAAAATCCTTAAAGACATCAACCCCTTTCCTTCCGGTTTTCAAAAAATAACTGCTTTCCGAAGGATGGAGCTTAACTATCCACAAGACGTCTTTTCGTTGCGCGGCAATGGCAAGAGTTTCCCGAAGCCAAATTTCATAATCTTCATACAGCCCTTGCCGGTATAAATGCGGGGCATCAACAAAAACGTGGGAAAAAATAAAGACTCTTTTTTTACGAGGGGTTCTAAAAAATTCATCGTATTCCGCTTCGCTCAATTGGCGGGATTTACTGTAAGCCGGCATAAGGTCACGATTGTCCGCATTGACTATTCCGGCAAATATTTTGGATAAATAATCGTCAGCCCAGGCAACAGCTTTTTCCCGCTCGTGTTGCCAAAGCCACGCAAACTCCGCCGGATCGGGATGCCCGGAAAAAACATCCAAATCGGCAAATGTCCGGCAAGCCCGATAAACTGCTTTTTTTGGGCCGAACGAACGATACCAAACCACAATCCCTTGGGATATCGCGACAATTGCCGGAATGCCGCCGCCCACGTAGGCCTGGTCAGGGCCGAAAAAAATTTGATACTTCCGCTCTTGGAAAATTTTACGGTATATGTGGAATTGTCGCAATCCCCACCAGGTAAATCTGGCATATCGCGGATCGTTAAGCCGGATTGTCCCTACGCCTCTCCTTAAATAAGTATCGTAAATGTAATGCCCGATTAAAAAGCCCTTGTACCGGAAATCCAGCCGTCGCTGTTTGGTGCGCGCCGTCAGCCAGTGCCATATGGATTGCGCGAGCAGACCCAAACGCAATAGCAAAGAAAGTTTGCAGTCAGACAAGAATATTTTTTTCCGAATATGATAACTGTCAACCAGTTTTATCAGCTCGGTTTGTTTCGGAGACTCCAACAAAGCCACTGGCTCCAAATTAAAAATTTCCGCCATCAGCTTGGCGCTTATCAAATTGACGTTGTAGTACTCGTGATCGCCGACCAACAGGCTCACTAAAACATATTTTCCGCTGCCGGAAACTTCGGGCCAAAATTTGGAATTTTTTTCCAAAAAATCCGGAGGTATTTTATATTCTTGGCTTTGCATAATTATTTTAATAGGTAAGGTTGCCAAAATTCCCTGTGCTTGGTCCAGTCATGGCAGCCAAAAGGCAGCCGGCCACCATTTTGTTTAAAGTTCCAGCGGGGATCGACTTCAAAAGAAAACAAAAAAGCTTCTTCTGGTGGAGCGACCTTGAATTGATAAAAACGTTTTATGGCCTCAAATAAGCCAAAATAATCACCCGACGAAGCATGGGCACCCCTTACAACATGGCGGATGTTTCTGTACCAATCCCTCGGGCTTGATGTTATTTTTTGGAAATCAAACACGCTCTCCAAAAATTTCCAAAAAGTGCCCTGCCAATACTGCTGGGGAAAAGCCAGCACCCGCAAAAAACTTTCGGTCTTATGCAGAGAAAAACCTCCGTTGCCTAAGCTGGCCGGATCAACAAACTTTGCGCCTTCGCCCTGCGGCCAGGGCGCGGCGACGTAATCGTAGCCTTTTTTACACCACTCTGACAGCCGGTCGGAAAACACCAGCGCCTCCGGCTGATAAAACAAAATATATTCATAGTCCAAAAACCTGCGATAAAACTCCGGGCTGGTGAGCAGGCGATTATAGTCTTTGGGACGCTTAAAATATTTACGGCTGAATCCCAAAACGGGATATTCGGCAAAATCCACCTTAAGATTTTTTGGCGCGGCAAAAACAATCGGGTAATGACCCAAAAAGCGCGTCAGGTGCGCCAAAGAAACCCGCTCGTCCGCAGTAAACGTTGGCTTTGATATCGGCACCACAATAACAACGGTCTTCATGGTAAATTATTTAGTCTTCTTTAATGCTTTTGGCATAACCTTCATTGCGTTCAAAATGATGGTTCAATTTCTCCCAATCGGGATTGTCCCGCAAAATTTCCAAAACTTCCGGCATGGTGCCAAAAATCCTCCTTTTCCGGCATTCTTCATAAATATGTTTGATAAATTCGTAGTCCTCCCTGGTATCCAGAGTCCAACGATGGCGCGATAAGTCCGGCCGGTGGGCGACATTTTTTATCTTAAAAATTTCGGGATGCTTCCAAATATAGGCGGTGGCATGTTCGCGTTCCGACCGCAATTTTGCCTCTTGCCAAGCCTTTTTTAAAACCCAAAACAAAAAGGCCTCCGCGTCCAAACCGTCCGGCCAGGTCGGCGGCTGGGCATTGCAGGCGTAATCGCAATCCCCCGCTAAAAAGGCTTTGGCTACCGAATCAATGGCCAAAGGATCCATGAGCGGGCAATCGCCCGTAATCCTGATGATAACATCCGCGCGCGCGGCTTTGGCGGTTTGGAAATAACGGTCCAGCACGTCGTCCTCGCTGCCGCGGAAACAATTTACCTGATGTTTTTCCGCCCAGGCGGCCAACTGATCATCCGCAGGGCGGTTGGTTGTGGCTAGCCACGCCTCGTCAACTTGCGGCGCTTTTGCCACCCGTTCAAAAACCCGGCCAATGACCGGCTGGCCGGCCAAATCCAGCAGCATTTTTTTTGGCAATCTCGTTGAGCCCATCCGGGCTTGGATAATGGCGACTTTTTTCATATCTTTTTGGCCCGGCCGTCTTTGACCGACCCTCTGGCCGCGGCAATTAGCTGTAAAACTTTATAGGCTTTAGCCGCAGGCATTAAAGTTTCCCTGCGGATTTTAACGCATTGCAAAAAATGCTTTGCTTCTTCTATATACATCTTATTCAAATCGTAACCCGCGGGAAGCAAAAATTCCCGGCGCTTTTGCCCCACCTTTTCCAAGATTGCCTTTTTGTCCAAAAAATTCCACTTGATTGTGCCTTTTTGTCCAAAAAACTCAAAATTCCTCTGATAAAAACGCTGGAGGTAGTCCACGTGGATCTCGCCGAGCGCGCCGCTCTTGAATTCCAAAATGGCCACGGCCACGTCTTCCACGTCTATCTCTAAATTACTCGCCTTTTTCGCAAAACACGAAAGCTTAACCGCGTCTCCCATAAACCATGTCAAATAATCAAACTCATGGCAATCGGAAAGGATGCCGCCGCCCAATTTTTTATTGGCGCTGTAATTTTTGCGGTAATCTTCCTTGGGATGCCAATCCGGCAAATATTGACCGGCCTGGCAGCGGGCGGAAAAAATTTTCCCGATTTCCCCGCCGTCGATCCATTGTTTCATCTTCCGAAACAGCGGATAAAATTTCCAGTTGCTGCCGACCATGGTCACAAGACCTTTGGATTTAGCCAGGCCCAGCAGCTTTTTGGCCCCGTTTAAACCGTTTGCCAGCGGCTTTTCAATAAACAGGTGCATCCCCAGCCCGGCGCACAATAAAGCGCTATCCAGATGGTACGCTGTGGGCGTGCAAATAAAAGCAATGTTGTAGCTGCCTGATTTTAGCGCCTGCTCTATTGAGGCAAAAACCGTTACTCGATACTTCCCAGCAATCTGGTTTGCGCGTCCTTTGTTTGTCTCCACCACGCTGATATTGCCCGCGCGCAAGAACAACAGGTTGCGCAAATGCCTCTGGCCTATTGACCCGCCGCCGATAATCAAAATGGAATTTTTCATAATTTTACGCCTTAGAAGCTGCTTTAATAACTTTAATCATTTTTTCCAACGCGCCTTCGGATTGCCCCTGTTCCCGCAGGACCCTTTCGGCTTCCCGTGCGTTATATTTAGCCGTTGCGATTTCGGCCACCGACCGGACAACCGGAATTTTCAGATAATGCGCCATAAGTTCAAACGTGGACGGGGAATTGGACAGCACCACATCGCTTTCCGCGAGAACTCCCGCGCAGCGGCTTAGATGGTTTGCGGCATAACGGTTGGAAACCACAGGGTTGATAAACTGTTCGGCTGGCTGGCTGTCCGTAATTTTGGTAATGACCCTAATGGGTAACTTTTTTAAATCTTCCGCTGCCTGCCTGTTTTTAAGCGCGAATTCGTCATCGTGACGCGGTACAAACGCCACTGTAAAATCCCTGTGGGGTTTTTTATAAAGGCCGCTGAAAATGGTCGTTCCGGTAAGATAGATTTTTCCCCTGGGGATGCCCAGTCTGGCAAACAACTCCACGTCTTTCTCCCCCCAGGCGCAGATCCTATCGGCTAAAAACGGGTGCCTGTCGTAAATATTATTAGCCGAGCTGTCGTCTACCCGCCCGTGCTGGACTACGATAACCGGCGCCGTGGTTTGCTTGATTATTTGGATTTGCGGCGGCATGCAATCGTTCCACAAAACCACCCTTTCAGCTCTCCGCAAACTCACCAGCTTAAAATGCTTTTGCACTTCATCCAACACACCGTTGCAATTTTCCAGATAGATTTTCATTTGCCGTCCTTAAATTCCCAAGCGTGACGCCATCTCAACCAAAAAAAGCCGGGGGTCAATGAATAGTAAGGTTTGCATGCCCAAGCCCGCCGCGGTGGCCAAATTTTTCGGGGAGTCATCTATAAACAAACATTGCGGCGCAGGCACGGCGAGTTTTTGCAGCATTATCCGATAAGGCTTAACATCCGGCTTCATGGCCGCCACCTCCGGATCGCAACTGTAAAGCTGGACGTCAAATAAATCCGCCAGCCGGTGCTCCTGCTTGATATGTTCGCGCATTTCCGGAGTTAGGTTGGAAAGAAGACCCAACTTAAATTTGGCTTTTAATTTCTTAATCAAGCCCATTACCTCGGGGTATTCTTGGTAGGAAGACAAATAAGCCGCGGCCAAATGCTTGGGATTAATTTCTCCCTTGCCGGTCAGGCCAAAATGGGCCAAAACCGCCGGCCAAAACTGTCCGCTGCCCATTTTCCCCACATAATAAGCATTATATAAGTCCCTGACCCGGGCAGCAATGGTGTCCGGATCCATGCCAAGGGCCTTTTGCAAAGAGTGCGAAGCAAACGGCTCGGCAGCCTTGCAGCAGACCCCGCCCCAGTCAAAAATTATTGCCTTTACATTTTGGCTCGGTTTTGCCATAAGCTAAATGTTCCTTACTGAACGCGGCGCCATAACTTCGCCTTCCAGCTTTTTTTTAAGCGTCAAAAAGTCGCCTACGCCCTGCAGCTGCCGCGCAATTACCTCAAAAGCCTTTAGCACCCTGTCAATGTCTTTTTTTTGGTGCGCATAACCAATCACTAAAGATGTGCTGAATAAAATGCCCTGCTTGTTAAATTCCTGGTAGATAAAACTTTTTAAAACCCTGGCGGCGTAATCGTCCAGTCCTTTAAGCTTCATAACCGGGTGCGGGCCAAAGCCTGCGAACTCTATGGGCAACCCATGGCGGCTGGCCACGCGGTTGGCCGCCCTGATAAAATACCCGCCCAGCTTATGCATATACCGGTGCACGTCTTTGTATTCCCTCATCATCGCAATAGTCTTTAGCGCGGCAGCCAAGCTCGGGGTAAAGCCGCCGAAGGTTGTGGAAACAAAAACCTTATCCATCTGTTTCATATATTTGGCTTTTCCGGCGATGATGGACAGCGGATAGCCGCCGGAAACCGCTTTGCCAAAGCAGGCCAAATCCGGTACCACGCCAAAATATTCCTGGGCGCCGCCCATAGCCCAGCGAAAACCCGTTACCATTTCATCAAAAATTAACAGCGCGCCGTGCTTATGCGCCATGGCTTTCACTTTCCGCAAAAAATTGTTGCGCGGCGCTTCCGCCGACACCGGCTCCATAATTACGGCCGCAATTTTTCCGCGGTAATCCCGGAATATTTTCTCCAAAGAACCCAAGTCATTGTAAACAAAATCGTGGGTTAAAGTTTTGACGATTTCGGGAACCCCGACATTCCTGTGGTTTTGGTTGGCAATGCTCCAGTCATCATAACCGTGATAGCCGCACTTGGCTATGTGGTCACGGCCGGTCACAAAGCGCGCCAAACGGACGGCCCCGGTGGTGGCCTCGTGCCCGTTCATTAAAAACCGGCTCATTTCCGCGCATGGCACAACCTCCCGCAAAACTTTGGCCAAGCTTAGCTCCAGCTCGGAAGGCAGAGAATAAATCGTGCCTTTATCAATCTGTTTTTTTGCCGCGGCATCTATCCGCTTATTGGCATAGCCAAACACCATCGGGCCCAGAGCCAAAATCATATCCAAATACTTATGCCCTTCAATATCCCAAAGATAAACGCCTTTGGCCCTGCGGATTGCCGGCGGCGTCACGCCGATGACATATTGGCCGGGATTTTTACTCAAAGTTTGCGAAGCGGAAGGGATGTACCTGCCGGCTTCCTGAACATACTTCCGTTTAGTGTTCATAATCGTAAAAATAATTAATTTCTTTAATAAACGAAATAAATTGGGCAAGGTTATGCTTCCAATCCGCGTTGCCGTCTTGATATACGCTGCGCAAAACAAACAGGGTCTTGGTTAAAAATTCGTCTAAAAACAGCCACGGCAGAAGCCGGCGTTCGTCTTGGGACAAGGGACGGATTTCCTGATATGAATTTAAAAATAACGTTGCCAGCTTGCGCGCTTGTTGCCGCAACTCCGCCTCCGGATAATTTTTTCCAACAAAAAACTGCCGGCCAAAGCGGTGCAGGGCAAACGCTATGTCCCTGGCCTGCTGGCTTATGCGGATGGAATCAAAATCCAATATGGCCGTAACTTTACCGCTCTTGAGTAAGACGTTTTGCGGGTGCAAATCGGAATGGATGGGAGCAAGCGGCAACCGCTCAAATTTTGGTTTATAAAGCAAAACCTTTTCCGTAAGGACAATCAAACCGGGGATTTCCTGTTTTAGAACCGCGGCTGTTGAATCGCCCAAGGCCAAGGAAGAGATAGCCGGCAACATCTGTTGCCAATCCTCAACCC
Organism: uncultured bacterium; assembly: GCA_963749445.1. GTDB lineage: Bacteria > Patescibacteriota > Doudnabacteria > UBA920 > UBA920 > CAVVMJ01. The sequence continues at coordinate 327,625 of CAVVMJ010000010.1, forward strand.
CGTATGCCGGAACGCGGTTAAAATAAGCTCCGCTTTTCGAACTCAGCTGCCTGATAATTCGCAAAGTTTCCGAATCAAAACCGCTAAATCCCAAATGCATTTTGGCGACGGCTTGGGCCACGGAAACAAAGCTTTGCTCCAAAGGGCGGAAATAGTCGCCTTGGACAAACTCAAACAGGGCATAATTGGCATTTTGCCACAAAACCACCAAGTCCCCTTTTAAACACGCTAAAGGGCGGCTGACTAAAACCCGCGACTTTTTTAATTTTAACAGCAAGGATAAATAAAATTTTATCTGCTGCGCGTCAGACAACATTTTATATTTTCTGAGCAAATAAATTTCCGGCCGGCCATGGACCAGCAAGCTGATTTTAAAATTTTCGGAATTTACTTCTACTCGGTCAAGCTGCTCGATGCCCGTAATTTCAAACTCTTTAAAATACAAAGATAAAATCGCGTCAAAGACTCCGTTGTCGCCCCGTATTGGGCGGTAAACGGCCGCCGTGCCCGAAAAGTTGTCTGCTTGGAACAATTTCATAAATTTTTATTAGAACGTAAACGGGACAAGGCTTTCAAATAGGCAATCCCTTGGGTCGGCGTTGCGACATGGTCGCGGTAGGACTTTATTTTCTCCGCTTCAATACTTTGCATCTGTCTCGCTTCAAGCAGCCGGCCAGCAGGCCGGCGGGAGGGAGGAATAACGGCAAACTGATTGATAATGCGCCCCTGCCAAGACAACTCTTTTGCCGCTTTTAGAAACGTCAGAAAAGCCCTGGCCTGATAATAAGAAGAACCAACCACAATAATTTTGCGCCATTTCCGCTTTTTTGCCAGCTTAATAACGTTGACCGCCTGATCTCTGGTATTAAACGCTTTGCCATCAATCTTAATATTCTTATCCAGCACTCCCTTTTTTTTTAACCATTCCTTGCTGTCCTTTAAGCTGATATTGTTTTCTCCAGGTTTTATTTTACCCACAAATAGGCAATTCCCGGAAATTATAATATATTTCGCCAAGCCTAACCTATACAGCTGCAAAACCTTAGGTCCACGATCAAAACGGTCGCCGTGCAGCCAGACGATAACGTCTGCCGCTTCCAAAGGGTCGCACAAAATAAATTTTTGCAGTTCCGCTAGATTTCCCGGCATGGTCGTAGGCTAAATTTACAATTTCATTCCTAAATTTAAAGTTTTGATAAAAACTGGCAGGCGTTTTAAATCACGCGGATCGCTGACCATAAAAAAATGCATTCCCAAATTGCGCGCCCCCGCTTTGTCTGTATCCGCCTCGTCCCCAATGACCAAAATTTGATCAGGCCGGCATTTATAGCGGTTTAAAATCTTCATAAAATATCTTTTATGGGGCTTGGCAAAGCACAACCCCTGCGTCTGCGCCAAATAAACCGAATCAAAATATTTTTCCAACAGCAAGGCTTTAATTTTTCTAGCCTGGACTTCCGGCCAACCGTTGGTTAATAGGCAAAGTTTATAATTTTTTCCCAACTCCGCCAAAATCCTGGCCGCCCCGGGGTAAAGTTTAATGTCAGGCTTATGGCCCCGGTAGACTTTTACCAATTCCTTTATCGGGATATTTGCCATCGCATATTTGCGCAAGACAAAATCAAAATTTTTTCCGCGCCCGCCGCTGTTAAAATTGCTTTTTAAATCGGCATATATATTTTTTCTGCTAAACTTAAACTTCCTCTCCAAATACGCCGCCACCATGCGAAACCCGCTGTAAACATAGTCTGTTTCACTGTAAAGAGTGTCGTCTAAATCAAAAATTAGCAATTTTATCATAAGGCAAAAAAAGATCCTGGGTGTAACGGATCATAACTAAATTTTCAACAATTCTGCGGGGGGTTTTTAGAGGTTGACCGGCCAACAGCTGCAATAAAAACGCAGGACTGTTACAGCCAGCCGCCATGCAAAGGGGGGCGCCTCCGCCAAAACGCGGATTGATTTCCAAAAGTTTTACGCTTCCGTTTGTCAGCTTAAAACACTGTATGGTATTATGGCCGACTAAATTCAAAGCCTTTCCCACGGCGTAGGCCAGTTTCACTAACTTCGGGTCTTTTTTGGTAATACCAACCTTGGATTCGCCCTGGCTTACGCGAAACCTCACCCTCGGCACGGCCTTAACCGGACGACCCTGAAAATCGGCAAAATAATCTATGGTATATTCGGTACCGGCAATTTTTTCCTGGATCAGACAATCCCTAAACCAGGCTTCCGATAGTTGCCGACGGCTTTTAACCACAACAAAGCCTTTCCCCCCTTTGCCTACCCTGGGCTTAACCACACAAGGAAATTTAATTTCACTACTTTCTTTAATCCAACTCCGGACTGAAGGGATGTGGTATTTGCATAAAAAATTATAAAGTTTCCATTTATCGGCGCAGATTGCTATAGAATCACTGTCAGCCACAGCGACCTTAATACCCATACTTTCAAAGTCGCGAACATTTTTTGCAAAAATGGGCAAATCTTCGTCCCGGGTCGGAACAATTAAAGAAATTCTCTCCTTAAGGCAAATTCTTTTAACTTCTCTTAGAAATCTGACGTCGGCAGTTAGAGGTACCAGATAACCTTTATCGGCCAAATACAGCCCGGAACTAAAACGGTCACTGTCCACTCCCACTACTCTCCCTAAAATGCCGGTCTGCCGATAGGCATCCTTAAAACTCCGTACCAAAGATACTTTATTTGATATACTGGTCAACAGAACGTTAACGGCCTTATTTGGTTTTGCGTTCTTGCTTTTCATGGCTAATAATATTTTTTATGCCCCGCTCAATGGTTACCGTCGGCCTCCACCCAGTCAGCTTTTGCAGAAGGCTAATATCCGCGAGGCTGCTTTCTGGATAAATACTTTTAGAAATTTCCTTGACTTTTAAATTTGAGAATTCTTTTTTAAGGCACTCCACAACTGTTTTAATTGTAGTGCCTCTCCCTGTGCCCAAATTCACAATGCCAACAGCTCGCTTGCACGCGCCGAGCCTAAGCAACCCTTCGGCCACGTCGCCCGCGTATATGTAATCAAAAGAGTTACTGCTCTCAAACACTTCCAAAATTTGGCGGCAAATGCCCATGCGAACCCAGCGAGAAATTATGTCACGCGATCCACGGCCATAAACCCGGAAAATCCTGGCGGAAACAACATCAAACTTTTTATCCAGTTTCTCCCAAAAAAATTCCAAGTCACGCTCGGTTTGCAATTTGGCAACGCCACAAATATTTCTGGGGTTTACTGCACTCAGTTCACTAAGTGCTCCGGTTTTTCCCGAACGTTTGTACAAATTTTTATCATAAATGAGGTAGCTGGAAGCGAAAATGATTTTTTTTACTGTGGGAAGAACCGCAGACTTTTCCAACAAATAGTGTGACGCCAAAATATTGTTTAAAAAATTGGTCTGCCAAAATAACAAATCTTCCTGACTTCTTTCAAAATCTGCAGCCAAATGGAAAATGTAATCGGGAGAAAATCGAAAAAAATATTGTTGGCTCGGATCCGACAAGTCGCTGCGGAAATATTCGACGTCTCTTAAAAATTCCGGCCGTTCTACCATGTCCACGGCGCGGATATCAGCGCCTTCGGCCTTTAATAATTCCACCAATTCCCTGCCGATCACACCCGCGGCTCCTGTCACTAAAACTTTTTTTTCTTTATAAAAATTATCCATAATTTTTTAATTAATTAAGTCTTTCCTCAACAAAGGCGTACCACGCTTAATGTCCCGGCGTGAGATTTGACCTAGTATTTTAGATAAAAACTTGGGCGGCAACCCGGCGCCCGGCCTTATGCTGCGCACGTTTTCGGGAGTGAATCTTTCCCCTTTTTTAATATTTTTAACCGCGAACAGCGACCGCCGCATCCTGGCGTTTTCCCCTTCGCTTGCTAAAGGCCGATAATTCGGCCGACCCACCGCCGCTTCCGCCTCGCGCACGGCCGCCACCAACTCCTTCATTTCCCGCGGCTCCAAAGAGAACAGGCTGTCCACGCCGCCGTCACTGCGCCGCAAAGTAAAATGTTTTTCAATAATAGAGGCCCCGAGCATGGCGGCCGTAACGGGGACAATCCAGCCCAATGTGTGATCGGACAAACCGCTTACGACCCCAAACCTCCGGGCAATGTCCGCAATCGTGGCCAAATTCATTTCCGCGGGTTTTGCCGGGTACGCGCTCACGCAATGCAGGACCGCCACCTGCGAAGCCCCGGCGCGTTTTAAAGTTTTCACGGCTAGTTGAATATCTTTAACGCCGGCCATGCCGCGGGAAATTATCACCGGCTTGCGGGTTTGGCCGATTTTTTGCAGCAGCGGAATGTCAACTATCTCAAAAGAGGCAACCTTATAAAATTCAACCCCCAAATCTTCCAAAAAATCAACGGCGGTCTCGTCAAACGGTGTGGAAAAAAACGCCAAACCAAGCTTTTCCGCCCGCAGCTTTAGCGGCTTGTGCCACTCCCACGGCGTATAAGCTTGCTTGTATAAGTTATATAAAGTCTGCCCTTTCCATTGCTTTTGCTCCTTAACCTGGAAGTGCTCGTTGTCGCAATTTATGGTGATGGTGTCGGGAGTGTAGGTTTGCAGTTTGATGGCATCAACCCCCGCGGCCGCGGCTGCGTCCACAATCGCCAAAGCCCGTTTTAAACTGCGGTTATGATTGCCGGACATTTCGGCCACAATGAACGCCGGCCTGCCTGGGCCGATGATTTTTTTTCCTTTGGGGGTTGGAATGACAATGTGATCCATAAAACCTTTAATAAAATAATTTGACCTATTTATTTTTAAAACTTACGTGGTTAGCCAGATCGTAAAATCTGTTAACGGAATTCTCGTTGTCAAAATAGGAATGAAGGTAGATGTTTTTCCCGACTGCCCTGATGTTCTCCTTAATGAATACCGCGGAGTGGGTGGTGCAATTGTAAACTTCCGGGCCGATGTCCATGTCTTCCATCCCATAAAGGCCCTTTAAGTCCCCTTCGGCAATCGCTACGGCTAGGTCGTCAATAAATTTTTCTTTATGGACGCCTTCCTTGAACTCAAAACGGTAATCCATAATTGACACTCCGGAATACGGAACCACGGTGTAGTTGACGGTAAAGTTGTCGGCATTCAAAAACCCAAGCAAATTTGGTCCGGATTTTTCCAGCGTGCAGAATTTTCGGTTCAGCGTGTTAAAGCCTCCCCGCTTGTATTCCTGGATGTTGTGGATGACGTTGACGTCGCTGGAAACAATCCCGTATTTTTTATTCAGGTAGTGGGCCAGCGGAACGTAAGCGTTAACCGTGCACGAACCGTAGGAAATTACTTTATGGGCTTTGGTGAAATGGTCGTGGTTAAACCCGTAGACCAGCGTTTTGTCGGCATCCCAGGAGGTCGCGGAAATAATCACAAGCTTGGTGTTGCCCGTTAGGAACTCGGCCGAGTCTTTGGAAACGGTGCCTTTTCCGGAACACTCAAACACAATGTCCGGCTTCCCTTTCCAACGGATTTCCGGCTTTGGCCGGTTGGTGTAAAGGATGCTGTGCTTGCTCCCATTCGGCTCCAGAAATACCAAAGAGTCGCCGCTTATGGAAACTTTGTGCTTGTTAAAAACGACGTATTTGTCACCCGCGATTATGGCTAAAGCTTTAGTAATAGACAGCTTGTCGTCGTTAATATAGCCAATGACAAAATGGGATGAACCGGCGCGGTCCAGCCAGTATTTAAGCAGATGCAGACCAAACCTGCCGAACCCGTTTATACCAGCGACTGTTTTCATAAGCTTGTTGTTTTAATAATTAATGTCTTGCGGATTTTCTTTTCCAGCTCCCGCAGCTCCTCAATGGTATCGGCAGAGCTGATGATAAAGTTAGTCCTCGTCGCGCAATTGACGTACGGAGGGATTATGTCGCCGGCCTTGCACAGCATAATTACTTCGTGCACGCCCTTTAATTTTTTTAGCCTGTCAATGCCGCGGATGCTTGTGACCCTGCCGCTTTCCGGAAAGACCGTGGTCGTTGACGACCACTTAACCCAGCGGGGAACCAGGTCGCGGGCGTCAAAAGGGTAGCCGCAGGCAATATCCATAGTTGCCTTAATTATATCTATGCCAAAACTCAGCGGTTTTCGGTACTGGGAATCAAAGCCGCCGGAAGTCCTGGCGGCTACTTCAATGATACCCACGTTGCCCCGGCTGTCGATTACTAAATCGCCCTTAAACGCTCCGTCCGTGACCCCCAAAACGCAGGCAGCCTGCTCCATAATTTCGTACATTTTTTGCTGGGTCCGTTCGGGAAGCAGCGACGGCGTCATGGAACCGGACTGGACGGCGTAGTTATATTTTTTTAAAAATACGCAGTCGGAAATTCCCGCGGGGTAAAGCCTCGATTGATACAGCACAGTATCCACACTGTATTCCCGACCGGGCATTTCGGCTTCCACCAACACTTCTTTTCTTAAGCAGCATGCTTTAAGCCCTTGTGTAAAAGTCTGATAAAGCTGTTCCCTGTCGGTCTGTTTGCCAGCCAACCGGATAATACCTCGGGAGGCTGAATTATCAGCCGGTTTGACATAGCAAGGAAAGCCGACTTTGCCTAGCGCGCGCAAAAATTCTTTAAAGGTTTTGGCTTTGGCAAAACGGGAATTACTAAAAGGAAGCCCCGGAGCTTTTCCCGCATCCTGATTTTATCGTTGCAGTTAAGCGCCACCAAAGGGTCTATGCCGGGAAGTCCGGCAACTTTGGCCGCGTAGGCGACCGTGTAGGCGACATCCGTACCCTGCGTATACACGGCAACTATCTTGCCACTTTTCTTTAACGTGCGGGCTATCGCGGCGTTGTGCTTATGATCTTTCGTATCCGCTTTGAAAAAAAAGTCAGCGTATTTTTTTGCCGCGCACGTTTCCGACCCGTCGGCAAGATAGGTGGTAAAACCCAAACTTTTCGCTCTTTTTAAAGCAGGTATTTGGAGCACGCCGCCGCCGATTATCATTATCCCTTTTTTTTGCATATCGATCTTGATTTATTTGTTATACAACTGCCGCGCGCTTATGATGCCAATTTGGCCAATTGTTCAATCACGGCATCCTGATCCTTTTCGGTCAAATTAGGATACAAGGGCAAACTTATGCAGGCGTTATAAAAATCTTCCGTACCCGGCAGGCTGAAGTTTTTAAAACCGTGGCTGCGGTAGTACGGGTGCATATAAACCGGGATATGATGTACCTGGACGCCAACGCCGGCTTCCCGCAGCTTGGCAAAAATTTCCGCCCGCTTGTTGGCATATCTATTTTTGAGGTTAACCACATACAAATGCCAGGCTGATTTGACATCCGCCGTATCCAAAGGCGGCAAACGAAGACCGCTGACATTTTTGAGCCGCTGGTGATAACGTTCTGCCAGCTTCCGGCGTTTTCCCACAAATTCATCAACCTTTTTTAATTGGCTGATGCCAAGCGCGCACTGGATGTCCGTTAGCCGGTAATTTAGGCCCAGCTCCTGCATTTCGTAATACCAGCCGCCGTGAGAAGGGTTAATAAAATTTTGCTTGGTAATGCCATGGGTAATAAACATTTTCATTTTACGGTAAAAATCTTCGTTGTCCGTGGTTACGGCGCCGCCTTCGCCAGTGGTTATGGATTTGACCGGATGGAAGCTGAACGTGGTCATATCGCTGATTGAGCCGAGTTTTTTGCCGCTATAAGACGCGCCCAAAACCTGGCAGGCGTCTTCTATAACCAACAGGTGATGTTTTTTCGCGGTGCCGGTAATTTTTTCCAAATCCACCGGCCGACCGGTATAATCTATGGGCGCGATGGCTTTGGTTTTTTTGGTAATCGCCGATTCTATCAAATCCGGATTAATGTTCCCTGTAACCGGATCAACATCCACAAACACGGGTTTTGCCTCCTGCCACAGCGCCGCGTTGGCCGTGGCCGCAAAAGTAATAGGCGATGTGATAACTTCGTCCCCCGGTTTGATTCCCGCGGCAAAATAAGCCGCGTGCAAGGCGGCCGTGCCGTTTGACATTACCACCGCAAATCTCGCCCCGCAGTACTCGGCCAAAGCGCGCTCAAACTCCTCCACTTTTGGCCCCTGCGTCATCCAGTCGGACTTTAAAATCTTTGCGACCGCCTCAATATCGGACTCGTCAATTGATTGGTGCCCATACGGGATCATAAGGGAATTGACATAAATGACAAAAATTAAAAATTGACAAAATTTATCGGGCTAAATTACACGCCAATTAATTTTTTTAGCTTCGTATCATTGAGCCAAACTTTGTTGGTGTTGCTGGCGTAAACAAAGCCATCTTTAACTTTTTTGGCGGCTTTATGATGGTCGTGCCCGGTCCACCAGTCGTATTCGGGTAAAATCACATAATAGGTCGGGTATTCTTTGGTGTGCCGCGATTCTTCCGGCGTAACCATTATTTCATGAAGTTTTTCGCCCGGCCGGATGCCAATGATTTTAATTTTGCATTCCGGAGCCAAGGCTTTAAGAAAATCTTTCATTTTCATGCTGGGAATTTTGGGGATAAAAATTTCGCCGCCGTACATTTTTTCAAGGCCCAGCATTACCAAATCCACTGCCTGGTCCAGCGTAATCCAAAATCTGGTCATATCCTTGTGAGTCAAGGTAATTTCCCCTTTGGCACGCTGCTCCTGTACGATTTTAATAATACTGCCGCGGCTGCCTAAAACATTGCCGTAACGCACAGCCGAAAATTTAGTTCCGCCTTTGCCCGCGTAAACATTGGAACTAATAACCAAACGCTCGGCGCACAGCTTGGTGGCCCCGTACAAATTGGCCGGATTGGCGGCCTTGTCCGTAGAAACCAGCAAGACTTTAGCGACTTTTTGATCTAAGGCGGCGTTGATGACATTCTGCGTGCCTAAGATATTGGTTTTAACGGCTTCCATAGGGTTGTATTCCAATGCCGGAATTTGTTTTAAGGCCGCGGCGTGAATCACATAATCAACACCCCTAAAGGCTCTTTGCAGCCTTTCCAAATCGCGCACGTCGCCAATAAAAAAGCGCAAGCGTCCCTCGGGATCGGCAATAGCCGAAAACATTTGCGACTGTTTGAGTTCGTCGCGGCTAAAGACGATAATTTTTACAGCCGCGGTTTTATCCAACAAAAACCTCACCAGCTTTTGTCCCAGCGAACCCGTGCCTCCGGTAACTAAAACGGTTTTGTTTGCAAACATAGATTTGCGTTTAATATATTACTTTTTAGTTGTTTTATAATCCAATAAAAAAGCCGTCTTCCCCAACGCGTAATCGTACCTGAATTGTGAGCGGGGGTTGCCCACATCCGTGATTTCAAAAAACAGGCCTTCGTGATGGTCAAGCGCTATCCTGTCCAGGCCAAGCTGCACCGCAAAATGGAAATACCCCAAATTAAACAAAAATGCCGGAATTTCCACCCGGGTAACATATTTACCCGCCTGGTAATCATTGGTCGCCTGCTTTTTGTCGGATTCGCAGGAATACAAAATTACATCATCGTTGGAATAAAAAACAAAAGACAGCATTATGTTGGTTTCGGGCTTGTAAAATTCATACTCCACTTCAATAAAAAACTTTTCGCTCACAGGGATGGTGCCGGAAGGTTTTAGCTCTTTATTTAAAATCGTGACCTTGGTGATTTCCACCGGCTGATTCCGCTTTTGCTGGTATTCGTTAACCGCGCTGTTGCCCTGGCCGCTGTTTAAATAATAATCAATCACTTCCGCCGTCTTGCCGTTTTTGACAACCCGCCCGTCCTTAAGCAGCAGGCATCTGGAACACAGCCTGGCTATGGACGTAAGGTTGTGGCTGACGAATAAAATTGTGCGGCCCTCTTTTTTGGTCGCTTCTTCCATTTTCCCCAGGCATTTTTTCTGGAATTCCGCATCCCCCACGGCCAAAACCTCGTCAACGAGCAAGATGTCCGGCTCCAGATGCGCGGCCACGGAAAAAGCCAAACGCACATACATCCCGGAAGAATAATGTTTGACCGGCGTGTCCAAGAATTTTTCAACTCCCGAAAAAGCCACGATTTCGTCAAGCTTCCGGATAATCTCCTGGCGCGGCATACCCAAAATCGCCCCGTTTAAAAAAATATTTTCGCGCCCGGTGAGTTCCTGGTGGAAGCCCGTGCCGACTTCCAAAAGGCTGCCGACCCGACCGCGGAGTTTTATTTCTCCGGTGGTCGGCGGGGTGATTTGGGATAAAACTTTAAGCAGCGTGGATTTCCCGGCCCCGTTGCGGCCGATAATTCCCAAGGTCTCGCCGGCTTCAACCTGGAAATTCACGTCTTTTAACGCCCAAAATTCTTCCGTGGTTGACAGCCCCACGGCGCGGCGGATTTTGTTGCCGAAAACCGCAGCGGACTCTTAAAAGCATTGGTCAAAACGTCGCGCAGGGCAACATAACGGTTGCCCATATCGTGGGTAATCCGGTATTTTTTTGATATATTTTTGGCTTCTATTATGTACATATGCGCTGATTAGTCGCTGATAGGTACGCTGATTTTACGCTGAGCTGGTAATTGACGTCTCAGCGTCTTATCAGCGTTGGTGTTAAAATCAGCGTCCATTCACCTTTCGGTTTCACTCAAGGTGACCCTGAGCTTGCCGAACGGGTCAGCGGTTCAAATAACGTCCGCGAAATACTTTTCGGTCAATTTAAAATAAACAATGCCGACAATAAACAGCGCCGCGCAAGCTGCACCGGAAATTCCGAGCAGCGTCCAATTTATAGGCGCGTTGCCCAAAAGCGCGGCTTGCGCGGCTTTGATAATCCCGGTGAGCGGGTTTAAAGCCAGAATTTTAGAATATTTTCCCGCGATGCTCGCCGGATAAATGACGGGCGTGGCAAACATCAGCAACTGGATAAAGAATGGTAGGACGTAACGCACGTCGCGGTATTTAACATTGAAGGAAGACAGGAAAAATCCGCCGCCCACAGCCGCCATAAAAGTTATGACAATCAGCAGCGGCAAAATCAGCAAACCCTCCAAATGCGGCGTAAAATGGTAATAAACCATCAAAACGACCAAAATAAAAGAAGCGACAAAAAAATCCACCAAACAAGTAAAGGTGGCGGCAATCGGCAAAATCAGCCGCGGAAAATAAACTTTGGTAATGATGGCTTGGTTGGCGACCAGCGAGTTGCTGGCGTCCGAAAGGGAATTGGGAAAAAAACTGCCAAATCAGCAAGCCAACATAGACAAAAATCGGGTAAGGCACGTTGTCGGAAGGAATTTTGGCCAGTTTGCTGAAAACCACCGTGAACACCACCATGGTAATGAACGGCTGGAAAATCGCCCAGACCACGCCGATGGCTGTTTGCTTGTAGCGGACTTTCAAATCGCGCCAGGAAAAAAAATACAATAGTTCACGGTACTGCCACAGTTCCGTGAGATCCACCCAGCTGATGGTTTTTTTTGGTTTAATTGTAATTTCCATAAAATATATCGAATCAACGAATTGAACGAATCTGCGAATATCTACGAATAAACGAATTCGTTGCCATTCGTTGATTCGTCTTATTCGTAGATTCGATGTATTCACCAGTTCCGGGTTTTTTCCCAGGCCGTGTGCCGAACTTTTTTATAAACCTGGGTTGCTTTTTTGTCCAGTTCCGGGGAAAACATCTTTAAAAGATCATGCCCCAAAAACCGGTACTGGCCGCCAATCTTATTGGCTTTAATCATACCATTTTTAATTAGCCGCTTGAGCGTACTGTTGCTGACTTTAAGCAGGACCTCGGTTTCCCCGCTGGTATAAACTTCGTTTGGGTTGATTTCCGGCATACAGAAAATTCAATGAATAATTGATACTTAATTATAATATACCAAGTGTCAAAAGGTGTCAAATCAGGTCAAAACTTAAAGGCTCGACCAAAGATTGGGCCTTTAAAATCCTCTCACTTAAGAGATATCTTCCCTTATACACGATTTTTCCCATACCAATCAACCGTCCGCTTGAGGCCGGTTTTAAAATCCACTTTGGAAACAAAGCCGAATTCTTTTTTGGCGCGGCTGACGTCCAACTTCCGGCGCGGCTGGCCGTCGGGCTTAGTTTTATCCCAAACGATCTTACCCTGAAAGCCCGTTTGTTTGGCGATGATATTGACCAAATCCTTGATTTTTATTTCAAAGCTGCTGCCCAGATTCACCGGCTGACTTTTATCGTATTTGACAATTGCCTGCACAATCCCCCGCGCCGCGTCGTCCACGTATAAAAATTCCCGAGTTGGTTTGCCGCTGCCCCAGACGATCACGCTCGGCCGATGGTTATCCACGGCTTCCACAAACTTTTTGATGAGTGCCGGGATAACATGGCTAGACTGCGGATCAAAATTATCGCCCGGACCATACAAGTTGGTCGGCAACAAATAAATCCCGTTAAAGCCGTATTCCTGGCGGTAAGCCTGCAGCATCACCAACAACATTTTTTTGGCCAGGCCGTAAGGCGCGTTGGTTTCCTCGGGATAACCCATCCAGATATCTTCTTCACGAAAAGGAATGTGCGGCGGAAATTTCGGGTAAGCGCAGACTGTCCCGATTTGCACAAACTTTTTGACCTTGGCCCGCCGCGCTTCCTCAATTAAGTGCACGCCCATAACCGCGCTGTCGTAAAAAAGCTGGCCCGGCTTTTTAAGGTTGTAGCCAATGCCGCCGACCGTAGCCGCCAGATGGATAATTAAATCTTTACCCTGTACAGCTTTTTTACAATTTTCCGGCTTTAACAAATCCAGTTCTTTTTTGTGCGGGCGATAAATATTGGACGGCCGCGCCCCGCCTTTTAAAAGTTCCTGATAGACCTTACTGCCCAAAAACCCGTGCCCGCCGGTGAGTAAAATTTTCGCGTTTTTTAAATTAAACATAAATCAATTATACCACCGGTTTTTATAAATAAAAAGCGTTGACTTTAACGATAAACTATGCCATAATGTCTTATTATTACAAAAAGTTTTGATGAAAATAAAAAAAATAAATTACCACAGCATAAACATCGGCCAAGACTTCTCGCCCCGTAAGAAATTTTGGTTGGCGTTTATTTCAAAACGGAGGAATACGGTATGATGTGGTATGTTCCGGTAATATTAGAAATACTCATCGGCTTCGGTTTCGCCAGGTACCTGATGAAAAAATGTACCGATACGTGCGACCGTGAGCATTACTTCCTGCTGCAGTACGCCTGCTGTGCCAGCATCGCTTTTTTGGTTGCGGCCTTTTTGGGGCAAATCAGTTTTTCCAAAACCGCCATAGCCATAATGGCCTTAGGCGTTATCAACGCCCTGGCCACCTACTGCCAATGGCGGGCCATGGCCCTGAGCATGAGCAAGACATCGCTTTTTACGATGTGGGATGACCTCATCGCAATGTTCTTGTCCTACAGCATTCTCAGGGAAGGCAGATTCTTTAATCCGCGCCTAGCCGCGGGCGTGGGGATCAGTCTGCTTGCCATCGGGCTGTTTGTCCGTAAGGATTACAAAGACAAACCAGCCGAAAAACATTCCCCTTCTCGCCTGTACGCCTACATCCTGGCTTACAGTGTCATCTGGGGAGTCGCCAGCTTCCTGATGCGCCTGTGGGCTGTAAACAACGTGCCGCCCGGAACGTTTTTGTTCGGCTGGTACTCCGGCAGTTTCATTGGGGCGCTGGCGGTATACAAACTCTGTAGTCCGCCGCCTGCCACTCGGCCTTTCCCCGTCCTGCTCAAGCGAACGCTTCCGCTAAGCCTGGCCATCGTGGGCTCTCTGGCTCTGGAATTTTGGGCCTACAGTCTCGCGCCGCTGGTGGTAGTCCAGCCAATTTTTCTGGTCGCGGAGATTATTGTGCCGACTCTGATCGGCCTGTGGATCTTCAAAGAACGGAAAAATCTCGGGTTGAACGGCTGGCTGTATTTTGCGCTCGGGATTGGGGGAGCGCTGATAACAGCCCTAAGTTGGCGATGACCAGCGGCCCCGGACAACCACGCCTTTACTTTACAAGCCGCCGGTTCGCATTGGCATAACAACCATTTGCGAACCCGCGGCTTGAATTTTTATCTGTGATGGTTTCCCTCAATTTTTTACCCGGCGCTTGTCCAGCCATATTTGAACCGCCAAAGCGGCACCGATAAACAGCAGCGGGTCAATGGGCATGCGGTAAAAACAGCCTTCTTTGATTTCCAAAAGGTTGCTCACCGCGGTTACGTAAATTATGTTAAAAACCATAAACAGGCGCAATAATGGCAAACTTCCACCATCCGCGAAAATATTCGACAGTTTCCATCCTTTTTTGAATACCGATGATAGCAAACCGTAAAGTGCCAATCCAAACAATATCAGCATAAAGACCGGCACCACGAAAACTAACGCCACATCAAACCCAAAATGAAATAGGCTGTCAGTTCGCGGCACCAGCCATGAACGCCATTGATCAAAATATCGATAAGGCTTAAAAGAAAAAAGATGTAAGTTTCGTTGGCCACGGCTTTTAAATAATCAAGCGGATGGTGGCTTATTAAGACCAAAGCGTTATGCTGGCTTTCCGCGCCCATCTTGGCGTAAATGTAATTGTTAAAGTTAGGCGATCCCGTGGACTTAACCAAGTTGTCAATAACCGGATTTCCGCGGGCCGGCTGAAGGTGGAAATAGTCAAAATAAACCTGCGGCGCCGAAGTGTTGTGGACCAAGGCCAGCGGCGTGACTTGGCCTTTGTCCACCATTTGCTGTTTTATGTCTTGCGGGATGTAATAAGTCATTTCCATCAAATTCATCCCTTGCCAGGTACTGGAACTGAAAATTCCATATTGGGCGTAGTTTTTTACGTAAATGCTGCTGGCCAGCAAAAACAAGATCGCGGCCGCAAGCAGGTACTTTTTAGTATTGCCGATTTTCCGCGCATAAACCCAAACCAAAACCAGCAGCAGCGACGGCAGCATAAATAAAATTAAATGATACAGACTGCGGCTTAAAACTACAATTGCCAAAGCCAGGCAGAATAAAAGAAACCATTTGTATTTTTTGCCCAACTCAAAATAACACAGCGCCAACGCGGCTAAAATTGTCAACGTCGCAAGCGGATAGGGATAAAACAGCCAGCGCTCGGCCCGCACCAGCGGCGGAAAAACCATAATACAAACAGAGGCAATAAAGGCCAATCGGCTGGAGACCTGCAGCTTGCGCATTAACACATAACTGCCCAGGGCTACCGCCATGCCCATTAAAAAAAACAAGCCGGCAAACACGGCGCTGGCAACTTTGCCGGACCCTAGTTTCAAAACCAATCCCAAAAACAGGTTAAACAGCGGCGGCTGGGTGTGCAAATACCAAATCCCCTGCGCCAAATTGTGGCGTAAAATTTCCGGATCCAGATACTGCATGTAATTATTAATCGTGTCATACCAAAAAGGCACCTTCTGGTCAATAACCAGCCTGGTGGCGATAAAAATTATTGTCAAATAAATTAAATTTTTTTTCATCGCGACAAATGGCGGTTTCTTAGGCCAACTGGCTTAAAATCCATTCATAATTCTTTTTGATGCCGTCTTTCAGCGGCTGCCGCGGCTCCCAGCCCAATTTTTCCCGGATCAGCCTATTGTCCGAATTTCTGCCGCGCACCCCCAGCGGCCCGTCGATGTGTTTGATTGATACTTTTTTGCCGGCCACTTCCATCACAATTTCCGCCAAACGGTTTATTGTCACCATTTCTTCCGAACCGATGTTAACGGGCCCAAAAAAATCCTTGGAGTCCATCAGGCGCCTAACGCCTTCCAAACATTCGTCAATATAAAGAAACGATCTGGTCTGCAGGCCGTCGCCCCAAATTTCAATTTGCCCGCCGTCTTTAGCCTCGGCCACTTTGCGGCAAATCGCTGCCGGAGCTTTCTCCTTGCCTCCCCGCCAAGTCCCTTCCGGCCCAAAAACGTTGTGGAAACGGGCAATGCGCGCATCCAAACCGTAGTTGCGCCTAAACGCCAAATAAAGCCGCTCGCTGAATAATTTTTCCCAACCGTACTCACTGTCCGGATCGGCCGGATAAGCCGAGGCCTCGTTGCATTTTGGGTCTTCTGGATTTTGCTGGTTATACTGCGGGTACATACAGGCCGAAGATGAATAAAAAAGTTTCTTGATGCCAACGCGATGCCCGTAAAAAGCCATGTTTAAATTAATTTGAGCGGAATTGTGCAGGACGTCGGCGTCGTGTTCGCCCGTGAACAAATAGCCGGCTCCCCCCATATCCGCGGCCAGCTGGTAAACTTCGTCAAACGGCCCGCCTTGACCCGTCAAGGACGGGGCAGGGCGATCTAAAACTCTTTGGCAGACTTGCTGGTCGCGCAAATCGCCAACCACAAAATCATCAGCCGCGGTTTTGCTGAATTCCGGGTATTTCAAGTCCACTCCCCTCACCCAATAGCCCTCTTTTTTCAAACGCTTGACCAAATGCGAGCCGATAAACCCGCCGGCACCGCAAACCAAGGCTGTTTTCATAAGTAACAGTATTTAAAAATAGAAAGATTTAAATTAACTCCATCGCTTTAAAAATTTCCCGAAACCGCCGCTCGTAGGTATGTTCCCGTATGGTCCGATCATATCCGGCTTTGGCGATCGCCCGTCTTTCTTGCTCATGTTCCAGATAATATTTACATTTTTCCGCCAATTCGTCAAAATCCCTGAAAATTTCAATCTCTTTGCCGGGCAAATAATAGTCGGATAAATTATCGGCGGCGGCGCTCAGTAAAAATCCGCCCGTGGCCGGAATCTCAAAAGTTCGGGCCTTAATCTGCCTCCGCCTGGCCCCCAACAAAGATTGGAAATTGGAAATTGGAAATTGGAAATTCAATTTATACTTTCCCAGTTCTTTCCTGATGAACAATTTGGCCAGCTGTTTCGGCCAATTAAAAAAACTTTCCGTAAAATTCAAATTGATTTTGGAGTGGGAAAAAATTTCCAGCATCTTTTCCTGGCTCACCACTCCCCCATCCCAGCCCTTGCCAAACCCCTGCGCGGGCAATCCGGATGATTTTAACCTTTTGATGTATTTCTCCCGCTGGCCGTATTTTTTCCCGACAAACGAAATTCCATAATCCCCAATCTTTTCCGCCTTGGGCGGATCCGCCTCCGGCAAAAAATTTCCCACCGGCCTGTACAAAGCCGTGTTCGCCGCCCACTGGGTTTTTATGACATTGTTGATGCCATAGGACCGGTATCTTGCCGGAGCCTGGGAGTCGGTGGTACCCACGGCCGTAAACAGCGGCGCCCAGAAGCGGGAAAAGTTAAACAGCCGCCAATGGTCGTCGGTGAACCAATTAAAAGTCTTGGTCTGAGTTTGGGTAGTAATAAAATTAACGGTTTCCTTTTTGAGTTCCGACTGAAAAATCACGGTGAACAGCAAATCCGGCCGCTGCTGCCGCACGGTTTCAATCAGCCGGCGGTTCATCTCGTCGCGCCCGACCTCCCGCATTACTTCGTCCACGGCAAAAAAAGACGCCTGGACATTCTGCATTTTTTCCAAAGTGCAATAAAAATTTTGATACTCAATCATGGCCGGCCCCCAGGCTGGCTTTCCGTATTCGTATTTGAATGATGCAAATAAAACTTTCAAGTTTTTCTGGCGGTTAAATATGGCGATCGCGCCATCAGTTCTTGATATATTTTTTAGGATCAAGCCCCGCCGCTTTCAGATCCGCCTCCAGCATAATTTTGACCAATTCTTTAAACTTGACTTTTGGCTTCCAGCCCAGCTGTTTTTTGGCTTTACTAAAATCGCCCAAAAGAAAATTAACTTCCTGTGGTCGGTAATACTTGGGGTCAGTGCCCACATACTTTTGCCAATTTCGGATGCCGACCAAGCCGAACGCCTCGTCCAAGAATTCGCTTATGCTGTGGGTTTCCCCGGTGGCGATGACAAAATCATCCGGCCGTGGCTGCTGCAGCATCAGCCACATGGCCCTGACGTATTCTGGCGCAAAGCCCCAATCGCGCTTGGCTTCCAAATTGCCCAGATAAATTTTGTCCTGTTTGCCGGCCAAAATCGCGGCAATGCCCGTGGTGATTTTGCGCGTGACAAAAGTCTTGCCGCGGCGCGGCGACTCGTGGTTGAACAAAATGCCGCTACTGATGAACATTTTGTAAGCCGAGCGGTAATCCCTGCAAATGTGGTGGGCAAAGACTTTGGCCGCCCCGTAAGGCGAGACGGGGTTAAACGGCGTGGTTTCTTTTTGCGGCGTTTCCAAAACATCGCCGAACATCTCAGAGGAGCCGGCCTGGTAAAATTTGGTGGGGATTTTATTTTCGCGGATGGCGTCCAAAAGGCGTAAAGTTCCGAGCGCGTCAATGTTGGCCGTGTATTCGGGAATGTCAAAACTCACGCGCACGTGGCTCTGCGCGCCAAGGTTGTAAATTTCCGTGGGACTGATAATTTTAAGCAGATGGTTTAAATTGGAAGCATCGGCCAAATCGCCGTAATGCAAAAACAGCCGCCGCTTGCGCTCGTGCGGATCCTGGTAAATATCGTCCAGCCGCTCGGTATTAAACACGCTAGCCCGGCGGATAATGCCGTGCACTTCATAGCCTTTGGCCAAAAGCAGTTCGGCCAAATATGAGCCGTCCTGTCCGGTAATGCCGGTAATCAATGCGATTTTTTTATCTTTCATCTTTAATCCTTAGTCTTTAATCTATTATAATTTACCACAAAACCCCTTTTAAATCAACGCCTTTTAAGCTACAATGTAAATGATGAAAATTCTATACATAATTACGCAAGCGGACGGCGGCGGCGCACAAAAGTACGTACTGGCCCTGGCCAAACATTTTGGCGGGACTATTGCGGCCGGTCATTCGACTCTGAGGGATGAGCCCTCAGGCTCAGACTCGAAGAGCAACGAGGCCACGCAGCTTTTTGCAGATGCCAGAAATCTGGAAGTGCCTTGCGTGGAATTAAAGCATCTAAAACGTAGCATCAACCTCTGGCACGATTTGTTAGCCGTTTGGGAAATCAGGCAGCTGATAAAAAATTTACAGCCTGACATCGTGCATTTAAATTCCAGCAAGGCCGGCGTCTTGGGCAGCTTTGCCTGCGTTGGCTTAAAAACCAATGACTGGTTTTTAAACGGCCGTCAAAAAAGCAATCATCCAAAAATCGTGTTTACCGCTCACGGTTTTATTTTTAACGAGCCGTTAAATTTTGCCGTAAAAAACTTTTACCTAGCGCTGGAAAAAATCGCCTCGGATTACCGCGACTTCATTATTACGGTTTCCGATGCCGACAGGAATTCCGCACTGGCCAACAAATTAATCGCGCCGAATAAAATCGCCACCATCCATAACGGAATCGGGCAAATTAAATTTCTTGACAAACCGCAGGCTAAAGCGGCACTGAAATTGCCTGATGATAAAATTATTGTTGGCACAATTGCCAATTTTTACAAAACCAAAGGGCTGGATATGCTGATTGAAGCGGTGGCGATGATGGACGAAGGAATAAAATCAAAAATCAACATTGTGATTATTGGCGACGGCTCAGAACGCAAAAATTTAGAATTAAAAATTAAAAAATTAGAATTGGGGAATTGCGTAAAACTTTTGGGAAAAATCCCTGACGCTCAAAAATATCTTAAAGCTTTTGACGCATTCGTTCTCCCCTCTCGCAAAGAAGGATTATCTTATACTTTATTGGAGGCTATGCAGGCCGGTTTACCAATAATTGCGACCGAGGTCGGCGGCAATCCCGAAGCTTTAGGCAATGCCGGCCTGCTCATTGATCCGGAAACTCCCCAAGTCCTGGCCCAAGTCATCACAAAATTAATCCACGATGAAAATCTGTCAGCCCAGTTGGCAGCTAAAGCCCGCCAAAAATCCGCCGAATTTACCGAAACCCAAATGCTCCAAAAAACCGAAGGTATCTACCGCCGGATTTTGTCAAAATAACCGGCTGATGACAAACGTCAAAGGCTCACGTAAGTGAGCCTTTAATCTTTTTGGGGGTGCTTGCCCGCCGTAGCCTTGGCGAAGGCGGGAGCCTTTAAAATATGCCTTAAATAAAAGAAAATTTACATTAAAAACCAAAGTCTACTGCGCGGATAGGGTTTTCAGCAAAGCCTGCGCCTGATCTTTGTTCGGCGCGCCCTGATCAATCAATTTTTGCAATAAATCTTTCGCCTGCGGTATTTGCCCGGTGTGCGCGTAGCCCTGGGCCAAAGCCAAATACGGACCGGGCTCCTGCGGGAAATTTTTTACAAACCACTGCGACCATAAAACCAGGCTTTGGTAATCGCCTTGTTTGTTAAAATAGTCCAACAGCCAAGCGGCCGTCTGCAAATTTTGGGGCGAATACTGCTCCGCCACGAAGTCTTTGACAACGGCCGCGCCGCCTGAGTCGTCGCCGACCAAGTGGTCAACATAAGCCAAAAGCCAACGGCTGGAAACGGTATAGGAAGTCAAAGGCACTACGGAATTCAGGCGTGTAAGTTCGGTTTGGGCCTCGTTCAGGCGATTTTCCGCCACGTAAATTTGCGCCAAGAGCAGTTCCGGCTCAATCCGGTCGGGCGCCAGGCTCACCGCCCGCTTAACGGCCTGCTCAGCGGAAGGATCCAGCGCGGTCTTGTTGACCACCGCCTGGATGTAATAATCATTGGCCAGCTTTTGCCACGACACCGGATCGTTGCCAATGCTTTGCGCCGTGCGCTTTTCGTAATCGGTAATATAAGCGACCATTTGCTTGGCCGCGGCCGGATCCAGCTGGGACGACTGGGCGGCGGTGGCGGCCATTTCGCTGAAGCGCTGGGCGGTATCCTGCGCGTCAAAATTAAACGGGGAATTAACCGCATCCTGAAAATAACCGTAAGCTTTATTAATGTCCACCCCCACATAGGCGTAGCCGTAATTGACGTTCTTGGCCGCCTGGGCCGGCAAAATGTTGGTGACATACACCGCGTAAACCGCCACCACCGCGGCCACGGCCAAACTGGCGCCGGCCAAAGCGGGCAGGTTGGCCGAATTTCCGGCCGGCGGCTTCTGCCGGCCGGGTCCGGACTCATTCAGCAAAAACGCGGCAAAGCCGGCAAACACGTAAAACATCATACTGGCCGGAATGGTGTCAAACACGAATAAATTCTGGACAAAATAGCTGGCAAACCCGGCCAAGAGCAGGCACATTTGCAAAAGGCTGATTAATTCCGCCCGCCACGCCTTATAGGTGGCCCACAAAACCAACAAAATCATGGCCATGTAAGCGGCAAAACCAAACACGCCGGTCGTGACCAAAACTTCCAAAATGTAGTTGTGGGGTTTGTCAAACCACGACGCGTCATACTTGACCATCTCGGGATTATAATATTTGTTGGAGATAAAATAATAATTTTCCAGCCCCACGCCGAGCACCGGACGGTCAACAAAGCCGCGAAGTGCCGTGCGCCACTGGAGAAACCGCGCCTGGGTGTCGCTACCCTGCAATTGGAACAAGCGGGTGATGCGGTTCTGCGGCAATTTTTGGTTAAAAATAAAAAACGAGACCACGATAGCCATGGCCGCGATTAAAACCGCGCCGCCGTACACCCTGACCTTGGGCCGCGGGTAAAAAACAATAAACGCCGCGGCGGCAAAGGCGCAGCCGGCGATCAAACCGACCAGGGCGCCGCGGGTCACGCTTAAAATAATGCCCACAAACAACAAAGCTGCTACGCCCCAGAGCGTCAGCTTTTTAGCCAAACTGTCCTCTTCCTGCAGCGCGAAAAACGCAGCCAAAAACATGGGTAAAATCAAAAAGCTGCCCAAAAAAATCGGGTTGCCCAAAGTGCTGGACACGCGGCTGGGCAGGGACGGATCCGGCACCGCGACCGGCCCGCCCAGCCAGCCGGAAATCCCGTTTAAGGTAATCAGTACGGCCACGCCAAGGGCCGCGTACAAAATATTTTTAATATACCGGCTGCCGATTTGCGCCAGCATCACCACATACATAGCCAGCAAAGTCAGGTGCGCCACGTAATAAGCGCCGCCCATGCGCTCAAAATTGCCCCAAAGGCTGCGGTTTTGGTTCACGCCGGTAAAGGCGGTAATAAAACCGATCAGCCAAAAAGCCAGCATGGCCAAAACCAAAGGGTTTTTCCAGGACGGACGACAGTCTTTCCTCCTAATCAGCAAATAAACATAAAACGGCAGGGCCAATTCCACGAAAGCGCGGAAGGTAAAAGCCTTGCTGGTGATGAAGGGAAACAACAAATCCTTAAACACCCACAACGGGCTGAGCAGGGCCAGCGTCACAAAAATAAAAAAGATGGCGGAAACCACGGTTTCCGCGGAAGATCTAATTTGGGGTTTTGCCATATTCGGCTGATTGATAAATTAATTAAGCCAATGCAGATATTATAGCAAAACTTGCCCGGCTAACCAAATGCGCAGCCGAATCGGCCGAGCCGCCTTGTCATTGGTCAAAATTGCGTTTATAATTGTAGATAAGGCGCGACGGAAACTAATCCATTGATTTGATATGGCTCAAAACCACAACGGCAACAATCATGACAAAAAACGCTACCCAGTTTTGCTGGGTTATGTTTTAGCCCTGGCGGCAGGCGTGATTGTAAGCTCCGTCTGGTGGTACTGGCACGGCCAGGCAGCCATCCGCTCTATCTCCACCCAAATCAAGCCGCTGCGCCAACAGAACAATCCTTACCGCTACATCAACCCCCTGCTCGGTTACGAGGTGCCGGGCGACGTCAAAGAATTCAACAAATACCAGCCCATGGATAACGCCGTCAAAGCCGCCGTCGCCCAAGCCAGTCCGGCCGGCCTGGCCGGCTACAGCTTTTATTTCCGAGATTTGAGCTTGGGGCGCTGGACCGGTATCAATGAAAACACCGGTTACCAGCCGGCCAGCCTGATGAAGGTGGCCATAATGATTGCCTATTTTAAGCAGGCCGAAACCAATCCCGATATTCTGGACAAAACCCTCAACTACTCCGCCGCCATAGCCGACGAAATCAACGGGGTGCCGATGTCTTCCCCCTCGGACCTGCAAGTCGGCAAAAGTTACGCCGTAGAACAGCTAATTGAAGCCATGATCGTCAGTTCCGACAACGGCGCGAAGAACGCCCTGCTCAATGACATTGACCAGGCGACCCTCAATGACATCTACACCGACCTCGGCCTGCCCAATCCCAACGACAGCGACAATTACACAATTACGCCCAAACAATACTCCCTGCTGCTCCGCATCCTCTATAACGCCACTTACCTAAGCCGAGGCTATTCGGAAAAAGCCTTGAGTATAATGTCCCGGGCCAAGTACGCTCAAGGTTTAGCCGCCGGAGTCCCGACGGGCACAGCGGTAGCCCAGAAATTCGGGGAAAACGTGAACATCAACGCCGGCGCAGCCGACATCTCCCTGTCAAACTGCGGCATTGTTTACCACCCAACCCACCCCTATATTTTATGTGTGATGACCAAAGGAACCGATCTCGACGCTTTAACCAAAACCATTGCCCTAATTTCTAAAACTGCTTGGGACCAAGTCAGCGCTTACGCGGCTGGTAAACAATAATAGAACTTGCGCGTTTTTGATTCCCTCCCCCTTGCGGGGAGGGTTAGGGAGGGGGTTAAAAATGCAAAATATTTAGCTTTCTTATCACCCTCCCCCAGCCCCTCCCATCAAGGGAGGGGAAAAGGGAACAAGTGCGTAAGTCCGAAATAAAACAAAAGGCTAAAATCCAAAAATATTTCCATCAACTAAACAGAGACTGCTGCGTTAATTGGTTGATGATATAATACAATCAAGCCTTGAATAAAGGCTTTTTTGTTTGTTTTTAATTAACCAATTTCGTTTATGAAATCAGTTTGCAAATATTGCGGCAATAATCGATTAGTTAAGTGGGGCGGTAGGCGCAGGTATTGCGGGCCTTGTGATAAAACTTTTAGGGTTAAAAAGGCAGGAAGAAAAGGAACCAAAAAGACAGGCATGTACGTATTGGACCGGTCAACTTTTAGACGTATTGGATTTAAAACCAAAATGCGAGATACGACCGTGCTGAGAGGTTTGCATAAAGAGTTGCGGCCTGTGCCTACCCCGCTTGAGCATTTAAAAAAAACTTAAACCGCTGTTCCAAAGTCCTGGTCATTGACGCCAAGCACGTGCCGGTCAAGGGAGAAGATTACTGCGAATATCTGGCCTACGACACCAACGTCGGCTTAATCGGCCGGTGTCATCGGAAGGGCGGAGAATCCACCTGGGGTTACCGGCAAATTTTTAAGGAACTCAAGGCTGTCGGTTATGAACCCAAAGTAGTCGTAAGCGACGGCGGAACGGGCATTTTCAGCGCTTTGAGGGCATTTGGCATTAAACGCCACCAGCGCTGCCATATCCATCTGCTGCGGGATTTGAAGACCGGCCTGAGAATACACGCCAAGAGGCCGAAAATTGTTTTAAGAAAATTTTACTGGGTTAAGTACGCCAAGTTGGTTTTGGACTCCAACGATGAATACCAGTTAACTTTAAGATTAAAACATTTTGACAGGGTTGTATTTGCTATGTGGCCCGGAGGCGGAGACGTGGAATTAAATGCCATTAACGGTTTCATCAGGACTTTGCCTTTGGCCTTTACTTTTATGGAATACCGAAAGCTTTGGGGCATCCCAAAAACCACCAATGTCTTGGAGGGCTACATTAGCCATCTTAACGCCAGACTTAAGACCATGCGGGGACTCAAAAACCCGGCAAACGCCGGGCGGATATTGAATGCCATCCATTACTTTTTGAGGAAGAAAATTTAAGCGGTTACCAACCAATTAGTGCAGCAGTCCCACTAAACAGCCCCGATACAATATCGGGGCTGTTTTTCTAAAACTGGATTACTTTTGGCTTTACGGCAAAGTGCCGCCAAGCTCATAACCGGACAAGCTCGCGCTAACGGCATTGGCAACCTTATAGCCCAAAGAGCTTAAGGCGCCGGCCGAAGCGAACTGCAGTTTCTTGCCGTCGGAAATAAGGTAATAGTTGCCGCCGTCCTTAACCAGGGTGCCGTCGCGGAATTTGACCAGCGGTCCTGTCGGAAGTTGCAAATCCCCCGGGTTAGCCTTGACCACGCGGCCCAAAGTAAAGCCGTAAGTGTTGAACACGGCCATGGACTCAAAGCCCTGCTTTTGGCCGCTGTTTATCCACCAAATTGTCTTGCCGTCCAAAACCAAACTGCCGTCCGGATGCGGCTGGGTCTGGTCGGTAATAACCGGACCGACCGGGTAATCGCTCAAGTTGATTTTCGGCAAGTTGGCAAAACTGTAGCCCAAAGCCTTAAACACGTCTGCCGTCGCGAAACCGCGCTTGGTGTTGCCGCTGCCTACCATATACACGGTTTTGTTGTCGGAAGAATCCAAAACCAGGGTTCCTCGCCATGGCTTTTTGGACAAACTCCGCCTGGGGCATGGCTTTGTCTTGGGCATTGGCCGATACCAGTTGGCCAAAGTTATAGCCATAGGATTTATATTCGGACGGGTCGCGGAAGGCGTAGCGCTGGCCGTTTTGGACCAGGTACACGGTGGTGCCGTCAAGCACCAGCGTCCCGTTGGAATGGGCGCCGGCCGGAGCGGCGTGCGACTCCCCGCCCGGCATGGAAAGTTCGGGCTGGTTGTTGGCCGGAGACGTTGTCTCGGTTGGCTCGGGCGGTACGGCCGCCTGGGTTCCCGGCACGGTGACTGTGGCTGTAGCCGTAGTTATCTGCCCCCAGCTGTTAGTCGCGGTCAAAGTATAAGTGGTGGTCACGGACGGGGTGACGGTTTTGCTGCCGGTAGCAGCGGCCGTCAGGTTACCGACTCCCTGGTTGATGGACAAAGCTGTGGTATTGGACACGACCCAGGAAAGCGTGGCCGTCTGGCCCGCGCTGATGCTGGCCGGCGCGGCGGTAAAAGACGTAATCACCGGAACTGTAGTGTTGGCCGCTCCACCTCCGCCACCTCCACCTCCGCCTCCGCCTCCGCCGCTGCCGGAAGATCCGTTGCTTACTGTGCAGGCCGCCGACCCGGGCGTAAAGGTAATGGTTTCCGCCGAGCTTCCGGTTTGCACCACTATCTGGTTAAGATGGGAATTGCTGCAGGCATTCGTAACCGTAGCCGCGCCGGAATACCCGGTAGGGGTAACGGCAATGTCGGCCGAAGTGAGAATAAAACTTTGATTAGCCGGCACGGTGACTACCAAAGTTCCGGGATTAACAATGACCGAAGTGGCGGTCGAACCCGCCGAAATAGTCAAATTAACCGCCGGATTGGTCAGGGCCACGGTGGTATCGTTCGTATAACCGACGGTGCCTGCTATGGTTGCCAAAGCCGTCCCGGCCAAAGCCAAACCTAAGCCCAAAGCCGCGGCAGCGGAAAGAACAATTTTTAGTTTTTTCATGATTTAATTCCTTTCTTGATTTAATCCCGATTCAATCGGGAAAAATT
Organism: uncultured bacterium; assembly: GCA_963749445.1. Taxonomy (GTDB): domain Bacteria; phylum Patescibacteriota; class Doudnabacteria; order UBA920; family UBA920; genus CAVVMJ01. Next base: position 354,013 of record CAVVMJ010000010.1, read on the forward strand.
AAACCATGATTAATTGCTTAATTTAGTCCAGTTCGTGCCGTCACAGCCATAAAACAGGTTGGCCGCGTCAATTACTATGGCTCCCCTGTTGTCCGAGCCGCAAGTAGCAGTGCCGTCGGCTTTATCAACTAATGTCGCGGAGTGGGACGGCACTATTATAACTCCGGTGGCGGTTGAGGTTGCCGCAGTCATCGTGCCGGTCGTGGTCAAACTGGCGGAACCAAAAGTAATCGTGCCGATCGCGGAGTTGTTAATGGTGTTGCCTCTTGAAAGTTTAATATCGGCCGTGCCAAACCCTGCCCCAACGCCGGATAAGTTCAAGCCGTAATCCCAGCCTTTGACGCTACCGCCCATGGCATCGCTCACATAAAGAGCAGAATTTAATGTCTGTCCAGAGCCATTACCGCCTCCGAGAACGCCTTGATTCTTCATCCAAAGACCATAGCCATTAGTGATAGTGGGTGCACTATCTGTTTGATAGCTCATATAGACACCGTAGGCATTGGTAATAGCGGTATCAGCCTGATTTAAGTCCATAGTGATTTCCACGCCTCGGGCGTTGGTTACTGTTTTAGTGGCATGGGAAGGGGTGGGAGAAGAAGCGACTGCGGCATAAACACCAGTCATTGTCAGTAAATCGCCGCCGGTCTGAGTGTCAGCGGCCGTACCATTACCGGCCTTAAATAAACCGCCCTGTAATGTCCCGGCAGAAGAATCTGTACTACTTAGCCTGGCTTCCCCCTGCACGCCCAAACCTGTGCCGGTAAGAGCGGTGGTAGTAGCACTATAATAACCATATACCATTGTCCGACCACCGACAGCATTCACGCCGGCGGTGTTTCCCGACTTAAGAATTCCGCCGAGAACCTGGATTGTTCCATTATTGCCATTATCTATAGTCGCGCTATTTTGCAGGGTCACGGTGCCGTTTACCGTCAAGCCGCCGACGCCGACGGTCGTGGTGGCCACACTCAAGGTGCCGACGACGGTCGTATTCGGGGTAATCACCACCGAACTGGCAGTGGGGCCCAAGTTTAGCGCCGCGCTTGAATCCACTGACAAAGGACCCAGCGTCAGGATGGCAAAAGCCTGCTGGGCGGCAAACAACATAAGTCCGGCGCCCAATAAGCCTGCCGCTATTTTATATACTTTTTGCATTGTTTTTTCTCCATTTTTCCCGGTACCCAACCTTGCCGGAAAAAATAATGAATAAATTTTATTTGATTGATTAAATGTTGGGAAAAATTATAGCCTAAAAAAACGCCCAAACGGCCTTTCAAGGCCCTAAAGTCTTGACGTTGTTTATCTTTTTTTGATTCCGTTGTATTAAACGCGCCACTTTTTGTATCAAAAAAGGCTTTTAAATAAAAACTGTATCGCTTACAGTATCACACTTAAGCCAAATTTTGTCAAAAAACTTATCCACACTTTCCAACTATATTTGCTAGGGCTTTTGCCTATCTAAAAGTTTTAACAAAAAATCGCAATAACGAACGTACTGTTCCAAAGCTTTCCCCATCGAAATATAAACTTTTTTTGGGTCTATTTCGTCATACTCGTGCACAAGGATATTACGCAAGCCAGCTGACGGGGCTATTTGCTTGGCAAAATCCCGGGAATAAACCGCAAGTTCCGCCAAAGCCGAAAAAGTATCCTCGTATGTCCGCACTTTTTCGCTGCCAACGCCTAACTCGGCAATTATGTGCCGGTTGACATCAATCGCCCTGGTAACTATGCGCTCAAGCAGGCGTTCCGTGGCCGCGTAGCTGACAAAATCTTTTGCCAATTCTTCAAAAGACAAATGACTCAGCGGTTCCAGCCGTGATAAATCTTCCTGAATGAGTTTTATTTTCCGCAAGACAAAATCTTTATTGAGCATACAGGCTGTTTAAATGAACCTGAAATTTTCTCGCCAAATGATGCTCCAATTCAAGCAACGGACGCGCGTCGTCATAAGCTCTAAAGGCAAAAGCTTTAAAGTCTTCATACTGCGCGGGATCCCCAAATAATAATTTTCCATCACGCGCCACCTCGTAACGGAACAGCGGATCAACCTTATTCAGGCTCTTTAAGTCCATGTCAGTTGCGGGAGGTAACTTGAAAACATCGGCTAAAACGCCATCCAGTTTCAATAACTGGCGGAAAGTTGTTTCTTCGTTGCCTAAAACGGCAATGTCAAAATCGCTATCTTTGCGGGCCAGGCCCGTGGCAAAAGACCCGTGGAGGATGACGAACTTTAAGCCGAATTTTTTAGCGGCTACGGCCAATTCGGTTGGGTTAAAATTTATTTCCATACCATTATGGTAGAACATTTTGTCCCGCCGGTCAAACTGACTGCCGGGCATCCGTGGTTCACCCCGTTAGAAGTCCGGCGCGATGCGCGCCGACAGCCCCGGCGTAAAGTCGGGACTTACTTCTAACGGGGTAAACAAACCCCGCCCTTTCGTAAAGAAAGGGCGGGGCCTCAAATTTTTACCCCCACACCACAACCAAAAGTTTGGTGTGGGGGTGTAAGTATTTGGGACTTTACCCGCCTAAATTTCTAAAAGAAATTTTGGTGGGTGAACCTTATTATCACGCTAACCGGTTAGTTGTGTATTGACACAGAGTTAACCGGATAGTTCGGAATAAAGGTCTGCGCCGTGGTGCCGCCGTTGATGGCCGGGCTCGATCCGGCCGCTATGGCATCTTTGCCGCTGTTAACGTCCTTAAACGTCAAACCAGTGGCCAAGCCCAGCGTGGTGGAAATAGACGCTCCGGGCGAGGTGGCAAACGCGCCGCCGTTAACGTTAAGCTGGATATCATAAGTCTTACTAGTACCAGCGGCAATAGTATTGTCGCTGCTTAAGGTTATGACAGTTGAGGTGGAGTGCCCCGGCTCAACATCAAACGCAGGAACGCCATAAACGCCACCAGCACCGGTGAGCGAAACGGTCTGGCCCGTAGTGTCATCCACTATGGTTACCGCGCTGCCGTATCCGGAAACAACGGTCGTGGAAGCGCCGCCTGCCGCAGCAAAGGTCAGAGGCAAGCCTTCCAGGACAATGTTGCCGCCGGCATTGGCCGTAACGGTAACTTTGGCGACTGTCTGGTTGCCCGAGGTCAACAAAGCGGACGGAGCCGCGATGCTGATTGTCGGCGCGCTGCCGACCAAGTTAAATTCATTGGACGGAAGATTGCCGAATCCTGCGGCGTTGGAGTACTTATCCGTGGTTGTGCCGCCGGAAACGTACTTCACGTGGGTGAGGTTAACGGTAAAGACCGAACCGCCCAAGACGCCGTTAGAGCCTACATTGGCCAAATTCATGGTCACCGGAACGTTGACGCCGCTGTAAGTTGTCGGAACAGCGATGTTCAAGCCGGTAACTGTGGAAGTGGCGCCCACGATGCTGCCCGTAATGCCGCCTACGATCAAAGCCGTAACCGGAACGCTCGTGGCGTTGGTGGTAGTCGCAATCTGGAAGTCCAATTGCGTAATGGTCAAGCCGCCGCTGGAGGCCACAAAGTTAAAGGTGGCCGCGGCCTGGTTGGTCCCGCCGGCAATCACAAAAGTAGCGATTGGGGAGGAAGCGTCCAGGGTCGGGGTGTTGAGCGTACCGGAGCCGACTGTCAAGACCTGGCCGGTTGTGGAGCTTAAGCTCACGGTCTGGCTGCTGGTTACGCCAATGCCCGTGCCGCTCAAGGTTACCTGCACCGTGCCGTGGGTGTTGCTGATGTCAGCGTAGACATCCACCGTAGCGGTCTGGTTGGCCGCAACCGTAAAGTTAACCGAGACGTTGGTGCTGGCCGAAGGGGCCACCGGAGTGGTGCCGTTCGGGAAGTCGGGCGTTACCACGTAAAGGTTGGCTAAAGTCGTGGTCGGATTGGCGCTGTCGTTAGCTCCGGCCGCGAAAGCCACGGTTAACTGGTTAACCCTTACGCCATCGGCCTGCGAGGCCTGGATGACGAAAGAACCGATCTTCTGCTTGACCAGGTTCGGAGAGATGGTCTGGTTGTTGTAAGCCGTGTTCTTGCTCAAGGTCGCGCTGCTGCTGCCGACCGTCAAGCTTACGCCGACATAAGTGGTGGCAGTGGTCGGAGTCAGCGAGAACGAAGTCACGCCTTGCAGGGCGCTGGCCGTGGTTTCCAAATCCGTTCTGACCGAGGCCACGCTCGTACCGGTGGCTAAAGTGCTATCGCCTTTAACCTGCACGGTCACGGCTTGGCCGGCTGTGAGGATAAAGAGGTTAGTGGTGCCGAAGACCGCGGTACAAATGTCAGTGCCGCAGGTCACGTTGCCCGAAGAGGCATACAGGGCGTTCTGGGAAGAACCGACCTGGGCGCCGTTAACGAACAAACCAAGGTTATTAAAGCCCTCGGTGGTCGCTGGCGCAACCGCTGACCCGGAGGAATCAAAGTAGTTCAAGACCACGCTTAAGGTCTGAACTTTCACGTCCTCGCCGTAAGCCTTCATTGTCCAGGAACCCAAGACGACTTGGGAGCCATTCTTGACGAACTGGGTCTGGGTGTAAGCCGGATCCTGCTGAACCGTAACCGTGCCGCTGTTGACAGTGGTCAGGCCCGGGTTCAGTTGGAGAATGGTGGTGCCATCCAAGTGAGTCAGAGGAACCGCCACATTGTAGCTGCTGTCCAGGAACAAAGCGTCGGACTGGGTCTGCATGGTGAACTCGTAGTTGTAGGAAGTGCCCTTAACTACGTCGCCATGAAGTTCAATGGTGTGGGCGCCGGTAGACAAACTGACCGGGCTGCCGGACAAATCAAACATCACCACATTGCTATTGCTGCCGATGTTGGTAACCGAGGTCGTATTGCCGGCCTGGGAACCGTCAACCATCAATTTAAGATTTTGGATGGCGTCCTGCGCAACCGAACCGATTTGCCTGAACTGCATATACTGCAGTTTAACGGCGCGCTGGCCGACCGTGACTGTAGTGCCCCACAAGTTGGCATTTACAGTGCCGGCATTAATGGTGCCGTTGGTGCCCTGGTTAGCGCCCGAACCGGTAATGCTGCCGGTGTTGCTGCTGCTGCCCAACTTAACCGTAGCTAAGTCAGTGACCAAAGCGGTGTTAAAGAGGTTGCCGGAAATGGACGTGGACATCGGGGTGCCGTTGGCAACTGTGTAAGAAGCCAATTGCGCGCCCACAGTCTGGCCGGAAATTGAGTTGGCCATATCCATCCTGACACTCACAACGGCAGAGCCGTTGACTGTAAACAAGCCGGCGGAATTGCTAAAGCTAACCAATCCGTTGGAGAACGTGCCGGCATCGGTGATGCGGGCGTTGCCCAAATAGAGGTAAACATTGGCAATGCTGGTGTCCGCGGACACGCCGATTCTCTTAATCACAATCTGCGTAACCGTGCCGCTGCCGCTAAAGGTAAAGTGGGCTACGTCCGCGCCGACTTGGCTGCCTGCGCTGGCGGAGACCAAAGTTCCGCTGGCCGGAGTGTCGGAGGAGAGCATCGCGCTCACGCTGCCGTTAACTACCGGAGGCTGGTTCGGATTGACCGGAGCCATGGCGGTCGGAGAGAGCTGGCCGGGCTGGCGCATCGCCATTACGCCGGTCTGCGTCAAAGTCTTGTCCGCGGCATTGGCCGGAACAACATTGCTAAAGGAATAGCCCCAGCTGTTAAAGGTGGCCAAGTCCGGAATACCGAGTAAACCGTTTGTGCCGACCAACTGGACTGTGCCGCCGTTGTTGACGAGCACGCCCGGAAGATGTTGGGCGGTGGCGTTGTCAATGTTGGCGGTCTTCGTCATAAACGAGGAGTCGCCGGAAACAGCGCGGCTAAAGCTAAAACCAAGGCCCGTAAACACGGCCGCCGAGGTATAAGCCGCCTTCATGCCGCCGGTGATCAAAGAACATTCGCCCTTGACATCGGAGCCTTTGGTGACTGTGGCGCAAAAGACAGTGCCGTCTTGCGGCGGGATGAACCCGGCCGGGTCAACAGGCAAAGCTAAGTCGTCAGAGCTGGCGGTTACTATGCCCGCTTGGGAATTAAACCCATAGGACACGAACGCCCCCCATGACGTGTAGGCGCGGCGTCCGGCGGATGTAACCATCCACACGGTGCCGTCGGAAGTCAGGACGTTGGTGCCCAAACCATGGGGCGCGGCGTGAGCCACAAGCCCTACGGACAGCGACATAACCATCGCGGCTGCCGAACCTACGGCAAAGATTTTCTTTGCGAGAGTATCTTGCATTTTATTATTATGCTCCTTTTCCGGATTTGTATAAATTTGATTATTCAATTGAGACAATCAAATTTCCCCGCACCAATTGCCCTAACCAAATTTTGTCAGGGGGATTATAATTGGAGCAAAGATTCTACTCCGCCAATCAGCCATTTAAGGCAATTGGTGCGGGGTAAATCCGGAAAAATTTTAATTAATTGTTTTCCCCCGAAGCTTTAGCGTAGGGGGACACCCCTCTTTTCTCTTGTGGTGCGGAGCTCTAGAGATCACCGCTAACAGAAAAAAAGAAAAGTGATTATTGATATCCCTGGCGCCAGACTTTTACGCCGGCAGATCGACCATGGCTTAAACTTTTCCGCGTTCTCCCCAATAGGACTTAAGCGCGCAAAATTTTTAACCCAGCCGACTAATCAAAACGTCAGGCCAATAACTTTTTTGACATACAACTAAATAGGCAGTAATCATGCGCTACCTAATTGATAATCCTAAATTACCAATTTTGTTTTGCTTTCTTACCGCTTCTAGAGTTGTACACACGGGCAGACGGAAGCTGAACTGGTTTGTTACAGGCTCGGCTGCCTAAATCTGGATTTCTGCAAAAACACGCAAAAAGCCAGGAAATTTTCACAAATTTTACCTTAACTAAGGCAAAAATTTAGCTTTGTGAATATTTCCTGACTTTCTTTATTAGTCGATTGCCGATGACGCAAATTGGGGATAAATAAGGCCTGTGCTAACATATTATTGGCATTATAATATAAGCTGCGGAATTTGTCAAAAACGCTTTTCAATGCTAAAATCAACAGGATAGTTAATTTTCGGGCTGTAGTATACCGGTAGTACGTCTGCTTCTTGCCCCGCACCATTTTTCCTAAATTATAATAAAGCCTTCTTTTATATTTTTTCCCTTGTCCGGGGAGTAGTATACCGGTAGTACGTCTGCTTTGGGAGCAGATAGACCGGGTTCGATTCCCGGCTCCCCGACCAGAGGAATGAGTGTAAATTTTTCATAAAAAATGGTGCGGGGTGAAGAGGAGCAGATAGACTGGGTTCGATTCCCAGCAGCCCGACCAGACTTCGCTAAAGCTTCGTCTGGCCTTCGGCCACTCGCAGGTTTAACGAAGTCTGCGCCCGCCGTAGCCTTGGCGAAGGAGGGCCAAAAAATATTTATACCCGCCAAAAGGCGGGTTTTTGATTTTTGGTTGTAGACGTCGAAAAAACCATACTCTCAAAATCCTCGGCCGAGGAAATCAAGCGTATAAAAATACCAAAAAAACAAAAACTAACGATCTCCGCGACCGCGGAAATCGTTAGTCTCGCAATCTTGCTCAATCCTATCAATCTTTTAAATCTTATCAATCAAACTGTTCCAGTCCGCGGCGAATTTTTCTATCCCCCTGTCCGTGAGGTCGTGTTGGATGTTGTATTCCTGCCACGGTTTATCCAAACTTATTTGCTGATATGGGATTGGCTGCAACCTCTCCCGCCTTTCCGCCTTCGCCAAGGCTTCGGCGGACAAGTCGGGCACCCTCCCCTCATGAGGGGAGGGACGGAGAGAGGTTAGTTTTCCGTCCGCTGCCCATTCTTTAATGACCTTCAGCGGCGCGGTGATGATATCGCTGCCGAGTTTTAAAGCTTCCATAAAATGATCAAGCGAACGGACAGAGGCGGTCAAAACTTCCACATGCCTGTCGCCTGCCCCATACATCTTAATAATGTTTGCAATCAAATCCATCCCGTTCTCTCCCCTGTCATCCAGCCGGCCAATAAATGGCGATAAATAAACCTGCCCGCGCACCGCTCCTTTAGTCGCAGCGTAAACCGCTGCGGCCTGCTCCTGGGAAAACACCAAAGTCATATTCACGCGCAGACCGTCTTTTACGGCCAATCCCGCGGCTTTTAAACCTTCCTCGGTGGTTGGAAATTTAATATGGGCGTTCGGGATCCATTTAAAAAATTCCTCGCCCTGCTCCAGCATTTCCTCCGCGGGCGTATCTTTGTCGGCATAAACTTCTATGGACACCGACCCCGCTGGAATCAAGGACGAGACTTCTTTTACCACGCCTTCGTAAAAATTCAAAATTTCCGCCGCGGAAAACTTTTTTCCGGCGGCATCGGGGTTTTTGGAAATTAAGGACGGATTAGTGGTTTGACCATCCAAAAAACCCAAAAGATCCATCGCCTGCTTTGTCTCGACCGGATCTCCGGAATCAAGAAAAATTTTGGTTCTTACGTTTGCTGGTTTCATGCTTGTGAAAGTATACAAGGATACAAGGATGATAAGGATACAAGCCGCTTATATCCTTGCTATCCTTACTTCCTGTTCTTGCTCTTTATCCATAAATAAATCAACTTGGCCGTTTCTTCGCATAATTTTTCTGCATCATTAAATTCTGAAGTTGTGATATAGCCTAAATCTTTGGCCAGCAATAATTGATATCTAAGTTCCTCCAAAGAACCTTGCGCAATGTTACAAAAATGTGCGTCATCATTCTGCCCTCGGCGCTTAAACCCTTCCGCTAAATTCGAGGGAACCGAAACCGCGCAACGCCTACTCTGGCTAACCAGGCCGTAAAGTTCATCTTTCGGATATTGCTTGGTCAATTTATAAACCAAAAGCGTCAGCTCATGGGATTTCTGCCAAGCATAAATTTCCTTAAAATCCTTTATTGGCATACATTCGCCTATCCTTGTATCCTTACATACTTATATCCTTAACTAAACAAGTGGTTCTTCTCCGGCAATTTCTTGATATACTCGTAAGCCTCGTCCGCGCTGTCCGCCAGATGATAAATTTTCATATCATCCTCGCTGATGGCATTGTCTTTTTGAAAAACCGTGGTTTTTCATCCAATCCATCAACGGCTGCCAAAATTCGCGGTTGATTAAAATCACCGGTACCGGGCGGATTTTTTTAGTCTGGATTAAGGTAATCATTTCAAAAAATTCGTCCAGAGTACCAAAGCCGCCCGGGAAAAAGACGTACGACCGAAGAAGCCGGTTTCCAGCATGACTTTCCTGGTAAAAAAGAAAGTAAAGCTTTCGGATTCCTTCACGAACTGGTTAGTGCGCTGCTCCGTCGCCATCCTGATGTTCAGCCCCGCAGCTCGCTGCCGCCGGCTTCAAACGCGCCCTTGTTGGCCGCTTCCATAATGCCCGGCCCGCCGCCCGTGATTACCGCAAAACCGGCTTTGGCCAGTTTGAAAGCCAAATCCGTGGCTTCCTTGTAAACCTGTGCTCCAAACCCACGCGCGCGCTGCCCATAATGCTTATGGATTTTTTAAAGCGCTTTAAAAAATCAAAACCTTGCGTGAATTCACCCATAATTTTCATTAAGGTCCAGGTGGATACCTCGCGCGTCGGTGCCTTTTTTAAAAATGTGCTCCAGCTGGGAAGCGTGGATGCAAATTTCCCGGCCGTGCGAAGTAAAGCACACCACCTCGTCGGGCGTGTGCTGGTGCTGATCTTCCTTGGTTGGCTGTTTTGGCATGGGTTTATTGACAAGATTGAACAAAATTGACCAAGATTGACAAAATTGCCATCTGCAAATTGAGTCCAATTTTATTTAATTTTACTTAATTTTTTAAATTTTGTTCAATATCTTTACTGTATTCTCCCAACGTCGCCAGGCTGTTCATTTTGGCGCGGTGGATAAAAACTTTTTGGGCGACCGCGATATTTTCCGCTTTGCCGTTCCACTTTTTCAGCGCGCTGTCCTGCAGCGCCCGCCCGTAGGAAAACGACAGATGCCACGGCAACTTTCCCAGCTGATGCATGGCGTTTAAATTTTCCGTAGCCTCAATTTCCGATTGGCCGCCGGACAAAAATGCCTGGCCCGGCAAAGCGTTGGGCAGCGTTTTTTTAAAAACCCTGATTGTTGCCTCGGCAATTTGCGCCGGCGATAACTTTTCACCCGACTCTTTTCCCGGAACAACCATATTGGTTTTTAAAATCATGCCTTCCGGCGCCACGCCGGCTTTTTGCAATTCTTCAAACACATACGTCAAAGTCTTCTCACTAACCTCTTCACACTTTCCACTTGTATGGTCGCCGTCCATCAGCACTTCCGGCTCTACCATTGGCACCAATCCGACCTGCTGGCAAGCGGCCGCGTAAGCGGCCAAAATTTTGGCATTTTGGCGGATATTGCTCTTAGTGGGCAAATCCCTGCCTATGGTAATTACGGCCCGCCATTTGGCAAATTTCGCGCCTAAAGCCGCGTATTCGGCCAGTCGCTTGGGCAAGCCGTCCAGGCCTTTGGTCAGCTTTTCCTCGGGCGATTCCGGAAAACTTTCCGTGCCCATATCCACCTTAATCCCGGGCAGTACGCCCGCTTCCTTTAATATAGATACGAACGAGCGGCCGTCAAAAGCATTATTCCTTATTTCCTTCCCCCCTGGGGAAGGTGGCCGCGTAGTCTTTTCCATATTGTTCTCCCCCTCTGGGGGAGATGCCGAGTGCATCCGAGGCAGAGAGGGTGCGCCGGCCGGATGAGGGTCTGGCGCTTTGGCGGATGGTTTCGTCAAACATAATCACGCCGGAAATATATTTACCGATATCAGGCGTCGTAAACAGCATTTCGCGATAAGCCTGCCTGTTTGCTTCCTCGTTGGGCAAACTAATTTTCTCAAACCTCTTCCCAATTGTCCCCGTACTCTCATCCGCCGCCAAAATCCCCTTTCCGGGCATTACCATTTGTTTGGCTATTTTATTGAGTTCTGATATTTGTGCTTGGTCAATCATGATTTTAGTTATTAGTTGTAAGTTTTAGAAACCGGAATGAAAAAGGATAATGGGATTAAGGTCCATACCTTTTGCTTGTAAATGAAGTCCAAACTTCGGCTAGCTTATAAACCCTCTTTGCGAGCACATTGTATTTCTCAATCAAAATTTTACATAACTCTGGTTCAACATTATAAATATCTTTGGCTTGTTCCAAACTTACGATTGTCTCATTTATTTCCGCCATTGCATCGTCTAAATACTTCTGGAAACCTAACTTTTGATGTTTTTTGGCAAATCCCTCGGCAATGAGTCTAGGAATTGCTTTAGTAGACCGGGATAGCTGGTCTTTTAAATCATACTTTTCGGATTCAGGAAGATTGGGTAAAATTTTTCGCGATACATCCAACATCGCTTTATAAGACTCTTGGTATACTTCCAAATCCTTAAAGCTATAAATTGGTTTTCTGTTTTTGTTTTCATCCATATTCCCTATAACTTTTTTCCTACTGGTTTCCACAACCAATAACTATATTCCTTTTTGATGGTGGTGCGTTGTAATATATCTTATCGTCCCGCTCTGGCCGCGGATAACCATGGAATGAGTGATGATTTTGCCGTCCTGATAACGCACGCCGTCAAGTAACGGGCCGTCAATGATGCCGGTGGCGGTAAAAGTCAGAATTTTTCCTTTTGCCAAATCGTTGACACCGTAAATTTTGGCGGTGTTAAGGCCGGCCTTTTTTACCAATTGCAGATGGTGGTCGTCTTTGGGCTTAAACCGGCAAAACAACTGGCCGCCCAGGATTTTAATCGCGACACCCGCGAGTACCGCTTCCGCGGACGCGCCAATACCCATCAGCAAATCAATTCCCGATTCCGGCATACAAGGAGCAATCCCGCCGGCCACGTCGCCGTCGGTTATTAGGCGGACTCGCGCGCCGGTTTTACGGATTTGACTGATGAGTTCTTTGTGCCGATCGCGGTCCATAACGCAAACGGTAACATCGCCCACCTTTTTACCTAAAACTTTGGCAGTGCGTTTTATATTTTCCGATGGTTTCGCGTCCAGCCGAATAACCTTAGCCGCCTTTGGCCCGGCCGCGATTTTATCCATATATGTGTCCGGCGCGTTAAGTAAACTCCCTTGTGCTCCGGCCGCGATAACAGAGATTGCGTTATATCTTCCAAAAGCCACGCTGTCCGTGCATTCCAGCGGGTCTATCGCAAGGTCAAACTGCAGTTCTCCCCTCCTTTTCAAGGAGGGGTGGCCCGAAGGGCCGGGGTGGTTGGAGTCCTTCCAGCCTAACCCTACTTTTTCCCCATTATATAATTCCGGCGACTCATCCTTCTGCCCTTCGCCGATTACCACAACCCCCTTAAAATCAATCTGGTTAAACCGCGCGCGCATTTGGTCCACAGCCGCGCCGTCTGCCTTTTTAGCATCACCCTTGCCTACCCACTTGGCGGCCGCAATCGCCGCCGCCTCTGTCACGCGCACAAATTCCAAAGCTAGATTACGATCCATTTGTTTGCTCCTGTAGTTGCTCGATTTATCGAGCCTGATAAATCAGGCAACTACAAAATATTTTTTACTGCTTTAATTATAGCATCCTTATTTATCCCTTCATACGCCATAATCTCGTCTGGTTTGCCGCTGTGCGGTTCTTTGGTCACCGCAAGACTTTCAACTTTATAACTTGATAACTTGGAACTTGTCGCCAGTGCACTGGCGACCGCTTCGCCAATTCCGCCTTCCGGGAAATGGTCTTCTACTGTGATAATTGCTTTCGTTTCCTTGGCTGCTTTTTGCAAAGTTTCCACATCAATGGGTTTTATACTATATAAATCAATAACGCGGATGTTGATGCCTTGTTTCTTTAATTCCTCGTACGCGGCCAAAGCTTCGTGCAAAGTTACGCCCGCCCCGATTACCGTTACTTGATCTTTGTCCGATGATCGTAAGGTCTTACTACCGCCTATGGGAAAGTTATCGTTATTGTTATAAATTATTGTTGTGTCTTTTCTGGTGGTGCGGATATAAACGTTTCCCTGATGCTTGGCCGCCTCAGCCACCAGTTTTTCCGTAGAAACCGCGTCGGACGGATACAAAACCACGCCGTTCAAATTCGTGCGGAACATCGCAATATCCTCTAAGGCCATTTGTGACGAACCATCTTCGCCAATACTGCAGCCTGCGTGCGAGCCGACAAACTTGATATTTGAATGCGCATACTGCGTCATCCTAATTTGGTCAAAAGCCCGGCTCCAAAACGCGGCAAAAGTGGAGGCAAAAGGAATCTTGCCGCGGCGGCTGAAACCCGACGCCACTCCCGCCATATTTTGCTCCGCGATAAACATTTCAAAATAATTTTCAGGATGCGCTTTGCGGAAAGTTTCCGCGAACGTGGAATTAGAAGTCTCCCCGTCCATTACCACCATATTCGGATGCGCCTCAAATATATTCACCAGGGCATTGCCGTAAGCTTTTCTTGTCGCTGTCGGTTTATCGTAATTCGTAAATTTAATCTCTCCGATTTTCCGATTTATCCGATTTTCCGATTTATCCGGCATCGCCACTTCCCCAATCAAACTTTTATCCACCGCCCCCAACTCTGCCAGCGCCTTTTCCAACTCTTCCGGCTTCAGCGCGGTTCCGTGCTTCCCTTCCTTATTCTCCAAAAACGAAACCCCTTTGCCCTTGAGCGTCTTGGCGATAATCATTGTCGGCTTATCGGCTGACTTGCTTATCTGCTTATATGCTTTCTCGATCTCCTCGATATTATGCCCGCCAATCACAATGGTATTCCACCCAAACGCCTTTGCCCTTGCTTCATAAATATCCGTTTGCCAACCCAACATTGTTTCGCGGCTCTGCCCTAAACGATTTACATCCAAGATGGCAATTAAATTATCCAATTTATAAAACGATGCGCAGGCCATAGCTTCCCACACGCTGCCCTCTGCCACTTCGCTGTCGCCCAATAAAACGAGTGTTCGATAAGATAATTTATCGTGTTTGGCATTAAGCGCCATACCCACGCCGACTGATAACCCTTGCCCCAAACTTCCGGTCGGCACTTCGGTATACGGAAACAACATTGTCGGATGTCCCTCCAGCCGACTACCCATCTTCCGCAAAGTCATCAATTCTTCCGGCTCAATTGCGCGCTGCAGTCTCCCCTCCTTTTCAAGGAGGGGTGTCCCGCCTTGGCGGGACGGGGTGGTTGGAGTTTGCCCCGCCGCCGCGTGCTCCCCCCGTCCCCCTTCTCCCCTGGCAACCTGTTCGATTTCACTCAAGGTTGCCCTGAGCTTTGCCGAACGGGCAAGGGGAGATGTCGAGTGCAGCCGAGACAGAGAGGTCGAATTATTGTCGTTAGATGAGGATTGGCTTATCTTCTGCCCCGCCGCAGCATATAAAGAATAAAACAACGGGCTCGCATGCCCCTTGCTAAAAATCAAACGATCGTTATTTACATATTCCGGATAAAACAAATCCGCTTTAAAAAATGCTCCATTTCCGCGTGAGTCCGCGACTGCAGTATTGTCCGCGTGAGTCCGCGATCTTCCAAACATCAACACCGCCATCAAATCCGCCGCCGACATAGACGAAGTCGGATGCCCGCTCCCCACCACCGTGGTGGAGGTTAAAATATAATAGCGGATTAGTTTTGCCAACTCTGGTAAATCATTTTGCATATATTCTGATTATATAGTATTTTGGAGGTTTTTGAAAATGCCCTTATTTAAGAACAATTTTAAAGGCTCACCTACGTGAGCCTGTGGTTTATACTGCTTATCCTGTAAGGAACGGTCGCTACCGTTCCTTACGTCGAGCGGCCGATGGCCGCCCCTACATCAGTGATCTGTGTTAATCCGTCTGCCTGATCCGTGTTTATCTCTTTTTAACTTTCGCCAATTTTCTAAGCTCTTTTACCTTGTCCGTCTTCTCCCAAGGAAACTTTACATCCGTCCGTCCAAAATGGCCGTAGGCCGCGGTTTGCTCGTAAATCGGGCGCTCCAAATTTAATTGCTTAATAATGTCCGCGGGCTTGAGCGGGAAAATTTGTTCAACGATTTTTTCCAAACGGTCATCCGCGATTTTTCCGGTGCCGTAAGTGTCCACCATTGCCGAAACCGGTTTAGCCACGCCGATGGCGTAAGCCAATTGCACCAGGCATTTTTTGGCCAAGCCGGAAGCCACTACGTTTTTCGCGATATAGCGCGCGGCATACGCAGCGGAACGGTCAACTTTAGTCACGCATTTGCCGCTAAAGCATCCCCCGCCATGAGGAGCGTATCCGCCGTAAGTGTCCACAATAATTTTGCGGCCAGTAAGTCCCGCGTCTGCCGGCGGACCGCCCAGCACAAACCTGCCGGTGGAATTTATAAAAATCTGGATATTTTTGTTAAACCACTTGCCCAGTACCGGTTTAATCACAAACTGGATAATATCGCCGCGCAGTTTTTCTGTGGTCACGTCTTCGGAATGATGAGCCGCGATGACCACAGTAGACACCCTTTTTGGTTTACCATTAAGATATTCTATACTGACCTGCGACTTCCCGTCCGGCCGCAAATACGGCAACTTTTTATTTTTGCGGACTTCGGCAAGTTTATGAGTCAGCTGATGTGCCAGCGAAATCGGCAAAGGCATCAATTCCTTGGTCTCGTCGCAGGCAAATCCGAACATCAAGCCCTGATCCCCCGCTCCCTGTTCCTTAAACTCGCCCTTGCCCTCGTCCACGCCCTGGGCAATGTCCGGCGACTGTTCGTGAAGCGTGGAAATTACGCCCACGTCGGAAAAACAAAAACCATACTCGGGCTTGTCGTAGCCGATTTTTTTAAGCGTCCTGCGAACCACGCTCTGGATGTCCACGTAAGCCTTGGTGCGCGCCTCTCCGCCGACTATTACCAAACCCGTGGTGGCAAAACACTCTATGCCGGCGTGAGCCTTTTTGTCCTGCCGTAGCATTTCGTCATAAATCGCATCTGAAATTTGGTCGCAAACTTTGTCCGGATGCCCCTCAGTCACGGACTCGGATGTGAACAATTTTACCTGATGATTATTTTTTGGCATTAAAAAAGATCCTTTCTTTATCCTCATCTTTTGATGAGCTGGCACCTTGCCTTAATCGGAAACTTTAAGGCAGGTTGCCGCCAAGCTCTTTGATACAAAGGGCTAGGACTCTTGATAAATAATTATTTGATTGTTAAATGTATTTTATATGATAATCAAAAAATCGTCAATATCAGCCAAACCAGCTAGCATGATATCCTAATGGCTTGCCGCGGATGCCGCTGCCGGCCGGGTCAACGTCTATCCATTTGTTGCCGATTTTGACCTGCAAGTACTGGTGCGGCACAAAATTCAAAAACACGTGTCTGACTTTCACGTCTTGGGCTTTAAAAAATTTGCTGTTGGCCAACAGCGTAAAAATCAAAAAATTAATGGCCGTGCAATAAATAAAATCTTCGGTTTCCCAGATTTCTTCCAAATCTTTGACCCAGGCCCGAAGTATGCGAACCGCGGCCTGAAACCTGGTATGCTTCCACTGGTGTAAGGTTTTATGAAGCACTAAATCATATACAGCCTGCAAATAGGACATTTGATCGGTTGATTTGTTTTCCAGTTCCGCGACGGTTTGCCGAATCTCCGGCGGCAAGTCCTCTGGCGGCTGATATTGTTTAAATCCTAAAAACGGTACCACCAGTCGCAAGCCAACAAACACAACCAAAAAATACCCCGCGATGATAATCAAAATTGTCCAAAATATAACCATGTAATTTCTCAAAAATCCGCGGCTATTTATTTACTATTCCACCAGCTTAAAATAATTTGGGCTTGTTTATCTATTCCCGTTTCGGGGCGAATTTCTATGCCAAAGTGGCCTGTGATTTCATCCACCAAAGCTTTTTTCAAACTTTCCAAGTCACCATATTTTTGCAAGTGGGTTATTATTTTATCTCTCAAACAATCATACTCATCTTCAGGAACGCCGCCGATAAAATCCCAATCGTTAAGGATTTGTCTAAGTTCATTCTGTAAAATTTTTGCATCCTTTATGTTCATAAAATCTGGAGCGGGTAGCGGGAGTCGAACCCGCATTATCAGTTTGGAAAACTGAGATAATAACCGTTATACGATACCCGCGCGATTGATTTTCTTTATTAATTCTACCAAAAAAGCCCCCTCTTGAAAAGGAGCTTTTTGTGTTCGTGCATTCGTGAAAATTTGTCTCTTGATTCGTGCCAATTCGTTTCTCCGGAACTACCTAAGCTTAACCGCTTCCTTAAACGCCTCGCCGGCCTTGAACTTGGGCGTGTTGAGCTCGGGGATGGTGATCTTTTGCGACGGGTTGCGCGGGTTCACGCCGATTCTGGACGCCCGATGGGAAACTGAGAATTGTCCAAATCCGGAAATGTTGACCTTATCGCCGGTGCGCAATTGCTCATACACCATCTGAATTAAAGTGTTCAAAAACCTCTCCGCCTCGCTGTGGGTGATGCTCAATTTGGCGGCCAATTGTTCGGTGAGCTGGAGCTTGTTCATAAATTCCTTTCTTTTGTTATTAATTGTGTTTGGGCCTGTTTTAATTACGAAAACCGGCTCAAAAAAGGTGCATATTTGTATTATATGCCGTTTTTTTTCTTTGTCTAGTGGAAAAGTCCATATTTATGGCTCTTTCCTTTAATTTAAACGCAGCCAAGCCAAGTTTGTTTCAATTATTTATGGTTTTTGGGCTGTTGGCCAAAAGTATTTTAGGATAATGATCAATAGGGCCAAGGCGGAAATCATAAGCGCCAGCGGGCCGGTGCGGTCGGCGGATGGCGATGATTGCGGCGCCGGCTGCGAAAGTGACGCCGCCTGGGCAGCCGGCGTCGCTTGCTGCTGTCCGATGAGTGTCAACTGCCGCGAAAGTTCAGCGACCTGTTGCTCGAGTTTCGCGATTTTGGCAGATGACGATGACGAAGCGGGCGAAGTTGCCTTTGGCGGCGCGGCTGTCAACACGGCCGGCTCCACTGTGGCCGCGGCCAGCACCATTTGGTTGTCCGCGTCCGGCGTGGGCTGGTCAGTCCAATTATAACCGCTGCCCGTCCAGGCGTAAGCCTGCCCTTTGGCCGCTTTATCATAACCGGCCACGCTCACCGGCCGGCCTAAATTATCCAGCAACTTGACAATCTGGCCGGCATCGCGCAACTTGACCGGCAAATCGTCTTCATACAAAGTCAAATAACTGGTAGTCGCCAAAATAATCCCATCAAAAATTTTCTCGCGGGTGCCGAGCAGCAATTTGAAATTTTGAAGGTCCACCGGCGTGCCGGTAG